>NZ_CP024081.1:0-1429292 GCF_003033885.1 Pseudomonas rhizophila | reverse complement strand
TCAGGCAGGGTTTCTTCGGTCAGTTGGCCCAGTTGATTGCGGGTAAACCGATGCTCGCTACCGTCGGGGTAACGGATCGCCAGCAACTGCCCCTGGGCATCGTAGTCATAGCCGGTGCTCTGGCCGTGCGGATCGATGGCCTCGATCACATCGCCCTGGGCGTTGCGCCGGTATTGCCACACGGCCTTGCCGCGYGARCGGGCRYGCAGGAAACCGTGGCGGTATTCGTAGGACGTYGSTTCYTCGTCCGGCGGAATCAGCGCCACCAGCCGTCCGGCTTCGTCGTAGCGGTATTCGGTGACGGCGCCCAGCGGGTCCTGTTCGGCGATCAGCCGGCCCTGGGGGTCATAGGCCTTGAGGTGCTCGCCGCCATCGGGCTCGACCTTGCGCACCAGCCGTGCCCGCTCGTCGTGGACGTACACCTCCTGGCTGCCATCMAGRTGCTGGACCGTGACCTGCCCGTCCTCGCCCCAGGTGTAGCGGCTGTCCATCTGCGCAAACGAGGCCCAGTGCCGCACGCAGCGGGCTGCGCGGCCTGCCCCTTGCCACTCCCAGAAGAAACTCGCACCGCCGGCCAGTTGCCGTTGCAGGATGACGTGCTGGTCGTCGTAGTCGTAGCGTTCGCTTTCACCGGCGGCGTTGGTCGCCTCGATCAGTCGCCAGCGGGCGTCGTAGCGGTAAGCCACCAGGGTCTGTTCGGTGCGCCAGGCGTCGTCCAGGGTCAGGGCCGGGTGAAAGCTCTGGTAGTCGATGGCAACCAGGTGACGTTGCTCATAACGCAAGCGCAGGGCGCGCCCGGCGCCGTTGTCCAGGCGGCTGATGTCGCCATGGATGTTGCGCTTGATCGTCAGGCGGTTGGCGTAGCGGTCGCTGAGGGCGGTCAGATGGCCGTCTCGAAAGTGTAGGAAAGGCGCGTCTTCGCCCGGCTGGGCGATGATCAGTTCGTCCGGTTCCACTCCGAGGTAAATCGCCGCGCGGGCCAGGCTGTTGTGGATCGTCGGGCGTTGCTCGCTGGGCAGCGGAAACGTCGTACGGCGGTTTTCCTGGTCGATCCAGATGACCTGCTCGCCCTCAAGCAACAGGCGATGCGCCAGAGCATGACTCCAGCCGCGACCCAGGCCGATGTCCAGGTCCACCGCGCTGGTGCGGTACAAGCGGGTGAAGACAAACGGCAGCCGGCCATCGAGGGTGCCGTCGTCCAGGGTCAGCAGTTCTTCGCCGGTGACCATCGACACCGGGCAGCCGCTGGTCTGGGTCAGGGCCGCGGTGTCGGCGCTGTCACCGTTGGGGTTTTTCGATTGGTTGGGGGCGTCGTCGTAGGATTCGTCCTTTTTCAGCGTGGTATTGCGCTGCGCGTCCCAGCGCAGTTGCATCCGGCCCTTCTTCACTCCAGCCGCGATCCCCCGCGCCGCCACGGTTTTGTAGCGGTCCACATAGGTCATGAAACCGTTGACCACCGCGAAGATCGCGTTGATGAATCGCTGCGCGGCGCTCAGCAGACGCCCGCCAAACTGGCCTAGACGCATGGCCAAGTAAGCAACACCGGTCCCCGCCCCGGCGAAGGTCAGGACGACGCCGATCAGCAAGTCGATCACCAGTTGCACCACCGCCGTAGCGAGCGCTTCAGCGGTTTCACCGGCAACCTCACTGGGCGGCAGCATCTCCAGCCAGAGGCTGGCGGTGCGCACCAGCAGGCACAACGCCGCTTCGTCGCTGGCCAGCAATTGCAGCCTGGCCATGAGCAACGGCGTTTTTTCCGCCATGGCGCTTAGCTGATCCGCACTTTCGCCCAGCCGGTCTACAAACTTGCCAGGGTTCTTGAGGATGTCCGACAGCAGACTGATGCTGTCCCACACCCCCTCAATCGCCGCCCAACTGCCTGCGAGCAAACCATTGCCCACCGCGGCCGCCGAAGTCGCCAATGATTGCTGCGCCCACTGCGGCTTGAAGCCCTGCCACTGCCCGCGCAGCCACTGCGTCAGATCGTTGTTCAGGCCGTCGTAGGAAGAAAACAGGTCGGCGATTGTCTGGGGGGATACTTTGTCCTGGACGTGAACCCGATAGGACTTACCCGCCGTCCCCTGGAAAGTCCCCAGGCCCTCGGCATTCAGGGTGACGGGCGTGACCTCGCCGCTGTCCACGGCCACCACATCCACCACGATGCCGCCCAGCGGAATGTCGTACACCGACTCCAGTTTGCTCTCGATGGTCACCGGCCCGGCCGAGGGGCACTGGACAACGGTGGAGAGGAAATCATCGTCGCCGATGCTGACAGCGGAGCTGCTGTCACCGAAACGAATCAGCCGCTCCATGCCCATCAGCGAAGGCAGGTCGGCCGCATGGCTGGCGCGGTCCGCCGTCTGGCTGTACCAGCGGTCGAGCTGCTCGCGGTAGAGCGTCAGGGTGTCTTTGAAGCTGTCGAGTTCCTGCTCGATACGGTGCACCTGATCCATCAGGACACGGCTCGATCAGGGGCCGGCAGGGAAAAACGATCGAACATGGGCAGACGTCTCGCAGCACTCAGGGAGCGCGAGACTTTGCCGGGGATGCCTGGGGAAATAAGTCAGGTAAGGAGGCGGTGAATGTAGGGCGATTCGCTAAATAGCCCCACTCGACAAACGAACCGCCGAAAGGAAAGAAGGGTTCAAAAATGCCTGTGGATAAAACTACTGGTCGTAGCCTTCGAGCGCCTTGAGCTTGACCTCCGCCAACGGATGGCCGGCTTTTGCCGCCAAACCCCACCAGCGCGCCGCTTCTATCGGATCCGGCGCCTTGCTGGCGGAACCGGCCAGGCTGATCACACCGACTTGATAGGCAGCCTTGCCATCACCGGCCAGCGCCGCCAGGCGCAACAGGCGAACACCTTCTTCCCGGGCACCCAAGCCCTGGCCGCGGAACGTCAGGATATGCCCATAGAAACTTTGCGCGCCGACGTCCCCCAGGTTCGCCATGCGGGCAAATTGACCTTCCAGCCAGGACCAGCCACGGGGCTGTCGAACAAACCAGGACCAATGAAACAATCGACGCGCCAGCCAGTAACCGGCCCGCGCCTTGATGCGCCAGAGCATTCAGGCCTCCGCTGATTCGGGGTACTCGTATTCGAATACCCGGACCACTTCCGAGGCGTGCCAGGAAGCGGCCGCGACACCATCGGAAGGCCCGGAAAAGCGCCCAAGACGCTCAACGCACTCGAAGAAGCCGGTACGCGGCAACCGGCTTGCCCCCTGGCTGATGACCAACGAACTTCGCAGCGGCTGTTCAGCCCGGGCATCCAGTGCTGCCAAGTGTTCAAGGGCCGCAGTCAAGGTCTGCATGGCCGGGCTGGGAAGCTGCAAACGCTCCAGCAAGGCCCGGTACGTCAACAAATGGCGCTGGCGGCGCGCCTGATCCAGTTCACCCAACAACCCATCCCAATGCTGCCGACTGATACGAACACTCACGATTGATCCCTCCAACCCGGCACCGTCAACTCCCAGGCCAAACTGCGCCGAATCGCGGCATCGGGCTGACGCTCGCCACTTTCGATCATGGCCAGATAAGACGGGCTTATACCTACTGTGCGGGCCAACGCCTCAATGGCGATGCCCTTCCCTTCGCGCAAACTGCGTAGTTGATCCAGACCAGGAAGAACCTGGCCGGGTGCCGCCGCGTGACGGACTGTGGCTTCCTGCGGCGGAGCTTGATTGATGCCGGCTGCCTTCAATAGCGACTGGTACTGATCCCACGGTAAAACCGCGTATTCGGGCTCTCCGTCGCGTGTGATTATTTGAATATCCATGTCTACCCCGTAGGACAACAACACTTAGCGAGTCAGCTTTTTCCTTGGAAGTGTAATCCTAATAGCGGCTAAGGTCGCGGGGCGATCAATCTCATAAGGCAAACAGAACCGGATCAGTGCTTTTTCTGCCCTTGGAGCTGGAGCTGTTCCGGGGTGTCGGGAAGCCGCTCGACTTGAGCGAGCTTTTCGGGGGATTGCCGATAGCGCCAGGCGCGGAAGGCTTCGAGTTCACTGTCGAGGGTCTTCATGATCCACGCCAGTACGGCGATATCGTCAAACATGCCGAACATGGGCAGGAAATCCGGAATCGCGTCCAGGGGGCTGAGGAAGTACATCAGCCCGGCCACGATCGACAGCAGCGACTTGGCGCTGACGGCCCGATATTCGCCACGCCAGTAGGCCAGGCACAGGGCCTGCAGCAAACGCAGATCCTCCTTGAGCTTGCCTAACCGACCGCCCTCTCGGGCGCCTTTGCTGGCGACGGCAAACAACAACGTCGGCAATCGACCGCGGGCCAGCAGTCGTCCTGCCAGCGGCAGAAAACGCGCAAAATTCCACGGAGCCTTCATGTTTTCTCCCACTGAAATGTTATCCACACAAATTGTGGATAACCTTGTGAACAGAGCTGCATTTACGCGCTGAAGCCCCCGTCAAATAAGGCCCCCAGTCAGATCGGGCGTTTTTTACTCACATAAAAAAACCCAATATTTCATTGACTTGACGGCCCGACTGGGTCTAGCACAGCGTCTGTATTGCCTATGACTATAACCCGCGCCGAGCGTTCGGTTTTTTGCCGTTTACCAACGCCCGGATACGACAACGCCCCGCATAAGCGAGGCGTTGTCGTTATAGCAGCCGCGGTTACTTGGCTGCGTCTTCTTTTGCCGGATCCTTGATCCCCAGCAGTTCCAGGTCAAACACCAGAACCGAATTGGCGGGGATGGCCGGGCTCGGGCTTTGGGCGCCGTAGGCCAGTTCGCTCGGGATGTACAGTTTGTACTTCTCGCCGACATGCATCAGTTGCAGGCCTTCGACCCAACCCGGGATCACACCGCTGACCGGCAGGTCAATCGGGCTGCCACGCTCCACGGAGCTGTCGAACACCTTACCGTCAGTCAACTTACCGGTGTAGTGAACAGTCACGACATCAGTCGGCTTAGGCTGAGGGCCGTCGGCTTTCTTGACCACTTCGTACTGCAGGCCGGAAGCGGTGGTGGTAACACCTTCCTTCTTGCCGTTTTCCTCGAGGAATTTTTTGCCGGCGGCTGCCGACTCTTCGCTCATCTTGGCCATACGCTCTTCGGCACGCTTTTGCAGTGCGGCAAAGGCTTCGACCAGTTCTTCGTCTTTCAGCTTCTGTTCTTTCTTGCCGACGGCATCTTCGATGCCCTGGGCCACTGCTTTGGAATCCAGGTCATCCATACCTTCCTGAGCCAGGCTTTTGCCCATGTTCAGGCCAATGCCGTAGGAAGCTTTCTGCGCCGGGGTTTTCAGCTCTACGCTGGTCTGCGAGTCACAACCCGCGAGTACCAGGCCAACCAGGGCCACCGCCGCCGCCAACCGATGCTGTTTCATGCTATTTCCTTGTTCATGCGCCAAAAGGGCAATCGAGTAAAGCCGCGAGCTTATCAGGCGGCCACGACCAATGGCTACCGGCATGTGAGCAGCAAAGCACTGATAAGTTCACGGTCCCAAACGCTTTTTAATCCTGGGCGGATGAAGCATCTGTCATCTATTACGTACAGGGACAAATTGCCACTCCCCCGCAGCCCCATCGGTAATGGCCACTTGCCGGCCACGCGGCACTGAGGCATAAGGGCATATCAAAAAAAACAAGGACGTTACTGTGCGCCTGCTATCTCGCCTTCTCTTGTTGCTCCTTGCGCTGCTCGTCATCGCCGTGGCCGTGGTGCTCTATTACGTTGCCAATCCTCGTCTGCCGACCTATACACCGGTGGAACAGGTGCATTATCTGGATCAATGGAGCGCCGCCGAACGCCAGACGTACTATTTCACCCCTCAGGGCACTCAAGTCAAAGGCCTGCGCTACGACTGGTTCACCGCCCTCGAATTGCCGTTCTCGCAACAGCGCTTCGCTTCGCCTGAATACCTGGCTCGATTCGGCTTTCTGGTGGACCCGGCGCAGAAACCCTCGGCGGACAATCCCGGCAATCTGCCCGTAGGTTTCACCCGCCACCAGAATCCGGGCAGCGCCGACCAGTTCCTGGATATCACCTGCGCCGCCTGTCACACCGGTGAGCTGCGCTTCAAGGGCCAGGCGATACGGATCGACGGGGGCTCGGCCCAGCACGTCCTGCCTTCCAGCGTTCCTACATTACGCGGTGGCAGTTTCGGACAAGCATTGGTCGCCAGCCTGGCCTCGACCTACTACAACCCCTGGAAATTCGAACGCTTTGCCCGCCAGGTCCTGGGGCAGGACTACGACGCCCGCCATGAACAGCTGCGCAAATCATTCAAAGCCTCCTTGGATACATTCTTGCGCGTGGCCTGGAACGACACTCATCGCGGCCTCTACCCCACCGAAGAAGGACCTGGCCGTACAGATGCCTTTGGACGGATTGCCAATGCCAGCTTCGGCGATGCCATCTCCGACAAGAATTACCGGGTCGCCAACGCACCTGTGGATTACCCGCAGTTGTGGGACATATGGACATTCGACTGGGTGCAGTGGAACGGTTCGGCCCAGCAACCGATGGCCCGCAACGTCGGCGAAGCACTGGGTGTCGGCGCCACGTTGAATTTCTTCGACGCCCAGGGCAAACCATTGCAAGGTGATGCGCGATACCCCTCCAGCGTGCGCGTTCGCGATCTGCACAAGATTGAAGAAACCCTGCAGTTGCTCAAGGCCCCGGAGTGGCCTCAGGAACTGCTTGGCGCTATCGATATGCCGTTGGCCGCACAAGGCCGGGCGCTGTTCGTCGAAAACTGTGCCGGCTGCCATGTCCCCAACGTGGTTCAAGGTCCTGACAGGCCCGTCCAGCACCTGAACATGTTGCCGGTGAAGGTGATCGGCACCGATCCGGGTACCGCTAACAACATTGCCGACCACCGTTTCGATCTGACCAGCCTGCAATGGAATCCGGCCGAACTGGCCAAACTGGACGTACAACTGCATCCGACCCCGACGACGCCGCTGGATTTGAGCCAGGTTTCAGTCGCCAAAGGCTTGGCCTACGTTACCGCGTTCGTGGAAGAGCGGGCTTACCGTGACGCGGGCGTCACACCGCTGGAGCGTCCGGCGCTGGACGGTTTTGGCCTGCCCATCGGCGTGCGCGAGCTGCGCGCCTACAAAGCCCGGCCCCTGGCTGGCGTCTGGGCCACGCCGCCCTTCCTGCATAACGGCTCGGTGCCGACGATCTATCAGTTGCTGTCCCCTCAGGACGAACGGGCGATCACCTTCTATAAAGGCAGCTTCGAATACGACCCACGGCACCTGGGCTATCGCACAGAAGCCTTCACGAATGGCTTTTTGTTCGACACCCGGATTACCGGCAACCACAACAGTGGTCATGAGTTTCGCGCTGGTGAGCGGGGTAACGGCGTGATCGGTCGGCTGCTGCAGCCACAGGAACGCTGGGCGTTGCTGGAGTACCTCAAGGTACTGGGCGGGCCGCTGGAGTCGCAACTGTGATGATGAACCCCTCAGGCAAAAGGATTGACCCATGCTGATTACGCTCTGGCTGCGCCTCGGCGCCTTTTTGGGCAAGACGCTCCTGTGGTTGCTGGGCATCGGGCTGCTCGGCTGGGCGCTGGCCACGGCCTGGTTCGCCTGGCAACACAGCGGGCCGGTCTCGGATAAAGAGCAGATTCCACCCGGCGAAGCGGCCATGACCCAGGACATCATCCAGACCGCCATCCGTATCGTCGATCAGCACCGCGAAGGCACGCGCTACCTGCGTGATGCCCATGCCAAAGCCCACGGCTGCGTCATGGCGCAAGTGCAGGTGCCGGACAATCTGCCAGCACCGTTGCGCCAGGGTGTATTTGCCGAGCCGGGGAAGGTCTGGCAAGCGACGATTCGCTTGTCCAACGGCAACGCCTACCCACAGTTCGACAGCCTGCGCGATGCGCGAGGGATGGCGATCAAGCTGCTGGGCGTGCCGGGCAAACAATTGCTGGGGGACCGACTGTCACAAGGTGAACAGGATTTTGTGATGTTCAATCATCCGAACTTCTTCGTCAGCGATGTCGCCGAATATCGTCAGAATGTAGCCGCCCAGGCCGATGGAAAAAAGGCGATGGCGTTCTTTCCGAGCCTGGATCCCCGGAGCTGGCAGATCCGCCACCTGTTCATCGCCCTGGAGACACTTTCACCGGCCCCTGACAGCCCGACCCAGACCACGTATTTTTCGGTATCGCCCTACAAGTTTGGCGAGGCCAACGCGAAATTTCGCGTAGCGCCCGACCCGGATAACTGCCCGAGCTACACCCTGCCCGCACAAAACCAGGCACTGCCGAATTTCTTGCGAAGTACACTGACGCAACAGTTATCCACAGACCGGATACCGGCGTGTTTTGTCCTGCAGATCCAGCGCCAGGACCCGAGCAAGTTCATGCCGATCGAAGACACCAGTATTGAATGGCGAGAAAGTGACGCACCGTTCGAGACAGTGGCGCGAATCACCGTGCCGGCCCAGGATTTCGATACGCCCAAGCTGAACCTGGCCTGCGACAACCAGTCCTTCAACCCGTGGTTCGGCATTGAGGCCCATCGCCCCATCGGCGGCATCAACCGTTTGCGCAAAGCGGTGTATGAGGCGGTCAGCGATTACCGTCATAGCCGCAATGCCGAGCAGTAAATAACGGAGCGTGGGATTCAATCTTTTTTTTGGGGCTGCTGCGCAGCCCATCGGGGATAAGCGAACAGCCTTGCGCCGTTGCCTCGCCACTTCAACCGTGCTTGGTGTTCACCAGTTCTGCAATCAGAAAATCCTTGAACGCAGAAACCGCCGCCGGCAAATTGCGTCCAGCCATGCTTTGCAGTTCGATGCGCCGTGCCTGCATCCCTTCATCCAGGATTGGCAGGCACTGCAACTGCTTGTCCGCCACCTGTTTGTGCAAGGTCATCTCGCTGGCCAGGCTAATGACGCCTTCCTCGCGGACGAAGCTGTAAAGCGCGGCCACGTAATTAGTGGTCAGTACCGGATCGAACAACAACCCCTGTACACCACAACAAATGTCGAACAGTTGCCGTATCGTGGTATCGGCCTTAGGCAACGCAATGGGCCAGGGTTGCAACTCGGCGAGGCTGACCGCTTCACGCCCGGCCAAGGGGTGGGAATTGGAAACCACTGCAAAAATAGCCCCGCTCAAGACATGTTCGACCTTGATTTCCTTCTGCGGCGACAGGCTGAAGGTCATCGCCAGATCGGCTTCGCCGGAACGTACTTTTTCAGTCGCTTGCGCAGGCGCGCAAACCTCCAATGTGAAATGGATGCCCTGGTACTCACGCCTGAATGCGCTGATGCTCCTGGGCATGTACTCCAATGCAAAACCTTCCGAGCAGGCGACATGCACATGCCCCCGTTGCAAGCCATGCAGCTCGGTAATTTCCAGCACCACCTGCTCAGCCTCAAGCTGCGACTTGCGCGCATAAGCCGCCAATCGCGTCCCGGCCTCGCTGAGCACCATGCCTCGGGCACGACGCTCAAACAGGCTGGCATCCAGAGCCAACTCAAGCTTGGAAATCTGTCGGCTCACCGCTGACGCCGCAACATTGAGCCGCACCGAAGCTTCACTGACCGATCCGCACCTGGCTACTTCCAGGAAATAGCGCAATGCCGTGGACTGCACGCCATACAACTGCATCGGAACCTCCGAGCATTGCCTTTTTGGCAAAGAAAGTATCGAAAGATTGTACTTGTGGCATTGATAGCCTTTCCCTACATTCGTGTCCAGACCAAAAAAAACATCGCCTGAGCTTCTCCTCCTCATTTACCGCATTTGCGATTCGCTGCCCTTTGATTCAACCACTCTCGCCAACGGAGACGACGGCATGGGCATCAAAGGTTTCGCCTGCAGTATCGCGCTGATGGGTTTGATCAACAGCTTTGCGGCTCATGCCGACAAAGCCAACGACACCCTGGTTTACGCTTCCGACAGCGAACCTGAAAACGTCAGCCCCTATCACAACGATCTCCGCGAAGGAGTGATTCTCGGCCGGCTGATCTGGGACAACCTGATCTACCGCGATCCCACCAGCGGCGAATACAAGCCCATGCTGGCCACCGGCTGGAAACAGGTCGACGACACCACCATCGACCTTGAGCTACGCAAAGGCGTCAAATTTCACAACGGCGACCCCTTCACCGCCGACGACGTGGTGTTCACCCTCAACTACGTGGTGTCGCCCGAAGCGAAAGTCGTGACCGTGCAAAACGTAGACTGGATCAAGAGCGCCGAAAAAACCGGTGACTACAGTGTCCGCCTGTATTTGAAGAAGCCTTTCCCTCCTGCGCTGGAATACCTGTCCAACGCCGTTCCGATGTTCCCCAAGCAATACTTCGAGAAGGTCGGCCTGGCCGAATTCAGTCGCAAGCCAGTGGGCACCGGACCGTATAAAGCCCTGTCGGTGGTGGCCGGCGAAGGCGTGAGCATGGCGATCAACAAGGACTACTTTGCGGACAGCCCACAGGGCAAGCCACATATCGCTCACCTCAAGTTTCGGGTAATCCCGGATGCAGAAACTCGCCTGGCCGAGTTGATGACCGGCGGTGTCGACTGGATCTGGCGCGTCACCTCGGATCAGGCAATCGACCTCAAAGGTATACCGAACCTCACCGTAACCAGCGCCGAAACCATGCGCATCGGTTTCCTGATTCTTGATGCTCGAGGCACCTCCAGCGAAAACTCGCCAATGAAAAACCTCAAGGTGCGTCAAGCGATCAACCATGCGATCAACCGCGAGGCACTGGCGACGCAGTTGGTGGGTGGCGAAGCCAAGCCCTTACAGGTTGCGTGTTATCCACGCCAGTTCGGTTGCGATACCTCTGCGGCCACTGTCTACAACTTTGACCCGGCCAAAGCCCGCGCGCTGCTCGCCGAGGCCGGTTACCCAAATGGCTTCGAGACGGAAATATTCGCTTATCGCGACCGTGATTACGTCGAAGCCATCATCGGCAACCTGCGGGCGGTGGGCATCAACGCCAAGCTGCGCTACTTGAAGTACGCCGCCCTACGAGATCAGCAACGTGGCGGAAAGGTGCCCATGTCGTTCCAGGCCTGGGGCTCGTTCTCGATCCTCGACACCTCGGCGTCGGCCGGCACCTGGTTCAAGGGCAATCCGGACGACAACATCAAAGACCCGCAAGTCCAAAACTGGTTGCAGAGCGCCGATAACGCCCTCGATCCGCAAGTGCGCAAGGACAACTACCGCAAGGCGTTGCAGCGCATCAGCGAACAGGCGTACTGGGCCCCGCTGTTCAACTACTCGATGAACTACGCCTACACCTCCGAACTGGCATTCACGCCGTATCCGGATGAACTGCCGCGTTTCGTTCAGTCCAGTTGGAAGTAATCCGCAACCGGGCGGATTGAGCGAGCGATTCCGTGGCGCGTGGGCCAGCCCCCCACGGCCACGTCCTCCACCTGTCATCCATTGAACATGAGGAAACTTGCCATGCTTGGGTTCCTTCTACGCCGTCTGGGCATCGCTTTTTGCGTCGCCATTACCGTGTCGGTGATCAGCTTCTCTCTGTTGCATCTGTCCGGCGACCTGGCCACGGCCATTGGCGGGCCGGAAGCCACCAGCGAACAGATCGAACAGATCCGTGTGCAATACGGCTTGAACAAACCGCTTCCCACCCAGTACGTCAACTGGCTGGGCGGTTTGCTGCGGCTGGACCTGGGCAACTCCTTTTTCTTTCAGGAGTCGGTCTATAACCTCGTCGCCAGCCGTTTGCCGATCACCCTCGGGTTAGGTGCCATGGCGCTGGGTATCGCCTTGCTGGTGGCGATTCCCCTGGGCGTACTGGCCGCGATCAAACGCGACACCTGGGTTGATCGACTGGCCTTGAGCATCGCGGTACTGGGCCAGGCAATGCCCAGTTTCTGGTTTGCGCTGATGCTGATCGTAGTGTTTGCGGTGACGCTCAAGTGGCTGCCAGTCTCCGGCAACTCAAGCATGCTGCATTTCGTCATGCCGGCCATTGCCTTGGGGTACTACGCAACGCCGGCCATCATGCGCCTGACCCGCGCAGGCATGCTGGATGTGCTCAGTTGCGATTACATCCGCACCGCTCGCGCCAAGGGGCTGCGCCCTGCGCAGGTGTTGTTCAAGCATGCATTGCGCAATGCATTGATTCCGGTCGTCGCACTGGCAGCGGTGGAGTTCGGCTTCATGCTCGGCGGTTCGGTGGTGATCGAAACCGTGTTTTCCCTGCAAGGCATCGGACAACTCGCCTGGGACGCCATCGCCCGTGACGACTTCCCGGTAGTCCAGGCCGTGGTCCTGTTGATTGCGGTGATCTACATCATCCTCACCTTGCTGGCCGATGTGCTCAACGCACTGCTCGACCCGCGCATTCGCGTGCGCTAGGAGCCCTTCATGAGTACCCCCGTTACCCTCGCGATCAACGACTACCTGCCCCCACCAAGTAGCCTGAGCCGGGTGCTTGGCAAAAGCTTTCGCCACCGCGGCTTCGCCATCGGCAGTGCGTTGCTGCTGATCATTTTTGCTGGTGCGCTGTTCGCGCCATGGCTGGCGCCTTATGACCCTTATGCGCAAGACGTGATGTTGCGCATGAAGCCTCCGGTCTGGATGGCTAACGGCACTTGGGAATATGTCTTGGGCACCGACAAGCTGGGCCGCGATTACCTCTCACGGTTGCTCTACGGCGCCCGTATTTCACTGTTTATCGGCGTTGCGGCGGCGCTGATTTCCGGCGTCATCGGCACCGTCATGGGTCTGCTGGCCGGTTACTACGGTGGCAAGGTGGATGCGTTTATCAGCTACCTGATCACCACTCGGCTGGCGCTGCCTGTGGTCATGGTGGCCCTGGCCTCTGCCTCGTTGATGGGCGGCTCGCTGAAGGTGGTGATCATTCTGCTCGGTTGCCTGCTCTGGGACCGCTTCGCCGTGGTGGTTCGGGCCTCGGTGCAACAAATTCGCGATGCCGAATATGTTGCCTCGGCACAAGCCCTGGGCTGTTCGACCCTGCGCATTCTGGTCAGTGAAATCCTGCCCAATCTGGTTGGCGCGCTGATCGTGGTCGCGACCCTGGAAATGGCCCACGCGATCCTGCTGGAGTCAGCGCTGTCGTTCCTCGGGGTGGGCGTACAACCGCCGACGCCGTCCTGGGGACTGATGATCGCAGAGGGCAAACCCTACATGTTCTTCTCCCCGTGGGTCATCGCCATCCCAGGTATCGCCCTGATGATTCTGGTGCTGGGCATCAATCTGGTCGGCGACGGCCTGCGCGATCTGATCCTGCCCGATGGCCGCAACTGAGACTGATAGAGGAGTACCGGACATGGCACTACTCCATGTTGAAAACCTGCGGGTGGACATTCCCATGGGCCATAACCCGACAGCGGATGACATGCTGCATGCGGTGCGCGGCCTGGATTTTCAGGTCGAGCGCGGCGAGATGCTGTGCATTGTCGGAGAGTCCGGCTGCGGCAAATCCCTGACCTCGCTGGCACTCATGGACCTGCTGCCCCGCAAGGCCAAGCGCACCGCCAGCCGACTGACACTGGACGGCATCGACCTGCTCGGCCAGAGCGAGCGAAGCATGTGCGACCTGCGCGGCAACCGTCTGGCGATGATCTTCCAGGAGCCCATGACCGCGCTGAACCCGGCCTACAGCATTGGCGACCAGCTCAGTGAAGTGCTGACCCGGCACCGCAAGGTGTCGCGCAAGGATGCGCTGGCCCGCGCCGCGCAAATGCTGGAAAAGGTCGGCATCAGCAATGCCGGCGAGCGTCTGCGTCAGTACCCGCATCAACTCTCCGGGGGGTTGCGCCAGCGGGTGATTATCGCCATGGCGTTGATGTGCGAGCCCGACCTGATCATCGCTGACGAGCCGACCACCGCACTGGACGTGACCATTCAGGCGCAAATCCTGCGCCTGATCCGCGATATTCAGAAAGAACTGGGGCTGGCGGTGATCTTTATCACCCACGACCTTGGCCTGGTGGCCCGCATCGCCGACCGGGTGGCCGTGATGTATGCCGGGGAAATCGTCGAAAGCGCTCCCGCCCGACAACTCTTCGAGAACCCGCGGCATCCGTACACCCGTGGCCTGCTGGCCAGCATCCCGATTCCAGGGCGGACCAAACCGGGCGAAGCGCTGGGCTCGATTCCCGGTCTGGTGCCGAGCCTGGTGGGTGAACAACACGGGTGTGCCTTTCGCAATCGTTGCGCGCACACCGTCCAGGCGTGTGCCCGGGATGTGCCCGAAGTGCACCAGGACGGACATATGGCGCGCTGCCTGCTGGCGGCTTCCGGCCTGAAACCGATGCTGGTTAAAGAGAGTGCCCGCTCATGAAAAAAGACATCGCTCTGGAGCTGTGCGATATCCGTCGCGAGTTCCGTATCAGCAAAGGCTTTTTCAAACCTGCCGCCACACTGAAAGCGGTTGATGGCGTATCACTGCGCCTGATGCGCGGTGAAACCCTCGGTCTGGTGGGTGAGTCCGGTTGCGGCAAAAGCACCCTGGCCAAGATCCTGCTCGGCCTGCTACAGCCCACTCAAGGCGACGTGCTGGTCAATGGCAAACATCTGCCAGCGACAGATCGCAAGGAGATGTCCCGGCGTATCCAGCCGATCTTCCAGGATCCGTATTCATCGCTGAACCCCCGCAAGACCCTGCGCGAAATCATCACCCTGCCGTTGATCGTCCACGACATCGGCACGGCCACCGAGCGCCGCAAGAAAACCGAACAAATGCTGGATGTAGTCGGCCTTCCCAAGCGCGTGATCGATAGCTATCCAGCCCAGTTATCCGGCGGCCAGCGCCAGCGCGTGGCGATTGCCAGGGCGCTGGTCATGCGTCCTGATGTGTTGATCTGCGACGAGCCGACTTCGGCGCTGGACGTGTCAGTGCAGGCGCAGATCCTCAATCTGTTGCAAGACCTCAAGCGCGAATTCGGCCTGACCTATTTGCTGATCAGCCACAACCTGGCGGTTATCGAGCACCTCGCCGACCGGGTGGCCGTGATGTATCTGGGGCGTATTGTCGAAGAACGCACCCGCCAGTCGCTGTTCGCCGAACCCGGCCATCCGTATACCCGCGCATTGCTCGATTCGGTGCTGACCCCCGATCCGCGCTTGGGCATTCCAGACATCGGCCTGCACGGCGCCTTCCCCAACCCGATGTCCCCGCCAACCGGCTGCACCTTTCACCCGCGCTGCCCGAACTGCATGGACCGTTGCAAAACGGCCTATCCGGCCAACGATCCAATTATCGGCGGCAACGTACGTTGCCACCTGCACGACAGTCCCACCCAAACACTGGAGCTTGTCCACTCATGAGTCGTTCCCAGGCCATCAGCAACACCCTCGAACAGTTCGACAACGGTGCTTTTTTCAACCTGCTCGAACGTAGTGTCGCCCTGCCCACCGAAAGCCAGGCGCAAGACAGCCAACCTGAGTTGTATCGCTACCTCAACGAGTTCATCACTCCGCATGTCGAGGCGCTGGGTTTCAGCGTAAAAATCTACGACAACCCGGTAGCGGAACGCGGACCATTCATGATCGCCACGCGCATTGAACACCCGCAGCTGCCCACCGTACTCAGCTATGGTCATGGTGATGTGGTGCGCGGCTATGCGGCACAATGGCGTGAAGGCTTGTCACCGTGGCAAGTCACCGTCGAAGGTGATCGCTGGTACGGGCGCGGCACCGCCGATAACAAAGGCCAGCACCTGATCAACATCACCGCGCTGGAGCAGACCCTCAAGGCCCGCGAAGGCAAGCTCGGCTTCAACGTCAAACTGCTGCTGGAAATGGGCGAAGAAGAAGGTTCCCCCGGCCTCAATGCGTTCTGTGCCGCCCACCGCAAGGAGCTGGCGGCGGATATCTTCATCGCCTCGGACGGCCCGCGTCTGGCCGCAACACGGCCTACCATTTTTCTAGGCTCACGCGGGGTGTTCAACTTCGAGCTGGCGGTCAATCTGCGCGAAGGCGCACACCACTCCGGTAATTGGGGCGGGCTGCTGGCCAATCCCGGCATCATCCTGGCCAACGCCATCGCCAGCATGATCGACGAACATGGCCGGGTAAAAGTCGAGGGCTTGCAGCCCAGCGCACTGCCGGATTCGGTGCGACAGGCGCTGGCCGACATCGAAGTCGGTGGCGGGCCGGATGATCCGCAAATCGACGCCAACTGGGGCCACCCGGATCTGTCGCTGAGCGAGAAAGTCTTTGGCTGGAACACCCTCGATGTCATTGCCTTCAAGACTGGCAATCCAGACGCCCCGGTGCATGCAATCCCCGGCAAGGCCAACGCTCACTGCCATATCCGCTTTGTGGTAAACAGCGATTACACGACCTTTATCCCCGCCGTGCGCGCTCACCTGGATGCCCATGGTTTCAACAATGTCGAGGTCAAGCAAAGCCGCATCGATGTCATGCACGCCACCCGGCTGGACCCGCAAAGCCCATGGGTCAACTGGGCGCTCGACTCGTTGACGCAAACCACCGGAAAGAAACCGGCGCTGCTGCCCAACCTTGGCGGCTCCTTGCCCAACGACGTGTTTGCCGACGTGCTCGGCCTGCCGACCTTGTGGGTGCCGCATTCGTACCCGGCCTGTTCACAACATGCGCCCAACGAGCACTTGCTGGCACCGGTGGTCAAAGAAAGTCTGCAGATCATGGCCGGGCTGTTCTGGGACCTGGGCAACGATGCGGCACGTCTGAGCGAGGAACATCGGGCACGGGAGCGTGCGCAATGAGCGAGACCCACCAACAGGCGCTGGACTGGCTCGCCGGCCAGCGCCCCGCCATGGAGTCGTTGTTGCAGCGTCTGGTCGATACCGATTCCAACAGCTATGACAAGGCGGGGGTCGATGCCGTGGGCGCATTGCTCGCAGCGGAACTGGAGGCCGACGGTATCGAGCTCAAGCGGATGCCGGTCGAAGGTTTTGGCGACGTACTGCTTGCCCAAGTACCCGGCGAGGCTGGCAAGCCGGTGCTGTTGCTGGGCCATCGCGACACGGTATTCCCCAAGGGCACGACCACCACCCGTGGCTTCAGCCGCGATGGCGACCTCGCCTACGGCCCCGGCGTAGCCGACATGAAAGGTGGGTTGGTGCTCAACTGCTTCGCCCTCAAGGCACTCAAGCGCGTCGGTCCTTTGCCCTGCCCGGTGCAGGTGCTCTATACCGGTGACGAAGAAATCGGCTCTGGCAGCGCCCGCAGCCATATCGAAAGCGCCGCCAAATCAGCCCGCGCCGTACTCAATACCGAGCCGGGACGGGCCAGCGGCAATGTGGTCAGCGCCCGTAAAGGCGGGGCCACACTGGTCATCGAAGTCAGCGGCCGCGCTGCGCACTCCGGCGTCAACCATGCCGACGGGGCCAGCGCCATCGAGGCGCTGGCCCGAAAGATCGTCAAACTGCATGCCCTGACCGATTACCCCGCAGGCATCACCACCAATATCGGGCTGATCGCCGGCGGCACCTCCAGCAACACTGTCGCGCCCAACGCCTCGGCCAAGCTGGATGTACGGTTTATCGAGTCGCAACACTGGGAGCAGATATTCGCCGCCATCCAAGGCATCGTCGCTGAAGAGGAACTGCCCGGCACGAGCGCCATCCTCAAGGAAGCGACGACCTTCCTGCCGATGGAAGCACGGCACAGCGAGCAACTGCTGCACATCTATCAACAACAAGCACTGGCGCTAGGCTTCAGTGTCGAGGGCGAATTCACCGGCGGCTGCGCCGATTCCGGGTTCACCGCCAGCTTGGGCATTCCAACCCTGTGTGGTCTGGGGCCGGTGGGTGGCAAAGTCCACACCGATCGTGAATACCTGGAACTGGACACGCTGGTTCCACGCGCCCAGGCCTTGGTGGCAACCATTCTGGCCGTCGGCGAGAACCGTTGAGGCAATTAGCCTCTACCCATCACCGGGAGTACTTTCATGCATACGATTTCGCAATCCGCAGTCTGGATAAAAGCGCCATTAACGGATGTGGGTGTCGTTATTGTCACCAGTGCCGAACTGCCCGAATACTTCATCGACACGTTGCAGCTGGCGATCAAGGACTGGGACCAGGTGGCCTATCTGGTCGTCAAGCAGTCGCATGAGTTCATGCTCGACTGGCTCAGAGCCGGGTCTGAGGCATCGGAATCGAATCCATCCAGCCTGTGTCATGCCAGCCAGTTGCTGCGCTCAGTATCGAAAGGCTGCTACCTGCTTGATGTCGAAGTCAGCCCATTGCCCAGCCTGACTTGGCTGGGATCTGTCTGCGGCCACACATTGCGCTTCGTTAAACTGGGTAAAGTCGAGTTAACCGATGCCGCGATGGATAAGCAGGTGGAGGAGATCTTGTCGGTGGCCAGGGACCTGGCAAAAAGTGTCTTGCAAGAGCGCTATAGCGCCTGATGGGGCCGGGTCCCGCGCGGCTCAGCAAGTGCGACATTGAACCTGTGGCAAGGGAGCTTGCTCCCCGCCACAACTTACTCACCGCTAGCGTCAACGCTTTACGGACTTGAAGCGCAATCATCCGTTGCGGAACAGGAAGCTATAGGCGTTCAGCGCGGGAACCCCGCCCAAATGCGCATAAAGCACTTTCGAGCCTTCAGGGAACTCACCACGACGCACCATATCAATCATCCCGTGCATGGATTTACCTTCATACACCGGGTCTGTCAGTACGCCCTCAAGGCTCGCGCACAGTCGGATAGCTTCCAGCGTGCCGTCGTTGGGCAAGCCATATTCCGGGTAGGCGAAGCGCGTATCGAGGACCACGTCCTCTTCAGTGATCTCCCGACCCAGCTCCACCAACTCAGCGGTGTGCCGGGCAATGCGCAGAATCTGTGCCTTGGTCTGCTCCGGTTTGGCCGAGGCGTCGATACCGATGACGTTCTTCGAGCGGCCGTCGGCAGCGAAACCGACCACCATGCCGGCCTGGGTACTACCGGTCACCGAACAGACCACAATGTAATCAAACTTGAAGCCCAGTTCTTTTTCCTGCTGCCGTACCTCTTCGGCGAAACCCACGAACCCGAGGCCGCCGTAGGGATGCTCGGAACACCCCGCCGGGATCGGGAATGGCTTGCCACCTCGCTCGACCACGTCGCTCATGGCCTTCTCCCAGCTAGGACGAATGCCGATGTCAAACCCGGCGGCGTCCAGACGTACCTCTGCACCCATGATCCGGGACATCTCGATATTGCCTACCCGGTCATACACCGCATCGGAGTAGTTCACCCAGTTTTCCTGCACCAGTACGCACTTCATGCCCAGGTGAGCAGCGACGGCGGCTACCTGGCGGGTCTGGTTCGACTGGATTCCGCCGATGGAAACCAGGGTATCGCAGCCTTGCTCAAGTGCTTCGGGAATCAGGTATTCAAGCTTGCGGGTTTTGTTCCCGCCGAAAGCCAGGCCACTGTTGCAGTCTTCACGCTTGGCATACAACTGCACCTTGCCGCCCAAATGTTCGCTGAGACGCTTCAAGGGGGTGATGGGAGAGGGACCAAAGGTCAGCGGATAACGTTCGAAACGATTCAGGTTCATGACTCTGCTCCTTGTGTATTGAATATCCAAGCACCAGGCCGAAAGACAAAGGCTGCCTTCCAGGCTATTTCAGGGGGGCTTCGATGAGTTCAATATTAAGAAGAATATGAAAAATATGTGTTGCAAGTCTAAGGTACTTAAAGAACTATTATTTACGCAAACAATTACAGAACATACTTTAGTTGTTCGGGAAGAGAGATGAGCGCAACAAATAATCACAAGAAGCCTGAAGAAACAGCTGCGGCGCCGCAACCGCTTGATCGAACCGACCGAGCGATTCTCAAGACCCTGCAGCGCGATGCCTCCATCTCCAATGTGGCGCTTGCAGAGAAGGTGAAACTGAGCGCGCCGGCTTGCCTCAGGCGCGTCGAACGGCTCAAGCAGGCCGGCCTGATCAAGGGCATCGTCGCATTGCTGGACAGTGAGGCGCTGGACGCGGGAATGGTGGTGTTGATCGGCGTGGTACTGGACCGCTCCACACCGCAATCCTTTGCAGATTTCGAGGCGGCCGCACAAAAGGTATCCGGCTGTATGGAATGCCATGTGGTGACGGGAGAATTCGACTATTTCATGTTGCTGCGAACCAAGGACAGCCACAGCTTCAATCGACTGCATGCCGAACAGTTGCTTTACCTGCCCGGTGTTCGGCAGATCCGCTCGTTCATGGGGTTGCGCCAGGTCTTGTCGACGACCCACATACCCATTTGATGCTCATATCCGCCGAGGGGCAGCACCTGCTATATCACGGCCGTGCCGTTTGCTGGGCTGCTGATGGATTGCGATGAAACGCCATAAACGAAAAAAGCGGCCAAGGGCCGCTTATTCGGTAGCTTCCAGGCGTTCAGTGGGCCTAAGTGGAAGCGAATATGGCGCAGCGGACGGGACTCGAACCCGCGACCCCCGGCGTGACAGGCCGGTATTCTAACCGACTGAACTACCGCTGCGCGTAACATTGAAAGCTTGGTGGGTGATGACGGGATCGAACCGCCGACATTCTGCTTGTAAGGCAGACGCTCTCCCAGCTGAGCTAATCACCCTTCACTTTCGATGCGGGGCGCATTCTCTCACAAATTTTCGTAACGTGCTGATTTAATTAACTATTCAGCAAAAAATGTGATTAACGTGCACCGCAGGAACTGCAAACAGCAAAAAGCCCGCGTTAGCGGGCTTTCTGTGGTGATCTGGCGTTCAGTGTTCCAGATTACCGAATATGGCGCAGCGGACGGGACTCGAACCCGCGACCCCCGGCGTGACAGGCCGGTATTCTAACCGACTGAACTACCGCTGCGCGTAACACTTTGGAGCGAATGGTGGGTGATGACGGGATCGAACCGCCGACATTCTGCTTGTAAGGCAGACGCTCTCCCAGCTGAGCTAATCACCCTTCGCTTTCGGTGTGGCGCGCATTCTACGGAGCGTCCTCAAAGCTGGCAAGCACTTTTTAATTTAATTTTTTCAGGCCTTCCAAAGGCTTAGCGAAGGGTTGGCCTATGGCGCCGCGAAGAGAATAATGCCCCCCTTTGTATAAAGGAGAGACTCACCCCATGTGGTTCAAAAACCTGCTTATCTATCGCCTGACCCAAGATCTGCCTTTTGATGCCGAGGCGTTGGAAACTGCACTGGCCAGCAAACTGGCGCGTCCATGTGCAAGCCAGGAGTTGACCACTTACGGTTTCGTCGCGCCGTTCGGTAAAGGCGAAGACGCACCTCTGGTGCACATCAGCCAGGATTTCCTGCTGATCGCCGCACGCAAGGAAGAACGCATCCTGCCAGGCAGCGTCGTACGCGATGCCCTGAAAGAAAAGGTCGAAGAGATCGAAGCCGAACAAATGCGCAAGGTCTATAAAAAGGAACGGGACCAGCTCAAGGATGAAATCATCCAGGCGTTTCTGCCTCGCGCGTTCATTCGTCGCTCGTCCACCTTCGCTGCCATCGCACCGAAACAGGGTCTGATCCTGGTCAACTCCGCCAGCCCGAAACGCGCCGAAGACCTGCTCTCCACCCTGCGCGAAGTCCTCGGCTCGCTGCCGGTGCGCCCACTGACTGTGAAAACCGCACCCACCGCCATCATGACCGACTGGGTCAAGACTCAGAAAGCCGCCGACGATTTCTTCGTGCTGGATGAATGCGAGCTGCGCGACACTCACGAAGATGGCGGCATTGTGCGTTGCAAGCGTCAGGACCTGACCAGCGACGAAATCCAGTTGCACTTGAACACCGGCAAGGTGGTGACCCAACTGTCGCTGGCCTGGCAGGACAAGCTGTCTTTCGTGCTCGACGACAAAATGGTGGTCAAGCGCCTGAAGTTCGAAGACTTGCTGCAGGACCAGGCGGAACAGGACGGCGGCGACGAGGCCCTCGGCCAACTGGACGCCAGCTTCACGCTGATGATGTTGACGTTTGGCGAGTTCCTGCCGGCGCTGGTAGAAGCGTTGGGTGGTGAAGAGATGCCTCAGGGGATCTGACAGCCCAATGATTACCCTTGTGGGAGCGAGCCTGCTCGCGATGGCAGAGTGACAGTTACCGACAGGTTGCCTGATACTCCGCCATCGCGAGCAGGCTCGCTCCCACATTGTTTTTGTGGTGCTACTTAATAATAAGGATCAGGTCATGCGCGCACTGGCTGCATTGAGTCGTTTTGTCGGCAATACCTTCGCTTACTGGGTGCTGTTTTTTGCCGTGCTGGCATTCTTGCTACCGCAATGGTTCGTCGACCTGAAAGTCGCCATCGTCCCCTTGCTGGGGCTGGTGATGTTCGGCATGGGCCTGGCGCTCAAGCTGGAGGACTTTGCCGAAGTGGGCCGTCATCCAGGGCGGGTGGTCCTGGGGGTGATTGCACAATTTGTCATCATGCCCGGCGTGGCGTGGCTGCTCTGCCAAGTATTCAGCCTGCCACCGGAGATTGCCGTCGGGGTGATTCTGGTGGGTTGCTGTCCGAGCGGCACCTCCTCCAATGTCATGACCTGGTTGGCCCGCGGCGACCTGGCTTTGGCCGTGTCGCTTTCGGCCATTACCACCCTGCTCGCGCCTTTGCTGACCCCGGCGCTGATCTGGCTGCTGGCTTCCGCCTGGTTGCCGGTGTCGTTCTCGGCGCTTTTCTGGTCGATCCTGCAGATCGTACTGCTGCCTATCGTGCTGGGCATCGTTGCTCAACGCCTGTTGGGAGAGCGGGTTCGTCACGCGGTGGAAGTGCTACCGCTGATCTCGGTAGTGAGCATCGTGATCATTGTTGCGGCGGTAGTGGCGGCCAGTCAGGCGAAGATCGCCGAGTCCGGCCTGCTGATCATGGCGATCGTGATGCTGCATAACAGCTTCGGTTACCTGTTGGGTTACTTCACCGCTCGCCTGTTCGGGTTGCCACTGGCCCAGCGCAAGACCTTGTCGCTGGAGGTGGGCATGCAAAACTCCGGTCTGGGCGCAGCCCTAGCCAGTGCGCATTTCTCGCCGCTGGCGGCGGTGCCCAGCGCGCTGTTCAGCGTCTGGCACAATATTTCCGGGGCGCTGCTCTCGACGTATTTCCGCCGTATGAGCGAAAAGCAGGACCGTGAACTGCTCGCCCGCCAAGCGGCGGACTGAAAGACAGACTTGATCGAGTGGTCAATAATGGGCAATCTATATGCCCATCGCGGGGACGACCCCGCCACTCGATCGACCTAAATCCGGGGACGACCCCATCCATCGATGGAGGTGTGTGATGTCCTGGATCATTCTGTTTTTTGCCGGCCTGTTCGAAGTCGGTTGGGCTGTCGGCCTGAAGTACACCGACGGTTTCAGCCGCCCGCTCCCTACCGTATTGACCGTTGCGGCCATGGCTATCAGCCTTGGCCTGCTGGGCCTTGCGATGAAGGAACTGCCCCTGGGCACGGCCTATGCCATCTGGACCGGTGTCGGTGCCGTGGGCACGGTGATTGCCGGAATCATTCTGTTTGGTGAATCCATGGCGCTGGTTCGGCTAGCCAGTGTGGCGTTGATCGTTGCCGGGTTGATCGGACTTAAGGCCAGCGCCTGAACTCACCTGCAGGAACAATCTCTGTAGACACAGAGGCTTGTAGGGCTGGACCTGTGGGAGCAAGGCTTGCCCGCGAGGCGGTCTCAAGGACGCTATCGCGAGCAAGCTTTGCTCTCACATACCTACTTTCACAAGGCGTCTCTCGTTATCTGACAGCCCCGCGCAACTCCCCCACCAACGCCTGCAACTTCGCCGGTTCCGCCACCTCAACGGCGACCGCCGGCCCCGCCACTAACGTCACCCGCGACCACAACCGGCGAAACAGCCCCTTGTTCGGGTCACGACTGAAGAAACTGCCCCACAACCCCTGCAACGCCAGGGGAATCACCGGCACAGGTGTTTCCTGAAGAATGCGCGTCAGTCCGCCCTTGAACTCATTGATCTCACCATCGGCCGTCAATTTTCCTTCGGGGAAGATGCACACCAACTCGCCGTTCTGCAGGTATTGAGCGATGCGTGTAAAAGCGCTTTCGTAGATATGAATGTCTTCCTGGCGCCCGGCAATTGGAATCGTCCCGGCGGTGCGAAAGATGAAATTGAGCACTGGCAGGTTGTAGATCTTGTAGTACATCACGAAGCGAATCGGCCGACGCACCGCGCCACCGATCAGCAACGCGTCAACGAAGGACACGTGATTGCAGACCAGCAGCGCGGCGCCTTCATCGGGAATCGCATCCAGGTTGCGATGTTCCACGCGGTACATGGAATGGCTCAGCAGCCAGATCATGAAACGCATGCTGAACTCAGGGACGATTTTGAAGATGTAGGTGTTCACGCCAATGTTCAGCAGTGACACCACCAGGAACAGCTGGGGAATCGACAGTTCCAGCAGGCCCAGCAGGACAATGGAGACAATCGCCGAGACCACCATGAACAGCGCGTTGAGAATGTTGTTGGCGGCGATGACCCGCGCCCGCTCATTCTCGGCGGTGCGCGACTGGATCAGTGCGTACAGCGGCACGATGTAGAAACCACCAAAGACACCGAGCCCGAGGATGTCGATCAGCACCAGCCAGGCGTGGCCGAAACCGAGCACTTCGAGCCAGCCGTAGCCCTCGGCGCTGCCAGGAATTCCGCCGGAATGCCACCACAACAGCAGCCCGAATACGGTCAGGCCGAACGAGCCGAAGGGAACCAGGCCGATCTCGACTTTACGCCCGGACAGCTTCTCGCACAGCATCGAACCCACGGCGATCCCCACCGAGAACACCGTCAGGATCAAGGTCACCACGGTTTCATCACCGTGCATCCAGTCCTTGGCGTAGGCCGGGATCTGTGTCAGATAAATCGCCCCGACAAACCAGAACCACGAGTTGCCGACAATGGAGCGGGACACCGCAGGGGTTTGTCCCAGGCCCAGTTTAAGCGTGGCCCAGGACTGGCTGAAAATGTTCCAGTTCAGGCGCATCTGCGGTGAAGCTGCCGCCGCCCGCGGAATGCCGCGACTCGCCAGGTAACCGGCTACGGCGATAACGATAATCGACGTTGCCACGACCGGCGCGTAATGCGCCGAGGACATCATGATCCCAGCGCCGATAGTGCCCAAGAGGATCGCCAGGAATGTGCCCATCTCCACTAGGCCATTGCCGCCGACCAGTTCGTCCTCGCGCAGCGCTTGCGGCAGGATCGAATATTTCACCGGCCCGAACAGCGCCGACTGGGTACCCATGGCGAACAGCGCCGCCAGCATCAACCACAAGTGATCGAACAGGAAACCCACCGCGCCGATCGCCATGATGGCGATTTCGCCGAATTTGATCAGACGAATCAACGCATCCTTGGCGAATTTTTCCCCGAACTGCCCTGCCAGTGCCGAGAACAAGAAGAACGGCAAGATAAACAGCAGCGCACACAGATTGACCCAGATCGAGCGGTCGCCCTCGATGGTCAGCCGATAGAGAATCGCCAGGATCAACGACTGCTTGAACACGTTGTCGTTGAACGCGCCAAGGGACTGTGTGATGAAAAACGGCAGGAAACGCCGCGTGCGGAGCAAGGTGAACTGCGAGGGGTGACTCATCTTCCATGTTCCTGAGTGGCGTGGTCGCTTATTGGAATGAGGTTTTTCGATCCAGGCCACACATTACCTGTCTTTAACGATTATTTCGCCAGCCCCGCAATGCATGGCGACACGAACAGCTCACCGTGCCAGGCGCCGAGCACCGTGCGGCGGCCGACGATCAGCCACATCACCGCCAGCATCGCCACCAGTACACAACCGAACACAGTAAAAAAACCCAGGCTCAGCAAGCTCGCCAGCTTCAGCGTTGCCAGCGCATACACGCCCAAGGGGAAGGTAAAGCCCCACCACCCGAGGTTGAACGGGATGCCAGTGCGCAAATAGCGTGCGGTGATCAGCAGCGCCATCAGCATCCACCAGAACCCGAAGCCCCACAGGGTGATACCGGCCACCACGCCCACGCCGGCGGCGACTTCACCTAAGCCCGGCAAGCCATTGGCGGCAAAAATCAGCGGCGCATCGCCTCCCAGCAACAACATGCCCAGAGCACCGGTCCCGATCGGGCCGAGGGCCAGCCAGCTCGAGGCGGCCATGTTTTCGTGGGGTAGTTTGTGCAGGGCCATGCGCAGCAGCAGAATCGTCAGGATGCTGAACGCTACGGGTAGGGAAAATGCCCAGAGGATGTAGCTGGTGACCAGCATCACCAGTTGCGAATGAGCGTCTGCCAAGTGCGGTGCCAACAACCCGCCACTGGCGGCGGCGACTTCAGCGGCCACCACGGGCAATAGCCACACGGCGGTCATCTGATCGATCCGGTGTTCCTGGCGGGTGAACATCAAAAACGGAATCAGCACGCCGCAGGCCAAGGACATCGCCACGTCGATCCACCACAACGTTTCCGCCAGCGGCACCACGCCCTCGCCCCACCGTGGCAAACCGAATACCAACAAGCCATTGATGAGGGTCGCCAGCCCCATGGGGATGGTGCCGAAGAACATCGAAACCGTTGAATGACCGAAAATCCGCCGGGCCTCGTCGAAGAACAACACCCAACGGGCGGTGTACAGCCCAGTGAACAACACGAACAACAGGACATTGAACAACCATACCCCTTCGGCCAGGCCGCGCAGGCCTGGGACATCCCCCGGCCATTGCGCCAGGGCCAGGGCCAATACACCGGTGCCCATGACGACAGCAAACCAGTTAGGTGTGAACTGGCGAATGGCTTCCAATGGCCTGGGCAAATGACTGAGTGGGCGCAAACGGTTGGTTGCAGCACAGCATGGCATGGCGAACTCCTGCTCTGGGACGAGATAGAGCCATGCTAGATTCAAATCGAATATCTATATAACGGGTAATTTCTCTATATATTATCGATTATGCAAATATTGATCAGATACTGCCCTTGGTCTCGATCACCAGAATTCTCGCCTCTCCCAATGGCTTGGCCAGATGTTCGGTGCCCACCGATGCATAGAAAATATCCCCCGCACTCAGCAAGGTATCTTTTTCGATACCGTCTTCCCGATAGCACATCTGCACTTGCCCATCGAGCACCACGAAGACTTCCTGACCTTCATTGATGTGCCATTTGTAGGGCTGATCGGTCCAGTGCAGACGCGTGGTAATGCCGTTCATGTCGGCGATATCCAACGCCGCCCAGGCGCGGTCGCCGGTGAAGGATTTGCTGCGGATGATGTTCAACCCAGATCGCCCCAAAGAAAACACACAGGCGCCAAGGTTAACCCAAACCAGGCGCTGGCCGCGCCTGACGCGACAGCCCGAGCAAGGCGACGGTCGACAGCACAATCAACACCGCGCCATAGCCATCGGTGGTCGGGATCAGCCCAAAGACCCGGGTCAGGCTTCCCGCCAGCAGCGACGGCAGGCTGAAAGCCAGATAGCTGAGGACATAAAACGCTGACATCAACCCGGCCCGTTCATGGGGCAAGGCCAACGGCATGATGCTGCGCAATGCTCCCAGAAAGCCCGCGCCGAAACCGCTGCCAGTGACCAGCGTGCCGACGAAGAACAACGGCAAGCTAGCAGCGTGCACCGCGATCAATACCAGCGCCAGACCGACCATCAACAGGCTGGCGGCCAGGCGCAGCATTTTGTCGGCCATCTGGTTGCGCAGCGTGTAGATACTCAACGCTCCGGTGAGCGTCAGCACCGCCACCAGCGCGCCGCCAATCAGGTTGGAGGTGGTGCCGGTTGCGGCCCGCACCAATGACGGCGCCAGTGATAAGTAGAAGCCGCCCACCGCCCAGGCCACCAGGTTCAAGGGCAGTATCAGCCACAAGGCGCGCCGTGCCTGGATCGGCACATGCAAGGTGGGGCGCAAAGATCGCCAGGCACCGGGCTGCGGGCTGACGCTCTCGGCCAGAAACCAGAGGTAAATGGCCTGGATCAGGAACAATCCCAGCAGAATCCAGTACGTCAGTTGCAGGGGCAACGGCGCGAACTCGGCCAACATGCCGCAGCCAAATGCTCCGCAAGCCATGCCCAGCAAGGGCGCGACGCTGGTGATCAGCGGACCTTGCCGACGATCGAAGTCCAGCAAGGCAGCGCCAAGCACACTGGTGGCCATGCCCGTCGCGAAGCCCTGAATCAACCGTGCACCGATCAACCAGGCGATACTGTCGGCGTTGATAAACAGCAGCATTGCCAGCATGTTGAGCAACAGCGCTACGAAAATCACCGGTTTGCGTCCCAGATAATCCGACAACGAACCCACGGTCAGCAACGCCGCTAACAGACTGAACGCGTACACACCGAAAATCAGCGTCAGGACCCCAGGGGAAAATTGCATCTGTTCCTGGTAGAGGTGATACAGCGGGGTTGGCGCACTGGACGCTGCGAGGAAACCGAGCAGGGTGATCGCCAGGAATATCAAACTGGCACGGGTCGAAGCTGGACGGGACATGGGCACACTCCACAAGGCGATCCACAAAAGCTAATTTTTTGCTTTTGCGGAGTGTGCTATCGACGCGCGCTTAAAGCAAATTCTTTGTGTTAAGGTCCGATCCATGGCTATTAAAGAAGGTTTACGTCCCGGCGGCAGAAGCGCCCGGGTACAAGAGTCGATTCATTCGGCGGTTCGCAGCCTGCTCCAGGAGCAGGACCGCGCCACCCTGACCGTACCGCAAATCGCGGCCCGCGCAGGCGTAACCCCGTCCACCATTTACCGGCGCTGGGGCGACCTGCCGGCATTGCTGGGTGACGTCGCGATTGCCCGCATGCGCCCGGACTGCGCACCGCTGGACACCGGCAGCCTGCGCGGGGATCTTCGCGCCTGGGCCGAACAGTACCTGGACGAAATGAGCTCCGAGCCCGGTCGCAACATGATGCGCGACATTCAGGCCTGCGCCACGCCGGGCTATTGCGTGGGAATCATCAGCGGCCAGTTGCAGACGATCCTGGATCGCTATCCTGACGAGCCAAACCCCGGGGTCGAGCGACTGATCAATGTGGTGGTCGCGCCGACGGTGTTTCGCATCCTCTTTGCCACCGCGCCGTTGGCGGTTGAGGAGTTGTATCGGTTGGTGGATATCGCGTTGGCCCAGTAATACCGCCATCGCGAGCAGGCTCGCTCCCACATTTGAGCAGTTGTGAATACAAAATCCATCTTCGCCGAAGATCCAGTGTGGGAGCGAGCCTGCTCGCGATGAGGCCGACCAGCACACCCCATGCCCCATTGCTGAGCGCAACCGGCGATACCTCGACACGCCTCGACCTTGGTCGACACTGACGAACCCGAGCGGGCATGCGAGACTGTTCTGCCGGGCACTGCCCCCGGGGTCTTTCGTTCAGGAGCTTCCATGTCGTTGTCCAGCGGGCTGATTGCCGTTGTTGCCCTGGCCTATATGGCCATCCTGTTCGCCATCGCCTTCTACGGCGACCGGCGCAGCACACCGTTGCCCCCTCGGGTGCGGGCGTGGGTCTACAGCCTGTCGCTGGCGGTGTACTGCACCAGCTGGACATTTTTTGGCGCGGTGGGCCAGGCTGCCGAACAACTCTGGTCATTCCTGCCGATTTACCTCGGGCCGATCCTGTTGCTGGTGCTGGCCCCGTGGGTCTTGCAGAAAATGGTGATGATCAGCAAGCAGGAAAACATCACCTCCATCGCTGACTTCATCGCCGCCCGCTATGGCAAATCCCAGTCCCTGGCGATTGTGATTGCCCTGATTTGCCTGGTGGGTGTGTTGCCGTACATTGCCTTGCAGCTCAAGGGCATCGTGCTCGGGGTGAACCTGCTCATCGGCGCCGGGGCCGACACCACGGGCACCCGCGCCCAGGACACGGCGCTGATCGTTTCACTGATCCTCGCGCTGTTCACCATCGTGTTCGGCACCCGCAACCTGGACGCCACCGAGCACCACCGAGGCATGGTATTGGCCATTGCCTTTGAATCGCTGGTCAAGCTGTTCGCCTTCCTTGCCGTTGGCGCCTTTGTCACGTACGGGCTCTACGACGGATTCGACGATCTGTTCAACCAGGCGATGCTCGCGCCGCGGCTGGAACAATACTGGAAAGAAACCATCAACTGGCCGTCCATGGTGGTGCAGACCGGGGTGGCGATGATGGCGATCATCTGCTTGCCGCGGCAGTTTCACGTGACCGTGGTCGAGAACATCGAGCCCCAGGACCTGCGCCTGGCCAAGTGGGTGTTCCCCGCCTACCTGGCCCTGGCGGCGTTGTTCGTGGTGCCCATCGCCCTCGCCGGGCAAATGATGCTGCCCGACTCGGTGCTGCCGGATTCATTCGTCATCAGCCTACCGTTGGCCCAGGCCCACCCGGCGCTGGCGGTGCTTGCGTTCATTGGCGGCGCCTCGGCGGCCACCGGCATGGTCATCGTGGCGAGTGTCGCGCTCTCCACCATGGTGTCCAACGACATGCTGCTGCCTTGGCTGTTGCGCCGCAACAACGCCGAGCGGCCCTTTGAAGTGTTTCGCCAGTGGATGCTGTCGGTTCGCCGGGTGAGCATTGTGGTGATCCTGCTGCTGGCCTATGTCAGCTACCGCCTGCTGGGGTCGACGGCGAGCCTGGCGACCATCGGCCAGATCGCCTTCGCCGCCGTGACCCAACTGGCGCCTGCCATGCTCGGCGCGCTGTACTGGAAACAGGCCAACCGTCGCGGGGTGTTCGCCGGCCTCGCCATGGGGATTTTCCTGTGGTTCTACACCTTGGTGTTGCCGATCGCGGCCCACAGCCTGGGCTGGTCGCTGAACAGTTTCCCGGGGCTTGCGTGGCTGCATGGCAACCCCTTGAACCTGCCGATTTCACCGCTGACCCAAGGGGTCGTGTTATCCCTGGCCGGTAACTTCACCCTGTTTGCCTGGATCTCCGTACTGTCGCGCACCCGCGTGTCGGAACACTGGCAGGCCGGACGCTTCATCGGCCAGGAAATCAGCGCCCGCCCCAACCCCCGCTCGATGCTGGCGGTGCACATAGATGACCTGTTGCAACTGGCCGCGCGCTTCGTTGGCGAAGAACGGGCGCGCCAGAGTTTCATTCGCTTTGCCTACCGCCAGGGCAAAGGCTTCAACCCGAACCAGAATGCCGACAGCGAATGGATCGCCCACACCGAACGGCTCCTGGCGGGTGTGCTGGGGGCTTCGTCGACGCGCGCAGTAGTAAAAGCCGCGATTGAAGGTCGGGAGATGCAGTTGGAGGATGTGGTCCGAATCGCGGATGAAGCCTCGGAAGTACTGCAATTCAACCGTGCACTGCTGCAAGGTGCCATCGAAAACATCACCCAAGGCATCAGCGTGGTCGATCAGTCCCTCAGGCTGGTGGCCTGGAACCGCCGATACCTGGAGCTGTTCAACTATCCGGACGGTTTGATCAGTGTGGGTCGGCCCATCGCCGACATCATCCGCTACAACGCCGAGCGCGGCCTTTGTGGCCCGGGCGAAGCAGAGGTCCATGTCGCTCGACGCCTGCACTGGATGCGCCAGGGCCGTGCACACACCTCTGAACGGCTGTTTCCCAATGGCCGGGTGATCGAGCTGATCGGCAACCCCATGCCCGGCGGCGGTTTTGTCATGAGTTTTACCGACATCACCGCTTTCCGCGAAGCCGAACAGGCCCTGACGGAAGCCAATGAAGGATTGGAACAACGGGTGGCGGAACGCACCCGGGAACTGTCGCAACTGAACATGGCCCTGACCGAAGCCAAAGGCACCGCCGAGTCGGCCTACCAATCCAAGACCCGTTTCCTGGCAGCAGTCAGTCATGACCTGATGCAGCCGCTCAACGCCGCACGCCTGTTCTCCGCAGCGCTGTCCCATCAGCACGACGCCTTGCCGAGCGAGGCCCGGCAACTGGTACACCACCTGGACAGTTCGCTGCGCTCGGCCGAAGACCTGATCACCGATCTGCTGGACATTTCCCGCCTGGAAAACGGCAAGATCAACCCTGACCGCAATCCATTTGCCCTCAACGAACTGTTCGATACCCTGGGCGCCGAGTTCAAGGTACTGGCCCAGGAACAAGGCCTCAAATTCCGGGTGCGGGGCTCACGACTACGGGTCGACAGCGACATCAAGTTGCTACGTCGTGTGTTGCAGAACTTCCTCACCAATGCCTTCCGCTATGCCAAAGGCCCGGTACTGCTGGGCGTTCGCCGTCGCAATGGCGAATTGTGCCTGGAGGTGTGGGATCGCGGCCCGGGCATCGCCGAAGACAAACTGCAGGTCATTTTCGAAGAGTTCAAACGTCTCGACAGCCATCAGACCCGTGCGGAAAAAGGCCTGGGCCTGGGCCTGGCGATCGCCGACGGGCTGTGCCGCGTGCTGGGTCACACCTTGCGGGTGCGTTCCTGGCCGGGGCGCGGCAGTGTCTTCAGCGTCAGCGTACCGCTGGCCCAGGCGCAGACTGCCTTGCCCAAGCCCGCAGCCGAACTCAACGGTCATTTACCAAAAGGCGCCCAGGTGCTGTGTGTCGATAACGAAGACAGCATTCTGATCGGCATGAACAGCCTGCTCACTCGCTGGGGCTGCCAGGTGTGGACCGCGCGCAACCGCCAGGAGTGCGAGCGTTTGCTCAGCGAGGGAGGCCGACCGCAACTGGCCCTGGTGGATTTTCACCTGGACAATGGAGAAACCGGAACCGAGCTGATGGCCTGGTTACGCAGCCGTATGGGTGAACCTATACCAGGCGTGGTGATCAGCGCCGATGGCCGCCCCGAGACGGTGGCGCAGGTGCATGCGGCGGGTCTGGACTACTTGGCCAAACCGGTGAAACCGGCCGCATTGAGGGCGTTGTTGAGTCGGCATTTGCCGTTGTAGAGAATCGATTTCCCACTGTCAGGCACACACTGCCTGGCATCAAGCCCAGGTTTTTACATCAAGCCTGAGGCTTTTCGGTCTCTTCAGGCAGTTCGGGCAGCCCATCGACATCGGTCATTGCCCGTTCGAGCAGTTCGGCTGGCAGGCTTTTGCTGGCCCGGGCGCCGAGCAATTTGAGTTGTTCGCTGCGGCTGATCAGATTGCCACGCCCTTCTGTGAGTTTGTTGCGCGCCGCACTATAGGCTTTGTCCAGTTGCTGCAAACGGCTGCCTATTTCGTCCAGGTCCTGAATGAACAGTACGAACTTGTCGTACAGCCACCCTGCCCGCTCGGCGATTTCCCGGGCGTTCTGACTCTGGCGCTCCTGTTTCCACAAGCTGTCGATCACCCGCAACGTCGCCAATAGCGTCGTCGGGCTGACGATCACGATGTTGCGGTCGAAGGCTTCCTGGAACAGGTTCGATTCGGCTTGCAGCGCGGCAGAAAACGCGGCCTCGATCGGTACGAACAACAACACGAAATCCAGGCTGTGCAAACCATCCAGGCGCTTGTAATCCTTGCCGGCCAGACCTTTGACGTGGGCCCGCAAAGAGACCACGTGCTGCTTGAGAGCGAGTTGGCCGATGCTGTCGTCCTCGGCGGCCACATATTGTTGATAGGCCGTAAGACTGACCTTGGAATCCACCACCACCTGCTTGTCGCCGGGCAGGTAAATCAGCACGTCCGGCTGGAACCGTTCGCCGTCCGGGCCCTTGAGGCTGACCTGGGTCTGATACTCGCGGCCCTTCTCCAGGCCGGCGTGTTCAAGCACCCGCTCCAGAATCAGCTCACCCCAGTTACCCTGGGTCTTCTGGCCTTTGAGGGCACGGGTCAGATTGGTCGCTTCATCGCTCAGGCGCAGGTTCAGCTGTTGCAGCCGTTCCAACTCCTTGCCCAGGGAGAAGCGTTCCCGCGCCTCGGCTTGATAGCTTTCCTCGACACGTTTTTCAAAGGATTGGATGCGCTCCTTCAGCGGGTCGAGCAACTGCCCCAAGCGCTGCTGACTGGTTTCCGCGAAGCGTTGCTCACGCTCATCGAAGATCTTTCCTGCCAGCTCGGCGAACTGTGCCCGCAACTCGTCTCGCGAACCTTGCAGGTCGTCCAGACGTTGCTGATGACTTTCCTGTTGCTCACGCAGTTCGGCGTGCAACGAAGCCGCCTGGGCATCAAGACGCCGCAATTCCGCTTCTTTTGCGGCGCGCTCCAAGTTCCAGGCGTGGGCTGCGTCTCGGGCATTGTCGCGTTCGATCTGCAACAACTCGACTTCGCGACAAGCGGCGGCAAGCTCGGCTTGCCGGGCGGCGTTGGCCTGGCCCAGGTCGCTGATTTCATCGCGGCACGCATCGAGCTGGGCGTTCAAACCGTCGTGGGCCATGTGGGCGGTGGCCAGACGCTCCTCCATTAACGCGAGTTCGGTTTGCGCGGCGCTGGCCTGGCGTTGCAGGTGCCAGGCCAGGGCGAGCAACGGCACCGCAGCACCCGCCAGGCCAAACAACAGGCTGGTCAAATCCATAGCCATGACAATTCCCGCCGATGAAATAAAGCCCGCAGGTTAACCAAGCGGCCAGGGGATGCCCAGCTCAGTCTTCGATTTCACCCAGCGCCTGGCGCGCACGATGATCCCCGGCCCTGGCAGCCTGACGCAGCAGATCCTGGCCAATACGGCGATCGCGCGCGTTCCCGCATTCACGGCACATCAGCTGACCGAGGCGACTTTGCGCAGCTACCACGCCTTCCCGGGCTGGTTGCTTGAGTAAACGGCCGGCCAAGTGTTTGACACTGGTGTTTTCCCCAAGGCGCGGGCTGTCGAGCAGCCATTCGGCCACGCGCATCGAAATGCGTTTGGGTGGGGTAACACCGGCGGGTGTGGAGGTAACAGGATTTGATACTGAGCGAAACTTCATAAAGCACTGTGGGACAGATCAGGAAGGCGCGCCACTCTACTCCTTTTTTCGCACGGGTAAAGTCGAAAAAATCCGGCACGCCCGTGCTAGAGCAAGCGCTTGGGACAATCCACAGAAGCTGTGGATAACTCAGTGGACAACCCCCCCTGAAGTCGCCGTAAGCCCTGTGGAACGGGGCCTGCGCTCAAACTGACGATTTTTTCACCAGTAAAAAAAAGCGATGTTTTTCATTGACTTAAATTTTGGATACAGGCACCCACCCCAGATTGTTTCCACATGACAATACGGTGACAACCACCGCATCGAGTGTGCACAAGTAACACGTGAAATGGTTATATGGTTGCGCCGTTTTGGCTCATTTGCGCGGTAAAACCTGGGGATAACCTGACGACGTGCTGGCCGTTGTCCGTCGGCTAAGCGCAAAACCATTGATCGGTTCCTGTGCTATGGCCGATCACCGATGGGCAAACAAGCGATCAGTCGGCGACCAGGCAGGATATTTTTTCCCATCGTCCTTCCCTTCGACCACTCGATCCGTTACTATCCGCGGCGTTAGTACCAAGCTGAAAGTCAATTCCGGGTCGAATACATCTCCACGGTCAGCCTTCTTCAAGAGAAGCCTCACCGACAAAAAGAGACCGACCCCCTCGATGGTTTCCAGGTAATTCTTGCGTCAACACTGCCTTTGATCGATTGCAAAGGATGTTGCCAGACTCGTTACTCTGACCGAACCAGCCTGCAAAATTGATCAGGATCTTCACCCCGGGCCCAGAACCTTTGCCCTTGATGTGTTGCCTGCCCTCCTAAGTACCTACCTGCCAGCCCAAGCGCGCACTTTATATAGCGCTCAAACTGGCTGCTTTGTTCCAGTCGGGTTCTTCGTTCGACCAATGGTGGTCGACGTTACTGGAACGTTTTAACGTTGCACGGTTCTTAACCGTGTCATTTGTAGGAACACCCATAACATGTCGACTCAAATCCATACACAGGATGCCATCCGCACCCTAACCAACGCTTTTGCCCCAATGAACTGCCTGATCATGGCCGCTCGCAAAGGCTGCTTCAGCTTCACGCTGGTCAACGAACATGGCATCGCCCGTCACAGCGAACGCCTGTACCCCGATCAGTACTCCAGCGCAGAACCGCTGCAGGCCGTGATCGAGCGTACCCGTCAGGCACTGGTTGCCTGATACGCCGCAAAGGCTGAAACCCTAAGGCCCCGCCCCAAAAGCGGGGTTTTTTATTGCCCAGAATTTCTCGATAAAGCGCAACGGCTTAAGCACCGGGGGATATAACGGTTATAACCGTTCGGCGAAGATGTTTTAAAAACAGTCCTTTACAGCGGGAATATGACACTACACTTCAAGTCAAGCGGCATGATCCGCTTCCGGCGGAGCCTGAACCGAACCACCGCTGCCAAGCCCACACCCATTTCAGGCTCTGCCCCTTTCACGTTTCGAGGGTTTTATGGGTATCGCTGCCAGCGAACTGTGTCGATATGTGATCCGCCCGACGCTCCTGTACCTGGAGCGCCACAGTGCAACGGCGGAATCCTTGTTGCTGGGGATTGCCGCCAGCCAGTCCGCCCTGGGATCAGCCCTGCATGACCGTCGCGGGCACGGCCTGTACCGCATTCCCGAACCCCGCCACCGGGCGCTCTGGGACCATTACCTGGCTCTGGATCCGGAACGAGCCAGCCTGGTTCGGGGCCTGGCCAGCCAGCACGCCTTTCTCAGCGGCCCGCACCTGGAATTGACCGTCAATCTGCGTTACGCCACCGCCATTGCCTGGCTTTTGGTGGAGGAACAGAACCTCGCGCTTCCTGAAGCCGATGACCTGTTAGGCATGGCCCGGATCTGGCGCCAGACATTTCACCCTCAAGGGCGCCTGCGGGATTTCACCTGCGCCTGGCAAAGTTGTGTTTCGCCGCTGAATCAGGTCGCCTGCTAAGGTCAGATCTGGAAAGTTCCTACAACAGCCGCGAATTTGGTCTGATTGTCCTACAAAACCGCTCTAAATCAAGCCATACAGCCTATAGCGCTTAAACGAAAATGTTGGTAATTTTCGCCCCGGTGATCACCTGGAGTTCTAACAATGAAAAAAATGATGCTCAAAACCACCCTTGGCCTTGCCGTTACCTTGGCATCCACGCAGATTTTCGCCAGTGGCTTTGCCTTGAACGAACAAAGCATCAGTGGCATGGGCACCGGTTTCGCTGGGCGTTCTTCCTCTGCCGATGATGCAAGCACTGTGTTTGGCAACCCGGCCGGCATGTCGCGCCTCAAGCGCCAGCAAGTTACGGGCGGTATGGCCGCTATCGACGCGTCCACCGACATCAACGACGCCAGCGGTAGCCAATCGGGCACCAACAAGGGCGACATGGTGCCGTTCACTGCCGTTCCGATGGGCTATTACGTCAAGCCTATCGATGATCAATGGGCTTTCGGCCTGGGTGTATACGCACCGTTCGGCCTGATCACCGATTATGAAAGCAGCTTCCAGGGTCGCAACTTCGGCAGCAAGAGCGAAGTGAAAGTCGTCGCCTTCCAGCCCACCGTCAGCTACGCCTTCAACGACAAGGTGTCGATCGGTTTCGGCCCGACCATCAACCACATTTCCGGCGCACTGGAATCGACCCTGACCACGCCGCTTTCACCGAACGATGGCGAAGTGAAGATCAAGGGCGACGACATTGGCTATGGCTACAATATCGGCGTGCTGGTCCAGGCGACCGACACCACTCGTGTTGGCCTGACCTACCACTCCAAGGTCAAGTACAAACTTGAAGGCCACACCAAGGTAAGCCCGGGTGCCGGCACTCCTGCCGGGTTCCTGAGCGGGGCGCGTTATGACGCTTCGCTGGACATCACGACACCTGAATCGGTGGACTTTTCGGTCACCCAGCAGCTCAACGATGCCTGGACCCTTTATGCCGGCAGCACCTGGACTCGCTGGAGCCGCTTGAAAGAAATCACCGTGGACAACGAAGGCGTCACGCCTGCAAACGGTGGTGCACTGGCCCCTGCGTTCCTTGGCACCATTACCGAGGAACAGAACTGGCATGACACCTGGGCCTACGCCATCGGTACGTCCTACCAGTTGAACAAACAGTGGGTGCTGCGTACCGGCCTGACTTTCGACCAGTCACCTACCAACAACATCGACCGCTCGCCACGCATCCCTACCGGCGACCGGACCATCTTCAGCCTGGGTGCAGGTTGGAGCCCGACCGAAGACCTGACCATCGACGTGGCGTATTCCTATCTCAAGGAAGAGAAAGTCAGCGTCAATCACAGCAACGCTCTGGGCCAGTCCTACAACGCTGAATACGAAAACAGCGCAAATGGCTTCGGTGTCGGTGCAACCTACCGTTTCTGATGATTCATGGCGGGCCTGAACCCCTCGCCATCTGAAGCGAAAAAAAGCCCCGCACTCTGCAAAGAGGCGGGGCTTTTTCGTGACTGGCGATCAGGGGCGGGAGGCGATGGCCGCTTCTACCGCCTGGATGAATTCAGGATCGTCGGGTTTGGTCCGACTGGAGAAGCTGGCGACGACTTTACCCTGGCGGTCCACGACATACTTGTAGAAGTTCCATTTCGGTGCCCCGGACTGTTCGGCCAGATGCTTGAACAACGGGATGGCGTCCGCGCCGCGTACCGGTTGGGGCTCGGTCATGGTGAAGGTCACGCCATAATTGACGTAGCAGACCTTGGCCGTCTCTTCGCCGTCCTTGGATTCCTGTTTGAAGTCATTGGACGGTACTCCCAGCACTTGCAGACCGTCACCTTTATAGCGCTGGTTGAGTGCCTCCAGACCTTTGAACTGCGGGGCGAAACCACAGAAGCTGGCAGTGTTGACCACCACCAGCGGCTGGCCGGCGAAACGCTGGCACAGATCGATGTTTTCCTTGGCCCGCAACTTGGGCAGCGAGCCCTCCAGCATGGGTGGGCAGTCAGCGGCCCATACGTGCCCGGTCAAAGCCAGCAGCAGAGCGGGTACAGCAAACCTGCGCATCAGCATGTCGCAATCTCCTTGAAAGCACGTCAGACCCCGACGTTACTCCCCCCTACCCGGCGCCTCCACCGCTCAGCAGGTGCCCATACCCAGTTGCATCAACGCCAGCCCGCCCTGATGCCACCCCCACCAGGCGACCACCAGCAGCAGGCCGGCACCGGCAGCAATCAACCACGGGCCTACGCGGCTCATGCCGCACCTGCCTGAACTTGCAGCCGCGCCACCGGACGCTCACGCACCGGCCAGTTCAACGCCGCCGCCAGCAGACTGAGCAGGATCGACACCTGCCAGATCAAGTCATAACTGCCGGTTCGGTCGTATACCACCCCACCCAGCCAGCCCCCCAGGAACGAACCTAACTGGTGGAACAGGAACACGATCCCACCCAACATTGAGAGATTTCGTACACCAAACAACGTCGCTACCGTGCCGTTGGTCAAAGGCACCGTCGACAGCCACAAAAAGCCCATCGCCATCCCGAACAGGTAAGCCGTGGTAGTCGTCACCGGCAACCACAGGAACAAGCCAATCACCACCGCCCGCAACAGGTACAACCCGGTCAGCAAGCGCGGCTTGGACATCCGACCGCCCAACCAGCCTGCGGTGTAGGTGCCGAAGATATTGAACAGGCCGACCAGGGCCAGCACGGTCGTGCCGACGCTGGCCGCCAGGTGCTGGTCCACCAGATAGGCCGGCAAATGCACGCCAATGAATACCACTTGGAACCCACAGACAAAAAAGCCAACCGCCAGCAGCCAGAAGCCGGAGTGGCTGCAGGCCTCGCGCAGCGCTTCGGACAAGGTTTGCTCATGACCGGTCAGCGGCGCAGGGGTGTCCTTGAGCATGCTCACCAGCGGCACGATCAGCGCCACCAGCAGCCCCAGCGCCAACAGCGCGGCAGACCAGCCGAGCCAGCCAATCAGCCCCAGCGTGCCAGGCAACATGGCGAATTGGCCGAAGGAGCCGGCAGCGCTGGCGATCCCCATGCCCATGCTGCGTTTTTCCGGCGGCACAGCACGCCCGACCACGCCGAGGATCACCGAAAACGACGTGCCGGACAGACCGATACCAATCAACAGACCCGCGCTCAATGAAAGCGACCATGGCGAGTCGGCCATGCCCATGAAGACCAGACCGAGGGCATACAGCACGCCACCGATGAGCACGACTTTCGCGGCACCGAAGCGGTCGGCCAGCGCCCCGGTAAAAGGTTGCGCCAAGCCCCAGATCAAGTTCTGCAAGGCAATGGCGAAGGCAAACACCTCACGACCCCAGCCAAACTCGGCACTCATCGGCGCCAGAAACAGCCCGAAGCCATGCCGTACACCCAGGGACAACGCCAGGATCAGCGCGCCGCCCACCAGAACCCAACCACAGGTACGCCACATCGATGTCATTTTATTCTCCGGTCACGGGTATATACCCGCTTATCTTCGAACGAACCGGCTTCACGCCAGTTCATCCAGCAAGGCCAGCAACGTTGCGCGCTTTTCGGCGCCCAGCTTATCGATCAATCGTTGTTGCGCCGCTTCCCAGGCCGGCAACGCCGCCGCCAGCCGGGCATGCCCGGCTTCAGTGAGTTCGACAATGCGATTGCGCAAGTCTTCACCTTCGGCCAGCGCCACCAGCCCCTCACCTTCCAGTACCCGCAGGTTGCGCCCCAGGGTGCTGCGGTCCAGGCCCATGGCCTCGGCCAGGGAAGAGATACTCGGTTGGTCCAGGCGCGCCAGGTTGCTCAGCAAGGAATACTGGGCGACGTTGATCCCGAAGCCGTCGAGGGCGCCGTCGTAATACCTGCTGACGCCCCGAGCGGCGCGACGCAGGTTGATGCACAAACATTGGGAGGCAAGCATAGTGCGTGTATATACCCGCGATTAAGGGAATGCAAATTTTAATTCAGGAAATTTCAAACTGAATCCCCAGCCAGACAGGTAGCGCTCAATTCCAGATCAGCACCAGCCCCACCAACACCACCATTTCAAGCAGCTCCAGCAAGGCGCCTGCCGTATCCCCGGTACACCCTCCCAGCCTGCGCAACATCATCTGGCGCAACCCGATAAATACCGTTAGAGCGATGACCAGCGCCGATACCCCGACCCAGCCCGCCACCAGCAGGCCCCCTAGCGCACAGGCCAGCAATACCTGCCAGCCGCTGTGGCGCGGCAGATGGTCGGCGAGCGCCTGCCCTAACCCGCCGGCACGCACGTATGGGGTGGTCAGGAATAACCCCAGCAACGCGCCACGCCCCAACACCGGCACGATGATCAATGCCAGGGTTTGTCGCTGCTCGATCAGGGCCAGCAATGCGGCGAATTTGAGCAGCAGCACCAACACCAGCGTAATCACCGCAATCGGCCCGCTGCGAGGGTCTTTCATGATCAGCAGCGTACGCTCGCGATCGCCAAAACCGCCGAGCCAGGCATCCGCGCTGTCGGCCAGCCCGTCCAGGTGCAGGCCGCCGCTAAGCAGCACCCAAGCGGTGAGCAACAGGGCTCCATGGAGCAGCAGCGGCGTGCCAAGCAACAGGGCATCAAGCCCCCACAACAAGCCTCCGAACAACAGACCTACCAGCGGATAAAACAGCAACGAACGCCCCAACTGCGCAGGCTCAGGCATGCCCGGCAAGCGAACCGGCAGGCTGCTCAGGAACTGCAAGGCGATCCAGAACGCCAGCATCTTCAGCCCTCTTCCTTCAACACCGAACCAGGCGACACCCGAAGAGAAAACAGCGCGCCATGAGCCACTTCTACATTGAGCAACTGCTCCCGAGGCAGACCCCGGGCTCGCGCCAGCAGCAAGCGCATCACCCCGCCATGGCTGACCAGCAATACGCGCTGCCCTGCATACGCGGTCCTCAGGCGTTCAACCGCCGCCAGGACTCGCTTCGAAAACTCCAGCACCGGCTCGCCGTCTGGCGGGGTGAATGCGTAGGGATCGGCCCAAAAGCGGCCCAGCGCCTCGGCGTCGGTGTCCATCAACGCCGCCGCGCTGCAGCCTTCCCAGGCGCCGAAATGCAGCTCCTGCAGACCCTTGTCCAGGTGCACCGGCACATCGAGCTGGACGCCGAGTTGCTCAGTGAAACGGGCGCAACGCTGCAACGGCGAACTCACCAGCCGATCCCAGGGCCCGCGCGCCGCGACCGCCTCGCGCATCTGCTGCCAGCCCCTGTCCGTCAAGGCATCGTCGAGGCTGCCACGCAGCCCGCCGCCCAGTTCGGTCTCGCCGTGGCGCAGCAGGTCCAGGTGCAAAGTCATGCCGGGCGATCCGCCACAGCCGCTTCGGCAAACGTCGCCATCTGCCCGTGAAGATCACACGCCAGGCGCAACAGCGGCACCGCCAACGCCGCACCACTGCCCTCACCCAGGCGCAGGCCCAGGTCCATGAGCGGCTCAGCGCCGAGTGTTTCCAGAACGTGCCGATGCCCCGGCTCGGCACCGCGATGGCCGAACAACAGCCATTGCCTGCATTGAGGATTGAGACGCACCGCCACCAGTGCTGCGACGCTGCAGATGAAACCATCCACCAGCACCGCAACGCCCTGCTGGGCGCAGGCCAGATACGCGCCAGCCAACGCTGCGATTTCAAACCCGCCCAGGTTGAACAGTGTTTGCAGTGGATCGTTACGCTGTGCACCGTGCAACGCCAGGGCGCGCTCGATGACTTGAGCCTTGCGGCTGACACCCGCGGCGTCCAGCCCGGTGCCCGGCCCGACCAGGTGAGTCACCGGGCAGTCAAGCAAGGCACAGGCCAGGGCACTGGCCGCCGTGGTGTTGCCGATGCCCATTTCGCCGCCGATGAACAGCTGCGTTCCGGCGGCGACAGCACGCAACACACTGTCACGTCCGGCCAGCAATGCCTGCTCGCCTTGGGTCACGGTCATCGCCGGCCCCTGCACGAAATTCGCGGTACCTGGCCCCACGTTCAGATGCCGCACACCGGGTAGCGCCAGCGAAGGCGTCACAGTGCCCAGGTCAACCACTTCCAACGAGGCGCCCAGTTGCCGCGCCAGTACACTGATCGCCGCGCCGCCGCTGACGAAATTGAGGAGCATCTGCCCGGTGACTTCCTGGGGATAGGCCGATACGCCTTCGGCCACCACACCATGATCACCTGCGAAAATTGCGATCCAGAGTTGATCCAGGCTCGGCTTGACCTGCCCTTGCAAACCCGCCAGTTGCACCGCCACTGCCTCGAGTCGCCCCAGGGAACCGGCCGGTTTGGTCAGTTGTTGCTGACGAACCGCGGCCTGCTCCAGGGCCTGGGTGTCGAGGGGCTTGCACGGGTCCAGCCACCAGCGATGATTCATAACGCAGTACCTTTGAGAGTCAGGGGCAAGCCGGCAACGGTCAGCACGACGCGCTGGCAACGTTCGGCCAAAGCTTGATGCAGCCAACCGGCTTCATCGACATAACGGCGAGTCAACTCGCCCAGCGGCACGACACCCATTCCGGTCTCGTTGCTGACAAAAATGATTTCGCCCGGCAGCGCGCCAACGCACTCCAGCAAAGCGTCACGCTCGGCCGTCAACTGCTCGAGGTTGTCGAGCATCAGCAGATTGGTCAGCCACAGGGTCAGGCAATCCACCAACAGGCATTGCCCTGAACCGGCGTTATCGCGCAGCACCCGCGCCAGGGCCAACGGCTCCTCCACCAGCGCCCATTCGGCCGGACGGCGAGCGCGGTGTTGGGCGACCCGTTCGTTCATCTCGCCGTCCAGGGGTTGGCTGGTGGCGATGTAGGTAACGGGCAATCGGCTGTCTGTGGCGAGCTTTTCGGCCAGGCGACTCTTACCGGAGCGGGCGCCGCCGAGGATCAGTTGCAGCATGTTTTTTACCTTTCAAATTGGCGGTGTTGCTGCCGGCTTCATCGCGAGCAGGCTCGCTCCCACAGTGGTTGTGCGATGCATACAAGTCCCTTGTGGAAGCGAGCCTGCTCGCGATGAGGCCAGTGCAGCCACCCTAGATCCCACACAGCTCACGCAACAGCCCGGTATCCAAATGCCGCTCCACCAGATCCGCCAACCGCTCGATGTCCCGCTCGCGCAACCCGTGGTAGTCCACCGCCTGCACATTCTGCAACCCGGCCCAACGCAACAAGGCGCTGCTGGCCGCCGGAGACTCTAACAGCCCATGCAGGTAGGTGCCGAAAATCTGCCCATCCAGACTCTGGGCGCCATCACAGCGACCGTTATCCAACTGCACCGCCGGGTTTTCCAATGCCGGGCCTGAGGTTACACCGGCATGGATTTCATACCCGCTGACCTCGGCCTCTTCCAGGGCCAGTCGACCGCGCACATTGCGCAACTGCTTCTCGTGTTCCAGGGTCGTTTCGAAAGCCAGCAAGCCCAGCCCGGTGCTGGAGCCCGCGGCCCCTTCCAGCCCCAGCGGATCGTGGACCTGCTGGCCGAGCATCTGCAGACCACCGCAGATGCCTAGCAACTTGCCTCCATAACGCAGGTGACGATGGATGGCCGTCTCCCAACCGTTGGCGCGCAGGTAGGCCAAGTCACTGCGCACGCTCTTTGAACCCGGCAGGATGATCAAGTCAGCCGCGGGAATGGGCTGGCCTGGGCCGATGAATTGCAGATCGACCTGCGGATGCAGGCGCAGCGGATCGAAATCGGTGTGGTTGCTGATGCGCGGCAATACCGGCACCACTACCTTGAGCACCTGCTCGGCCTTGTCGGCCTGCCGTTGATCGAGACCGTCCTCGGCTTCCAGATGCAGGTCCATCACGTACGGCAACACGCCAATCACCGGTTTGCCGGTGCGCGCCTCAAGCCAGTCCAGGCCCGGTTGCAGCAGGGCGATGTCGCCGCGAAAACGGTTGATGATGAAGCCCTTGACCCGCGCCTGTTCGCTGGGCGAAAGCAGCTCCAGGGTACCCACAAGGTGGGCGAAGACGCCGCCGCGATTGATATCGGCAATCAGCAGCACCGGACAGTCCACCGCCTCGGCAAAGCCCATGTTGGCAATGTCACCGGCGCGCAGATTGATCTCCGCCGGGGAACCCGCGCCCTCCACCATCACCACCGGATACGCCGCGCTCAAACGTTCGTGGGAGGCCAGCACCGCTTGCATCGCGATGGCTTTGTAATCGTGATAGGCCACGGCATTCATGGTGGTGACGGCGCGGCCATGGATAATGACCTGGGCGCCGGTGTCGCTGTTGGGCTTGAGCAGCACCGGGTTCATGTCGGTATGCGGTTGGAGACCGGCCGCCTGGGCCTGCACGGCCTGGGCACGGCCGATTTCACCGCCATCGGCCGTTACCGCGCTGTTGAGTGCCATGTTCTGTGGTTTGAACGGCACCACGCTCACCCCCTGACGCCTGACCCAGCGGCACAACGCCGTGACGAGAGTGCTTTTGCCGGCATCGGACGTGGTGCCCTGCACCATTACAGTGGTCATTGGATGTCCTTGGCGTAGGCCTCGAAAGCTTGTTCCAGGCGCAGGAATTCACCGTCATCGGCCGGCAACCCGAAGCGCAGGCTGCTGGTATGGGTAAACAACCGCAGAAGAATGCCGCGCTGGGCCATGAAATCGTAAAGTGCCTGGGCGTGCTCAGTGACCAGCCATTGGAACAACCCGCAGCCGCCCTGAGGCTTGAAGCCGTGGCGTTCGAGCGTCAGCGCCAGGCGCTGACTGGTGTCTTCGCAGCGTTGGCGCTGGCGGGCCTGGGCGTCGGTGTCCAGCAGGCACGCCTGGCCCACCACCCGGGTCGGCCCGCTGACGGCCCAAGGCCCGACTTGTTCGGCGAGCAACTTGAGCAAGTGGCGCTCGGCCAATACAAATCCCAGGCGAGCCCCGGCCAGGCCAAAAAACTTGCCGAACGAACGCAGCACGATCAATCCGACCTGATGGGCATGGGCGGCCAGGCTCAGTTGTGGCGTGACATCCATGAACGCCTCATCCACCACCAGCCAGCCACCGCGCTGGGCCAATCGGGCATGCCAGTCCAGCAAGCGCTCGGGGCTCAACAGCAAGCCCGTGGGGTTGTTGGGGTTGACCACCACCAGCACGTCAAGGCTGTCGAGGAAGAAGTCCACCTCCGGCTCCAGCACTTCACGCACGATGTAACCACTGCGGCGCCAGGCTTCGGCGTGTTCGGCGTAACAGGGTGAGAGGACGCCGACCTTGCCGGCCCGACGCAGGCGCGGCAAGAGTTGGATGGCCATCTGCGAACCCGCCACCGGCAGCACATGCATGGCGCCGTAATAATCGCAGGCGGCCTGTTCCAACCCGTCATCGGTCTCAGGCAGGCGTGCCCAGGCCCGCGGTGCAATCGCCGGCACGTCGAACGGCCAGGGCGCCAGGCCGCTGGACAGATCCAGCCAGTGCGCCTCGGCAATCGCGTATTGCCGGGCCGCGTTGCGCAGGCGCCCACCGTGCTCAAGCATAAAACTCAGCTCCCAGGCAGAGAATCAGCAACCACAACCATACGCCACGCTGAACCAGTTGCCAGCCGCGATCAATGGCGTCGGCGTTCGCCGGCGCGCCTTCGCCCAAGGGCGGACGTTGATGCAATTGGCCGTGATACACCGCCGCGCCACCCAGTTCGACCCCCAGCGCACCCGCGCCGGCGGCCATCACGGGCCCGGCATTGGGACTGTCCCAGGTCGGGCCCTGGGTGCGCCAGCACTTGAGCGCCAGGCGGGTTTTTCCAAGCACGGCGTAAGTCAGCGCCACCAGGCGCGCCGGAATGTAGTTGAGCCCATCATCGATCTTGGCCGCCGCCCAGCCAAAGCGCTCAAAGCGCTCGTTGCGATAGCCCCACATGGCGTCGAGGGTATTGCTCAGGCGGTACAACACCACACCTGGCGCGCCCGCGACGGCGAACCAGAACAGCGCGGCGAACACCGCGTCGCTGCCGTTCTCCAGCACCGACTCAGTGGCGGCACGGGCAACGGCAGTCTCATCCAGTTCAGCGGTTTCGCGACTGACCAGATAGCCGACCCGCCGGCGCGCTTCATCCAGATCCCCGCCGCGCAGAGCCCGGGCCACTGGCTCGACATGCTCCCCGAGACTGCGCAGGCCAAGGGCGAGGTACAGCGCCAGGATTTCCACCAGCCAGCCCACCAACGGCGCCCAGGACAGCGCCGTCGCGAGCAGGGTCAACGGCACCACGGCGATGATCCACGCCGTCACGCCATGGCTGCGCCAGCCACGCCCGCCGGAGTTGAAACGTTGTTCGATACGATCGGCAAAGCGACCGAACGCCACCAGCGGATGCCAGCGTCGGGGTTCGCCCAACAGCGCATCCAGCGCCACCGCGGCAGCACTGAGCAACGCCACACTCATGGGCTTACTCCCCAATGGTTTTCGTAGAGCAATTCATCCAGCGCACGCGGCTGCGCCCAGCCTTCCAGAGCGAGCATCGGTGCCGGGTAAAACCCCTCGACCGGCCCCAGGCACAATATTGCCAGCGGTTTGGCGCCGGCGGGCAGGCCCAACAGCTCGGCCAGGGCCTGGGGCTCGAACAGAGAAACCCAGCCCATCCCCAGCCCTTCGGCGCGAGAAGCCAGCCACAGATTCTGAATCGCGCAAGACAGCGAGGCCAGGTCCATTTCCGGCAGGGTTCGTCGACCGAAGACATAGCGCTCGCGATCATCCATCAACGCCGCCACCAGCACTTCGGCGCAGTCGTTGAGGCCTTCGACCTTGAGCTTCATGAATTCATCGCTGCGCTCGCCCAGGGCCTCGGCGGTGCGGATGCGTTCCTGTTCCACCAGTTGACGGAGTTGCCCACGCAAGGCGCGGTCGCTGATGCGAATGAACCGCCACGGCTGCATCAGACCCACACTGGGGGCTTGATGCGCGGCTTCCAGCAGGCGGCGCAGCAACGCTGGCTCAACGGTGCCGCCGGTGAAGTGGCGCATGTCGCGGCGTTCGGCGATGGCCCGGTAGACGGCATCGCGTTCGGCCTGGGAGAAGGAGTTGTCTGTCATGACCGCTTCGCGAGCAGGCTCGCTCCCACAGGGGTCAGGTGATCAGAGGTGGGGGCGAGCCTGTTGGCGATAGCGGCCTCAGGATCAGGCGCAAACAGCGCGGCAATCGCCCTTGGATTCGACGGAAAATAGAAGTGCACATAGGAAGCCGTCATCCGACCCTGCCGGAAAACCGCCTCCGCGCCACGCCCGCCATTGGGGCTATGGCCTCGGGCAATCGGCTCCAGCCCGGTGCTGGTGAGGGAATGATGATAGGTATGCCCGCGCAAAGTGCCCTCCGGCAACTCCACCGATTGCAGCGCCAGGGCCGCCAGACGCTTTTGCATCTGCGCGTCACCGGCCAGCAACCCAAGCAGCTCGGCGCGGGTGCCGTCCACATCCGTCAACGAGTCCAACAGATAAAGCATGCCGCCGCATTCAGCCAGCAAGGGTTTGCCTGCTTGATGGTGCGCGCGGATCGCCGCCAGCATCGGCGCGTTTTGCGCCAGCGCAACATGGTGCAATTCCGGATAGCCACCGGGCAGATACAGGCTGTCCGCCGCCGGCAGTTCGCTGTCATGAATAGGTGAAAAGAAGCTCAGTTGCGCGCCCATGGCTCGCAACAAATCAAGGCTGGCGCCATAGGTGAAGGCGAACGCTTCGTCCCGGGCCACGGCGATGTGCACACCTTCCAGCCACGGCTGCGCGGCAATCACCGCTGGCGCGACGAACTCCACAGCCGGCGGCAACGCCACTTCACAACTGCCAGCCAAGGCATCGGCGGCGGCGTCGAGGCGCAGGTCCAGATCATTCAATTCACTGGCCTGGACCAACCCAAGGTGGCGACTTGGCAGCTCGATACCGGTTTCCCGTGACAGGGCGCCGTACCAGCGCAGGCCTTCGGTCAGGCTGCCTTCGAGCAACTGCGCATGACGCAAGGTGCCGACCCGATTGGCCAGTACCCCGGCGAAAGGCAAGTCCGGCTGATACCGCGCCAGGCCCAGGGCCAGGGCACCGAAGGTCTGGGCCATGGCCGTGCCATCGATCACCGCCAGCACCGGCACGCCGAAGTGCCGGGCCAGATCGGCACTCGATGGCGTGCCATCGAACAGCCCCATCACCCCTTCGATCAGAATCAAGTCGGCTTCGGCAGCAGCTTCCCACAACAATCGACGACTCTCCTGCTCGCCGACCATCCACATGTCCAGTTGGTAGACCGGCGCGCCGCTGGCCCGCTCCAGGATCATCGGGTCGAGGAAATCAGGTCCGCACTTGAAGACCCGCACCCTACGGCCCTGCTTGCGGTGCAAGCGGGCCAGGGCGGCGGTGACCGTGGTTTTGCCCTGCCCGGAAGCAGGAGCGGCGATCAGCACCGCCGGGCAGTGACGACTCGCCAAGGGAACATCGCTCACAGTTCGACGCCCTTCTGCGCCTTGATACCCGCCTGGAACGCGTGCTTGATCATGCCCATTTCGGTGACGGTGTCGGCCAGTTCAATCAATTCCGGCTTGGCGCCGCGACCGGTCACCACCACATGCTGCATCGGCGGACGGGCCTGCAAGTCGCTCAGCACCTGGTCCAGGTCAAGGTAACCGTGCTTGAGGGCAATGTTGAGTTCATCGAGCACCACCAGGCCTATGGACGGGTCGCTCAGCAATTGACGCGAAACTGCCCAGGCCGCTTCAGCCGCGGCGATGTCGCGCTGGCGATCCTGGGTTTCCCAAGTGAAGCCTTCGCCCATGACATGAAAGCGCACCTGCTCCGGGAAGCGACGGAAAAACAGCTCTTCACCGGTGCTGTTACGCCCCTTGATGAATTGCACCACGCCGCATTGCATGCCATGGCCCATGGACCGGGCCAGCATGCCGAACGCAGAACTGCTCTTACCCTTGCCGTTGCCGGTCAGCACCAGCAGCAGGCCACATTCGTTGGGCGAGTTGGCGATGCGCTCGTCGATCACGGCTTTCTTGCGCAGCATGCGCGCCAGGTGGCGTTCGTCGCGATCGGGGGTGTGGGTCATGGGAGCTCTCCGTTGGGATTGGATAACGGCGGGCGGGCACAAAAAAGACGGCAACAAGCCTGGCATCGCCCACCGTGATGCCGTTGGATGAATCAGGCCGGTCTCCGGGCTCATGAGCGGCGTGATGCCGGGCTGCGCGCCTTCCCATGTCTACGGACACAGTGGCTGGTGGCCTGTGTAGTGCCAGGCGCAGCGTTGACTCATTTACCGTTGCGGGGGCAGCGCCGGGTTCGTATGCACTCACCGGCTTCCCTGTTTCACTCTGTCGACCCAACGATCGCCCGGTCACAGAGCACCTGAAACAAGCCGCGAAGGTTAGAGGGTTGGGGGTGGAGCGTCAATTAAAGCCGGCACAGGTTCAACAGCGGACATTGGCCCTGATCAATAAAATGACGCCAATCTTGTGCCATGCTGCGGCAAGTGATATCAAATAGGCATCACGACCCGATATCACAATAACAAGAGGGCAAAAGCATGCAAGGCATGATCATCAGCAATCCAAAACTGGAATTCCTGCGCCCGGTGCTGGAACGCTGGTTTGACTGTATCGACCGTTACAACGCCGTGCGCGGCGATAACGACACACCTTACTGGTTCGATGAAAAAGCCAATCTTGGCTTGCTCTCGGCCGCAGCCTGGATGGCCGAGATGGTCACGCTGCAGAACACCCCCACTCGCAAACAGAATGAAGAAGGCGAACGCAACGTCAGCGCCGATCTGTTCATCGCCGGCACCGAGGAGCGCGCGTTCATCCAGGCCACTCAACGCTGGCCGAAGGTCAAGAACCTCAATCTCACCCAGCCGCTGCTCGACATCACCAGCGATGCCAAACGTATCAGCTATTCCAGTGACCTGCGATTGGGCTGCCTGTTCGTCGCACCGCAAAAGGCCCAGCAGAGCGCCACGCCGGAAGAACTGCAGGACATGATCGATGAACTGCAGAAGGAAAATACCTGCGCCGTGGCCTGGTACTTCCCTTATGCCTATCGCAAGTTGCGCAATGAGGCCGGGCAGTATCATCCGGGCATCGCCGTGCTGTTCAAGCAGGCCCACGGCTGACCGGTTGAACCATCGCGGGTCTAAGCTTCTCTATGAATAACCACCATGCACTCATAGGGAAGCCCGCATGCTCAAGCCACCACACCTTCTGATCGTCGCATTGGCCGCAGGGCTTGTTGCTTGCGGCGAGTCCTCCACACTGCAGGTTTCCGACGGCACTGGCCCCTCGCCAAAACTGCCGGAACCGAACAAGACCCTGATCCCCACCGTCAACATTGCCGAGGCTATCGGCTGGCCGGATGGCGCCAAACCTACCCCGGCCCAGGGCCTGCAAGTGGGCGCATTCGCCGAAGGGCTGGATCATCCACGCTGGCTCTACGTGCTACCCAACGGTGACGTGCTGGTGGCAGAAACCAACGCGCCGCCCAAACCGGACGACTCCAAAGGCATTCGTGGCTGGGTCATGGAGAAAGTCATGGGCCGCGCCGGCGCGGGGGTGCCCAGCCCCAATCGCATTACCCTGTTGCGTGATGCCAATCATGACGGCATCGCCGAAACCCGTACGGTCTTTCTGGAAAACCTCAATTCACCGTTCGGCATGACACTGGTGGGCAATGATCTGTACGTGGCCGACACCGACCGACTGATTCGCTTCCCTTATAAAGAGGGCGATACGCAAATCAAGGCGCAGCCGACCAAGGTCGTCGACCTGCCGGGTGGCACGCTCAATCACCACTGGACCAAAAACGTGATCGCCAGCCAGGACGGCAGCAAGCTGTACGTCACTACCGGTTCGAACAGCAATGTCGGGGAAAACGGCATGGAGGCCGAGGAAGGCCGCGCGGCCATCTGGGAAGTGGACCGTGCCAGCGGCAATCACCGCATCTTCGCCTCGGGCCTGCGCAACCCCAACGGCCTGGCCTGGGAGCCGCGCAGTGGCGCGCTATGGACCGCGGTGAATGAGCGCGATGAGATCGGCAGCGACCTGGTCCCGGACTACATCACCTCAGTCAAGGACGGCGCCTTCTATGGTTGGCCCTATAGCTATTACGGGCAGCACGTCGATAAGCGGGTCGAGCCACAAAAACCGGAACTGGTGGCCAAGGCCATCGCCCCGGATTACGCCGTCGGCCCACACACCGCGTCACTGGGGCTGACGTTCGCCGAAGGCAGCACCTTGCCAGCGCCGTTTACCGAAGGGGCTTTCATCGGGCAGCACGGCTCATGGAACCGTAAACCCCACAGCGGCTATAAAGTGATTTTCGTACCCTTCAACGCCGGCAAGCCGGTGGGGCAACCGGTGGATGTGCTGACCGGTTTCCTGAATGCAGATGAAAAAGCCCAAGGCCGACCAGTGGGTGTGGTGATCGACAAACAGGGCGGGCTGTTGGTGGCAGATGATGTGGGGAACAAGATTTGGCGGGTTTGGGCTAAATAACCGCTGAAGAAGCTGACCTGAACACTGGAACCTGTGGCGAGGGATTGTTCTCTCGCCACAAGAGCTCTGCTGAGCCGGCGCAAAAAGCGAACTTGAATCGTCAGGGATTACGCGCCAGATGCGCCGGTTGCAGCACACGCTTGGCACTCAGATAGGCTTTCTGCCAATAAGCCTTGGACAGGCTATCGAGCTTGACCGTACCCCCGGTCGCTGGCGCGTGGACGAAACGCCCCTCCCCGACATAGATCCCGGCATGGCTGACCTGAGAGCCACCGTTGGTGGCGAAGAAAATCAAATCACCGGTCTGCAACGCCTCCTTACCGACACTCGGGGCGCGCATACCAATCATCTCGCGGGTGGAACGCGGCAGGGAGATACCGGCCGCATCGCGATACACATAGCCGATCAGGCCACTGCAATCAAAGCCTGAATCCGGCGTATTACCGCCCCAACGATAGGGTGTCCCCACCAACCCCAGCGCCCGGAACAGCACGTCTTCGGCAACCGGGGAAAAGCTTTGCGCGGGTGCGAATACCACCGGAGCCCGCACGGGCGCAGGTGGCGGAGTACGGCTGGCGCAAGCGCTGAGCAGCGCGGCAAGGAGCATGAGAGCGAGGCGGGCCGACGTCGACATATGCAGAACAATCCTGATCTGGATGCGGCTTTTCTGCCGTGGGCATGAAAACAAAGCCGCCTGCGGAGTACGCAGGCGGATTGCCATCAATCAATGATCATGGATTCTAGCGGCTATGAGGCAAACTTCAAGTAAGACTTTAAGTTTGCCTTACAAACTGTGAGCTTACTTGCGAGCAGTGACCACGGTCGGTGCCATCGCGAGTGCGCGCTTGGCTTCGATGAAGGTCTTGCTCCAGTAGCTGTCGCCCAGGCTGTCGATTCGCACGCCACCGCTGCGACGGCTGCTGGAATGGATGAACTGGTTGTCACCCAGGTAGATACCGGCGTGACTGACGCGACCACGACGACCGTTGGTAGCGAAGAACAGCAGGTCGCCCGGCTCAAGCTCGTTACGAGCAACCAGCGGGGCCTTCACGTTGATCATTTCGCGAGTGGAGCGCGGCAGGCTCATGCCAGCCTCTTCGCGAAACAGATACCCGATGAAACCGCTGCAATCGAAGCCGGCCTCGGAGGAACCGCCAAAACGATAGCGGGTACCGATCAAGGACATGCCCCGCTCCAGGATGCTGTCAGCCAGCACCGGAAGCTGATAAGGCTTGCTGCCGGCGAAGTCTGCCAGCTCTTTGTCGGTGGCCATTTCTTCCTCAAGTGCAACAGAGGAAGACTGGGCAGTAACGGAATTTTGAACCTGTGGTTGTTGCGCTTGCTGGGACACTGGAGAGTGGGCAGCACAACCGAACAACAGGGTAACGAGTGCGAGAGGCACCAGGGGTGCGAAGCGACTTAGCATGGGCACGACCGTGGCTGAAGTTGTAAAGATGGCGAGACTATGCCCACTATCAAGCTCATTTGCAAATTCAATCGATGCAAATGTGACTTCTCGGTTTTAGGTTTACATCTAAGCGCCCCAACCGTTTTCAACCCTCTGCAGCCTGCAGCCCAGAAGGGACGCGGGCTGTGCCGTGGTAGAAACAGGCTATAAGCCACTATTGCTGCGACTTCTACCAGCCAAGGGTTTCTTTCAAAAAAGGGATGGTCAGCTTGCGCTGGGCCTGAAGCGACGCCTGGTCGAGACGTTCGAGCAGTTCGAACAACGCGCTCATGCTGCGGGTGCCGCGGGTAAGGATGAAGTGCCCGACCTCATCGGTCAGGTGCAGGCCACGCCGGGAAGCGCGCAACTGCAATGCACGGAGCTTGTCTTCATCGGAGAGCGGGCGCATCTGGAAAATCAGCGCCAGGGTGAGACGGGACTTGAGATCGGCCAGCTTCACCGGCAGCTCCCGCGGCGACGTCGATGCAGCAATCAGCAAACGCCGGCCGCTGTCGCGTAACCGGTTGAACAGGTGAAACAGCGCTTCTTCCCAATCAGCCTTGCCGGCCACCGCCTGAAGATCATCCAGGCAGACCAGTTCGTACTGTTCAAGATTGTCGAGGATCTCTACGCCGCGATCCAGCAACTCGGCCAATGGCAGATACACCGCCGGCTCACCCAATTGCTCGAACCGCAGGCAAGCGGCCTGCAACAGATGCGTGCGCCCCACCCCGTCCTTGCCCCACAGATAAATCAGGCTCTCGGTCCAGCCGGCGTCGGCTTCGCAAAGCCGCTCGACATAGCCGAGTGCAGCGGCATTGGCGCCTGGGTAGTAGTTGATAAAGGTGGCGTCATCACGCAGACGCACACCTAGGGGCAGCTGAATCGGTTTCATGCTGACTGAACAGTTCCAAAAGAACCGTTAGTGGCCTCTGTGTAAAGTGCGCAAAGTTTATACCCGTGACGCGGACCGCACAATGCGCCGGACCACGAGCAAAATCAAAGGTTTGCAGCGACAGAACGATGGAGCGACGGTTTCCCTGACGCTGGGACAACCGCCGCGCCCGCCATTGGCGCTATAGCTCGGGGTCTTCGACGCCACTGTAGATGTCTGAATCCTTGTACAGATCGTGCATATGACGCACCAGCACCATGATCACCGCCGCCACCGGCAGCGCCAGCAGGACCCCGGTAAAACCGAACAACTCACCCCCTGCCAGGATCGCAAAGATCACCGCCACTGGATGCAGGCCGATGCGATCACCCACCAGCAACGGTGTCAGCACCATGCCTTCCAGCGCTTGCCCGACCATGAACACCGCCACGATGCCGACCATCGGGTACAGATCACCGCCAAACTGGAACAAGCCGGCAATCAACGCCGCGCCGATACCGATGACGAAGCCCATGTAGGGCACGATGGCCGCAAGCCCGGCGATCAAGCCGATCAATAGCCCCAGCTCCAGGCCCACCAGCATCAATCCCGCCGCATAGATGAAGCCAAGCGCCACCATCACCAACAATTGCCCTCGCACAAACGCCCCCAACACTTCATGGCATTCGCCGGCCAGGGTCATGATGCGTTCTTCACGATGGCGTGGCAGCAGGCTGCGAATCTTGGCCATCATCAAGTCCCAGTCGCGCAGCAGATAAAAAGCCACCACCGGAATCAACACCAGGTTCGCCAGCCAACCGATCAACGCCAGCCCCGAGGCTGTGGCCTGGCTCAACACCACACCGACGATGTCAGAGGTCTGGCCCATATGCTCGCTGATGGCCGCCTTGACCTTGTCGAACTTCCAGAAGCCTTCAGCCAACCCCAGCCTCGACTGCACCCACGGCACGGCAGTGTGCTGTAACCAGTCGAGCATCTGCGGCGCCAGCTCGTACAGGCGCATCAGTTGCTTGGCCAGCATCGGTATCAGCACCAGCATCAGAGCAATGACAATCAAGATGATCAGCCCAAACACCGACACCACGCCCCAGGTCCTGGACAGGCCGAGTTTTTCCAGGCGATCTACCAGTGGGTCGAACAGATAGGCCAGGAGCAACGCAACCAGGAACGGCGTGAGGATCGGATGCAGCAAATAGATGAACACAAACAGCAGGGCGACCCCACCCAACCAGAACCAACGCCGCGTATCGCCCATGAACCACTCCTAGCTATATAAGAAAGAAAAACTACCAGCGAAACCGCAGGTTGGCGGTCGGCGCTGGCGCTGGCGCGGCGGCCGGAATGGAGCCATCAGCGGCTGGCTGGGGTACTGGCACTGGCGCGACGGCTTCGCCGGCAGGAATTTCCTGCAGTTTCGCCAGGGCCAATTGCGCTTTCAACTGTTCGGCGCTGCCGTTGACTCGATAAATGATCCGGTCCCCTTCAACCCGCTGCAACTGCCCACCGAACGGCTCGAGCAAACGCCCAAGCGCCGCATAACGCTCCAGGTTCATGCCCTGCACTTCCAGCAGCTGCTCGGTGGCCACGCCCGGCTTGGTAACGAAACGCGGCGCCAGGCGTTGACTCACCGCCAGCATCACCGCATCAGCCAGGGCGGCAGGGTCGGCGCCCTGGGCATTGCCCTGCTCGCGCTGGTCACCCTGCCACAAGCGCCAGGTCGCCTGCCATTGGCCGCCCTCTTCCTTGGCATGGACCGCCAGCAAGGCGTCTGCACCATAACGCTGCGATGCCTCGCGCAGCGGGGCCGGATCACTGCCTTCCAGGTTTGGTGCGGTAGCAACGATCTGCTCGCTCAAATCCGCCAGGGGCAGGTGCAGCGGCAGGCCGCGGTGCTGGGCGGCGCGGCGCAGTGGCTCGGCACTGCCCTGGCCATCGCCTACCAGGTTGGAACCTTCAGCCGAGTCGTTCAGCCACCAGCCCAGGATCGCAGGCCGATTCGCGCCCCACAGCGACAAGCCCGCCGAGCGCAAGGCCCGGTCAGTGCTCGCTGGATCGAAATCCACCTTGAGGCTTTCCGGCGGCCCGGCGTCGTAACCATATTGAAGAATGATCTGCTGGGGATCCTTGCGGATCGCCGCCAGACCGGGATTCTGCGCGGCCTTGGCATCGCCGGTCAGGCGCAGCACCAGCGTGTCGAGGGCGCGCAAAGTCGCCTGGTCACGTTCTTGCGGGGCCTGGCTGCTGACCGGCTCGAGCACCTGATAGAGGCTATTGAGGTTTTCGGCATGGCTCGCCACGCTGATCAACGACAGGCAGCCCACAGACAAGAGTTTGAAAAAACGCATGGAAGATTCCCGGACATAACGGCTGGAACAGGCCGTGTGAAGAAAATTGAGCATGGCTGTGACCACAGCACCTGGCAAAACATTCACACACCCGCTGGAAGTTTCGCACTGTCATAACCATAGCCGGTTACCGCTACACCTTATACAGACGCATCGCGCAGCACCAATAGGAGAAATATCGGTTTTTTTCCAAGGATATGTCCCTGCCCGTCGGCGCGAGGATGGCCGCTGCCCCTCAAGCCTGATAAAATCGCGCGCCTTCGCAGACCGGCAATGGCTGGGCACCCGGAATAATTCGTACAACGGTTATTCAATGGCCCCGGCGGTCGGTCGTTACCCAGAAATCCCCCCTAAAGGCCTGGATCATGAGCAAGCAACCCTCCCTGAGCTACAAGGACGCCGGTGTAGACATCGACGCCGGTGAAGCATTGGTCGAACGCATCAAGAGCGTCGCCAAGCGCACTGCGCGCCCGGAAGTCATGGGCGGCCTGGGCGGTTTCGGCGCCCTCTGCGAGATCCCGGCCGGCTACAAGCAACCGGTGCTGGTTTCGGGCACTGACGGCGTCGGCACCAAGCTGCGTCTGGCCCTGAACCTGAACAAGCATGACAGCATCGGCATCGACCTGGTGGCCATGTGCGTGAACGACCTGGTGGTGTGCGGCGCCGAGCCGCTGTTCTTCCTCGACTACTACGCCACCGGCAAACTGAACGTCGACACCGCCGCCCAGGTGGTAACCGGCATTGGCGCCGGCTGCGAGCTGTCCGGCTGCTCCCTGGTCGGCGGCGAAACCGCTGAAATGCCAGGCATGTACGAAGGCGAAGACTACGACCTGGCCGGCTTCTGCGTCGGTGTCGTGGAAAAATCCGAAATCATCGACGGTTCGAAAGTCGCCACTGGCGATGCCCTGCTCGCCCTGCCATCGTCCGGCCCGCACTCCAACGGTTATTCGCTGATCCGCAAGATCATCGAAGTCTCGGGTGCCGACATCGAAAACACCCAGCTCGACGGCAAGCCACTGGCCGACCTGCTGATGGCCCCGACCCGCATCTACGTCAAGCCGCTGCTCAAGCTGATCAAGGACACCGGCGCCGTCAAGGCCATGGCCCACATCACCGGCGGCGGCCTGCTGGACAACATCCCGCGCGTACTGCCAAAAGGCGCCCAGGCGGTGGTTGACGTGGCGAGCTGGACCCGTCCGGCCGTGTTCGACTGGCTGCAAGAGAAAGGCAACGTCGATGAAACCGAAATGCACCGCGTGCTGAACTGCGGCGTAGGCATGGTGATCTGCGTGGCCCAGGAGCACGTTGAAACGGCCTTGAATGTACTGCGTGAAGCCGGCGAGCAACCTTGGGTCATCGGCCAGATCAGTACCGCCGCCGAAGGCGCTGCCCAGGTCGAGCTGAAAAACCTTAAGGCTCACTGATGCAAGAACAGAAGTCTGCAACCTGTGATGTCGTGGTGCTGTTGTCCGGCACCGGCAGCAACTTGCAGGCCCTGATCGACAGCACGCGGACCGGCGATAGCCCGGTCCGCATCCGCGCGGTGATTTCCAACCGCGCCGATGCCTACGGCCTGCAACGCGCCAGGGATGCGGGTATCGACACCCGCGTCCTGGATCACAAAGCGTTCGATGGCCGCGAAGCCTTCGATGCCGCGCTGATCGAACAGATCGACACGTTCAATCCGCAACTGGTGGTCCTGGCCGGCTTCATGCGCATCCTCAGCGCCGGCTTCGTGCGTCACTACCAGGGCCGCCTGTTCAATATCCATCCATCGCTGCTGCCCAAATACAAAGGGTTACACACTCACCAGCGCGCGCTGGAGGCCGGAGACACGGAGCATGGCTGCTCGGTGCACTTCGTCACCGAGGAACTCGATGGCGGACCACTGGTCGTACAGGCAGTAATACCGGTAGAGTTGCACGACACGCCGCAAAGCCTGGCCCAACGGGTTCACGCCCGGGAACACCAGATCTACCCGATGGCCGTGCGTTGGTTTGCCGAAGGCCGGCTGACCCTCGACGATCGCGGTGCCTCACTGGACGGCCAGTTGCTCGCCGCCAGCGGCCATTTGATTCGATACTAGGAGATTTTATGCGTCGCGCCCTGCTCTTCGCTTGCGCTCTGCTTGCCCTGCCCCTGGCACAGGCCGCAGACCTTCAACCGTTCTCCGCCAGCTACACCGCCGACTGGAAACAGCTGCCCATGAGCGGCACCGCCGAGCGCAGCCTGACCAAAGAGGCCAACGGCACCTGGAAGCTGAGCTTCAAGGCTTCGATGATGATCGCCAGCCTGACGGAAGAAAGCACCCTGACCCTGGACAAGGACACACTGCTGCCACAGTCCTACCACTTTGAACGTGGCGGCTTGGGCAAGGCCAAGAAAGCCGACCTGGATTTCGACTGGAACACGAAGATGGTCACCGGCACCGATCGCGGCGATCCGGTCAAACTGCCACTCAACCGTGGCATGGTCGATAAATCCACTTATCAGTTGGCCCTGCAGCACGACGTGGCGGCCGGCAAGAAAAGCATGAGTTATCAGGTTGTCGATGATGGCGAGATCGACACCTACGACTTCCGCGTACTGGGCCCGGAGAAGGTCGATACCAAAGCCGGCCAGATCGACGCGATCAAGGTCGAGCGCGTGCGCGACCCGACAAAAAGCAAACGCATCACGGTGCTCTGGTTCGCCAAGGATTGGGATTACCTGCTGGTACGCCTGCAACAGGTCGAGACCGACGGCAAGGAGTACAACATCATGCTCCAGGACGGTACGGTCAACGGCAAGGCTGTCAAAGGCAGCTGATCCACACCGATATCAAGAGAAGCCCCGCCCAGTGCGGGGCTTTTTATGCGCGGATTTCCTGAACACTAAAACTGCACCCGCGCAAAGTCAGCCTGTGGAAGATGAATCGGTGGGAGCGAGCCTGCTCGCGATAGCGCTAGGTCAGCCGGCATCGGTATTGACTGATACACCGTTATCGCGAGCAGGCTCGCTCCCACAAGGTGACTGCCCGACATTTCACCCCCCCGAAACATGAAAACTTCTTCATGAAAAACACCCTGCGACCGAATGCCGCGCATTGCCTGACCTGCGGGATCGCTGAGTTTTTCATGAAATTTTCTTAACAGGCCCAGGCATTTACTTAGCCGGCTACCCAAATCTATAACAAAGTCCTGCACACGCCTTGCTGCAGATAACAGAGATTGGAGCTTGCAAGATGACTGTGAAAGTAACTGAACGCGATGACGCTCACATGTCCCACGAAGGTATTGCCGCCGGTATCCGCATCTGGGATGTACACCAACAGGACCTGCTGGTGGGGATGTTCCACTCCGAGACGGATGCCCATAACTACAAAGCCGAGCTGGAATGCCAGGAAAGGCAGCGCTCGGCTGAAATGACAGAATCCTGAACGATAAGAATCTCTGTGGGAGCGAGCCTGCTCGCGATAGCGGTGGATCAGCGACATCAATGTTGGCTGACAGACCGCCATCGCGAGCAGGCTCGCTCCCACAGTTTAGTGTTCAGTTCATCCTTACCACATCAAATCATCAGGGATCTGATACGCCGCATACGGATCATCAGCATCCACTTCTTCGGTCTGGGTATTGAGCTGCACGATGCGCTTGGGATCGCGCTCTTGGATCTTCAGGGCCGCTTCGCGCGGGATCACTTCGTAGCCGCCGGCATGATGGACGATCGCCAGCGAGCCGCTGCTCAACTTGTTGCGCATCAGCGTGTTGACCGAGATGCGCTTGACCTTCTTGTCGTCGACAAAGTTGTAATAATCCTCAGTGGTCAGCTTCGGCAAACGCGAGACTTCGATCAATTGCTTGATCTGCGCGGCCCGGGCTTTCTGCTCGGCTTTTTCCTGCTGCTGACGGTTGAGTTCCTGATCGCGCTTGACCTTCTCGGCCATGGCCTCTTGGGCGGCGCGCTGCTGGGAGTCATCCAGTTCGATCTGGCCCTTATGGGCCAGGCGCTGCTGTTTCTGTTTCTCTTTGCCGACCTGCTTGGCCTGCTTTTGGTTGACCAGCCCTGCTTTGAGCAACTGGTCGCGAAGGGAAAGGCTCATGGTGCTTACTCACTTAGGCAACAGCCTCAGCCACAGCTGGGCAAATTCTTTTCCTGACGTTTGGCTTCGCCCCATAAGGCGTCCAACTCTTCGAGGGTGCAATCTTCCATGGGACGGTGGGTGTCGCGCAATGCCTGTTCGATAAATCGGAAACGTCGCTCGAATTTCCCATTGGCGTCACGCAGGGCCGTTTCCGGGTCGATTTTCAGGTGCCGGGCCAGGTTCACTACGCTGAACAGCAGGTCGCCGATCTCATCGCTGATGGCCACCGAATCGTTGTCAGCCATCGCTTCGAGGACTTCGTCCAGCTCCTCCCGGACCTTGTCGAGCACCGGCAACGGGCCTGGCCAGTCGAAACCGACCTGAGCCGCACGTTTTTGCAACTTCGCCGAGCGGGACAACGCCGGCAAGGCAACGGGTACATCGTCAAGCAACGACAGCTGCTCCGGTGCCGAGGCCTTCTCGGCCCGCTCCTCGGCCTTGATTTCTTCCCAGCGCTGCTTGACCTGTTCTTCGCTCAGGCGCGGGATGTCCACGGGCGCGTAGAGGTCACCGGTAGGAAATACATGGGGATGGCGGCGGATCAGCTTGCGGGTGATGCTATCGACCACGCCGGCGAATTCGAAGCGGTTTTCCTCCCGCGCTAACTGGCTGTAATACACCACCTGAAACAACAGGTCGCCCAGCTCACCCTGCAAGTGATCGAAGTCACCACGCTCAATGGCATCGGCCACTTCGTAGGCTTCTTCCAGGGTATGGGGGACGATGGTCGCGTAGGTCTGCTTGATGTCCCACGGGCACCCGTACTGCGGGTCGCGCAGACGGTTCATCAGATGGAGCAGGTCTTCAAGGCTGTACATCAATCCAACTCATCACAAATCACCCTGTGGGAAATAATCCACTGGGAGTATGCCTGTGAGAGCAAAGCTTGCTCGCGATTGAGGTGGTGGCCCCAACGTATGTCGGAACTGATCCACCGCTATCGCGAGCAAGCTTTGCTCCCACAGGCTCGCTCCCACATTTGGACCGCGCTTAACCCGGCGTGCGATTACGCCGGGTCTCGATGATGTTCGGCAGTTGGGAAATCCGCCCCAGCAACCGCCCCAGCGCATCCAACCCCGGAATCTCGATGGTCAGGGACATCAGCGCCGTGTTGTCTTCCTTGTTCGAACGGGTGTTGACTGCCAACACGTTGATCCGCTCGTTCAGCAACACCTGGGAAACGTCACGCAGCAGGCCGGAACGGTCGTAGGCACGGATGATGATGTCCACCGGGTAGGTGAGCACCGGCACCGGGCCCCAACTGACCTGGATGATCCGCTCCGGCTCACGGCCGGCCAGTTGCAGCACCGAAGCACAGTCCTGGCGGTGGATGCTCACCCCACGGCCCTGGGTGATGTAGCCGACGATCGCATCCCCAGGCAACGGCTGGCAGCAGCCGGCCATCTGGGTCATCAGGTTGCCCACGCCCTGGATCTGGATGTCGCCGCGCTTGCCCGGTTTGTAGCCGGTGGCTTTGCGCGGGATCAGTTCCAACTGCTCGTTGCCGCGTTCCGGCTCCACCAGTTGCTGGGCCAGGTTGACCAGTTGCGCCAGGCGCAAGTCGCCGGCACCGAGAGCGGCGAACATGTCTTCGGCGGTCTTCATGTTGGCCTTTTCGGCCAGCTTGTCGAAATCCACCTGCGGCAGGCCCAGGCGACTGAGTTCGCGCTCGAGCAAAGTCTTGCCGGCGGCGACGTTCTGGTCGCGGGCCTGCAATTTGAACCAGTGAACGATTTTCGCCCGCGCTCGCGATGTGGTGATGTAGCCCAGGTTCGGGTTCAGCCAGTCGCGGCTCGGCGTGCCGTGTTTACTGGTGATGATCTCGACCTGCTCACCGGTTTGCAGGCTGTAGTTGAGCGGCACGATCCGCCCGTTGATCTTGGCGCCACGGCAGTTGTGGCCGATCTCGGTGTGGACGCGATAGGCAAAGTCCAGCGGCGTGGCGCCCTTGGGCAAGTCGATGGCGTGGCCGTCGGGGGTGAAGATGTAGACCCGATCCGGCTCGATATCGACCCGCAATTGTTCGGCCAGACCGCCGATATCACCGAGCTCTTCATGCCACTCGAGCACCTGACGCAGCCAGGAGATTTTCTCTTCGTAGTGGTTGGAGCCCGACTTGACGTCGGTGCCCTTGTATTTCCAATGGGCGCAAACCCCCAGCTCGGCTTCCTCGTGCATGGCGTGGGTGCGAATCTGCACTTCCAGCACCTTGCCCTCCGGACCGATCACCGCCGTGTGCAGCGAGCGATAGCCGTTTTCCTTCGGGTTGGCGATGTAGTCGTCGAACTCCTTGGGGATGTGCCGCCACAAGGTGTGCACGATACCCAGCGCGGTGTAGCAGTCGCGCATTTCCGGGACCAGTACGCGAACGGCACGAACGTCGTAGATCTGGCTGAACTCCAGGCCTTTGCGCTGCATTTTGCGCCAGATCGAATAGATGTGCTTGGCCCGGCCGCTGATGTCGGCCTCCACACCCGTGGCCTGCAATTCTTCCCTCAACTGGGTCATCACATCCGTGATGAAGCGCTCGCGATCCAGGCGCCGCTCATGCAGCAACTTGGCGATCTGCTTGTACTGGTCGGGCTCCAGGTAGCGGAAGGACAGGTCCTCCAGCTCCCACTTGATATGGCCGATGCCAAGGCGATGGGCCAGGGGGGCGTAGATGTCGAACACTTCCCGGGCGACGCGGTTGCGCTTTTCGTCGTCGGCGGATTTCACCGCGCGGATCGCGCAGGTGCGTTCGGCCAGTTTGATCAGTGCGACGCGCACGTCGTCGACCATGGCCACCAGCATCTTGCGCAGGTTCTCCACCTGGCCCTGGGTGCCCAGGACCATGGACTGGCGTGGACTGAGACTGGCACTGATCGCCGCCATGCGCAGCACGCCGTCAATCAGCTTGGCGACCACCGTGCCAAAACGCTGGCTGACCACCGGCAATTGGATCTGCCCTTCGCGCACACCGCGGTATAGCACCGCAGCCACCAGGGAGTCCTGGTCGAGCTTGAGGTCGGCAAGGATTTCGGCGATCTCAAGGCCCGTCTGAAAACTCGAGGTGCCTTCGGACCAGAGGTTCTTCGCCGCGTTGTGCTGCTGTTCCGCTTCACGCGCGAACTCGCAGGCTTCTTTCAAGGCTTCGCGATCCAGTGCCGTGTCGATACTGACCGCGTGATCGAGCCAAGCCTCGAGATTGATACTGCCGTCGGTGTTGATCGGCTGGTGTGCTCTCACCTGTACCATCTTTACATACCTTCCCTATGACGCAGATTCAATGCGTCAATAACGCTGACCTTCGTTGCCCGTGTCCCCGCCCAGGGCTGTGGCGGTTGGCACGAACGGGTCAGTCGGACAAGCCATCCTGGCTCGCTTCAAATAACGCCATGGCCTCGACATGTGCCGTCTGAGGAAACATATCGAGAATCCCGGCACGTTTTAACCGGTAGCCCTGCTTGATCAATTCGACCGTGTCCCGGGCCAAAGTTGCCGGGTTGCACGATACATATACCAACCGTCTGGCGCCCAGGGATGCCAGTTTGCGCACCACCTCGAAAGCACCGTCGCGGGGTGGGTCCAAGAGTACCGCAGAAAAGCCTTCGCCGACCCACTCGGCACCCGACAACGGCTGGGATAAATCGGCCTGAAAAAAGGCAGTGTTATTCAAATTGTTGCTGACGGCATTGGCCGCCGCGCGGTCAACCATGGCCTGTACACCTTCCACCGCCACCACTTGGCGCACCGCCTTGGCCAGGGGCAAGGCAAAGTTGCCCAGGCCGCAGAACAAGTCCAGCACCCGCTCCTCGGCTCGGGGCGCGAGCCACTCCAGGGCTTGGGCCACCATCGCCTCGTTGACCCCGGCATTGACCTGGATGAAATCCCCCGGCCGGTAAGCCAGCTCCAGGTCCCAAGTCTCAAGGCGATAACCCAGCGTCTGTCCCGGTTCGACCGGTTGCGGCTCGCCCTCACCCTGCAGCCACAACTGGGCTTGGTGGGCGGCGCAGAAATCCTTGAGAATCGTCAGGTCAGGCGCCGACAGTGGCGACACGTGCCGCAGCAACACCGCCAGGGACGAGCCAGCAAACAATTCCACATGCCCCAGCGCCTGGGGCTTGCTCAGGCGACGGAGCATGTCCGGCAAGCGACTCATGATCGGCTGCAAGGGTTGTACCAGTACCGGGCAATCGCCGATGGCCACGATGTCCTGGCTGCCGACGGCACGAAAACCCACTTCGAGTTTTTTTGCCTTCTGATCCCAGCGCACCGCCACGCGGGCACGACGCCGGTAACCCAGTTCCGGCCCGCTCAATGGCGCAGCCCATTCATCCGGCTGCACGCCGGCGACCCGCGACAACTGCTCGGCGAGCATGCGCTGTTTCAGGGCGAGCTGTTCGTTGTGGGGCAAATGCTGGACGCTGCAACCGCCGCAGCGACCGGCATGCACGCACGGCGCCGCACGGCGCAGTTCACTGGACAGGAACACTCGCTCAGCGCGGGCCTCGACCACTTTGCCATGGGCCCCCAGCACCCGCGCCTCGACCTCTTCGCCGGCCAGGGCGCCGATCACGAACCAGGTGCGCCCGTCCAGAAAGGCAATGCCCCGGCCATCGTTGGCCAAGCGTTCGATGGTCAAGCGCTGCTTCTTTCCGGTGGGCACCTGCGGGGCCCGGCTTCCGCCGCTGGGCTGGAAGCGCAGACCTCTTTCTTGCTTGGCCATCAGTTGGGCGCGTCGAAAATGCCGGTCGACAAGTAGCGGTCGCCGCGGTCGCAGATGATCGCGACAATGACCGCGTTTTCGACTTCCTGGGACAAGCGCAGCATGCCCGCCACGGCACCGCCCGAAGACACGCCGCAAAAGATGCCTTCTTCACGGGCCAGACGACGGGTGATGTCCTCCGCCTCGCTCTGGGCCATGTCGATAATGCGGTCCACGCGGTCGGCCTGGTAGATTTTCGGCAGATACTCCTCGGGCCAGCGACGGATGCCGGGGATGGCCGAGCCTTCCATCGGTTGCAGGCCGATGATCTGCACGTTCGGGTTCTGTTCTTTCAAATAGCGCGAGGTGCCCATGATGGTGCCGGTGGTGCCCATCGAGCTGACGAAATGGGTGATGGTGCCATCGGTCTGGCGCCAGATCTCAGGGCCAGTGGTGGTGTAGTGGGCTTCGGGGTTGTCACCATTGGCGAACTGGTCGAGCACCTTGCCGCGACCCTCGGCCTGCATCCGCTCGGCCAGGTCCCGGGCGCCCTCCATGCCTTCGTCTTTGCTCACCAGGATCAATTCGGCGCCATAGGCGGTCATTGCGGCCTTGCGCTCGGCACTGGAGTTGTCGGGCATGATCAGGATCATCTTGTAGCCCTTGATCGCCGCCGCCATGGCCAGGGCGATGCCGGTGTTACCGGAAGTCGCCTCGATCAGCGTATCGCCGGGGCGGATCTGCCCGCGCAATTCGCCACGGGTGAGCATCGACAGCGCCGGCCGGTCCTTGACCGAACCCGCCGGGTTATTCCCTTCGAGCTTGAGCAAAAGCGTGTTGCTGGTCACGCCAGGCAGGCGCTGCAAACGAACCAGCGGAGTGTTGCCGACGCAATCGGCGATAGTGGGGTACTGCACGGTCATGGCGTATTCGCAATCCGGACTGCGGGGGCGCCTATCATACCGGCAAACCTTGCCCGGCCATATCACGCAAAGTGTGGTGGTTATGGCTTATGGGAATAAGCAACGAAAGTGGGCTGCAAGCTGCCACTCAGAAATCCTGATTGAAGGGATCGCCGAGGCACGGCAACCGGCGAGACCGATGCACGGCGACATGAATTTTACGAAGATTGCCTGCCCGCAAGTCGCTACACTGCGCAGGTATTGCGTGCCGGATGCGCGCAAAGCTCAAACAGACCGCTGGATGCAGGAGAAAAGTGTGCTCAAGAAACTGGGAATCAAAGGCCGCGTGCTGTTGCTGACCCTGTTGCCGACCAGCCTGATGGCGCTGGTCCTGGGCGGCTACTTCACCTGGATGCAGCAATCGGACTTGCATGCCCAGTTGCTGCAGCGTGGCGAGATGATCGCCGAACAGCTGGCGCCGCTGGTCGCCCCGGCCATGAGCCACCAGGACACCGATCTGCTGGAGCGGATCGCCACCCAGTCTCTCGAGCAAGCGGATGTGCGCGCCGTGACCTTCCTGGCTCCCGATCGCACATCGCTGGCCCACGCCGGCCCGACGATGCTCAACCGAGCCCCGGAGGGCAACAGTGCCCAATTGCTGCAACGCACCGGCAACGATGCCACGCGTTACCTGCTGCCAGTATTCGGCAAGCACCGCAACCTGGCCGGCGAGCTGATTCCCGAAGAAGCCGATCGGCTGCTGGGTTGGGTCGAACTGGAGTTGTCCCACAGTGGCATGTTGCTGCGCGGCTATCGCAGCCTGTTCGCCAGCCTGCTGTTGATCAGCGCCGGCCTGTGCCTGACCGCACTGCTGGCGTTGCGTATGGGTCGCACGATCAACCGACCCCTGAGCCAGATCAAGCAAGCCGTGGCGCAACTCAAGGACGGTCACCTGGAAACCCGTCTGCCGCCTCTGGGCAGCCAGGAACTGGATGAGCTGGCGTCGGGCATCAATCGCATGGCCAGCACCTTGCAGAATGCCCAGGAAGAGTTGCAGCACAGCATCGACCAGGCCACTGAAGACGTGCGCCAGAATCTGGAAACCATCGAGATCCAGAACATCGAGCTGGACCTGGCCCGTAAGGAAGCCCTGGAAGCGAGCCGGATCAAGTCCGAATTCCTGGCGAACATGAGCCATGAAATCCGTACGCCGCTCAACGGCATCCTCGGCTTCACCCATCTGCTGCAGAAAAGCGAATTGACCCCGCGTCAGCTCGATTACCTGGGCACCATTGAAAAATCCGCCGACAGCCTGCTGGGCATCATCAACGAGATCCTCGACTTCTCGAAGATCGAGGCCGGCAAACTGGTGCTGGACAACATTCCGTTCAACCTGCGGGACTTGTTGCAGGACACCCTGACCATCCTCGCCCCCGCCGCCCACGCCAAACAACTGGAGCTGGTGAGCCTGGTCTACAGGGACACGCCCCTGTCGCTGGTGGGTGATCCGCTGCGCCTCAAGCAGATCCTGACCAACCTGGTGAGCAATGCCATCAAGTTCACCCGCGAAGGCACCATCATCGCCCGCGCCATGATGGAAGACGAACACGAAGACAGCGTGCAACTGCGCATCAGCATTCAGGACACCGGTATCGGCCTGTCGAACCAGGACGTGCGGGCCCTGTTCCAGGCGTTCAGCCAGGCCGACAATTCCTTGTCCCGGCAACCGGGTGGCACCGGCTTGGGCCTGGTGATTTCCAAGCGGCTGGTGGAGCAGATGGGTGGCGAAATCGGCGTGGACAGCACGCCGGGCGAAGGCTCGGAGTTCTGGATCAGCCTGCGCCTGCCCAAGACCCGTGACGACGCCGAAGATTTGCCTGGCCCGCCGCTACTGGGTCGGCGCGTAGCGGTGCTGGAAAACCATGAACTGGCCCGTCAGGCCCTGCAACACCAGCTCGAGGACTGCGGTCTGGTGGTGACACCGTTCAACACCCTGGAAAACCTGACCAACGGTGTGACCGTCGCCCACCAGACCGATCAGGCGATCGACCTGGCGGTGCTGGGCATCACCAGCAACGACATGCCGCCGGAACGCCTCAGCCAACACATCTGGGATCTTGAGCATCTGGGCTGCAAGGTACTGGTGCTGTGCCCCACCACTGAACAGACGCTGTACCACCTCTCCGTGCCCAACCCCCACAGCCAATTGCAGGCCAAGCCGGCCTGCACGCGCAAGTTGCGCCGCTCGCTTTCCGACCTGGTCAACCCGCGCCCGCCCCGCAACGAACCCAACGAACCGGTGGGCAGCCGCGCACCCAAAGTGCTGTGCGTGGACGACAACCCGGCCAACCTGCTGTTGGTGCAAACGCTGCTCGAAGACATGGGCGCCAAGGTGCTGGCGGTGGAAAGCGGTTATGCGGCGGTCAAGGCCGTGCAAAAGGAAACCTTCGACCTGGTGCTGATGGATGTCCAGATGCCCGGCATGGACGGTCGCCAGAGCACCGAGGCGATCCGCCAATGGGAAAGCGAGCGTCATTGCACGCCGCTGCCAATCGTCGCCCTCACCGCCCACGCCATGGCCAACGAAAAACGCGCCCTGCTGCAAAGTGGCATGGATGACTACCTGACCAAGCCCATCAGCGAACGGCAACTGGCCCAGGTGGTGCTTAAATGGACCGGCCTGGCCCTGCGTAACCAGGCGCCGGACCGGAGCACCGACGCTCAGGGCGGCAGCGAACTGCTGGTGCTCGATCACGAAGAAGGCCTGCGCCTGGCCGCCGGCAAGGCCGATCTGGCGGCGGACATGCTGGCGATGTTGCTGGCGTCCCTGGAAGCCGACCGCGAAGCGATTCGCCAGGCCAGCGAGGCCAATGATCACAACGCCCTGATCGAACGTGTCCACCGCCTGCATGGCGCCACTCGCTACTGCGGGGTGCCGCAATTGCGCGCCGCCTGCCAGCGCAGCGAGACCCTGCTCAAGCAACAGGACCCCAAGGCCGAGGCCGCTTTGCAGGAACTGGAACGTGCCATCGACCGCCTGGCTAACGAGGCACGCATCAGCGCCTGATCCAGGGCAATAGCCCAAAACCCGGGATCAAGGAAAATCTAAACGCCTAGAGGCTTATCTTTTGTGCCAGGAGGCCGCCATGCGCGCGATTCTTTTCAGCAGCCAGACCTACGACCGCGACAGTTTCAGCAAAACCCCGGCGCCCGCTGGCCTTGAACTGCAGTTTCAGCCGGCACGCCTGAACCTCGACACCGTGGCCCTGGCCGAACACCATGAAGTGGTGTGCGCCTTCATCAACGACGACCTGAGTGCCCCGGTGCTGGAGCGGCTGGCACAGGGCGGCACGCGGCTGATCGCCCTGCGCTCTGCCGGCTATAACCATGTCGACCTGGCCGCTGCCAAACGGCTGGGGTTGAGTATCGTCCGGGTGCCGGCGTATTCGCCCCATGCCGTGGCCGAGCATGCCGTGGCGCTGATCATGGCCCTCAATCGCTGCTTGCATCGCGCTTACAACCGCACCCGGGACGGCAATTTCAGCCTCCATGGGCTGACCGGTTTCGATCTGGTGGGCAAGACGGTCGGCGTGATCGGCACCGGGCAGATCGGCGCGACGTTCGCGCGGATCATGGCCGGCTTCGGCTGCCGGTTATTGGCCTACGATCCGTCCCCCAACCCGCAGGTCCAAGCCCTGGGCGCTCGCTACCTGCCCTTGGCCGATCTGCTGGCGCAAGCACAGATCATCAGCCTGCATTGCCCGCTCAACGAGCAGAGCCGACATTTGATCAACGCCGATTCATTGGCTGCCATGCAACGTGGCGCGATGCTGATCAACACCGGACGCGGCGGCCTGGTGGACACACCCGCCTTGATCGAGGCATTGAAAAGCGGTCAGTTGGGTTATTTGGGGCTGGATGTCTATGAGGAAGAAGCGCAACTGTTCTTCGAGGACCGCTCCGACCTGCCCTTGCAGGATGATGTGCTGGCTCGGTTGCTGACGTTCCCCAACGTGGTGGTCACCGCGCATCAGGCCTTCCTGACCCATGAAGCGTTGGCCGCCATCGCCGCGACAACCCTGGACAACATCGGCGCCTGGGCCGCCGGCACCCCACAAAACCTGGTGGACAGCTGAGCATTACCCTTGTGGGAGCGAGCCTGCTCGCGATTACGATGGGCCTGTCAGCATGGCGTCGACTGACGCCCCGCTATCGCGAGCAGGCTCGCTCCCACAGGGGATTTCGTCGCCTGGATCATCCCAACCCATGGCCCGTGCTAGCATATCGCGCCTATCTGGAGGACCCATGGCCGAACACGATTTCCGCTACACCCTGATGAACCCGCAACACACCCTGACCGAGGTCCGCGCCCTGGCGCCGGGCCGTTATCAGGTCACCGGCAACGGCGGTTCGATTCAGGCCAACGATGTGCTGCTCGTCACCCTCAAAGGCAGCAAGGATTTGTCCATGCGCCTGACCGTGGACACCGTTCGGCACTTGCTCAAGCCCATGGGTCAATGGACCGCCATGACCACCGGCCCGGTGTTCGGGGAGCTGGCGATCCACACCTGGCAGGTCAACTGCGACCGCTGCGCCAAGCAACTGAGCTTTGAATTTGCCGTCGACGCCAAGCTCGGCGTCAAGGCGCAGAAGCCGGCCGCCACCGCGCGCATTGCCGAGCTGGGCTGGACCACCGTCGGTGAAAAACACCTGTGCCCGACCTGCCAGGAAGCCGCCTGATGAAACGCCTGGCCCTGACCGCGCTGATCGGCGCCGGCCTGATGGGTTGCGCCGCCGAGCCGGTGCAATTGCAGCAAAACCGCAGCTACATCCTGGAATGGATTGGCGAACGGCCCTTGATGGACTACAGCAACCTGACCATCACCCTCGGGGACGACGGTCGGGCCTACGGCAACGGCGGCTGTAACCACTGGTTCGCGCCCTACACCCTGGAAGGCCACCGATTGAGCTTCGGCAAGATCGGCAGCACCCGCAAACTCTGCGCCCCGGCGCTGATGGAGCAGGAGACGCGCTTTTTGCAGGCCCTGGAAAAGGTCGAACGCTGGGACATCTCGCCCATTGAGCAAATGCGCTTCTGGCCGGCCCAGGGCAAGCCCCTGCGGTGGTGGCTGGAGGAAGGTTGAGACCCGAACTACGACGAGATCCCTTGTGGCGAGGGGATTTATCCCCGCTGGGCTGCGCAGCAGCCCCGAGCGCCTTGACTGATAAACCGCAGTGGCAAACAGAAGTATGGGCCGCTGCGCGCGCCAGCGGGGATAAATCCCCTCGCCACAAGGTATCCACCCTAGCCCCACAGGTGGTTATTTGAACGCCTGCAACGCCTCAAGCTTGGCCATCACCCCCGCCGCCGTCTGTTCCCCCAGCATCTGCTCGCGCACCTTGCCCTGGTTGTCGATGATGTAAGTCACCGGTAACCCTTCGCTGCGAGGGATATCAAAAAAGTCGGCCGGGTCACGGGCCAGCACGGTGAAGCCGATGCCCATTTTCTCGCTGGCGCTCTTGAGCTCCTCACCTTGCACCTGATCAAAATTGACCCCGAACACCCCCACGTTACGGCCCTTGAGCTGTTCGGCCAGGACATTGAACTCGGGGATTTCGGTACGGCACGGTGCGCACCACTCGGCCCAGTAGTTAAGCACCACCCACTGTTTATCCAGCCGTTTTGAGGCGATAGCCTGACCGTTCTGGTCAACTCCGTAGTCATTCCCGCAGCCGGCGAGCAACAAAATCCCCATGAATGCCAGTGCCGTCGTCAATCGCCTTGCCATGTGCCAATCCTTGTATTGAATGTGAACGTCGGCGCGGCCCACCGTTTTCGAACGCGCCCGTCTCAGGTGCCTGGTACCTCGCGACACAGTAGAATAGCCGCCACCTTACGCAAGATGCGACCCGCTCATGACCGATCTGACGCTATATCACAACCCGCGCTGCTCCAAATCCCGCGGTGCGCTGGAACTGTTGGAGGCCCGTGGCCTGACGCCCACCGTGGTCCGCTACCTGGAAACCCCGCTCGACGAAGCGCAGTTGGAACGCCTGTTGGCCAAGCTCGGCATCACTGCCCGGCAACTGCTGCGCACCGGTGAGGACGAATACAAGACCCTGAACCTGGCCGATGAAAACCTGAGCCAGTCCCAACTGATCGCCGCCATCGCCGCTCACCCCAAACTCATGGAACGACCGATTCTGGAAACCGCTGACAAGGCCGTGATCGGCCGCCCGCCAGAGAAGATCCTGGAGATCCTGCCGTGAGCACACCGTACATTCTGGTGTTGTATTACAGCCGCAGTGGCTCGACCAACGAAATGGCCCGGCAGATCGCCCGGGGCATCGAGCAGGCCGGGCTGGAAGCGCGGTTGCGCACGGTGCCGGCGATTTCCGCCGAGTGCGAAGCGGTATCGCCGGACATTCCCGAACAAGGCCCGCTGTACGCCAGCCTCGATGACCTGAAAAACTGCGCCGGCCTGGCCCTGGGCAGTCCGACCCGTTTCGGCAACATGGCCGCGCCGCTAAAATACTTTCTCGATGGCACCAGCAACCTGTGGCTGACCGGCGCCCTCGTGGGTAAGCCGGCCGGTGTGTTCACTTCCACCGCGAGCCTGCATGGCGGCCAGGAAACCACTTTGCTGTCGATGATGCTGCCGCTGTTGCACCACGGCATGCTGATCACCGGCCTGCCCTACAGCGAGTCAGCCTTGATCGAAACCGAGGGCGGAGGCACGCCGTACGGCCCGAGCCATCACGCCGGGGCCGACGGTAAAAGCGGCTTGAACGAACATGAAGTGGCGCTGTGCCGGGCACTGGGCTTGCGCCTGGCAAAAACCGCCCTACTGCTGGAGAACGGCCGTGGCTAAGAAGCCGAAAATCCTGCCGCCCATTCAGTGGCTGGAACCGCGGGTACGCATCGCCCGGGTCCTGAGCCTGCTGTGCTTTTTCGGGCTGGTGGGGTTGCTCTGTGTGTATTACCTGCTGATCGCCGACCTGCACGGCGCGCGCCCCTGGGTGATTCTGCTGATCGAGCTGGTGCCGCTGCTGATACTGGCGCCAGGCATGATCAGCGGCAGCCCCCGCGGGCATTCGTGGATGTGCTTTGTGGTAAACCTGTACTTCATCAAAGGCGCGCTGGCGGCCTATGACCCGAACCGACAGGTGTTCGGTTTGCTGGAAATGGCGGCGAGCGTGGCGGTGTTCTGCTCGGCGCTGCTGTATGTGCGCTGGCGGTTTCAGTTGAACCGGCGGTTGGCTGGAGAAGGCGAGATTTCCGTCGCCTGATAGATGGCTATCGCGAGCAGGCTCGCTCCCACATGAGATTTGTGGCGTTCACAGATCCCCTGTGGGAGCGAGCCTGCTCGCGATGCGGCCTCAATGATTGACGGTATACGCCAGCATCATCGAAATCTGGCTCATGGGCCTTCCACCACTCTCTTCATGCCACTGGTTGAAGGCCTGCTGCACCGTCGCCAGATCCCGCAGGCTGGTGGGAACTTTGTCGATGATGTCCTGCGCATTGAGCGCCGCCACCACGTCATAACTGGGCACAAAAGTGTCCTTGCCCATCATCCGCAGGAAACGCGGAGCCGACAGACCGCCCAGTTGATGGCCGTGCTTTTTCAGGTAGGTCCACAGGCCTACGATGTCGGTCACCGGCCAGTCGGCGATCAGCGCGCCAAAGCTGCCTTTTTCATGGGCCACGTCCAGTATCAATTGCGCGTTGCGCGGCACGCTCTTGAGCTTGCCCAAGTGACGGATGATCCGCGCGTCCTGCATCAGCCGCTCCAGGTGCTCGGCGCTCATCAGCACGACTTTTTCCGGGTCGAACTTGAAAAACACTTCCTCGAACGCCGGCCACTTGGCGTCCACCAGGCTGTGCTTGAGCCCGGCGCGAAACACCCGCAGCGCCATGGTCGAGAGGTAGCGGTCGTCGCTGATCTTGCGCAGTTGGGCCGGGGTCTTGGGAACAGGCAGGTGGGCTTCCAGTTTAGCCGCCGAACCGAAGCGGTTCAGACAATACTCGTGCAGCCACTTGTAATCGCGCATGCCCTCTCCTGGGGTCGGAAATGAAAACGGCGCTCTAAGTGACCTGGCCACGAGCGCCGTGAATAGGAGCCGCTGAGTTCGTCAGAGGTTCACCACGTTGACGAATCGCGGCGTGGCGCTTTCGTCGATGCGCAGGTTGGTGAAGTCGAACAGGTTACGGTCCGCCAGTTGCGACGGAACGACGTTCTGCAAGCCGCGGAAAATGCTCTCGGTACGGCCCGGGGTCTTGCGTTCCCACTCCTGCAGCATCTCCTTGACCACCTGGCGTTGCAGGTTTTCCTGGGAGCCGCACAGGTTGCAAGGGATGATCGGGAACTGCTTGAAGTCCGAATAGGCCTGGATGTCTTTCTCGCTGCAGTAGGCCAGCGGGCGGATCACCACGTTGCGCCCGTCATCGGCGCGCAGCTTGGGCGGCATGGCTTTGAGCGAGCCGTTGTAGAACATGTTGAGGAAAAAGGTCTCGACGATGTCGTCGCGGTGGTGCCCCAGGGCCATCTTGGTCGCGCCGATCTGGTCGGCAAAGGTGTAGAGCGTGCCACGACGCAGGCGTGAGCACAGCGAGCAGGTGGTCTTGCCTTCCGGGATCAGTTCCTTGACCACCGAATAGGTGTCCTTCTCGACGATGTGATACTCCACGCCCAGCGATTGAAGGTAGGCCGGCAACACATCCTCGGGGAAACCGGGCTGCTTCTGGTCCATGTTCACCGCGACAATGTCGAACTTGATCGGCGCAACCTTCTGCAAATGCATCAGCACATCGAGCAAGGTGTAGCTGTCCTTGCCGCCGGACAGGCAAACCATGACCTTGTCGCCGTCTTCAATCATATTGAAATCAGCGACCGCCTCACCGGCCTGGCGGCGCAGGCGCTTTTGCAGTTTGTTCTGGTTGACCGTAAGAGTGCCCATGACGCGAAATCCGTGAGGTGTGACGAAAGGCCGGCATTTTACGCAAAAAATCCGCCGTCGGCGAAGGCTGATGACATGCCCTTTTGTGGCGAGGGGATTTATCCCCGCTGGGCTGCGAAGCAGCCCCATTATCCAAAGACTACTGCGGGGCATCAGACCGACTCAGAGGGCTGCTGCGCAGCCCAGCGGGGATAAATCCCCTCGCCACAACGCCAGTGTGTTCGCCAAAGACGATGTACACAGACCCATCGGCGATTAACACCGTCGCCTACAGCGCGATTTGCTCTAAGCCCCCCATCCCCCTGGCGAGAACTCCTTTCTATACTGCGACATAAGGTCGCACACACTTACAGACCTGTACTTACTCGGCCGTTTGGCCCGTAGGCGCTCCGTTGGGGGGCGATGGCAATAACAAAGGAGTGACTGACTATGATCCATCATGTCGTGGGGCTCTTTACCCACCCTGATCAAGAATGGAAAGAAATCCGTGGCGATCAGGAGGAAAGCATCAGCCACATGTACCTCACCCACACGCTGATCCTGGCGGCCATTCCCGCGGTATCGGCGTTTATCGGCACCACGCAGGTGGGATGGGTCATCGGCAACCGGCCTCCGGTGATGCTGACCCAGGAAAGTGCGTTGTGGATGACCATCATGTCGTACCTCGCCATGTTGGGCGGTGTGGCGGTGATGGGCGCCTTCGTGCACTGGATGGCCCGTACCTATGACGCCAACCCGAGCCTGGCGCGCTGCGTCGCATTCGCCACTTACACCGCGACCCCCTTGTTCATCGGCGGCCTGGCGGCGCTCTATCCGCACATGTGGCTGGGGATGATCGTCGGTACGGCAGCGATCTGCTACACCGTCTACCTGCTGTATGTGGGCCTGCCCACTTTCATGAATATTCCTCAGGACGAGGGTTTTCTGTTTTCCAGTTCGGTGCTCGCCGTGGGCCTGGTGGTGCTGGTGGCTATCATGGCGTTTACGGTGATTGTCTGGGGGCTGGGCGTCGGTCCGGTGTATACCAACTGAAGGGTTCGAACCCGCTCAGGGTTCCCTTCTGAAAACAAAGCAATATCTGCCAATACAGGCCGCCGCAAGGCGGCCTTCCTGTGTTTGGCGCTGGCGAAACGACCACTGGGCGTCTGGGCGATTCGCAACGGCCGGCGCTTGCGGCATACTCAAGCCTCTGGAGACCCGTACAGCATGCTTGAGCAACTCAATACCCGCGTCGAAGAGTGTTACCAACAAGCCGAAACCTTTTTCAAACGTCCTTTCAAACGTCCCGTGGTCAGCTTCAAATTGCGTGGCCAGAAGGCCGGTGTCGCGCACCTGCATGAGAATCTGCTGCGCTTCAATCCACAGTTGTACCGGGAAAACGCCGAAGACTTTCTCAAGCAGACCGTCGCCCACGAGGTTGCGCACCTGATTGCCCATCAGCTATTCGGCGAACGCATTCAGCCCCATGGTGAAGAGTGGCAACTGATCATGCGCGGCGTGTACGAACTGCCGCCCAACCGCTGCCATACCTACGAGATCAAGCGCCGCAGCGTGACCCGTTACATCTACAAATGCCCCTGCGACGGCAGCGACTTCCCCTTCTCGGCCCAGCGTCACAGCCTGGTACGTCAGGGGCGCCGCTATTTGTGCCGCAGTTGCCGCAATACCTTGGTGTTCAGTGGGGAGACGCGGGTGGAGTAGCAGGTTTTTGTGGCGTCTGGGCTGGCCCCATCGCGAGCAGGCTCGCTCCCACAGGAATTCTGTGAGTGCTATAGATCCAGTGTGGGAGCGAGCTTGCTCGCGATGAGGCCCGAAAGAACGCTACAAAACCACCCCGGCATCGCGCAGTTGCGCAATCCGCTCAACACTGAACCCCAACTCCCCCAACACCTGATCCGTGTGCGCTCCCAGCCCCGCGCCAATATGCCGAGGCTCGGGCAAGCCCTGCGAGAACTTCAACGGACAGGCCATCTGCGCCTGGCTCGAGCCATCGCCACGAGGCACCAGGGTCACGACGTCCCGGGCCGCTAACTGGGGATGCCTGAGTGTTTCTTCCAGGCTCAGCACCGGTTCGACGCAAGCATCAACCCCCGCAAACAACCGGCACAGCTCAGCGAAATCATGCTTCTGGAATTCAGCCTGCAGTTGCTGCTTTAGCTGCCGTTGCTGATCTGGATGGGGCGACAGCCCCTGGGCCGCCAGCTCCGGCCGTCCCAGGGTCTCGCACAACGCCTGCATGAAGACCGGCTCCAGGCTGCCCACCGACATCCAACGGCCATCCCGGGTGCGGTAATAGTCATAGAAGCTGCCACCGTTGAGCATCTGGTTTTCCCACTCAGGTGCCACGCCGCAGGCCAGATAACCGGCACCGGCCAAAGCGTTGAGGCTGAACACACAGTCGGTCATGCTCACGTCCAGATGCTGGCCCTGCCCGGTCTGCTGACGGGCGATCACCGCCGCCAACAGCCCGATCACCCCGTGCAGGGAACCACCGGCGATGTCCGCCGCCTGAATGCCCAGCGGCAATGGCCCAGCGTCGGCACGCCCGGTGTGGCTGGCCAGTCCCGCCAGGGCCAGGTAGTTGATGTCGTGGCCGGCGCGGTCCTTGTAGGGCCCGGTCTGGCCGTAGCCGGTGATGGACACGTAGATCAATCGGGGATTGATCGCCTTCAAGGCTTCGTACCCCAGGCCCAGCCGCTCCATCACACCGGGGCGGAACTGTTCCAGCAGGATGTCGTGGTCGCCCAGCAACTGCTTGATCACCTCCAGCGCCGCCGGCTGCTTGAGGTCCAGGGCCAGGCTGCGCTTGTTGCGGTTGAGGTAGGCATGGCTGGCCGAGACGCCCTGATCATGGGGCGGCAGTATCCGTAACAGATCCGGGCGGGTCGGCGACTCGATGCGCAACACCTCGGCCCCCATGTCCGCCAGCAACAATGAGGCGAACGGGCCGGGCAGCAGGGTCGAGAAGTCCAGAACCTTGAGCGATGCCAGTGGGCCGTGCATGGGCGATCTCCGCGTGGTGATGCCCTCAAGACTAGGCAGGGGTTGGCGGTGGAGCAATTACCGCAGGTGTCAGTCTGGCTGACCATTGCGCTCAGCAACAGCATCCTCGACTGAAAAATCCCTCAAATAAAAAAACCCGCCGAAGCGGGTTTTTTATTGCAGCGAAAGGTTACTTCACAGCAGCAGGGGTTGGGCCTTCGGCCACGCCCAGGTCGTCTTCTTCACGGGTGTCGGAGATGCCGCGACCGCCGGAAGCCAGTTCGCTCTGCAACTGGTCTACGTCCAGTTCCTTGACCCACTTGGCAACCACGATGGTGGCCACAGCATTGCCCACCAGGTTGGTCAGGGCGCGGGCTTCGGACATGAAGCGGTCGATACCCAGGATCAGCGCCAGGCCGGCTACTGGCAGATGACCCACGGCCGACAGGGTGGCCGCCAGCACGATGAAGCCGCTACCGGTCACGCCGGCAGCACCTTTGGACGACAGCAGCAGCACCAGCAACAGGGTGATCTGGTGAGTCAGGTCCATCGGCGTGTCGGTGGCCTGGGCGATGAACACCGCAGCCATGGTCAGGTAGATCGAAGTGCCGTCGAGGTTGAACGAGTAGCCGGTCGGGATCACCAGACCCACCACGGATTTCTGCGCACCCAGACGCTCCATCTTGATCAGCATGCGTGGCAGGGCCGATTCCGACGAGGAAGTACCCAGCACGATCAGCAGTTCTTCACGGATGTAACGGATCAGCTTGACGACACTGAAGCCGTGGGCCCGGCAGATGGCGCCCAGCACCACCAGGACGAACACCACACAGGTGATGTAGAAGCAGATCATCAACTGGCCCAATTGCACCAGCGAACCGACACCGTAGGCGCCGATAGTGAACGCCATGGCACCGAACGCACCGACGGGCGCCAGTTTCATGATCATGTTGATGATGTTGAACATCACGTGGGCGAAGCGATCGATGAAGTCCAGCACCGGCTTGCCGTAGGCACCCAGGCGATGCAGGGCGAAACCGAAGATCACCGAGAACATCAGCACTTGCAGGATATCGCCATTGGCGAACGCGCCGACGATGGTGTTCGGGATCACGTTGAGGATGAAGGCCACGATGCTCTGGTCTTTACCGGCCGAGATGTAACCGGCGATCTTGCTGGTGTCCAGGGTCGTCACATCGATGTGCATGCCGGCGCCCGGTTGCACGACGTTGACCACGACCAGACCGATCAACAGGGCGATCGTGGAGACGATTTCGAAGTACAGCAGCGCGTAGCCACCGGTCTTGCCCACCGACTTCATGTTCTGCATGCCGGCAATACCGCTGACAACGGTACAGAAGATGATGGGAGCGATGACCATTTTGATCAGTTTGATGAATCCGTCACCCAGCGGTTTGAGGGCAACGCCGGTCTGCGGATAGAAGTGGCCGAGCAAAATGCCGATGGCAATGGCTACGATCACCTGGAAATACAGGGATTTGTACAGTGGCTGACGAGTCGTCATGGCAAACCTTCCTCAAGCGTCCCGTGTGACAACATCCACCTGTCGTCCACGAAACCTCAATTGCGAACCCTCCTGCACTGGAGGGATTTGTTTTGGCGGCTGCACGGCGGCAGACCTGCGGATGCCTATCGCAAGGCCCATGCCATTTTCCGGAAAATGCCTACAACCCTTGAGCTACAAGGGCTACACGCGAGTAAACAGACCTGAACAGCCAGACGCAGATGGCGGATTCCCGCCCACAAGGCCGTTCTCGCTCCGGGATTTGGCGGATATCCGCCTTGTCGAGCGGAAGGCCCCTGCTACCATCGGCAGCTCAATAAACGGATTCCTGCCATGCGCCAACGCACCATCGCCAGCCACTTCGCCCGCGCCGCCCTGGGTGGTGCGCGCCGGCAAGGTTTCGATTACGTTCCCTTGTTGCAACAGCTGGGCATCAGCCCCGAGCTGTTGGACGAGCCGCGAGCACGCATAGCACCAGTGCAGTTCGCCAGCCTGTTGCAGGCCCTGCGGCTGGCACTGGGGGACGAGTATCTGGGATTTGGTCTGGCCCCCAGTAAACCCGGGACGTTTGCCATGATGTGTCACGCGTTGATCCACTGCCGGACCCTGGGCAAGGCACTTCAGCGCGGGTTGTTGTTCTACAGCCTCTTCCCGGACGCCCCGAGCCTGACGCTTGAGGCCGAAGGGGAACGGGTGCGTTTGAACCTGGATGAAACGACACTGCGCGACCCCGACCATTTCCTGGCCGAAAGCCTGCTGGTGATCTGGCATCGCCTCGGCAGTTGGCTGATCGGCCAGCGGATCGGTCTGGAACAGGCGACATTCAGCTATGCCAAGCCCGCCCATGGGGCCGAGTACGATCTGTTGTTCCCCTGCCCGCTGGTGTTCCAGGCGCAACGTTGCAGCCTGTTGTTCCACAGTCGTTACCTGAATATGCCGTTGCTGCAGGACGAACGAACCCTCAAACACTTTCTCGAACATTCCCCCGCCGACCTGCTGTCACGCCCTGACGATGGCAACAGCCTGAGCAGCCAGCTACGCCGCCTGCTCAGCCGCGACGCCGCACGCTGGCCGGATCTGGACACCGTCGCCGCCCATCTGCACATCAGTCCGCAGACGTTGCGCCGGCATCTGCGGGAGGAAGGCACCAGCTTCCAGGAACTCAAGGATCAGCTGCGGCGGGATATCGCCATCTACCATCTGGGACGCGCGGACCTGTCGTTGCAGCAGATTGCCGAACAGCTGGGATTCTCTGAACCGTCGGCGTTTCACCGGGCATTCAAGAAATGGACGGGGGTGACGCCGGGGGCTTATCGGGAGCAGGAGAGTTGATGGAGGGTTTGCTGATTTTCAGTGGACACACAACCCGCGCGCCCCTCAGATCAAAATGTGGGAGCTTGGCTTGCCCGCGATGGCGCCCCTGAGACTGCCATCGCGGGCAAGCCATGCTCCCACAGGTCTGATTCCAGCAGGTATCCGTTAGCAGTCAAAGCACCGGAAAATGAATCCGAAATGCCGCCCCGCCCAACTCTGAATCCCCCAGGGTCAACCGGGCGCCGTAGCTTTCGATGATGTCTTTGACCACCGCCAGCCCAATGCCCTGCCCCGGATGCTGGCGATCCAGCCGCTCGCCACGCTGCAGAATCCGTGCGCGTTGATCCGGCGGCACACCTGGCCCGTCATCCTCGACACACAATTCAATACCGCCGAGGGTCTGATGCACGCTGATGCGCACCTCGCCCAGGCACAGCCGATAGGCGTTTTCCAACAGATTGCCGAGCATTTCCAGCAAGGCGCCCTGCTCGATCGGCACATGGCACTGCTCCGGCAGATCGAAGCTGACGTGGACGCGCTTGTCGCGATAGACCTTGTCCAGCGTATCGCACAGGCTTTGCAGCACCGGGCGCAAGCGCACCTGATGGCGCACCAGGCCACTTTTGCGCAGGCTCGCGCGCTGCAACTGATAGCCGATCTGCTGGCTCATGCGCTCGATCTGGCTTTGCAGCACCCAGGCCTGTCCACGATCTTCGGTGCGCCGGGCCATGTCTTCACTCACGCCTTGCAGCACCGCCAGCGGGGTTTTCAGGCTATGGGCCAGGTCATCGAGGGAGTCACGATAGCGGCTGCGCTGCTCCCGCTCGCCATGCAACAGGCGGTTGAGGGAACCGGTCAAGCGCAGCAGCTCCCGGGGGTGCTCGGTGCTGAGACTTTCCCGGCTGCCGCTTTCGATTTCGTCCAGTTCCTGGCTCAGGCGCCTCAACGCGCGAAGTCCCCAGCTCAGGCCAATCCACAACAGGGCCAACAACACTGCCAGCGCAGCACCGAAGCCCAGGTAGAGATTTTCCCGCAGGCCGTCGAGCGTCACTTCGTAATCGCGCACCGGTTGCAGGGTGACGAAACTGAACGCCGCGCTCTGGCCCCCGAGCAGTTTGACTTCGACGTCGTAGACGAAAAACTCCTGGCCGTTGTCTTCGCGGATACGCGCGAACTGATTGCCCTGGCCGTCGTAGCGCGGCGTGTAATTGATGTTCTCTTCCCGAGTGGCCTTGGACCGCCACACCAAGCGCCCGTCGCGATCATAGATGTAGCCCAGCAGACGGGCGTCGGCGAGGTTAAAGCGCTCATCGGGCAATTGCGCCGGCATCTTCAAGCGGTTGTTTTCCACGCGGGCAGCGGAAATGAGCGTGGTCACGTCCGACGCCAGGCGTTGTTCGATGGACTCCTGCAGGGCCAGGCTGAACGCGCCTTGCATGGCCGGCAGCAGTGCCAGCATGAACAACACCGCCAGGGTCATGGCGGCCAGCATCAACCGCAGCCGTAGCGAACGAATCACTGGCAACGCTCGTTGAACAGGTAACCCAGGCCACGCACGGTTTCGATCGGTTTGAAGCCGGCCGGGGCTTCCAGTTTGCGCCGCAGACGCCCCACCAGCACTTCGATGACATTGGGGTCACGCTCGTCGTCATCCGGGTAAAGCTGCTCCATCAAGCGGTCCTTGGCGACCACCTGCTGATGATGGCGCATCAGGTATTCAAGGATGCGGTATTCATAGGCCGTCAGCGCCAACGCTTCCTCACCCAGGGACGCTTGCTTGCGATTGAGGTCCAACAGCAACGGACCGGCCACGATGGTCGACTGGGTGAAACCACTGGAACGGCGCAACAACGCGTTCAGGCGGGCCTCCAGCTCTTCGAACTGAAACGGCTTGACCACGTAGTCGTCGGCACCGGCGGCCAGACCTTCGACCTTGTCCTGCCAGTTGCCGCGGGCAGTAAGGATCAGGATCGGGAAGGTCTTGTCCTGGGAGCGCAACCGGCGGATCAGCTCCAGCCCGCTGATGCCCGGCAAGCCCAGGTCGATCACCGCCAGGTCGTGATTGAATTGCGCGACCTGATACAAGGCCTCCTCGGCATTGGCCACGGCCTGCACCACATGGCCGCTGTCGGTCAGACGGGTCTGCAGGTGATGGCGCAGCAAGGCTTCGTCTTCGACGACCAGTAATTTCATGGGGCTCTCCCAGGCAAATCGAACAGTCCAGTCATGCACATCGGTTTACGAGAAGCGGCGCCGGATCGTCTTGGGCCGATCCGGCTGACCACGCTCACCTTCCAGCCTTAGAACGTGTAGTTGGCCGAGAGATAAGTCTGGGCACTGCTGGTCAGGTCCAGCGATCCAACCTTGCCACCTGCGTGGGGGCTCATCTCGGTGCTGGCGTTGCTGCGCAGGTAACGGTAACCCAGTTCCAGCGAGGTGTTTTGTGAAACCTTCTGCAGGATGCCGGCCTGCAAGCCCACGGCGTAGCCGATATCGCTGTCACGGCTATAGCCGGGGGAGTCCTGGGTCAGTTTGGTCAGGCCCGCCGTACCGCCGCCGAACAGCTTGGTGCTGCCGGTGACCGGATAGAACATATCGTAACTGCCCAGCAGGTTTTCCTGGCGCAATTTAATGCCATTGTGAGTGCCCGAAACGTTGTCGTACGTGGCGTAGTAGCGACCCTGGTCGTTTTGCCGGCCCAGTCGGACGCCATAGGTGGTGTCCTTGCCGATGATACCGTCGGCGTTCGGGTGATTGAGGTTAGCGTTCAGCGCGTCGGACTTCTTGACCTTGTCGCTGGTCTGGCCGAGGGTCAGGCTGGCGAAGTTGTCATCGGCGTGGGCCATGGCGCTGGCGCCCAGCACCGTGAAAGCCAACAGCAGAGTTTTCATGTGAGTCATGTTCAAGCTCCTGTGCAACGTGGGTGGTTTGTGAAGTCACAGCCACGTTAACCAACCGTCCCTGAATGGCCCTTGAACGTTCTCTGAACCTGCGCTGAATGAATCGGTTAGAGTGTTCTGTCTCACCCCTGCATTTATCAAGGAGATCCGTCATGCACAGGTTGCTTGCTGTTGTACTTCTGGCCTTTAGCGCTGCGAGCCACGCCGCCATCCAGACCCAGGAGATCCCCTACACCAGTGCCGATGGCACCAAACTGATGGGTTACTACGCTTATGACGACGCGGTCAAAGGCCCGCGCCCGGGCGTGGTGGTGGTACATGAATGGTGGGGGCTGAACGATTATTCCAAGCGCCGCGCCCGTGACCTCGCGGGCCTGGGCTACAGCGCGCTGGCCATCGACATGTACGGAGACGGCAAGAACACCGAGCATCCCAAGGACGCCATGGCGTTCATGCAGGCGGCTCTCAAGGACGGCAAGGCGGCCAGTGCGCGGTTCCAGGCCGGCCTCGACCTGCTGAAGAAACAACCCCATACCGACCCGGACAAAATCGCCGCCATCGGTTACTGCTTCGGCGGCAAAGTGGTGCTGGATGCGGCGCGCCAGGGTGTTCCACTGGCCGGCGTGGTGAGTTTCCACGGCGCGCTGGTCACCAATACCCCGGCAACACCGGGCAGCGTCAAGGCCAAGGTCCTGGTCGAACATGGCGCGCTGGACAGCATGGTCACCCCGGACAACGTCACCGCGTTCAAGAGCGAAATGGACAAGGCCGGTGCCGACTACACCTTCGTCAACCTTGAAGGCGCCAAGCACGGCTTCAGCAACCCCGACGCCGACCGCCTGGGTCACGGCGAACATGGCGGGCCGGATATTGGCTACAACAAGCAAGCCGATGAAAAGTCCTGGGCGGACATGCAGAAGTTCTTCAAGAAGATTTTTGGCTGAACCCCATCCTTCAGCTGAAACACCCCCCTGTGGCGAGGGAGCAAGCTCCCTCGCCACAAAGCTTCACCCGCTCACAATCTTTATGCCCCACTACCCAGCCTCAAGCCAACCCGGCAAAATGCCGGGCATGAACGCTCTCCCCGCCCTGCCCGCCTGCTGCACGCCCCTGGACGATCAATGGCTGTTGCCTCAAGTCCTGCCCGATACCCTGCTGCTGAGCACCCGCTTCGATCCGTTGCTGCTAAGCGCTGATGATTTTCCGAACAGTGCCATCGAGCCTCCCGCGAGCATCCAGCGTTCGGTGGCCAAGCGTCAGGCGGAATTTCTTGCCGGGCGGATCTGCGCCCGAGCGGCCCTTCATCAGTTGGACGGCCAGACCTGTGTGCCGGCCATCGGTGACGACCGCGCCCCGGTATGGCCGGCCCATGTCAGTGGCTCGATCACCCACAGCACCGGCCGGGCCGCGGCCATCGTCGCCAGAAAACACCACTGGCAAGGGCTGGGCATGGACCTGGAAAACCTGCTCGATCCCGAGCGGGCCGAGCGCCTGGCCGGTGAAATCCTCACCCCGCCGGAACTGCTGCGCATGGCCGCGACCGCGCAAGATGACCGAGCATTGCTGGTGACCCTGACCTTTTCCGTGAAGGAAAGCCTGTTCAAGGCGCTGTACCCGATCGTCAGGCAGCGCTTTTATTTCGAACATGCCCAAGTGCTGGAATGGACCCACAGCGGACAGGTTCGGCTGCAGTTGCTCACCGACCTGTCGGCCGAGTGGCGTCATGGCAGTGAACTGTCGGCGCAGTTTGGTGTGAAGGATGGGCAGTTGTTGAGTCTGGTGGGGATCAAGGCCTGAGATTTGTCGCGTTTTTCAGGCCCTCATCGCGAGCAGGCTCGCTCCCACAGGAGACTGCATTTCAATGTGGGAGCGAGCCTGCTCGCGATAAGGCCCGCACAGGCGCCACACCTTCAAGACCTGTCCTGATGCCGCGGCCAGCTCAAGCTGAAGCAGGCCCCACCCAGGCTCTTGCTCTTGCCGATCAATGCCCGGCCATCGTGCCAGTGGATGATCCGCCGCACGATCGACAACCCCAACCCATGACCACCTGAAGCACGGGCACGGCTGTCGTCCAGGCGCAGGAAGGGCTTGAAGATCCGCTCCCACGCCGCCTCCGGCACGCCGGGCCCGTCGTCCTCGACGTCCACCCGACAACGCAACTGACCCACCTGGTAACTGACCGTCACCCGGGAGCTGGCGTGACGCATCGCATTGCTCACCAGGTTCTGCAGGGCCCGATGCAGGAAGCGCGGCTCGGCCTCGACCCAGGCGCCATCGCAATCAGCGGCAGACAGGCACAGGCCGCGCTCGACCGTAATCCCGGCCCGAAGCGGTCCCAACTCTTCAATGACCTGATTGACCAGCGCATCCAGATCCACGCGCTGGAAGTTCAGGGCCGGCGATCCCTGCTCCAGTCGCGCATAGGTCAGCATCTCGTCCACCAGCCGATCCAGGTCTTCGATGTCGTGATCCATGCCCGCCAGGTATTTGTCCCGGGCCTGGGGCGTGGTAGCGCTGCCGATCATCTCCAGGCCAAAACGCAGGCGCGCCACCGGGGTGCGCAACTCATGGGACACCGCACGCACCAGCTCCCGCTGAATCGCCAACAACTGCTGCAAGTGTTCGGCCATGCCGTTGAACGCGGCGGCCAATCGCCCTACCGAGTCAGCACCTCGAGCCGGCACCCGGGTTTCCAGGCTGCCCTGGGCGATCTGGGTGGCGGCCGATTCCAGACCACGCAGACGCCGCTCCAACTGGCGCACCAACAGGTAAACGATCAGCCCGATCAGGCTCAACCCCAGCGCCGCGATCAGCACCAGCCACTCAGGCGGATAAGGGTTCATCTGGTACAACGGGCCGATTTCCAGCACCCACGGCGTACCGACCATGCCGGCGAACACCCGGATCGAGTCACCGCCCTTGCCCAGCGCCATGACCGTGTCGCCCTCGGCCACGCGCCGACGCTGGTCTTCGTCCATGTCCGCCTGCGTAATGGGCATCAGCCGCAGGTCAAACCCGAAGCCTTTTTCCTGCTTGAGTTGCGCCAGGCGTTCAGGCTGCTCGGCCACCGGGTAACGCACCAACTCATCGGCCAGCAGGTAGATAGTTGCCCGGGCCAGTTGCTCGCTGATCTGACGGACCTCCCCGACCAGCATCAGTTTTTCAGCGTCGCTGACCAGCCGATAAACTTTCGCCGCATGGGGCCCGGTCTGCTCCACCAGGGCCTGGCCGCGCATGACACGGGTGCGCTGGCCGAGATCCAGATCGGTCTGGGCGTAAGTCTGCAACGCCAGGGGAATGCCCAGCAGGCGTTCCCACACCGCCAGGGCCCGGCGTCGCTCGGTGTCGTTCATGGGCCGCAGATTATCGGCCATCAAGGAAAACGTGCCGTGAGCCAGACGCTCGCGGTACTGCTCACTGCGAGTCTGGTTGAGCAAATGCAGGGCCAGCACGCCGAGCACCGCCACCAGCACCAGGGCCGCGCACATGCCGCCGTAAATGCGCAGGAAGATCGAGTTCACGACGTCGGGTCTACGCAAGCTTCAGGAACGAACAGATAACCCTTGCTGCGGATGGTCTTGATCAGCCGTGGATGGTCCGGGTCGTCGCCGATCTTGGGACGGATGCGCGAGATGCGCACGTCGATGGAGCGGTCCTGGCCGTCATAACCGATGCCACGCAGGGCGGTGAAGATCTCTTCCCGGGACAGGATGCGCCCGGCGTTGGACACCAGCAGCCACAACAGATCGAACTCGGCACTGGTCAGCTCAATGCCGTGGTCTTGCAGCCAGGCTTCGCGCAAGGCGTTGTCCACTACCAGCGGGCCGAATTGCAAGCGCCGTGGCTTTTGCGACGTGGCCGGTTCCGGTTCGCTGCGTCGCAACAGGGCCTGGACGCGGGCCAGGAGCAAGCGTGGCCGCACCGGCTTGCAGACGTAATCGTCGGCGCCCAGGTCCAGGCCCTGGATCTGATCGGTGTCGTCGGTGCGGGCGGTGAGCATCAGGATCGGCCCGTCGTAATGCTCGCGTACCTTGCGGCAGATGCTCAGGCCGTCCTCGCCGGGCAGCATCAAGTCGAGGATCACCAGGTCCGGTTGCTCGGCAATGATCCGCGCCGCCGCCACCGCACCGTTGCCTTCAATGGCCACGCGCAGGCCGTTGCTTTCCAGGTACTCGCGAGTCAGCTCGGCCAGCCGCTGGTCATCCTCGACGATCAATACCTGCCAGGCTTCTTGTTCCACGGGGGGCCTCGTCTTGTTGTGAGAATAAGGAGGGATCGGCATCTAGATGGGCACTATCAGATGAGCACTTACCTGTGGCGAGGGGATTTATCCCCGCTGGGTCGCGAAGCGGCCCCTGCATTCCGTCTGACACACCATAGCCGCCCGTTTCAGGGCTACTCCGCAGCCCAGCGGGGATAAATCCCCTCGCCACAGGGTGGTACCCACTTCGAATGCACCTCCCCCATCTTTTTGTCATGTTAAAGGAGGATAAGCATGCCCATGCACGGGCCGATTGTATAAACGCCGGCCCTGCATAAAACAAGCGGACAAATGCGTTCGGTCGCGCGGGACTTGTGTGGTAACGTCCGCGCCCGCAAAAACCATCGGGCTGTTTTCGGATCGTTAAAACGATGAAAAAAGGTCCACTCCAGCAAGGTCGCGGCCTACAGAGCTGTTCCACGTTTCGCACACAAATTACGCACAGGCTTATCCACAGGTAGCACGTTGCATTCATCCCCCAAAACGCATTATCTTGTAGCCCGTCGCGTAAAAAACCCTACATGTAGGGTTTTCGACCAAAAACCAAACACAAGTCGGACAGATAATTCAAGCGCTTTTCTTGCCTTTGTCCGACTGAAACACCGCATTTCCCCAAGACCAGACCGCCCCTCGCGGATGGCCATCGTTTCAAGGTCAAAACGACCAGAACGGTACGGGTGTTGCAGTCCATTGCAGGCACCTCTGCAATCCGGTTTCGAGCCCAGGCTCGAAGCCCAGAACTTCGGAAGGAAGCGGTATTCAGGCCTGCTTCCTACTGTCCCGAAGTTGTTATACCCGGCGCCAGTCGGTTGTAGTGCTTCAGGACGGAACGGTGGGCACCGTGATGGTGCCCAAACAAACATAGAGAATGTGGAGACACCCATGCACACCGACACAACTCGCGAGAACCCGCAGGGCACCGCGCCGCTGGCCGCTGATTCGAACTCGGATCTGGCCGCTACCGCGCCTGGCCAGCTGCGTGTGATCAAGCGTAACGGCACTGTCGTTCCTTACACCGATGACAAGATCACCGTCGCCATCACCAAAGCGTTTCTCGCAGTTGAGGGCGGCACCGCCGCCGCTTCGTCGCGCATCCACGACACCGTGGCCCGCCTGACCGAGCAAGTCACCGCAACCTTCAAGCGTCGCATGCCGTCGGGTGGCACCATCCACATCGAAGAAATCCAGGACCAGGTCGAACTGGCCCTGATGCGTGCCGGCGAGCAGAAAGTGGCCCGCGACTATGTGATCTACCGTGATTCGCGCGCCAAGGAACGTGCCACCCGCTCCCCGGCCGACGCACCGGTCCAGGCCCACCCTTCGATCCGCATCGCACGCGCCGACGGCAGCCTCGCGCCGCTGGACATGGGTCGCCTGAACACCATCGTCACCGAAGCCTGCGAAGGCCTGGAAGAAGTCGACGGCGACCTGATCCAGCGCGAAACCCTGAAAAACCTCTATGACGGCGTCGCACTCAAGGACGTCAACACCGCGCTGGTGATGACCGCGCGGACCCTGGTGGAACGCGAGCCGAACTACTCCTTCGTGACCGCCCGCCTGCTGATGGACACCCTGCGTGCCGAAGGCCTGAGCTTTCTGGAAGTCGCCGAGAGCGCGACCCACCACGAGATGGTCGACCTGTACGCCAAGGCCTTGCCGGCCTACGTCGCCAAGGGTATCGAATTCGAATTGCTGAACCCGGTACTGGCCGAGTTCGACCTGGAAAAGCTCGGCAAGGCGATCAACCACGAGCGCGACCAGCAGTTCACTTACCTGGGTCTGCAAACCCTGTACGACCGTTACTTCATCCACAAGGACGGTATCCGTTTCGAACTGCCGCAGATTTTCTTCATGCGCGTGGCCATGGGCCTGGCGATCGAAGAGAAGCAGCGTGAAGACCGTGCCATCGAGTTCTACAACCTGTTGTCGTCCTTCGACTACATGGCCTCGACCCCGACGCTGTTCAACGCCGGCACCCTGCGTCCACAACTGTCGAGCTGCTACCTGACCACCGTACCGGACGACCTGTCGGGCATCTACGGCGCCATCCACGACAACGCCATGCTGTCCAAATTTGCCGGCGGCCTGGGCAACGACTGGACCCCGGTTCGCGCATTGGGCTCGTACATCAAGGGCACCAACGGCAAATCCCAGGGCGTCGTGCCGTTCCTCAAAGTGGTCAACGACACCGCGGTCGCGGTCAACCAGGGCGGCAAGCGCAAGGGCGCGGTGTGTGCCTACCTGGAAACCTGGCACATGGACATCGAAGAGTTCATCGAGCTGCGCAAGAACACCGGTGATGACCGTCGTCGTACCCACGACATGAACACCGCCAACTGGATCCCTGACCTGTTCATGAAGCGCGTCTTCGACGACGGCAAGTGGACCCTGTTCTCGCCATCCGAAGTTCCAGACCTGCATGACCTGACCGGCAAGGCTTTCGAAGAGCGCTACGAGTACTACGAAGCCCTGACCGAGTACAACAAGATCAAGCTGTTCAAAGTCGTCCAGGCCAAAGACCTGTGGCGCAAGATGCTGTCGATGCTGTTCGAAACCGGCCACCCATGGCTGACCTTCAAGGACCCGTGCAACCTGCGCAGCCCGCAGCAGCACGTGGGCGTGGTCCACAGCTCGAACCTGTGCACCGAGATCACCTTGAACACCAACAAGGACGAGATCGCCGTCTGCAACCTGGGCTCGATCAACCTGCCGAACCACATCGTCGATGGCAAGCTGGACACCGCCAAGCTGCAACGCACCGTGAACACCGCCGTGCGCATGCTCGACAACGTGATCGACATCAACTACTACTCGGTGCCGCAGGCGAAGAACTCCAACTTCAAGCACCGTCCGGTCGGCCTGGGCATCATGGGCTTCCAGGACGCCTTGTACCTGCAGCACATCCCGTACGGTTCGGACGCTGCGGTCGAGTTCGCCGACAAGTCCATGGAAGCGGTCAGCTACTACGCGATCCAGGCTTCCTGCGACCTGGCCGACGAGCGCGGCTCGTACGAGACGTTCCAGGGTTCGCTGTGGTCCAAGGGCGTGCTGCCACTGGACTCGCAACAGATCCTGATCGAGCAGCGTGGCCAGAAATACATCGACGTTGACCTGAACGAATCCCTGGACTGGGCACCGGTTCGCGCCCGTGTACAGAAAGGCATCCGTAACTCCAACATCATGGCCATCGCTCCGACCGCCACCATCGCCAACATCACTGGCGTGTCGCAGTCGATCGAACCGACCTACCAGAACCTGTATGTGAAATCGAACCTGTCGGGCGAGTTCACCGTGATCAACCCGTACCTGGTTCGCGACCTCAAGGCCCGCGGCCTGTGGGACTCGGTCATGATCAACGACCTGAAGTACTACGATGGTTCGGTGCAGCAGATCGAGCGCATCCCGCAGGAGCTCAAGGAGCTCTACGCCACCGCGTTCGAAGTGGACACCAAGTGGATCGTCGACGCGGCCAGCCGTCGCCAGAAGTGGATCGACCAGGCTCAGTCGCTGAACCTGTACATCGCCGGTGCCTCGGGCAAGAAGCTGGACGTGACCTACCGCATGGCCTGGTACCGTGGTCTGAAAACCACCTACTACCTCCGTGCCCTGGCCGCCACCAGCACCGAGAAGTCGACCATCAACACCGGCAAGCTGAACGCTGTTTCCAGCGGCGGCAACCACGGTGACGATTCGGTCCTGGCGGCTCCAGCCGGCCCGGCACCCGTGCCAAAGGCCTGCGCGATCGATGAGCCGGATTGCGAAGCTTGCCAATAAGCTGAGTGGGTGGGCGCTGCAAGGCGCTTGCTAAAGAAGCCCCCGATAGACCGCTGGTTTATCGGGGGTTTTCTTTTGCCTTGAGAAAAGTAGCGACTGGGCTGACCCCATCGCGAGCAGGCTCGCTCCCACATATGTTCCGGTTCGTTCGCAAGATTTGCGCTCACTGAAAATCCCTGTGGGAGCGGCTTTGGTTCAGCCAGTGACACATTGGAATGCGTCCACCTGTGGGAGCGAGCCTGCTCGCGATGAGGCCGGGACAGCCACCCCGAAAACACCCACCCACAAAAAAGCCCCTCTTGCGAGGGGCTTCTTGTGCAGCGTTCAGGCAACCATCGATATCAGGCCATCTGAATGATGGTCTGCATGATGGTGCTCTGGGTGGAGATGGTCTTGGCGTTCGCCTGGTAGTTGCTCTGGGCCTTGATCAGCTCGACCAGTTCATTGGTCAGGTTGACGTTGGACTCTTCCAGGGAGTTGGAGACGATCGAACCCAGGGTGCCGGTTTCCGGAGCATCGTAGCCCGGGATACCCGAGGCGAAGGTTTCTTTCCAGCCGCTGCCGCCTACCGGTTGCAGGCCTTGCTCGTTGGTGAAGCTGGCAAGGGCGAGCTGACCGATCGGCTTGGTCTGGTTGTTGCTGAAGTTGGCCAGCAGTACACCGCTACCGTCGATGGTCAGGTTGGTGATCTGGCCAGTGGCGTAGCCGTTCTGGGCAGGAATCGAACGCGCGGTGTCGGCGTTGAACTGGGTGGTGTTGGCCATGGAGACGGTGATAGTCGACGAACCGGCGCCGTTGGCGGTCCACACACCGTTGGTCACGGTGCCAGGCACCCAGCCAGTGAGTACCAGATCGTTGTTGATGGTCGCAGGCGGGGTGCTGACCTGGACCAACTTGCCATTCGAGTCAAAGGTCATCGTCGAAGGAACGGGGGCGTTCGGCGCAACCGGCGCACTGCCATTGAGGTTACGGCCATCGATCAGGGTGTAGACATCCCACGTGTTGGCGCCAGTCTTGACCATGTACTGGTCCATCGAGTGCTGGTTGCCCTGGGTATCGTAGACAGGTGTGGTGAATTGCTTGGTGAACGTGGCGGTATCGGTTGGATCGAATACGTAGGGAGCCGCCTGGGAAATCGGCGTTGCCGTCGAATTCAGGTTAATCGTCGACGAAACCAGGCTGGTCGCTTGCGGCGGCAGGTTGGAAGTGTCGATACGCAGGTCGGTCAGAATACCGTTGAGGATGTTGCCATTGGCATCCACGCCATAGCCCTGCAAACGCGCAGTGCCATCGCTGTTGGTGATGAAACCTTCCTTGTCGGTCTTGAACGTACCGGCACGGGTGTAGCTCAGGGAACCGTCGTTGCTCAGGACAAAGAAGCCCGAACCCTGGATGCCCATGTCCAGCACGTTGCCGGTGTTGTTGACGTCACCCTGGCTGAACTGCTGGGAGACGTTGGCCAGGCGCACGCCGTTACCGACGGTCTTGGTGCCGCTGCCCAGCCTGGTGGCCGAGTAGACGTCTTCGAATTCCGCACGGGACGATTTGAAACCGGTGGTCGCCACGTTGGCGATGTTGTTGCCGGTCACGTCCAGGTGCTTGTTGGCTGCATAGAGACCGCTAAGGCCGATGTTGAAAGACATGTTGCACTCCTTTTGCCGGTTTAGTCGGCTCTACATACCAATAGTTTGTACTTTGGACAGGGCGATGCTGCCCAGCCCGGCCAGGTTGAGCATCAGCTCACCGCCCGTCTGGCTGATCGTCACGCTGCTGACGGTCGCCGGCAGGTTGGTGATCAGCGACACGGGCTTGTCGTCGATAGTGGTCGAAGCGGTGAAGGTGTAAGTACCCGACTCAAGGGTGGTGCCCGCATCGTTCTTGCCATCCCAGATGAAGGCCGAATTACCGGCATTCTGGCTGCCCAGCTCGATCGTACGAACGGTCTTGCCGTCCTTGTCCGCGATCTTGATCGCGAGCGAGGACACCGAGGCTGGTACCACCACCGTGCCGTTGAGGCTCTTGGAGGTATCGACCACAGCCTTGTTACCCGGGGCTATGACCGAACGGCCCACCAGTGACGAGGCTTGCAGGGCCTGGGACGAGTTGTAGTTGCCGGCAATACCGCTCACGGTTTCGTTGAGTGTGGTGATGCCTTCCAGGCTGCTGAATTGCGCCAACTGGGCAACGAACTCGCCGTTATCCTGCGGCTCCAGCGGGTTCTGGTTTTTCAGCTGGGTGACCAGCAATTGCAGGAACGCATCCTTGCCCAGTTCCTTGGAACCGGTAGCCGCATTCGTCGCCGAGGCCAGGCCATCGGTGGTGGTGTTGGTCTTGACCGAGGAGTTGGCCAGAATCTCGTTGAGGCTCAAACCACTGGTGGTGTTGGTGACGCTCATGTGACTCGCCCCTTATCACTGACCGAGGGTCAGGACCTTCTGCATCATGGTTTTGGCGGTGTTCATCATTTCGACGTTGGTCTGGAACGAACGACTGGCGGAAATCATGTCGGCCATTTCTTCAACGACGTTCACGTTCGGGTAATAGACGTAGCCCTTGGCGTCGGCGGCCGGGTGGTTCGGCTCGTAGCGTGCGTCGAGGTTGCTCTGGTCTTCGACCACGCCGAGCACCTGCACACCCTGCCCTGCGGCGTCCTGCTCCTGGAACAGCGAGTCGCTGCCGCCGGATTGGCCGCCCTGGAACATGGTGGCGAACACCGGGTGACGGGCACGGTAGGTCTGGTCGATGCTCGACGACACGGTCTCGGCGTTGGCGATGTTACTGGCGACGGTGTTCAGACGCGTGGTCTGGGCACTCATGGCGCTGCCGGCAATGTTGAATACGCTCGCAATCGACATGACTTACTCTCCGCGCAGGGCCGATACCAGCCCTTTGAATTTGCTATTGAGCAGGGTGAAGCTGGCCTGGAAGTTCACGGAGTTTTCCGTGTAGTTGGACTGTTCCAGTTGAGCGTCCACGGTGTTCTGGTCGATCGAAGGCTGCATCGGCGTGCGGTACATCAGCGACTCATCGGCATTGCCCAGGCCTTCGGCTTCGATGTGACGGCTGTTGGTCATGTTCAGGGCGAAGTGGCCGTTCTTGGCCTTCTCGTTCTGCTCGGCGAGCACTTTGGAGAAGTCCAGGTCCCGAGCCTTGAAGTTCGGGGTGTCGGCGTTGGCGATGTTGTTGGCCAGGACTTCGGCACGCTGGGCGCGGAAGCTCAGGGCCTTTTCGTGGATGCCGAGCGCTTTATCGAAACTGATGCTCATGTTGGAAACCTTCGGGTGACCAGAATTTACGTACGATGGACATAGCAAGCGTCGTGCCACTTTCAAAAAGCCCATAAACCGGGGCTTTGCGGGCATCGGCAAAGCGGCAATGCCAGAAAAGCGGCAATCGGTTTCCGCTGGCTGCCGCTTTTCTGCCGCTTCTGCGACACCGACGACCTTGTGGGAGCGAGCCTGCTCGCGATAACGGTGGGTCAGTCACCATGGATATCGCCTGTGATACCGCTATCGCGAGCAGGCTCGCTCCCACAAGGGGATAGGGGTGACAGGGAAAAATCAGCAGGCAAAAAAAACGGGAGCCTTTGCGGACTCCCGTTTTTTTGCCAACCCAAGCAAATCACTTCGCCTGATAGATGATCCCTGGACTGCACTGCACCATCTGGTAGTGGTCCGGCAAACCGTTCAATGCCTCGGAGGCGCCGAGGAACAGGTAGCCGCCCGGTTTGAGCGTGCTATGGATGCGCAGCAGGATGTCTTTTTTCACTTCGGCAGAGAAGTAGATCAGCACGTTGCGGCAGAACACGATGTCGAACTTGCCCAGGCTGGCGTAGCTGTCCAGCAGGTTGAACGAACGGAACTCCACGCGGCTCTTGATCGGCGCCTTGACCACCCATTTACCCGGCCCTTTGGGGTCGAAGTAGCGTTGCAGGCGATCAGGCGACAGGCCGCGGCCGATGGCCAGGCTGTCGTATTCGCCGGTCTTGCAGTTATTGAGCATCGTCCCGGACAAATCGGTGGCGACGATTTGCACGCCCATTTTCAGCTGGCCGATATTGGTCCGCTCGAACTCATCGATGGACATCGACAGCGAATAGGGTTCCTGTCCCGACGAACAGGCCGCCGACCAGATCCGCAAGCGTTGCCCCGGACTGGCCTTGATGGCCGCCGGCAGCACCCTGTTCTTCAACACCTCGAACGGATAGGTGTCGCGAAACCACAGGGTTTCGTTGGTGGTCATGGCATCCACCACCATCTCGCGCAACCCACTGCGCGGCTGGGTCTGGATGCGCTGGACCAGTTCGCCCAACGATTTCAGGCCCTGTTGCTCCATCAACTTATTGAGACGGCTCGACACCAGGTATTGCTTGTTTTCACCAAGCAAAATGCCACAGGCTTTTTCCAGGAAGACCCGGAACTGTTCGAAATCCAAATTACCCGTAGACAAAATACCGCCTCTTTCATCGTATTGACTTGCCGGGCGCACAACGCGCCCGACCTTTATTCTGCAGCCTTGATGCGCTCGACTACCCGGGAAGCCAGGTCATCGGGCCGGAACTTGGCCAGGAAATCATCGGCCCCCACCTTCTTGACCATCGCCTGGTTGAAAACACCGGACAACGAGGTGTGCAAGACAATATGCAGCTTTTGCATGCGCGGGTCGTTGCGGATTTCCGACGTCAGGGTGTACCCGTCCATCTCCGGCATTTCAATGTCGGAGATCATCATCAGAAACTCCTCTTCCGGCTTCTTGCCCTCTTCCACCAGCTTGCGCAGGTAATCCAGGGCCTGGCGTCCGTCGTTCAACGCTACCACTTCGACACCGACCGTTTGTAGACAACGGGTCACCTGCTTACGTGCCACCGAAGAATCATCAACCGTCAGGACCCGCAGCGAAATCGCCTTGTGCTGGGTTTCGGCGTCGACCACCCCCACGGAAATCGTTTCCGGGGTCGGTGCCACTTCGGCGAGGATTTTCTCCACGTCGATGATTTCCACCAACTGGTTATCGACCCGGGTCACCGCCGTGAGGTAGTGATCGCGACCGGTGCCCTTGGGCGGCGGATGGATCTCTTCCCAGTTCATGTTGACGATGCGCTCCACCGAGCGCACCAGGAAGCCCTGGGTCTTGGTGTTGTACTCGGTGATGATCACGAACGGATTGCTCTGATCCAGAAGCCGCCCCGAACCGGTCGCCATCGCCAGATCGAGAATCGGGATGGTCGCTCCGCGGATATTGGCCACACCGCACACGACGGGGCTGGACTTGGGCATCAGGGTCAGCTTCGGGCACTGGAGCACCTCGCGGACCTTGAATACGTTGATCCCGTACATCTGTTGGCCGTCGAGACGGAACAACAACAGCTCCAGGCGATTCTGACCGACCAGCTGAGTGCGCTGGTTTACCGAATCCATTACTCCCGCCATGCCCTGACTCCTACCTAACGCTAATGTGTCCGACGCGCATTCATCACTAAACGGCACGGGGCTTGCTATTGAACCGGCATGAACGCACAAACGACATTTTTTCGACGCCTGACCACTCACTGCCGCCACTGGCTCGGTGCACTGTTGGCTGCCTGCCTGCTCGCTTTGGGCGGCCCTGCCTTTGGTGCTGTTCCGGTTACCTTGCCTGATCTCCTTATCGGCGTCACTCAGGGCTTTCTTGAATTCACCGTAGAAGACTACCTGGCAACCAGTCAAACCGAAGGTCGCTACGAAATCGAAGTCAACCAGCTCGACCCGCGCCTGCGCATGCCCATGTGTGACAAGGAATTGACTGCGTCTCTGGAGAGCCCGGCCAGACCACTGGGCCGGGTCACGGTAAAGCTGCGGTGCGACAGCGCCGCGCCCTGGACGGTGTTCGTGCCCGCTCAAGTGCGCCTGTTTCGCGAAATCGTCACCACCACCCGTCCGCTCAAGCGGGCCGGGATCGTCGAGCCTCAGGACGTGACACTGCGTGAACGGGATGTCAGCCAGATCAACCAGGGTTTCCTCACCTCCGTCGATCAGGCCATCGGTCAGAAACTTGTCCGACCAATGGTCGCCGACCAGGTCATTACCCTGGTCCACCTGGAACAAGCCGAAGTGGTGCGCAAGGGCGATCAGGTGGTCATCACCGCCCGCAGCGGGACCCTGGCCGTGCGGATGCCGGGCGAGGCTTTGTCCAACGGCGGCATGCGAGAACAGATTCGGGTGAAAAACCTTAATTCCCAACGCGTTATCAAGGCGCAGGTAATGGCCCCAGGCCATGTGGAAGTGGCTATGTAGAGATCGGGTGGAAATGGGTAGAGAGCTGGCGCTTGCCCACGGTGTTCCCTAGACTGTGCCTTACGCAAAGGCAAGCGCAGACGTGCGCACGTTCATTGAATAAATGAGCCTAAAGTTTTTTTGGGGATGGCCGAAAACATGGCAAGCGTCCAAATACCCAGAGGTTTTTTACCATGGTCATCGATTTCAATCGTTTAAACAGCTCTTCACCGCTAACAGGCACTACGCGCCCTAACGCCAGCAAGGAAACCGTCGAAACCGACAAATCCGTGCCGGCCGAACAAGCCGCCACTGTCAGCAACGGGGAGTCGGTACACCTCAGCAATGAGGCTCAGCAGTTGCAGAAGGTCACTGACAAGCTGCGCGATCAACCTGTCGTCGACAACGCCCGTGTGGCCGAGTTGAAAGCAGCAATCGCCGATGGCAGCTATAAAGTCGACAGCAACCGTGTAGCCAGCAAACTGCTCAACTTCGAAGCCCAGCGCTAGGCCAACGCCTGCGCCAGGCTTTTGGACGCTTAAGACCTAAGGCCAGCCATGCACGACACTAATTTGTTGCAACTGATCACCGACGACTTTGCCCCGGCGCAACAATTGCTGGAGCTATTGCAGGCCGAGTCCCTGGCATTGCACGGTCGCGACATGCCGTCGCTGGAGAATATCCTGGCGCAGAAACAGGCATTGATCATTCTGCTCGATCAGCATGGCCGCAAGCGCAGCGAGATCCTCGCCAGCCTCAACCTGCCCGCCAATCGCGATGGCCTTGAGCAGCTGGCCAGCCAGTCGTCGGTGGGCGATCAACTGTTGTCCCAAAGTGAAGTGCTCAACGACCTGCTCGCTCAATGCCAGGCCGCCAACATTCGCAACGGACAGTCGATCCAGGTTCAGCAAGCCGCCACCGCCAACCAGTTGCGCATTCTCAACGGCGGTGAAATCCCGACGCTCTATGACGCTCGCGGTTCGACCGCCAAGATGGTCAAGCACCGCCCGCTCAGCCAGGCATGAAACGAACAGTGCCGGCGCTCTATCAACGCGCGACACATGCTGGCAAAATGCTGGCTACTCGTCGTATTTTGCCTGGAGATTGACCCACCGTGTTCAATGCCTCAAACGCGGATGATGCTCCGCAGCCGCCCAAGGTCCTCGCCACGCCCCTGGAAATTTCCGGCAACCTGCGGATGCTGCAAGATAGCCATGACCCGCTGATCATCACCTTCCACGAACGCAGCCAGCGCTTCCAGAGCTATCTGGTCGATGTCGACCGGGAGCGTAACGCCCTAGCCCTGGATGAAATGATCCCCCGGGACGGCGAACGCTTCCTGTTGGCGGGCGAGCCGTTTCGTGTCGAGGGTTTCCATGATGGCGTGCGCATCGCGTGGGAAAGCAACGGCCCTTTGACCATCGATGAGTCCAGCGACGGCCGCTGCTATCGCGGCGCCTTGCCTGACGAAGTGGTTTACCACCAACGCCGCAACGCCTTCCGCGCCGCCCTCAAGCTGGCGCAACTGGTAAGCGTCGAGCTGGGCGGTGACAAACTCAAGTCACCGGTTGACGGCAAGCTGCTGGATATTTCCGCCACAGGCTGCAAGTTGCGCTTCGAAGGTGACATTACCGCACGCCTGCAATTGGGCCAGGTCTACGAGCGCTTTATCGCGGCATTGCCCTTCGGCAACATGACCGCACCGGTCGAACTGCGCTATCTGCATTTCGAAGAAAGGATCAACACCACCTTCGCCGGCGTACGTTTCCACAACATCAGCGGCCTGGTGCAACGGCAGGTTGAGCGTTTCGTGTATCAGCTACAGCGCGAAGCCCGTCGTTTCGACAAAGACGACCTCTGATTTTCGACACGTAAAAAAACGGGCAGTCCCTTGCGGTGACTGCCCGTTTTTTTATGACTGGCTCAAGGCCTGGCCTGAGTGAAATCGGGGCTCGACGGCTCGTCGTTCGCCTCTTCGGCGGCAACTTCCTCCATGACGGGTTCTTCGTCGGCCGGTTCTTCCGTCGGCACAGGATCGACGTGCATCTGCTCCTGCACCACTTGTTCGTCCACCCGGGGATCGAGGCACGCCACCAGAGGCGAACTCGACATGCTGTCCGGCATCGCCACGTGATGCAGCGGTGCGTCGTCGACCTGATGCAGGTTGGTCACCGCCTTCGGCCGGATTCGCCACACCAGCACCAGGGCGAAGAAGGCAAAAAAGGCATAGAGCATCTGGCTGCCGAACATCTTCATCAGCACCCCCGCTACCAGCGGCCCGATACTGGCGCCAACCCCATAGGTCACCAGCAGCATGGCCGTCAGGGATACCCTTCGATCAGCTTCGACGTGGTCGTTGGAAAACGCCACCGCCAACGGATACAGGCAGAACTGCACCAGCGAACAGAAGAACCCCGCGACGAACAGCACCTCCAACGGCACCGTCGGCAATATCGCCAAGGGCAGCGCACAGACCGTCAGCACCAGTGCAAAGCAGCGGATCAGCAGCGCCCGGTCATATCGATCGGAGAGCCAGCCCAGGGGCCACTGAACCAGCAATCCGGCAAAGATGCAGCTACCCATGAACAGACCAACCTGCTCGGTCGACAGCCCCTGCTGAGAAGCGTACAGCGGCGCCAGGCCATAGAACGAACCGACGATCAGCCCCGAGCCCAGCACCGTACTCAATGACTGCGGCACTCGCTTGATGAAAAAGCGCGGCTCCATGGGCGCCGGGTGCAGCGCCGCCGGGTGAATCCGCCGGGTGAGTGTCACCGGCACCAGACACAAGGCGAAGCACAGCGCCACCAGCATCAGCAACTCAAGCCCCAAGGCCGGGTGCATGACCAGAATCAACTGACCCAGCACCAGGCCCAGGTAGGAAGCGATCATGTAACCACTGAATACCACGCCACGCTGCTTGGCATCGGCCTGCTCGTTGAGCCAGCTCTCGATCACCATGTACTGGCACATCATGCCCAGGCCGACAATTACCCGCAGCACGATCCAGGCCGGCAGCCAATCCACCAGGCCATGGCCCAGCACCGCCGCACCGACAATCCCGGCGCAGGCCGAATAAGCCCGGATGTGCCCGACGCGGGCGATCAGCCGGTGGCCGATCTTGCCCCCCAGCACCAGGCCGAAATAGTTGGCGGCCATAAGCGCACCGACCCACAGGCTGTCGACATTGTCGGCAGCCAGGCGCAAGGCCAGGTAGGTACTCAGCAGGCCCGAGCCGATCAACATCATCAGCGAGGCGAAATACAGCGCTCGAAAAGGTTTCCAGATTTGGCGCATCGGCGTTCCGAGCGGCTCCTTGAGATGAGTACGGGCTATTTAGAAGATAGCCCGAATGCGACGTTTGGTTATGCCTGGGCCGCTAGAACACGCCGCTCCCAGGGAGTAATTTCATCAAAGAAGCTGGTCAGCTCCATGGTCTTCGAAGCGATGTAGCCTTCGATGAACTCCGTACCGAACAGTTCCTTCGCCAGATGACTACGCTTCAGACGTTCCAGGGCTGCATGCAAGGTACATGGCAGCGAAAGATTGTCCGGCACTTGGAATTCGCCCTGGATCGCGGCGCTCGGCTCCAGGCGATTTTCGATGCCATAAAGCCCCGCAGCCAGACTGGCGGCAATCGCCAGATAGGGGTTGGCATCGGCACCCGGCAAGCGATTCTCGACCCGACGGGCCGCCGGCGAACTGGCGGGAATCCGCAACCCGGCCGAACGATTGTCATGGGACCAACAGGCATTGTTCGGTGACGCAAAAGGGTGACACAGGCGCTGGTAGGAATTCACGTTCGGCGCGAACAGCGCAGTGAAATCCGCCATGCCAGCCTGTTGCCCGCCGATGAAATGCCGGAACGCCGCCGTCGGCTCGCCCGCTTCGTCGCTGAACACATTGCGGTCGCTGTCCAGCTCGACGACGCTCTGATGAATATGCATCGAACTGCCCGGCGTATGGGCCAGGGGCTTGGCCATGCAGACCACGGTCAGGCCGTGTTTGAGGGCAACTTCCTTGAGCAGGTGCTTGAACAGGAACGTCTGGTCGGCCAGCAACAGAGGATCGCCGTGAAGCAGATTGATCTCGAACTGGCTCACGCCCATTTCATGCATGAAGGTGTCGCGGGGCAAGCCCAGCGCCGCCATGCATGCATAGACCTCTTTAAAGAACGGTCGCAGGCCGTTATTGGAACTGATGCTGAACGCCGAGTGACCGTCTTCACGCCGTCCGTCCAGGCCCACAGGCGGCTGGAACGGCTGGGTCGGGTCCGGGTTGGGGGCGAACACGAAAAATTCCAGCTCGGTCGCCACCACGGGCGCCAAGCCGAGGGCGGCATAACGAGCAATAACCTGTTTGAGCTGACCGCGCGTGGAGAGCCGGGAGCTTTCACCAGTCAGCTCATCAGCGTCGCAAATCGCCAAGGCTCGCGGCTGTTCGCTCCAGGGCAAGCGGTGAATGTGTTTCGGGTCGGCCACCAGCGCCAGGTCGCCGTCGTCGCTGCCATAAAAACGCGACGGCGGATAACCGCCCATGATGCACTGCAACAGCACACCCCGCGCCATCTGCAACCGTCGACCCTCGAGGAAGCCCTCGGCAGTCATCACCTTGCCTCGTGGCACGCCATTCAAATCCGGGGTGACACACTCAATCTCATCAATGCCCGTCAGTCGCTGCGCGAGTGAACACTGGCCATCGGTCGTCATGACGCAATCCTTGTTATGTGCGAGCCGCTAACGGCAACCCGTACAAAATAGGCTTCGGGTGTTCGGAATATCAAGCGGCCCAAGACAATAAACAATAAGCCCTGGAATACTGGGTGGGAGCGAGCCTGCTCGCGATAGCGTCGGGTCAGCCAATGCTGAGTTGACTGATACACCACTATCGCGAGCAGGCTCGCTCCCACAGGGGGTTGTGTCGACTGATTTATGAGTGCCGGGCAGGCTCAGGGCAGATAAATCCGGAACACGCCCCCGCCCAACGCGCCGCCATTGGCAATCTCGGTACGCCCGCACAGGCCGCCACGCTGATGCAACCCGGCGATCCGCGCGGCGAAGTACAAGCCCAGTCCGGTGCTGCCGCTGCTGTGATTGATGCCCTGCACATACTCGGCCTGACGCTCGATCATCTCGGCCGGGTAGCCTTCGCCGTCGTCATTGATGGTCAGCACCAGTTGCCCGGCCTCGTCGCTCGCACTGATCAGCAACGCCTGGCGCGCGTGGCGGATGGCATTGTTGATGCTGTTATCGAGCACCGACGCAATCAGCTCACGATCGAAAAAACCCAGGGGGCTCAGCGGGTCGACCTCGTAGGTGACCATGATCCCGCGACTGCGGAACACATCCTGATGACCGGCCAGTTGCGCCTCGATAAAGTCATCCAGCTCGTGATAGGCCGGATGCAGCGGCAACTGGTTGACCCCCAGCTTGTACAACCCCAGCAACTGCACCAGCAGGCCATTGAGGTGGGCGAACTCGAACTCCATGACGCCCTGCTCCGAGGTCTGCCGCTCGGATTCGGGCAAACGCTCAAGCCACTGGGTATGAGCCTGCATGAGCAAGGTCAGGGAGTTTTTCATGTCGTGCACGGTAGACGCGATCACCGTGGAAAAATCGAGAGCCTGTTCGCTGTCATTCATCGCCAAATGCCTTGCTTCGCAGTTTCTGATAACGCGCAAAACGCGCATCGGTGTCGGGCATCATGCCCACCAGTTTCAGGCAGGCGCGGCACTCCTGCAGCAGCTCCGATTCCACGCTGGTATCGGTGCCATGCAACAGTGACTGCGCCATGTTCAAAGCAATACTGATGTTCTTCGGTTGCATCTTCAGGGCTCGACGGAACAGCTCTCGCGCCTCGGGCAACGCGCCGGTCTTGTAGACGCGCACACCTTCACGGTTCAGCTCGGCGGCGGCATTGCCTTGATTGAGGATATTCGGATCGTCGGTCAGCTTGGCGATGCCTTGCATCACCGTCGGATCATCGCCATAGATCTCCGCGCAGTTCTTGAGCATCGACTCGCCGGCGCTGGTTTGGCCGAGCATCTGCAACTGCTTGGCCACCAGCAACGCGGCCTCGGCGCTCATGAACTGCTCCATGCCGTCGAGGCGCTGCAAGGCCTGCTCGGTGAGCTTTTCGGCGGTTTCGGCATCGTTGAGCAACAGGCTCGTGGCCTTCATCAACCGCGCACGCACCTGCAACCCAGGATCGTTGAGATTTTCCTTGGCCACGGCGCTGAGGGTGGTGTTGATTTCCAGCCGAGTGCGGGTATCCAGGCCTTTTTCGCTGCCCTTGCTGATCAGTGCATGGGCCAGGCCCAGGTTGCTTTCCGGGTCCTTGAAGCGCGACTGCGCGCCCTGCCCCACCGCTTGGCGATAGGCCTTGGACGCGGTCTCGAAATCTTCGTTGGTCATTGCCAGCTTGCCCAGCAGCGACTGCCGTCGCACCGCCAGTGGCGATAGACGAACCGCCTCTTCCAGCACGTGTTGCGCCTGCTTCGTATCGCCTTCGGCCACCAACACTTCAGCCATCCCGTCATACAACGCCGGCATCATCGGGAATACTTTCAAGGCCTTCTCATAAACATCCTTGGCCTGCCCCACCTGGCCACGCTTGAACAACAACTTCCCCAGCCCCGCATAAGCCCACGGCAAAGGACGGTCAGCCAGGATGGTGTTGTACAACCGCTCAAGGGCTTCGTTCTGGTTCAGGTCCCGCAGCGCATCAGCCCGATAACGCAGACACAACGGCCCGTAGCGCGGATCCTGCTTGCACAGGGCGATACAGGCATTGAGCACCTCCATCGGCTTGCCACGATCCAAGGCTTGCAGGATCGGCTTGAGCAGGGTCTTGCGCTGCTCCAGCCGTTCCAGCCGCTGAGCCAGCCCCGAGCGATTGAACGGTTTGGTCAGGTACGCATCCGGCTCATGCTCCAGCGCACTGAGCACCATCGCCTGACTGCTTTCAGCCGTCACCATGAGAAACACACTTTCATGGCTGATCAGCTTCTCGACCATCAGGTCTTCCAGCACCTGCTGACCGTTCTTGCGGCCGTCGCCCAGGTGATAATCCTGCAAAATAAAGTCATAGCGCTTCTGCGAGCACATGCGCAGCGCCACTTCACCGGTGTCAGCGGTGTCCACGTCCTTGACGCCCAGCTCACGCAACATGGACCGGACGGAACTGCGGAAATCCGAGAAATCATCGACGATCAGAAAACTTTTTTGGTGGTACGCCAGCATCGAGGATGTCCAGGCAAGTAAAAAGATGCACCCAATGGCAAAACAACGAAACGCCGTGTCACCGCCCGGTGTGGCGCGCATTGCTAGCCGTTTTCGCGCGCCGAAACGCGATAGAAAACAGGGCTCATCAGGGTATCGGCAGGAAATGGCGTTCCGTTAAGAGATTGTGTGAGGTGGTTCCGGGACCCATCGGCTACCTGCCGGGCATGGAACAGGTGGACCGGGGACATGGTTAACCTCTGCCTGGCCGTGACCTTGAACAGCTTGGTTGGGCGGTTCAGCCCTTAACAAAAGGCCAGCTCTTGGGTTAGGGACTGTAGGCTCTCAGCATCAATGCCCTCCACGACAGTGAATAGCTGGTCGGGGGATGGCTTCTTGTCAGGCTGGGCGGGCTTGGGGTTCAGATAGGAATCGATGACACGCTCGGCGTTGGCGTCGGCTGCGATGTCCAGATGCAGCGGGGGAACGGGAGGGTCTGGTATGAGTTTGTCCATGGAATACCCCTAACGTAAGTGGGAGCCGCCACGTCCGCTGCTAAACGAGTGGGTGGCAGCCGTGCGCAGGTTAGCAGACCGGTACGTTAGGAAACCGGCGCACCCGAGGATGCCCTGCGCATAGCTGCCATAAGAATTCGGGCAACAAAAATGCCCGCATTGAAGGCAGTTGCCATGCGCCTAACGTGATTCCGAGCTGCTAAACCCGACCGCTAATTGGCAGCGGTGGACAAAGACTAGGCACCGGAATCAGCAGGCGCAAGGGACTGGAATTTTCTAGGAAATGTCCTACAAGTCAATGGGGAATATTCTTTCCGTCGGTTCCTACGGCGAGCTGGTTTAGTCGTTCCAGGCCGAAAAAATTGCGTATAGTCCCGCCCGCCGCCTTGCCGCAATCCGCTTTGGTAAACCGCCGTTTCTAGAAGGAGCTTGAATTTGTACAAGGGATTTACAGGAGTCGTTTTTCTGTTACTGGGCGGCTGCTCGCTGCATCCATATTCCAAGGATGAGCTGTTGAACACCGGCACAACCAGCCCCGAGTATTGCCTGACGCAAGAGCGGGCGGTGGTGGAAGAACGCGTGCAAGGCTACCTGAACCACTGCTTCCACCCCCAAGTAACCGAGCTCAACACCGGCGCAAGACTCGTCAACACCATTCAATTGAAAGTCGACCGGAACGCCGAAAGAAGTGACATGGTGCTGTGGGCGCCAACAATTTACGGAAGCCAGTTCTATATGAACCTGATCGTCTCGGAAAAGAACCCCGCCTGCAAAACCACCATGACCGCCGTGGCTTCAGGCTGGGGATTCGCGCGAAACTTTCCGAAGATCCTGGAAAGCGCAAACGGGGAAGACCCGTGGTGCCCGCTATAACCTCCACCAATTGATTAATCAACTGGCTCTCGTGGCAAGGGAGCTTGCTCCCGCAGGGCTGCGCAAGCAGTCCTCGCGCCGCTATAGGTATGTCACGCCCCCCTTCGCTTATCAAACAAGCTGCCCCCTCTACTGCCATCAACGCCTCGCTTAAATCAGCTACGTTGCCGCGGCATAAAATCTTCGATGCTCTTGTTTCTCAGTTGCAGCAGAGACATAACGAATTCTGGCTCGACCCCCATCAGAAACTCCATAGCGTCGTAGATTTTCCATTGATGTATTTCGGGGCGATCTATTATCGAGCTGAGGTGCTGTTTAACAAACGGGATGTACTCCGGATACCGCTCACGCTTTAAGAAGGCGAAAGCGTCAGATATTTCAAAGGGTTCCGTTCCTGCCAACTCGATGATAGTAGACAGTGGTAAAAAAACTTGAGCCCTAGCGACTTCCCTTTGTCCCCTGTCGACCATATTTGCGAAGTACATGGTTACAGCCATGAGGATCTGGCGATAAGTATCATCGTATCCATGCAACCTGTGGGGGTAGGTATTTTTGATAAGTTCCGGCTTTTCCATGCTTTCGCTTAATGCAACCAACCCCTCGAAAATCCCCCAGCTAGTCAACAATTTTGCAGCTTCGAAGCGCACAACATCATCATCTGAATTGCGAAGCAAATCCAACACTGCAGTCATTCTTTCCTGCGGTATATCTTCGGCATCCAGCTCACCTGCCTCGGCGGCATAATCAGCATGATCCGGTATGCCGTGGAGTAGGTCGTAGGTTTTCCGATCCACAATGAACCCTATTTCTGAATGAATTTAATATAGCCGGCCGGTACACAACCCTTGATCAAGCACTCACCATCACGCATCACGTTCACCAGGTCTGACTCCGCCCTGCTCAATGAAGTCTCATTTTTTGGGCTGGGGTTGCTTGTGTATTTATTCCGCGCGGCATTTACCCTAGCCTGAAGCTCAGCAACGACCTCACGATTGCTCAAAAACTTTGTGTCTGGTAATACACCAGAATCTATATCCTGCTGCAATCGCTTGACGTCGATTTCTATTTTTTGAGAGCCGTAATCTTTAGGATTGGATGACACTCTCGGGTCGGTCACAGAAATGTACGGAGAATTTTCAGAACCGCCTCCGCGCACATGTGTCTGAATGCTGCCTGTCCCCTCAAGATTAGGGGGTACCAAATCGCCATTCTCTTTAATGTAGGCCTTTGGCTTTCCATTTCCCCCCACAGATAAAGAAAAATCATTGTCGCTGCGCACTACTACAGGGTCGGCTGGAACTTTAGGCACACTGGAACTGCCAGAGTCTTTAGCACCTTGACTCGCACTACCCCGTCCAGATGCCCCAATCCTCGGCACCCCAAGACTCGCCGCATTCATAGCGCCGACCACAATGTTGCCGATGCCATTCCACGTATCACCATCGTAGACCTGGCCCGCACCGTGTCCTGCTTGGAGTGCACCATTCGCCGCAGCTGCGACCCGAATCGTAGTGCCGAGATTTCCGGTCAGGAAATACAGAGCAGGTGACCCCACGTCACTCATCGCCTGCATTTCACGATTGATGCGCAGGTAACCCTCAGCATCGCGGTACAGCATTTCGCTAGCGCTCTGGTCCCTGGACCAAAAGATGTTGGCCACCGACACGCCGTCCCGAGCTCTCAGGTCGTCGGCGTAGGCAATTCGCTCCTGGGTAGTACCGCCCGCATACGGGTAGTCTCGGTATGGATCCGGTCCGTTTTTAAGCAGATTATTGATGCTCGTGCGAGCAGCCTCCACCCCGTGTTCCTGGCTTTGCTCGTAGCCGTAGACCTGAAGATAAGCGCCCAGCTCTGTTTTCTCTGCCGGAGAAAGCGACGCGGGATCGGTGTGAAAACGCTCCAACAACGCATCGCTACGCTGGTCCGAGCCTTGGAGCACCATCATCTTTTTGGCGGCGTCCAGGCTCTTGGTTTCTTCATACTCCTTGAGAGCTCTGTCTCGCTCCGCTTGGGAGTGGTCTCCGAGGAAGTTGTAACGCGTGCCGTTTTCCGCCACTTGCGCGGCAACGTCCAGATCTCCATTGGATGCCGCAGCGCCTAGTACGCCGACAACTTTTGAAAGTGCGACCAGATTCTCTTGGGCCCGAGTGTATTCAGGTGTACCGGGCTCCAGATGCGAGGGCAGGAGCGTATCCCCCAGCAAACCGATAAGAACCTCGTTTGCCCCGCCCGCTATTGCTCCTGTACGGAAGTCTCCTCCCATGACTTCCGCCATCAATCCGCCCAAGGCCGAATGAAGCAGAATCGCTTCCAAGCTGCCTTCGGCCAGACCGAAGTCGCCGATTTTTCCGGCGCCATACGCTCCACCAATGCTGGCCGCCGTTCCAGCCAACGAAGTTGCTAAGTTGTCTTGGTAACTGCCTCCGTACACCGCTGTTTTAATCGCAGCATCCGCAGCCACTTTCATAGCGACTGTCTTTACGCTCTCGGCATTGAAGCCAACCGTGCTAGCGTCATAGCCAAGCCCTTGGGCAACCCCTGCCGTAGCTATCGAGACGGCATACCCTTTCAGGCTCTCCTTGGAAGTAACGTCCTTGGCAATCGCGCCGAGGTTTCCTCGGTTGTCGATGGTACTGACCGTCGCCTTGGTCGCGACGCTGATTGCTCCGGCCTGAACCATGGTATTCATGCCAGCCATCATCGGCCCCATAACGGCCGCGAGGGCAATGGCGATGATCAGTTGTGAAGCCGGCCCCAAGCCCGACGTGTTGTATTTGAAGGACTCATGGATCTCCTTTACTTGCCGCCAGTCCACGTCACCGCGCTGCTCGGCTTCCTTGATCCAGGCCAGTTGCGGATCGGCTTTTATCATCGCATCAATGGTCTGGCTGACCGTTTTCTGATCGACATGCTTGATGTCGATCTTCAGACCTTCGACTGCCTTGATGGTGATATTGCCCGCCGCCGCCATCTGCGTCTGGCGCAGGGTTTCGTCAGTATTACCCTTGCCCTTAGCGGAGTTCCAGAACGCATTGTTATTGGTCTTCGTATGGCTTTCGTCGTGCAGATCCTTCACGCCTTCGAAGACGATGGCGCCGCCACTTTCCAGTATCAGGTCCTTCCCGCTTTGCAGCTTGGCGACTTGGTAGCGCTGGTCATCGCCACTCTTGAGCGTCAGGTCGCCTCCCGTCTGGATCTGGCTGCCGATATGGGTGATTTGTGTCACCTCATCGCGCCGCATCTTCAAGCTGCCCCAACCGCCTTTTTTCTTCATGTCATACAGCGAGTAATCACGATTCTGCTCAGCCAACAGACTCAGCTGCTTCCCCGCCACCAAATAGGCCGCGTTACCCGCCGCAATCTTGCTCGCGACCATCAACAGATCATTGTGCGCAGCAACCCTTACATCCCCCCCAGCATCGAGGGTGGTCGCCTGCTGCGAGACATGGTCCTCTTCCTTGTTGATCTTCTTGCCGCTGCGCTTGTAGCGGTATTCGCTGGACTCCTCGTTCGCCGCCGAGATCAGGGCGACATCGTTGCCGCTCAGGTTGATATCGCCTTTGGCTTGGAGATGGCTGGCGACAACAGTGAGGTTGTTGCCGGCGGTGACGTTCAGGTTGCCACCCGCCTTGACCTCACTGGCGTGCTGAACGGTCTGGCTTTGCTCCCAGAAGTGGCGTTTGTCCTGGCGCATCGAGCCGCTTTCTTCGCGAGCCGCGGAGATGACAACGTCGTTGCCCGCGCTCAAGTCCGCGTTGTTGCCCGCGGTAATCGCGCCGCCCACGTTGAGCAAATCGCCCGCTGCACGCATGGTGAGATTGTTACCGGCCTCGATACGCGCAGCATTGTCGACAACGGAGGTCTTCGAACTGAAGCCCTTGCCGCTGTTTTCGATGGTGCTAATGGTCCGGTCGTTGCGGATGTCGCCGGTCAAGGTCGACAGCTCGACGTCCTTGCCCTTGAGGATGCCGCCTTGCATGTTGACCAGGTCTTTGCCCGCGACCAACTTGAGCCGCTCACCAGCCTCGGCCAGGCGCGTGTTGACCAGATTGTTCCCGGCCGCCGCCGAGAGGTTCTCGCTGGCACGCAGCGTCCCGGCGTTCTTCAGGTCGGTGCCTGCAATCAGGGTGAGGTTCTTGCCTTGGATCAACGCGCCATCGGCCATCAGCCGGTTGTTGGCCTGGGCCAGGTAAAGCACCGGCACCAGGACATGTTGACCATTGACGACCTGGTCTTCCATCCAGACGATGTCGTGGGTCAGCGCGGCGACTTGTTGCGAAGTCAGGGTCACGCCAACGGCCAGGTTCAGTTGTTCCTTGCTGGCGATGGCGTTGTTCATCAGGTACTTGAACATGCCTTCGTCGGAGGTCTGGCCATCGAGAAAGCGTTGGCCGGTGCGGGCGATCACGGCTTGCTGGATCAGGCGTTGCTCGTACAAGCCATCGCCCAGGCGCTTCCAACTGGTGTCGGGGTCATAACCCAGGTTGCCCAACAGGTAGTCCGAGCTCATGAACTGCTTGAGGTCGGTCAGCGCGGGGTTGGTTTCAATCAGGTATTTCGGGCCGATGATGACCCGGCTGGCGGCCGAACCCTGGACAGTGGCCTGGCTTTGGTCATGACTGTTTTGCGCTGCGGCCGCGCTGTCGACGACACGAAACAAGCCATTCTCGCCAGTCGGCAAGGTGAACCCGGGCATGGTGGTCGGGTTGACTTGTTGTTGGGCCAGATCAGGCGGTAGCTGCGGGTTGAGCACCACGACTGCTGGCTGTGCGGCGTCGGCCACATCGGTGGCCGCTGACTTGGTCGCTCCGGCCTGCGGCGCCTGGAACTGCACGATGCTGCTGTTCTCCAGCCGCTGGGTAGCCTGGATGCTGATGTCGCCGCCCGATTGAACAACCGCGGGCGCCAGCGACTCCCCAGGCGTCACGGTGGTGATGTCGCCTATCTGACGGAAGGAGTTGAGCGCATCTACCGGCACTTGTTTCGGATTGGCCTGGGCGTTGTAAGGGACGATGATCCTGGCGCGGAAACGCTCATCGGTGCCATCGGTGACCCGGCCGGTATTCCAGGTCCGCGTTCTGACGCTGGTCCCGGAAACGGCGCCAACGTTGGCGAAGTTGTCTGCGGTAATCAGCAGGTCGGCGGCCGAGGCCATCACGCTGTATTGGTTGGTCACCGCAGAGCCATCAACGGTCAGTTTCGCCCCACTCATCAGGGTGGCACTGGCCGAGTCTTCAAGCACTGCGCTTTGGTAGGTCTCCCGGGCTATATAGTCGACGTTGTGGTGGTCACCACCGCAGTCATAACATTTGACACTGATGGAGCCCGACACCAGCTCATCGGTGGTGGAGAAAACGTCCTTGCGATTGATCAAGGTGTCGCTGCGCAGCGACATGTCCTTGGCCGATTCAAGGGTGCCGGAGATGTTCTCCAGCAACGTGCTGCGAGCGACGCCATCTCGTGCCGCGACATTCAACGCCCCCAGGCTGTAGACGTCCGCACGATAGTTGGTGAAGCGGTTGAAACGCAGGGCCATGTCCGCGCCACTGAAGATCAGACCGCGATCGTTGAGCGCCTCGTTGGCAACCAGTTCGACGGTGTCGGCGCCGCCCAGTGTGCCTGTATTGACCAGGCTCGTGGCGGCCAGGGAGAATTTGCCGCCGCCGGTGATCCGTCCGGCATTGTTCAATGCACCGAGACTGGTGACGGTGGTGGTGCCACCGCCAGCCAGGCGCGAGCCGCTGGAGAGATCGATACTGGCGGCGCTCAGATCGAATTGATCGACACTGCTGAGGCGGCTGTTTTCGGTACCGACATAAGCGCCGGTCAGCTTCAGATCCAAATCAACGTCGCTGCTGATGGTGCCCGCGTTATTCCAGGTGCCGCCCGTGGCCAGCAGGCTTTGCACCGCGACCAACTTGCCGCTGCTGGTCTGATTGAGCTGGTCCACCTTCAGGTTCAGGACATTGGCCTGGATATCCGAGCTGTTGTCCCAACGCGCCGCGTCGACGGTCAGGGTGCCTGAGGTCATCAGGCTGCCGCCGATGTTACTGAACCTGGCCAGGTCCACGCCTAACATGCCGGTGCCCACATGACGAACATTGCCGTCAGCATTCTTGAAGCCTGCCATCTGCAAGGACAGGTCCTGGGTAGCCGCTTCAATGACGCCGCCCTGGTTGTCCAGCAGTTGATCAACCGTTAGCGTCGCGGTCCCCAGCTTGCCCACTGAGCGCAACTTACCGCCCTGGTTATCAATCGATACGGCCGTGATCAGCAGGCCGTTGGAACCTTCGACCAGACCGAGCTGGTTGTTCAGCGCCCCGGTCAACCCGAAATCAACGGTGTTTGCCGCGGCGCGTCCGTCGCTGTTGTCCAGATCCTGGGCACGCACCGTCAGGGCCTGTTTGGCGAGCACTGCACCGTTGCGGTTCTCGAACGTAGCGGTAGTGAGCTCGGCGCTCCCGGACAAGGCCGAGATTTGCCCACCATTGTTGAGCACCGCTTGTTTCGCATCGAGATTGACGGACTGCGCCTGGATCAACCCGGCCTCGCCAGCGGAGGTGAGCGACTCGCCGTTATCCAACACCTTGTTCAACTCAGCTTTCAGCCAACCGCCAACACTGGCAAGAACACCGCCACGGTTATCGAGACTGTTCGCCTCGACATCCACGTTCCCGGCCTGGGTAATGGCGCTGCCATCCCGGTTGACGAAATCCCCGGTGATATCGACCTTCAGGTCACCCTGGCTGAGCAGGCTACCTTTGGTGTTATCGAGACCACCGCCGTTGATCGTCAGCCCCTGTTCGGTGCTGATGATCGCCTCATTGTTATTGAACAGTTGCTGGTGAGCGGTCAGGCTCATGGCCTTGACCGAGGCGATATAGCCATCGTCGCTGTTGTTGATGCGGTCTGCGGTCAGGGTAAGTTTCCCCTGGCTGACCACCTTGCCGTCCTGCTGGTTGAAGCTTTTCAGCGTGGCAACGAGATCACCCTGGCTGGTGATTTGTCCTGCGCTATTTTCAGCGCTACCACCCCCAAGGGTCAGTGCGGCGTCGGACGCAATTTTGCCGCCGCTGTTATCCAGGGTTTTCGCTTCGAGCTTCAGGAAGTTGTGGCTGCTGATAACGCCTGCGCTGTTCTTTAGCGTCCCGGCGATCAGAGTCTGCTCGCCGTCGCTGACGATGATCCCTTTATCGCGGTTATCCAAGGCTCCAGTGGCCACTGCTTGAATGTTGTCTTGGCTGACCAGCGTGCCGGCGCGGTTGTCGATGTCTTTGCTGTCGAGCGTCAGGCTCTTGCCGGCGGAAAAAGTGCCGCCGCGATTGTCGAGGGTCTGCGTGGTCGTGGCTTTCAAGTCGCGACTGGCGATCACGTTCTGCCCGCGATTGTCGATGTTCGCCGCGGTCAGCACGACATCGCCAATCTGGTTGCGGGTGTTATCGACGTTGACGCCTGCTTCGATGATGCCAAGGTTGTTGAGCTGGCCGTCGGTGGTCAGCGTGACCTTCTCGCGCGCCGCGATAGCGCGCTGGTTGCTGAGAGCGCCCTTGGTTGTCACCTGAACATGGCTGCCGGCATACATCGTCCCTTGGGCGTCCAGGCTTTGAGCCTTGATCTCGACGGCGCCTGCCGCCGTGGTTTGCGCCAAGCTCAAATGACCATTGGCATCAAGCTGGATATCACCGCCACTGGCGACCATCTTGCCGTCGAGCTTGACCCCGACCCCGGCCTCGGTGCCCACCAGTTTGATGGTGCCAGCGTACATGCCACCCAAGGCCGAGGAGTCGATGGCCAGTTGCGGTTTGGCGCTGCCGTCGTCGGCACGGACGGTGGCATTGAGGGTATCGGCGTTGACGTCGTTACGACCGGCAATAATTGTCAGATTCTTTGCCTGGATCTCGGCATTGATCTTCGCGCTGCGGGTGATGATTTCGAAACGGTCGACGTTGTTGGCGTTGAGGCCTGCGCCTTCGATCGCAACGCTGCCCTGGTCGACCTGATAGCGACTCAACTGACCGTTTTCGATAATCGGTTTGCCGGTGGTCAGGGTCGCCTTCGGGGTATTGATAAACCCGCAACCATTACAGGTGATGCCATAAGGGTTGGCGACAATGACATGGGCCGACTGCCCCGCCACTTCGGTGTAGCCACGCAGCTGGCTCGGGTTGCCGCCGTTGACTTCGTTGAGGATGACTTTGGCGGCCGTGCCCTTGAGGTTCGGGTTGCCGAGGATGATCCCGCCCAGTTGCGTGGACTGGGCGGCGTTGGTGGCGTTGTTGAGGATCACGCCGTTGCTGCCGACGCTGTAATCCTTGAACTGGTTGTGGGACAGGCCGCTGCCGTTGGGCTTGGCGATGTTGACCACCGGCACGCCATTGCCGGCCTGGCCGAGGCTGGTGCCCGGGGCGCTGACCACGATGCCGCCCGCCTGGGCCCACATCGGCTGCCAGAACATGACGTTGGCCAACAGGAACGCCAGGCCGCGCTTGGGCATGCCCCAGAAGTGCTCGCGGGTTTGCACGGCAGCAGAAGGCTGGCGGGCCAGGAAGGCGTATTGACGGTCGTCCATGATCAAGTCTCGTTGCAGCAGTTTTTAAAAAGGCTGTATTTAGAAAAAGGAATCCACGCGGAAATAGATCGGCGCTTCGCGCTCGGTCAGGGCATCCGGGCGTTCCAAGGAGTGGGCAAAGGTCACGCTGGCCGTCAGGTGCTCACCGCGGGCGAACAACTCCACCGAATTGCTCGACATGCGCCCGTGCTGGTCGCCGTTGTAGCGATTACCGCGAATCACCCCCACGTCATAACCAAGGCTGGTGCCGTACTCGGCGAACACCGGGCGCAGCCACTCCAGCGTCACCGGGCGGCTCCAGCGCAGGTCGTTGCGCCAGTAACCACCACTGTCGCCGGACAGCGTCTGGTCCTTGTAGCCTCGGACCGACGCCAGTCCGCCCAGGCTCATGCGCTGCGGACTGAACAGCGCATCTTCACTGCGCTGACCGGTCATCAAGCTGCTGAAACTGAAGGATTCACCGCCCAGCATGAAGGGCTGCAGGTAACTGACGGTGGCGGTGTATTTGCGATAGCGGGCGTCGGCCTGCCCGGGGCCCGGATCGTCGTCGCCCTGGGCATCGAAAGCGCCGATGCCTTGCTGTACACCCAGGTCCAGGTTGACGAATGCATTGCCGACCCGTCGTCCATGGTTGATGCCGAACTGCGCCTCGCTGATGCGATTGCTGCTGTTACCGAGCTTGCTGTCGTTGACGAAGTTGTTAGTGCGCAGGTACGCCAAGCCGGTGTTGAGCGAAGTCTTGCTCACCGCGTCGCGATGGACCACCCGCTCCAGGCGCACCTGATGGCTCTGACTGTCACCGCTCTGCTTGAAATTGAAGCCGTTGGCCTGGCCCAGGGCGCGGTACTCGCTCTGACTGTAGCTGTAGTTCAGGTTCCACCAGCCAAATGGCAGGTTGTAATAGAGCATGGCATTGCGCGAGGTTTTCTGGTGATCGCTGACGGCATCGTGGCCGCCGCGCAAGGCCAGTTGATCGGCCAGGCCCAGCGGGCTGTCCCAGTCGAAGGAGGTGCCCCATTGCTGTTCGCCGGTGCTCTTCTGGCCATCGTTATGCCGCGCCAGGCCAACGCGCCAAGGCTTTTGCGGGGTGTTTTTGACCAGCACATCACTGCCACCGAGATCCTGTCCCGGCGCCAACTCCATCTGCACGCGATTGGATGGCAAACGGTTCAGTTGGTCGACCATCTGTTCGATGTCCCGCAGATTGAGCAAATCGCCCGCCTTGCCGGGAAAGCTCATGGCCAGTTCCCGCTCGGACAGGCCACTGCCCTCGGCACCCTTCAGCCCTTCCAGCCGGCCCTCAACGACCAGCACTTGCAGGTGACCGCTGGACAGGTCCTGTTGCGGCAAATAGGCACGACTGGTGACCAGGCCTTTTTCCAGGTAGTAATCGGTGATGACCTTGAGCAGCTCGTTAAGCTGTGGCACGCCCAGGCATTGGTTGATATAGGGCTTGAGCAGTTGTTCGCGCTCACTGGCCGAAAGACTGTCGGCGCCCTTGATTTCGATGGTCTTGATGGGGAAGCAACGGGTGTCCACAGGCGCAGTTGGCTGAGTCGGCTTCGCCGCCTTGCCAGGCAATTCCTTGAGTTCTTCCAGGCGTCGACGCTGCTCTTCGAGCAAGCGATCCTGGCGTTCGCGGATCAGGTCCGTGTCGCCGGGTGTCGGCGCAGCGTAGGCAAGTGTTAGCGGAGAAAGGCACAGCAAAGCCAGGCACGACCTCGCCCAATGGGCGGGTGAGAACATGTTCGATCCCTCGATACGGAAATGGCAGCAAACTGGCGAGCAGACAAAGCACCGGAAATCGGTCTTCTCATTTCGGGGAACGCCGGAAAGTCCAGGCTGACTCCGAAAATACTCACGCTACTAATGCGCAAAACTACGCGCACACCAGACCCGGCATATCGCCTTCGGTTCAAAGGAGGGGAAACTTTCTGCTCAAAAAAGAGACGTGTCTCACAGGACGCATTAGAAAGCACCGACAGAAATCGTCTGGTCGGACCTGTACGGGGTGGATTTTTTCGCGATGAAGGAATCGACGCCCGTACCGACCAAGGGGATTTGGCGCAAGAGAGGCAAACCACTGGAGGGCTGGAGAATGATGGTGTCCCAGGGCAGGTTCGAACTGCCAACCTTCCCCTTAGGAGGGGGATGCTCTATCCAATTGAGCTACTGAGACACAAGTCGACCACGAGAAACGCGGTGCGTTGGACGGCGTGCATGTTAACGGTCAGCCTGGCGTTTGTCATGTCGTCCATGGCTTTTTAAGTGTAGGCAAATGTACCGTTCGCCAAGTCTCCCATCGAAGAGCCTGGACCGGACCGCCGCTCATCTGGCCCACCCTGCTCATTCTAGTAAATCGGCAAATCGCCACTATCCTATACAATACAAGGACAGCATCGCGCCGCCGCCTGCGTCATGGTTATCCGCCAGACGGTATGGCACATCGACACGATGCAGTGGTCACAAGATGCGGACCTGGAATTTTTTCCAACCAGTCCGCATTTTTGACGAAGGGTACTGGCATAACGCCTTTACGCGGATCAATATTTGTCACAGAATTGGCGCCAATGATCTGGCAATTTTGAGGCATGATGCGGGCCTCTTAACAATTCAGGTTGAACATTTGGCTAAGGGGCTTGTCCTATCGACATCCTGCGGCCAATCCCGAGAACCGCTCCCCTGAACTAACCGGTTAAATATATGCGCCCAATGAAACAGGCAATTTATTCCAGCCGTACGGCTGACAAGTTCGTCGTACGTCTGCCAGACGGAATGCGGGAACGCATTGCCGAGGTGGCTCGCAATCATCACCGCAGCATGAACTCCGAAATCATCGCGCGCCTTGAGCAAAGCCTTATTCAGGAAGGTGCGTTGGGTGAAGAGCTCAGCATGCGACTGGACAGCCCAGAGCTGTCACTGCATGAACGCGAGCTGCTTCAACGATTCCGACAACTCTCTCATCGCCAGCAAAACGCTCTAGTTTCGCTGATTGCCCATGACGTAGAAATGACCGCAGACGCGTCCTGATAGCATCCAAGATATTGAAGCCAGCCTTGTGCTGGCTTTTTTTTGCCTGGCATTTGGTGACAGAGATTTCCGGCGCCCACGAAAAAGCCCGCCAAATTGGCGGGCTTTCTTGAAGCGCGAATCAGAGCAGGAAAATCGTCGCCAACCCCAGGAAGATGAAAAATCCGCCGCTGTCGGTCATGGCGGTAATCATCACGCTGGCCCCCATGGCGGGGTCACGCCCCATTCGAGCCAGGGTCATGGGAATCAATACCCCCATCAAGGCCGCCAACAACAAGTTGAGCGTCATCGCGGCGGTCATCACTACTCCGAGCGACCAACTGCCATACAGCAGGTATGCCACCACGCCGATCACACCACCCCAAACCAGACCGTTGATCAAGCCCACGGCCAGTTCCTTGCGCATCAATCGCGATGTATTGCCGGTACTGACCTGGTCCAGCGCCATGGCGCGGACGATCATGGTAATGGTCTGGTTGCCGGAGTTACCGCCAATCCCCGCAACGATAGGCATCAGCGCCGCAAGGGCCACCAGTTTTTCGATGGAGCCTTCGAACAAGCCGATCACCCGGGACGCGATGAAAGCCGTGATCAAATTGACCGCCAGCCAGGCCCAACGGTTACGCAGGGACTTCCAGACCGAGGCGAAGATGTCTTCCTCTTCGCGCAGACCGGCCATATTGAGGACTTCGCTTTCGCTCTCCTCACGAATCAGGTCGACCATTTCGTCGATGGTCAGACGGCCGATCAACTTGCCGTTCTTGTCGACAACGGGCGCAGAAATCAAATCGTAACGTTCGAACGCCTGGGCCGCATCGTAGGCATCTTCGTCCGGATGAAAACTCACCGGATCACTGGCCATGACCTCGGCTACCTGCTTTTCCGGATCATTGACGAGCAATCGCTTGATAGGCAGCACGCCCTTAAGCACACCGTCGTAGTCCACCACAAAGAGCTTGTCGGTATGCCCCGGCAACTCCTTGAGACGGCGCAGATAACGCAATACCACTTCAAGACTGACATCCTCACGGATGGTCACCATCTCGAAGTCCATCAGCGCACCGACCTGCTCCTCGTCATAGGACAACGCCGAACGCACGCGCTCGCGCTGTTGGCCGTCGAGGGTTTCCATCAGTTCGTGGATAACGTCCCGTGGCAGTTCGGGCGCAAGGTCGGCAAGTTCGTCGGCGTCCATTTCCTTGGCCGCCGCCAGCAGCTCGTGATCATCCATGTCAGCGATCAGGGTTTCACGAACCGAGTCGGACACTTCAAGCAGGATGTCACCGTCACGATCCGCCTGGACCAACTGCCAGACCGTCAGACGCTCTTCCAGCGGCAAGGCTTCAAGGATGTAGGCGACGTCGGCGGAGTGCAGGTCATCGAGCTTGCGTTGCAGCTCGACGAGATTCTGCCGGTGGACCAGGTTCTCGACCAGGTCGTGATGCGGGCCTTCCTGGCGATGCGTCAGGTCTTCGACCACCCGCTGGCGATGCAGCAGCTCAACGACTTGAGCAAGGCGATCCTGAAGGCTTTCCTGCGTTTTCTTTACTTCTATTTCGGTCATAGGCGAACTCCACTCCCAGCAGTGGAGCACGCCGGAAGGATCAATCAGTCAGTTCATGATTGGTAAAACGAGATATTGAGTAACTACTGGGTAAGTCCATGGGATATTCCACAAGCCCCGGCGGGGCTGACGGGCGCAATCATACACCGCTTGACGCTTTAAAACGTTAAAAAATCATGGCAAGAACAAGCGCTTGCGAGACATACCTGAACGCAGATTGAACCTCTATGCCTACGACGACTTATCCTGAAAAGAAAACACACGCCCCGGTAAAAATGTAGCGGCTAACCTTCTTTTCTTCACCGTCAAGGAGGACGTCAGGATGCTCGTCAGTCGCTACCTGTTTTTACTCGCTGCCCTGCCCTGCCTGCCTTTGGGGGCTGCCGGGCAAAGCGTGCATCGCTGCGAAAATACCGCCGGGCACGTGACCTTTACCACCCTGAGTTGCCGACAGGAAGAAACCCTGTCACTTCAGCAGATCCATCCGACCAGCCCGGGCAGGGCCGAGCCAATGACAGAGGCCATGCTGCCCGAAGCAGAGTTTCGGCAAACATTCGGCAACAAAGCCAACCGCAAGGAACCGACTGTTGTCGGCCAACTCGAAGACCGCTGTGGCAACCTGCTCAATGCCAGGCAACGCCGCGAAGCGATCATGAACCAGCGAGTCGTCAGTGGCATGAGCCAGCAGGACGTGGAAAGCGCCCTGGGCAGACCCGACTCGGTCAAAATCAGGAATTCGAGCACGCGATATACCTACAAAGCGAAAAAAGGTCGCAGCGCAGAGATCGTGTTCGATGAGAAAGGGTGCGTGAAAGGCAAATCGTAGACAGCAAAAAGCCCGCGTTAAACGCGGGCTTTTTGGTGTTTGGTGCACTCGACAGGATTCGAACCTGTGACCGCTCGGTTCGTAGCCGAGTACTCTATCCAGCTGAGCTACGAGTGCAAGTTGTGGTTTTATACCAGATCACAACTGGTTGAAGCCAAGTTATTTGCATCACTGCAAAAAACTCTTAAATGGTGCACTCGACAGGATTCGAACCTGTGACCGCTCGGTTCGTAGCCGAGTACTCTATCCAGCTGAGCTACGAGTGCATTTGTTGCCGCGCATTATAGGTCGCCGAATCTTTTTGTAAAGCGCTTTTTTTCAGTAATTTCAATAACTTACCGATAAAGCCAGATTACGTCGCACTAAATAAATAATGGCGGAGAACGGGGGATTCGAACCCCCGACACCCTTTTGAGGTGTACTCCCTTAGCAGGGGAGCGCCTTCGGCCACTCGGCCAGCTCTCCGCAACACGGGGCGTATATTAACCACCTTCATCCCCGTTTGCAAACATAAAAAACGATAAAAATTAATGGCTTGGTTCGTCGTCCTTCTCTTTCTTGATACGCAGGTAAATTTCCTCTCGGTGCACCGCGACCTCTTTCGGGGCGTTGACGCCAATACGCACTTGATTTCCTTTGACGCCGAGCACGGTCACGGTGATTTCGCCATCGCCAATAATCAGGCTCTCTGCGCACCGACGAGTCAGAATCAGCATACCTTTCTCCTCACGCAATTCAGTTCAGGGACAACAGTCTGCAAAAAAAGGCGTAGGCCCTACGAACCGAAACGGTCGCAGCCTACAAGCCTAGTATTGACCAGCGCGAGCAAAAGAACAGTTTTGGAGCGCGCCTTTCAGAAAAACAAAGGGCGCGGTAAACCGCGCCCCAAGACAACGCCTTACTCGCCCTGTCGGGCAGCAGCGTCGAGTTCGAAAGCCGTGTGCAGGGCGCGCACGGCCAGCTCCAGGTACTTCTCTTCGATGACCACGGAAACCTTGATTTCCGAAGTAGAGATCATCTGGATGTTGATGCTTTCCTTGGCCAGGGATTCGAACATACGGCTGGCCACGCCTGCGTGAGAGCGCATGCCGACACCGACGATCGAGACCTTGGCGATCTTGGTATCACCCACCACTTCCCGGGCACCAATCTCGTCAGCAGTCTTTTTCAGCACCGCTTCAGCGGCCTGGTAGTCGTTGCGGTGCACGGTGAAGGTGAAGTCGGTGGTGTTATCGTGCGCGACGTTCTGCACGATCATGTCGACTTCGATGTTCGCGGCACTGATCGGGCCGAGAATCTTGAACGCCACGCCGGGGGTGTCTGGCACGCCACGGATGGTCAGCTTGGCTTCATCGCGGTTGAAAGCGATGCCGGAAATGATCGGCTGTTCCATGGATTCCTCTTCATCAATAGTAATGAGGGTGCCCGGACCCTCTTTGAAGCTGTGCAGAACGCGCAGCGGAACGTTGTACTTGCCAGCGAATTCGACGGCCCGGATCTGCAGCACCTTGGAACCGAGGCTGGCCATTTCCAGCATCTCTTCGAAGGTGATCTTGTCCAGGCGCTGAGCCACAGGCACCACCCGTGGGTCGGTGGTGTAGACACCATCCACATCGGTGTAGATCTGGCATTCGTCAGCCTTGAGTGCCGCCGCCAGCGCCACGCCCGTGGTATCGGAACCGCCACGGCCGAGAGTGGTGATATTGCCGTGCTCGTCCACACCCTGGAAACCGGCGACCACCACGACGCGACCGGCCTTCAGGTCGCCGCGAATTTTCTGATCGTCGATCTGCAGAATACGCGCTTTATTGTGCGCGCTGTCCGTCAGGATACGAACCTGGTTGCCGGTGTAGGACACCGCCGGCACACCCCGCTTGATCAGCGCCATGGCCAGCAAGGCGATGGTCACCTGCTCGCCAGTGGAAACGATCACATCCAGTTCGCGCGGAACCGGCTGTTGGTCGCCGCTGATTTGCTTGGCCAGATCGATCAGACGGTTGGTCTCGCCGCTCATTGCCGACAGCACAACCACCAGGTCATCGCCCGCTTCACGGAATTTCTTAACCTTGTCGGCGACTTGTTCGATTCTCTCGACAGTACCGACCGAGGTGCCTCCAAATTTCTGTACGATCAAAGCCATTTCAAAGCCGCCTCTGCCCATGAAGGGCGCCCAATAATCACTCAACAGCGACCGGAGTCGTCACTAGACGACGACCCCGGAGCACTGCCTTAAATACCCTGCTCTACAAATGCAACGGTTTGGGCCAGTGCTGCGTCCAGCGCGCCGGCGTCGGTGCCGCCGCCTTGCGCCATGTCCGGACGACCACCACCCTTGCCGCCCACTGCCGCAGCGGCCTGCTTCATCAAATCACCGGCTTTGAGTTGGCCAGTCAGGTCTTTGGTCACGCCTGCGACGAGAACGACCTTTTCCTCATGGACACTGCCGAGCAGGATCACTGCGCGGCCGAGTTTGTTTTTCAGTTGATCGACCAGCGCCAACAGTGCCTTGCCGTCCTGGCCATCCAGGCGCGCGGCCAACACTTTCACGCCCTTGACGTCCACGGCCTGGGCCGACAGATCGTCGCCCGCGGCGCTGGCAGCCTTGGCCTGCAACTGCTCGAGTTGCTTTTCCAGCAGACGGTTGCGCTCCAGCACAGCCGAGAGCTTGTCGATCAGGTTGTCACGGCTGCCCTTGATCAGGCTCGCCGCTTCCTTGAGTTGTTCTTCGGCGGCGTTGAGGTACGCCAGGGCCGCCGCGCCGGTGACCGCTTCGATGCGACGCACACCGGAAGCCACACCGCCTTCGCTGATGATCTTCAGTAGGCCGATGTCACCGGTCCGGTTGGCATGGATACCACCGCACAGCTCCACGGAGAAATCGCCGCCCATGCTCAGCACACGGACGCTGTCGCCGTACTTCTCGCCAAACAGCGCCATGGCGCCCTTGCGCTTGGCGGTCTCGATGTCGGTTTCTTCGGTCTCGACCGGCGAATTCTTGCGGATCTCGGCGTTGACGATGTCTTCCAGCGCCTTGAGTTGCTCAGGCTTGATAGCCTCGAAATGGCTGAAGTCAAAGCGCAAGCGCTGACTGTCCACCAAAGAGCCTTTCTGCTGAACATGCTCGCCCAGTACCTGACGCAACGCGGCATGCAGCAAGTGCGTAGCCGAGTGGTTCAGCGAGGTGGCGTGACGAACCTCGGCGTCGACATGCGCGGCTACCGGAGCGGCAATCATCAGGCTGCCCGAGGCCAATACGCCGTGGTGCAGGAATGCGCCGCCGGTCTTGGTGGTGTCTCGCACATCGAAACGCGAGTTGCCGGCCTGCAGGTAACCGCTGTCACCGATCTGTCCGCCGGATTCGGCGTAGAACGGCGTCTGGTCCAGCACGATCACCCCTTCCTGGCCTTCGCTCAGGATGTCGACCGACTGCCCGTCCTTATAGATAGCCACGATCTTGGCCGAACCGGTCGTGGCGGCGTAGCCGGTGAATTCGGTGGCCACGTCAACCTTGACCAGGCTGTTGTAGTCCATGCCGAAGGAGCTGGCGGAACGCGCGCGCACTCGCTGGGCTTCCATCTCGCGCTCGAAACCTTCCTCGTCGAGGGTCAGGTTGCGTTCGCGGGCGATGTCGCCCGTCAGGTCCATCGGGAAACCGTATGTGTCGTACAACTTGAACACGACATCGCCCGGTACCACGTTGCCCTTGAGCTCGGCCAAATCCTGCTCGAGGATCTTCAACCCCTGCTCCAGGGTTTTGGCGAACTGCTCTTCCTCACCCTTGAGCACGCGCTCGATGTGGGCCTGCTGGGATTTGAGTTCCGGGAAGGCCTCGCCCATTTCGGCCACCAGGGCCGCGACGATCTGATAGAAGAAGCTGCCCTTGGCGCCCAGCTTGTTGCCGTGACGGCAGGCGCGACGAATGATCCGACGCAACACATAGCCGCGGCCTTCGTTGGACGGCAACACACCATCGGCAATCAGGAAGCCGCAGGAACGGATATGGTCGGCCACCACTTTGAGCGAAGCCTGGTTGTCGTTACTGCAACCGATGGCCTTGGCCGAAGCACTCAACAGGCTCTGGAACAGGTCGATTTCGTAGTTGGAGTGAACGTGCTGCAACACCGCACTGATCCGCTCCAGGCCCATGCCGGTGTCGACCGACGGCGCTGGCAACGGATGCAACACGCCATCGGCGGTGCGGTTGAACTGCATGAAGACGTTGTTCCAGATCTCGATGTAGCGGTCGCCATCTTCTTCCGGCGAGCCGGGTGGGCCGCCCCAGATGTCGGCGCCGTGATCGTAGAAAATCTCGGTGCAAGGGCCGCACGGGCCGGTGTCGCCCATGGTCCAGAAGTTATCGGAAGCGTATGGCGCGCCCTTGTTGTCGCCAATGCGCACCATGCGTTCAGCCGGGACACCGACCTCTTTGGTCCAGATGTCATAAGCCTCGTCATCGCTGGCGTAGACCGTTACCCAGAGCTTCTCCTTGGGCAGGTTCAGCCACTTGTCGGAGGTCAGGAAGGTCCAGGCAAAGGTGATGGCGTCGCGCTTGAAATAATCACCGAAGCTGAAGTTACCCAGCATTTCGAAGAAGGTGTGGTGACGAGCGGTATAGCCGACGTTTTCCAGGTCGTTGTGCTTGCCGCCGGCGCGCACGCATTTCTGGCTGCTGACGGCACGGGTGTAGGCACGTTTTTCCTGGCCCAGGAAGCAGTCCTTGAACTGGTTCATCCCCGCGTTGGTGAACAGCAGGGTCGGGTCGTTGCCCGGAATCAAAGAGCTGGAGGCTACTCGGGTGTGGCCTTGCTCTTCGAAGAAGCGAAGGAAGGCTTCACGGATTTCTGCGCTTTTCATTAGGTTCTTCCACGGAGGCTGCGGCCAAAGGCCTGTGCAAAACGTCAACAGACGAAGCAACGGCAAAGGGCCGCATTATATCGGCCCTTCGCGTGGGGTACAGCGTGTTTATGCGATAGAAACTGTCAATTGGGCCGCTTGGCGGGTCAGTTACGGGAAAAGTCGACGAAAGAGCGGATCACTTCGTCGATTTGCGCGCCGCTGACATCCATGTGGGTCACCATTCGCAGGCGCGGCGCGGCGCTGAGCTTGATACCACGCTCGGCGGCAAACGCCCTGATGGCCTCGGCCCGCTCGCCCATCTGCACGTAGACCATGTTGGTCTGCACCGGCTCGACCTCGTAACCCGCCCCACGCAAGCCCTCGGCAAGCCGCTGGGCATTGGCGTGGTCATCGGCCAGGCGCTGGACCTGATGATCCAGGGCATACAACCCCGCCGCAGCCAGGATCCCGGCCTGGCGCATACCCCCGCCCACCATCTTGCGCAGCCGGCGCGCCTTGCCGATCAGTTCGACGCTGCCGCAGAGGACCGAGCCAACGGGAGCGCCAAGGCCCTTGGACAGGCACACCGACACCGAATCGAAATGTTGGGTGATCTCCCGGGCATCGACGTTCAACTTGACCGCGGCGTTGTACAGCCGCGCGCCGTCAAGGTGCAACGCCAGGCCGTGCTCGCGCGTGAAACGCCGGGCCCGGGCCAGATACTCCAGCGGCAGGACCTTGCCTTGCATGGTGTTTTCCAGCGCCAGCAGGCGAGTACGGGCAAAGTGGAAGTCATCGGCTTTGATCGCGGCAGCAACCTGCTCCAGGTCCAGAGAGCCGTCCGCTTGCACGTCAAGGGGTTGCGGCTGGATTGAACCCAGTACCGCCGCCCCGCCGCCTTCGTATTTATAGGTGTGAGCCTGCTGGCCAACGATGTATTCATCACCACGCTCGCAATGGGCCATAAGCCCCAGCAAGTTGCTCATGGTGCCGGTGGGTACGAACAGCGCCGCGGCAAAGCCCAGGCGCCCGGCCAGTTCGGCCTCGAGGCGATTGATGGTCGGATCTTCGCCATACACATCGTCGCCGGTCGGCGCGCTGGCCATCGCATCCAGCATGGCGGCGGAAGGTTGGGTGACGGTGTCGCTGCGAAGATCGATAACGCTCATGAATCTGGCCTCGGGTGCGGGTGGGGGGAATTCCCTTTCGAAGGTCAATTACTGCGGTCATGGCGACGATTAATCAAGACCAGTCGAAGGAAAAGATCACCTGCACCTGAATATCACTCAGAACACCTGTGGGAGCGAGCTTGCTCGCGATGGTGCCAGCGCATCCAACATCAATGCAATCTGAACCACCGCTATCGCGAGCAAGCTCGCTCCCACAGGGGTTATGTGTTAAAAATCCTGCGCCGCCAAAAACCATGGCGGCGAAACGTTCTCAGGGCGGGGTGCAATTCCCCACCGGCGGTAATTGCACGCAAGGTGCATAGCCCGCGAGCGCTTGGCGATACACGGCTTTTGCGGTGTAGCGTCAAGGTCAGCAGACCCGGTGTGATTCCGGGGCCGACGGTCATAGTCCGGATGAAGAGAGAACGGGATCGGCACCCAGGGGCCGTCTGCGACTGTCTGCGCGCGACGCACCCTCGAATCCCCTTCGATTCATGACGCCCTGTTTTTTACACAAACAGGAACCAGAACATGCAACCCACCGCAATCGACAGCAAAAGCAAACATCATCCGGGCGAGCGCGTCGCGTTCATCCAGGCCTGCTGGCACAAGGAAATCGTCGACCAGAGTCGTAAAGGTTTCGTCGCCGAAATGATCAATCAGGGTTATCAGGAAAGCGATATCGACTTCTTCGAAGTCGGCGGCGCCTTCGAGATCCCGCTGCATGCCAAGCTGCTGGCCAAATCTGGCCGCTACGCCGGCATCGTCGCCGCTGGCCTGGTGGTGGACGGCGGCATCTACCGTCACGAATTCGTCGCCCAATCGGTGATCAGCGGCCTGATGCAGGTTCAGCTGGAAACCGAGGTGCCGGTGTTCTCGGTCGTACTCACTCCCCATCACTTCCACGCTGGGGAAGAACATCAGAAGTTCTTCTTTGAGCATTTCGTGCACAAGGGCCAGGAAGCGGCGAAGACCTGTGCCGATACCCTGCACAAGACCCGGGCGTTGCGGCGCAGTGAGCAGCGGGCGGTAGCGGTCTAAATCCAGACACAGATCCAAATGTGGGAGCGAGCCTGCTCGCGATAGCAATGTAGCAGTCGACAGCAATGGCGACTGGCACTCCGTCATCGCGAGCAAGCTCGCTCCCACAAAAGGCTTGTATCAGTTTGGGATTCAGGTCAGGCCAGGTTTTCGTCCGTCGCCGGCACAATCAGGATCCCGGCCCGCAAACCATTCTTCACCTTGGGGTTGGGGAAGATGATCCGGGCGCCCTCTTCTTCGATCACCCAGCGGGTCTGGGCAATGTCTTCGGCCAGCACATAACCTTTTCCAAGTTCCGAGAAGTTCTCGATGTCCGCCGGTAGGTTCAGGCGGAAACTGTCGCTGTGCTTGATGATTTCCCGCGCGACGCTGAACAGTTGCAGGCCGTCCAGACTTTCGTCCGATTCGGGTTCGCTGCCTTCGATGATCTGTTGCAGACGGGTTTCCAGCAGGCTGACGTTGACACCGTCGTTTTCCCCGAACGGCCGGGCCTTGCCCAGTTCCAGGGTGAAAGACTCGGCACCCAACTGGTCATAGGTGTAGGCGCTGAACACAATGGACGGTTTGTTCTGCAGCAGCACCGCTTCCATGCCGGCGGCGCGCAGCCGCGCCAGTTCACGGCGTGAATGCTGGCGACCTTCCTTCCACGGATACAGGGCGAATTGCTCAATCTTCGAACCCCGGATGGCGGTGTGCAGGTCGTAATGCAAGCGACTGCGGTCCGGCACGCTGAAGAAACTGGCGGCCAACCGCTCCAATTCGCACGCCCGCAACGCCTCGGCGCCGCCGCTCAACTCATGGCGACCATTGAACAACCGATTGACGTCCTGCTCGACAAAACGCTCTCCGCGACGAATGGCCTCGGGATTGCCGAACAGAAACAGAATGCGTGCCCGTGGCTTGAGATCCCCACGGGCGATGTCGTGCAGCAACCGATCAAGCAATTCGATCGGTGCGGTTTCGTTGCCGTGGATACCGGCTGACAGCAACAGGTCCTGGCCATTGTCCCGGGCCTGGGGCGGCTTGACCTCCAGCGCGCCCTCGCTCAGCCAGCGCATCCGTACGCCCTCGACAGTCAGTTGAGTCTTCTCCGCCGGTTCACGGCCGGCGAGGGTCAGTTCAAGCAATTTGCCGAGGGCGAGCATAGCGCGGCTCCTTAATGGTCGTGGCCGCAATCCGGGCCATGGACATGATCATCGTCGCCCATGTCGGCCGGTTCCATTTCCAGTTGCAGGCTCACCAGGTTGGTCGCCAATGGGCGCAACAACAGGTTGGCGTATTCCTCATCGCCTTCTTCGACATCGACACCGATCAGCAACTGACCGCGGCCGTCCTGCTGGATCCACAGCTCTTTGCCCTGCCACATGACCGCAACGCGGGTGCAGGAGGTTTCCAGTTGGGTGCCGTCGGTGTCTTCAAGGATCAGTTGCAAGGTATCGCTCATGTTTTTACGTTCTCGTCGGGGGAAAAAGGCAACGCGCCCTGCTTTGACTGTAGTCAGGTCGCGCGCGCTTTCAATTGATCTGGAAAGGATAAACCGCGCCAAGTTTAAGGATTTGTGTCAGCTCATCCAGTGCCGCCCGGCATTCGAGCAGCAACTGCGGGTCTGCCAGGTCGTTTTCGGTCATGCGATCGCGGTAGTGACGCTCGACCCATTGGGTCAGCGAATCGTACAACGGCGCGGTCATGATAACCCCTGGGTTGACGGCGGCCAGTTCGGTTTCATTGAGTGCCACGCGCAGCCTCAGGCAAGCCGGGCCACCGCCGTTCTGCATGCTTTGCTTGAGGTCGAAGACCTTCACTTCGCCGATCACCCCGCCAGAGCCCGTCAGGCCTTGCAGGTACTGCCAGACGCGTTCGTTGCCGCGGCACTCCTCCGGCACGATCAACAGCATCGAGCCGTCGGGACGCGACAGCAACTGGCTATTGAACAGGTAGGAACGTACCGCGTCATCGACGGTAACCGCCGAACGCGGCACGCATACCGACTGAAATTTCCCACCGACCTTGGCGAGTTTGCTGCTCAGCTCGGCCAGCATCCGGTCGGTCTCGAGAAACGCATCCTCGTGATAGAACAACACTTCGCCGTTGCCCACCGCGATCACATCATTGTGGAACACGCCCTGGTCGATCACCGATGGGTTCTGTTGGGCGTAGACCACGCCCTCCTCCCTCAGACCATGCAGACGAGCGACCGCTTGAGAAGCTTCCAGGGTCTGGCGCGCCGGGTACTTCTGCGGCGCGGGAAAACGGGTATCGAAGGCGCTGCGGCCGAACACGAAGAATTCAACACCGGCCTCGCCGTAGGTCCGGCAGAAACGCGTGTGGTTGGCCGCGCCTTCGTCGCCGAACTGCGCCACCGCTGGCAGCGCGGCGTGGTGGGCGAAGTGCTGCTGATCGGCAAACATCGCCCCCAGTACGCGACTGGTGGTCGGGTGTTCAATGCTGCGGTGGTATTTGCAGTTCAGGTTGGCGGCAGTGAAATGCACGCGGCCGTCAGCCGTGTCGGCGCTTGGGCTGACAGTGGCGGCGTTGGCCACCCACATGCTGGAGGCCGAGCAACTGGCGACCAGCAGCGGCATCGCTTCTTTGGCAGCCTGCTGAATGACCTGGGCATCGCTGCCGGCAAAACCCAACCGACGCAGGGCCGCCACGTCGGGACGCTCCTGTGGCGCCAGCACACCTTGCTGGAAGCCCATGTCCATCAGCGCTTTCATTTTCGCCAGGCCCTGCAACGCCGCTTCCTTGGGGTTGGAGGACTGTTGGCTATTGCTCTGGGACGCGACGTTGCCGTACGAGAGCCCGCCGTAGTTGTGGGTCGGCCCCACTAGACCGTCAAAGTTGACTTCATAGGATTTCATCAGCGAGGCTCCACGAGAATCTGTTTTTTATAGGCATCAGTAAAGACCGCAGCGCGGCCTTCGCGAGCAGGCTCGCTCCCACAGGGTCTTGCATGGTCCTTGTGGGAGCGAGCCTGCTCGCGATTGGGGCTACGCCATTCTCACGCCGGGAGTAAGGGCAGCCGGCATGACAAGGCTTGGTGTCTCCAGGGAAGCCACCGGATACGCACAATAATCGGCCGCGTAGTAGGCACTGGCGCGGTGGTTGCCCGAGGCCCCAACACCGCCGAACGGCGCGCTGCTGGCCGCTCCCGTCAGTTGTTTGTTCCAGTTGACGATGCCGGCACGGCTCTGCAGCCAAAACTGCTGGTAGCGCTCCTGGGAATCCGACAGCAGACCCGCAGCCAAGCCATATTGGGTGTTGTTGGCCTCGGTGATTGCCGCAGCGAAATCCGCGTAGCGAATCACCTGCAACAACGGCCCGAACAGTTCTTCATCAGGACGCTCGGCTACCGTCGTCACATCCAGGATGCCCGGTGTCAGCAACGCCGCCTGGGCTTGCGGTTGGGTCATGGTCAACAGCGGCACGGCGCCCAGGCCCAGCAAATGGTTCTGCGCATCCATCAGCGCCTTGGCTGCGGCCAGGGAAATCACCGAGCCCATGAACGGCGCCGGTTGCTGATCAAAGGCGCCGACTTCCAGCGTCGAGCTGACCGCCACCAGGCGCGCCAGCAAGGCATCGCCCCACGCCCCTTCGGGCACCAACAGGCGGCGCGCGCAGGTACAGCGCTGCCCGGCAGAAATGAAGGCCGACTGAATGATGGTGTAGACCGCCGCGTCGACGTCCGCCACCTCATCCACCACCAGCGGATTATTACCGCCCATTTCCAGCGCCAGGATCTTATCCGGGCGCCCGGAAAACTGTTGATGCAAAAGGTTGCCGGTGCGGCTGGAGCCGGTGAAAAACAACCCGTCGATGCCCGGATTGGCCGCCAGGGCGATACCGGTTTCCCGCGCACCTTGCAGCAGGTTCAGCACGCCCGCCGGCAGGCCGGCCTCGACCCAGCACTTGACCGTCAGCTCAGCGACCTTCGGGGTCAGTTCGCTGGGTTTGAACAACACGGTGTTGCCCGCCAACAAGGCCGGTACGATGTGACCGTTGGGCAAATGGCCGGGGAAGTTGTAAGGGCCGAACACTGCCACCACACCGTGGGGCTTGTGCCGCAGCACAGCGATGGCGTCACCCAGGGGGCCGCTTTTTTCGCCGGTCCGCTCACGGTAGCTCTGAATCGAAATGGCGACCTTGTTGACCATGCTGGTGACTTCGGTGGTCGCTTCCCACAACGGCTTGCCGGTTTCTTCACCGATGCAGTGGGCCAGTTCATCGGCGTGGCTCTTCAAGGCAGCGGCAAACGCTTCCAGCACCTGGATACGCTCATCCAGCGAACGGCGGGCCCAGTCCGGGAAGGCCTGACGCGCGGCCTGCACCGCCGACTCCACCTGCGCCGCCGTGGCGCCATTGCCAGACCACAGCACTTGCTGGGTCACCGGGTTCACCGACTCAAAGAGATCACCCTGACCTTCCAGCCAGCTTCCAGCGATGTACAGCGACTTCATTATTTCGACTCCCGAGCAGCGGACAACGCAACGGCGCGCACCTGATCGCCGGCGTTGAGTTGAAGACGTTTGGCAGTCAGCGGATCAACCACCAAGGTGCCCGCGGCCAAGCGCGCCGGTGCAGCAGTGATGCGGCAGTCTTCGCGTTTGCGGTTATGCATGATGAACGGCGTGGCGTCGTCGCCCGGCGTGCCGATGGCCAATACCAGTGCCTGGCTGTCGCGGATCGCGCGGATCTTGCCGGTTTCACATTCAACGGCCGGGCCGGCGTCGAAGATGTCGACGTAACCCTGGTAACTGAAACCTTCGCTCTTGAGCATCGACAGCGCCGGCTCCGTGTCGGGATGAACCTGGCCGATCACCGCCCGGGCATCCTCCGACAGGAAACAGGTGTACAGCGGGAACTTGGGCATCAGCTCAGCGATGAAAGCCTTGTTGCCCACGCCGGTCAGGTAGTCGGCCTGGCTGAACTCCATCTTGAAAAAGTGTCGCCCCAGGCTTTCCCAGAACGGCGAGCGGCCTCGGTCATCGGACATGCCACGCATCTCGGCGATGATCTTGTTGCCAAACAGGTTCGGGAATTCGGCGATGAACAGCAGCCGCGCCTTGGCCAACATGCGGCCATTGAGGCCAGTGCGGTAGTCGGCGTGCAGGAACAGCGAACACAGCTCGGAGTTGCCGGTCAGGTCGTTAGCCAAAAACAGCGTCGGGATTTCCCGATAGATGTTCAGCTCCTGGGAGGCGCTGACCGTCAGGCCGACCCGGAAGTTGTACCAGGGCTCGCGCAGCCCAACGGCCCCGGCGATGGCTGAGATGCCCACCACACGGCCGTCGTCGTCTTCGAGCACGAACAGGTAGTCAGCATCGCCACGTCCGGCTTCGCCGCGAAAAGTCTTCTCGGCCCAGCCGACCCGATGAGCCAGGCGCTCCTCGTTGGCCGGCAAGGTGGTCAGGCCGGTGCCGGTGCTGCGGGCCAGGGCAATCAGAGCGGGTAAGTCGCTGCTGCGTACGGGACGAACGATCATGCTATCTCCTCAAACGGGCCGCTTGCGCCACCCGCGAAACTTCGCTGTAAGGCGTTAAACCGCCACCAGGCGCACGCTGGCACCCTCACCGACGCCCAAGGCTTCGGCCGCTTCCATATCCAGGGTCACCGGTTTGCCGGGCGCGTAGTCAAGCTCCAACAGAACGGCGCGGTAATCCTGCAACTGGGCGTTGGCCACCAGGTATTGCCGGCCGGCGCCCTTGACGGGCTCACCGAGTTTGACCGGCACCACGCGGCTCTGGGCAATCGAGCGGATCCCCGAGACACGGGCATGCAGAGTCGGGCCACCGTCAAAGATGTCGATGTAATGATCGGTCTCGAAACCCTCGCGCATGAGGATGTCGAAAGTGATCTGCGCACGCGGATGGACCTGGCCCATGGCTTCCTGGGCGGCGTCCGGCAACAGCGGCACGTAGATCGGGTAATGCGGCATCAGCTCGGCGAGGAAGGTGCGGCTCTTCAGCCCGCACAGGCGCTCGGCGGCAGCGTAGTTGAGGTCGAAAAAGTTGCGACCGATGGCGTCCCAGAACGGCGAGTCGCCATTTTCATCGCTGTAGCCGACGATCTCGGTCACCACCGAATCGGCAAAGCGCTCCGGATGGCTGGCGACGAACAGCAGGCGCCCACGCGAATTGAGTTCCGACCAGGGCGAACCGACCAATTCCGGCACCACATAGAAGCTGGTCAGCAAGCTGTTGCCGGTCAGGTCGTGGCACTGGGAAAGCACGTGGATCTTGTTGTGGATCTTCAGCTCACGGGAGGCGTGAACGAACGTTTCGTTGCGGAAACTGTAGAACGGCTCGGAATAACCGGCCGAGGCAACGATGGCCGAACAGCCCGCCAGCTTGCCGGTCGCGGTGTCTTCAAGGACGAAGAAATAGCTTTCTTCGCCGTTGAAGCTGACTTCGGCGGCAAACGAGGCTTCACTCGCGGCGATCTTGTCGCTCAGGCGTTCCACGTCATCCGGCAAGGAAGTGACACCGATCGGACTGTCCGCAGCCAGACGCTGTACCTCGCCCAGATCCGCCATTTGTGCGGGGCGCATCACCAGCATGGTGTCACTCCTTTACTTGAAATAAATGGTTCGACCCATTGGTCGACACAAAGAAAAAATACCGGACCGGCAAGCGCTTCAACGCACGTGTAAAACGGTCTTGCTGTGGGAGCGAGCCTGCTCGCGATCAGGATCGCCTCAGCCCATCAGGCAGATCGAGTCGCCTGCATCGCGAGCAGGCTCGCTCCCACAATGGATCAGGTCCGGCCTTTAAAAATCAGGCTTGCGTCAGCTTCGCCGCGGCGCGCTCGAAGCGGTCCAGGCCGGCATCGATGTCGGCATCTTCGACCACCAGGCTCGGCGCGAAACGAATCACGTCCGGACCTGCCTGCAGGATCATCAGGCCTTCCTGTTCGGCGGCGTTGAAAATGTCCTTGGCCTTGCCTTTCCAGGCGTCGTTCAGCACACAGCCGATCAGCAGCCCCAAACCACGCACCTGGGTGAACAGGCCGTATTTCTCGCCGATCTGCTCCAAGCGGGTCTTGAACTTGCGGTGCTTGGCTTTCACGCCTTCGAGCACTTCAGGCGTATTGACGGTATCGATCACCGCTTCGGCCACCGCACACGCCAGCGGGTTGCCGCCATAAGTGGTGCCGTGGGTGCCGACCACCAGATGCTTGGCCAACGCTTCAGTGGTGAGCATTGCCGCGATCGGGAAACCACCGCCCAGGCTCTTGGCGCTGGTGAGGATGTCCGGGACCACGCCGTAATGCATGTAGGCGAACAAGTGGCCGCTACGGCCCATGCCGGTCTGCACTTCATCGAATACCAGCAGCGCGTCGTGGGCATCGCACAAATCACGGGCACCTTGCAGGTAACCCAGCTCGGCCGGCAATACGCCGCCCTCGCCCTGGATCGGCTCCAGCACCACGGCGCACGTCTTGTCCGAAATGGCCGCTTTCAAAGCCGCCAGGTCGTTGTAAGGGACGTGGGTAATACCGGTGATTTTAGGACCGAAACCGTCAGAATACTTCGATTGCCCGCCCACGTTCACGGTGAACAGCGTACGGCCGTGGAAGCTGTTGAGCGCGGCAATGATTTCGTACTTCTCGCTCCCGAAACGATCGAACGCGACGCGACGGGCCAGCTTGAAGGCGGCCTCGTTGGCTTCGGCGCCGGAGTTGCAGAAGAAAGCCCGCTCGGCAAAGGTTGCATTGACCAGTTTATGGGCCAGGCGCAGGGCCGGCTCATTGGTAAAGACGTTGGACACATGCCACAGCTTGTTCGCTTGCTCAGTCAGGGCGGCGACCAGTTTCGGATGGGCGTGTCCCAATACGTTGACCGCGATACCGCCGGCGAAGTCGATCAGTTCGCGACCGGACTGGTCCCACACGTGGGAACCGGCGCCACGCACAGGTATGAAAGCAGCAGGCGCATAGTTGGGGACCATAACCTGATCGAAATCGGCGCGTTGTACGGCGGCTTGCTCAACGGACATCGGAGTCTCCTGAAGAGGAACACCCGCCTGGAACTGGCGAGCGATGAGGGGATTGTAAGGACAGTTTTCAGCCCGGCCTTGTCGCCAAGCGACAACTTCTTATAGCGCCAACCCCCGTTTTTAGCGGGTTTATGGCAATGCGACAAATAGCGTCGCAAAGGCGCAGTTTAAACGTTGTCGCGGGATTTTAGGCGTTGTCTTCTACATTTCCCTGGCCATGCAAAACCTTGTGGCGAGGGGATTTATCCCCGCTGGGTTGCGAAGCAACCCTAAAGCAGGCAATTCGGTGTGCCAGATAGATTGGGTTGACTGTCTTGGGGTTGCTTCGCAACCCAACGGGGATAAATCCCCTCGCCACAGGGTTACATACCCCCGCCCTTACAGAGGAGGCGCCGGCCCTAGCCGCGTTCGGACGGCACCGATGACAATTCGAATGGGCTGCTGCTGCGCCGCTGGTTGCGGTCTTCCCGGGGCGTGGCGCCGAAGAAGTTGCGATAGGCGCTGGAAAAATGCGGCCCCGAGGAGAAGCCGCAGGACAGGCCGATCTGAATGATCGACTTGCTGGTCTGCATCAGCATCTGCCGCGCCTTGTTCAGACGCAGTTCCAGGTAGTACTGGCTCGGCACGCGATTGAGGTATTGCTTGAAAATCCGCTCCAACTGGCGACGGGACACGCACACATGCTGGGCAATTTCGTCGGTGGTCAGCGGTTCTTCGATGTTGGCTTCCATCAACAGCACGGCCTGGGTGAGCTTCGGATGGCTGGAGCCCAGACGGTTCTGCAACGGGATGCGCTGGCGCTCACCCCCCTCGCGGATGCGCTCGACCACCAGCTCTTCAGAGACCGCGCCGGCCAGTTCCGCGCCGTGATCGCGCGCCAACACAGCCAGCAGCAGATCGAGCACCGACATGCCACCGCAAGCGGTCAGGCGATCGCGGTCCCAGTCAAACAGATGGCTGGTGGCAATGACCTTGGGGAAACGCTCGGAAAAGTCGTCCTGCCAGCGCCAATGCACGGCGGCGCGGAAACCATCGAGAAGACCCAGTTGGGCCAACGGGTAGACACCGGCGGACAAACCGCCAATCACACAACCGGCACGCACCAGCTGTTTGAGTGCGCTGCTCAGGGGTGGCGCAAGAGCGGTCGGGGGTTCGTCAGCCAGCAGAAACAGCTTCTGGAAACCTTCAAGCTTGCCGGCCCAGGGTTCGCCCGGTAGCTGCCAGGCGCCTTCGGTCTGCGGCTCGGCCTGCAAAAACGACAGTTCGTAGACGACATCCGGATGCACCCGCTGAGCAACACGCAAGGCCTCCTCGGCCAGCGCCAGCGTCAAGGCTTTAGTGCTGGGCCAAATCAGGAAACCAATTCGATGGGCAGTCATGGTGGGCAATCCGAAGCGAAAACAGTGTTAAAGCCAAAAGCGGCTGCAACCAAATTAGACCATCTGGCGCGCGATGCGCAGCATGACCTGAATCAGGTGCGTAACGGGAGCGATTACTTGAGGCTGCCCGAAAGAAATTGTTGCAGCCGCTCCGATTGCGGATTGACCAGCACTTCGCGCGGGTTGCCGCTTTCTTCAACGATGCCTTTGTGCAGGAAGATCAGTTGGTTCGACACTTCCCGGGCAAAGCCCATTTCGTGGGTCACCACCACCATGGTCCGGCCTTCCAGCGCCAGGGCCTGCATCACTTTGAGCACATCGCCCACCAGTTCCGGATCAAGGGCCGAAGTCGGCTCGTCGAACAGCATGACTTCCGGTTCCATCGCCAGCGCCCGGGCAATCGCCACGCGCTGCTGTTCACCGCCGGACATATGGCCCGGGTAGGCGTCCTTGCGATGCGCCACGCCGACCTTGTTCAGGTAGTGCTCGGCCTTTTCGCGCGCCTCGGCCTTGGCTACGCCCAGCACATGCACCGGCGCTTCCATGATGTTTTCCAGCGCGGTCATGTGGGACCACAGGTTGAAATGCTGGAACACCATCGACAGCCGCGAACGCATGCGCTGCAGTTGCTTGGGGTCGGCGGCCTTCAAGGCGCCATCCTTGCCAGCCACCAGTTTCAGCTCTTCGTTGTTGAGCAGAATCTTGCCGGCATGGGGCTGCTCAAGCAGGTTGATGCAACGCAGGAAGGTACTTTTGCCCGAGCCACTGGAGCCGATGATGCTGATCACATCGCCGGCGGCGGCCTTGAGGGACACACCCTTGAGCACCTCGTGACTGCCATAGCGTTTATGCAGGTCTTGGACTTCGAGCTTGTACATGCGGTCGGTTCTCACAAAACGTCAGTCGTTGAGCAGTCGATCGGATCGATGCGTTATCAGTGCTTGCGCGGGGCCAGGTAACCCAGCCAGCGGCGCTCGGCCAGCTTGAACAGGCGCACCAGGATAAAAGTCAGGCACAGGTAGAAAACGCCGGCCGTGATGTAAGCCTCGAACGGCAAGTAGTACTGCGCATTCACCGTGCGCGCGGCACCGGTGATGTCGATCAGGGTCACGATGGAGGCCAGGCTGGTGGTCTGCAACATCATGATCACTTCGTTGCTGTACTGCGGCAGTGCCCGGCGCAGGGCCGATGGCAGCAGGATCCGGCGATACAACTTGTAGCGTGACATGCCCATGGCCTTGGCCGCCTCGATCTCACCGTTAGGCGTGGCGCGCAGGCTGCCGGCGATGATTTCGGCGGTGTAGGCGCTGGTATTGATGGCAAAGGCCAGGCAGGCACAGAAGGTCGCGCTGGACAGCCACGGCCAGAGGAAGCTCTCGCGTACGGCTTCGAACTGCGCCAATCCGTAGTAGATCAAAAACAGCTGCACCAGCATCGGCGTGCCGCGAATCACATAGGTATAGAGCCAGGCGGTCATGTTGATGACCGGCTGCTTGGACACCCGCATCAGCCCCAGGGGCAACGCCGCCAGCAGACCGAAGAACAGCGACAGGGCCAGCAGCTTCAAGGTGGTCAGCAGGCCGCTGAAGTACAGCGGCAAGGCTTCGTAGATGACGTTGTAGTCGAAGATCATAGATCAGCCGCCCTTATGCCTACCGAGTAGCGCTTCTCGAGTTGACGCAATGCCAGCAACGAGACACTGGTAATCACCAGGTACATTGCCGCCACTGCCAGGAAGAAGGTGAAAGGCTCGCGGGTGGCATCCGCCGCCTGCTTGGCCTTGAACATCATGTCTTGCAGGCCCACCACCGAAATCAGCGCCGTGGCCTTGGTCAACACCAGCCAGTTGTTGGTGAACCCCGGAATCGCCAGGCGAATCATCTGCGGCACCATCACCCGGAAAAACACCTGGAACCCACTCATGCCATACGCCATGCCCGCTTCGGCCTGCCCTTTGGGGATGGCCATGAATGCACCGCGAAAGGTTTCCGACAGGTACGCACCGAAGATGAACCCCAGGGTACCGATGCCGGCCGCCAGCGGGTTCAGGTCGATGTAATCGTCATAACCGAGCATCGGCGCCACGCGATTGAGCAGGTCCTGGCCGCCATAGAAAATCAGCAGGATCAGCACAAGGTCGGGAATGCCGCGAATGACCGTGGAATACAGGTCACCCAGCCACGCCAGCCAGCGCACTGGCGAGAGGCGCAACGCGACGCCGATCAGCCCCAGGACAATGGCCAGGGCCATGGACGACAAGGCGAGCTCAAGCGTCAACCATGCGCCATCGAGGATGACAGCCCCGTAGCCTTTCAACATGATTCAGGTCCTCGAGAGTGGGATGAAAAAATGGCGCAAACCGCAGAGATCCTGTTGCTTGCGCCATTTCGCACGAGTGGCGGGACGTTGTTACTGGCCGTAGATATCGAAGGCGAAGTACTTGTCCTGGATTTGCTTGTATTTGCCGTTCTCGCGAATGGCGGCAATCGCGCCGTTGATCTTGTCCTTGAGGGCATCACCCTTGCGAACCGCGATGCCTACGCCGTCACCGAAGTATTTGACGTCGTTGAAGGCCGGGCCCACGAACGCAAAGCCCTTGCCGGCGTCGGTCTTGAGGAAACCGTCATCCAACAGGGTAGCGTCTGCCACGGTGCCGTCGAGACGGCCGGCGGACAGGTCCAGGTAGATTTCATTCTGCGAACCGTACGGCTTGATCTCGGCACCCAGCGGGGCCAGGACTTCACGGGCGAAGCGCTCGTGGATCGAACCGCGCTGCACGCCGACGTTCTTGCCCTTGAGCTCGGTCAGGCCCTCGCTGATCTGAGTGCCGGCCTTCATCACCAGACGAGCCGGGGTGTTGTAATACTTGTTGGTGAAATCAACAGACTTCTTGCGATCTTCAGTGATGGACATGGAAGACAGGATCGCGTCGATCTTGCGCACCTTGAGCGCCGGGATCAGGCCGTCGAATTCCTGCTCGACCCACACGCACTTGACCTTCATCTCTTCGCACAGTGCATTGCCGATGTCGTAGTCGAAACCGACGATACTGCCGTCCGGGGCCTTCGAGGCGAACGGAGGGTAAGCCGCTTCGATACCGATTTTCAGGGGCTTTTCTGCGGCGAATGTCGACAGGGACAGCACGGACAGTGCCAGGGCGCCAAGCAGCACAAGTTTCTTCATCTTGGGACTCCATCGGGAAAGGGCAAAAACGGCAGAGTGAGCAACAGCCCAATATGCGAATGGGTGGAACGAACTTTAGTGCTGCGTCCTAAGAAAGCGTGCGTCAATTCAACGCAGCTCACGACGAGCGAGTGATCGGCATTCTAACGACAGGCCCGAAGCCGATATTTCTTCAATGCGACAACAAATTACAGAAGCACAGAAAACGCGACCTGAGCGCATTGACAGCCCCGCAAATTCATGCAAGAGCAAAAGAAAGGAAACCGATCTATGCTGCAAATTGCGGGCCCATTATTCGCAAACCCTTCTAATCCGGCAAGCACAGCGTGTCGCCTTGTTTTCCAAGACGCCTGGAACCGCCCTATAACGGGGCTTCGCGTTTCACATCGCCCCGTTGTGGCGCCTTTGGTTACACATTCCGAAACACCGGTAACGTTCAGCCCCCTCCTACTTTAAACGCCGATATTTATTCATCCATCGAACCCGTGGCGAGGGAGCTTGCTCCCGCTGGGCTGCGCAGCAGCCCCAAAGCCAGGCACAGCGGTCGTTCAGTCATACCGCATTGGCCGGTTTACGACTGCTGCGCAGCCGAGCGGGAGCAAGCTCCCTCGCCACAAAGGCACCACACGTCAAACTCTCCTGGCGTTAGCGACCATAAAAAACCCCGCTCGGCAAAACCGGGCGGGGCTTTTCGGTGTTACGGGTTACCGTCAGGCGACGTTCATGGTCTTGTGCGTCTCGATCAGATGCGCCACCACACCCGGATCAGCCAAGGTGGAGATATCACCCAGCCCATCGTATTCCGCCGTGGCGATCTTGCGCAGGATGCGGCGCATGATCTTGCCGGAACGGGTCTTCGGCAGGCCCGGGGCCCACTGGATCACGTCTGGCGAGGCAATCGGACCGATCTCCTTGCGCACCCAGTTCTTCAGTTCCAGACGCAAGGCCTCGCTGGTTTCTTCGCCGGCATTGAGGGTCACGTAGACATAAATGCCCTGCCCCTTGATGTCGTGCGGCACACCCACCACCGCCGCTTCGGCGACTTTCGGGTGGGCAACCATGGCGCTTTCGATCTCGGCCGTGCCCATGCGGTGGCCGGACACGTTGAGCACGTCATCCACCCGACCGGTGATCCAGTAGTAGCCGTCCTCGTCACGACGCGCACCGTCGCCGGTGAAGTACATGCCGCTGAAGGTTTTGAAGTAGGTGTCGACAAAGCGGTCGTGGTCGCCGTACAGCGTGCGCGCCTGGCCTGGCCACGAATCGAGGATCACCAGATTGCCTTCGGCCGCGCCTTCCACCAGGTTGCCAAGGTTGTCCACCAACGCTGGCACCACGCCGAAGAACGGACGCGTGGCCGAACCCGGCTTCAACGCCGTGGCACCCGGCAATGGGCTGATCAGCACGCCACCGGTTTCGGTCTGCCACCAGGTGTCGACGATCGGGCAACGTTCCTTGCCGACATTCTTGTAGTACCAGTCCCAGGCTTCCGGGTTGATCGGCTCACCCACCGAACCCAGCAGGCGCAGGCTGCTGCCATCGGCACCTTCGACGGCGGCGGTGCCCGAGGCCATCATCGCGCGGATGGCGGTCGGCGCGGTGTAGAGAATATTGACCTTGTGCTTGTCGATGACCTGAGCCACACGGGTGATGTCCGGGTAGTTCGGCACGCCTTCGAACAGCAGCGTGGTCGCGCCATTGGCCAACGGGCCGTAGACGATGTAGCTGTGGCCGGTGACCCAGCCGACGTCGGCGGTGCACCAGTAGACTTCGCCCGGCTTGTAGTCGAACACGCGCTCATGGGTCAGGGCCGCATAGAGCAGGTAGCCGGCGGTGGTGTGCTGCACGCCCTTTGGCTTGCCGGTGGAACCGGAGGTGTAGAGGATGAACAGCGCCTCTTCAGCGCCCATTTCCTTCGGCGCACAAACGGTACCGGCCACTTTCATCAGGTCTTCGTACCAGATGTCACGGTGCTGGTTCCACTTGATGTTGCCAGCCGTGCGCTTGCACACGATGACTTTCTGGATGCTGCTGGTTTCCGGGTTGGTCAACGCATCATCGACGTTGGCCTTGAGCGGGATCTTCTTGCCTGCACGAATACCTTCGTCAGCAGTGATCACCACTTTGGATTTGCAGTCGATAATCCGACCGGCCAGTGCTTCCGGCGAGAAACCGCCGAACACTACCGAGTGAATCGCGCCGATCCGGGTGCAGGCCAGCATGGCGACCACGGCTTCGGGGATCATCGGCATGTAGATCGTCACCACGTCGCCGCGATGCACGTCCTGGCCGCGCAGGGCGTTGGCGAACTTGCAGACTTCTTCATGCAGCTCGCGATAGGTGATATTGCGGCTCTCGGCAGGGTCATCGCCCTCCCAGATGATCGCAATCTGATCGCCGCGCTCGGCCAGATGACGGTCGAGGCAGTTGTAGGAAACGTTCAAGGTGCCATCGGCAAACCACTTGATGTCGACATGGTGATCGTCGAAGGACGTCTGCTTCACCGTGGTGAAAGGCTTGATCCAGTCGAGGCGCTTGGCCTGCTCGCGCCAGAAACCATCCGGGTTGACCACCGACTGCTGGTACATGGCCTTGTAGGTCGCCTCGTCAGTCAGCGTGTTAGCCGCTACCTCGGGACGAACGGGATACAGAGAAGCCGCACTCATCTTTCTTACCTCGGTGACATAGTTGTTTTTGTATGTACCCGTTGTAGCCGGGGCGAGCCTATAGAACCATTCGACGATGGTAGTAACAAGTCCCTACAAAATGTCGGTACTAACGTGCAAACCCCTGCCAGCAGGCCTTTTCCTGTGTGGGAGTGGGCTTGCTCCTGAGGGTGGTGGATCAGTTTGCATTGATATTGACTGACACACCGCCATCGCGAGCAGGCTCGCTCCCACAATTGATCTCCACTGAACGCTTGCTTTGTGTCCAACGCCGCTCCCCTGTGGGAGCGAGCCTGAACTGGCCTAATGATTTTGGACACTTCAATCGGGCGCTATGATGGCGCCCAAATCTGAGGTGTTTGGATATGCGCAAATCTTATTCCAGTGAGTTCAAGCTCAAGGCTGCCAGCATGGTGCTGGACGAGGGCCAGTCCGTTCCCGAAGTCTGTGCCAGCCTGGATATTGGCCCTACCGCCTTGCGCCGTTGGGTCGACCAGGTTCGCAAAGAGCGCTTGGGTTCGACCCCCGAGGGGGCTAAGGCGATTACCGCCGATCAGCGAGAGATTCAGCAGCTCAAAGCGTTGCTCAGGCAAAAAGACCTGGACATTGAAATCCTAAAAAAGGCCAGTGCTCTCCTGCTTTTGGACTCCAAAGATCATTCTCGTTGATCAACGAGCTGGACGAGCAGTACGGCGTTAACAATTGCTGTCGGGCGTTTGGGGTCAACCGCAGCAGCTTTTACGCCTGGCGTCAGCGCCAAGGCAAGGTGAAGCCTGAGCGGGAGAAACTCAAAGCCGTGCTGGTCGAGCATCACAAGGAATCCAGAGCATCCGCCGGGTCTCGCACCCTTTCCAAGGAACTGCAAGCAAAGGGGCATCGTGTCGGGCGACATCTGGCTCGCAGTTTGATGCGCGAAGCCGGTGTTGCCAGTCATCAGCGGCGGCGGCACAAGTACAAATCTTCCGGCGTGGAAGCGCTGGTAGCGCCGCATGTGCTCAAGCGCAAGTTTGATGTCACGGCGATCAACCAGGTGTGGTGTGGAGATGTGACGTACATCAAGGTGGGTAAGCGCTGGATGTATTTCGCGGCAGTGTTGGATTTGTTTGCTCGCCGGATCGTGGGGTGGTCGTTTTCAATGATTTCCGATGCCACGCTGACCTGCGAAGCGTTGCGAATGGCGGTTCAATTGCGAGGCTGTCCAAAAGAGGTGCTGTTTCATTCTGACCAAGGTTGCCAATACACCAGCCACAAATTCAGGAATGAGATGCGCAAGCATGGACTCCTGCACAGCATGAGTCGTAAAGGTGAGTGCTGGGACAACGCCCCGATGGAGCGTTTCTTTGGGAGCCTGAAATCAGAGTGGGTGCCAGACGATGGCTACAGCTCGGAGCATGAAGCCCGCGTGGATGTGCAACGTTATGTGATGCGATACAACAACGTCAGGCTCCATAGCTACAACGACTACCGGTCGCCGGTAGCCATGGAGAAACTGGCGGCGTGAAACCTTAACTGGTGTCCAGAATTACTTGACCAGTTCAGCCCCGCACCGGCAATGGCCGCGAAGTGGTGGCCGAACAGGATGTGTTTGTTGGTCGGGACATAGTCCAGGCCATCGTTGTTGAGCACGGCGGGGGTGGCCCGGCGCGCATCGAGTTGCATCACGTTATTGGCGATGAACAGGCTGTAGTAGCGGTAGGCGACCAGGTAGATGGCCACGGCTGCGACGACGATCCAGAGGGCGTTGATCGGTTCGCCGCGGCGCAAGGCCACGACACTCAACGCACAAGCTCCCAGAACAGCCACGGCAAACCAGGCAAGGTGTTTAACCAGACGGGTTGTCATTGCGTGTCTCCTGCCGATATCCAGTGGATTGCGGCGATTGTTTTTATAGTGTGCCCCGACTATTCGGAGCCGGCCCAATATCCGTGGAAGCCGTCAATAAATAAATCCGCAGTACTACGTACGGGCCATCTACGTAGTTCTACGTAGATTCTCGTGGAATCCCTCTGTGTGAGCCCATGCAAAGCCAATGCAGGCTAACGACTGTGGGAGCAAAGCTTGCTCGCGATAACGCTGGGTCTGTTGGCAACAGTCCAGGCTGATCCGTCGCGATCGCGAGCAAGCTTTGCTCCCACAGCGTTATGATGCCGACCATTCGCCTCCCCCCGTTGAGTCCGGACAGGAGTACACATGCTGCTCAAACACAAAATCGTCGCCTTGGGAATTCTGCCCCTGGTCCTGGCGATTGCCGTCATCTGCGCCTTGGTGATCTCGCTTAATCGCCAGTTGGGTGATCAACAGGCGCAACTGATCGAAGACAGCATCCTGGCCAGCAAGCGAGCAGAGCTGAAAAACTACGTCGAAATGGCGCAAAGCCTGATCGCCCCGCTGTATAACAACGGCCAGGGCGACGCACGCGCGCAGCAGCAGGTGCTGGAGGAGCTGCGCAAGCTCAGTTTTGGCATCAATGGCTATTTCTTCGTCTACGACCGCCAGGGGCGCAGCCTGATGCATGCCCGGCAGTCCGAACTGGTGGGCCAATACCTCTGGGACATGAAAGATCCCCAGGGGCTGCCGGTGATCCAGGCATTGCTCAAGAGCGCTGAATCCGGCGAAGGTTTCCAGCGCTACGCCTGGAACAAGCCCTCCTCCGGCCAGGTGACCGACAAGCTGGCCTATGTGGTGATGCTGGATCGCTGGGGTTGGATGCTCGGGACCGGGATTTACCTGGAGGATGTCGAGCGCGCCACCCAGCAAGCCCGCGCTGAGGTGGCCCAGGGCATCCACACCACCATGCAGGCCATCGCCGCCATTGCGCTGGTGGCGGTCCTGCTGGTGTTTGCCGGCGGCATGACCCTCAACGTCAGCGAACATCGCTTGGCCGACAAAAAGCTGCAACGATTGAACCAGCGCATCGTCAGCTTGCAGGAAGAGGAACGCGCGCGAGTTTCACGCGAGCTGCACGACGGCATCAGCCAATTACTGGTGTCGATAAAATTCCAGTTTGAACTGGCCAGTCACGTCCTCGAAAAGGGGCAGGAAAACGGCCTGGGCATCCTGAAGAACGCGACAGACCGGCTGGGGGAAGCCATTGGCGAGATCCGCAACATCTCCCACGACTTGCGCTCCTCCCTGCTCGACACCCTGGGCCTGTCCGCCGCCATCGGCCAGCTCGCGGCCGAATTTCAGCAACGCAGCGGGCTTGAAGTGTCGTACAAAAGCAACGAATTCGATTGCCGCCTGGAAAATGGAGCACCGGTTTCGCTGTTTCGCATTGCTCAGGAAGCCTTGACCAATATCGAGCGTCACGCCGGGGCGAAAAGTGTCGGCATCACCCTGTTCGGGTCCGGCCAGTCCTTGCGCCTGACGGTGGTGGACGACGGGATGGGTTTCAACGTACCGCAGGTCGAACGTGGCCACGCCGGCATCGGCCTGCGCAATATCCGCGAGCGGGTCGAGCATTTCGGCGGACGGCTGGAAATGACCTCGGTGCCGGGACGAAGCGAGCTGGATATCCTGCTGCCCATGAACATGCTGGCGACACAAAGCTGATGCGCGCCCAACCTGACAAGAGCACCTGCCGATGAACCTGCCCTCTGTGATCCGCGTCGCGCTGGTCGATGATCATTCCCTGGTCCGCGATGGCATCAGGGCCCTGTTGTCCGTCATGCCCCAACTGGACGTGGTGGGCGAAGCCGAGAATGGTGCACAGGCCATCGAGATGGTCGGGCGCTGCCAACCGGACCTGTTGCTGATGGACATCAGCCTCAAGGACATGAACGGACTTGAACTGACCCGCCTGCTGGGCAAGCAATACCCCAACCTCAAGATCCTCATCCTGAGCATGTACGACAATTATGAGTATGTGAGTGAGTCCGTGCGCTGCGGCGCCAGTGGCTACGTGCTCAAGAATGCCCCTTCGCGGGAAATCATCGCGGCCATTGAAGCCATCATCAGCGGTGGCACCTTCTACAGTGCCGAGATTGCCCAACGGCTGGCCACCGACCCAACCACCGACAACGAGCTGACGCCGCGCGAGAGTCAGGTGTTGTACAAAATGGTCCAGGGGCTGAACAACAAGGAAATGGCCCGGGAACTGGACATCAGCGTGCGCACCGTCGAAACCCATCGCCTGAGCATCCGCCGCAAGCTCAACATCGACAAGCCCGCGGCCCTGGTGAAATACGCCATCGATCACGGGATCATTTCACGCTAGCAACCCCGGCTCGCGCTCGCGGCTTATGACTGAACCTCGGTGGGCCTTTCGATCCGACCCGGAACTTCATCGGCCACCGTGCGATTGCGCCCGGTTCGCTTCGCCTGGTAAAGCAAGGTATCTACGCGCTTGTAAAGATCCTGCCAGGTTTCCCTGGGGCCTAGACTGCCGACACCGAAACTCGCGGTGACCGGCCCGACCGTATCGCGCGTGACAGGCGTACCGTTCTCGATAGCCGCCCGCAAGCGCTCGGCACATTCGTAAGCTTCCCGGGCATCGGTGTCCGGCAGGAGCACAGCGAATTCTTCACCACCGAGGCGCCCGACGATGTCCCGTTTGCGCGCCGAAGTGCGCAGCAGTTGGCCAACTTCGCGCAAGACGTTATCGCCCACGTCATGGCCATGGCTATCGTTGATGTTCTTGAAGTTGTCGATATCGCACAGTGCCAGCGCTGTCGTGCCGCGCGGGCTCTTCATCAGCAGCATCGACACCCGTTCTTCGAAGCCGCGCCGGTTCAAGACACCGGTCAACGGGTCAAAGTCGCGTTCGCGACGCAGGTCATCGATCACGTCAGCAATGGCCGCGGCGAGAATCACAAAGGCAAGTCCGATACCGAGCACCGCCAGGGACAACTGGAGCGCCTGCCAGAACACCGAGTTGGCGAAAGCGACCCGGTCCAGCGGCACCGACAGCCCGACAGTCAACAGGGTCCGCGGAAAGAAATGCAACGCGAAGACCAGCAACACCCAGAACAGCGCCTTGTCAACGAGTCGCCCGCGTAACAGCGATCTGAGCTTGACCGCCGCCACAAGCAAAATCGCACCATAGCCGAAGTTCTGGATGTAGATGCGCGCAAGCAGGTTGCGGTCGATATAAAAGAACCAGGCCAGTGCCAGGGAAATGACGCATACCACGGCCACGTCCAGCCGCCAGCCGAGGCGTTTTTGCGAGCGCAGCAAAACGCCTTCGGCCACTGCCAGGACCGCCGAGGTATACAGCGCGCCGGACACAATGGCATTGGGCCCGACCCCGGGAGGCCAGCCGAAAAGCTGCGACGTGGCGCCACACGCGAACAGGCCACAGCCACCAGCCAGGAGCAGCAGATAGTCGCGTTTTTTGTCGATAAACCAGGCGCAGACGAACGCAACCCCAAAGACCGACAGGATCCCTGGGACCATCAACATAAGCGTAATTCTGACGACTGATGCGTCCATCCGAAACGTGTTTCTCCCCTGACCCAAGTCTGCCATCGCCCATGATGACAGAGGCGAAGGCAGCACACCTGCGAAGTTTGAGGCGCCAATGACAGCCCGCCAACCTTTTCACTACACTGCCCGTCTTGTCCCCTCCCTTGCGAGACGTGCAGTCCCTATGAAAAACATAACAAACACAATGACGTTCTGTGGCCTGCTGGCGTTCTGCGGCAGCGCCCTTGCCGAGCCAGCCCCTTCGCACCTTGATCAGGTCCTGCAACGCGGCGAGCTGAAAGTGTGTACGACGGGCGACTACAAGCCTTACACCTACAAAGCCGAAACAGGTGAATACGAGGGGATCGACATTGACATGGCCCGTTCGCTGGCCGCCAGCCTAGGGGTCAAGGTTCAATGGGTGCAGACCAGCTGGAAAACCCTGATGCCGGACATGGTCGCCGGTAAATGCGATATCGGCATGGGCGGGATTTCCGTGACCCTGGAGCGTCAGAAAAAAGCCAACTTCAGCACCACCCTGGATGTGGATGGCAAAATCCCACTGGTGCGTTGCGAGGACCAGGCGCGCTACCAGACCATTGAACAGCTCAACCAGCCTTCGGTGCGCCTGGTGGAACCGGCCGGCGGCACCAACGAAGCTTTCGTCCGGGCGTTCCTGCCCAAAGGGCAACTCAAGTTCCACGACAACGTGACCATCTTCCAGGAGCTGCTGGACAAGCGGGCCGACGTGATGATCACCGATGCCTCGGAAGCGCTCTATCAGCAGAAACTCAAGCCCGGTCTTTGCGCCGTCAACCCCAGCCGCTACTTGCAGTATGGCGAGAAGGCCTACCTGCTGCCACGGGACGACATCACCTGGAAAATGTACGTCGACCAGTGGCTGCACCTGAGCAAAGCAAATGGCAGCTACCAGAAGGTCATCGGCCAGTGGCTGGCGGTGCCCCAGCAACAGTGACAACGCCTGCGCCGCACACGACTCACTCACCCAGGGTTTGTGTGCGGCCCCTGGAACTGGCATGTTGGTCTCTCAATTGATCAGCCACGAGGTTCCATGCAGATCGAGTTACTGGAAATCAGCGAGCACCTGCATCGTTTTCCCCCTTTCGATGCCCTGCCCCAGCAAACCCTGGAGGCCATAGCGCAGCGCGTCGAAGTCAGCTACTTCAAGGCCGGCAGCGATATTCTCGAGGCAGGCTCCATCGTCCACGACCTGCATTATGTGCGCAGTGGCGCAGTCGAGATCTACCGGCGCAACGGCCAGTTGTACAACCGGCTGGTGGAAGGCGACATCTTTGGTCAGGCCAGCCTGCTGCGCAGCAACAAAGTGCGTTTTCCGGCGCGGGCCCTTGAAGACAGCCTGATCTATTTCATCCCGGCGGATGTGTTTGCCCAGCTGTGCGAGCAACATGACAGCTTCGCCGACTTTGTCGAGGCCGAAGGACACTCCAGGCTCAAATCCGCCGTCGAGGCCCAGGGCCGCGCCAGCGAACTGATCCAATTGAAATCCCGCGCGCTGATTTCCCGGGACCTGGTCTGGGTCACCCCGCACACCAGCGTTCATGAAGCGGCACGGTTGATGTCCCAGGAAAGCGTTTCCTGCGTCGTCGTCCTGGAACCTGCCGGGCATCACCCGGAAAAAATGCTCGGCATCGTCACCGACCGCGACCTGCGCACCCGGGTAGTGGCCGCCAACCGCAGCGGCGATACCTGCATCGGTGAAGTGATGTCGACCGATCCGGTGGTCATCCAGGCCGATGACTCGTTGTTCGAAGCCATGTTGTGCATGCTTCGCAGCAACATCCACCACCTACCGGTGGTGCACAAGGGACGCACGCTGGGGTTGATCAACCTGTCGGACATCATCCGGCACGAGTCCCAGAGCAGCCTGTACCTGGTCAACAGCATCTCCAACCAGAGCTCTGTCGAGGGCTTGCGCTCGTTGTTGCGGGATCTGCGCGGCACCTACATTCGCATGGTGCGCGACGGTGCGACGGCTCACATGATCGGCAGCGCCATCTCGGGCATTGGCCGCGCCTTCACCCAGCGGTTGCTCGAATTGGCCGAGCGGGAACTGGGGCCGCCGCCGGTTCCGTACTGCTTCATGGTGCTGGGATCGATGGCGCGGGACGAGCAGCTGCTGGTGACCGACCAGGACAACGCCCTGGTGCTGGATGATCGTTTCGACCCGGCCCTGCACGACGAATACTTCAAAAGCCTGGCCACCTTCGTCAGCGACGGCCTGGCAGAGTGCGGCTACAGCTACTGCAAGGGCGGCATCATGGCCACCAACGCGCAATGGCGGCAGCCGTTGCGAGTATGGCGCGAGTATTTCAGCCAGTGGATCGAGAAGCCCAATGCCGCCACCCTGCTCAACAGTTGCATCTTCTTTGACCTGGACGGGGTCTATGGGCAACTGGAAATGGTCAACGAACTCAAGGTGCTCTGCGCTGAAAAATCCAGGGTGACCCCCGCCTTCCTGGCGGCGATGGCCCGGAATGCCTTGAACCGCACGCCCCCCTTGGGTTTCTTTCGCACCTTCGTAATGGAAACCGACGGCAAGCAAAAACAGATCATCAACCTCAAGGGCCGTGGCACGGCGCCATTGACCGATCTGATCCGTATCCACGCCCTGGCCTGCGGGACCACGGCGCAGAATTCCTTTGATCGTCTCGAAGCCATCAGCACCACACAGCTCGTGCAACCGCAGGCCATTGAGCATCTGCGCTATGCCTTGGAATTCCTGTCGATGGTGCGTATCCGACACCAGGTCGACGCCATCGAACAGGGCCAGAAACCGGATAACTACATCGAACCGGAGCGCTTTTCCACCACTGAGCGGCACAACCTCAAGGAAGCGTTTCAGGTATTGAGCAATGCGCAGAAATTCCTGCGATTCCGCTACCCCGGTCACGCTCGGCCATCCCGATGAACAATCCGAAGGGGCAAGAAACGCTGGATTGGGCGGCACGTTTCAAACGTCTGGAACAGCAAGCCCGGCACCCGCTGCTGCAACGCTTCTACCAACAGGGTGTCATCGACGCCGGGACTGCGCTGGAGCAGGTGGAACTGCTGGCCATGGACCTTGAAACCACCGGCCTGAACGCGCGCACTGACAGTATCGTCAGCATCGGCCTGCTGCCGTTCACCCTCAGGCGCATACGCTGCGGTGAAGCCCTGTACTGGGTGATCAAGCCCTCGCAGCTCAGTCATGAGTCGGTGACGTTTCACCACATCACGCACTCCGACATCCGTCATGCTCCCCGATTGCCGGACGTCATGGAGAAAGTGCTGGAAGCCATGGCGGGGAAGATCATGGTGGTGCATTACCGGGCCATCGAACGCAACTTCCTGGATCAGGCGTTACGCAATCACCTTGGGGAGGGCCTGCAATTTCCGGTGATTGACACGATGCAGCTGGAAGCGCGGCAGGTGCGCGGTCAGCGGCGTTGGCTGGACCGGCTGTTACGCCGTCCACCCGAGTCCATCCGGTTAGCGGACAGTCGCTTGCGCTACCACCTGCCGCCCTATCACGCCCATCATGCCTTGACCGATGCCCTGGCGACGGCCGAGCTGTTGCAAGCGCAAATAGCCACTCACTACAGCCCGTCCGTCCCTATCGGCCAGCTGTGGGATTAAAAGGTCAGGTGCGCGGTTCCGACATCAATCCCTTGACCAGGGAAATACAGCCCAGCAGCAGGACAATGGCAAACGGTAAGCCGGTGGAAACCGCCATGGCTTGCAACGCGATCAAACCGCCGCCCAACAACAGCGCAATAGCGATCACACCTTCGATGATGGCCCAGAACACCCTCTGTGGAACCGGCGCATCGACCTTGCCGCCAGCAGTGATGGTGTCGATGACCAGCGAACCGGAATCCGAAGAGGTGATGAAAAACACGATCACCAGCACGATACCGAGCAGTGACGTGATCTCCTTGAGCGGAAGCCCTTCGAGCATGGCAAACAGCTTGAGCTCCAACACCGCATCCTTGACCCCACTCAGCCCCTGGAGGGTGGCCTGGTCGATGGCTGTCCCGCCAAAGGTGGTCATCCACAATACCGACACCAGCGAAGGCACCAACAGCACCGAGATCAGGAACTCGCGAACGGTACGGCCGCGACTGACGCGGGCAATGAACATCCCCACAAACGGCGACCAGCTGATCCACCAGGCCCAGTAGAACGCCGTCCAGCCTTGGGTGAATTCAGTGTCTGTGCGACCGAAGGGGTTGGACAACGCCGGCAGGTACTCGGCGTAGGTCACCAGGTTCTTGAAGAAGCCGGTGAGGATCGCCAGGGTTGGTCCCACCACGATAATGAACACAAGCAACAACAGGGCCAGGCCCATGTTGATTTCGGAGAGCAGCTTGACGCCCTTCTCCAACCCGGCGAGCACCGACCACAGGGCAATCAGGGTGATGCCGATGATCAGCACGACTTTGCTCACGCTGGTCGATTGAATGCCAAACAGGTGTTCAATCCCCGCAGCGGCCTGCTCGGCACCGATGCCCAGCGACGTCGCCAGCCCGAACAGCGTGGCGAATACCGCCAGGATGTCGATGATATGGCCCGGCCATCCCCAAACGCGCTCACCCAGCAACGGGTAGAAGATCGAGCGTATCGACAGCGGCAAGCCTTTGTTGAAGGAGAACAGGGCCAGGGACAACGCGACGATGGCGTAGATGGCCCAAGGGTGCAGACCCCAGTGGAAAATGGTCGCGGCCATGGCCAGGTCGGCGGAGGCTTTCTCATCGCCCGCCGCACCACCCAAAGGCGCCCAGTCGGTACGTGCCCCGCTGGCGTCGAGTGTGACACCCCCCATAGAGGCAGCGTAATGGGACATGGGTTCTGCCACACCGTAGAACATCAGGCCGATGCCCATCCCGGCGGCGAACAACATGGAGAACCAGCCCACATAGGTGTGGTCCGGCGTGGCATCCTGACCGCCCAATCGAACCTTGCCCAAGGGCGAGACGATCAGCGCCAGACACAGCACTACGAAGATGTTGGCCACGCTCATGAAGAACCAGGCCAGATGCTTGGTCAACCAACTGCGCATGGCGCTGAAAAGCGGTTCGACTTCATTCTGCAGTGCAAGTGTCACGATGACGAACAGCAGAATGGTCGCCGCGGAGATGATGAAAACTTTGCCGTGGATATCCAGAGAGAAAGAGAATTGACCTCGGATATTGTCTTGCCCGATCACGTAGTCGGTGTCGATGAGATTGGCTTTGCCGCTGGGGGCTGGTATCCCCTCTGTGCCGGTTGACTGGGGTTGTCCTGATAGATCGTCTACAGGGTTTTTTCCCACGAGAACCTCCTTTTGTTATCCGCGCGCTTAGGCGCGCATGGTCTGATAAGCCCCGCTGTTCCTATGGTAAAAACGAGATGTGTGCGCATGTATCTTAACAAGCTTATGAGCCAGTCTGGGACATTGCGGCCGTTCAAGCGTTCCCCGGCTGGGAAAATGGCCCGTGCGCGAGCCCTCAGGGGACCGGCATCACGGCTGGGAAAAGCCTGAATCGCAAAGAAAAAAAAGGCGCCGGGATTGCCCCGGCGCCCTTTGATCAGCCTGTGTGTCGCTCAGCTCACTGCGCGGCGCGTACCTTGGCAATTTCGTCGTACATCATCTTCACCAGATTGGCATCCAGGGACTTGGCGAACTTGTCGATCACCGGTTGCACACGCTCGCGAAAGCGATCTTTCTCGGCCGGAGTGATCTCGTTCACGGTCATCGCACCGGCCAGTGTTGCTTTGGCCTTGTCCATGCTCGCAGCGGTGACTTCCCGCTGGTACTTCTGCGCCTCGGCGGCGGCCTGGCGGATCAGGTTTTTTTCATCCTCATTCAGACGGCTCCAGGTTTTCTGACTGATGATCAGCGACTGGGGATTGAAGATGTGGCCGGTCACCGACAGGTACTTCTGCACCTCGAAGAACTTGTTGCCCTCAATCACCGTGAAGGGGTTCTCCTGGCCGTCGATGGTGTGCTGCTCAAGGCCAGTGTAGACCTCGGGAAACGCCATCGGCACCGGGTTAGCGCCCAGGGCGGTAAAGGTTTCCAGGTAGATCGGTGACTGGATCACGCGAATCTTCAAGCCCTGCATGTCTTCAAGCTTGGCCACTGGATGCTTGCTGTTGGTCAGGTTGCGGAAACCCAGGTCCCAGTAGCCCAGGCCAACCAGCCCTTTGCTGTCCAATTGCGCCGCCAGCTTCTGGCCGACCGGCCCGTCGATCACCGCGTGGGCTTCTTCGGCGTTGTTGAACAGGAAGGGGAAATCGAGCATCGCGAAATCCGCTGCCTGGGCGGCCAGGATGCCGGAGTTGAGCACGGTGATGTCCAGCGTACCGCCCTGCAGGGCCGAGACCGTCTGCACGTCACCACCCAGGGTTCCGCCGGGGAACAGACGGACCTTGAGCTTGCCGCCGCTCTTCTCGCTCAGCAGGTCGGCGAACTTCTGTGCGCCTTGCCCTTGGGGGTGCTCCTTGACGTTCTGGAACGCAAATCGCAGGGTACGCTCGCGGATCTCGTCCGCGTGGCTGACCACGCTGCCCAGCAGCAGCCCCGTTGCACATGCCCCGGCCAACAAGGTTTTCATCAGTTGTCCCATGTCACTCTCCGATCATTATTGTTTTAGAAGTCGAGCTACTACCGCTTGCACCGGCGTCAACCGGTGAAGAATTTCAAAGGTCCCAGAACCAGTTGCGGAAACAGGACCAGAAGGAACAGCACCGCCAGTTGCGCGAGCAGGAACGGCCACACGCCACGAACGATTTCTTCGATATTGAGTTTCGAAACCCCGCTCACCACATTGAGCACGGTACCCACCGGTGGCGTAATCAGGCCGATGGCAGTGTTGATGAGAAACAGCACGCCGAAATAAACCGGATCGATACCCGCCTGGGTCACCGCTGGCATCAGCACCGGGGTGAGGATGAGGATGGTGGGCGTCATGTCCATGACCGTACCGACCATGATGATCAACAGCATGATCACCACCAGGAGCAAGGTCGGACTGTCCATGAACGGTTCGAGCACTGCCGCCAACTGGCCCGGCAAGTCGGCAATGGTCACCAGCCACGAGGACACCATGGCCGCCGCCACCAGGAGCATCACCACCGAGGTGGTCTTGGCCGAGGACAGGATCACTTCGTACAGCTGGCTGACTTTCATTTCCCGGTAGATGACCAAGGACACAAACAACGAATAGACCGCTGCCACCACCGCCGCTTCCGTCGGGGTGAAAATGCCGAACTTGAGACCCAGGATGATGATCAGCGGCAGGCCCACGGCCCAACTGCCCTCGACCAGGGCCCGCATCACTTCGGCCCGCGAGCGCTTGGGTGGTGTCTGCACATGCTCGCTGCGGGAGATGAACCACCAGGCGATGGCCAGGGCGACACCGAGCATCAGACCCGGCACGATCCCGGCCAAAAACAGCTTGGAAATCGATACCCCGGACGCCACGCCAAACACAATGAAGCCAATGCTCGGCGGAATGACCGGGGCAATGATGCCTCCGGCGGCAATCAAGCCGGCCGAACGCGCCCGGTTGTGCCCCGCCAGCACCATCATCGGCACCAGCAAGGCCGCCAGCGCCGCCGCGTCGGCCACCGCCGACCCCGAAAGCGATGCCAACAGGCAGGACGCGATGATCGCCACGTAACCCAGGCCGCCACGCTTGTGTCCCACCAGCGCCATGGCGATGTTGACGATGCGTTTGGATAGGCCGCCGGAGTTCATCACTTCGCCGGCCAGCATGAAGAACGGCACAGCCATCAACGGAAAACTGTCGGCACCGTTAAGCAGGTTCTGGGCGATGATTTGTGCGTCAAACAGATCCAGATAAAACATCAACGCCACACTGACCACCAGCAAGGCAAAGGCAATGGGAATGCCCAGCGCCATGCTGCCTATCAATGACCCGAGGAAAATAACCAGTGTCATGGGCGGGTACTCTTGATGGGGTTATGGGCGATCACTTCGGCGGCGTCGTTGTCCTTGACCATGACCATTTCGTCATCCCTGAGCTTGCCGAACAGCGCCAGGTAGAGCTCATAGACCAGGATGGCGGCGGCGCTGGCGCCGAACACCAGGCCGGCAGCGTAGAACACTGCCATCGACATACCCGAGGCTGGCGCGACCACATCCAGGTTGATGACCGCCTGCTGCCAACTGCCGCTGAAGATCAGCCAGCAGATGTACAACATCATCAGGTGCCCGATGACCAGGCAGAGGCGCTTGCCGGCCGGAGGCAGGCGTTTGACCAGACTGTCGAGCCCCAGATGGGCACGGTCCTTGAGCGCCACCAAGGCGCCGAGAAAAATCATCCAGACGAAGAACCAGCGCGACAGTTCCTCCGAGACGCTGATGCCTGAGTTGAAGGCATAACGCAGCACCACATTGCCGAACACCAGCACGATCATTGCGACCATGCACAGCACAATCAGCAGTTTGAGCAGTTTGAAATACAGATCGACGACCTTTGTCATCTTGAAGACCTCCCGGACTTGTCGAGCGCCGGCATCCAGCAACCGGCGCGATAGGACCGCAACGATGGGCGGGAGCTATCGGGTCAGGACACAGCAGCTGAGCGTTGTTCCGGGACCGGAGCAACGAAGCGAGGGATAGGGGCTGAGCGCTTGCAGACGGGTACGCATGGGGGTTCCTCAATTTTTTATTATGGTCTTGGTCAAGCTGAGCAAGAGGTGTTGCGCCTAAAATGTACCAACCGGTTAGTTCGGTCAATCACCTTGGCGGGAGGCCCACACAAAGCGTGCGATTATCGGATAAGCGTGTGGGCCGGCTTATCCGGTATTTTTGGTGTTCCACACCGTGCCCAATGCGTTTTTTTATTTATCAACAGACAACTTTATTTATGAACTAGCGCCACACAAAACTGTTCAACTCCGCTGATCTGAAAATCCAATAATAAAATTGAACCTTATTTAACTTCTGCACTTCACCGACACCCCGCCAACGCGATAATACTTCCAACCTCGACAACAAACAGGCGTCATTTCAATGACAAACATCCAGGCACCTTTATATAAAGCGGCGCCAGAAATAAGACCTCGATGGACTTGGCGTGATCAAGACGCCCTTTCCAGCACTCAATAAATCACAAAAAAACCTTATTATTCAAAATCTTAAACGATTTTTATTTCAGAATAAGAGCGCAACTTTCCAACCCCCCCTCAACCCTTCTTAATCAAAACAACAAAATACCTTTCAAATAAAACTTTGCGCCCGTGTTCTTTGGTGTTATTACTTCGCCGCTCCAAACTGCAATAGGCCATTACGCAACTTTCCGCGTGCGTAACGCGCCTGCCTGATATTGGATCCCACTTAATTCAACTTGCTTGTTTACTCAAACGCATGATCGCGCTTGGGCGAACGGCTGTGCAGCGCAGCAAACTGCGCGAGGAAGGGCGTCATCGCTACTCATCAGTCACGGATCAGGATTCTTTCGATCTTCGGTACCCGTCCGGAAGCCATCAAGATGGCACCTTTGGTCAAGGCCCTCGCCGCCGAACCGGGCATTGAGTCGCTGATCTGTGTCACCGGCCAGCATCAGAGCATGCTTGAGCAGGTGCTGGACCTGTTCGATCTCAAGGCCCATTTCACCCTCAACGTGATGACGCCGCACCAGACGCTCAACTCGCTGACGGCTGCGTTGTACGGCGCGATCGACCCGGTGCTGGAACAGACCCGGCCGGATCGGGTGCTGGTCCACGGCGACACCACCTCGGCCATGGTGGCTTCGATGGCCTCCTTTCATCGACGCATTCCCGTGGGCCATGTGGAAGCTGGGCTGCGCACCGGCGATATCTACAGCCCATGGCCGGAAGAAATGAACCGTCGTTGCATCGACCTCAGCGCCGACCTGCTGTTTGCCCCCACCGCACAATCTCGCGATAACCTGCTGGACGAACGTCTGCAGGGCCGCTGCCTGGTGACCGGCAATACCGTCATCGATGCGTTGCAGATGACCGCCCGGCGCATCGAGCAGGATGCACAACTGCGACAAACACTGGACCAACAGTTCCCGTTCCTGCAAACCGGACGCAAGCTGCTGCTGGTCACCGGCCACCGCCGGGAGAACTTTGGCGAAGGCTTCCTGGACATCTGCAAGGCCTTGCGTCACTTGGCCCAGCGTCCCGACATCCAGATCGTCTACCCGGTGCACCTCAATCCCAGCGTACTGGGCCCGGTGACGGAACAACTGGGTGACCTGCTCAACGTGCACCTGATCAAGCCCCTGGATTACCTGGCGTTCGTGCGCCTGATGCAACACGCCCACGTCATCCTCACGGACTCCGGTGGTGTGCAGGAAGAAGCGCCGTCCCTGGGCAAACCGGTGCTGGTGATGCGCGACGTCACCGAACGCCCCGAAGCCGTAGCTGCGGGCACGGTGCGTCTGGTCGGCACCTCCCCGGCCTCGATCATTGCCGGCGTGGACGCACTGTTCGACGACAAGGCCTTGTGGCGCCGCGCGTCTCAGGCAGCCAACCCCTATGGTGATGGCAAGGCCAGCCAGCGCATCGTCGATACCCTGATGGGGCGCCCGATGGACGAATTTCTCGTGGGCCAGTCGCAATTGCCCCAAGGCTGGGCTCACCCACCGATGTACGCGCCACGCCAGTTGCTCGCCTCCTAATCGCTGCTCCCCCTTATCAGAATCGAGATTTACCTGAATGAAGCCTTCCGTTGCCATCTCTACGGGTGCGCTCAGCGCCCTTGCCTGTGGCCTGAGCCTGCTTGCGCTCATGCCAACCTTTGCCTTGGCTGCCGATAGCCCGCTTACCCAGGCAATCCATCGGCTCAACGCCGATACCCGCCAGGAGCGCGAAGTCCGCTTGAGCGACCTGGGCATCAGTGCGCCGATCCTGCTGGGCGCCAGCGATTCCCGACGGGAACTGTATCTACCCGTGCCGGCCGGGGTTGCCCTCAATGAGGCGACCCTGCAACTGGACGCCAGCTATCTCAATGGCGAAGGGGGCCGCAACACCCTGCTGCTGTCGCTCGATGGCTATCCGGTGCGCGCCGAAGGACTCAGCGAACCTCAGGGCAGTGCCAGCGCCACACTGGGCGTCGACAAGGCTGCGCGCGACAACGGCCTGGTGCGGCTGGGCATTGCCTGGTCTTCGGTGGTCTCCCGGCCGTTGTGCGAAGACGACCGAGTCATCGGCAACGTGCTGCGCATCCAGCCCGACACACGCCTGAACTACAGCTACGACGCCAGCCAACTGCAGGATGTCGGTGCCGCCTGGACGGCATTGCCTGCTCAACCCGGGATCCTGGTTGCACCCGGTTCGTTGTCCGCCGACAGCTATGACGCGGCCTGGCGATTGGGCGTGGCCCTGGAGCGAATGGGCAAGCACAGCCGCATCCTGCCGTTCCCTGCCGTACAAGACAGTGTGGATTTGAGCGCTCTGCGCATCCCGGCCGAACTGTTGAGCCTCCCGGCCTTCGCCAGCCTCAACGCGAAGGGTCAGCACAGCCTGGCCAACCCGGCTGAGATCGGCGCGCTGCTGATGCTGGGGCAAACCCCGAATGTACAGGCCGATCTGGCCATCAACGACCCGCAATTGCTCCAGGCCATCAATCAGTCCCTGGATGCGTTGCAGAGTCAGGTCCAAAGCGTCGACCCAACGGCGGCCAGTGCATTGACCCAATGGCGCGCACAACACGTCAACGCAGCCACGGCAGGCGCCGGTCCAGACGATGTGCGCCTGGCGCTGCTGGGTACTCGCCCGGTCCTGATGATCGCCCCGCACGCCACCGGCAAAGCCCTGTCGCTGCTTGGTTCAGCGTGGAACAAACTGGCGCGCAGCCGTCAGTTGACCGTCAGCCAAGCGCAAACGCCTTTGAGCAACGATGGCCGCGTGGCCCTGTCGCGACTGGGCGGCGCACCTGGCACCTATGACGTGGCCTCCCGATTCGACTGGAGCACTTCGTTCCCCTTGGGCAGCGTGGCGTATGACGGTCGCTTGCCGGTGACAGCCGTGGTGGACCTGTCCGCAGCACCTGGGGCTTCACACACCCCGCCCGTGGCCTCGCTGTTTTTCAACGATTTCCTGATCGGGGCCCAGCAGTTGACCACCGATGGTCAGTCACAACGCATCCAGGCCCATATCCCCAGCTATGCCCTGGGTTCAAAAAACGTATTGCGCGTCTCGTTCCAGCGCCAGCCTGTCAGCGATCGCTGCCTGGAAACACCCCAGGCCTTCCCGGTAGCGGTGCTGCCGAGCAGCCATATCGTGCTGGAAAAAATTGCCCTGGACGACGGTTTCTCCGGCATGGCCGCGCGCTTCGCCGTGGCGACCCAGATCCTCGTTCCCCAGGCATACCTCGACCAACCGGCCGCCAGTCTGGCCCGGGTGATCTCGGTGGCCGATGCCGCCGGTGTTTCACCGTTGCGCGCGCAGTTGAACGTCAGCGCCGATCCCAAAGCCGTGGTCAGCCCGGACAAAGCCTTCCTGGCGTTCGAGTTGCCGCTCGAGGACAGCAAGGAATCGGTCCTGGTCGATGAACAGGGACGTCTGCGCATCAACCATGAAGATCACTTGCTGCTGGATGTGCAGCCCCTCAACCAACTGGCTTCGCTACAAGTGGTGCAAGCCTCGGGACAGCATGGCCTGGTGTATCGGACCCTGGGCAGCCAAGCGCCCGACTTCGCCCAGCCGATTGTGCTGACCCGTGGCGATGTGGCGATTCTCGGCGACAGCGGCGCGGTGACGATCATCGACAGCAAGGACCCCAGCGGCAGTCGGTTGCTCGGCCGTGAAGAACCCAAAGGGCTGGATGCCTGGCGTAAACCCTCGCTGCTCTGGCTGATCCCTGGCGCCATTGTGTTGTTCCTTCTCCTGTTGCTGGCTGGCCGTAGCGCCCGTCGCAATCGCCAGTAACGGTACCCTTCGATGACGTCGCTTTATTGGCCCTATTGGCTGGCCCACTACTACAACTACCTGGAAGCGGCGACCATCGTCGTCGCGGTGGTGATCCTGATCTCCAGCCTGGACGACCTGATCATTGACCTGTGGTACTGGTCTCGCCGCCTGTACCGCAAGCTCACCGCGGACCGCAAATACCGGTCGCTGACCGTCGACCAACTGCTGGCCCGGGACGAACAGCCCCTGGCGATCATGGTGCCGGCCTGGCTGGAATACGACGTCATCGCACCGATGATCGAGAACATGGTTTCGACGCTCGATTACCAGAACTACGTGGTCTTCGTCGGCACCTATGTCAACGACCAGCGCACCATCGACGAAGTCGAGCGGATGCGCCGGCGCTACAAGCAACTGCACCGCGTGGAAGTGCCCCATGCCGGACCGACCTGCAAGGCCGACTGTCTGAACTGGGTGATCCAGGCGATCTTCCTGCACGAGAAAACCCATGGCATGACCTTCGCCGGGGTGGTGTTGCACGACAGCGAAGACGTGCTGCATCCATTGGAATTGCGGCTGTTCAACTACCTGCTGCCGCGCAAGGACATGATCCAATTGCCGGTGGTGTCGCTGGAGCGCAACTGGTACGAATGGGTGGCGGGCGTCTACATGGACGAGTTCGCCGAATGGCACGGCAAGGACCTGGTGGTGCGTGAAAGCATGACCGACACCGTGCCCTCGGCCGGCGTCGGCACCTGTTTCTCCCATCGCGCGTTGCGGGTACTGGCCGGCGAAACCGAAAACCAGCCGTTCAACACCGACAGCCTCACCGAGGACTACGACGTCGGCGCGAGACTGGCCAAGGTCGGCATGAACGCCATCTTCGTGCGTTTCCCGGTGCAGTTTCGGGTGCTGCGCAAATCCTGGTTCCGCAAGCCCTACGAATCGACCCTGACAATGCCACTGTGCGTGCGCGAGTTCTTCCCGGACACCTTCCGCACGGCGTTCCGACAAAAGGCCCGCTGGACCCTGGGCATCGGCCTGCAAGGCTGGGAACAGATGGGCTGGAGCGGCTCGTTGGCCAACCGCTACCTGCTGTTTCGCGACCGCAAGGGCGTGGTGACGGCGTTCGTCAGTATCATCGCCTACGTGATTCTGGTGCAGCTGCTGGGCTTGATCATTCTGCGCAACAGCGGCTGGTGGGACGTCACCTTCCCGACGCCCTTTGAAACCAACGACCTGATCAAATACCTGCTGGTGGCCAACGGCATTGCCCTGCTCTGGCGGATCCTGCACCGTTGTTATTTCACCACCGTGCTGTACGGCTGGCAGCATGGCTTGCTGTCGATCCCGCGCATGCTGGTGGGTAACTTCGTCAACTTCATGGCCGCGTCCAGAGCCTGGCGGATGTTCCTGGTGGGCAAGGTGATGAATCGCAAACTGGTCTGGGACAAGACCATGCACGACTTCCCTTCCACCGACCTGGTGGCCATCGCGCCCCGCCGCCTGGGCAGCGTGTTGCTGTCCTGGCAGGCCATTACCGACACCCACCTGCAGAGTGCCCTGGACCAGCAACAATCACGCAACATGCCCCTGGGGCGCATTTTGCTCAACAACGGCTGGCTGGACGACGAAACCCTGGCCGAAGCCATCGCGTTCCAGAATGACCTGCCCCGGGTCTTCGACGTGTCGCAAAAAGCCGCCGCCTCGACCTCGTCACTGACCGGCGAGTTTGCCCTGCGCTGGCGGGTCATTCCCCTGGGCCGCAACGCTGACGGCTGCGAACAGATCGCCGTTGCCAACCCCCTGTCCGACGAAGGCCTGCAACAGATCGCCGCCGAACTGGGCAGCGAGCCGGTGCAACTGATTGCCAGGGAAAGTGAAATTCTCGCGCTGTTGCGCCAATTGCCGGAACGCAACGGCCACGCCGTACCGAATGCCAGTGCACCGCTACTGGGTGACTTGCTGATCGAAATGGGCCTGCTCGATCGCGATCAGTTCAGCCGCGCCATGTTGCAGTATCGACCGCAGCACCACGGTCGGATCGGCGATTACCTGGTCGACAGCGGTGTGCTGCCCCGGGCCACTATCGAACAGGTGGTGGCGCGTCAGCACAGCGTCTACCCCATGGAGCTTCCGGCATGAACCGCGCCCTTCTGACCCTCTTGGCCACGGGGCTGAGCCTGATACCGGCCGTGGCTGCTGCCGAAACCTTGCCATTGCCGTTGTCCGGCCCGGCCTACACCGCCGCCAACCAAGCCTACAGCGCCTACGAGCGCAAGGACTACGACCTGGCCATCGCCAAGGCGCGCGAGGCCCTGCGCCTGCGCGCCGACGTGACGCGTCTGCACACCCTGATCGCCATGGCCGAACGTGACAAGAAACGGCGCGACCAGCCCCGGAGCGCCGCATCGTCCGCCGTGGCCGCGGCACCGGGTTTCATGGCCGCCACCCAAGGGTACAGGGCCTATGATCGCGAACGGTTCGGTCTGGCCGCGCAATCGGCTCGCAAGGCGATTGCCCAGGCGCCCCGTCGCCGGGAGTATCGGCTGTTGTTGATCGACGCCTTGCAGCGCCAGCATCTTCTGGTCGAAGCCGACCAGGCTGTGGACGATGCGCTCGGGGTCTTCGCCAACGATGACGCGCTCCTGATGCGTCGCAAGGCAATTCGTCGCCAACTGGCGGCGCCGCTGGCGGTCCAGGGCTACCGTGCCTTGCAGCAAGGCGATGCGGTGCTGGCCGTGGACAAGGCTCGCCAAGCCGTGGCTTGGGCTCCGGAAATCGCCGCCAACCAGCAATTGCTCAACAGCGCGCTGCTGACGGCCGAGGATCGCGACGCACCGATTCTCGAGTGCCAGGAAAGTACCTTCGGCCTGACGTGCGCCACCCGGCCGGATAATACCGAAGGACAGGCACCGGTCAGTGATTTGCAGCTGGCCTATGATTCAGTCCGGGCCGGTGACGACGAGGCGGCCCACGCCGCGTTCCGCAGGGCCGATGCCAGCACCCGGCTCGCCCCGGCAGCGGCTCAGGATGCAGCTTACAACGCCATGCGCGTTCATGAAGACGACGAAGCGGTGGCGTATTTCAAGCGCGTCATCGATGCCCAGGCAACCGCTGAGTCGCCCATGTCTGCACAACAGCTGTTCGATACCCGTCGTGCCGTGGGCGACATTTCACGCACCATGGGCTTGACCAGCACCACCAGCTATCGCGGCAACAGTTCCAGTGGCCTGAGCGCTGCTCCGGGCACCAGCAACAGCGGCAGCCAAAGCAATGACCAGCTGCAGAACAGCACTGAGCTGTCCTGGCGGCCGCTGGGGTATCGCAATGCGCGTTTCGTCGAACTCTACGGGCGCGTCACCGACACCCTGTGGAGCAAGAACAGCGACTCGGACACCGGTGCGGATGCCTTGCAAGGGGCGCTGGGGGTAAGGATCAAACCCTTCAGCTCCATCAACATCATGGCCGCCTTTGAACGCACCTTTCCCCTGGGCTCCTCGAACGTCGAGGGCGACTGGCTCGCGCGCCTGGGCTACGGTTCGAGTATCGGCACCGACCTGCGGGTCGATGCGCCCAGTTGGTGGACTTCGCAGCTGTACGCCGAAGTCGGTAGATACATCAACGACTCGCGCAATTATTTCAACAGCGAATGGCAAGTGGGACGCAGCTACGCCATCGGCGGCATCGGCTCGCGCTGGGTGACCTTCCCCCACGTCGTGGCGGCGGTCGACTACGATTCCAAGATGAAAAGCGGCGCCGACGGTGACTTCTCGTCAGGCAACGCCGGCGGGATCGGCGTGGGCAACAACGTACGCTACTGGTTCCGCGAAGACGCCTACAACGCCCCGCGCTCCTATGTGGATTTTTCCCTGCAGTACAGGGCCAGGGTATTTGGCGAGGAACGCGCCAAAGGCGTGTTCGCTCGCTTGACCTACTCCTATTGAGGCCGTTGATGTGATGTGCAATTGCAGGAAGACGTTCGCTTGAAAATCTTCGGCCATATCATCAGTCGCACGGCTGTGGCGGCGCTCTCGCTGGCCACGGCCCTCGGCGCAGGCACAGGGATGTATTACATGATGAACCAGGAGGTTGCACCGAACATCGTTGGCATCGTCTGGCAGCCAGACAACCAGACCGTGGGCATCAAAGGCAACTGGGAAAAGCTGGGGGTGCGCGAGCTGCTGGTGCAATGGACGGTGGTGGATGACCAGGCCTTCGTGCCCGGCACCGGCCTGCCCAGCGTGCCGCTACTGCCTGACTGGGCGCGCATCGCCAAGGCGCCCTGGGCCCAGGATGTCATCCTCGGGCTGGCCGGCCATTTCAGTGAAAACCGCTCCAGGGACAACATCGAGCAACTGGCCACGGTGTCGGAGCGCATTGCGCAACTGCCGACGCCACTGCACGTGACCGGGTGGTACTTTCCGGCCGAGGTCGATCCCAGTTGGTCTCGCGCCAAGGAACTGCCCGCCTTGCTGGCCAAGCTGCCGCGCCCGTTGTGGATCAGCGTCTACGACGGCGCCAACATCGGCCCCGCCGCCACTGCCGACTGGCTCAAGCAATGGTTGCCGGACGATATTGGCGTGTTCTTCCAGGATGGCGTCGGCGTCTACGCCCGCACCGCCCCGGTGGCCCGGGACTACGCCGACACCCTGCGTGACCGGCTCGGGAAGGATCGCGTGCGGATCATCGTCGAAGCCTTCCGCCCCAAGTTCGGCGGCGGCTTTCGCTCGGCCACGGTTGCCGAACTCACACCCCAACTGGCCGCCTATGCCGGCTATCCGCTGTACCTGTTCGACGGCCCCCATTATCTGACGCCTGAGTTGGTGGAGCAGCTGGAGCAATCCTTGGCCAAGCCGTGATCATGGCTCGAGGCCTTCGTCCTGGCCTGGCCCCATAGATTTGTATCGCTGTGTATATGAACGGCGAGTTGATACGAAATCGCTGACTTCGAGCCTTGCCGACACACAACGTCGATACACCTTCGCGTTTAACTGTGATCACCGGACAGCAGCACACCCGTTGCCACCGGCCCACTCAATCAAGCGCAAGGAGAATCACCATGTTCACTTTCTCGAAAGTTTCGTCCCTGGCAATCGCTCTGACACTGATGGGCGGGCTCGGCCTGTCGAACATCGCTTCGGCCACGGCCATGAGTGCAGCGGCGAAGGGTCAGGCTGCACAGTTGGTGGTTGAAGGCGGCTCCGATCGTCTGAGCCAGAACCGCGTAGCCGAGGGTGGCTCCGATCGCCTGCTTCAAAACCGCGTGGCTGAACGTGGCTCCGATCGTCTGCTTCAAAACCGCGTGGCTGAAGGTGGCTCCGATCGTCTGCTTCAAAACCGCGTGGCTGAAGGTGGCTCCGATCGTCTGCTTCAAAACCGCGTGGCTGAAGGTGGCTCCGATCGTCTGCTTCAAAACCGCGTGGCTGAAGGTGGCGCTGATCGTCTTCAGGAACTGCGCGAACGCAACGCTTAAGAGTTGCCGATAGCCGTGCCGAGTTTGGATCGAAGTCTCAGCGCAATGGATTATTCGGGGTGAGGGAGCTTGCCCTCTCACCCCGAATGTTTGCCTGGCTCACGGCTTGATGTTCTTCAGCTCGTTGAGCAGCGCCAACAGTTGCTGCATCTTTTCTTCACCAAACTGGTCTTCGATGCGGCGATAGTTGCTTTCCATCCCCTCACTCATCGACACGAAGCACTGCTGCCCACGCTCGGTCAGCCCTACGAAAACCCGACGCTGATCCTGGCTCGACTTCTGCCGACGCACCAGCCCATCACGCTCCAGACGGCTGAGCACACCGGTCATGCTGGGTTTGAGGATGCAGGCCTGATGAGCGAGCTGGTGGCTCTCCAGCTCTCCTTGCTGATGCAGGATACGGATCACCCGCCATTGTTGTTCCGTAAGGTCATGCTGGTTCAGCGCCGGGCGGAAAAAAGCCATGGCCGCTTCGCGCGCTTGCAACAGGGTCAGTGTCAATGAAGGTCTGGGGTTGGCCATGTTCGGACTGTTTGGATGGACGAGCTGGCAGCTTAGTGTTGCGGACAAGCGGCTGCAAGAAACAACGCCGCGCACTGGACGGCTGCATGACGCCGGTGGCGAGTGCTCCACCAGCAACAACGCTCAACGCAACCCCGATTGCCGCTGGCGATACTCCCCTGGTGTGAGCCGGGCGTAGCGCTGGAAGAAACGACTGAAATACGCCGGGTCCTTGAACCCGAGCTGGTAGCAGATTTCATTGGCTGAACTGCCGGTAAACAACAGCAACCGCTTGGCCTCCTGCATCAGCCGTTCCATGATCAGCTGCTTGGAAGGCAGGTCGGCGATCCGTCGGCACACATCGTTGAGCCGCGCCTCGGTGACGCCGATGCCCTCGGCGTAGCGCGACAACGGCCAATGTTGCAGATAGTGAGCTTCGATCAGCTCATTGAAGCGGTGGAAAATCTTCAGGTCCTCATGGCGGGCCGGTCGTGCCTGCAGAGAATTGGAACACAGACGCAGCAGACTGATCATGATCAGCCGCGTCAAACCGTCCAGCGCCGCGCTGCGCCCCGACCGCTCGGCACAGACCTCCTCGCTCAGCTCCTCGAACAGGTACTCCAGTCGCCGCACCTCCCCCGCCTGTTCCGGCCCCAACTGCGCCAACGCAACGCAGGCCGCAGGCATTTGCACACCCGCCGGCGCCAGGCTCGGATCGGCGTCGATCAACTGCCACACCAATTGCTGACGAACGGTCAACACATGCCCGTCACTGTCGGCTTCGGTCACAAAAGAATGGGGAATGGTGGGTGGCGTAAGGAAAAACATAGGCCCGGATTCGACGTATTGCTGGTCGTCCAGATACACCCGTACGGCGCCGCTTTTCACGTAGTGAACCTGAAAGAAACGGTCATGCCGATGCACCGGCATATTGCGACCGAAGAAACCCGCCAGGTTGGCAAGCCGATCGTAGTGAACCTCGGCATCGCTGTAACGCTGGTCGTACACCTGGCCAATGTTGATGTTGGGGATTGGCTGACGGTCAGTCATCACGCATTTCTCGTTTTTTATTCTGATTCAGGCAGCGGCTTGGATTCATCCTGCGCCGATTTCCCGAGGGCAACCAGTGTCCGGTGATTCTGCCACGCTTGACGATAGTTAACATCTTAATTATAACTGTTAACACATTAACAATATCTGCAGAGCCCTCATCTCTGCCGCTGCCAGGAGACAAGCATGAGCCGTGCCCTGCATGACGTCGCGACCGGCACCCTGTTTGGGGTTGCACTGAACTATCAGGGGCTGCTGAAACAGCGCCTCGCCGAGTTCGAGCAACCGCCTTACCAGAAGCCGCCGGTCAAACCGGTGTTGTTCATCAAGACACCCAACACCCGCAACCGGCACGACGCCGACGTGGTTCATCCAGGTCACGGCCAGCGGCTGCAACCGGGGCCTGCGCTTGGCGTGGTGATGGGCAAGTCGGCCAGCCGTGTCAGCGCCGCCGAAGCACTGGACTATGTGGCCGGCTATACCGTGGTCAATGAATTCAGCCTGCCGGAAGACAGCTATTACCGCCCCGCCGTCAAGGCCAAGTGCCGGGACGGCTTCTGTGCCATCGGGCCTGAACTGGTGCCCACGGCCAACGTTGCCGACCCCCATAGCCTGACAATCAGGCTGTACGTCAACGGCGAGGTGCGCCAGCACAACAACACGGCCAATTTCGTTCGCAACATTCCCCAATTGATCGCCGAGATCAGCGAGTTCATGACGTTGCATGCCGGCGACGTTCTGATCACTGGCACGCCCGAGGGCCGGGTTGATGTCGTGCCTGGCGATCGCGTCGAAGTGGAGATCAGCGGCCTGGGCCGCCTCGTCAATAGCGTTGTGGGCGAGCACACAGGAGCACGTTCATGAAACACGCGCGCATTGGTTTTGAAGGCCAGGTCCACACGGTCACCGTTGAAGCTCACAACGCCGTTCGCCTGGCCGACGGTAGGCTGCTGGCCGAGGATCAGGTCCAGTGGTTGCCGCCGGCCACCGGCAGCATGTTCGCCCTGGGCCTGAACTACGCCGATCACGCCGCCGAACTGGCGTTCAAGCCGCCAACCGAACCGTTGGCGTTCATCAAATCCCCGGGCACCTACACCGGCCACAACCAGATGACCTGGCGCCCCGACAACGTCGCTTACATGCACTACGAGTGCGAGCTGGTGGCGGTCATCGGCAAAGCCGCGCGCAACGTCAAGCGCGAGGACGCGCTGGGTTACCTGGCCGGTTACACCGTGTGCAACGACTATGCGATCCGCGACTACCTGGAAAACTACTACCGCCCCAACCTGCGGGTGAAAAACCGTGATGCCACCACACCTGTCGGCCCGTGGATGGTCGATGTGGCCGATGTACCGGACCCCGGCAACCTGAAATTGCGTACCTGGATCAACGGCGAACTGCGCCAGGAAGGCTCGACCCGCGACATGATTTTCGACATCCCCTACCTGATCGAATACCTGTCCAGCTTCATGACCCTGCAGCCCGGCGACATGATCGCCACCGGCACACCCGAAGGTCTGGCGGACGTGGTGCCCGGTGATGAAGTAGTGGTGGAAGTGGAAGGCGTCGGCCGCCTGGTCAATCGAATTGTCAGCGAAGCCGAGTTCTTCGCATCCCGTAAAGAGGCGTGAGCAGCATGATCAAGCACTGGATCAACGGCCGTGAGGTCGAAAGCAAAGATGTGTTCGTCAACTACAACCCGGCCACCGGTGAAGCCATTGGCGAAGTTGCCAGCGGCGGCGCCGAAGAAGTTGCCCAGGCCGTGGCTGCGGCCAAGGACGCTTTCCCGAAGTGGGCCAACACGCCGGCCAAGGAGCGCGCCCGACTGATGCGCAAGCTCGGTGAACTGATCGAGCAGAACGTGCCGAAACTGGCCGAACTGGAAACCCTCGACACTGGCTTGCCGATTCATCAGACCAAGAACGTGCTGATCCCGCGCGCCTCCCACAACTTCGACTTTTTCGCCGAAGTCTGCACGCGGATGGACGGCCACACCTATCCGGTCGACGACCAGATGCTTAACTACACCTTGTACCAACCAGTCGGTGTCTGTGCATTGGTCTCGCCCTGGAACGTGCCGTTCATGACCGCAACCTGGAAGACCGCGCCGTGCCTGGCGCTGGGCAACACCGCCGTGTTGAAAATGTCCGAGCTGTCGCCGCTGACCGCGAACGAGCTGGGGCGCCTGGCGGTGGAAGCCGGCATTCCCAACGGCGTGTTGAACGTGATCCAGGGTTACGGTGCCACGGCCGGCGACGCATTGGTGCGGCATCCGGATGTGCGGGCGATTTCCTTCACAGGCGGCACCGCCACCGGCAAGAAGATCATGCAGACCGCCGGGCTGAAAAAGTATTCGATGGAACTGGGCGGCAAGTCGCCGGTACTGATTTTCGAAGACGCCGACCTTGAACGGGCCCTCGACGCAGCGCTGTTCACCATCTTCTCGCTCAATGGCGAACGTTGCACCGCCGGCAGCCGGATCTTCATCCAGGAAAGCGTCTACCCACAGTTCGTGGCCGAATTCGCCGCCCGGGCCAAACGCCTGATCGTCGGTGATCCGCAAGACCCGAAAACCCAGGTCGGCTCGATGATCACCCAGGCCCACTACGACAAGGTCACCGGCTACATCAAGATCGGCCTCGAAGAAGGCGCCACGCTCCTGGCCGGCGGTCTGGAGCGCCCGGCCAACCTGCCGGCGCACTTGAGTCGCGGCCAGTTCATCCAGCCGACAGTGTTCGCCGACGTGGACAACAACATGCGCATCGCCCAGGAAGAAATCTTCGGCCCGGTGGTGTGCCTGATCCCGTTCAAGGACGAAGCACAAGCCTTGCAACTGGCCAACGAGACTGACTATGGGCTGGCCTCGTACATCTGGACCCAGGACATCGGCAAGGCCCATCGCCTGGCCCATGGCATCGAGGCCGGCATGGTGTTCATCAACAGCCAGAACGTGCGCGACCTGCGCCAGCCTTTCGGCGGCGTGAAGGGTTCCGGAACCGGCCGCGAAGGTGGACAGTACAGCTTTGAAGTCTTCGCCGAGATCAAGAACGTCTGCATCTCCATGGGCGGGCATCACATTCCACGCTGGGGGGCATGATCACAGACAAATCGGGTGATTAACCTTGTGGCGAGGGGATTTTTTATCCCCGCTGGGCTGCGCAGCAGCCCTACACCCGACGACTCGGTGTGTCAGGCCTATTGAGGGGCCGCTCCGCGCCCCAGCGGGGATAAATCCCCTCGCCACAAGTGCAGTGATCTACCCAGAGCATCAAGACCCGATTCACCCGTTATCCGAGATTCAACAAGAACAATTTTTCAGGAGAATCATCATGGGCGAAGTCGTCCTGGCTGCGAAAATCTGCCACGTTCCCTCGATGTACCTGTCGGAGCTGCCGGGCAAACACCACGGCTGCCGCGCAGCGGCCATTGCCGGCCATAAGGAAATCGGTCGCCGCGCCCGTGAACTGGGCGCCGACACCGCCGTGGTGTTTGACGTGCACTGGCTGGTCAACAGCGCCTACCACGTCAACAGTGGCGCGCACTTCAAAGGCATCTACACCAGCAACGAGTTGCCGCACTTCATCAAGAACATGGAGTACGAATACTCCGGCGCTCCGGAACTGGGCGAATTGATCGCCGCCGAGGCCAATGCCGCCGACGTGCGCACCCTGGCCCACAACATCCCGAGCCTGGAGCTGGAATACGGCACGCTGGTGCCCATGCGCTACATGCACATGGATGTTCCGCAAGACCAGAAATTCAACGTGGTGTCGGTTGCCGCCTGGTGCGCCTGGCACCGTCTGCAAGACAGCTTCACCTTCGGTGCCGCCGTGCGCCGGGCCATCGAAAAAAGTGATCGCAAGGTGCTGGTGCTGGCTTCCGGCTCGCTGTCGCACCGCTTTTCCGATGATCGCAATGCCGAAGCCAACATCCACAACTGGACGCGCGAGTTCGACAAACAGGTCGACCTGCATGTCGTGGAGCTGTGGCGCCAGGGTCGCTGGAAAGAGTTCTGCGCCATGCTGCCCGATTACGCCGAGCACTGTTTCGGTGAGGGCAAGATGCATGACACCGCCATGCTTCTGGGGCTGCTCGGTGGGCCGGACTATGCCAAACCCGCCGAAATCATCACCGAACCTTTCGGCAGTTCCGGTACGGGCCAGATCAACGCCATTTTTCCAGTTTGAGCCACAGCGGCAGCCGACCACCTCGACTTGCCGCTTGAAGTTTGCCACTCACAGCTGCCGACGCAGGAGGCCTCCATGCCCCACTTCATTGCCGAATACACCGACAACATCGAACAACAGGCCGATCTGCCCGGCCTGTTTGAAAAGGTTCACACCCTGCTGGGTGACAGCGGTGTGTTTCCCCTGGGTGGTATCCGCAGCCGTGGTGTGCGCCTGGATACCTGGCGCATGGCCGACGGCAAGCACGACTATGCCTTCGTCCACATGACCTTGAAGGTCGGCCATGGCCGTGACCTGGCTACCCGCCAGAAAGTGGCGCAAAAGCTCTTTGAAGTGATCACCGCGCACTTCGCCGAACTCCAGGCCCAGCGCTTGCTGGCGCTGTCGTTCGAGATGATCGAGCTGCACGAACAGCTCAACTTCAAGGCCAACAACGTTCACGCCTTCCTCAACGCCCAGGCCCATTAAACCCGCCTGCCCGTTCGCCCTTCGGCCTCTCTGACAAAAAGTACAAAATCATGAGCACAGCCAATACCGCCGACACTGCCGGCACAATCGCCCACGACCGCACCCATGCCACCGTCACCTGGCGACTGATGCCATTGCTGTTGGTCTGCTACCTTTTCGCCCACCTGGACCGCATCAACATTGGCTTTGCCAAGATGCAGATGAGCGCCGACCTGCAGTTCAGCGACACGGTCTATGGCTTCGGCGCGGGCCTGTTCTTCATCGCCTACGCGCTGTTCGGCGTGCCGAGCAACATCGCCCTGGACCGGGTCGGCCCGCGCCGCTGGATCGCCACGCTGATGGTGGTCTGGGGGGCTTTGTCCACCGGCATGTTCCTGATCGAAAGCGCCGCTGGGTTCTACGTGTTGCGCTTTCTGCTGGGGGTGGCCGAAGCCGGGTTCTTCCCGGGCATTCTGGTCTTTCTCAACCGTTGGTACCCGGCACGACGCCGCGCCCAGGTGACCGCGCTGTTTGCCATTGCCGTGCCGATGGCCGGCGTGATTGGCGGGCCCTTGTCGGGCGGCATCCTTGAACACTTTCATGACTTCGGTGGCCTGCGCGGCTGGCAGTGGATGTTCGTCATCGAAGGGCTGCCGGTGATTCTGCTCGGCCTGGTGGTGCTCAAGTGCCTGCCGGACAGTTTCGAGACGGTCAACTGGCTGACACCGCAAGCCAAACAGCAATTGCGCGCGCAACTGAGCGTTGAAGAACAACGCAAATCCATCACCTCGTTCTCGGCGATTCTCAACAACCCGCAGGTCTGGTTGCTGGTGGCGGTGTATTTCGCCGTGATGCTGGCGGTGAACACCCTGGCTTTCTGGATGCCCACGTTGATTCACGGCGCCGGAATCGGCAGTGACGGTCAGGTTGGATTGCTCAGCGCCGTGCCGTATCTGGCCGGCTGCTTTTTCATGATCGGCTGCGGCCGTTCGTCAGACCGCCATCGCGAACGGCGCTGGCACCTCTGCGTACCGCTGCTGATGGCGGCGGCAGGCATTGCCATCGCCGGTCTCTCACCCACCAGCCCAACCCTGGTACTGGGTGGCCTGATCATCGCGGGTATGGGTGCCAGTGCAGCGTTGCCGATGTTCTGGCAACTGCCACCGGCCTTCCTGTCCAACAGCACCCAGGCCGCCGGCATCGCACTGATCAGCTCCTTCGGCAGCATTGCCTCATTCCTGGCGCCCTATCTGATCGGCTGGATGCGCGACACCACCCAGAGCGCCAGCCTGGCCCTTTATGTGCTGGCGCTGCTCATCGCCGTGGGGGGCCTGCTGGTGCTTCGCACCCAGGCCGCCATCGTCAACCCTCAATAAGAGATGCTCTTCATGCTCGATCAAAACCTCATCCAGCAGGCCGCCGCCCGCCTCGACCACGCAGAACGTTCGCGCGAACAGGTGCGGCAGTTTTCCCTCGACCATCCGCATATCACCCTGGACGACGCTTACGCCATCCAGCGCGCCTGGGTTGCGCAAAAGATCAAGGACGGCCGCAAGCTGGTCGGCCACAAGATCGGCCTGACCTCCCGGGCCATGCAGGTCTCGTCGAACATCACTGAGCCGGACTATGGTGCCCTGCTCGATGACATGTTCTTCGACGAGGGCACCGACATCCCGTTCGAGCGCTTCATCGTGCCCCGGGTGGAAGTGGAACTGGCGTTCATCCTCGGCAAGCCGTTGAAAGGCCCGAACGTGACGGTATTCGACGTGCTGGACGCCACCGAATGGGTGATCCCGGCACTGGAAATCATTGATGCCCGCATCCAGCAGATCGATCCACAAAGCAAGGCCACCCGCAAAGTCTTCGACACCATCTCCGACAATGCCGCCAACGCCGGCGTGGTCATGGGCGGACGCGCGGTGCGCCCCACTGAAATCGACCTGCGCAAGGTGCCTGCGGTGCTCTACCGCAACGGCGTGATCGAAGAATCCGGCGTCTCGGCGGCGGTGCTCAATCATCCGGCCAAAGGCGTGGCCTGGCTGGCGAACAAACTGGCGGCCTACGACGTCACCCTGCAGCCGGGGCAAATCATTCTAGGTGGCTCCTTCACCCGTCCCGTGGCGGCCAACCCGGGGGATACCTTCCATGTCGACTACGACATGCTCGGTTCCATCGCTTGCCGTTTCGTCTGATCGGAGACTGACTCATGGACATGCCCATCAATACCTTCAAGCAACGGCTGCGCAGCGGTGAGGCGCAGATTGGCCTGTGGCTGGGCCTGGCCGACGCCTACTGTGCGGAACTGGCGGCCAACGCCGGCTTCGACTGGTTGCTGATCGACGGCGAACACGCGCCCAATGATGTGCGCGGGATGCTCGGCCAGCTCCAGGCCGTGGCCCCCTACCCCAGCCAACCGGTGATCCGCCCAGTGGTCGGCGACACCGCATTGATCAAACAGGTGCTCGACATCGGTGTGCAAACCTTGCTGGTGCCGATGGTCGAAAGCGCCGGCCAGGCTCGCGAACTGGTGCGCGCCATTCACTACCCGCCTCAAGGCGTCCGAGGCGTCGGCAGTGCGCTGGCCCGTGCATCACGCTGGAACAGTATTGCCGGTTACCTCGATAAGGCCGACGAACAGATGTGCCTGCTGGTGCAGATCGAAAGCCGCGAGGGCCTGGCCAACCTGGATGCCATCGCCGCAGTGGAAGGTGTTGACGGGGTCTTCATAGGTCCGGCGGATCTGAGCGCGTCCATGGGTTTTCGTGGCAATCCCGGGCATCCGACCGTGCAAGCCGCCATCGAGGACGCCATCGCCCGCATCCGCCAGGCCGGCAAAGCGGCCGGGATTCTCAGCGCCGATGAACAGCTCGCCCGGCGTTATATCGAGCTGGGCGCTGGGTTTGTCGCGGTGGGGGTGGATACAACCGTGTTGATGCGCGGTTTGCAAAGCCTTGCGGCGACGTTCAAAGACACACCAAAACCTGCGGCTAGAGGTGTGTACTGATAGCAACACAAACCTCTGTGGAGAGGGGGCCTGTGGGAGCAAAGCTTGCTCGCGAAACCGGCACCTCGGTTTCTGAGAGACCGCGGTGCCTTCATCGCGGGCAAGCCTTGCTCCCACAGACGTTAACCAACCCGGGATCTCAACGCCTGATCGCTTTCAGGTCATTGAGCAACTCCAGCAACGTCTGCAACTTCTGCTCCCCCAACTTGCCCTGCAAACGCTGGTAATTCTCTTCCATGCTCTGGCTCATCGAATCGAAGCTCGCCTGCCCCTGCGGCGCCAGGCGCACCAGCACCCGCCGCTGATCCTGTTCGGCCTTGCGCCGTTCCACCATGCCCGCCGCTTCCATGCGCGTCAGCACGCCGGTCATGCTCGGTTTGAGAATGCAGGCCAGTTCAGCCAGGCGATTGATCTCCAGTTCGTCGTGCTGGCTGAGGATACGGATGACTCGCCATTGCTGTTCGGTCAAACCGTGCTGGTTGAGGGAGGGACGGAAAAAACCCATGGCCGCTTCACGGGCCTGTAGAAGGGTGAGGGTCAAGGATTGGCGCGGTTTGGGCATAGGTGTGTTCGCGAGGAAATTTAGTTAATGAGTTAACTAAATCTTAACAGCTTCGGCGCCAAGTTACCTTGGGGCGAAGGGATTTCTCTCCTCGCCACAAGGCTGAGTGTCGCGCTTGAACCCCTGTAACAACTCAAGCGCCTTTGATGACGCCTTTGAGCACGGCCTTGAAATGCTCCACCTGTTGCTCGCTGAACTGGCCGAATACCTTGTCCTGCTGCTCCTTGGCAATTGCCCAGAGTCCTTCGGTTTCGTCCACGCCCTTGACGGTCAGACGCACTCGCTCGCCCTCATCGGTGACCAGGCCCTTGCGCTTGAGGTTAGCCACGGCCTCTTCGATCTCACGCGCCGGCATCGCCACTTCCCGTTGCAGGTCGCACAGGTTCAGCCCTGCATCGTTTTCCAGCACCATCAACATCCGTGCTTCGCTGGTGCGCAGCCCGGTGGACAGCTGGCGCGGCTGGTAACTGGCCTGATAGGCCCGCAGCGCCTGGGTCATCAGGTAATACAGGTTGTGGCTCAAACGGCCCTGGAAGTGACTGCTGGGGGACTGTCCCTCCTCCCGTTTGGTCATGCGGGTGTGGGGCAAGATCATCGAGTAGGCGCCCTGGTGATAGAGCAACGGTGAGCGGCCGTAATCATCAAACGCCACGACTTTACCGATCATGATCCAGTGATCACCGCCATCGACCTGTTGGAATTTTTCACAGTGAAAACGCGCCGAGCAATCGACAAACACCGGAGCACCTCCCTCCCCGGCCTCGAACTGGATCTCGGCGAACCGATCCTCCTTGGGCCGAGCGAAGTTGTTCGACAGGTCGATCTGATCGGCGGCCAGCACGTTCACCGCAAAATGGCTGGCGGCCTCGAACACACCGTGACTGCTGGAGCGCTTGTCGATGCTCCAGAGAATCAGCGGCGGATCCAGGGACACCGAGTTGAAACTGTTGGCCGTCACACCGACCTTGCGACCATCTTCGGCGGCCGCGGTGACCACGGTCACGCCAGTGGCAAAGTTACCCAGGGCCCGGCGAAACGCACGGGTGTCGAAAGCGCTATCGCACACATCAGACATACAAGACTCCCGGCCGCCTCAGTCGACGGCCTCAATTGTTTTTATATGAGCCAGGCTCAGCGAGCAGGCGGTCAAACCATGGTGGGGTCGGGCTCCAGGCCCATCAGTTCACGGCCCAGAATCTGCGCGCAGACGTCGTAGTCGGTGTAGGCGTGAGCACCGGTCAAATGGGCATCGCGGAACAGTCGTTGCAGTTCATTGGTCTCGAACCAGGCGCCACCCCCGGCTGCTTCCATCAGGCGATCCACTGCCTGAATGCACATTTTGGTGGCGTACCCCTGGTTGGTCCGCCAGAACGCCAGGGTTTCGCGGCTGGGGTATTGGTGGCGCTCACTGTGCTCGGCATGCTCTTGCCAGGTTTTCTCCAGAAACGCCCGGGCTGCCGCCACCTGATGAGTGGACTCGGCCAGGCGCATCAGCGCTGGAGTGGCGGCGCCGACCGCCGCGCCGGTGTAGGCGCGCACGCGGGTTCGGGTTTTCTCGCGAAAAACCTCTAGCATGCGTTCCGCCACACCCAGGCTCACGGTGGAGAAACCGCTGGCGAAATACGGGCGATACGGCGAGTAGAAAATCTTGCTGTCGGGGTACAGGCCAAACCCGGCGGATTTGCCTTCCATCATGTCCTTGGCTTTCTGAATCCGGTGTTCCGGCACAAACGCGTTGTCGATGATCAAGGTCTTGCTGCCACTGCCGCGCATGCCTACCGCGTACCAGTCATCGCGGATTTCATAATCGTTGCGAGGCAGCACCGCGAAGCAATAGTCCTGGGTTCCTTCGGCATTTTTGCGGCGAAATCCCACGATCGCCCACTCGGCATGGTCACAGCCGCTGCTCCAGCCCATTTCGCCGCTGAACATCACACCGCCCTCGACCTCCTCGATGCGACCGAAAGGTGCAATGCTGCTACTGGCAGTCGCATCGGGATCGTCACCCCAGACTTCTTCCTGGGTTTTGGCCGGGAACATTGCCAATTGATGGCTGTGGGTGCACAACAGGCTCATGGCCCAGGCGGTGCTGGCGCAGGAGCCAGCCAGCAACGCGATGCAGTCGGCGAACTGCGGTAGCGATATTTCCATGCCGCCGTACTTTTTCGGCTGGAAAGCCCGGTGCATGCCGATACCTTTGAGCAAGGCTATATTTTCGACAGGAACGCTACGGTCCTTCTCTGCCTGGAAGGCATTGGCGGCAATGACCGGCAGGATAGGCTTGAGATCTTCGAGCAACGGATTTGGCTTTTTCATGGACGGGCTCTTTTATTATTGGCATCTGCCGATCCCGCCTTTGCCCGGCAACCCGGTGCTGCAGAAATGGCGGAATCAGTGATTAAGGCCCGTTCAGTATGGGTAATCCGGGGCAACTGAAAAATGCACCTTCCAGACCCAAGATTGTACTTTCCACGGTGCGACCTTCACTGCCATGGCGCGCTCGATCAAATCCGCCGGCACGGATGATCAAGACAGGCGCCAGCACCAGGGCTCTTAATAGGGCCATCGCGTGCAGTGTCTTGCGAAGGCGCTTGTCACGGCGTTTCTTTTCACTTTGTCAGGTTGCGTCATGATCAATATCGAAACGCCCACCTATTACACCGCTACCAAGAAATACAACCTCAGTTTCCCAACCCTGGAACAGGACGTGGAAGCCGACGTCGTGGTGATTGGCGGCGGTTTCTCCGGCATCAATACCGCGCTGGAACTCGCTGAAAAAGGCATTACCAATATCGTGGTGCTGGAGGCGCGTTACCTGGGGTTCGGCGGCACCGGGCGCAATGGCGGGCAGATCATGGCCGGCATCGGCCATGACCTGGAAAAAATCAAGAAGGATGTGGGAGAAGACGGGCTGCGGCAGGTCTTCGAGATCAGCGATCTGGGCGCGGACATCATCAAGGACCGCATCGCCAAGTACGACATCGATGCCGACTTCTGCCATGGCTACGGCTACATGGGCTTCAACGCTCGCCAGGAAAAAACCCTGCGGGCCTGGGAAAAAGACTTCAAGTCGATCAACAGCAAGCATGAGATCCGCTTTCTCGGCGGTTCCGACGTGCAGCAAATCATCGGGTCCAAGGCCTACAGCAGTGCATTGCTGCACATGGGCGGCGGGCACGTGCATTCGCTGAACCTGTTGCTGGGCGAAGCCAAGGCACTGGTCAGCCACGGCGTGCGGATTTTCGAGAACAGTCCGGCCCTGGAAGTCAGCTACGGCGAGCGCATCACCGTGCGCACCGGGCGTGGCTCGGTCAAGGCCAGCAAGCTGTTGTGGGCCTGCGACAGCTTCCTCAACAAACTGGAGCCGGAGCTGCATCGCTCGACCATCAATACCTATGCCTTCCAGATGATGACCGAGCCATTGTCGGAGGAGCTGATCCAGCGCATCAGCCCGATTCGCGGCGCCTACAGCGATATTCGCCCGGTGATCGACTACTACCGCGTCACCAATGAAAACCGCCTGCTGTTCGGTGCGGCGACGCCGTTGATAGAACACATCCCCCAGGACCTCAAGGCCTGGAATCGGCGCCTGATGCTGAAGATTTTCCCGTACCTCAAGGACGTGAAGATCGACCTGGCCTGGGGCGGCCCGATGGCGTGCAGCCCGAACCTGTTTCCGCAGATCGGCACCCTGCCCGGCCGCAGCAATGCGTTTTTCGTCCAGGGCTATTCAGGCTTTGGCGTCACCCCCAGCCACATCATCTGCAAGGTGCTGGCCGAAGGCATGAGCGAAGGCTCGGCGCGCTACGACCTGGTCAGCTCCGTCAGGCGTCCGACCATCATCGGCAAGGACGCCATCCGTCCACTGCTGCTGACCGCCGGCAAGTCCTGGCACCAGCTGTCGGGTTACTGGAATGGCCGTCGCTGATGGCCATGATGCCAGTCAGTTAGGCGCTCCCACAGATCCCAGCGCCTTCACGGACCGGTACTAGACATACATACCCGCTGTTTTTTTCACTCATCAGGAGTCACTGCCATGCCCCTTATCAACCTCAAGAAAGACATCCAGCTGTCCGACCTGGACGCCTGGGGCACCGTCGCCGATCTCGGTTCGCAGATTCTCGAAGGCGAAGTCAAAGCCTTCGGCAAAATGACCTTCGGCGCCCCCACCGATGCGGTCAGCAGCGCCTACTTCGGCACGACCAAGGGCAAGTTCCGAATGGTTTATCCGTTCGCCGAACAGGCCACCGTGGTCACTGGCGAAGTGGTGCTGACCGATGAAGCCAGCGGCCAGAGCACCCGCTACAAGGCCGGCGACAGCTGGTTCGTGACCAAAGGTACGCCGGTATTGTGGGAAGTGGTCAGCGAAAGTTTTGTCAAACACTACTTCGCGGTAGTCTGACCGGACCCGGCTGCCGGATTCACCGGCAGCCCTCTTGGCGAAGGTTGCGAGCATGTACGTCATCCCCTCCCAGGACATCGCCGGCCATTGCCTGCACGCGTTCACCCAGCTCGTTCCCGCCAGTCGAGCGGCCTTCTATTGCGTCGACCGACAGTTGCAAGCCCATGACTTCAGCCTGCATGGCATGAGCGGCGAGATGCATCGCGACTATCTGGACAATTATCGCCAGTTCGATCCGTTGCAGCCGCGCAACTACGTTTCCAGCGACCTGGCCGTGGTGCCTCTTGGGCTGGCCATGGCCCGCCAGCCAATCCGTGACAGCCATCGCTACCGCCATTTTTTACAGCGCTACGACGTGGTGGATGTGGTGGAAGTCTTCGCCCATTGGGGCAGTCGGCCTCAAGCGGCTATTTCCTTGTTGCGCACCGCCGAGCAAGGCGTCTTCACCAGCGAGCAACTGACGCAGCTCGCAGCGCTGCAAGCGTTACTGCAACTGGCCGTCGCCAACCTGCCGCCGCAGGACGACTCGCTCAGTAGCCTGACCCCCAAGGAACGCCAGATAGCGTTGCTGCTGCGCCAGGGCGTCAGTAACAAAGAGTTGGCCCGAGAGCTGGACGTCGGCCTGCCCACGGTCAAGACGCATCTGATCAACCTGTTTCGCAAGACCGGCGTGAGCAATCGAACCGAGCTGGTCAGCAGCCTGTTCCTCTAAGCCATTGCCTGTGCCGGTTCAACCATTCGGTTGATGGGCCAGCCCCGCGCAAGGCGCCATGATCCGGGTGGCTATCTCATCCAACCGGAGTCTTGCAATGACCACACCTACAGACTGGATCACCGTCGGCGCCCTGGCCGACGGCTTTGCCCCTGAAGCGTTCATCCTGCCGAACCTGGCCGACCTGAACGGTAAGACCTTCACCCTGAATTTCGCCAATGGCTGGCAGATCGAACACCGCTTCGAACAGCAAACCCTGTCATGGAACGCAGCCGATGGTCATTCCAGCGGCACCGCGCCTTATCGGGCCACGTCGGTGCGGCCAGGCCTCTACCTGGTGGATTTCGTCAAGCACGAAGGCGCACAAGCCTGGTCGGTCAGCCTGGTACTTGATACCGCTCACGCGGCGTTCACCGCAGTGATCGGCAGCATGCCCGGGCAAGAACAAACTCGCGAAGGTCTGTACAGCCGCGCGCTGGCCGGCCAGCCACTGACGGGCGTGAAAGTGGAGTTCCTTCACGGCAGTCTCGACCGCCCCTGGCAGCAGGGCCTGTGCCCACATGCACCGACCACCGAACTGGTGGGCCTGCGCAACCTGTATCGCTACAGCCCCAGCGAAGTCTACGAACACATCTATCTCAACGACCGGTTCTATTCCTGGCAGTGCCTCAAGGGTGTCGAACAGGGCCTGTGCGATACCGACCGGTGTGACACCTACAAGATCGCCGATCAGTTGTACCTGTTCGTCTGGCGGGAAAAGATCATCCCGACCCTGGGCCTGGTGCTGATCGACATGCAGCAGCACCGCAGCGACGGCAAGATTTTCGGTTATGCCGGCGCGTCTTTCGATGAGTTTTCCAATTTCCCCGTCAGTTCCTACTGCCAGGTTCTCAACCGGACGGAATATCCCGATGCCTGAATTGCGCACCATCGTGATCACGGGCGCGGGCACTGGCATCGGTGCCGCCTGCGCCCGGTTGTATGCCGCTGACGGCGCCAACCTGGTGCTGATCGGCCGACGCCGCGAACCTCTGGCGCAACTGGCCGAGGAAATAGGCGGCCTGGTGCTGGTGGGCGATGCCGCGTGCCCGACGACCTGGGACGGCTTCGTCGCACAGATCCGCGAGCGTTATGGCCGGCTCGATGTGCTGCTGGCCTGCGCTGGCGGCATGGGCCTGGGCAGCGCCACCCAGACCAGCCCGCAGACCTGGGAAGCGGCCATGCGCAGCAATCTCGACAGCGCCTTCTACAGCGCCCGGGCGTGCCTGCCGCTGCTGCAGGAAAGCGCTGGCAACATTGTGCTGATCGCATCCATCGCGTCGTTGGCGGCAGGCCCGCAAGTTTGCGGCTATACCACCGCCAAGCACGCGCTGCTGGGGCTGAACCGCTCCCTGGCGCGCGATTACGGCCCGCGCGGGGTGCGGGTCAACGCCGTCTGCCCGGGCTGGGTGCGCACGCCGATGGCTGATGAGGAAATGCAGGTCTTGATGCAGTTTCACGGCGAAACGCTGCAGCAGGCCTACGACAGGGTCTGCGCGGACGTGCCATTGCGCAGGCCCGCCAGCGCGCTGGAGATTGCCCATGTGTGTCGCTTCCTGGCCTCGAATCAAGCATCGATCATCACTGGCGCGGCACTGGTGGCCGACGGTGGCTCCAGCATCGTAGACGTACCAACCCTGGCCTTCAGCCGGATGGAGGTCACGGATGCCTGATGATCTGGATTTCAGCGCAAAAACGGTGCTGGTCACAGGCGGTGCCCAGGGTATAGGCCGGGCCATCGTCGAAGCCTTCGCCTGGCGTGGGGGCCGTGTGGTGATCGCTGACCTGGACCTGGCACAGGCCGAGGTGGTGGCGAGCGAGTTGACCGCTGCAGGTTGTCAGGTACAGGCCGTGGGCGTGGACCTGGCCGATGCAACGGCGATCAGTACGCTGATGGCTGATCTGGAGCAGCGTCTGGGGAGGCTGGATGTTCTGGTGCACAATGCCGGGTACTTTCCCCTGACACCCTTTGCCGGGATCACACCAGCGATGCTTGAGCGCACGCTGGCAGTCAACCTTTCGGCGCTGTTCTGGCTGACTCAGGGAGCATTGCCGATGTTCCGTCGGCAGGGCCGGGGCTGCGTGCTGGTGACCTCCTCGGTCACCGGCCCGCGGGTGGCTTATCCAGGGCTCAGTCACTATGCGGCGTCCAAGGCCGGAGTCAACGGGTTCATCCGCAATGCGGCACTGGAACTGGCGAGTGAGCATATCCGGGTCAACGGCGTCGAACCCGGGATGATCGCGACACCGGCCATGGCGAACCTGGGGGATGATGCGGTCAATCAAGACATCGCCCGTCGGGTACCGCTGGGACGCCTGGGCACCCCGTCCGACATCGCCGGCGCCATGCTCTTTCTGGCATCGGACCTGGCCGCGTATGTGACCGGACAAACCCTGGTGGTGGACGGCGGCTCGACCTTGCCCGAAGTTTGAGCGTGTGGGAGCGGTGCGTCGGCTGGCGATGATGTCGACGCAGCCGTCATCACCGGCAGCCCTGCTCCCACAGCCCCATCCTCCCCCCATCCACTGTGGGAGCGAGCCTGCTCGCGATAGCCGTGGGTCAGCTTGAGCCGACCCTGAATGCGCCCACCACTCAAACCACCCCCTGTACCTGTTGCAGATGGCTGGCACGAAATTCCTTGGGCGATAGCTCGAACTGTTTCTTGAACGAACGGCTGAAATGGGCCGAATCGGTGAAGCCCCATTTGTAGGCGATCGAAGTGATGGATTCGTCCCGCAGGAACGGATTGGTCAGGTCATCGGCGCTGCGCTTGAGCCGGGCCCGCTGGATGTAGCGGCAGACGCTGTCATCCTGTTCTTCGAATAAACGGTACAGATGTCGCACCGAAATGTTCAGACGGTTGGCCAGGCCCACCGGGCTCAAGCCGGGCTGGGTCAGGGACTCGTCGATGACTTTCTGCACATAACTGCGCAAGTGACTGCCTTGCAACGCAACGCCGTCATCCTCCGATCCGGTGCCCTGCTCCAGGGCCGAACCGAGCAGCGAAACAAACGCATTCTGCAAAGCTTCGCCTTCTCCTGTGGCGCCCTCACCGTCGGGAGTGTCCTTGCACAGCTGATCCATCAAGACGTGCAACATGCGCCCACAAGCCTTGCGCGAGGAGATCTTGCCGAAGGTCCGGGTTTCCCCGCCCAGTTTCCTGGACACATCCTGGCGGGACAGAGACAACACCGCGTGTTCAATCAGGCCGAACGGGCTGATCTCGAGCGAGCCCACCGAATCCATCAATAGCAGTTCGCCGGGCGCCAGCTGGATGCTCAGGCCGTTCTGAGTAATGCGTGAATATCCACTGCGCTGACTGACCAGGAAGCAATCCTGGTCGTCATCGTGGTCGGGATTTGGCGAGTGACGCTTGATACAGCCAGCGTTGGTACGCAAGTTGGCGAGGGAAAGACCGCCACGGAAGAAATTCGACACCTCACCGATAAACAGCGCGCGATTAAAGGCCAGTTCCGTCTCGAAATGGCCGCAAGTCGCGCGCAGATCCCGGTTCCAGGTCTCCAGCCCGTCTTGCCCAACCTGATGCATGCTCATGGCGCTCTCCGCAGTGGCTTATTGTTTTTGTACGGCAATAGTTAACATGTTATCTATATGCACGCAACAAGTACCTGATCGCCAGAGCAGTAGCACAATTGATGCCAGGGCAAAGCCCACAAATCAGAGTGTTCCCAGCACCCTTTGCAAGCCGCTCAAGACCGCCCACAAGGCAATCCGTTGCTCGCGGCTCAAAGCAATGTAGCGCCGAAAGGCCGGCATCCGATTCACCACCTCACTGCCGCCCATGTGCTCCAGCCGCACGCACCACTGGTGGTCTTGCAGATCGATGCGCAGGCGTTTGAAGTCCAGCGGCATGAGGGCTTGGTACAGCGCCGGATCGCCCTCTATCGCCGTCTTCAAACGAGCCGACAGCTGATTGTCCCCTTCCTTGAGCCGACAACGAATACCCTGGCGACGCACGGCCCCGCCATGGTGCAGTTCCACGCGTGCCGTGCCCTCTCTCGACGCAGGCACGCGCAGCACGAACTCGGTCATCACCAGGTGCATCAACAACTGCGACTCGGTGCCCTCGACGATCTCCACCTGCAAGCAACCATCATCGGTGACGGCCATCGCCATCACCGGGCCGGACATCTCGAATCGCGCCAGCCCGAGGTTGCGCCGCAAGTGTTCCAGCGTCACCCCGGGACGATAACCGACCGGGGCGCGGTGGGCACTGAACAGCTCAGACAGTCTTCGCAGCACGTTCGTCAAACTCGCTGACAGGTTGCCCTGGCTCATGGGAAAACTCCTTGGCCAGCACGTCTTCCACCGACGCGGGCTTGAATGGATTGACCTTCTGCACCACCAGGGTCCAGAACAAGGCGTAGGCCGCAGTGCCACCGAGCATCACCGCGAATGGAACGTAAATGTCTGCCGGATTCATGCCTGGTGGAGTGATGAACCACATGCCGATGACGATGCCGACACTGGACAGGATCTGAGGCAGCGGGAAAAACGGTGAGCGATATGCCCGTGGCAGATCCGGACGACGGATCCGCAGGCTGATCACCGACACGGTCACCAACAGGTAGGCAAAACTCCAGGCACACACTGCAGCCAGCACCAGATGCATGATGTTGTCGGTATTGCCGCCGAGCCACCACGCGTGCAGACAGGGAATCAGCATCGCCACAAGGATGCACAGCACGGGGGTCTTGAAACGCGGGTGCAGATAGGTGAAAAACCGCGGCAGCGCACCATCCACCGCCATGCCATACAGAATCCGCGGCACACCGGCCATCAGGGTGTTGATGGTCGCCGCTCCGGCAAACAGGAAGCCGATCCCCAGCCACATCGGACCGATATCGCCCATGACCTGCTCGGCGAATCGCGGAATCGCCATGGGCGTGTCCAGCAAGTGCACGCCGCTGGTGGCATCGAGCAGCACGTTTTCGACCTGGCGCTTCATCGCCGCGCCATAAATGAACATGCACGTGGCAACGCCGAACAACCCCAGCATCATGGCCCGCGGCATGGTCGTGGCCGAGCGCCGCAGGTCTGGCGCCAGTGGCGTGACGAACTCGCAACCGACAAACATGAACATGGCCATGCCCACCAGCGACAGCACCGTCACCGGATCGGTGCCCACCACGGATGCGCCAAACCACCCCTCCAGCTCCACCGCCGGAGCAGCGATCAAGCCCAATACGCCGAACACCATCAGGGTCGTCCACATGCCGAACGTGAGGATGATCTCGGCCCGGCCGAAGGCGCTGACACCAAACGCGTTCAGCACGCCGAAGACCACGACGAACCCCACGCCCAACAGCCAGGAGCCACCCGCCGATTCGGCCAGGGTGTTGAGGTGCTCGAAATTCACCAGGGCCATGACCCCGGCCAGGATCGTTTCCGCAGTTCCGGCGAACACATGGACAATCAGGTAGGCCGACAGCGTACCGGTGATTGCAAAAAAGCGTCCCATGCCACAGTTGATGTAGTCGTAGACCGAGCCGGTGGTGGGCAGGATCGAGGCGGCTTCGGCGAAGGTGGTCGCCTGGGCCAGCATCATGACCACGGCGATCAACATCGCCACGGCAAAGGCGCTGCCGCCAATACCGAAGCCCATGGTGGCGGTGAGAATCACCGGGCTTGCCATGATCAGGCCAATGGTGCTGGCCAACGCGGTGGGAAAGCCCACCGTACCCCGGTTCAAGTGCTCGGTGAGCCTGTCATTGATCGACATCGTGAAGATCCTCGAAAGCGGATTTTTAGTATGGATGCCACTGCCGTCCAGGAGCCGGCGCTCAAGCCTTCCCCAGCCAGTCCCTGATCGAAACGGCGTCGCGTGCAGGATCACTGTGCGCCGCCCTCGGCCCGAGCGTCTTGCCCGTGTCTGCCGCCGGTTTTGTTGCTGCCTGCCAGCGCTCGCGCCTTGGCGGGCTGGATCAATTATCTGGCAGGCACGTAAAAGACTTCCCTGCCCCGGTCTCCCCTTAATGGGCGCTCTGATGTCCTATCACACTGGGGAAAACACCATGGAGCACACCCGCAATACACCTTTGCTGCGCAACGCCATCGGCCTTGGGATCGCCCTGCTGGTGGCTGATTCGTCGGCCCAGGCCTATGAGCTTTACGCCGACGACGACACCACGGTTACCGGCAACTTCCTGGCGGTCTACGGGATGTTCAATAGTCGCAAGAACTATGACGGCACCCGCGGCGGCTCAAGTTGGCGTGAGGGTTTTATCAAGTATGGCCTGAGTATCGACCAGACACTCGGCGCCATGGGCAGCGTCTACGGGACGGCCAATCTGGTCAGCTCCGGCACCTGGGGCGACGGCGATGCCGCGGGCCTGAGCGACGGATCCGAACGCACCACCAAGTTCGATGAAGCGTTTGCCGGCTGGCGTTCAGGGGATCTGTTCCCGGCGCTGGGCAAGGACGGCGTCGACCTGTCCTACGGTCGCCAGGTCATTACCCTCGGCGACGGCTTCATCATCAATGACGACGGTCTGAATCTGGGCAAAGGTGTGGCCGACGGTGAGTTCAACCGCGGCGGCGCCTATTACCTGGCGGCCCGTCATGCCTTCGACAAGACCGCCGTGCTGCGCCTGGGCGGCCAGGAAGGCGTACACGGCAGTCTGATGTGGATCAAGTCCGACAACCGCGCCCAGGCCAATACCGAAATGGCCGCCGGTACCCTGCAATACAGCGCAGCACCAGGCACACTGGGGCTGACCTACATCCATGGCATCGACGTCGATGATCGCTACGCCAGCGAGTTCCAGAAGCAGCGCGAAGGCATGGACATCTACAGCCTGCGGGGCGCGGGGAATGCCGGCATCGACAATGCCCACTTTGCCTTCGAATATGCCTGGCAGGACAAGGACGCCGGCCCGGAGAAAGCCTGGTACACCGAAGCTGGCTACACCTTCGCTGAGCTGCCCTGGACCCCGGACCTGACCTATCGCTACAGCCGCTACTCCAAGGACTGGGACTCGATGTTCAACGGCACGAGTCGCGGCTATGGCACCTGGTTCCAGGGCGAAGTCACCGGCAACTATTCCGGGCCGTTCAACAGCAACACCGCTGTCCAGCACCTGGGGCTCAAGCTCAAGCCAACAGAGGCAGTGACTATCGGCGCGCTATTCTTCGACTACAAGACCCTGCACACCCGCGACGCGCTGAATCTCGATGGACGGGAGCTGGACCTGTATGTGGAATGGGCCGTGAACGAACACCTGATCGTCACGCCACTGGTGGGTCTGTACAAGCCGGAAAAGGACGCGAGCAACGGCGGCAATCAAGTGAGTGGCAACGGCACCAATGTCTACAGCCAACTGGTGGTAGCGGTTCCATTCTGAAGCAACCGGGAGCTGCCCCGAAGGCAGCTCCCGGGCGGATTATTGTTTGTGCTGATGCAACATGGTCTGGATCTGATGGGTCGCCTGGCGAGTGCTTTCTGCCAGTTTGCGCACCTCATCGGCCACCACGGAAAAACCGCGTCCGACCTCGCCCGCCCTGGCCGCTTCAATGGCGGCGTTCAAGGCCAGCAGATTGGTCTGCTCGGCGATGCCCTTGATCACCCCCACCACGGTGGCAATCTGGGCGTAGGTCACTTGGTTCTGCTCCAGCATGCGCTGGTGGGTGGATTGGGCCGAGCGTTCATCGCTGATATCGCGCACCGCACCGATGACCCGAACCAGGCGTGCGTGCGAATCCCGTAACGCCCGACCACGCTCGCGACACCAGATGTAATCCCGGCTCTTATGGCGCATCCGGTATTCGAATACGTACTCGCCGCTGCCCTGGGAGCCAAGGATTTCCCGCTCGAAAATCGCCATGATCTTTGGCAGGTCGTCAGGGTGGGTGATGCTGACCTGGGCATCCCAGCCATCGGGTAACTCATCGGCGGTGTAGCCCAGCAGCGAGCGGAACTGACCGGAAAAACGCATGGCGCTGGCGGGGTGCTGCAGATCGCCATTGACCACCGTGATGTCCCAGCAGCCTTCGGTCAGGGTCGATTGCAGCAGCTCCCAGATGTGCGCTTGCTGCTGGAGTTGCTGCAACTGCTGGCGGTGTTCATCCAGGCGTGCTTCAAGCCGATGCTCGCGTTCCAGGGCCTGTTCCAACTGCTGGCGAGCCACCTCAAGTTCATGCTCACGTTGCCGGCCTCGCGCGCTCTGCTCGCTCACCTGTGCCTGGGCATTGTGCAGGTCTTCGCTTGCCTGCGTCATCTGCCGTGCGTGTTGCTCAAGACAGTCCCGCAGTGACGGATACACCTCCAGCATCGGGGCGTCGCCGCCCTCTCCGGCCAATGCGCGTTGTATTTGCGCAATCAACGCCAGCTTCTGTTTGTTGGTCTGGAGAAACATCGCCCGCCCCTTTGCCCGTCAGTCGAAACACTGATCTGAACGCAAACCGGTCGCGCTGGCTTGTACATGGCTGCAATGGCTTTTGCTCCTGGCTGCCAGCCCCTCCCGGAAACTGGCAGCCACAGACATACCCCGCGGCAGGCACAGTCAAGCCGCATCGCCCCCCCAGGGATTAACCTCCAGACTTTCCCTTGTCCGCGATCAGGAAACCCTCATGAGCGATATTGCCCTGCTGCCTCAGGTCGAAGCTTTTCTCGCCCGACACCACGCGCTGTTCATCGACGGTCGTTATGTCCAAAGCCAAAGCGCGCAGACGCTGGACGTCGTCAACCCCGCCACCGGCCAGGTCATCGCACAGGTCAGCGAAGCCTCGCCAGGCGATATCGATGCGGCGGTGGAGTCGGCGCGGCGCGGATTCAAACAGTGGTCTGCGGCGGCACCGGCGGTGCGCGGTCACGTGCTGCTCAAGCTGGCGGACCTACTGGAGCGCCATCGCGAAGAACTGGCGCAGATCGAAACCTGCCAGTCGGGCAAGATCATCCAGATATCCCGCGCTTTCGAGGTCGACCAGGCCGCGCATTTTTTGCGTTATTACGCCGGCTGGGCCACCAAGATCAGCGGCCAGACCATCACCCCGTCGCTGCCCTCCTTCGCCGGTGAACGCTACACCGCGTTCACGCTGCGCGAACCGGTGGGCGTGGTGGTCGGCATCGTGCCGTGGAACTTCTCCACCATGATTGCCATCTGGAAACTCGCCTCGGCACTGGTGACCGGCTGCAGCATCATCATCAAACCCAGCGAGTTCACGCCGCTGACCATCCTGCGCATCGCCGAACTGGCCATGGACGCGGGCCTGCCACCGGGTGCCCTCAACGTGGTGACCGGCGGTGGTCAAGTAGGCAAAGGGTTGATCGAGCACCCTGGCACAAACAAGGTTTCGTTCACCGGTTCCGTGCCAACCGGCCTCGCCGTCGGCCAGAGCGCCATGGGCGCCGGGCTGACCCGTGCCACACTGGAACTGGGCGGCAAGAATGCGGCGGGTTTTCTGCCGGACGTGGCGGCGGACGTGGCGGTCAACGGCATCATCGAAGCGGGTTTTCTGCACTCAGGGCAAATCTGCGCGGCGGCCGAGCGGTTCTTTGTCCATCGTTCGCAGCTTGAACCGATCATGGACAAACTGGCCCAGCGCCTGAGCAAACTCAATATCGGCTCGCCCCTGGACGAAGCCACCGAGTTCGGCCCGGTCACCAACCGCCAGCATCAGCGCAAACTCGGCGAGTTCTTTGCCAAAGCCCGGGCACAAGACAACACCATCATTCACGGCGGCAAGTTGATCGACGGACCGGGCTGTTATGTCGAGCCGACCATCATCCTTGCCAACAGTCGCAGCGATACCTTGCTTCACGAAGAGACCTTCGGCCCGATCGCCACGTTCTTGCCTTACGACAGTGAAGAAGAGCTGCTGGAGCTGATGAACGACACGCCGTTCGGCCTGAGTGCCAGCCTCTGGACCAATGACCTGGGCAAGGCCCTGCGCATGGTGCCCGCCATCGAAGCCGGCACCGTATGGGTGAACATGCACACCCTGCTCGACCCGGCCGTGCCCTTTGGCGGCAGCAAGTCTTCGGGGATGGGCCGGGAGTTCGGCAGCGCCTTCATCGACGACTACACGGAACTCAAGTCCGTGATGATTCGCTACTGAGCCGCGACGTGGCGCTCACCCCAGGTAACGCTTGAACCACTCAAGGGTGCGCCCCCACGCCAGTTCGGCAGCCGCTTCGTCATAGCGCGGGGTCGAGTCGTTGTGGAAGCCATGGTTGACGCCCGGATAGATATAGGCCTGATAGGTCTTCTTCCCGGCCTTGAGCGCTGCTTCATAGGCCGGCCAGCCTTCGTTGATGCGGGTGTCGAGTTCGGCGTAGTGGATCAGCAACGGTGCTTTGATTCGCGGCACGTCCTCAGGTTTGGGCCCGCGCCCGTAGAATGGCACCGCCGCGCCGAGCTCGGGATACGCCACGGCGGCGGCATTGGCCACCCCGCCGCCGTAGCAGAAACCGGTGATGCCGACTTTCTTGCCGCCAATGGCGTCGTGTTTCATCAGAAATTCAACAGCAGCGAAAAAATCGTTCATCAGCTTCTCGGGATCAACCTGCTGCTGAAGCTCGCGCCCCTTGTCATCGTTACCCGGATACCCGCCCACCGAGGTCAGGCCGTCCGGCGCCAGCGCCACGAAACCAGCCTTGGCCACACGCCGGGCGACGTCCTCGATATAGGGGTTCAAGCCACGGTTCTCATGGGCGACCACCACACCGGGCACCGGGCCGCTAGCCTTGGCTGGCCGGACCAGATAGCCGCGCACCTGACCGTGACCGTTGGGAGAGGGATAAGTGATGTACTGCGCCACGATATCCGGGTCGGTGAAGTTCACCTGCATCGCTTGGGCATAGTTGGGGCTCAACGACGCCAGCAGTGCGCCGGCCGTCAGCCCGCCCACCGCAAACTGACTGGCCCGCTCCAGGAAGATCCTTCGGGATATCTGGCCGTGGGCGTAAAAATCGTAAAGCTCGAGCAGTTCGGGGGCAAAGTCCTTGGCGGTCAGGCGAGTCATGGTTGGATCCTCTTCGGGGATCGAAAAATCATAGACGAAAAAAAACGCCGCTCGATGAGCGGCGTTTTTTATTCACCAGACAACGTCCGGTTTACAGCGCCATGTCGGCCGCCGGGTTGCTTTGCGGGGCAGCGGCCGGCGCAGTCGGTGCAGGCGCGGTGCGCTGCTGGCCGATCGTCGGTGGCGTGTCCAACTGCAGGACTTCGCTGGTGTAAGCCCACTCCTGAGCCACACGCTCAGGGCTTTCGTTGAGCTTGGTGCCGTAGCTTGGCACGATCTGATGCAGTTTTTCCTGCCAGGCCGGGGTGGCGACCTTGTCCTTGAAGACCTTCTCAAGCACCGTCAGCATGATCGGCGCAGCAGTCGAGGCACCTGGCGAAGCACCCAGCAGAGCGGCGATGCTGCCGTCCTGGGAGGCGACCACTTCAGTACCCAGTTTCAGGACGCCGCCCTTCTCTTCATCACGCTTGATGATCTGCACGCGCTGGCCGGCCTGCCACAGGCGCCAGTCTTGTTGCTTGGCGTCCGGGAAGTATTCCTTCAGGGCGTTGAAGCGATCTTCGTCCGACTGCATCAACTGGCCGGCCAGGTATTCAACCAGCGGGTACTGTTCGATACCCACCTTGGTCATCGGCCACACGTTGTGGGTGGTGGTGCTGGTCAGCAGGTCAAAGTACGAACCGTTCTTCAGGAACTTGGTGGAGAAAGTGGCGAACGGGCCAAACAGAATCACACGCTTGCCGTCGAGCACGCGGGTGTCCAAGTGCGGAACCGACATCGGCGGTGCGCCAACCGAAGCCTTGCCGTAGGCCTTGGCCAGGTGCATCTGGGCGACGGTCGGGTTCTCGGTCACCAGGAACGAGCCGCCTACCGGGAAGCCGGCGTATTCACGGGCTTCGGGGATGTCGGCTTCCTGCAGCAGGTGCAAGGCACCGCCGCCAGCGCCGATGAACACGAACTTGGCGTCGGTCTCGGTTTCGCTACCGTCCTTCAGGTTCTTGTACGCAACGCGCCAGGTGCCGTCTTCGTTGCGGGTGATGTCCTGCACTTCGCTGGACAGCTTGAGGGAGAAGTTCGGTTTGGTTTGCAGGTGAGCAGCAAACTGACGGGTGATTTCGCCGAAATTCACATCGGTGCCCAAGGGACTCCAGGTGGCCGCGACTTTCTGGCTCGGATCACGCCCTTGCATCATCAGCGGTACCCACTTGTTGATCTGCTCGCGATCTTCGGAGTACTGCATGCCGGCGAACAACGGGCTGGCCTGAAGGGCTTCGTAGCGCTTCTTCAGGAACGCGATGTTGTCCTCGCCCCAGACAAAGCTCATGTGCGGGGTGGAGTTGATGAACGAGCGCGGGTTCTTCAGCACGCCGTTCTTGACCTGCCAGGCCCAGAACTGACGGGAAACCTGGAACGCTTCGTTGATCTCGATGGCCTTGGCGATTTCGACCTTGCCATTCTTGTCTTCGGGCGTGTAGTTCAGCTCGGCCAGCGCGGAGTGGCCGGTACCGGCGTTGTTCCAGCCGTTGGAACTCTCTTGGGCAACACCGTCCAGGCGCTCGACCATTTCCATGGTCCAGTCCGGTTCCAGCTCATTGAGCCAAACGCCGAGTGTCGAGCTCATGATGCCGCCACCAATGAGCAGGACATCCACTTTTTTTGCCTCGGCGGCGTGCGTGGTCGCAAGACCCATCGCCATCGCCAGGCCCAGCAGCGCCGTGTGTGTTCTCTTCAACATGTGTGTATCCCTAGGGTAGAACGCCATTCCGCCCACCAGTCCTGCAAGGATAGACCACGCCATGGCCGGCATACGGCATGACTGGGGTCGAGACGGGACTGGAGGACGGACCTACAGGGGCCGAGAATCATCGGCCTCGCTTTTATGTCTCTCCGGCGCTGACTTCTTGTAGGTCTTGGCTTCAGCTGGGTGAGGGACACTGCAAAACGCTTGTAATCGGGCCAGACATGGCCGCGCCCGATTGTCGCAGCGGGGGGAGTTTACAGAATGAACTAAACAGACCGAAGCCTCTTTTTTCATTCAAGGCATAAACACCGACCAAATGACGGCGTTTTGATGGCGCACTGGCTGATAAATGTGGGAGCGAGCCTGCTCGCGATGGCGGTGGCGCATTAGACAGTGATGCAAGCTGACCCAGTGCTATCGCGAGCAGGCTCGCTCCCATAAGGGATTGTTGGTGAAATCTGGCGTCACCTCGCCACTCACTATCCGAGCAACTGACTCAACACCGCCCGCAATTTGCCGGGCTTGACCGGTTTGTTGAGCAGTGGCGCATTGAGTTTGCGCAAGGCGCGGCGGCACTGGTCGCTGCGATCGGCGGTGATGATCACCGCCGGGATCGTCTGTTGGAAATGCTCGCGCAAGTGCTTGACCACTTCGCACCCGACGACGCCATGATCCAGGTGGAAATCCGCCAGGATCAGTTCCGGCGCGCGGCCTTGCAGCACGTCAAAGGCACCCGCCTCGTCCGTGGCGGTCAACACGTCACACCCCCACTGCCCCAGCAGCGCGGCCATGCTTTGCAAAATGCTCAGCTCATTGTCGATGACCAGCAGACGGCGGCCAGGCAGCGGGTTACCGGCGACGGCCTGGGCGGGCATCTGGGCCATGGGCAGCAGTCTTTCAGCAGACAACGGCACCTCGATGCTGAATACCGAACCGCGCCCCGGGCGGGAACGTACCTGGACCCGATAACCGAGAATGTGGGCGATACGCTCGACAATCGCCAAACCCAGGCCGACCCCCTTGCGATCGGCAGCGCGACCTACGTCCAGCTGGTTGAACTCCAGGAAGATCGACTCCAGGCAGTCGGCGGCAATACCGCGCCCCGTGTCCCAGACCTCCAGGCTCAACCGCTCGCCCCGACGCCGCGCGGCCAACAGGATGCCGCCCTGAGCGGTGTAGCGACAGGCATTGCTGAGCAGGTTGCGCAAGATCCGGGTCATCAGCCGCAGGTCGGTCATCACTGTTTCGTCGCCGAAACGTACCCGTAGCTCCAAGCCGGCAGCGCCAGCCACCGATTGAAACTCCGAAGCCAGCGGCGCGAGCAACTCATCCAGCCGATACGGCGCCAGGTCCGGCCTGACTGCAGCCTGGTCCAGCCGGGAGATGTCCAGCAGGTCGGTGAGCAGGTCCTCCGCCCCTTCGAGCGCCTGGTGGGTACGCTCCACCAGCACGTGTTCGGAGGTGGGCAGCGAGCGTTCGCGTAATGTGGCGATCAGTAAGCGTGCGGCGTTGAGTGGTTGCAGCAGGTCATGGCTGGCGGCGGCCAGGTATTTGTCCTTGCTGCGGTTGGCCGCCTGCGCAGCGTCCCGAGCGTCGCGCAGTTGTTGTTCGATCAGCTCGCGTTGGGTGATCTGTTGTTGCAGGTTGCGGTTGGCCTCCAGCAGCGCGTCGGTACGTTCGGCCACCCGCTGTTCCAACTGATCGTTGAGCTGTTGCAGGTGTTGCCGAGCCTGTTCCAGCTCATCAAGGCGCGCGGCCAGTTCCGGATAGTGGCTCTTGCGCGTGGAGTGATTGCCCAGTCCCAGCAGCCCGGCCAGGGCTTTTTGCTGTTCGTCAGAGGGCTTCGCCATAGACGACCTCGACATCCCGCTGGCTCGACTCCCGAGGATTGGTGAGAATGCACGGATCATGCATCGCATGTTGCGACAGGAACGGAATATCCGAAGTGCTCACCCCGTGCAGCCCCAGGGTTTCGTGAAAGCCGATGGTGCGTTTGAGGGCAATCAGGTGTTCCACCAGCCGGGTGCGGATCTGCCGGTGATTGAGGCCCCGGCAATCGATACCCAGCGTCTGGGCAATCACCTTGAAACGCTCGGGGGCCGAGTTGTAGTTGAACGCCACCACATGCTCCACCAGCACCGCGTTGCACAAGCCATGGGGCAAATCCAGGAACCCGCCCAGGCTGTGGGACATCGCGTGCACCGCACCGAGAATCGCGTTGGAGAACGCCAGGCCGGCCTGCATGCTGCCCAGCATGATCTTTTCCCGCAGGGCGACATCCGCCGGGTTGGCGATCATCTGCACCAGGTTGCTGTTGATCAGGCGCATGGCCTCCAGCGCATGGGGGTCGGTGAGCGGGCCGTGGCCGGTGGATACAAACGCCTCGATGGCATGCACCAGCGCATCGATGCCGGTGCAGGCGGACAGGAACGGGTCCATGCTCAGGGTCGTTTCCGGGTCGATCAGCGACACGTCCGGCACCGCGGCCTTGCTGACGATGGAAAACTTCATGCGCTCTTGCTGGTTGGAAATGATCACGAACTGCGACACGTCCGCCGAGGTGCCGGCGGTGGTGGGAATCAGGATCAACGGTGGGCTGGGCACGTGCAAGGTGTCCACGCCTTCGAATTCCAGGATATTGCGACCATGGGCAACGACGATGCCGATGCCTTTACCGCAATCCATGGGGCTGCCGCCACCGACCGCGACGATGACATCGCAGTGGTTTTCCCGGTACAGCTCGGCCCCGAGCATGACTTCTTCGACCCGGGGATTGGGCGAGACGGCACTGTAGATGCAATAGTCGATGGCCTGGGCCTGGAGGCTGGCCTCGACGTCGGCGACCCATCCTGCGGCGATCACGCCGGGATCGGTGACGATCAGCACCTTGCGTGCGCCGAACGTCTTGGCGTAATTGCCGACATTGTGCCGGCAACCGGCGCCAAACATGATTTCAGGTGAAACGAACTTGCGCAGCGGACTGAGACTCTGGCTCATCGGTAAGCCTGTTCTTATTGTTCCGGGAATACCCTGAGCCTAAAGCATCCCACCGTGATTGCAATCAGACCAAATGGGTAGCCCGGCCTGAACATATCAGACCGGGCCAGCGCTCATCGGTTGGCGAAGTACATCGTCACTTCAAAGCCTATACGCAGGTCGGTGTACGCGGGTTTAGTCCACATGGGTCTTTCCTCTTCTTGTACCGGGCCATTCCGGCAAGGTCATTAATGCACGCTGTATCCGACGTTCGAATGCTACTTTCGAAGCGGTGGGTGGGGTGCGTTGGTAGCAATGCTGCAATCACACAAATCCAAATGTGGGAGCGAGCCTGCTCGCGATGACGTCGGAACATTCAACATAGAGGTTGAATGATCTACCGCTATCGCGAGCAGGCTCGCTCCCACAGGTGGGTGTTTCTGGGTTAGAAGAAGCCCAACGGATTAACGTCGTAGCTCACCAGCAGGTTCTTGGTCTGCTGGTAATGGTCGAGCATCATCTTGTGGGTTTCACGACCCACGCCGGACTTCTTGTAGCCACCGAACGCGGCGTGGGCCGGGTACAGGTGGTAGCAGTTGGTCCAGACACGCCCGGCCTTGATTGCCCGGCCCATGCGGTAGGCGCGATTGATGTCACGGGTCCAGAGACCGGCGCCGAGGCCGAACTCGGTGTCGTTGGCAATCGCCAGGGCTTCGGCTTCATCCTTGAACGTGGTCACGCCCACCACCGGGCCGAAGATCTCTTCCTGGAACACGCGCATCTTGTTGTGGCCCTTGAGCAGGGTCGGCTGGATGTAATAGCCACTCGACAAATCCCCTTCAAGATGTTCCGCCGCGCCGCCCGTGAGCAGCTCGGCGCCCTCCTCCCGGGCGATGTCCAGGTACGAAAGAATCTTGTCGTACTGCTGCTGGGACGCCTGGGCGCCGACCATGGTTTCGGTATCCAGCGGATTGCCGCGCTTGATCTTGGCGATCTTCTTCATGACCTCAGCCATGAACGGCGCGTAGATCGACTCCTGCACCAGCGCCCGTGATGGGCAGGTGCAGACTTCACCCTGGTTGAAGAACGCCAGCACCAGGCCTTCGGCGGCCTTTTCGATGAACGCCGGCTCGGCCTGCATGATGTCTTCGAAGAAGATGTTCGGCGACTTGCCGCCCAGCTCCACGGTGGACGGGATGATGTTCTCGGCGGCGCATTTCATGATGTGCGAGCCCACCGGGGTCGAGCCGGTGAAGGCGATCTTGGCGATGCGCTTGCTGGTGGCCAGGGCTTCACCGGCTTCGCGGCCAAAGCCATGGACGATGTTCAACACACCGGGCGGCAGCAGGTCGGCGATCAGCTCGACGAACACGGTGATCGACAACGGCGTCTGCTCCGCTGGCTTGAGCACGATGCAGTTACCCGCGGCCAGGGCCGGGGCGAGTTTCCAGGCGGCCATCAGCAGCGGGAAGTTCCACGGGATGATCTGTCCGACCACGCCCAGCGGTTCGTGGAAATGATAGGCGGTGGTCAGTTCATTGATCTCGGCGGCCCCACCCTCTTGGGCGCGGATGCAGCCGGCAAAATAACGGAAATGGTCGGCCGACAGCGGTACGTCGGCATTGAGGGTTTCGCGCACGGCTTTGCCGTTGTCCCAAGTCTCGCTGACAGCCAGGCGTTCCAGGTTCTGTTCGATGCGGTCGGCGATTTTCAACAGCACCAGGGAGCGATCCTGCACCGAAGTCTTGCCCCAGGCATCGGCAGCGACGTGGGCTGCGTCCAGGGCCTTGTCAATGTCAGCGGCGTTGGAGCGCGGGAACTCGGCGATGACCTCGCCGTTGACCGGGGACGTGTTGGTGAAATACTCGCCGTTAACCGGCGCGACGAATTCGCCGCCGATGAAATTGCCATAGCGCGGCTTGAAGGTAACGACGGCGCCTGGGGTTCCGGGTTGTGCATAGATCATAATGGGCCTCTGCCTGGTCGATGCCTGTCGCGGGACAGGCGATAGGCCGATGGTAGAGAGACCCGCATGCTGGACGAATGCGTCATTGGCAGGGGGGCTCTCGTTATTTGGTCGTAGGTTTGTGGATTTTTCAGGACACGAAAAGCGGGAACAAGCGCTGCCTTTGTGGCGAGGGGATTTATCCCCGCTCGAGTGCGCAGCGCTCGCAAAGATTTTGGGGCCGCTTCGCAGCCCAGCGGGGATAAATCCCCTCGCCACAAAAGCAGCCCCCGGCTCAATGACAACTCAGCGCTTGGCCACCAACTCTTTCGGCAACTTGAAGGTCCAGAGCATGCCGCCCTGGTTGAAGTCCTTCACGCGCTTGGCCACTTCGCCGCCCCACAACGGCACCGCGCCACCCCAGCCCGAGAGGACGGAGACGTATTGCTCGCCATCCATTTCCCAAGTGATGGGCGAACCGAGCACACCGGAGCCGGTCTGGAATTCCCAGACCTTTTCCCCAGTCTTGGCGTTGAAGGCCTGCAGGAATCCTTCAGGCGTGCCGGTGAACACCAGGTTGCCCTTGGTGGTCAGCACTCCGCCCCACAGCGGCGCGAAGTTCTTGTGACGCCAGACCTCCTTGCCAGTCTTGGGGTCGATGGCCCGCAGCACACCGATGTAGTCCTCGTTCAGCGGCTTGATGGTGAAACCGGCCCCCAGGAACGCCGCGCCCTTCTTGTAGGCGATGCCTTCGTTCCAGATGTCCATGCCCCATTCGTTGGACGGCACGTAGAACAACCCGGTGTCCTGGTTGTAGGCCATCGGCATCCAGTTCTTCGCCCCGAGGAACGCCGGCGCGACAAACACCGAGCTGCCTTTGGCTTCGCTGCCCGGCGCGCCCGGACGGCCGGCCTCGTTGTAGATCGGCCGCCCTTCCTTGTCCAGGCCGCTGGCCCAGGTGATCTTGTCGACAAACGGGAAGCCGCGGATGAACTTGCCGTTGGTGCGATCGAGCACGTAGAAGAAGCCGTTGCGGTCGGCGGTGGCCGCAGCCTTGATGTCCTTGCCCCCTTCCTTGTAGTTGAAGGAGATCAGTTCGTTGACGCCGTCATAGTCCCAGCCGTCGTGAGGGGTGCTCTGGAAGTGCCATTTGATGCTGCCGTCGTCCGGGTTAAGGGCCAGGCGCGACGAGGAATAGAGGTTGTCGCCAGGGCGCAGATGGGAGTTCCACGGTGCCGGGTTACCGGTGCCAAACAGCAGCAGATTGGTTTCCGGGTCGTAGTAGCCGCCCAGCCAGGGCGCCGCACCACCGGTCTTCCAGAGATCCCCCGGCCAGGTCTTGCCGGCTTCGCCACCGGAAATGCCATTCTCGATAGCCTTGCCGTCCTTGTAGACATAACCCATGTGCCCTTCCACGGTCGGACGGGTCCACAGCAGCTCGCCGTTTTTCGGGTCGTAGGCGCTGATCTTGCCCACCACGCCAAACTCGCCGCCCGCCACGCCGGTAATCAGCTTGCCATTGACGATCATGGGTGCGGCGCTGATGGAGTAGCCTTCCTTGTGGTCAGCGACTTTCTTGCTCCACACCACCTTGCCGGTGTCCTTGTTCAGGGCCACCAGCTTGGCGTCCAGGGTGCCGAAATACACCAGGTCGCCATACAGCGCCACGCCACGGTTGATCACGTCGCAGCAAGGGCGAATGTCATCGGGCAGGCGCGCATCGTATTGCCACAGCTTCTTGCCGGTGCGTGCATCCACCGCGAACACCCGCGAGTAGGAACCGGTGAGGTACATCACCCCATCCTTGATCATCGGCTGGGCCTGCTGGCCGCGCTGCTTTTCACCGCCGAAGGAGAACGCCCAGACCGGACGCAGATCCTTGACGTTATTCACGTTGAGCGTGTCGAGTGGGCTATAGCGTTGGCCTTGCACGCCGAGGCCGTTGGTCACGACCTGCTGCGGGTTTTTCGGGTCCTGGAGAATTTCCTGATCGGTCACGGCGGCCAAGGCCGAACCGGACAGCAGCATGGCACTGAGCAGCAGGCTCACGGCGAAGGGCTGGCGACGTGCGGGATGAGTCATGACGGCTACCTCTGCGGTTATTGTTATACCCGGGAAATTTTCCCGGTCTGCCGCAGATTCTTGGCCTTGGGGCCGTCGTCAACAATTGCCCGCTGTGTTGAGTTTTCTAGTTCCTTGGTACATGTGAAGACCGGATTGGACCGTTACAACGCTGTTCCCTCAGGAAGCCGGTAAGGTGGCGCCAGCCTTACGTGAACGGCATGCCGGCTTCAGGGCGAGTCGGCTTGGAAAAAATCGCGCAGGATTCGGGCGAATTCGTCGGGACGTTCGTCGGCCGGCCAGTGTCCGGCACCTTCAATGACGGTCCCACTCAGGTGCTGCGCCACCGGTTCGAGGAGCAGGCTGGTCTTCTCGGCGAACCCCCATCGACCACCAATGCCGAGCACGGGCATCTGCAGTTTGCCCCGCCGAGCGGTTTCGGAATGGTCGTCCATGTCCTGCCAGACCGCAGCGTAGTAATTGAGGCCCGCTCGCAGCGCGCCTGGTTTGATGATCTGCCGGACATATTCCTCGAAGTCCTCGCCGCTCACGCCCTCAGGGTTGGCGGACATCTTCCAGAAAAACCAGGAGAGCAGCTCGCGCTCCTTTCCGCGAATGAACATTTCCGCAACATCGGGCTGAGTGAAGAAGCTGAGTTGCCAGCTGCTGGCAACGTCCCAGTCTCGAGACGGCGTCAGCTTGGCCTCGTAGCCGAACCCCGGCAGCGCATATTCGGCGAGGGCCAGCCGTCGAACCTCGTTGGGGTGCGCGCCGGCATATTGGTAAGCAACGCCAACACCGTGATCGTAGCCCACAAGGAAGACCGGCCCCAGGTTGAGCTTCTCGATGAGGGCTCGTAGATCGCGCGCCATGGTCCGCTTGTCGTAGCCCCCGGGCGTAATCGACGATCCTCCGGCTCCGCGCAGATCCGGGGCAATGATTAGATACTGGTCGGCGAGTTCCGCCATGACCCGATTCCACATCAGAGAGTGTTGTGGCCAGCCGTGGAGAAGGACGATCGGTGCCCCTTGCCCGGTAAACCGATAGTGCATTTCGATGCCATTGGCGTGGATTTTGTCGTGGAGGATTTTTGTGATGGTCATTTCATCGCTGCTCCAGAGTTCTGCCTTGCGTAGAAAGCACTCTGCGGCCATGACATCTTCGGTTCCGCGACTTCGGCTATTTTTTCAGGCACCACACCCCTGCTGTGTCCTTAACAATGACCTTAGACCAAGCCCGGCCTTTTTCATTTTTGGCGCTAGCCGGGGGATTTGCCGGGACTACTCAATCTTGGCATCTACTCGCTTCATCCCTACCCGCTCATAACGCGGATAAAGATGACTGACACTGCGAATCAGCTCATACCGACTCAAGCTGATCCCGGCAAAACGCTCGGGGATGGGGCTGCGGATCATCTCGGCCATGTCATCGCCCCGGGCCGCGCCGTCGCGCATCAGTTGGTCGAGCCAGCTGAGGTAGTCGCGCATTTGCAAGAAAGGCCGGGCATCGCTCGCCACTGGACCATGGCCGGGTACGATCTGCTTCCACGACAGGCTTTGCAGGGTGTCCAGGTCCTTGAGCCAGACCTCCAGACCGGGGCTGTTCGGGGTGGTCAGGGCTCGTTCGTAGAACACCAGATCGCCGGCAAACAACACGCCGGTGGTTTCATCGAGGATCGCCAGGTCCACCCCGGTGTGCCCGGCCAATGCCAGCAGACGCAACGAATGGTTGCCGACCTTCAGCGGCCCGGGAACCAGCACTTGGTTTGGCAATACCACTTCGGTGCCACGCATCCAGTCACCGACCAGCCGGTACATGTTCTCGGCCATGGCATCGCCCTGCTGGCGCAACAGATCCGTGGTCCCCGCCAGCGCGCCGATGGAGACGTCGCTGAAGGCTTGGTTGCCCAAGACATGGTCGGGGTGATGATGGGTCAGCAACACCTGGACTACCGGCTTATCGGTGATCGCGGCAATCGCCTGGCGCAAGGCCTGCCCGTAGCGCCGGGACGGGCCGCTGTCGATGACCACCACGCCGGCCTCGGTGACAATAAAAGCGGTGTTGACGATGTTGCCGCCGTTGGCCTTGGCAAAATTGTCCGTGCTGCCTTCCAGCAGCCAGGTGCCTTCGGCGATCTGCCGGGGCTTGAGTGAATAGTCCGCTGCGGCCCATGTCGGCAGGCACAGGCCCAGCCAGATCAGCAACAACCAACGCATGGCGCGCTCCTTGTGGTCAGGGGACCGTTGCCTCGAATTCATTGCCGCTGTTGTCACGCAACAACAGGCGGGTCTGCCCGGGGCCTTGAATGTCGAAGCTCAGGTTGGGGTTTTCGCTGACGGCCGGGAACAGCTCCAGGCGCGCCAGCACCTGGCCGTCGGCGTCCAGCAACTGCGCCTGGTTGAGGTAAAACTCCGGGATGCCGCTCACCAGCCCATTGTCCATCGGGTGGGCGACTTGCAGGCGCAGGCGGCTGTCTTCACCTCGGGGGTAACGGGCTCCCAGCACTTCGCCCAAGTGTTCTTCCCAGCCCGGCTGGGTCCGCACCACGCTTGGCGCGGTGCAGCCGCCACCGGCTGCGTCGATCAACGTCGAGCCGACGTGCCACAGGCCGTCACGGGTCTGCACGGCAGCGCGCAACGGCGTGGCCTGCTCGATACGAATGCGGATCGACAGCCAGGGCAGCACCCGCTCCCCCGGCTGGAAATCGACGATCTTGGGCAGCGGGTTCAGTTCGGCCCAAACCAGCATGCGCACCACGTCGCCGGTGAATGCGCGGGCATCGATCTGCAATGGCACCTGGCGCGCGTCTTCGGCAAAAGGCGGCGCCAGCAATCGGACCCGGTCATCGAACACGAACGGCGCCTCAGCCAGCAGTTGTTTGTGATAGAAGGCCCACATCACCGAGGGCACCGGGTCCTTCCCGGTCTCGAGCGCCGTCGCCGTCAACGGCAGGCAGCACAACAGCAGACCCCACGCTCGCCAGTTCATCCCTGCGCTCCTATTGATACATCTCGGGCACTTCGTAACGCAGGCCGTAATGGGCATAGATGGTTTTGAGACTGCCGTCGCGGATCAACCCTTCCAGCGCTTCTTCTACCGCATAAGCCAGCTGCCGGTTGCTCTCATGCACCGCCATACCGATTTCCCACCGTTGCTTGCCCATGTTCGGGTAAGCATTTTCGGCCAATGCCAGTTGCGGATCGGCTGCCTCATGCAGTTGCCAGTCGATCTCCCCGCGCATGGCCATGACCGCGTCGACCTGCCCGGCCCGCATGGCCTTGAACGCCTGGCCTACGCCGGGAAAGTGATGGGTCCTGGCGCTGAGCATGCCGTTGAACACCGAGGTCAGGTAGAACGACGGCACGCTGTCGACTTCAACGCCAATGGGGTGCTGCTGGAATACCGCGACACTGCCTACACTTTCAAGCCGTCGGCGGTCGTACGCCACTTGCCAGCACTCCTGCTGATAAGGCCCGAACATGGCGACCTGGGCGTTTTCCAGTTCACCGATGTCGTTGCGCTTTTGCACGTAGTCGCGATCGTAAGGCACGCGCATCATCAGGTCGGCCAGTTGCCGACCATGCAGGGCGCTGCTGCGCCAGATGTAATCGCGCAGGTCGTCATCGAGCTTTTCGCCGGGCGGCGCCCAGATCAATCGCAGGCGCACGCCAAGGGCTTTGGCGAGGGCCTGGGCCAGCTCCACATCCACGCCCCGAGGCTGGCCGTGGTCTTCGAAGCTATAGGGGGCAAAATCCTTGTACACCGCCACTTTCAGCTCGCCGGCGGCGATCATTTCGTCGTAGTTACGCACCTGTGCCTGAACCGTCTGGCCACACAGCAACAGGCTGCAGAATATCCACGCGAACAGGCGCATGGCGATCACTCCTCGACGTGCACGCTGTCGAGATAGGTGCGCACCGCCCACAAGGCTTCCTGGCTTAAGTAGTCCGCCATTTTCGGCATGTAGACCCGGCCGTCGCGCACCGCGCCGTGACGCACGCGCTCGACAAACCACTCATCTCCGGCTTCGGCGGCGTCCAGCATGCGCAGATCCGGCGCGATCCCGCCGGACTTGGCTTCCAGGCCGTGGCACGCGGCGCAGTTCTGGTTGTAGGCCGAGGCGCCGATTTCCACCGCTTTGTCTCGCTCGGGAGAACTGCGGTAAGGGTTTTGCGCGAGCCAACCATCGCCATCTGTTGGCAGGCCGGTGTCCTTGATCGGGGTCAGCCCTTTGGTTTCCACTGCCTGGGGCACTACGTTGCCATGGGCCCACACGGAGCCTGCGCCGGTCAGCCCTATCAGCAATGCGGTAGCGATGATGGCGTTGCGTTTTGTTGTCATTGTTATGCCCTCGAATTTGCACGCAAGACCTCTCTACAGAGGCCGTGCCGTCATCTTAGGAACGCCTGCACCCCAGCCGAATGCTGCTTTGGTGGCCGCACTCTAGTTCCTTGGTAGCGGGTCATCCGGCGCGGTTCGCAAAGACAGCTGGTTCGGGAAGTCTTCCCGGCAAGGGCGGGACTTTTTCCGTATCGGTAGAGCCCTCACGCGACCCAACCTAGTCAGGCCAAAACCTCACTGGGAATGCCCACCATGACAATAAAAACGCTCCCCGCCCTCTCTTCCCTGACCGTTGCCTTGCTGCTGGCCGGCAGCCTGTCCCTGACTCCGCAGGCGAACGCCGCAGTCACCTGGGAAGACATCGCCAACGACCACCTGACCACCCGCGACGTATTGCAATACGGCATGGGCACCAACGCCCAGCGCTGGAGCCCGCTGGCCCAGGTCAATGACAAGAACGTGTTCAAGCTCACGCCGGCCTGGTCTTATTCATTCGGCGACGAAAAGCAGCGCGGCCAGGAGTCCCAGGCCATCGTCAGCGACGGCGTGGTGTACGTCACCGGCTCTTACTCGCGGGTATTCGCCCTCGACGCCAAGACCGGCAAACGCCTGTGGACCTACAGCCATCGGCTGCCGGACAACATTCGCCCGTGCTGCGACGTGGTCAATCGGGGCGCGGCCATTTACGGCGACAAGATCTACTTCGGCACGCTGGATGCGCGGGTGGTCGCCCTGAATAAAAACACCGGCAAAGTGGTGTGGAACAAGAAGTTCGGCGATCACGCGGCCGGCTACACCATGACCGGAGCCCCGGTACTGATCAAGGACAAGACCAGCGGCAAGGTGCTGTTGATCCATGGCAGTTCCGGGGATGAGTTCGGCGTGGTCGGGCAACTGTTCGCCCGGGACCCGGACACCGGTGAAGAAGTCTGGATGCGGCCTTTCGTCGAAGGCCACATGGGCCGTCTCAACGGCAAGGACAGCACGCCGACCGGCGATGTGAAAGCACCGTCCTGGCCCGACGACAAAACCACCGAAACCGGCAAGGTCGAGGCCTGGAGCCACGGCGGCGGCGCACCTTGGCAGAGCGCCAGTTTCGACCCCGAAACCAACACCATCATCGTCGGCGCCGGCAACCCGGGGCCATGGAACACCTGGGCGCGCACGGCCAAGGATGGCAACCCGCAGGATTACGACAGCCTCTACACCTCCGGCCAGGTGGGCGTCGACCCGAGTACCGGCGAGGTGAAGTGGTTCTACCAGCACACGCCCAACGATGCCTGGGATTTCTCCGGCAACAACGAGCTGGTGCTGTTCGACTACAAAGACAAGGACGGCAAGCTGGTCAAGGCCACCGCTCACGCCGACCGCAACGGCTTTTTCTACGTAGTGGACCGCAACAACGGCAAGCTGCAGAACGCCTTCCCTTTCGTCGACAACATCACCTGGGCCAGCCACATCGACCTGAAGACCGGCCGCCCGGTGGAAAATCCAGGTCAGCGTCCGGCCAAGCCACTGCCGGGTGAAACCAAGGGCAAACCGGTGGAAGTCTCACCGCCTTTCCTGGGTGGCAAGAACTGGAATCCCATGGCCTACAGCCAGGACACCGGGCTGTTCTACGTGCCGGGCAACCAGTGGAAGGAGGAATACTGGACCGAAGAGGTTAACTACAAGAAAGGCTCGGCCTACCTGGGCATGGGCTTTCGCATCAAGCGCATGTATGACGATCACGTCGGCAGCCTGCGGGCGATGAACCCCACCACCGGCAAGGTGGTCTGGGAACACAAGGAAGCCTTGCCGCTGTGGGCCGGGGTGCTCGCCACCAAGGGCAATCTGGTGTTCACCGGCACCGGCGACGGCTTCTTCAAGGCCTTCGACGCCAAGACCGGCCAGGAACTGTGGAAGTTCCAGACCGGCAGCGGCATCGTCTCCCCGCCCATCACCTGGGAACAGGACGGCGAACAGTACATCGGCGTGACCGTCGGCTACGGCGGCGCCGTGCCGTTGTGGGGCGGCGACATGGCCGAGCTGACCAAGCCGGTGGCCCAGGGCGGGTCGTTCTGGGTGTTCAAGATTCCGAGTTGGGATAACAAGGTGGCCCGCCAATAACCCTTGCGGGAGCGATCCTGCTCGCGATAGCGGTGGTTCAGTTGGCAGTGATGTTGAATGTACCGACGGCTTCGCGAGCAAGCCCGCTCCCACTCTTGATCTCATTGGACACAGATTCTGTGTCCAGCAAAGATCCCTTGTGGGAGCGATCCTGCTCGCGATAGCGGTGGTTCAGTTGGCAGTGATGTTGAATGTGCCGACGGCTTCGCGAGCAGGCTCGCTCCCACAGTTAACTCGAGTTCCTGCCATGAACTATCCACTGGTTTTATTGATCGTGTTCGCCGCAAATGCCAGCGCCGACGACCTCGACATGCCCCTGACCATCAACGGCTGCATCATCGCCGAGTCCAGCCAATGCCCCGGCGCCGACCTTCGCGGCGCCCGGCTGGCCAACCAGGACCTGCGCAAAATGAACCTCAGCGGTGCCGACCTGCGGGGCGCCGATCTGCGCCATGCGCGGCTGGACCTGGCCAATCTGGAAAAAGCCCGTCTGCAAGGCGCCAACCTGACCCGTGCCAGCTTGCAGCAAAGCAACCTGCGCCTGGCGGACTTCAGTGGGGCCACGCTCAAGGCTATCCAGGGCTGGGGCCTGTTTGCCCAGGGCGCGCAGTTCCAGAAAGCCGACCTGAGCGCCGCGTATCTTCAATTCGCCCGGCTGTCCGGCGCCCGAATGCACGAAACCAACCTGCAAGCCGCCGACCTGGAAATGGCCTGGCTGAGCAAGGCAGACCTCAAGGGCGCCGACCTGCGCGACGCCAACCTGCAGGAAGCCAAGCTTGGCGAAAGCAACCTGGAAGACGCCAACATGAGCGGTTCACGCCAGCATTACGGGAATTTTCAGGATGCGAATATGCAAGGGTGTACGGGTTGCCCAGCGTCCTGGGATCAATGAAGTCTCCAGATACATACAAAGCCTTGTGGCGAGGGGATTTATCCCCGCTGGGCTGCGCAGCAGCCCTAAAACAGCCAGCTCAATAGACCTGGCACACCGAGTCTTCAGGCTTTGGGGCTGCTGCGCAGCCCAACGGGGATAAATCCCCTCGCCACAGTTGAGCATCATTGCGAGAACATGAGGGGCTCACCCCGCCACCCGCACCACGCCCATGTCGATCCCCAGGTGGACCAGTTCGGCATGGGAACTGACCTGCAGCTTGCTCTTGAGCAGCGTCAAGTGATTGGACACGGTCTTGGCGCTGATGCACAGCTGTTCGGCAATGGTGCGCGCCGGGGTGCCCCTGGCGAGCATCACGAAGATCTCCAGCTCGCGCTGGGTCATGCATTGCAAGCGCGGGTCGGTGTCGTGTCGGGTACTGGCGCAGGCCAACTGGGTGGCCAGGGCTTGTTCGATGTAGGCATGGCCGGCCAGCACCCGGCGCACGGCCTCCACCAGTATCTGAGGTGCCGAATTCTTGGTCAGGTAGCCCGCAGCCCCGGCGTCCAGCGCCTGACGGACCAATGGCAGTTCATCGTGCATGCTGAAGAACAGCACCCGCAGTTGCGGCAGGCGCTGGCGCAGGCGCCGGGTGGTTTCCAGCCCGCTGATACCGGGCAGGCCGAAGTCCATGATCACTAGGTGAGGCACCTGCTCCAGCACTTGACTCAACGCCTCCTCACCGGTGGCGGCTTCGCGCACGTGCAGCTCCGGCATCAGCGCCCGCAATAGGCTGGCATAGCCCTGCCGAACCACCGCATGATCGTCGACCAACAAGATGTTCATCACGCCTCCAGGGGAATATTCAAGGCCAGCGCCCAACCGGCACCGGGCTGGCTGATGATGCGCAGTTCGCCACCCAGGCTGCGGGCGCGCTCGGACATCGAGTGCAGGCCAACGCCCGCTCGATGGGGCCCGGTCGCTCCCCGGCCGTTGTCACGCACCAGCACTCGCAAACGCCCGGCCCGATGCTGCAGGCGAATCCGCACCTGCGTGGCGCCGGCATGCCGGACGACATTGGTCAGCGCTTCCTGCAACAGGCGATACAGGTGGGTCTTGTTCGAGCCCGACAACGGCGGCAACGGCGCGTTGATCCGCAGCTGACAGGCGATGCCCTGGTTTTGTTGCCACTGAGCCACCAGCAGCTCGATGGCCTCGGACAGCGGCAAGTGCTGAAGCACCACCGGATACAGGTCTTGCACCAGCGCACGGAATCCCTGTTGCAGATGCTCGCAATGACCCTCGAGCTGGCTGACGGTCTGCTCCAGCATCGGCGGCTGATCGATCACCAGCCGCAGCAAGCATGCCCGGGCGCGGATCCCTGCCACGTATTGGCCCAGGTCATCGTGCAGGGTCCGAGCCAGCTTCGTGCGTTCCTGCTCCTGCACAGCCAGCAGGGCTTGAGTAAGCCGGGTGTTATCGGCCTGCGCCTGAGTCAGGGCAGCGGTCATGCGATTGAAATGCACCGCCAATTGTCGGGCCTCCGGGATAGCATCAGCGGCCAGCCGCACCCGCAGATCGCCGGCGCAGACCTGACGCAGGGCCTGCAGCAATTCATCGAGCAATCCCATACCCCGGCGCACCGCCCAGCGGATCACCAGCAGGCTGACCAACAACGCCAGCGCACAGACGCCGAGCAGTTGCACCAGGGAATCGAGGACTTCTTCGATTTCGTCCCGAGGGTCGACCGCGATCCAGGCCCGGCGACCGTCGCGCAAATCCACCACCGCGGCAGCCGGAGCGTCGCCCAGTAACCAGCGACCAAGCCAGGCGCTCACCCCGCCCTCGCTGTTCCCCGGCTGCACCTGCCCCGCCGCCAACCAGTGAACCCGTACATGACGCAGACTGCCGGTCAACCGCGACTGGAGACTGGCCGGGTTGCGTTCGGCGGTTTCACTCAGGTAATGCACCACGGACTCGGCCGATTGCAGCTCACGTTTCACATCAGCCGTGGCTTGATGCAGCAACAGGACCGCACAAGCCAGGGTGACCAGGGCGAAAAACGCCGTCACCCAGAGGTTGATTCGCCAGAGGGCCGACATGGTTAGCGGCCCAACCCCTGGCCGGCACAGTACTCCTGTGGGAGCGAGCCTGCTCGCGATGAGATCGGCACATTCAACAGCGCTGTCGACTGAACCACCGCTATCGCGAGCAAGCTCGCTCCCACAGGGGAACCTCTGTGCTCGCAGGTTTTGTGTTCGCGGCAGCTCTTTGGTTTGCCAGACAACCGATCCACGCCAATCAGACTCAAGATCAGCAACAACGGTAGCAGCAGGGCTTTGAGAATCCGCACGGTCTGTCCGCTCCTGATGAATGACGATGACTGGCATCCTAAAACCCCGGCGTCGACAGCGGGTTACTACCTTGGTACTGGCCCGGCGGTACTTTCTGCATATTTCCCCCTGGACACAGGCTTTCTATGCTGGCGCTACCCGCAATGGAGGTGTTATGCGCCGGCTCGTCAGTTACGCCTTGATCCCTTTGCTCGCAGCGGCCAGCGCCGGGTTGCCGGTCGCCGCCCAGGCTGGCGACGGCGCGCCGCTGCAAGTGCGCATCGGCTACCTGGGTTACCGCCCCGACCCGGGCCCGCTGCTGTCCAACGTCATTGAAGAGCCCGCCGATGCCGGACTGCGCGGGGCGCAGTTGGCGATTGTCGACAGCAACAGCACCGGGCGTTTTCTCAAGCACGATTACCAGCTGCAAAGCGCCAGCGTCGACAGCCCCGAAGCCTTGCTCCAGGCCGCCCAAGCGCAGCATGACCAAGGCCTGCGGTTGTTTGTGGTCAATGCCCCATCCGCCAGCCTGCGCCAACTCAGTGCCGCCCTGCCCGACAGCCTGCTGTTCAATGCCGGCAGCGCCGACGACAGCCTGCGCACCACCGATTGCCTGGGCAACGTGCTCCACAGCTTGCCCGACCGGGCGATGCTCGCCGATGCCTTGGTGCAGTTCAGCGTCGTACGCAAATGGCAGCGGGCATTACTGATCGTCGGCCAGACGGCCGAGGACCAGGCCTATGCTGCTGCGCTACGACGAGCCATGAAGCGTTTCGGCATGAAGGTCGTCGCGCAAAAAGACTGGCAGTTCGACAACGACCAGCGCCGCAGCGCCCAGGCCGACATGCCTTTGTTCACCCAGACCGCCGAATACGACGTGGTGCTGGTGGCCGACGAGCGCGGCGACTTCGGCGAATACGTGCCCTACCAGACCTGGTACCCGCGTCCGGTGGCCGGCACGCAAGGCCTGACCCCCACCGCCTGGCACAAGACCGTGGAAACCTACGGCGCGGCACAGCTGCAAAAACGCTTCGAAGCCCTGGCCGGGCGCTGGATGAATGATCGTGATTTCGCCGCCTGGATCGCCGTGCGCAGCATCGCCAGTGCCGTGAGCAAACTGCGCCAGGACGATCCATTGGCCATCCGCCAACTGGCGCTGAGCGAGCAATTGCCGCTGGACGGTTTCAAGGGGCGCAAGCTCAGTTACCGGCCGTGGAACGGGCAACTGCGCCAGCCGATTCCCCTGGTTCAGCCGCGGGCGCTGGTGAGCACCTCGCCCCAGGACGGTTTTCTGCACCCTACCAACGAAATGGACAGCCTGGGCTACGACCGGCCCGAAGTGAGCTGCCGCTACCCCTGATCCCTTCAAGAACAACAATAAGGAAACCGCCATGCGCCGCCCCCTGCTTGACCCGACCCGGTTCCAACCTGCCCTGCTTTGCCAGACCCTCACCCTGGCGGCGGCGTTGTTGGTCGCCGGCCCCGCCGCCGCCAGCATCGCCTGGGTTTCCAATGAGAAAGACAACAGCCTGAGCCTGATCGACATGCAGAGCCTGGAGGTCATCGAGACCCTGCCGGTGGGCCAACGCCCCCGAGGCCTGTTGCTGTCCCACGACAACCGCCTGCTGTACATCTGCGCCAGCGATTCGGACCGGGTCCAGGTGATGGACGTCGCCACCCGCAAGATCATCAAGGAATTGCCCTCCGGCAAGGACCCGGAACAGTTCGCCTTGCACCCCAATGACCGCTGGCTCTACGTGTCCAACGAAGACGATGCCCTGGTGACCGTGATCGACACCCAGACTTCCGAGGTGCTGGGACAGATCGGCGTCGGCGTCGAGCCCGAAGGCATGGCCGTCAGCCCCGATGGCAAATGGGCGGTCAACACCAGTGAAACCACCAACATGCTGCACTGGATCGACACCAGCACCCAGACCTTGGCCGACAACACACTGGTGGACCAACGGCCGCGTTTCGTCGAGTTCAGTCGTGACGGTTCGCAGCTCTGGGCCTCGGCGGAAATCGGCGGCACACTGACGATTCTCGATGTCGCCAGTCGCCAGGTGCTCAAGACGCTGACGTTCCAGATCAAGGGCGTTCACCCCGACAAGGTACAGCCAGTGGGCATCAAGCTCAGCGCCGACGGCAAACTCGCCTTCGTCGCCCTGGGCCCGGCCAATCACGTCGCCGTCATCGATGCCAAGACCTTCGAAGTGCTGGATTACCTGCTGGTGGGGCGGCGTGTCTGGCAACTGGCATTCACCCCCGATCAACGCCAACTGCTGGCAACCAATGGCGTCAGCGGTGATGTGTCGGTGATCGACGTGCAGAGCCGCAAAGTGCTCAAGTCGGTGAAGGTTGGGCGCTATCCCTGGGGCGTAGTGGTGACGCCATGAACGCCTTGGAAGTCAGCGACCTGAGCTTCGCCTACGGCGCGCGCGAAGCCCTCAAGCAGGTGAGTTTCAACCTCGCAGCCGGGCGCTTCGCCGCGTTGCTGGGCCCCAATGGCGCCGGCAAATCGACGCTGATTGCCTTGCTCACGCGCCTGTATGACGTGCAGCGTGGTGAGGTCCGCGTCGGCGGCCATTCGTTGCAGACCTCGCCGCTGCCGGCCTTGCGCCAGTTGGGTGTGGTGTTCCAACAGAGCACCCTGGACCTGGACCTGAGTGTCGAGCAGAACCTGCGTTACCACATTGCGCTGCATGGCCTGTCGCGGCGCCAGGGCAGTGTGCGCATCGACGCGGAACTGGCCCGCCAGCAGTTGACCGAGCGGCGCCACGAACGGGTGCGCGCCCTGAATGGCGGCCATCGTCGCCGGGTGGAAATCGCCCGGGCGCTGCTGCATGAACCGCGCCTGTTACTGCTCGATGAACCCAGCGTTGGCCTTGACCCGGCCAGCCGGCTGGCCCTGAACCAACACGTTCGCCAGTTGTGCCACGAGGGCATCAGCGTGCTGTGGACCACGCACCTGCTGGACGAAGTACAGCCCAGCGACGATCTGCTGATCCTGCATCAAGGCCGCCTCGTCGCCAGCGCACGCGCCGACGCCGTCAGTCAGGCACATGGCGGCACCCTCGGTTCGGCCTTCACCCACCTGACCGCAGCGGGAGTTCACCCATGAACGCGTATTGGCAATGCTTCAGCGGCATCGTGGTGCGTGAATGGCTGCGTTTCGTGCTACAACGCACGCGCTTTCTCAGTGCCCTGGTGCGGCCGCTGCTGTGGCTGCTGGTGTTCGCCGCCGGCTTTCGTGCGGCACTGGGCATCGCCATCATTGCCCCCTATGACACCTACATCCCTTATGAGGTGTACATCGTGCCTGGCCTTGCCTGCATGATCCTGTTGTTCAATGGCATGCAGGGTTCGCTGTCGATGGTCTATGACCGGGAAATGGGCAGCATGCGCGTGCTGCTCACCAGCCCTCTGCCGCGGGCCTTCCTGCTGGCGAGCAAGTTGCTGGCAACCTCGTTGATCTCGTTGTTGCAGGTCTACGCATTTCTCGCCATTGCCTGGCTGTACGGCATCCAGCCACCGGCCATGGGCCTGCTGCTGGCGTTTCCGGCGCTGCTGCTGGTGGCCCTGATGCTCAGCGCCCTGGGCTTGCTGCTGTCCAATGCCATCCGGCAACTGGAGAACTTTGCCGGGGTGATGAATTTCGTGATCTTCCCGATGTTCTTCCTGTCCTCGGCGCTGTATCCGTTGTGGAAAATGCTGGAGGCCAGCCCTTGGCTGTACTGGCTGTGCGCGGTGAGTCCGTTCACCCATGGGGTGGAGCTGGTGCGTTATGCGTTGTATGAACGGTTCAATCTGCTGGCAATGGTGGTGTGCGCGGGCTTGACTCTGGTGTTCGCGCTACTGGCGGTGTGGACCTTCAATCCGCAGCATGCGGCGTTGCGCAAAGCAGGCTGATTGCACGACGAATATCCCTTGTGGGAGCGAGCCTGCTCGCGATAGCGGTGGTTCAGTTGGCAGAGACGTGACTGACGCACCGCTATCGCGAGCAGGCTCGCTCCCACAGGGGATAGAGCWTGATCCTAGGTTTGACACTTGTCTTTGAGCCCGAAATTACTACTTTAGTACCGGTTTTCCTGTCTATGGTCGCATTCACAAGACCTCGACCCTGGCATGTAATGGGCGCATAACAAAAAGGATAAATTCCCATGCCCCGTTTGCTGGTGATCGTCTTGCTGGGCCTGTGGCTGAATGTCGCCCAGGCTGACACTGCGTTGTTCTCCGCGCAGGGCTATCGCATTGCCCAGTACCGCAGCCCGACGCCCGCCACCGTCGATGGCGCAAAGACACTCGATACCCAGGCACTGCAACAGCTGATGATGCAAACGCCATCTGCGATCCTGATCGACGTCTATCGCCGCCCCTGGCTCCAGGGACGCTTCATCGACAACGAGCCCCACGCCAACCTCCCCGGCAGCCTGTGGCTGGCCAATACCGGCGACGGCGAACTCGACCCGACCTGGCAGGATTACTTCAACCATCACCTGGGAAAAGCCACGGGCGGGCGAGCGGATCAACCGCTGGTCTTTTATTGCCGCTCTGATTGCTGGTTGAGCTGGAACGCGGTAAAACGCGCCGCCGCCATGGGCTATAAACAGTTGTATTGGTACCGCGACGGCCTCGACGCTTGGGAGGCGGCCCGCCTGCCCTTGCAAGCGGCCCGGCCCGAACCCTTTCCCTGATTCAAATGAGTGCGTGCCCCCGCCCCACCCACACGACAATAACGAGGTGAATGGCCATGTATAAGATCCTGATAGCCGACGATCACCCACTGTTTCGCGAAGCCATCCACAACGTCATCAGCGACGGTTTTCCTGGCAGCGAGGTGATGGAAACCGCCGATCTGGACAGCGCCCTGGCGTTGACCCGCGAGCACGACGACCTCGACCTGATCCTGCTGGACCTGAACATGCCCGGCATGCACGGCCTCAATGGCCTGATCAACCTGCGCAACGAGGCGCCGACCATCCCCGTGGTGATCGTCTCCGCCGAACAGGACAAACAGGTGGTGCTGCAAGCCATTACCTACGGCGCGGTGGGGTTCATCACCAAGTCCTCGCCGCGCTCGCAGATGACCGACGCCATCGAGCAGATTCTCAACGGCAACGTGTACCTGCCACCGGACATCATCCGCACGCAGAAAAGCCCGATGGGCCGCCGCCTGAACGAAACCCCGGCCTTTGCGCCCGAGCTGCTCCAGGCCCTGACCCGTAAACAATTGCTGGTGCTGGAACGCATGACCAAGGGCGAGTCGAACAAACAGATCGCCTACACGCTGGAGATCGCCGAAACCACGGTCAAGGCTCACGTCTCGGCCATCCTGCGCAAGCTCAATGTGCACAATCGGGTGCAAGCGATTCTCAGTGCCGGGGATATTGATTTCGGGGCTTATCTGCGTCGTTGAACCGCTGACACACATCCCTGTGGCGAGGGGATTTATCCCCGCTGGGGCGCGAAGCGGCCCTAAAACCTAAGAACTCGGTCTGCCTGGCAGATCCAGGGGGGCTGCTTCACAGCCCAGCAGGGATAAATCCCCTCGCCACAACAGCGTTCGGCTCAATGACTCTTGGGCCCACTCAACAAATGACTCATCGCAATCTTCAGTTTCATCGGCCGCACCGGCTTGTGCATCAGGGTGTGGCCGCGTTCGCGGATCTGCTGCTTGAGTTCGTTGCTGTAGTTGGCGGTGATCATCATCGCCGGGATCGCCGAGGCCCGGCGGGCGTTGATCCGGGCCACGGCGTCGACGCCGTTCTGTTCGTTGTCCAGGTGATAGTCGGCAATCAGCAGGTCGGCCTCGGCATGGTAGTTGTCCACCTGACGCGCCAGGTCCTGCTCCGACAGCGCAGTCACCACCCGACACCCCCAACCTTCGAGCAGCGTACGCATGCCGGCGCAGATGGCCGCGTCGTTATCCAGCACCCAGACCCGGGCCCCGCGCAAGCGCTCAAGCATCGGTTCGCTCATCTCCAGGCTCGGCAACGGCTTGGGCGCGGTGGCGCTCAGGGGCACGTCGATGGAGAACACCGAGCCCTTGCCCGGCCATGAACGCACCTGGATCCGGTGCCCAAGGATCCCGGCGATTTTCTCGACGATCGCCAGTCCCAGGCCCAACCCTCGATCCTGATCCGGGCGCTGTACATCGCCGCGCTTGAACTCCTGGAAGATCTCTTCAAGACGGTTTTCGGCAATGCCGATGCCGCTGTCCCAGACCTGGATGGACAAGCGCTGGCGGTGCCGGCGACAGCCCAGCACCACCCGCCCGCTGGGGGTATAGCGAATGGCATTGCTCAGCAGATTGCGCAGGATCCGCGCCAGCAACTGCATGTCGCTGCGCACCAGGGCCGAACACGGCACAAAGTGCAGTTCCAGCCCCTCACTGCGCGCCACCTGGACGTATTCGGCGGCCAGGTTGTCGAGCAACTCGCTGAGGGCGAACGGCGCGATATCGGCCTTGATCACCCCGGCATCAAGCTTGGAAATGTCCACCAGCGTGCCCAACAGGTTTTCCACGTCCTGCAGCGAGTGGCTGACGTTGCGCACCAGTTGCGCATTCGCCACCGGCTCACGGCGCTCGAGCAAAGCGCTGGTGAACAGCCGCGCGGCGTTGAGCGGTTGCAGCAGGTCATGGCTGACCGCCGCGAGGAATTTGGTTTTCGACAGGTTGGCCTGCTCGGCCTCGCGCTTGGCCTCGCGCAAGCGCAACTCCACCCGGCTGCGCTCGTCGATTTCGCGCAATAGCTGGTCATTGAGGGTGGTCAGTTCGGCGGTGCGTTCCTGGACGCGCTGTTCCAGGTTCTGGTAGGCCTGGTGCAGCGCCTCGGCGGTGCGACGCCGCTCGGTGATGTCGCGGATCAGCACGAAGATCCCCACCACTTCACCATTGGCCAGCCGATTGGGCACGTAGGAACGCAGCATATAGCGTTCCTGGTTGTTGATATTGGTCTCGGCAAACTCGAACGTCACACTCTCACCGGCCAAGGCCCGGGCCACGTAGGCCTCCAGGCGCTGGTAATGCTGTTCGCTGTGGGCCTCGCGCAGGCTCTGGCCGAGCATCACGCCACGGGGCCAGCAATACCATTGCTCGTAGACTTTGTTGGTAAATTCGTAGACCAAGTCGGCATTGAGGTAGGCGATCAGCGCCGGCACATGGTCGGTGATCAGGCGGATCCAGCGTTCGCTTTCACTCAGGGCCTCGGCGTGCTGGTAGCGCTCGGTGATGTCGGTGAAGGTGTTGACGTAGCCGCCGGTGGGTAGCGGATGGGTGCGAATCTCCAGGACCCGGCCATCCGACAGGCGCTGCTCGCTTTCGTGGATGAGCCGGCCATTGCTGTCGCGACTGGCCGGGGTCAGCAGTTGCAGTTCACTGTCGGCGATCACCTCGGAAAACGGCCGATGGGCCGCCACTGGCGCCAGACCGCTGAGTTCCAGGAAGCGACGGTTCCACAACTCCAGCACACCCTGGGCATTGACCATGGCCACGCCCTGGGAAAGGTTGTCCACGGCCCGTTGCAACAAGTGCGATTTCTGCGCGATGGCCTGTTCGCGACGCACGGTTTCACTGAGTTTGACGTCGGTGATGTCGGTAAACAGAATCACTCGACCGCCTTCCTGGGTTGGTCGTTCGCTGACTTGCAGCCAGCGCCCGTTCTGCAAGCGGTAAAGCACATGCTCGTCGGCCTGGCCACGCGGTTCTTCGCTGAACAACCCGTTGGCGGTCATCAGTCGCTTGACCTCGGAAATGCGCATCCCGGCGATGATACGCACGCGGCTGTGGGCCCAGAATGCCTTGAAGCGGCTGTTGAACAGGACGATGCGCTGTTGTTCGTCGAACAGCACAAATGCATCGGAAATGCTCTCAATGGCATCGATCAGGTGCCGGTGGGCGGTTTCCGCGCGCAGCCGCGCTTCGCCCAGCAGGTGATTGCCGGCCTTGAGCTCGGCCATGGCCTGGTTCAGGGCGTCGGTGCGCTCGCGAACCTGCTCAGCCAGCACCACTGAATGCTGGAACGCCGCATACGGGTCGTTGCCCCGGGTCACGCCGGACTCCACCCGTTCGATCAGTGCGTCGTTGATCCGCCGCAGTTTGCGGTTTTCGTGCTGCAGGCTGGCGATCTGCGCCTGCAGGTCAGCGATGGCCGGGGACGCGATGGCGGGCAATGGCAACTCCGGTGAAGGTCTGGTTGATGTGCATGCCATTGAACTGCTCTCCGTAGGTGTTGAAGCCCATCACGCGATGGTCGCGCAGGAACTGGCCGATCTGCTCCAGGCCACCGCGATCTTCCAGTTCCATGCGCCTGAGAAAACAGTCACAGCCGATGGTCAGCAGCAAGTCACCCAGACGCCCCTGCAAGCCGCTGAACAGTTCTTGCAGGTTGTGCAGCAAAGGGCCCGGGGTCATCGCCGTGAGCACGATGCCGTTCTCCACCGCACAGTAAAAACTCAGGCTCAGGTCTGGGTGCACCTGCTGGATCGCCCGCACGTAATACTGGTCGTTGATGCGCACCGCCAGCGGATGGGCGGCGAAGACCCGGTAGTTCAACGCGTTCACCGGCACACCGATGTGCCGGGCATATTCCTCGGCGGCGGGCTCGGCATTGAGCTCGTAGACACGCCGTGAGGTGCTGTCGGCCCCGGTCACGACCAACTTCTCCTCCCGAGGCAGGATGTGATGGGTGGTGAACACCTCGAAATCCAGCCAGGTGTTGATCAGCACCACCACGGCCGCGCCGCTGTGGAACTGACCTTCGTAGTACACGTGGGTGTGAGTCAGGTAGTTGTCGTCGCCGGCCGAACCGCCGAAATGCGGAATGTCCCCCAGCGCCGCGCTCAACGCCGCCAGCACCATCTCCTCGCGACTGGACAACCCATCGAGCAAGGTCAGGGCAAAGCTGTGGCCCTTGATCGGCGCCAGCGCATTGCTGCGGCAACCGCTGGCCAGTCGTTCGACCATTTGCTGGGCGTCGATCAGGCTGAAGTGCTCCATTTCCCCGATCAGCTCGGCGGCAATGGAAAAATGCCGATGATCGAAACCCACCGCTGTGACGCAGTTGCGGCCATAGCCTTGACTGGTGATTTCTCCGGCGCTGGTGCAGCCCACCAGGCGAATCCCGCCGAAGCTCTGGGAGAGTGCCTGGCCAAGAGCCGGCAAGTCGTATTCGGCGGAGCAGAAAAACAGCACGAAACCCAAGTGCGGGTGCAACAACTGCCGCGCCAGCTCCTGGGCAACTTGCTGGACGTTCGTTGCCTGGGACATGGCGCTTATCACACCTTCGCTCTGGGCCTTTAGCATCTTCGCCTCCGACGGGTGCGTGACAGGAACCTTGAGTGTACGAAGCGGCGCCCGACTCACGAATGCTACTTGGGTAGCGGGTAGACGCTTCCATGGGAGGAGAACAGTGGCGGCCCCTGCCGCGATGCGCACGGCAGGGACCACCACAAAAAACCCCGGGCTTCGGCTGGAATGCTCCTGTGGTGAGGGGATTTATCCCCTCACCACAGGGTTGTGCATTGCTCCCGATGGATCCTCTTTACCAGGTCAACACCGCCCCCACCGCAAAGGTGTCGGTGTCTTCGTTCTGGGCGCTGGTGTCATGGCCGTTGATTTCGAACTGGTTGTATTCGGCCACGAGCTTGAGGTTGTCGTTGACGTCATGGAACAGCGCTATGCCACGGGTTTCATAGTCGGCGCCGCTGCCCACCACGCCATTGCCGTCGTCCTCGGTCTTGCCGTAGGACAGCGCCAGGCGGTTCTTGCCCAGTTTGTAGGAGCCCTGCAACAGGTAGCCGGTACTGTCGACATTGCGCAACGTCGCTTCGCCGGCGTTGTTGGTGAAGAACGGGTTGATACCCTTGGCCTGGAACCCGGAACCGGTGAGCGACAGGCCGCCCATCTTCGCCTGTACGCCATAGCCCAGGCCTTTGGAGGTCACTGAATCGACCGTGGTGTCGGTGTTGTCCGAGGTCTGGTAGCTGCCGTTGAGCCAGCTGTAGATCTTCGCCCCACCCAGGTCGAACTGGTAGGTCACCTCACTTTCAGTACGCGGATTTTCCTGGTAGGCCTTGCCGGTGGCGCTGCTGTCGTTGGTGTCTACCGGGTCCATGATGCCCACCGCCACCCGCAGCCCATCCATCACCGGCGTGCGGTAAGTGATCTGCGAAGTCGGGAACGGATATGGGTAGCCGCTGCCGATGTTGCCGAACGACACCCCGCCGCCGTCCACCAACCCGAGGGTATCGCTGACCTGCCCGTAACCGGCCAGCAACTCGTCCAGCAGAATGTTGGAACGGGCGAACAGACCGAAGTCCTTGCCGACCAGCACTTCACCCCACTGCGGATTGGCGACGGTGCCGTAGAACTGCCGCACGTCGATGGCGGTGTCGGTGCCGTTGGTTTCGCTGTCGTTGATGGTCACCCAGAACGAGGCACGGGCGCCAAGCTTGAGGTCATCGACCTGCTTGCCCATGTTGAAGCCCAGGTAGTTGGGCAAGAAGCCCATCTTGACCCGCGCCTGCCGACGGTCGAACTGCTCCCCTGCCCGGTCAACATCGCTGTTGACGTAAAAGGCGTTGATATAGCCGTCGGTGGAAAAGGTGGTCTGGTCCTTGTCGTACAGCATGATTTCAGCCTGGGCCCACGACGTCAGGCCAAGGGTCGAAAGGCCGGCGATGACCGCAGGCAAAAAACGGTGGCGAGTATTTTTATTGTTGTGCATGGCGCGCTCCGCAACATGAGACGGGATGTCGGAGGCGATTATCGAAAGGCGACAGGCCGCGTCATACGCTGCCTTGGAGGCAATTGGCGGATGCTTTGGAGGCGCCGGCCCGGCGCGGCAGTTTGGGTGTAAGACTGCGATGTGACGGAGGGGCAATACTTAGGGCCTAACCCTGAAACTAAGGTGGGAGCGAGCCTGCTCGCGATGGCGGTGTGTCAGCCACCCTAAATGCTGCTGACCCAACGCCATCGCGAGCAGGCTCGCTCCCACAGGATCCTTGACTCAGAACCTCGGTTTGACGGTTTTCCAGTCCGGCTTGTAGCGCTGCATCTGCCGCACATCGTCGCGCTGGCGGATGCCGCAACTGAGGAACTGCTCATGCAGCTTGCCCAGTTGATCGCGGTCCAGCTCCAGTCCAAGCCCCGGCGCACGGGTGATTTTCACGCAACCATCGACAATCGGCAGCTTGCCGCCCTTGATCACCTCTTCATCCGGTTCCTGCCACGGGTAATGGGTGTCACAGGCGTAATCCAGGTTCGGCACCGAAGCCGCGACGTGGGCCATGGCCATCAGGCTGATGCCCAGGTGGGAGTTCGAATGCATCGACACGCCCAGGCCAAAGGTGTCGCACATTTTCGCCAGCGCCTGGGTGTCTCGCAGCCCGCCCCAGTAATGATGGTCGGCCAAGACGATCTGCACGCTGTTCAGCGCCACGCTGCGACGGAACTCGTCGAAATCGGTGACCACCATATTGGTCGCCAGCGGCAGGCCCGTGCGCTTGTGCAGTTCGGCCATGCCTTCGAGCCCTGGTGTAGGGTCTTCGTAATATTGCAGGTCATCGCCCAGCAGCTCGGCCATGCGAATGGAGGTTTCCAGCGACCAGTTACCATTGGGATCGATGCGCAGCGGGTAGCCGGGAAACGCCTGCTTCAACGCCTTGATGCAGGAAACCTCGTGTTCCGGCTCCAGGGTGCCAGCCTTGAGCTTGATACTCTTGAAGCCGTAGTCCTGGATCATGCGCCGGGCCTGGGCGACGATCTGCTGTTCGTTGAGCGCCTCGCCCCAGCTGTCCGGCGGATACGGCGAATCGACGTGCTCGGCGTACTTGAAAAACAGATAGGCGCTGAACGGGATCTCATCCCGAATCGCCCCGCCCAGCAGATCCACCAGCGGCACGTTCAGGTAATGGGCTTGCAGGTCCAGGCAGGCCACTTCAAACGCTGAGTAAGCATTGCTCACCGCCTTGCTCGCATGGGAACCCGGCGCCAGTTCCGCACCGGCAACGCTGGCGGGCCGGTGGGCGGCCACGGTGGCCTGGACGATGGCCCGCAACTGGTTGAGGTTGAACGGGTCGAGCCCGATCAACTGGCTTTGCAATTGCTGCTGGATCGCCAGGGCCGGCGCATCGCCGTAACTCTCGCCCAGGCCGATGTACCCGTTGTCGCTCTCGATCTCGATGATCGAACGCAATGCGTAGGGCTCATGAATGCCGCTGGCGTTGAGCAGCGGCGGATCGCGAAAGGCGATGGGTGTGACGGTGACGCGGGTGATCTTCATGCAGCGGCTCCGATCATTGTTTTTGTAGAGGACGGGTCGATGATGGACGGTGGGTATTGTTCCCGTCTAATCTAACTTGGCACTTGATTGATACCTGGATCGAATCAATGTTTGAACTGGCCCAACTACGCTGCTTCACCACGGTGGCGACCGAACTCAACTTCCGTCGCGCCGCCGAACGTCTGAACATGACCCAGCCTCCGCTGAGTCGGCAGATCCAGTTGCTGGAACATCACCTGGGTGTCGAACTGTTCACCCGCAGCACTCGCAGCGTGGCGCTCACCGCCGCCGGACGGGCGTTTTTCATCGAAGCGCAGAACCTGCTGGAGCAGGCGCAACAAGCCGCCGTGGCCGCCAAGCGGTTTGCCCAGGGCGACATCGGCTCAGTCACCATCAGCTTCGTCGGCAGCGCGGTGTATGAGTTTCTACCCAAAGTCATCGCCGAAGCCCGCTTGAAGCAACCCCAGGTAAAAATCGTTCTGTCGGAGATGAACACCTACCAGCAACACGAGGCCCTGCGCGCTCGCCGCATCGACCTGGGGATCGTCCGCTCGCCACTGCTGGAAACCGGCTACGCCACCGAGTGCCTCGTGCGCGAACCGTTCGTCCTGGCCGTGCCCGTCGGGCATCCGCTGGCCAGCGCCGATTCGGTGGGCGTCGAAGATCTCGACGGTGAACCCTTCCTGATGTACTCCCACTCCGCCTACCCACCTTTCAACGAACTGCTCACCGGCATGCTGCGCTCGGCCCGCGTTGCACCGCAGTTCGTGCAATGGCTGGGTTCCTCACTGACGATCCTGGCGCTGGTTAACGCCGGCATGGGTCTGGCACTGGTGCCCCGGTGTGCCACCAGCGTGGTGTTCAGGCAGGTGGTGTTTCGTGAGATCGATCTGGGTGAAGGGGTACAAAGCGAGTTGCACCTGGTATGGCGCCAGGACAATGACAACCCGGCGTTTGCCATGTTGCTGGAGGGCATTCGCGGGGCCGTTCGCGAGGGTCTCTGAATCTGAAGCCCACCGATGTCGCCCTCCGCAGTGACCAAACTTGACGACCTATTCCCGTCACCCCAAACAAGTTGTACGATGACAGACGAGATCAGCCGAAAACGCTAATCCGCTCCGATACCTACAAAAATAAGGAAATACCCATGAAAAAAGCCACATTGGTCATCAGCTTTCTGTGCCTGTTCAGCGGCTACGTCGCGGCTGCCTCTTCATCGGCCGAGCAGGAAGTGGCCCAGGCCGTCGACCATCTGACCCAAGCCATGCTGCACAAAGACATCCCACAACTCCAGGCACTGGCCGCCGAAAACCTGACCTACGGGCACTCCAGCGGGAAGATTCAGGACAAGAAAGCCTTCATTGCCGACATCGAAACCGGCAAGAGCGCGTTCAAGACCCTGGAGATGAAGGATCAGAAAATCACCCTGTCAGGCGATGTGGCCCTGGTGCGTCACCACTTCTCCGCGCAAGCGCTCAAAGGCACCGAAGTGGTTCCGACGGAAATTGAGAACTTTCAGATCTGGCAGAAGCAGAAGAATGGCAAGTGGCTGCTGATTGGGCGGCAGGCGTTTCGGTTCTGAGCTAAAAATCTCCGTGGGCGCCGTTAGTTAACTTGAAGCGGCAGGGATTCAATGTGGCGAGGGGATTTATCCCCTCGCCACAGGTCACCGTTACTTCAATCCGCCGCCCACTGCTCCCGGTACTGCAGCAGGAAATCGACAAAGGCGCGCACCCGCTGCGGCACGTACCGACCGTGGGGATACAGCAAGGTGAACGGACGTGAGCGCCCCGCGAAAGGCGCAAGTACCTCCACCAATTGCCCGTTGGCCAGCTCCTGCTCCACGATGAATTTGTAGGTCTGGAACAAGCCGGCGCCATGTTTGGCCAGCGTCACGCCGCCGAGCACATCGTCCGAACAGCAATACCCTCCTTCGCCGAACACCTCCTTTTCCTTGCCGTCGACATTGAACAACCAGGAAATCCGCCGGCCGCTGCTGGGCAATTCGAACTGGATGCACTCATGGTCGTCCAGATCTTCAAGGACCTGCGGCGTGCCGGCCTTGCGCAAGTAATCCGGGGACGCGACCACCACCAATTTCGCGTCTTCCAGCAGTCGGGCGATCATCGATGAGTCGGGTTGTGCTCGCACCCGGATGGCGAGGTCATAACCTTCGGCAACGAAGTCGATGTTTCGGTTGCTCAGGTGCAGGTCCACCGTCACTTGCGGGTACAGCGCCCGAAAGGCCGGCAGCAAGGGCAGGATGCGGTGATGACCATAGGTGGTGGGCAGGCTGATGCGCAGTTGCCCGGACGGCACCGATTGCGCGCCCATCATCTCCTGTTGCGCCTCCACCAGTTGCGTCAGCGCTTGCCGGCATTGCTCGAAATAGGTCTTGCCGGCTTCCGTCAGCCGAATGCTGCGTGTGGTGCGCACGAAAAGACGCGAACCCAGGCGCTCCTCCAGACGAAAAATCGAGCGACTCACCGCCGCCGGAGTCACACCGGCAAGCTGCGCCGCCGCAGTGAAACTCCCTGCCTCCGCCGCCAGGCAGAACAGTTCTATGCTGCCCAACTGCAGGTCTTCGAAATGACGCTTCATGATTCGTTACACCGCGTATCAACTGAAAGTTCCAGACACCTGTTTATCAGCCGCAGGCGTATAAATATAGTGGCCCCCGTGGCGCGGGAACCTCCTGCGCTCATTTCTCATCAGCAGGAGTGCATCATGCCTTTCGTCAATGTGCGTATAACCCGCGACGGCGTCACTCGCGAACAGAAAGCCCAGGTCATTTCCGAGATCACCGAAACCCTGCAGCGGGTGCTGGGCAAGGACCCGCACTTGACCCACATCGTGATCGAGGAAGTCGACACCGATAACTGGGGTTACGCGGGTATGACGACGACGCAATACCGAAGCTTGCCCAAAGAGTGACGGTTCTACCTTCCCGAGCCCGGTCCAACTGACCGGGCTTTTTTGTGCCTGATGATTAACCCTGTGGGAGCGAGCCTGCTCGCGATGGCGATGGACCCGTCACATTGATGTTGGCTGGAATACCGTCATCGCGAGCAGGCTCGCTCCCACATTGAATTAATTACATGACGTATCAACTCAAGTACCAGCCCCCGCATTTATCAAACCCAAGCGCATCAATACCCTGATCTCAACCACCGCCAACATCGGCGCAACGGTTTCAATTCAATTGATCAGGAGTCCAATCATGAGCCTCAACAAAACCGTCATCATCACCGGCGCCTCCAGTGGCATCGGCCTGGGTCTGGTCCAGGCGTTCCTGGATCGGGGCTATAACGTGGTGGGCAATGCCCGCTCTCAGTCCGGCCTGGACAGCGCGGCGCAACAGCTCAGCCATCCGGCGAACTTCATTGGCGTGGCCGGTGATATCGCTGACCCGGCGACTTCAACCCGTCTCATCAACAAAGCCATCGAAACCTTCGGGGCCGTGGACGGGCTGGTGAACAACGCCGGCTTCTTCCTGCCAAAACCTTTCATCGAATACAGCCCCCAGGACCTGGAAGCGCTGCTGGACACCAACCTCAAGGGTCTGGTCTACGCCAGCCAGGCGGCTGCCGCACACATGATCGGTCGTCAGCAGGGTTTCATCATCAACATCTCCGCCGCCGTGGCCCTGCAACCGAACATCCAGGTGCCGGCGGCGCTGCCGGTGTTGATCAAAGGCGGGGTCAACCAGATGACCCGTGCCCTGGCGCTGGAGCTTTCGCCGCACAACATCAAGGTCAACGCGGTCGCCCCCGGCATCATCGACACGCCCATGCATGACCCGGCGCACCGCGACTTCCTCAACAACCTGGCCCCGTCCGGTCGCGTCGGTACCATCGAGGAAATTGCCGAGGCCGTGTTGTACCTGGCGGGCGCTGATTTCACGACCGGCGCGATACTGCCGGTAGACGGCGGGATGAGCACGGGCAAGTGGTAAAAAGAAAAACCCCGCAGGCACAACCTCCGGGGTTTTCATGACGCCTGGAGTTCAGAGCGTATAGGAGATGCCGGCCTGCACGGTTCGCGGTGCACCTGGGTAGGCATAGACGTTACCGAAAGCGCCTTCTTCGTAGTCGGCGTCGAACAGGTTCTTCAGGTCCAGGTTGAGGCGGATCCGCTCGTTGACCTTGTAGTAGCCGAGCAGGTCCACCACCGTGTAGCTGTCCATGGAGAACGCAGTCGCCGCCGTCTGGCCGGCCCGTTCATCCACATACTTGGCGCCTAGTCCCAGGCCCAGCCCTTTGAGGCCGCCATCCTGGAACTCATAGACGTTCAACAGGCTGAAGGTGTTTTTGGGCACGTTGAGCAAGCGGGTGCCGGACGGGATATTGATGTCCTTGGTCACTTCGGCATCCACATACGCGTAACCACCAATCACGCGCCACTCCGGCGTCAAATTGCCCGCCACGTTCAGGTCAAAACCACGGCTGCGCACTTCGCCAGCGGCCACGCTGAAGGTGGAATCCACTGGGTCAGTGGTGAGCACATTACGTTTTTCGATCTGGTACACCGCCGCATCGACACTCAACTGACGATCCAAGGCTTCCCACTTGATCCCCATCTCATAAGACTTGCCCTCTTCCGGCTTGAACCCGCCGCCTTCGCGACTGGCACCGTTGTTGGGTTTGAACGAGCGCGCGGTATTGGCATAGACAGCCACGGTGTCGGTCAAATCGTAGATCACACCCAGGCGCGGGGTGACCGCGCTGTCGGTGACGTCCCAGTTCCGACTACCAGGCGGGGTCTGAGGGACGAAACTCTCGTACTGATGCTCAAACCGCTCAAAACGTGCCCCGGCCAACAGCTTCAAGCGCTCAGTCAGCGCCACCTGATCCTGCACGAATACGCCAAACGTCTTGAGGTTTTCCTGATCATCGGTGGGCGTGCGTGTCAGCGCCGGGCGTGGCTGGCCATACACCGGATCGAAGATATCGATCGGATAAGCACTGCTCCCCGCGGCGGAACGTTTGATGATGGACTGGTAGTCGTAATCTTCATACTCGATGCCGGTCAACAGCGTGTGCTCGAACCCGCCAGTGGAAAAATGCCCGGTGAGGTTGAGTTGGGTGTCCCGGTCAGTCCACTCCAGCTTGCGATAGTTGAAATTGCGCCCCAGGGTACGCCCGTCGGCGGCGATACCGTTGCCTTCCACCGCGTTGCCCTGCAGGGTGCCGTCCAGCCATTGGGTACCGCCGGCCAAGGTCCAGTCGTCGTTGAGCATGTGCTCGAAACGCACCTGCAGCATGTTGTTGTCGTTGTGCAACTTGCCGGCGTCTTTTTCGCCGAAGAACGTATCGCGCGAGGCGGTGCCGCGCTGACCGGCGTAATGGGTCAGGCCACGGTCCAGCGGCGCATTGTTGCGCATGAAGTCGCCTTCGAAGGTCAGGCGCGTGGTGTCGTTGACCTGCCAGGTCACCACCGGCGCAATGCCGTAGCGTTCGGTCTCGACGTGGTCACGGAACGTATCGCCGCCCTCGCCGATCACGTTCAGGCGATACGCCAGGCGCCCTTCTTCGTCCAGCGGGCCTGAGGCATCCAGAGTCCCGCGACGCATGCCCTGGTCGCTGACCTGGCTGCCCAGGGTCACAGTGCGTTCGGCCAATGGCTGCTTGGACACCACGTTGAAGGTGCCGCCTGGATCGCCGCGACCGTACAACATCGTCGCCGGGCCGCGCAGCACTTCCAGGCGCTCGATGGTGTTGGCATCTGGCATGTTCGGGTAACCGCGGTTGATCGGGAAACCGTTGCGGTAGAACTCGCCCGTGGTAAAGCCACGGACCGTGAACGTGGTCAGGCCCTGGCCACCGAAGTTGTTCGCCCTGCCGACCCCGCCGGCGTAATCGAGCGCGTCTTGCAGCCGGGTGGCGCTGAGGTCTTCCACCACGTCGCGCGAAACCACGGAAATCGACTGTGGGGTTTCATGAATCGCGGTGTCGGTACGTGTCGCGCTGGCCGAACGGGTCGCGTGGTATCCCTTGACGGGCCCCTGCGCGGACTCGATATCCGAAAGACCCACGATGTCCGTGGCTTGCAGTTCCACCGGTGCGGAGGTTGCGGCCATGGGCTCGTCTGCCCACGTGGATACGGAATAAGCCTGGAGCACACACAGTGAAACGAGAATCCGACGCATCGATGCACAATCCTAACGAAAATACGTCAGCCCCCCAGAGGCCGACAAGAATGTGTCGCGAAAGATACAGCAACTCATTCTTGTTTGACACAAATTCCCATTCACAACCTAGCAAAATACCCCTTCCTGGCACGTGCCAACTGCACAACGCGACTGCTGGCAAAGTCGTATACCATATCCCCAACCAAGCCAAACGACCGCCGCCGTGACCTTATCCAAGTTCAATCTGCCTGATCTGGGCAACACCCCTTCCACTTCGGAAATCATCACCCGTCATCTGCGCGAAGCCATCGTGGCCGGGCATTTTGCCGAGGACGAACCCATTCGCCAGGACGACATCGCCCGGCAGTTCAACGTCAGCAAAATTCCCGTGCGCGAAGCCCTCAAGCGCCTGGAAGCCGAGGGGCTGGTGATGTTCCAGCGCAATCGCGGGGCGATGGTCACGCGCATTTCCGAGGCGGAGCTGGCGCAGATGTTCGAGGTGCGGATGCTGCTGGAAGACAAAGTGCTGCGTCTGGCGATTCCCAACATGACCGAAGAGACCTTCGTCCGCGCCGAGAGCATCTGCCGTGAGTTCATCGGTGAAGACGACGTGGGTCGTTGGGCTGAACTGAACTGGCAATTGCATGCCTGTCTCTACGAGCCGGCGCAACGCCCCTTTCTGGTGGGTTTGATCCGCTCGGTGCACGACAAGCTGGAGCGCTACCTGCGCATGCAGATGAGCCTTTCGGCCGGCAAGGAACGCGCCGACCACGAGCACCGGGAAATTCTTGCGGCCTGCCGCGCCGGTGATGTGGAGCGGGCGGTGAAGTTACTGGACGAACACATCGCCGGCGTTTGCAAGACGCTGTTCGAGTTCCTGCCTTCGAGCCATTGATGCGCCGCTGCTGTGCCGATTTCGTCATGAGTGACAGATAAATCCATCAAGCCGTCCCCCCCCAGCGCGGGCCACGCTTGCCGTCACTCATCTGAACGGACGTGGCCCCCCATGAAACGCATTACCGTGATCGATTCCCATACCGGCGGCGAACCGACCCGTCTGGTCACCGACGGTTTTCCCGACCTGGGCCAAGGCAGCATGGCCGAGCGCCGCCAGCGTCTAGCGACACAGCATGACGCCTGGCGCACCGCCTGCGTGCTGGAACCACGGGGCAGCGATGTGCTGGTGGGGGCGCTGCTCTGTGAGCCGCAGGACCCGAGCGCCTGTGCCGGGGTGATCTTCTTCAACAACAGCGGCTACCTGGGCATGTGCGGCCACGGCACCATCGGCCTGGTGACGTCACTGGCACACCTGGGCAAGATCGGCCCTGGCGTGCACACCGTCGAAACCCCGGTGGGCACGGTGCAAGCGACCTTGCATGAGGACCGTTCGGTCAGCGTACGCAATGTGCCGGCCTACCGTTACCGCAAGGCCCTGAGCCTGGAGGTGCCCGGTATCGGCCCGGTGGTGGGCGATGTGGCCTGGGGCGGCAACTGGTTTTTCCTGATCGCTGACCATGGCCAGCGCGTGGCGGGCGACAACCTCGACGCGTTGACCGCCTATACCTACGCCGTGCAGCAGGCCTTGGAACAGCAAGGTCTGCGGGGTGAGGACGGGGGCCTGATCGATCACATCGAACTGTTCGCCGATGACCCGCACGCCGACAGCCGCAACTTCGTGCTCTGCCCCGGCAAGGCGTATGACCGCTCCCCATGCGGCACCGGCACCAGCGCCAAACTGGCGTGCCTGGCCGCTGACGGAAAACTGCAACCCGGGCAGATCTGGCGCCAGGCCAGTGTCATTGGCAGTGAATTCGAAGGCTCCTATGAGTTCGACGGCGAGCGCATCGTGCCGACCATTCGCGGCCGCGCCTACATCAGCGCCGAAACCACGCTGGTCATTGAGCCGGATGATCCGTTCGCCTGGGGCATCGTCCCGTGAACGCCGGCCACGTCGCCGATGTGATCATCATCGGTGCCGGCATCATCGGCGCCGCCTGCGCCCGGACGTTGGCCCGGCGAGGCTTGAAGGTCCTGGTACTCGATGCCGGTTGGCACGGCGCCACGGCTGCCGGCATGGGCCACTTGCTGGTGCTGGACGACAACCCGGCGGAACTGGCCCTCAGTCAATATTCCCTGCAGCGCTGGCGCCAGTTGGCCCCGGCCCTGCCCGACGCCTGTGCCTGGCGCAACAACGGCACCCTGTGGCTGGCGGCCAATGCCGAGGAAATGGCCGTTGCCCATAGCAAGTACCTGAACCTGCTGGCTCATGGCGAAGACTGCGAGCTGATCGGGCGTGCGGCCCTGCAGCAGCGTGAGCCGCAACTGCGCGAAGGCCTGGAGGGCGGCCTGCTGATCAAGGGCGACGGGATCCTGTACGCCCCGGCTGCCGCGCGCTGGATGCTGGACGAGGCCAATATTGCTCAGCAACGCGCCCAGGCCATTGAAGTGGACGGCCATCGAGTGCGTCTTGAGGACGGTCGCTGGTTGAACGCAGAAGCGGTGATTCTCGCCAATGGCATCCAGGCCACCGAGCTGTGCCCGGAGTTGCCGATCGAAGCCAAGAAGGGCCATTTGTTGATCACCGATCGTTACCCCGCCACCATCTCCCACACCCTGGTGGAGCTGGGGTATGTCACCAGCGCTCACAACGCCAGCGGTCCATCGGTGGCGTGCAATATCCAGCCGCGTCCGACCGGGCAGCTGTTCATCGGTGCCTCGCGACAGTTCGGCACCGTCGACCCGCAAGTGGAAGGCTGGATGCTGGCAAAGATGCTCAAGCGTGCTGTCGACTACATGCCAGGCCTGGCACACCTCAACGGCATCCGCGCCTGGACCGGTTTTCGCGCCGCCAGCCCCGACGGCCTGCCGCTGGTGGGGCAACATCCGCAACGCCCTGGCCTGTGGCTGGCGGTGGGTCACGAAGGCCTGGGCGTGACGACGGCACCCGCGACGGCCGATCTGTTGGCCGCGCAACTGTTCAACGAAACCTCGCCGCTGGCGACGCAACCGTACCTGCCACAGCGTTTTCTGGGAGAACCGGCCCATGCCTGATCTGTTTCTCGATGGTCGCCCGCTCACTGTCGTCAGCGGCACCAGCGTCGCCGCCGCCCTTGCCCTGGGAGCCGACGGTTGCGGCCGCACTTCGGTCAGCGGCCAGCGCCGCGCGCCTCTGTGCGGCATGGGCATTTGCCAGGAATGCCGGGTGATGATCGATGGCCATCGACGCCTGGCCTGCCAGACGCTATGCCGCGATGGCATGCAGGTGCAAACACGACCATGAACGAAACCACCGACCTGTTGATCATCGGCGCCGGCCCCGCCGGCATGGCTGCCGCCCTGGCCGCGGCAAGCAGCGGCATGCGCATTGTGCTGCTGGACGATAATCCATTGCCGGGCGGGCAGATCTGGCGCGACGGCCCCCAAGCTCACCTCCCCGCCGAGGCCCGACGTCTGCGCAACTCATTACAGGCCTGCGCCAATGTGCGCTGCCACGCCGGCACCCGCGTCATCGCCTGCGCCGCCGATAAAACCCTGCTGGTGGAAGATGCCGAGCGCGGCTGGCAGATCACCTACCAGCGCTTGATCCTGTGCACCGGCGCGCGCGAACTGCTGCTGCCCTTCCCCGGCTGGACGCTGCCGGGGGTGATCGCCGTCGGTGGTTTACAAGCATTGATCAAGAGTGGCCTGCCAGTGCGCGGCGAACGGCTGGTGATCGCCGGCAGCGGTCCGTTGCTGCTGGCCAGCGCCGCCACCGCCAAACATCAAGGGGCGCAGGTACTGCGGATCGCCGAGCAGGCCAGTCGTGGCGCCGTCGCTGGTTTCGCCGCGCAGTTGCCGCGCTGGCCGGGCAAGTTTTTGCAGTCGTTCAGCCTTTTCGATCCACACTACCGCACCGGCACGCATGTGCTGGAGGCCCTGGGTCGCGAGCGGCTTGAGGGCGTGCGCTTGCTGCAACAGGGCAAGACACTTGAACTGGCCTGCGACCGTCTTGCCTGTGGGTTCGGGCTCATTCCCAATACTCAGCTCGGCCAGGCCTTGGGCTGTGGTCTTGAAGGCCAGGCGCTAGCTGTTGACGCCTGGCAAGCGACCACCCGCCACGACCATTACGCCGCCGGTGAATGCACCGGTTTCGGTGGCAGCGAACTGGCGCTGGTGGAAGGCGCCATCGCCGGCCACAGCGCCGTTGGCAATAGTGTCGCCGCTCAACGCTTGTGGCCTCGCCGGGCACGCTGGCAGGGTTTCGCCCGGGCTTTGAACAAAGCCTTCGCCCTGAACGCGCGACTCAAGACCCTCGCTCGGGACGACACGCTGGTGTGCCGCTGCGAAGACGTGCCGTATGGCGAGCTGGTCGACCACCAGGACTGGCGCGCAGCGAAACTGGCGAGCCGGTGCGGCATGGGGGCCTGCCAGGGGCGGGTCTGCGCTGCCGCGCTGGAACATCTGTTCGGCTGGCCCTCACCCACGCCGCGCCCGCCCTTCAGCCCGGCGCGGATCGAGACTTTGCTGCACCTGCAAGAAACCCCGCCCACTTGAGCCCGTGCAAGCCCAACCTGTGGGAGCGAGCCTGCTCGCGATAGCGGAGTGTCAGTCAACATCAATGCTGCTGAACCGGCGCTATCGCGAGCAGGCTCGCTCCCACAGTTGCTTCGGGTCATTCATAAAGAACTGTGCGAACCAGCGTGCGATTGCGAGGTGACAGGTCCCGTATTTTCGATTGACACTGCGCTACCGCGAGCACGCTCGCTCCCATCAGAAGGCGATGCTGGACCATGTACCCCACGCTCACTTCCTTCGCCCCCTGCGATTTACCGACCCTGCTCAACAGCCTGCAACCCATCGCGCCGTTGCTCGACACCCTGTCGGACGTGGTGTTTTTCATCAAGGACAGGCAAGCCCGCTATGCCTTCGTCAACCAGACCCTGGCCCGGCGTTGCGGCTTCAAACAAAGCGCTGACCTGCTGGGCCTCACTGCCGAGCAGGTTTTTCCCGAGCGTTTCGGCCCGCTGTACACCGAGCAGGACCGACGGGTGCTGGCCAGCGGCCGGGAACTGGCCGACCAGCTCGAACTGCACCTGTACTACGGCAACCAGCCGGTGTGGTGCCTGACCCATAAACTCGCCCTGCATGCGCCCAACGGCCAGATCGTCGGCCTGGCCGGGATTTCCCGGGACTTGCAACTGCCGCAGTCGAGTCACCCTGCGTTCCACAAACTGGCGGCGGTGGATGCCCATATCAAGCAGCACTTCGCCCACCCCATCAGCCTTGCCGACCTGACCGCCATCGCCGGGTTGTCAGTGGCGCAGTTGGAGCGCCACTGCAAGCGCATCTTCCAGCTCACGCCCCGGCAGATGATTCACAAGGCGCGGCTGGAAGAAGCCTCGCGGTTGTTACTGGACCACGACCTGCCCATCACCGAAATCGCCCTGCGCTGCGGCTACACCGATCACAGCGCGTTCAGCCGGCAGTTCCGCGCCTTGACCAGCCTTTCACCCAGCCAGTATCGCGAAAATCAGCGCTGACCGGTGTTCCCTGGTGGGGCATGGGGACCGCGATTGCTCCTATCTGTAACACCGCACGCAAGCGTTGTTCGCCGTCTGACGCAGCTCCACGTCTTTTAATGTATGCACATCAAAGCCTTACCAATGACCACTGACTCAACCTCAAACCGGCACGCTGCTTGCTTTATTTAATATCGTATACGAAATCCTCAATACGATATTTCATCCGCATTTATTCGACAGCGAGGCATTTATGAAAAACCCTGCATTGGCTGTAGCCCTGAGCGTTGCCCTCACGCCCCTTTTCATCGCCCCCGCTCACGCCGACAAACTCGACGACATCATCGGCTCCGGCAAACTGCGCTGCGCCGTGACCCTGGACTTCCCGCCCATGGGTTTTCGTGACGCTGGCAATAAACCCGCTGGTTTTGACGTGGACTATTGCCACGACCTGGCGAAAGTCCTCGGCGTGGAACCCGAAGTGGTGGAAACACCGTTCCCGGACCGGATCCCGGCGCTGGTTTCCGGCCGTGCGGACGTGATCGTTGCCTCCACCTCCGACACCCTGGAGCGGGCCAAGACCGTGGGCCTGACCGTGCCCTACTTCGCGTTTCAGATGGTGGTGCTGACCCGCGACGATACCGGTATCAACAGCTACGACGACCTCAAGGGCAAACCTCTGGGTAACACCAGCGGCACCTACGAAGCCATCGCCCTGGAAAAAGACCAGAAGAGTTGGGGCAGCGGCAGTTTCCGCGCCTACCAGTCGCAGAACGACACGCTGCTGGCCGTCGCCCAGGGCCACATCGATGCGACCGTGGTGACCAACACCGTGGCGGCCGCGACCATCAAGTCGGGCAAGTACAAGAACCTGAAAATCGCGGGCAACGCGCCCTATGTCATCGACTACGTGTCCCTTGGCGCCAAGCGCAACGAGTACGGGTTGATCAACTACCTCAACCTCTTCGTCAACCAGCAGGTGCGCACTGGCCGTTACAAGGAGCTGTTCGTCAAATGGGTGGGCACCGATATTCTGCCGGCCGACCTGGTGGTGCCGCAGGTCTACTACTGAGGATTGGAGCATGCCAAGCACGCCTACCCGTGTGACGGGCCGAAGTCTGGTGGAGGGTGCCGCCCAAGGCGCCCTGCTGTACGCCGATGTGGGCCTGAGTTTCTGGGGCGGGGTCGATCCGGCCAGCGGCGAGGTGATTGACCGCCATCATCCGTTGAGCGGCGAACGCCTGGCCGGGCGCGTGCTGGCGATTCCCAGCGGGCGTGGCTCCTGCACCGGCAGCAGCGTGCTGATGGAGCTGATCAGCAACGGCCACGCCCCTGCGGCCCTGGTGCTGGCCGAGGCCGATGAAATCCTGACCCTGGGCGTGCTGGTGGCGCAGGTAATTTTCCAGCGCTCCCTGCCGGTGGTGTGTGTCGGGCACGAGGCCTTCAAGCGGTTGCGCGGCCAGGGTTCTGTGCGCATTGAAGGCGCTCGGCTGACCTTGTCAGGTCAGCGCCCCAACGATGGCTGGCACGAGCTGGACTTTCCAACCCCCGCGCTCAGCGGTTCAACCATCAGCCTCAGCCAACAGGACCAGGCGCTGCTGGACGGCAGCCACGGCAAGGCGGCCCAGGTCGCAATGCAGATTGTATTGCGCATGGCCGATATCCAGGGCGCCACACAACTGCTGGATGTGACCCAGGCCCACATCGATGGCTGCATCTATACCGGCCCGGCCAGCCTGCGTTTTGCCGAACAACTGGTGCAATGGGGCGCGAAGGTGCGCGTGCCCACCACGCTCAATTCGATTTCCGTAGACCAGCGGCGCTGGCGGGAGCTGGGCGTCGACCCTGCCCTGGGTGAGCCAGCCAGCGCCTTGGGGGATGCCTACATGGCAATGGGGGCGCAGTTGAGTTTCACCTGTGCCCCCTACCTGCTCGACAGCGCGCCCAAGGCTGGTGAGCAGATCGTCTGGGCCGAATCCAACGCCGTGGTCTACGCCAACAGCGTGCTCGGTGCCCGCACGCAGAAGTACCCGGACTTCCTGGACATCTGCATCGCCCTCTGCGGCCGCGCGCCATTGACCGGCTGCCATCTTGACGCGCAGCGCAAAGCCGCGCTGATTATCGATGTGCCGCCGCTGGGGCCCGTGGACGACAGTTTCTATCCGCTGCTGGGTTATCACATCGGCAGCCTGACGGGCCGACGCATTCCACTGATCCGCGGCCTGGAGCACGCCGCCCCCACGCGGGACGACTTGAAAGCCTTCGGCGCCGCGTTCGCCACCACCAGCGCCGCGCCGCTGTTCCACATCGCCGGGGTGACGCCCGAGGCCCTCGACCCGGTCGATGTCCTGGAGCCGGGAGTCAGTTTGCCGCAGGACACTGTCAGCGTTGCCGGCCTGCTCGCCAGTTGGCGCGAACTCAACAGCGCCCGGCACCGCCAGGTGGACGTGGTCTCCCTGGGCAATCCGCATTTTTCCCTCAGCGAATTCGCCGCCCTGTCGGCCCTGTGCGCAGGCCGCCACAAACATCCGGAGGTGGTGCTGGCGATCACCTGTGGCCGAGCGGTACTGGAACAGGCTCGCGAAGCGGGCCATCTGCAGGCTATCGAAGCCTTCGGCGCGCTCCTGGTCACCGACACCTGCTGGTGCATGTTGGGCGAGCCGGTTATTCCGCCCGGCGCCACCACCCTGATGACCAACTCCGGCAAATACGCCCATTACGCACCGGGTCTGGTCGGTCGCGGCGTGCACTTCGCCAGCCTTGCGCAGTGCGTTGAAGCTGCGTGCAGCGCAACGGCCAGCGGTCAACCGCCGACGTGGCTGCAACCGACTGTCCATATGGGGGCCTGACCGATGTTTGACTACAGTTTCCAGTGGCGCCCGGCCTTGCGTGCCCTGCCCGACATGCTCGCCGGGGCCTGGGTCACCTTCGAGACCGCGGCGCTGTCGATGATCTTCGGCGTGCTGATCGCCCTGGTGCTGACGGTGATGCGCCAGGCCCGCCATCCGCTGCTGCGCGGCGTGGGCAATGGCTGGGTGTCGATCGCCCGCAACACGCCCTCGCTGTTCCAGATCTACATCCTCTACTTCGGCCTCGGCTCTCTCGGGCTGCACGTCAGTTCCTGGCTGGCGTTGCTGGCCGGGATCACCTTCAACAACGCCGGTTACCTGGCGGAAAACTTTCGCGGCGGCCTCAAGGCCGTGCCGAGTACCCAGATGCGCGCCGCCCGCTCCCTGGGCATGAGCGCCTGGCAAGCCTACCGGATGATCATCGTGCCGCAACTGCTGCGCATCGTGTTCTACCCGCTGACCAACCAGATGGTCTGGGCGGTGCTGATGACCTCCCTGGGTGTGGTGGTTGGCCTGAACAACGACCTGACCGGCGTCACCCAGGAATACAACGTCAAGACCTTCCGCACCTTCGAATACTTCGCCCTCGCGGCGGTGCTGTATTACCTGATCGCCAAGCTGATCGTCGGGCTGGCCCGGCTGTTGTCCTGGCGATTGTTTCGCTACTGAGGGCGCGTCATGTTTACCACCAGCCTCACCCTTAACGATCTGCTGTTCTTGCTCGACGGGGCCTGGGTCACGCTGCAACTGACCGCGTGGTCGATCCTGCTGGGCTCCCTGGCCGGCTTGCTGTTCGGCCTGCTGCGGGCATTGCTGCCGCGGGCCAGCCTGCCACTGGCCTGGGTACTGGACGTGTTTCGCAGCGTTCCGCTGCTGATCCAGTTCGTGCTGTTCAACGCCCTCAAGAGCATCGTCGGCCTGAACCTGAGCGCCTTCGCGGTCGGTTGCATCGTGCTCGGCGTCTACGCCGCCGCCTACTTCACCGAGATCGTGCGCGGTGGCGTGCTGGCGGTGCCGTTGAGTACCCGGCGGGCCAGTCGCTCCCTGGGCCTGAGTTACCTGCAGGATCTGCGCTACATCGTCCTGCCGATTGCCACGCGGGTCGCATTCCCTGGCTGGCTGAACCTGGTGTTGGGCGTGATGAAAGACACCGCGCTGGTGATGTGGATCGGCATCGTCGAACTGCTGCGCGCCTCGCAAACCATCGTCACCCGCATCCAGGAACCGTTGCTGGTGCTGTGCATCGCGGGCCTCATTTACTACGTCATGAGCCTGGTGGTCGCCCGCCTTGGCGCACGTCTGGAAAGAAGGTGGCAGGAAAATGATTGAGATCGAGAACGTACACAAATCCTTTGGCGAGCTGGAAGTGGTCAAGGGCGTGAGCCTGACGGTGGACAAAGGGGAAGTGGTGTCGATCATCGGCGGCTCCGGCTCCGGCAAATCGACCCTGCTGATGTGCATCAACGGCCTTGAGCCGATCCACAAAGGCAGCATCCGCGTGGACGGCATCGAGGTTCACGACCGCGCCACCGACCTCAACCGCTTGCGGCAAAAGATCGGCATCGTGTTCCAGCAATGGAACGCTTTCCCCCATCTGACCGTGCTGGAAAACGTGATGCTGGCGCCTCGCAAAGTGCTGGGCAAAAGCAAGCAGGAGGCCGAAGCGCTGGCGCTGCAACAGCTGGAACATGTGGGCCTGGGAGACAAACTCAAGGCCTTCCCCGGCAAGCTTTCCGGTGGTCAACAACAGCGCATGGCGATCGCCCGGGCCCTGGCGATGTCGCCGGACTACATGCTCTTCGACGAAGCCACCTCGGCCCTGGACCCGCAATTGGTGGGCGAAGTGCTGGACACCATGCGCATGCTCGCCGAAGACGGCATGACCATGGTGCTGGTGACCCACGAGATCCGCTTCGCCCGGGATGTGTCCGACCGCGTGGCGTTTTTCTGCGACGGGCGGGTCCATGAGATCGGGCCGCCGGATCAGGTGATTGGTAATCCTGTGCAGCCGGAGACGGCGGCTTTTCTCAAGTCGGTGAAATAGCGGACGGCCCTTTCGCGAGCAGGCTCGCTCCCACAGGTTCTGTGGCGTACGCAAAACAGTGTGGGAGCGAGCCTGCTCGCGATGAGGCCCGACCAGACAACCCAAGGAGCAGCCAATGCGCTCATCAAAAATCATCCATATCGTCAGCTGCCACGCCGAAGGCGAAGTCGGCGATGTGATCGTCGGCGGCGTCGCACCACCGCCCGGCGCCACCGTATGGGAACAGTCACGCTGGATCGCCCAGGACCAGACCCTGCGCAACTTCGTCCTCAACGAGCCCCGTGGCGGCGTGTTCCGTCACGTCAACCTGCTGGTGCCGGCCAAGGACCCGCGGGCGCAGATGGCCTGGATCATCATGGAACCGGCCGACACACCGCCGATGTCCGGTTCCAACTCGTTGTGCGTCGCCACTGTGTTGCTCGATAGCGGCATCCTGCCCATGACCGAGCCCCAGACGCGCTTGGTCCTCGAAGCGCCCGGCGGGCTGATCGAAGCGGTGGCCGACTGCCGCGACGGTAAAGTCCAGCGGGTGGAAATCAAGAACGTGCCCTCCTTCGCCGACCGCCTCGATGCCTGGATCGAAGTCGAGGGGCTGGGGTCGCTGCAGGTGGACACTGCCTACGGCGGCGACAGTTTCGTCATCGTCGACGCCCAGCGCCTGGGTTTTGCTATCCGTCCTGATGAAGCGGCCGAATTGGTGGCCGTGGGGTTGAAAATCACCCGGGCCGCCAACGAGCAACTGGGCTTTGTCCATCCGTTGAACCCGGACTGGTCGCATATCTCGTTTTGCCAGATTGCCGCGCCCATCGTCCTGGAGAACGGCATCGCCAGCGGTGCCAACGCCGTGGTGATCCAGCCCGGCAAGATCGATCGCTCCCCCACCGGCACCGGTTGCTCGGCGCGCATGGCGGTGTTGCACGCCAAGGGGTTGATGCAAGTGGGAGAGCGTTTCATCGGCCGCTCGATCATCGGCTCCGAGTTCCACTGCCGTATCGATTCATTGACCGAAGTGGCCGGACGCCCGGCAATTTATCCGTGCATCGCTGGGCGCGCGTGGATCACCGGCACGCATCAGTTGCTGCTCGACCCGGCAGATCCCTGGCCACAGGGGTATCGGCTTTCGGATACCTGGCCTGGCGCATGACTTCTTGAATTGGCATCGCCCCCTGTGGGAGCAAGCTTTGCTCCCACAAATTCCCTCGCCACATACCATTAACAACCGGAGACAACCATGAGCAAACGCATCAATTGGAGCGGCGTATTCCCCGCCGTCACCACGCAGTTCAACGATGACTTTTCCATCAACCTGGAAAAAACCCATCAAGTGATTTCCAACGTCATCCGCGATGGCGTGTCAGGCCTGGTGGTCTGCGGCTCGGTGGGGGAAAACACCTCCCTGAGCGCCGAGGAGAAAATCGCCGTGACCGAAGTGGCGGTGGATGCTGCCCGGGGCCGGGTGCCGGTGATCTGCGGCGTGGCCGAGTTCACCAGCGTGCAGGCGGCCAAGGTCGCCAACGCGGTGCGCCGGGTCGGCGTCGACGGCGTGATGCTGATGCCAGCGCTGGTCTATGGCTCCAAGCCGTTCGAGACCGCCGAGCATTTCCGCTACGTGGCCCGGCATGCCGACGTGCCGTTGATGGTCTACAACAATCCGCCGATCTACAAGAATGACGTGACCCCGGACATCCTGATTTCCCTGGCCGATTGCGACAACGTGGTGTGTTTCAAGGATTCGTCCGGCGACACCCGGCGCTTCATCGACGTGCGCAATGAAGTGGGCGACCGCTTTGTGTTGTTTGCAGGCCTGGACGACGTGGTGCTGGAAAGCCTGGCCGTGGGTGCCGAAGGCTGGGTCTCGGGGATGTCCAACGTGTTCCCTCAAGAAGGCGAAACCATTTTCCGCCTGGCCCGCGCCGGACGGTTTGCCGAAGCGATGCCGATCTATGAATGGCTGATGCCGATCCTGCACCTGGACGCCCGCGCCGACCTGGTGCAGTGCATCAAACTGTGCGAAGCCATCGCCGGTCGCGGCAGCGCCCTCACCCGCCCACCGCGCCTGGCGCTGCCGGAGGAGGATCGCGTGTACGTCGAGCAGATCATGGCCAAGGCCCTGGCCAATCGGCCGGTGTTGCCGGATGTGGGGCTTTGACCGCAGGACATGGCGCTGACCGGCGGTGATAGCGCCGCCGCCATCGCGAGCAGGCTCGCTCCCACATTCACCACAAATCCCTGTGGGAGCGAGCCTGCTCGCGATAGCGGTCTGTCTGAATCGACTATGCTGGATGTGCCGCCCTCATCGTGAGCCAGCTCGCACACAAGGTGCCCCATGAACTATTTCCTGGCCCAGGCCCTGAACAATCAGTGGGCCAATCACCGACTACTCACTGCCTGCGCGCCGTTGAGCGAGACCCAATACCAGGCACCGCGCACGGGGTTCTTCCCGTCCATCCAGGCCACGCTTTGCCACATCCTGGAAGTGGACCGCTATTACCTCACCGCCCTGGAAGGCGACCGTGACGGCCAGATAAAGGATTTTTCCGAGACCCTGGCCTTTGCCCAATTGCTGCACAACCAGACTCAAACCGACCAGCGACTGGTGGCATTCTGCGAAGCCCTGCGGGAAACCGACCTCGCCCGCTCCGTCGATCTGGTGCGTGTCGACGAGGTGGTGCGCGAACGAATCGACCGACTGCTGTTGCACCTGTTCGAACATCAGATCCATCATCGCGGACAGGTCCACACCATGCTCAGTGCCACCCACGTCAAGCCGCCGCAACTCGATGAGTTCTTCCTCGACTGCGACCACAGGTTTCGCGAAGAAGACGAGCAGTCACTGCAGCTCGGCGAAGACCGCGTCTGGCGCAACTACCTGCCGGGCTGAACCGATGATCCAACAGGAGACCTGCCATGAAACACATACTCGGTTGCATCGGCTTATCGTTGATGCTGATGGCAACGACAGCCCTGGCCCATCACGGCTGGAGCGAGTACGACACTGACAACACCCTGCAACTCAACGGAACGATAGAAGAATCCGGCTATTCGCATCCCCATGGCTTCGTGCGCCTGAAAACGGCGGACAAAACCTGGACCGTGGTGCTCGCCCCGCCGTCACGCATGGAGAACCGAGGCCTGAGCAAGGACATGCTCAAGCCTGGCAACCAGGTGGGCGTGGTCGGCTATGCAAACCGCAACAAACCCGATGAGTTGCGCGCAGAACGCATCACCGTCGACAACAAGACCGTCGAGTTGCGCTGATGCAGGCCATCGAGGCAGGCAACGACCCGCAGGGCTGGCTGGACCAACTGGAAGGTTCGTCCCTGGCGCTGGCCATGCGCGGCGAACTGTGGCTCTACCCGTTGGTGGAGGTGGTGCACATCATCGGGTTTTCGCTGTTGGTGGGCGCGGTGGTGATGTTCGATTTGCGGGTGCTTGGGGTGTCCAAGGACATTGCCGTGACGGCGCTGGCCCGCCATCTACTGCCCTGGGCCCTTGCGGCCCTGCTGTTGATCGTACCCGCCGGTTTGATGATGTTCAGCGCCCATCCCCATGACTTCGCCGGCAATGGCGTGTTTATCCTCAAGCTGTGCCTGATTGCGGCGGCGGGCCTCAACGCCCTGGCGTTTCACCTCGGGATTTATCGCACGGTCAGCCAATGGAACACCGCCAGCGCGGCACCAGGACTTGCAAAAGCGCAGGCGGTGCTGTCCGTGGCGATATGGTTCACGGTGGTGTTGTGTGGGCGCTTGCTGGCCTATACCTGAGATAAAAAGTGCGATGGCCTTGCCGGCCATCGCCAATCGCCCACCTCAGGCGCGCTCAGATCCGTGCGGGTGACACGATGATTTTCACGTTGTGCTCCTTGTTGTTGACCAGTTCCTCGAACCCCTGGCCAACAATCTGCTCCAGCTGGATGCGCCCGGTCACCAGCGGCGAGATGTCCAGGCGCCCATCGGCGATGAAGGCAATCACGTCGGCGAATTCACCGTTGTAGGCCAGCGCGCCAAGTACCTGCTTCTCGGTGGAGACCAGTTCAAAGAAGTTGAACTCGCTCGGTTCCTCGAAAATCCCCACCAGCACACATTTGCCCGCCTTGCGGATCAGGTCGATGGCGAGTTTGGCGGTGTGCTTGTTGCCGATGCACTCGAAACTGACATCGGCACCCAGGCCAGCGGTCAGGCGGCGGACTTCGGCCAGGGCGTCGCACTCGTTCGGATCGATCACATGACTGGCCCCGACTTCCAGGGCCTTGGCCTTGCGCGCACCGGACATTTCCAGGGCGATCACCTGCGCCGCGCCGGCGGCCTTGGCGCACATGATGGTGCACAGGCCGATGGTGCCGGCGCCGACCACCACTACGTTCTGGCCCAACAGGCTGCCGGCCTTTTTCACCGCATGCATACCCACCGCCAACGGCTCGATCAGCGCGCCGGCTTCGGCGGGAAAATCAGCCGGCAGTTTGTAAAGCAGATTGGCCGGCACATTGACCAGCTCCGCGAACGCACCGTTGTTCATCAGCCCGGTGAACGCCAGGTTTTCGCAGATGTTGTAGAGCCCATGTGTGCAGTAATAGCAGGTGCCACAGTGCTGACAGGCATCGGCTGCCACCGGCTCGCCGACGCAGAAGCCCTCGACACCAGCCCCCAATTCGACGATTTCACCGCAGAACTCATGGCCGAGGATGCACTGGCCCTTGATGCCGGTCAGCGGATGCGGCGCGTCCACCGGAATGAACACCGGCCCGGCCACATATTCATGCAGGTCAGAACCACAGATGCCGCACCACTGCACGCGGATCTGCACCCAGCCGGCGGGCGGCGCTACGGGCAGCGGCACGTCTTCGACGCGGATGTCGTTGCGGCCATGCCAGACAGCGGCGCGCATGCTGCGGGTAGGCTTGATTGAAACGTTCATAGCGTTGCCTCCAGAATTTTGTAGGGGCGACGAATCACCGCGCCGCCCGCTTGGTCAGTGCTGCTCAATGAACCCTAGGATCAACCGGTTGACCTGCTCGGCCGCTTCCATTTGCACCATGTGCCCCTGGCCAGGCAGCACCTCGACCTGGGCACTCAGCCCATCGCTGTGGACCGCCGGGATGATCGCGTCGTCGCTGCCCCAGATCACCAGCGTCGGGACGTGGCCGGCCTGCACCACTTCGCGTAAATCCACCTGCTGGCGGCCGTCGGCGAACAGCGTCGCTGACAGTTGCAACAGCGCAGCGTCCACACCCTCCAGGCGCTTGTACTTGAGCATGTCATCGAGCATCTGCCGGTTGACCAGCTCGGCATTGGAGAACAGTTGCACCAGTTGCGGCTTGAGGGCGTTGCGGTTGGCCGCTTCGACAAAACCTTTGAGGTAGCTGCCATTGATCTGCGCGCCCAGCCCGGCACTGCCGATCAAGGTCAGCGACCGCACTCGCTGGGGCATCAGGCGCGCGGCGTTCAGCGACACCGCCCCACCCATGGAATGCCCCACCAGATGCACAGCGTTGATGTCCAGGTGATCGAGCAAGGCCAGCACCACGCCGCTCAGTTCGTCCAGGTCACCGCGTTGCAGTGTCTTGGCGGATTCGCCATGGCCCGGCAGGTCCAGGGCGATGACCCGACGCCCGGCCGCCAGTGCTTCGTGGTTGAACAGCCAATTGTTCAGGTCGCCGCCGAAACCATGCACCAGCAGCAGTGGCGTGCCGCCTTCGCCACGCTCGAAAAAGCGGATCACCCGGCCATCCAGTTCGACTTTCTGCGGTTTCGGGCCGCTGTCTTCGTCGGCAGCGTCGCCGGGCACAAAGGACGACTGGAACTGCTCGATGACCGCATCGATCTCGGCATCGCTCGCTTCACCGTCGACGACAATCCCGAGCAAGGCGCCGACCGCCAGGGTTTCGTCCTGTCGGGCAACCTGCCGCCGCAAGATCCCGGAGAACGGCGCTTCGACGCTGCTGGAAATCTTGTCGGTTTCCACGTCCATCACTTCATCACCCTTGGTGATGGCCTGGCCCTCCTCCTTGAGCCAGGCATCGACCCGGCCTTCGGTCATCGACAGGCCCCACTTGGGCATGGTCAGGGTATGAATCTGGCTCATCAGCGCTTGCTCCACTCGATCACGTTGAGCACGGCTTGTTCGATCTTCGCCGCGTCAGGGATGTACAGGTCTTCCAGGGCATCGGAGAACGGCACCGGGGTATGGGGCGCGGTGACCATTTCAATCGGCGCCTTGAGCGCGCCAAAGGCTTTTTGCGCCACCAGCGCGGAAATGTCGGTGGCCATGGAGCAGCGTGGGTTGGCCTCATCGATGACCACCAGGCGCCCGGTTTTCTCGACGCTTTCCAGGATGCTGTCCTCGTCCATCGGGCTGGTGGTGCGCAGGTCGATGACCTCGCAGTCGATGCCGCGCCCGGCCAGGCTGCGGGCCGCGTCCATCGCGGTATTGACCATGCGCCCGTACGAGACCAGGGTCACGTCTTTGCCGTCGCGCAGGAAATTGGCCTCGCCGAAGGGAATGGTGTAGAGCTCTTCCGGCACCTCGCCCTGCATGCTGTAGAGCAATTTGTGCTCGCAGAAGATCACCGGGTCGTTGTCGCGGATCGCCTGGATCAGCAAGCCCTTAGCGTCGTAGGGCGACGACGGGCACACCACTTTCAGCCCCGGAATGTGCGTCCACAAGGAGGTGAGCATTTGGGAATGCTGGGCGGCGGCGCGCAGGCCGGCACCGACCATGGTGCGGATCACCAGCGGCGTGGAGGCCTTGCCGCCGAACATGTAGCGAAACTTCGCCGCCTGGTTGAGGATCTGGTCCAGGCAGCACCCGGCGAAGTCGACGAACATCAGTTCGCACACCGGGCGCACGCCACAGGTCGCCGCCCCGACCGCCGCGCCGACGTAACCGATTTCCGACAGCGGCGTATCCAGCACACGCCCGGGAAACTGGTCGTAAAGCCCCTTGGTGACACCGAGCACACCGCCCCAGGCGTCGTTTTCACCGGGCGCGCCGGCACCACCGGCGACGTCTTCGCCCATGATGAAGACGCTGGAGTCGCGGCGCATCTCCTGGGCCAAGGCTTCGTTGATTGCCTGCTGATAGCTGATTTTTCTCGCCATGATGGGATTCTCTGTTCTTGTTTTATGAAGAGCGTTCAGGGATAGGAGACGTAGACGTCGGTCAGCAGGTCCGCCGCGGTGGGCTTGGGATCGGACTTGGCTTTGTACACGGCGTTTTCGATCAGCAACTCGATCTCCTTGTCGATCTGGTCCAACTGCTCGACGGTGAGCAATCCGGCCCGCGTGGTGCGCTCGCGAAACTGCATCAGGCAATCCTGGTTCTCGCGAAAATGCTTGACCTCGTCGGGTGCCCGATAAGTCTGGGCATCGCCCTCGAAGTGGCCGTAGTAACGGGTCAGCTTGACCTCGATCAGCGAAGGCCCCTCCCCGGCACGGGCGCGTTCGACGGCGGCCCCGGCGGCTTCATGCACGGCAAAGAAGTCAAAGCCATCCACCGTCACCCCGGGCATGCCGAAACCGGCGGCGCGGTCGGCAATGTGATCGCAGGCCACCGACCAATTGGACGCGGTGGCTTCGGCGTAGCCATTGTTTTCAGCGATGAACAGGCACGGCAGGTTCCACACCGAGGCCATGTTCATGGCTTCGAATACCGCGCCTTCGTTGGAGCCACCATCACCGAAAAACACCACGGCGACGCTGTCGGTGCCCTTGAGCCGGGCGGCCAGCGCGGCGCCCACCACCAGGGGCGCGCCCGCCCCGACAATGCCATTGGCGCCGAGCATGCCTTTCTCGAAATCGGCAATGTGCATGGAGCCGCCCTTGCCTTGGCAGACGCCGGTCTTCTTGCCGTAGATCTCGGCCATCATCCCGTACACGTCCACGCCCTTGGCGATGCAATGACCGTGGCCTCGGTGGTTGGAGGCGATGCAATCGTCATCGCCCAAATGGGCCATGACGCCGGCGGCCGACGCCTCTTCGCCGGCATACAGGTGGACGAAACCGGGAATCTCGCCAGTGGCGAACTCCACGTGCAGGCGCTCTTCGAAAGCGCGGATGGTGCGCATCACCTGATAGGCGTGCAGCAGTTGATCGTGGGTGAGCGGTGTCGACATTTTTATTCTCCTGGGGTGTCTTCTTGAAGATTCAGAGGGTGTTGCGGGTGTTCGCGGCCGATGGCCAGCAAACGCTGTTGCGCGGCGTAGGCCAGCACCGCGTTGACATCGATGCTCAGCGGGCCGCCGGCATCGAGGGTGACCGTGGGCCGGTCCTGCGCGTTGAATTCGATTTCCCGTTCGCCGTCCAGGGCCAGGGTGCCTCTGGAGAGCGACAGGCCATGGGCGATGCCAGGCTCCAGGGGCCCGGCGGCGAGCACGCCACAGCCTTGCAACAGACCAGGGGCCAGCGGCACCAGCAACGCTTCGGGCGATTGCGGGTCCAGGCGCATCCAGGCACCACCCGCTGCCTGGCGTGACACCGGGAACCACAAGCCGCACAGCGCCGACAGGCCGATGGATTGCGGCTCGGCGAAGGTCACGAACACCTCGGCCAGGTCCTGCGCCCGACTGATGGCCCGGGCGCCGACAAAGCGCAGCGGCGACACGGCGACGTCCACCAGGGCGACTTCGCGCAAACCGCGTCCGGCATCGCAGACCAACAGGCGTTTGTTGCGACGCAGGCCGATCTGCGCAGGTATCCGGCCGCTGGCGTACAACCCACCGGCCAATCCGGCACTGGTGGCTTCGCGCAGTTCGGGGAAGGCGTTATTGGTGCCCGTGGAGAGGGTCAGCAGCGGGATATCACCGACTTCGGCGGCCACGGCCTTGTGGGTGCCGTCGCCGCCCAGCACGGCGATCAGGCTCACCTCGCGTTCTGCCATCAGGCGGGCGGCCTGACGCGTATCTTCGACGGTCTGGCGCAGCGTCAGGTCGAGAAATTCCAGGGCCGGCCAATGGCTGCTGCGCGCCTGGCGGCTGTGGCTGTTCCTCAGCACCGCGGCGGCAATGCCGGTCATGTCGGTCGGCATCAGGACCTGCTCGATACCGGTGGCACCAAAGGCGGCCAGCAGCCGCTGGATCACCGAAACCTTGTCGGTGCTGGAAAACAACCCGGCGTTGGCGGTCAGGCGTCGCACATCGCGCCCCGACGCCGGGTTGGCAATGATGCCCACGGTCAGTGGACGGCGACTCATGGCGCCACCGGCAGTTGAGTAGATGGACGACCTGGGCAGCAAAACCCTCGGTGCAGAGACATGGGACACCTCGTTTTTTATTATTGGCAGTCCGAACGGGTCGGTTGCAGACGCTAGAGCAAGGGCGGTGCCAGATACCGATAGAACCGGCGAAAGGCCCGGAACAGAGCCCTCGCAGCGCCTCCTCCGAGGGAATCCACCCACGCGCTGTGAGACGCGACATGTCAGCCTGCACGAGGTTCTGGCGAGACCGTGAGACGTGGCGTCTCACACTTGCCGGTGCGGCTCCCCGAGCTTGTCTGCGCACAACGAACGGCGCTTAATGAGCGCACAACGATAAGAAGCTGAAACGGAGGCCCGTATGCTTTCCGCTCACTCCCGGGCGCATGTGGATTGCGTCAGCCGCGTACTGAAAAACGCGGCGCAACTGCCACAGCTGCCCGTCCCGGACCTGATCCTCGACTCCTGGCGTCGCTCCATGGAGCAACATCATCTGGACCCCGGTTCGCTGCAGGGCCCGCGCATCCTGTCCCAGGACGTGCTCAAGCAATGCCGCGAGCGCTCGGAACTGTTCCTTAATATCGCCAGCGAAGAAGTCGCCCGGCTGCATGGTCGGGTGCGGGATGCCGACTACTGCGTGCTGCTCACCGATGCCCAGGGCCAGACCATCGATTACCGGGTGGAAACCACCATTCGCAATGACTGCCGCAAGGCCGGGCTGTACTTGGGCACCTGCTGGTCGGAGGGGGAAGAAGGCACCTGCGGCGTGGCGGCGGTGCTCACGGCCAAAGCCCCGGTGACGGTGCACAAGCGCGATCATTTCCGGGCGGCGTTCATCGGCCTGACCTGCTCCGCCGCGCCGGTTTTCGACCCGCAAGGGCAGTTGCTCGGGGTTCTGGATGTCTCGGCGGTGCGTTCACCGGATGATCGACGCTCACAGCACCTGATCCGGCAGATGGTGGTCCAGAGCGCTCGGGAAATCGAACAGGCGTTTTTCATGAGCAGCGCCCAGGGCTACTGGGTGCTGCGGGCCCATCGCAACGCCGGCTACGTCGACAGCCAGCCGGACTTGCTGTTCGCCTGGGACGACGACGGTTGCCTGCAAGCCCTGAACCCCGCAGCCCGCCAGTACCTGCTGCAACACTACGGCCAACTGCCGCAGCACATCAGCCAGGTGTTCGACCAGCAACTGCTGCACCGTGCCCGCGACGAGCGTCTGTATCCGCTGTCCAGCCCCGGCATCGAGTCGCCTTTGCATGGTCGTCTGAGTGCGCCGCGACAGCGGGCCAATCCGCGCCCCCGGGTTGCCATGGCCCCGGTGGAGCTGGATCCTCGATTGGCCGACAGCCTGCGTCTGGCGGTACGGGTCAAGGATCGCAACTTGCCGGTGCTGATCCAGGGCGAAACCGGCTCCGGCAAGGAGGTATTTGCCCGCCAACTGCATCAGGCCAGCCAGCGTCGTGACCGGCCGTTCGTGGCATTGAACTGCGCGGCGATTCCCGAAAGCCTGATCGAAAGCGAGTTGTTCGGCTACGTTGCCGGGGCCTTCACCGGGGCCTCGGCCAAAGGTATGCAGGGCCTGCTGCAACAAGCCGATGGCGGCACACTGTTTCTGGATGAAATCGGTGACATGCCGCTGGCTTTGCAAACGCGCCTGCTAAGAGTATTGGCCGAAGGTGAAGTGGCGCCACTGGGAGCGTCACGGCGCAGGGCCGTGGACATTCAGGTGATCTGCGCCACCCACCGCGACCTGGAAACATTGGTTGCCGCCGGCGGGTTTCGCGAGGATCTGTACTTTCGCCTCGGCGGCGCCCGCTTCCAACTGCCGCCGCTGCGTGAGCGCAGTGATCGGCTGGCGTTGATCAACCGCATCCTTGAGGAGGAATCGGCGCAGTGCGGGGGGATGGCGCAATTGAGCGGCGCAGCCCTGGAATGCCTGCTTGGTTATCACTGGCCGGGCAATATCCGTCAGTTGCGTCATGTGCTGCGCTACGCCTGCGCGGTGAGCGAGGCGAGTGTGATCCAGCTCAGTCACCTGCCCGAGTCATTGCACTGCACACAAGCGCCTGTGGACGCACCACAACCCAGCGCCAGCCCGGAGCGTCAGATGCTGCTCGATGCGCTGGTGCGGCATCGCTGGAAGCCCACCGCCGCTGCACGGGCGCTGGGCATTTCCCGAGCGACCCTGTATCGAAGGGTTCACCTGCATGGCATCGAAATGCCCGGCAGAAGCCCGGCGTGAACCAACGCTTATCTTCGCGCCAGCGCATGCCGCACGCACTGTTCGTAGTAGGTCTGCTTGATGGCCGCGGGCTTGAGACGTGAAGCGCTGTTATAGGTCTGTTCGGTGATGCCCAGGGCGGTCATGCGCATCCACGGCCGGGGAAACTTGCGCACCTGCAACCTTTTACGCGCGCCGTACAAGGTGATCCCGGAAAGCTTCGACGCCTGGGCGCCGGCGGCAATGTCCGAACCCCAACGGCACACCGACTGCTGGTTTTTCGTCAGGGCCTTTGCCTGAGCCTCAAGCGAAACGGCGACCAAGAGACACGTCACCACGACCCACATAGAAATCCGCATAGGTTTGTCGCCCAACTTTCTGAAATAAAAGAAGTTTGACAACCTTGGAAAGAGCAAGGGGCCAGCACGGCTACGCAATTCCTAGTAGGGAGGGATTCATCTGTGGGAGCAAGGCTTGCCCGCGATGAACGATAACGCGGTTCAATTGTTCGACCGCGGTGCGGCTATCGCGGGCAAGCCTTGCTCCCACAGATCCCTTCGCCTCAAGCAAGCTCCCTCGCCACGGGTTACTGGCTGGCCTTGGCTTCCTCCAACAATTGCTCAATCACCCGTTCCTGCTCGGCATACCGCCCTTCGCCAAAGTGGCTGTAGCGCACCTGACCCTTGGCATCGATGAAGTAGTGGGCTGGCCAGTACTGATTGTTGAAAGCGCGCCAGATTGCATATTGGTTATCGATGGCCACCGGGTAGTTGATCCCCAGCTTGCGAACCTGCTCGCGCACGTTGTCGATGATTTTCTCGTAGCCGTACTCAGGTGTGTGCACGCCGATCACCACCAGCCCCTCCTTCTCGTACTTGCGCGCCCAATCGTTCACATAGGGCAGCGTGCGCTGGCAGTTGATGCAGTCATAAGTCCAGAAATCCACCAGCACCACCTTGCCCCGCAGTGACTCGCTGCTCAAGGGTGGCGAGTTCAACCATTGCACGGCGCCCTCCAGGGATGGCATCTCGCCCTGAGGCTGAAGCGATTCCAGGGGGGCCGCGCTCGCCTTTTCGACCAGGTAATCGATGGCCTTGGGCACATTCTTCAGTACCCCCTGCTCCAGGGTCGCAGCCCCTTGGGAGGAGGTACTGGCCAACAGGCGATCATCGGCACCCGTGCCAATCGCCACGGCTGCCAGCAATACCACGACACCGGTACCCCGGCGCAGCCAGGTGGTGATCGGCAATGACAGCTTGAGGCGGTCGGCCAATCCGCGCCCGGCCAGGATCAGCACACCCAGCGACAAGGCACTGCCCAGCCCGTAAGCGAGCAGCAGCAGACTGGTTTCAGCACTCGCGCCTTGCAGCATGGCCCCGGTCAGAATCACCCCGAGTATCGGCCCGGCACACGGCGCCCAGAGCAGCCCGGTGGCGACCCCGATCAGCACCGAGCCCACAGGCCCGGCCATCCGTCCGGCACCGTTATCGATACGGTTGCCCAGGCTCACCAGCGGCCGCGCCAGCCATATACCGACCCGGCTGAACATCAGCGACAAGGCGAACAGCACCATCACCCACAGAGCGATTTGCCGGCCAACGCTGCTGGCTCGCACCACCCACTCGCTGCTGACCACCGCCAGACTCGAAACCAGGTCAAACGTCAGCACCATGCCGGCCAGCGTCAGCAGTACCGAGCCCCGCGAGCGATTGGCCCGGGCAAACAGAAACGGCACCACCGGAAGGATGCAGGGACTGAGGATCGTCAGGATCCCGCCCAGAAAAGCGATCAAAAGCATGGCAACACCTCAACGGTAGGTAGATAGACTGAACACACCAAATCGGGCGGCGCCTCTGTGGGAGCAAAGCTTGCTCGCGATAAACGATGACGCGGTATTGCCAGGAATCGAGGCGCCTGCATCGCGAGCAAGCTTTGCTCCCACAGATTTACTGCCACAGGTTGGCTGCCACGGCGAGTCAGTTCTGGTTGCTGCAGTTGTCAGCCAGCTTGCGATAGTCCAGCGCCTGCTTGTGGCCCGCTGAGTCGAGGTAGGTCATGCGGGCATTCACCACGCCGCAGGCCGGGGTCGGATCCTCGCTGAGGGACAGGACCTTCTGGATATCCAGGTGGGTGCCATAGGCGTAGGTCTGAGCCTGGACATGACTCTCGGCCCGGGCCGACAAGGTGCAGATGTTCAGCGCGGCGAAAAGGCAGGCGGCGTAGACGGCTTTGGTGTTCATGGCGGTATCCTCGATGCATTCAATGGGTGTGTTTTTCGGCCGGGGCGTGTTGTGCCGCCTCGATGGATGCCATTGAATGCCCGTGAGGTATCGCGTCTGTATCGGGCAACGCGGCTTTTTGAATCCCTGTGTATCCGCCGCGCGCCAGATACACTGCAATACAAACCGCCGCGAGCCGGGCTGGCCGGCGCCTGTAGACTGATCACAACGAAACGCCAAGGGGCAGAACACCATGGATCACGTCGATCATGTGTTGATCGTGGATGACGATCGCGAAATCAGAGAGCTGGTGGGCAACTACCTGAAAAAGAACGGCCTGCGTACCACCGTGGTTGCCGATGGCCGGCAGATGCGTGCCTTTCTCGAAACGACTCCGGTGGACCTGATCGTGCTGGACATCATGATGCCGGGCGATGATGGCCTGGTGCTGTGCCGGGAACTGCGCGCCGGCAAACACAAGGCCACACCGGTGCTGATGCTCACCGCCCGCAACGATGAAACCGACCGCATCATCGGCCTGGAAATGGGCGCCGACGATTACCTGGTCAAACCCTTCGCCGCCCGGGAGTTGCTGGCGCGGATCAACGCCGTGCTACGGCGTACCCGCATGCTGCCGCCCAACCTGGTGGTCACCGAAAGCGGTCGCCTGCTGGCGTTCGGCCGCTGGCGCCTGGACACCACTGCACGGCACCTGCTGGACACTGACGGCACCATGGTCGCCTTGAGCGGCGCCGAATATCGCCTGTTGCGGGTGTTCCTCGACCACCCGCAGCGGGTGCTCAATCGCGATCAGTTGCTGAACCTGACCCAGGGCCGGGACGCCGATCTGTTCGATCGCTCCATCGATCTGCTGGTCAGCCGGCTGCGTCAACGGTTGCTGGATGATGCCCGGGAGCCGGCCTACATCAAGACCGTGCGCAGCGAAGGCTATGTGTTCTCGTTGCCGGTGGAGATCCTTGAGGCGTCGGTATGACCCTGCCGCTGCGCTGGCCGCGCACCCTCGCCTCGCGCCTGTCGCTGATCTTCCTGATCGGCCTGATCCTGGCCCAGGGCCTGTCGTTCGGCGCCCAGTATTACGAACGCTACCAGAGTGCCAAGACCACCATGCTCGGCAACCTGGAAACCGACGTCTCGACCTCGGTCGCCATTCTCGACCGCCTGCCGGCTGCCGAGCGCCAGGCCTGGCTGCCGAAACTCGCCCGACGCAACTATGGCTACCTGCTCGATGAAGGTCAGCCAGGCCAGCGAATGCTTCCTGACAACGCCCCGGTGTCGGTGACTTCAATCCAGGAGGCCATCGGCCAAGCCTACGCCCTGACGTTCACCGACATTCCCGGACCGAAGCAGCATTACCAGGCGCACCTGCGCCTGGCCGACGGCAGCCCGCTGACCATCGACGTGCGCCCGGCGATGATGCCCCTCTCCCCCTGGCTCCCGGTGGTGTTGCTGGGGCAACTGGCGCTGTTGATCGGCTGCACCTGGCTGGCCGTGCGCATCGCCGTCGGCCCGCTGACCCGACTGGCCCAGGCGGTGGAAACCCTGGACCCGAATGCCCACAGCGTCCGCCTCGACGAAAAAGGCCCGACCGAAGTGGTGCATGCCGCCAAGGCGTTCAATGCCATGCAGGACCGTATCGCCGCCTACCTCAAGGAGCGCATGCAGTTGCTGGCGGCGATTTCCCATGACTTGCAAACCCCCATCACGCGCATGAAGCTGCGCGCCGAGTTCATGGACGACGGCATCGAAAAGGACAAGCTGTGTAGCGACCTGAGCGAAATGGAGCACTTGGTGCGCGAAGGTGTGGCCTATGCCCGCAGCATCCATGGCGCCACCGAAGCCAGCTGTCGCATCAACCTGGATGCGTTTCTCGACAGCCTGGTGTTCGACTATCAGGACATCGGCCAGGACGTGCAACTATCCGGGAAAAACGCCGCGGTCATCGACACCCGGCCCCATGCCCTGCGCCGGGTGCTGGTCAACCTGGTGGACAACGCCTTGAAGTTCGGCGGCGCGGCGCAGATCCAGGTGCAGCGCACTGACAGCGGACAACTGGCGATTCAAGTGCTGGACCGTGGCCCCGGCATCAATGAGCAGGAGCTGGCCGAGGTGCTCAAACCGTTCTACCGGGTGGAAAGCTCGCGCAACCGGGAAACCGGTGGTACCGGGTTAGGGCTGGCCATCGCCCAGCAACTGGCGATCGCCATGGGCGGTTCGCTGACCTTGAGCAATCGTGACGGCGGCGGGTTGTGTGCCGAGTTGCGGCTCAGCCGGGAAATTTAACCCCGATCCACCTGTGGGAGCGAGCCTGCTCGCGATGGCGTCGGTATAGCCAACATCTCTGCAAGCTGCACCACTGCTATCGCGAGCAGGCTCGCTCCCACAAAGGTCAGCCCCAGGCTTTAATGTACTCGGGCTTTGTATGCCAATGTGTCCGCCACAGGCACGGTTACACAGGCTTGCAAACGCCCGAATTCCAGACACACCCCACTTACACCCGTTTGAAAAACTCCCTTGTGTTCCCGGTCGCTATTCACGACCGGGCCCCACACCCAAGGAGCCTTCTCATGCCTGCTTCCACGTTTCGTTTCCAGGGCTGGTCGCTGTTCAGCCTGCTTGCCGCCCTGGTGCTGTTGATGACCGCACTGACCCTGGCGCTCCACCCGGACCTGACCGAGGGCGTGCGCAGCGCCATCCGCGCCACAGCCCGCTCATCCTTCGCCTTGTTTCTGCTGGCCTTTACCGCCTCGGCGTTTGCCGTGCTGGTGCCATCGCCCCTGAGCCGGTCCCTGGTCCGCGAGCGACGTTTCATCGGTTTGGCCTTCGCGTTTTCCCATCTGGTGCACGCCGTGCTGATCTACAGCTATGGGCAGCTCAACCCCGAGTTCTGGCCGGGTCGCACCACCGTTGGCAATATCCCCGGCTCCGTCGGATACGTATTCATCCTGCTGCTGGCCCTGACCTCCTTCAAAAGCACCGCGCGTCTGATTGGCGGCAAAGCCTGGAAACGCTTGCACGTCAGCGGCATGTGGGTGCTGGTGGCGATCTTTGCCTACTCCAACTTCAAGCGCATTCCCATGAGTGCCTGGTACGTGCTGCCCTTCGGCCTGACCTGCGCAGCCATCGCGATTCGTCTGGTGGGCAAGCTCGCCCAAGCCAACGCGCGCCGAAGGAGTTCATCGCCGTCGGGCCGCGCAGCCGCCCCTCTGGTTGCCACTGACCACTCGAATTGAGCCCCTGGGAGATCGATCATGTCTGCAGATGTTTTGAAAGGCCTGCGCACAACACTCGATCAGACCGGAACGTGGCTCGGGCCATTGGGCCTGCGCCTGTTCCTGGCCTGGGAGTTTTTCGAATCCGGTTGGGAGAAATGGCAGGGCGACAACTGGTTTGCCCAAATCCAGGCCGCGTTCCCCTTCCCCTTCAACCACTTGCCGGCCAGTTGGAACTGGGAACTGTCGATGTGGGCCGAACTGCTCTGCGCCCTCGCCCTGCTGATGGGCCTGGGCACTCGCCTTTCGGCGCTGGTGTTGATGGTCGTCACGGTCGTCGCCACCGCCGCCGTGCACTGGCCGGCGGATTGGTCAACCTTGAGTGAACTGGCCCAGGGGTACGCCATCACCAACAAAGGCCACGGCAACTTCAAACTGCCGTTGATCTATCTGGTGGCGTTGTTGCCGCTGCTGTTGCAGGGGGCAGGGAAGTTCAGTGTCGATGCGCTGCTCACTCGGGGATACCGCCGATAACATCGCCTGATACATATCCCTGTGGGAGCGAGCCTGCTCGCGATGGCGGTGGACCAGTCACATCGAAGTTGGCTGGAATACCGCTATCGCGAGCAGGCTCGCTCCCACAAGGAGGTTCTGCGCTTAACCGCCGGATTGCGCTTGCACGCCGACCACCCCTTCCCTGTGCATCTGGCGCAACAACATCACCGCGTTGTCCATGAATTCGTTTGAATCCACCCCCGCCTCCCGCGCCAGCGCAAACAACTGGTCGCGCCCAGCCAACCCGGGAAACTGCTCGATACGCTGCAACAGCCGCCAGGCCAACGGACTGAGCTCGGAAAAGCGCACCGCAAACCCAGGCGTTCGCCGCACCAGCAGCAGCGTCGGTTGCGGCGGTGGCGTCGTGGGCTGGTAGCCCGGCGCCAAGCGATGCACCGGCCAGAGGTACGCCAGCGGCCAGGCCAAAGGTGAAACACGCAAAGGCTGATCGAGCAATGCTGCCTCGTCACTGGCCGGCAGCGACTCGGCTTGCGCTTGCAGCAGTGCCATTTCGACCCACTCGTAGTGAGCCAGCTCGGCCACGAACGCCGGCTCGTCAGGCGACTGCCGGGCCGCGAGATAGCCCACGAACTCCCCGGCAATGTCTGCGAACCGGGGGGCTACGCAACGATGCTCACGCAAGAAACGGCGTACGCAGGCCCGCCACGCCTCCTGCCCCAGCACGCTCACCAGTACCGGGAATGTGCCGCTGAGCAACGCACGCATGTTTTCGAAAATCAGGTCCCGATACACCTGCGCCCGAGCCACGTCCATGCCCGGCGGAATCGGGCAGTGATCAGGATCGCGCAGGTAGCGGGTCAACGCCTGTTGCTGTTGCTGCAGTGTCTGCATGATTTCAGCCATGGGCCACCGCCTGCCCCGGCTCGGCCTGATCCTGCAATCGGCGAATAGTCTGCAGTTCGGCGGCCAGCACGGCGTAGGGCGGGAAATTGAAGTCCCGCTCGAGCAAGGTCGGCTGGACGCCGAAACGCGCGTAGGCCTGAGCCAGCAAAGCCCAGACCAGCGGTTTGACCGGCGCGCCATGACTGTCGATTTTCAAGGTATCGGACTCGTCGTAGTGCCCGGCCACGTGCATGCCCACCACCCGTTCAGGCGCAAGGCCAGCCAGGAATGCCTGGGGATCGAAGCCATGATTGACCGAGTTGACGTAGACATTGTTGACGTCCAGCAGCAGGTCGCAATCGGCTTCGTGCAATACCGCGAGGGTGAATTCCAGCTCCGTCATGTCTTGTTGCGGGGCGGCGTAATAGGAAACGTTCTCCACGGCCAGGCGGCGCCCCAGTACGTCCTGGGCCTGCCGAATCCGTGCCGCTACGTGATGCACCGCCTCCTCGGTAAAGGGCAACGGCAGCAAGTCATACAAGTGCCCTTCATCGCCGCAGTAACTCAGATGCTCGCTGTACATCGGTACATTGAAGCGCTCCAGGAAGTCGCGCACCTGCGCCAGAAACGCCAGGTCCAGCGGCGCCGGTCCGCCCAAAGACAGCGACAGGCCATGACACGACAACGGATAGCGTTCGGCCAGCCCATGCAAAGCGGCGCCGTGAGCGCCGCCAATGCCGATCCAGTTCTCCGGGGCCACTTCGAGAAAGTCGAAATCCCCGGCGGGCGCCTTGCGCAGTTCATCGAGCAAGGCGCGGCGCAGACCCAGGCCTACTGAGGGTTTGGTAATTGAGGGGGTGACCTGTACGGCGGGGCCTTTCAGGCCTGAATGTTGAGGCATGGCACATCTCCTTGGGGTAAGAGATGGGAAGCCATGAAGGGCGATTGCCAATCAGTCTGTAAAAACCAAACCCTGTGGCCAGGGAGCGGCTCCCTGGCCACAGTTGTTCGCTCGACAGGGCATCACTGGCGCCTGCCCCGTCAGACTTCCCACCGGTGAAAGTCAGGACTCGATAGCCGCCCCGCACTTGCCCTCGCCGCATTTGCCTTCGGCGCTCTTGGCCTGGCCCGCCAGGTATTTCTCGGCCTCAGGCAACGAGATGCCGCCATCATGGTTGGCGTCGATCTTGTCGTATTCAGCCGCGCGCTCCGGCGCCGCCGCAATGAACTCCTCGCGTGAAACCTTGCCGTCGTGGTTGGTATCGGTCTTGGCGAATTTATCTTCGCCGCACTTGCCCTCAGCGGGTTTCTTCACCGTATCGGCCGCCGCCAGGGTGTAGCCCTGGGCCAGATCGTTCATGGTCAGGGCCGAGGCTGCGGTGGAAAGGCCAAGGCCGCCGACCAGGGCCAGACCGAGTGCAAGAGACGAACTGCTGGAGAAGTTGAGCATGGGGGTGTTCCTCGAAAGTTCAGATACGCCAGTCACCGGCACCGGGGATCGGTGTCGGCTGGCAGGCGTAGTTAACCGTCGATGTGTATCCGGGCTGTGTCGCCAGCCGAGGTGAAAACAAGCAAATGTATCCAGGCCGCCCTGCTACACACTGGGATACACGCCCATGCGCGCGTGGCCGGTCGATCCGAACGAGCGCGGCATCGTTGTGCGGATCGCCAAACAGCTGCCGGGGAATCGCCAGGACAAGGAATGAGCCAGGCCTCTGCGACGACCGTTTTGCCTGAAGGCCAATAGCCAAGCGCCTCTGCGCCGTGTCAACTGTCGGAACGGTTAAGTTAATTGAGCCGACAGCCGATACAGGGACGTGCGGGATATTTCGCGTTTAGCTGATGGCTTGTTTATGACTGAAGATGCTGGCAACGACTCCACTGTTTCGCCCCCAGGCCTGCCCAGCCAGAGCTTCACCCGTCGCACCTTCCCGGCCATCATGCTTTTGCTGTTCGTCATGTCAGCACTGGCTATCGCACTGTTGCTCAGCATTACCGGGGCCCAGGATAGGCGCGCCCGTGAACAGAGCCTGTTTTTCGCCCAGCGCGCCATCGACGGTATCCGCGCCGGCATCGGGCGGGACCTGAGTGACTATTCCAAGTGGAGCGACGCCTACCGGCATCTGCATGTCGAAATGGACAAAGACTGGGCCTATGACCAGGAAAACGTCGGCAGCAGCGTTTTCGGGCTCTACGGCTACCAGGCGGTGTTTGTCATTTCCCCGACCGGCAAAACCGTCTATTCGGTGATCAATGGCGATATGAGTGAGGTCGACGCCGACACGTGGCTGGCCGGTGACCTGCAAGGGCTGGCGAAGAAAGCCAGCGACCCGCAGAACCGCGATGAAGTCATCGTCGAGCTGCTGCATCACGACGGCGCACCTGCGTTCGTCGCCGCCTCGGCCATCACCGTCGGCACCGACGACAGCGTGCCCGAAATCCCGGGGCCGCCCAGTTTGCTGCTGTTCGTGAAAGTCCTTGATGCCGCCTCTTTGCAAAACCTGGCGCGAGACTTTGCCCTGCCAGATGCCCACATCACCCATGCGCCGGAGCAGATGGGCACGGCCCGGATATCCCTTGACGGCCAGACCGGCGAGGCTTTGGCGTGGCGTCCGGAGACCCCCGGCAACGACCTGCGCAAGGCCCTGCTGCCCTTGCTGGTCCTGGCGCTGCTGGTGTTGGCCATCCTCGCGCTGGCGGTGCTGCGCCATGCCCTGGTCATGCTTCGCGCCCAGGAACGTCAATACGCCAGCCTGTTGGCCCACCGCAAGGCACTGGAACGTAGCGAAGAACGTTTTCGGGATATTGCCGAAGTGTCCTCCGACTGGTTATGGGAAGTGGATTCGACCGGGACGCTGACCTACCTGTCGGAACGTTTTGAACAAGTGACCGGCTTCAACCCCACACAATGGCTGGGCAAGCCCCTGCATCGGTTGCTCCATCCCCACGGTGGCTCGATTTCGATTGCCCAATGGCTGCTCGGCGGGGCCAACAGCGATTCGTCGGCACCGTTGTTATGCGAGTACACCGCGCGCAATCAGCGTATCCGCACGTGCAAACTTTCGGTCCGCGCCATCGAAGCCGGCACCTTGGGCTTTCGGGGCACCGCCACCGACATTACCGAGGAGCTGCGGGCGCTGGCCCAGATCAAGCACCTCTCGCTGCACGACCCGCTGACCGGGCTGGCCAATCGAAACCGGTTGTTCGATTGCCTCAGCGAACACCTGGACCCGGCCGACGGGGCACCGCTGGCGGTGCTGAACCTGGACATGGACCGGTTCAAGCCGGTCAACGATTCCCTGGGGCATGCCGTAGGCGACAAAGTGCTGCGGGAAGTGGCCCATATCCTTCAGCAGAACGTGCGCAGTTCCGACCTGGTGGCCCGTCTGGGCGGTGATGAGTTTGTCATCGTCATGCCCGATCCCGGCAGTCCCCGGGACCTGGAACAACTCTGTGAGCGCCTGATCGATTGCATGCAGCGCCCCATGCACCTCGACGGCAACACCTTGTACCTGGGCGTGAGCATCGGTGTGGCCTGGTCGCAACCCGGTGACGAGCGCGCCACTGAATTGTTGCGTCACGCGGACATCGCTTTGTATGCAGCCAAGACGGCGGGCCGCAACACCTGGCGGGTCTATGAGGAGGCCATGGGCAACATGGCTCGCGATCGTCGGCGCTATGAGCAGCAACTGCGCGACGCCATGCAACGCGAACAACTGGAGCTGCGTTACTTGCCTCGCTTCGATGTGTGTGCCGAACAACTGCACGGCTTCGAGGCCCAGACTTTCTGGCACCATCCCGAGAAAGGTGAACTGGGTGGAGCGGACTTCATCCCGATCGCCGAAGCGTCTGGCCAACTGGAAGAGCTGGGGACCTGGATGTTGATCAACGTCTGCGAAGAAGCAGTGACCTGGCCCACCGCTGTCAACGTTTCCGTCGCGGTTTCGCCCAAGTGGTTCAGCAGCAGCTTCTTGCTCAATCAGGTGCGAACGGCCCTTGAGACAAGTGGCCTGGTCCCCCAGCGCCTGACCCTGGAAGTGGCCGAAGGGGTTCTGCTGATCGACCACAAAGCGGTCGCCAGTACCCTTCATGCGCTCAAGGACCTGGGCGTGCGCATCAATATCGACAAGTTCGGCACCAGCATCGCCTCCCTTCGCGAGGTACTGAACCAACCGTTCGATGGCATACGCTTTGATCGCAACATCCTGTCGCAGCTGGGCCTGGAACATGATCGCGAAGGCGTGCTGGCGATGATCCGACTCAGCCGCAGCGTAGGTCTCATGGTCACCGCCGAAGGCATCGAAAACGCCCGGCAATTCAGCCAATTGCGCAGCGTGGCCTGCGACCACGTACAAGGCCCCTACTTCGGCTCGGCCCTGGCCCGCTCGGAAATGGCCTCGTTCTTTACAACACCCCGGTGGTTATAGGGCATCGTTCTGGATGACTTGAAACCACTCTTTGCGCTCATCCAGCGTGTGCCGAATCAATTCGACAAGCATCTGCACTTGCGGCATGTCCAGGGCGTGACTGCCCACGGCCATCCATAACTGACGCTGCATCGGGTGCTCGAATACCCTCGGCAACGCGATCAGGCCACGGTCCAAGCCACTCATGTACTGAGGCAACAGACCGATGCAGGCGCTGCAACGAATCATTTCCAGCATCAACGCGTAGGATTGCACCTGCACCACGCCCGCGCGGCGTTGCTCCATCAGAGCGTTCCACGGCGCGAAGCTGTCCACCTGACCGTCTGGCTGCCATTGCACAAGCATGTAGTCGCTCAGGTCGTCCAGGCACTCGGGGCGGGTAGCCGGGCGTGAGTAGCGCTTGGCGATGTGTGGCACATAGTCCAGCCGTGCCAGTCGTTCGGGTGATTGCGTGGGAAAACTCGGCCCCGGTCCCAAGGCGTGCGAATCACTCAACCACAGCACCAGGTCGGCACTGATGGCTTGCAGCGCCAGCTCACTGTCCAGGGTGATGATCTGCAACCGCACACTGGCGTTGCGCCGCAGCAAAGAGATCAGGTCACGGCCCAGGATGTCGTGCAGAATCGACTCGGCCACGGCCAGGCGGACCCGTGGTTGATCATTGTGCGGCACTGAGCTTTCGTGGACCTGTGCAATCAATCGCGCCTGCAGCTGCCGGCCCTCGCGACTGAGGGTCAAGGCGCTGCCCTGGAAACTGAACAACGAGCGTTGCAGCGTCGCCTCCAGCTGCGCCAACTGCTTGCGCAGCCAGGTCGCTTTGACGTTCAGGCTGCGAGCCGCCTGCATGAAACAGCCGCAACGGGCACTGACCAGAAAACACTGCGCCACCTGAGGCGAAATGCCGGATGCCTGGACCAGCCAGGGCTCAGCGATGCGCGACGGTGAGCGATACTCGGTGACAGCCTGGCGTCCTGCGGGCTCGATGAATGACATAGGTGACTCCCTGTCGGTTGTACGGGATAAGCGTTGATGCACATTCCAGCCAAGCATAATTCCCGTGGCGAGGGAGCTTGCTCCCGCTGGGCTGCGCAGCAGCCCCAATGAGGTTGCCGCGGTCCTCCAGCGGGAATCTGGATATAGCTTTTTGGGGCCGCTTCGCAGCCAGCGGGAGCAAGCTCCCTCGCCACAAAAGCTCGGTGCGGGCTTGGTTAACGCGCCTCCTCCAGCACCTTGCTCAACTGCGCGCCATCAATGCTCAGGGTCGCGGTGTCAAGCATGCCGTCCAGGTAAGCCTTGGCAATCTGTTCCTGGCGCTGGGCACGCAAGGCCTGGGTCAGGCGCTCGCGTACTTCCTCCAGGGTTGCTTCCCGGGGCGGCTGTTGTTCAGTGAGTTTGATCACATGGAAGCCCGCCGCGCTCTGCACCGGGTCCGATACGGCACCGAGTTTCAAACGCGCCACAGCCTCACGCACTGGCGGCACCAGTTGCTGCAACGGTTGCAGGCCACTGTCGCCACCGCGCTCGGCACTGGTGCGATCCTGGGAAAACCGGGTCGCCAGGGCGGCGAACTCTGCCGGCGACGCCTGGGCTTTCTGGCTCAACTCGACAGCTCTGCGGCGCGTCGCCTCCATTGTTTGCGGCTCGGTCGCGGCCAGGAATATCTGGCTGACCCGGTACAGCGCCGGCACTGCCCAGTTGGCTTTCCCTGCCTCGTAAGCCTGCTGCAATTCCTCCTCACTGGGATACTCGGCCGGCACCTGACTAACCGACTGCAAGTAATCACGAAACACAATCTGCTCAGCCGCCGCCCGGGTCTGGCGTTCCACCTCCGGGCGCTGACGCCAGCCCTGGGCATCGGCCTGTTCCAGCACGGCTTTTTCCGCCAGCCGCGTACGGATCCAACCCTCCAGGACCGCTCGGTTACCGAGCATCTGCTGACGAACTTCCGGCGCCAGCGCTGACAGCAACACTTTGAGTTCTTGCGGGCTGACTTGCTGGTTGCCCAAGCGGGCCAGACTCGGCGAATCGGCCGAGGCAACTGTGACGGTCTGCACCGCCGCTACCGGATCGCTGCCCGGCCTCAGGCCAAGCACAACAGCCACGGCGACCAGGCCCAACGCGGCGGCGCTGATAACAAAGGTCGGTTTTTTCACGATGCGGTGGCCTCCTCCAACGGCTGCTCGGCGGGTTCAACCTGGGGCTGCATCCGTGCCGCGTTCTGGCTGTACTCGCGCAGATAAACGATGAACTCCTGCAACAGGCGATCCCACAATTCCAGGTTGCTGCGCAAGTGATCTGCGCTGACACCTGCGGCGACCACGACATCCATTTCCATCACCAGAAACTCGCCCTGCACCGACAACCTTGCAAAACGCCGCGAAGCGTTCCATAGCTCGGCCAGACCGGCCGGCAACTCACCCTGTACCCGCAAGGCGCAACTGAAGGTGAAGTCCAGATACTGATCAGGCGCGGCCGACAGGTTGCCGAAGCGCACCGCATAACCGATGCCCTGGCTGGCGCTAAGCAGTTGCACGATGCCGTTCTGTTCCGTTTCGTTGACCCGGTACCCGGCGGCTTGCAACAGCTCGGTCAGGGACGTTGGGCTGACGTGTTCAATCAATGAAGTCATGGTCGACTCTTCCTTGCGCTATCAATGGGTGATCGAGGCCTGGGGCGCATCGAAACGGTTCTTGTAGAGGTCATCGCCAAAGCCCTGGGCCAGCTCTTCGAAACGCACCCGGGTCTTGGCGGCGAAGGGCTGGCGGATTTTCATGACGTCGGTGACGTCAATGGTTTCGTAGGCGTGGAGCAGCGTCTTGGCGACTTCGTACATCTGCTGATTCTTGACCGAACATTGCTGCACTTGTGTGTCACGCTCACTCAGTTGAGCTTCCAGACGAGCACGTTCGGCTTCCTTGCCACGGGCCAGGACCAGCAATTCGTCATAGGCTTTCTTGAACTTGCCGATCTGGTCGTTGCTGGCCGCCACCTGGGCCTGGGCCTGGCTGCGCAGGCTCTGCTCGTGCCCGGCCAATTGCTCGTTCAGGGCCTGGGCCTTGCTCAACTGCGCGGTCAATTGCTTGATCTGCTCCTGGGCTTGCCGGGCCTGGTCTTGCGCCGCCTGCCGGGCGGCGCTGGCCTGGGCCTGTTCACTCTGCAAGGTTTGCAACTGCGCGGTGGTGCTGCGCAATTGCGCCCGCAGGCGTTCTTCCATTCCTTCGCCGCGGGCCGTGCCGCTTAACAGCAGGCCCAGCACCAGCAACGCTACCGGACAATGGTTCATGGCTCGCCTTTTCATGAGGCCTCCCTGCGCTTAGAAGCGCGTGTTGATTTCAAGCTGCAAGACATCGATGTCATACGGCGCGCCGTACACCGCTTCGGAACTCAGCCAGCGACCGGTGGCGAAGACGTTGCTTGCCAGACCGTAGTTGCCGCCCAGGAAGTAACCTTTGGCATTGGTGCCACCCAGGTGAAACGACGAATCGTTGAAACCGTCCGGCAAGGCATCCGGCTGGATGTACTTGTAGCCGGCGAACAGGTTCCAGTCGCCCTGGCGCTTGAGTTCCAGTGAGTTGCCCAAGGTGAACTGGAGCATCCAGGCGTTGGCGCCGCTTTCCACCTCACCGTTTTCGTCCAGGTTGTTGGCGAACTGCCCTTCGGAGCGCTTGCGCATCTCGCCTTCGTCGTAGCCCAGGTTATGCACGTAGTTGGCCTGGCTGCGCAGTTTCAGGTCTTGCGGCAGATCGGTGTCCCACTGCAGATTCAGGTCCAGCAGGTTGAACTCCGAGGCCAGGCCGACATACTGCGGCTGTGGCGTGGTGGACGGGTTGAGAGGATTGGGCGTGATGTCCCGTAGCAGGAACACCGTGTTGCCCTTCTGCATGAACGCCACGCGCGAACCATCGCTGTCGCAACCCGGGTCACCGGCCCACGGCTCGCACGGCGAGGAGCGCTGGCCTTCGATATCGTCGAAGCGGTAATAGGCCAGCGCGCCCTTGACGCGGTTGCTGTCGTTGATCGCCCAATTGGCCCCCAGCTGCGCCCCGTACAACCACTTGTTGTCGCTCTCCTCTTTGTCGGAACCGTTGCTGGTGCTGGTGTCGTTGGTGTACTCCACCGGGAACGCACCGACGGTGCCGAACAGGCCCCAGTCCTGATTGAGCTTGCGGTTGAAAATCGCCGCCACCCCATCAAAATTCAGGTCACCGGAATACAACAGGTCGGTGGAGTAAAACGGATTGGCGATTCGCCCGCCGGTCAGGGTCAAGTCGTCCGAGGGTTTCCAGGTCAGGTAACCCTGGTCGAGCCAGATGTCCTTCTTGCCGAAACCGCCGCCCAGGGTCTGGGTGGTGGACACCGGGTTGTTGTCCGAGCCGGTGCCGATGCGAATGCCGGCGGTCCATTGCGGAGCGATCACCGCCTTCATGCCCAGGCGTGCGCGCAGGCGGAACAGGTTTTCCCGGTCTTCGCGAGTGTTGAGCAACGGCGGCAGACTGGAGCTGCTGTTGGGGTTGACGTCGTACGGTCCTCGGTCATTGAGCCGGGCGAAGTCGACGATTTCGTTGCTGTTGGTACCCGAGTAGTAGCGTGACTCATCGCGCAGACGAATGTCGCCATCAAAACTGATCCGCGAGACCCAATCCGGAAAGGTGTTGGGTTGAGCCCAGTTTTCCTGCTTGGCGGTGGCCATCACTTCAGCCTTGACCTGATCGCGGATCTGCTCGCGCACGATGTTTGGCACGTATTGCACCCGCACATCCCCCGGTGCGCCGGCCGGTGTTGCGACGACCGCCGTGGCCGCCTGGCGGGCCTGCACGGCTTCCCGTTCGGCCTGGGCGATCAAGCCATCGGCCTGGTCCTGCTTCAACACGCCCTGCTGTACCAGCAGGCGGATCAGATTGATCGTGGCGTTTTCCGACGGCGCCGGGGCGGCGGCCGCGTGCCCGGCCAGGCTCAATACAACCAGGCCGATTGCCCAAGACAATCGATTCACATTGGAAATCATCTGCACACAACTCCTGTTGGCAAACTTTCAAATATTCGGTTAACCCGGACGCCGTCCCTGCAAGGACAGGCGCACGGGCAAAGTCAGGGAGGCCGGTGGCCGCTCACTCAGAGGGGGAGCGCTGCGCAAGGCGGTGATGACTTGTTCATCCACTTGCCCGTTGCCGCTGGACTTGACCAGCTCGACCCGGGTGATCTCGCCCACGGCGCTCAGCCAGACGTCGGCCTGCAGTGAGAAGGCCAGGCTGCGCAGTTCGGGGTTTTCCCGAAGCAAGCGCTGGAAGGTGAACGCCAGGAACTGGCTGTAGGTGCCGTTACCCAGGCGCCCGCCTCCAGCCCCGGCCATGCCACCGCCCTTGCCCGCACCGATGTTGAACGCGTCGTTGCCGGCCTGGGCATCACCGTCCATTTGCATGGGGTTCTCCAGGTCATCCACCGGTGACGGCGGCGCTTCTTCTTCGGGCTTGATCTCCTCGGGCTCCGGGGTCGGTTCTGGCTCGACCACTTTCTCCTCGACCTGGGGCTCCGGTTCCTTGGGTTTTTCCGGCGGCGGCGGGGGCGGCGGTGGCAGCGGAATAATGGTTGGCACCTTTGGCGCTTCACGGCGCACGCCACTCATGTCGTTGGCCCATTGCCACAGCAGCCAGGCCACCACGCCACCCAGCACCAGGGCGGCGGCCCACTTGAACAGGCGCAGCGGCGCGTTCTTCACCGGGGGCGGGTTGATGGGAAGTTTGGCGGTCATGGTCAGCCCTGGCTCGGTTTGCCGGTCACGAGACCGACCTGTGACAATTCCAGGCGCCGCAACAGATCCAGCACTTCGATGACTTTCTGGTACTGCACCGTGGCGTCGCCGCGCACGATCACCGGAAAATCCGGGCTCTGGGCTTTTTCGATACGCAGACGCTCCTCCAGCTCGCCCAGAGTCACCGGGTAGGCATCAAGGAACACCTGCCCGCCGTCGTTCACCGAAATGGCCTTGGTCTTGGCTTCGGACAACGACACCGAGGCGCTGGCCTTGGGCAGGTTGATCTGAATACCCGACACCTGCGCCGTAGCGGTGAGGATGAACATCACCAACACCACCATGAGCACGTCCACCAACGGCGTGATGTTGATGCTGTCCACTGCGGCGTCATCGTCGTCATCGTGTGAAGCGTTTACGCTAGCCATGACTGCGCTCCTCAGGCCGGTACGGGCGATTGAACGTGATGGTCACGGCGATGCGCCGCTTCACCGGACTGACCTTCGCCGTGCATCTCCGCCAGGCGCGTGATGAACTCGTCGACGAACACCCGCATGTCGGCGCTGACTTCCTTGTTGCGGGTGATCAGCCGGTTGTAGCCAAACAACGCAGGGATCGCGACGAACAAGCCCATGGCAGTGGCGAGCAAGGCTGCGGCCATGCCCGGGGCAATGGCGTTGATGTTCACGTCACCGGCCATGGCCGTGCCGAGGAACACCACCATGATCCCCAGCACCGTGCCGAGCAGGCCGATGTACGGCCCGCCGGCGATGGCGTTGGAGAGGGTCGAGAGTTTCGAGCTCAGTTGCTGGTTTTCCCGGGTGCGCACACCGTCCATGGAGCAGCGGATCGCTTCGATGGTGGCGGCCGACACCGACGAGGTATCGGCGCCCTGCTCGCGACGGGTGCGGATCTCCTTGACCGCCACCAGGTACAACCGCCACAGGGACGAATGTTGCAGGCGCTGGGCGAGGTCCTGATCGTCGGCGAACATTTCCAGGCGCGTGCCGATCGTGGCGAACTGCTCACGGAAGGCTTCGTTGGCGGCACTGAGGCGGCTGACCATGCGGTTCTTGCGGATCATGATGACCCACGACTGGAACATCATCAGCACCAGCACCGCGATGATCACCCAGGCGTCCAGCGGCACAGCGTTGAGCAGGAAACCCAGGCTGCCGAAACCGAAGCCGGACTGCTCTTCATCGACCCCGTAGGCCACCAGTTTTGATTCGGCGCCCTGGGCATTGGCATCAGCCAACAGCAACGGCGCCGCACGGGCGACCTTGGACAGCCGCACCTCGTCCATGGCCCCGCTGAACGGCACGAAAGCCCCGGTGGGAAGATCAGTTGAAGGGTCGGAGGCAAGCCCCGTAGAAAGATCGGCCCCCAGGGCCATCGGCGAATTGAACGCCGGCATCGCCACCGCCAGGCTCGCGGTTTCACGACCGTTGACGTACAGCACGACCCGGTCGCCCGAGGCGGTCAACGCCAGGTGTTGCCATTGGCCGGGGTTCAACGGTTGAGTCGAGACGGCACGCTGACCGTCAATGTCCAGGAATGGCACACCCTGGTTCACCCCCACCAACAGGCTGGCGGCGGCCTCACGGCGGGCCAGGATCACTTGCTCACCGCTGGCCTGATCCTGGCGCAGCCAGGCGCTGAATGTGAACGCCGCGCCGGTGCTGTGCTGCAATGAAGGGCTGGCCGGCAACAGCAGCGGCTGGCCGTTGAATTGCAAGGCACGACCGATCACGCCATCGATGCTGGTGCCAGCGGCGCCCTGGGCATTGTTGCCATACGCCGTGGCATCCCGGGGCGGTACACCGGTGGTGCCATCGAAGTGGTAAAGAGCGGTGTAATCCGGGTCGAAGGTCAATTGGCCGCTGCCGGTGGCCGGCGCCTTCTGGTTGCCGTAGTACATCCACAGATCCTGACGCTGGCCACCCTCCACGTTCGGTACATCGACCCAGATCAAGGCCATCCCCATCAACGGGTCGAAGCTTTCGATCTGGTGATTGAGCACGGTCTTGTCATCGGCACTGACAAAACGCAGGTCCGAGCCATCATCCTTGACACCGTCGAAGGTGAAGTTGCCGGTGTGCAGGCGTACCAGCAATGCGGTGCGGCCCAGGGCCTGGCTGATCGCCGCGCCTTGGGGCGTGGTGTCCACGGAAATCTGTTTGCGGTAGTGCCAGTCGTCCTGCCACCAAGCATTGGCCGTGGCTGGAAGCACCAGCCCCAGGCAGATAAACAGGGATAACAATAAGCGTTGCATGGACATGACTCCTAGGTTCAAAACGTCGCTTGCAGGTTGAAATGCAGGCGCGATTCCTGTTTCGAGGTGTTCGGCCCTTCGAGCAGCGGGTAGCCCCAATCGAGGCTGCCGGACAGCCATTTGCTCAGGCTCGCGCGAGTGCCGAGGCCGACACTGGCCAGGCTGTAATCCGCGTCCTGATCGGGCAGTTCGTCGCGCAAGTACAACTGCGCGCCTTCGGCGAAGGCGTAGAACCGCCACTCCTGGACATAACTGCCGAGGAACTTGGCAATGGAAGGTGTACGCAACTCCTGGGACAGCAGGTAGCCGTCATCCCCGGTACGCTCGGCGGCCAGATAACCGCGAACCGATGTCGCGCCACCGGCAGAGAATTGTTCGTTGGAAACCAGCGGCCCGGACGCCAGCTGGAACGCGGCTTTGGACGCGGTCTGCCAGTCGTTGGCGAAGGTGAAGGTGTAATTGCCGTCACCCTTGAGCACCGCAAAACTGGGGCTGGCGCGGTAGCGCTTGTAGTCGAAGTCTTCGTCGGAACTGCCATAGCCCAACAGGCTGCGGGTGCCCGCCACCAGGCTCAGGCCAAGGCCCAACTGGCTGTTTTCGGTGTAGCGAAAGCCGTTGTAGGCGAAGGTGAACGGCGCGTACTTGAGCGGTACTTTGTCGCTGGCGCCACCCAGATTCAGCTCTTCCTCAAAGTCTTTGAAATCCACGCCAATGGAAAACGTATTGGCCCAGGCGGCGCTGGACGCCAAGGTGTAGATCGCCGAGACACCGTACGAATGGCCCCTGCCCAAGACGTTGCTGCCGCCGATGGTCGCCACGTTGCTGTCGGACTGGTAACCGGAGAACTGGACACTCCAGTGCTCGTCCAGCGGTGCGGTATAGGAGCCCGACCAGACCTTGGCGTTTTCGGTGTCCTGGGGCGCGGTGAAGAAGGTCAGCGAGAGGCTGTGACCCAATTGCCAAAGGTTGTTGTAGCCCAGGCTGGCGACTGTGCGCAGCTTCTCGGTGTCGGCGCTGTAATCGTTATTGAGCCCCAGGCTGGCTTGCCACGGGTTCTGATCCTCGACCTGCAAGTCCACATCCATGGTGCCGGGCCGCTGGCCCTCGCGTACCAACGGCATGACCTGGCGCCCCGGGGTCTTGTTCAACTGCGCCAACTCGGTCTGGACCTGGGCGAAATCGGGCACCTCGCCTTCCTTGAGCGCGGGCACGTCCTCGCGGATCTCCACGGGCGAATAATGCTTGGCACCCACCACGCGGACTCGGCCGACTTTGGTCTCGCTGACCTGCAGGTAGACGATGCCGTCTTCGACTTTCTGCTCCGGCAACTCGACGAACACCGATTGATAACCGCGCGCCTGATAGGCCTTCTGCAGCGCCTCCCGGGCACCTTCGATATCGCTCAAGGCCTTTTGCGGGCCGAGGAACGGGTACACCGCCTCCTCGATGGCCCGGGCATCGAGCACGGTGTTGCCACGCACGAAATACTCGTTCACGTCCACCAGGCGAGCCGGGGCCGATTCGACTTCCTGCTGCGCTTGCGCGGCGAACGCCGACGGCCCCCCGACCGTCAACACCAACCAGCCCCACAGCGCTGGCCGCGATTTGAAGAAATGCTCCACACCACCCCCTGAATTCAAAGTACCGCTCAATTGCTTGCAGTCGATGTCGTGGCGTGCCGCGCCAGCCAGGTGTGCAGCAGCGCGAAATTCAAGGAGAACTCCGGCATTTGCAGCAAGGCACCGCAGAACACTTCACCGATTATTTTCTGGATGAGCCTCACCGCCCGCGCATCGCCCAGCAGCGTGGCGAGGTCTTTGCTCAAAACGTCGAAGCGCCAGACCTTCTGGTTCAGGTCCAGGCCGACGAACCAACGGAACAGCAGGTTGTAATTGAGTTGTTCGTAGAGTTGCTGCTCGCTGGGCACCGAATAGAGCAGTTGCAGTAAAAGGATGTGCATGACGGTCTGCGGTGCGATCAGCATCTCGGCGCTTGCGGTGAGGCCTTGCAGCACGTCGCGGTGGTCGTCCAGCAGGTCGTCGATTTGCGGACGCAGCAACACCAGTGAATGGCCTTGCGGGATGTAGCTGGACACTTCCTTGAGTGCGCCCTGCCAGTCATCCTGGGAAACGATCCAGACCCACGGTGCGCCGTAGCGATACACCGAGACCGGCTGCTTGCGCGCCGCCTCGACGATCTTCGACAACCGCTGGTCAAGCTCCTGCATGCCCACTTTCGAATAACGTTCCATAGTTCCCATCGCCTCACTCCCGGCTGCCTGCCCCGGTTCCAAACGACCTTGCAGGTCCCCTCGAACACGTCACACAGGCTTGACGGGAATGGCGATGTGCTACCGAACTTTTGTCATGAAAGCTTCATTTGGATGGACGTCGATGGGAACTTGAGCGCGGCTCCCGTGGCGAGGGAGCTTGCTCCCGCTGGGCTGCGCAGCGGCCCCAAAAAGGCTGCTGGGGAGTATCTGACACACCGCGGTGATTGGCTTGGGGCTGCTGCGCAGCCCAGCGGGAGCAAGCTCCCTCGCCACAGGTACTGGGTGTCCAGCAACCCTGTGGGAGCGAGCCTGCTCGCGATGCCGGCGCCTCGGTGCCAGCCGATCGCTACAAACTCAACCGCCCCCGCTCTTCCTCGGTCAAGCGCTGCCGGGTCTGTTCATCCAGGGGGCCGGCTCCCAGCACTTGCACCGGGCTGGCCGGGTCGTAGGCCCGTGGCGTGTCGCGGCTGGCACCGTCGCGGGACGGGGCCAGTTGCTCGGAGCCGAAGCTCACCACCTGCACGGTGAACACCGACGCCTGGTTTTGTCGCGCCGCGTTCTGCTGCTGGCGCGCCACGTCTTCCGCCGCTTGTGTCGCCGAGGACGCCGCCGAACTGGCCGAGGTGATGGCCCCGGTGTTCACCGTGGCCGCCAGTGGTACACCGGAGGATTTGCCCTGGGTCTGGATGTTGGCCGCGTTCACCACGGTCAATGCCGCGATGTTGACGTTGCCCGACACCCGGATCCCCGCCTCGCCCGCATCGATGGTGCCCAAGGGCGCGATCAGGTCAATGTCGCCCGGCGCCACTTCGGCAATCGGGTTGAGCGTGGCGATACCGGCGCCGGTGCTCGGCACCGACGGCGACAGGGTCACGTTGCCCCAGCTGTCATACAAGCGCTTGGGCGGCGTGTAGACCACGGTGGTCTTCGAACCGCGACCGGCGTTGATATCGCCCTGGGCCGACCAGCCGAGAATCGAACCGCCAAAGGTGGTCATGATCCGGCTCTGCCCTAGTAGAATGCTGTTCTGCGCATACAACTGGATATCGCCCTCGCCCTGGGTAATGACCCCGGCGGTGGACGGTGGTGCGTTGCCTTCGATGCCGAACGTTTGCCCGCCGCCCGGCGTGAGCATCTGGATGCCACCGCCGAAATCGGTGTGCACACCCGCCCCGCCGAACATCGTGATATCGCCCTTGTAGGTGATCGCGTTACCCGCCACATCCTTGCTTGGGAACAACAAGTCGATAGCCTCCCGCCCGCGCAGGTAGCTGCCCTGGCGCACGCCGCCCACTTCGTTGTACTCACGACCACCGGCCTTGAGCTCGGCGAAGTACACGTCGCGGGCAAACACCCGCTGCTGCTCGGCCGGTAGCGCCGCGAAGTAGCTGCGGGCCTGCTCGGTGTCGCCGCTGAAGCCAAAGCGTTCCTTGAGCCAATCCACCAGTTCCGCCTCGTAGGTCTTGGCGACTTTACCGTCCTGGTTCGCCAGGGGCACACCGGTCAGGGCCTGGTTGGCCGGGTCCAGGTACGCCTTGACGAAGCGCTGGTAATCCGCGCCGTTGAGTCCCGCGCCGGCTTGCAGCACCAGGCTTGCGCCAGGGCGCGAATCCCCCGGCACCACAGCGCCGATACTGTTGATGCTGACCTTGTCGTCCATCCGCAGATTGCGCCCGGCGGTGATCTCCAGCAGGCCGGGACCGGCGACGTTGAAGTTGCTGTAAAGGATGTCGCGCCCGGCCGAGACGATGGAGATGTCGGTGGAGTTGTTGTGGATGAAGAGGTTGCCGGTGCTGGTGTAGTTCCCTAAGTAGAAGTCGCTGGTCAGCGAGCCGCCCAGCGGTATACCGCTGCTTACAATGTCTCGTCCGGCCTTCATCCAAACGGCCCCCATACCTTCGAAGGAAATCTGTCCGAATCGGCCATCGTTCTCAGAGGTGTACCTCATCGCTCGTCCACTCGCGACTGCCAGCAAATCGCCTGTGAGCGCATAAAAGCGAGCAGGATCCGTGTTGCCGGCCCACTCGTTGGAGGCGCTGCTGGTATCGAAGGTAATCAACGGTAAAGTATCCGCGCTGGGAGGCACACGATTGGCATCAGCGGAGAGATTGCTGACCACCACACTGCCATTTACGAGCCCGGCAAAGGCTGGGCGCAACGGTGTCGCCAGGGCCGCAGACGATGCACCGGAACGACTGACCGACATATCGCCACCGTAGATGGAATCGCCGGCCATGAATTGCAACTCACTGTTGATGCCAGGAGCGAGCAGCAGGGCTGGACGATCGTTGCCGTTGTAGCCGGTTCCATCCCATACCGAGGATTGGCCATAATAAAGACTGCCATTGGCCGCCACAGCCCTCAGGATCGACGGGTAGACCACGGCTAAATCCGTGGCCGTCGCGCTAACGAAAGGCGTCAGGTTACCTCCCGACGACCACAAGTCGATCGCCGTGTTGGCGGTCCACAACGTAAACCAGCTGACACCCGATCCGTTGGTCGCACCACTTTTGAAGGGCGAAACGCTCATCATCGGCGCCCGGCCCGGGTCTGCTACGTCCATCACTACCAAGTCGCCCGAAGTGCTCAGATTGAACGTGGCATCGCCCGGCATCAGGGTCAGCCCGCCTGTTGGCAAGCTTCGCGTAGCTCTGAAAGAGTCATAAGCGCGTGTTTCTCCGGGAGACTGTACCGAAGCAACGTTGCCATAGCGCAGGTCGATTCGACCGATGGCACCGCTATCGATCTGCGCATGCCCCCGCAGGTTGATGACCGCGCCATTGAGATGCCCGTTCACGAACAGGCTCTCGGGATTCAAAGCACCACCCACACGCAGATCAAGATCACCACCACCGGTCAATTGCAGACTGCCATCAGCGCCCACACGCCCGGTGCTGCCCACGGCAAGAACCAGTCCTTGGCTGCGGCTGTTGCTGATCGGCACAAGACCACTCCCTGCCATTTGATCGAGCACCCCCGCATCGCCGGCCACCTGAACATTCAGGTTACCGCCGCCTAGAGTACCGAACCCCGTAAACCCGACCATCAAATCAGCCTTGCCGTCCTTCGCGGCGGTGTAACTGCCAAAATTGATCCACCAAGCGGTGGGTTGTGCCTGCGTGCCGGTTGCGACTGAGCCATTGCCCTGACGCCACAGCCAATTGCCGACGTTGACCGTATCGTAACCAACGTCTCCCCCATTGGGCCGCCCCCTATCCGTACTCGATACGTCCAGGCTATTACCGGTCAGATTGCCGCCAACCTTCAAGCTCAGGTTGCCGCCAAAGTCCGGGTACCAGGCACGATAAAGACTGTTGCTACCACCATCCACGAACTGCTCGTTTTCACCTAGTGCATCATTGAGCACCTTGCCCGCCGCCCCCAGCGCCTTGGGCTGATTGTACGGGTCGTTGGCATAAGTCTCGCTGGCTGAACTGCCGGCGGTGTAGACGCCGTACAGAGAATCCATTTTCAGATCGCCCGCCGACAGCAGCTCAAGGTCTGCCGCTCCGGTGCGGATCACACTCCAACGTTGGCTGCCTGCCTTGTATTCCGTTTGCCCAACAGCGGTGCAAAACGACGGGGTGTCGTCACACATTCCAGGATAGGCAAGGTTTTCGAAATCAATCGGTTGACCCACGAGGTCTGGAACCCCGAAGTTTTCCGCCCCTTCCTCCGTCCAGACAAAGCCGCTACTGGCCTTGCAAAACGACGGGGTATCCTCACACATCCCTGGATAGGCAACGTTCTCAAAATCAATGAATTTACCTGCCAGGCTCGGATCTCCGAAATTTTCCGCCCCCTCTTCGGTCCACACCAGCCCCCCCGCCCCGGCCTTGCCAAACATGCCGTAGTGACTATCAGCCAAATGAAGATCTCCACCCGCCAACACAGGCTGCACAACCCGGCTGTCCGCCGCCTGCGTATCGGCGCCGGCCACCAGGCGCAACGACCAGGACTGCGAACCCTCGGCCAGCATCGGCGCAATGGCCCAGTTGCTCCCCGCCACTTCCGGACGCAACTGCACCGACTCGACACCGGCCGGCAACTTGATGTCGGTACCTGAAGGAATTTTCGAACCCACACTCAGCGCCAGGGCCCCGCTGAGACGCAGCACATTGGTCAAGCCGTTGCTCGCGCCCGCAATGCCTGGCAAGGCAACGCCTTTTGGCCAGATCAGGCTGCGTATTGTTGCGCCGCTGCCCAGCAGGCTGCCTACCCCCAGCACCGTGCCCGCCTCCAGGGTCTGGGTCGAAGCCAACAAAGTGCCAGCGGCGAACAACAGATTACCCGAGGCGTCATGCACCGCCGCAGCCAGCACCGTGCCCGCCGGCAGCACCAGTGGCTGATCAAGCGTCGCCGCCACCGGCAGGCGTGTTCCCGCCGCCAGGGTCGCGCCCTTAAGGGGTACGTCGAAGTTGAGCACCGAGCCCGCTGGAAACGCCGTGCCATCCGCCAGGGTCACACCGGTACCGGGCACGACAATATCACCCGCCGCGAAATCAATGCCCGGCAACAGCACCCAGCCCTTGTCGTCGTTGGTCGCGGGCGGTTGGGCGAATCCGTCGGTGATGCTGCCATAGATGTTCAGGTCACCCCCGGCGCGCAGCGTCAGCGCACCCGACTCACCGGAGCCGTACACGGCGGTTTTACGAGTATGCGGATTCACACTGGCGTAGCGATAACCGGACAGGTCCAGGTCACCCCGCACCACCAGATCACCGTCGGCCGTCGCGCTGACGATCTCCACACCGGGCCGCAGGTGGAACGCATCGGCATATCGAGCATTGTTCAGACCGGCGAGTTTACGTTGCATCAAATCGCCGTTGGCCAGCGCCGCGTTGATGAAGGCAATACTGTCCTGGTGCTTGCCATCCAGGTACGCCTGGTCGATGACCTGATAAGGGCGTCCGCTGGCTGCCGGATCGCTGCCGTAGGCTGCGTCGTTGTACTGCCACATACCGTTGACCGCGATGGACCGGGCGCCCTGGATATCCAGGCTACCGCGTGCATCGATGGCAATGTCGCCCTGGGTCGGAATCGAGCCGGCACGCCGTGCATTGAGTTCCAGCGTGCCACGGGCACGACCATCGTGCTGCCCGGCAGGCGCTGCGGTGCCATGACGCAGATCGATGCGTGCACCGTCGGCCAGGGTCAGCACGCCGTTGCGGGAAGTCAGGTCAACGATGGCACGGTTCGGCGAATCGATGATCTTGCCGTAGCTGTCCACCCGCAGACGATTACCGTGGGCGTCAAGCACCGCGTTGCGGCCCAGGGTCAGGGAGCGCCCGGCCGCGAGCCGGATGCTGCCGACCCGCTCGCCGCTGGCGTCGACCTTGCCGTTGACCAGCAGGCTGCCATTGTCCAGGGACACGTCAATGGACGAGGCCTTGAGTTCGTTGCCGATCACCAGGTCGCCCTGTTTGAGCTGGAAGCTGCGGGAACCGAACAGCTGTCCGTCATTCAACCGTTGGTTCAAGGCCGCGAACTGCTCGCTGAGGTTACCGCTACCGCCCAGGCGCTGGGCCTGGATCTCCACGCCACCGGCCAGGTACGGCATGGCTGTGCCGCCGGCGTCATATTCGCCGGTGCTGCTGCCGAGAATCCGCCCTTGCAAATCGACCACACCGGCCGCGCCGTCCAGGGCCACCGCACTGAGCCGGCCAGCCTGGTTGTTGCGCGCCGAAAGGTCGATGCTGGAACCAGCAGCCTGGCGGATGTTGCCGCTCTGGCTTTGCAGGATCACCTCGCCACCGGCGCTGTAGCGTGTCACATCGTTGAAGGTGACGGTGCGGCCCGCCACGTCGATCAGTGCCCCATCGGCCAGGGTCAGGTCATCCGTCGCGCTCAGGGTCAGCTTGCCGCTGGGCAGCATCACCGCGCTGGCAAGGTTCAGGCTCGCGCCTTTGATGGACAACTCGCCCCCAAGCCCGGAGACATTGCCCGGCTTGGCGCTTGTGCCCGCTACGTTGACCGCGCCGCCTGCGGTGATGCGGTTGACCGAGCCGGCTTCACCGGTCAGCAACGGGGTGAGGATATTCAGGTTGCCGCCGCTGTAGGCGTAGCCCGTTTTCGCGTCATAGGCGCCCTGGCGTTGATACACCGCCAGGCTGCCTTTGTGGTTGGCGGTCAGGCGTTCGCTGGCGCTAAGGTTGACGTTGGCGAAGCCCAGTGCAAGACGGTCCAGGGTAGTGATCGAGCTCGGTTGGGCGAAATCGCCATAGCCGAATTCGATGCGCTGAGCCTGGATGTCCAGGCGACCGGCACCGGTGCCGGCCCCACCGGCAATCACCGAACCCGGCGCGCCAACGGCGCCGTTCCAGATCAGGTTGGCGGTGCGAATGGTCGCCACGTCGTTGACGCTGCCTGCGCCATAAATGGCCGGCGTGCTGAGCATCAGGTTGGCCAACCGCGACTTGCCCTTCGCCGGGTCATAGGTGTCGAGACTGACAGTGCCGTAGAAATTCAACGCCTCACGCGCCGACAGTTCCAGGGTTTCCAGGGCCGGGGCGCCGTATTCGGTGTCCCCGCGCAACAGGCGATCGAGTACCGTCTGGCTCAGGGTCAGACCGGCCGGCAAGACCTGACGCGCCGCTGCGTCGCTCAATGCCGGGGCGGTGCCGACGTTGATATTGCTCAGGGCCAGGGTCAGGTGACGGGTGCCGTAGCGCACCTTGTCGTCCAATTCCAGGCTCCCTCCGGTGGCGGCGACGATGCCGCCCTCGGAATGAATTCGGGTGACGCCGCTGCATGGCGTCAGGCTGCAGCCGCCGATGTTGATGGAGCCGCTGCTGCCCGATGAGGGTGCCAACACGTTGAGCAAGCCGTTGGAGGCGGCCAGCAAGTTCTGACCACTCACATTGAGGTCATAGATAAAACCGTCATGGGCATCGTAGGCAGCCGCGCCACGACCAATGGTATTGATGGCGGCGCCTTGTTCCATCGACACCTCGCTGCTGGCCAGCAGGAAAACCTCCGGTGCCGCCAACGTAGCGCCTTCACGCAAGATCACTCTGGACGAGGTTCTACCTCCACTGCTCGAGGGCGTGATGTAGTTTCCGCTCTGACCATAGAGCGTCAAGAACTGCCCGCCAATAACCTGACGCGATGCATTCAAGGCATTCAGGCTTTCGGCATTGAGGGTCACGCCCTCGAAGCCGGCCGTGGCCCCGCGCCCATCGGCAACGACCTCCAACGCCCCATTACCTCCAACCACCGTGACGGTACCGCCGTAGCCACCTTTCTGAGGCGCGAACTTGCCGATGCCTTTAAAGGAGAACGCCTGATCTCCCGCTCCTGGCGCGAGTTTCAACTTCAAAGTCTTGGCGTCCACCGGCAACAGGGCTCGTGGCACGCCCAGGCGTGCGGCATCGGCTACAGCGAACTGGGCGTAGCTGGTTTCGTTGTACTGCGAATAGCGACGCAGCACATCGCCCGAAGTCAGGATGACCTGGCTGGACAGACTGTTGCGCTGCCCGGTATTGACCACCGACAGCACCCCGGCGGTGGCCCAGGAGCCGTTGCGCATCTGCAACGCACCCGCCGTGGAACCCTGACCCGCCAGACCGTTGACCTCGACCCGGAACGCCCCCGGCAGCAAGGCATAGGTGGACGGCATCAGCGTATAGGTACCGGCGGCCAGCCCCGGTACACCGGCGCCAATGGTGATTTGTTGTCCGATCCTGGGGTCCACTGCGCCGCCCTCGGGCGCCACTGGTGCGTATGCACTCTGGTTGCCCGGCACAATGGCGTAGACCGGGTTGCTGGCCAGGCCCGGTAAAGTAAAGCCGCCGTTGGCACCGATTTGCACCAGCGGGTTGAAGCGCGCGTCGGTGGAGCCGCCACGGCCGGAAATGAAACCGGCACCCACCAGATCACCGCCACCCGAAAGATCGAGTACCGAGCCTTCCTGGGCCGCAACAGACTTTCCGCCCAGAATCACACCAATATTCAGATCCCCGTTGCCATAGGAGATGGCCCCTTGCCCCAGAAGCACCACCTTCTTGCCCGCGTACTCATAACTCTGACCATCGACGGTACCGCCGTAAGGCAGAACCAGACCGAGGCCACTGACTGAAGTGAGGCTGTTCGGCAGCAAGTCCACTTGGCTAGTGATGCTAGTGCCGTCGTTGGTGCCGACCTCAATCAACCCCAGCGGGGCCCGAACCACCCCCCCCTGCTCGATATTCGCACTGCCCAGTTGTAAGTGACCGAATGCCGAATAAGGTACCTGAGGCGTCACCTGGGTAGTCCGCCCGATGACCAAGCTGCGCGCCGGGTCGTAGGCAGAGGTGCCACTCAAGCTATACCCCGCCAATACCCGAGCCCCGACCCCGGTCGCCGGATACAGTTGCGCCGCTTGCAGGATCATGTCCGAAGGAGTCATTAATTGCGTGCTAAAGCCCGTAGGCAATCCTTCGCTGGAGAATCCCGCCAGGAAGCGCAAATCACCACGGCTGCTTAACTGGACCAGGTCGAACCCGGCGCGCTCCAACTCGACCGTGGTGCCATTGGCCTGTCTCAGCGTGCCTTTGCTGCTGAATCTCACATTGCCCTGTACATCCAACAAGTCGGCGTTGACGGAAAGCACCGCCTTGTTCGCAAGTGGCGATACGTCGCCTTCGATCAGCGGTCGGGTATAGGAATCCATATTCGGTAGACTGGCCGCCGGCCCCGCCAGCAGCAAATGAGCTGCATTAAGTTGAACACGGGTGTCGGCTGGCGCGGCTGTGCTCAACCCGAAGCTACGCGCATATAGGCTCAGGCTTTGGCCGAGGGACAACGACACGTCGCCACGGATACTAATAATGCCGTTACTCAGCAGAGACAGGCTGTCGAAGCCGCCCGCCTGGACCTGGTCCACACCCAAACGCCCATGACCATAGATCAACGAATCCGCCGAGGCCTTGGCGGTGTCGCTTAGCGGGCTCGCCTGGGCGGTTTGTCCCAGCACCAGTTCACGCACCTGCAAGACCCGGTCATTGACCGCGCTTTTCAGGTAATACGGTGTCTCCAGCGCCACCGACAAACTGCCCCCTGCGGCCCCCGTGCCACCGGAACGGGCGCTGAATTCGCCGTCCAGGTACAGACCATTGGCCGACGCCAGGGAAATACTGCCACCGTTGCTCGTCACCGATGTGCGTCCCTGGCCAGGAACATCCAGCATTGCCTGGCTGCCATCCGCTTGCAGGCGTGCCCCCTCGCGCATCACCACGAACAATTCCGGCGCCGAAGCCGATCCTTTCGCGACATCAATCTGACCACCAATGACAATCTCGCCGCCGTCATGCACCAGGCCATAGGTCTGGCCGCGCATGTCTTGGGCAGTCACGGCCCGACTGGAGACATCGATCAATGCTTGCTCGCCTAACCAGATGGAGCGTCCATGGCCTTGGGCATTGACCGGGTTGCGAACTGGGTTGCTGACGCTCAGTTCGGTGAGACTGACTCGTCCGCCCCAGGCGTTGAGGGTGCCGTTGACGGTCAGTTGACCGATGCTGCGCAAGTCGATGCCTTGTCCCGGATCGACGCTGATCACGCTTCCACGCCCGATGTTCAATACCGTGCTGGCCATGTCTGCCGCGCTGGAGTTCGCGGTACCGGCAGTGAGGCTCAGGCTCGCGCCGTGGCGCTGGGTGAGAACACCTTTGATCGCATCTTCCTGATACAGCTCCGGCGTCCAGCGCTGCAAGGCATCAGCCGGCTCTGCGTTGCTGCCGGTAGTCAACGCCTGCTCGCCGAAACGGTACACCGGCATCGTCACATCGACCCGGGTCCCATCGGCCACCGTCAGGCCTTCGTTGCCGGTGATGTCATAGGCCGAGAAACCCTTGTCGAAAAAGTCGCCGTCCAGTTGCAACGTTCCCGGTTCCAGTGGCGAGCCACTGTTGCCGATCAGCACTTTGTTGGCCGCCAGCTTCAAGGTCCCGCCACCGCTCACCCCGGTGCCGCGCAGTTCACCGTCCAGGTTCAAGGCGCCGTTACCGGACGACGCGCCGGTACTGGCGGTCAGGGTCAAGACACCGCCCTTGCCACCGCGGGTCTTGCCATCGGCCATGACCGCAGCACCGGAGCTGACGTCGATCAGGCTGCCCTGGCGCACATCGATATCGCCACTGCTGCGCACAGACACCGTACCGCCATTGATGAACGGCAGACCTTCACGGTCGTTGCCGTCGAGCAGCAAATTGCTCCACCGCCCAGCGGTGTTCAACGTCACGCCTTCGCCCAACGTGACCGCTGCACGCTGACCGGTGGCAGGCGAAAGCACGACGTCTACCATCTGGAAATTATCGGTTCTGACCTGTTTAAGCACGTTACCCAGGGCAATGCGACCGCTGCGGGCCGTCAGGTCGGCGTTCACTTCCACCTGCGGCGCGTAAAGCGTGATATCACCGCCATCGGCCACGTTGAGCGCGCCGTCGACTTTGATGCCTTGCGCCGCTGCCACCTTGACCGCGCCGAGTTGGAAGCCATTGAGCAGCTCATTGTCCAGCACCAACTTGCCTTGCCGATCAGTGCCGACCACCGAGGTCAGGTCAAGGCCCGCAGCAATCTTGTCGTTGACCTCGCCGACGGTGACCTGATCGAAGGTAGGGTTCAGGCCACTGTTGATCACACCGCTGGCCTTGTCGTAGATCGGCGTGTAACTGCCCACCAGCAACTGAGCCCGCCGGGCCACGGCGTTTTGCGATTGCTGGTAACCGTCGAGGTTGAGGTTCGGTGCCTGGTTCTGGCGTTCGCCCTGGTAGACCTCGCCGACGATCTGGCCTTCCAGCACCGCGTTGCGGGTCGACACCACCAGCTTGCCGGCATCGCGGCCAACGGTGTAGCCGGCCTCAAAGCGCTCGCGGGGGGCGATCAGTGGGTTGTAGTAGTAATCGGTCTGGCCCCAGCGTTGGCTGTGGTCTTCGTAACCCTTGTAGATGCCGCTGTAGAGGATGTCCCCCGGCGCCTTGGACAATTCATACAAGCGCCCATTGGGGCCCCTGAGCCAGGACTGCCGCAGGTAGCCGCTCTGCACATCCAGGGTACCGCCGGACAGGTTCAACTGCGCCGCCTGCTGGGTCACCACGTCGTTGCCGGTGAACGTCAGCGTGCCACCTTGGGCGGCCCATTCACCCATGCTGTGGCCCCGTGTGCCCAGGTAGCCGCCGACTTCCAGCAGCCCACCCGCCGTGTACCAACGGTCGGTGGCATAACCGTTGGTGCCCGCCGGCACGTAGATCAAATCACGCACGTCCACCCAGACATCGTTGTTGGTCAACTTGCCGCCCTCGCGGTTGACCGGTGCGTCACGCTGTTCGTTGCCCTGTACGTTGACCTTGATGGAGTTGGACTCCATCGCCACCTTGACGCCGATGGCGCCGGACACGTCGATCACCGCACCATCGCGCACCAGGCTGCGACCGGCGGCGCTGACCGCGACCTGACCGCCGGTGGCCAGGGTGATGGAGCCGTTCTGGAAGTCGACGCTGCCGCCACTGACGATCTCGACCCGCGACTGGTCGGTGCGGTCGACCACGCTGCTGAGGTTGTTGAACCGACCGGTGATCAGGTTGTTCGGCGTACCGTCCAGGCCGGCGGGCCCGGCATTGTATTGGCTGTCCAGGGCACTGCCGCCGCCGGCGTCAAGCAGCACCGCCGTGGCACTGCCCTGCCCCAGGGTGACGCTGCCGGTGCTGTCGCTGAAGGCGTTGAGCAAGTGCACGGTGCCGCGGGTGTCCACCGAACTGCTCGCCACCGCCACGCCGTTCTGCTGCACATTGTGCCCGGTAAGGGTGATGTCGCCGGTGCTGGCCTGGATCAGGCCGCTGTTGATCACCGTGCCGGCGCTGCTGCCCGGCTTGAGGGACGTCGCGACCTCGTTGCCACGGGTGGTGGAACGCGGGTTGCCGCTGGTGCCCTGACCCCGGCGAATATAAAAACTGTCGCCCGCTGCCAGGGTGGTCTGGCCCTTGGCGGTGATGATGGAACCGGCGTTCTCCACTTCCGAGCCCAGCAGCAAGGCATAGCCGCCCCCGGCGGTGGAGGTGGCGGCGCGGTGGGTCTCGATCCGCGCACCGCGCTGCACTTCGATCTTGCCGGCGGCGTCAGTGAAGGTCGGCTGGGTGCCGGTGGCATCGACGTACAAGCCGCGCTGGCTGAACTGCTCGTCGCTGACGTTGGCCGCCACCGCCGCCAGGTTGCGCACGTTGACCTGGCTGCTGCCGCTGAAAATGATGCCGTTGCGGTTGACCAGCATCACCGTGCCGTTGCCCTTGATCTGGCCCTGGATCTGGCTCGGTCGCGCTTGAGGGTCGTTGACCCGGTTGAGCACGGCCCAGTCCGACTGCTGCTGGAAATCCACTGTGGTATTGCGGCCGACGTTGAAGGTTTCCCAGTTGAGAATCGCCTTGTCGGCGGTCTGCTCGATCTTCACCGTGGTCTTGCCGCCGACCTGGGTCTGCTGCGGTCCCTTGGCGTTGAGCCAGCCCTGGGTCAGGCTGTTATCGACCTTGAGCCCGCCCTCGCCCAAACCGTCGGGCACGGTCTGCACCTGCCCGAATGCGGCTTGCCGCCCCGCAGCCTGGGCCGCCTGCTGGGCCGCGATGGCGGCCACGGTGTTGTTGAGGTTGGTCAGCGAACGCTGCAACTGCGCATTGGCCCGTTGCTGTTGCGCCAGGGGTGGCGGCATGCCTGGCTGCGCGGTCGTAGGTCGCCCCGCGCCACCGGCCTGAGACGCGCCCTTGGCGGCAAACCAGGCCGAACTGAACGCCGTCGCCGCGTGGGCATTGCCGGCCACCATCAGCAGGGCAATGGCCTGGGCCAGCGGCTTGAGCCGCAACATCGACAACTCGCCATCGCGACGGGGGGCATTCAGGTTCGTCTGGGGTTTGCAGCGCAGCATCCTACTCATCCTTTCGGGTTCGCTCTAAGGGGTCACAACGCCGTGCTGTCAGGCTGCCAGCGTTGGTTATAGGGGATAGGCGGTTACAACCGCTCGGGACCGAACGGTTGTCATGAAAATTTCATGTGGCTGTGTTGGCGCCGGTATTACGCAAAAATCAGCAACGGCTTGCGCCGTTGCTGATCGGGTGTTGCGGGTCGCTCAAGCGTAGGCTTACAACGGACGACCGACGCCATTACAGACGTTGGTGTTGCCGATGCTCAGAGCGTTAGAGGCGGTCAGGAAGCTGCCGCGGATCGCGGACTTCCAGGCGCCTGGCAGCGGCACGAAACGGTTGGCGGTGATAGCCGCGTCGTTGCTGCTGGCAGCAGTGGCGTTGTAATGGCGAGTGAAGAAGTCACGCACTTGCGTGGTTTGGGTGGCATCGGCGTAGCACTGGCTGAAGATCACGTTAGTGAAGCCCAGGATCGGGTAGCCGGTGGTTGGGTAAGCCACAACGCTTGGATCGCTAGGGTTGGTGGTTGCAGCGAATACCGGTACCCAGGCGTTCGGGTTAGCGCGGTTGGCGGCAGCAGGCACGGTGACAGCTGCGATTGCGGCCGACACGTTGGCCGGGGCTGGGGAAACACCGGCAACGCGAGCGACCTTGGTGGCGTCGTCCAGGCCGGCCAAGGTGGTGGCGGCGTAATCCGGGCTCATGTAGGTGATGCGACCTTGGGCAGCATTCACCGCATCCATCACAGCTTGGCTACCAGTGGCGGCTACGGCGCCGGCTGGCAGGCCAAGGCTATAGCTGGAGGCGAAGTTGGTGGTGATGGCGAAAGTGCCGGGCACAGCGGGTACAGCTGTAGGGCACTTGGCGTTCAGAAAGCGGGTGAACAGTTCGGTAGTACCGCTGCTCTCAGCACGATAAGTCACAGTGATCGGGCCGGAACGGCCGGAACCGGTGATTTGGTTCCAGTCAGTCAGCGTGCCGGCGAATACGCCGCACAGCTGAGCGACGCTGAGGTCAACGTTGGCGGTGCCGGTCTTGTTGAAAGGAATGGCAACCGAAGTGGCGACCGAAGGCACCTGGATCAATGGGCCCCAGGCGGTGCCGTGGTTGGTGACGTAGGCGTTCAACTCAGCCTGGGTGAGCTTCGAATCGCTGCCCGCCCAGTGCACGTTCTTGCTGGTGTCACCAGGCACGAAACGGGTGTAATCGTTGTTCAGGAAAGCGGCCTTGCCAGCACCGCTGCCCACGCCAATGTAAGGGGCGAAACCGGCAGTCAGGACGCCGGAAGTCTGGTACAGCGGCTGAGGCAAGGTAGCGCCACCACCGTTGACATCAGCCATGGCGGCCTGAGCGGCGCAGAGGCCGGCGAGGGTCAGGGATACCGCGAGAACGTTGCGCTTAAACATGAAGAATCTCCTTTCATCGTGTTCGTACGTAGGTTGGGTGACGCGTGCTTGCCGTCATGGCGCTCGGTCCTGTGCCGATGGCGATGGGGTGAGGCCATGGGTTAGAAACTCGCAGTTTCCGGTGACAGATAAAGGAAAAAACCTCGGGAGCTGGAGGCTGTTTTTTGGGGTTTTTCCTCGGGTGTTCGAGGGCTCTGGGTTGGGGTTTCAGACGGGTTTTGTGACGGTGCTGCGCAGGGTGGGCGTGGAGATGGCGGCGGGTGGTTGTCTGACGATGGAAGATGACAGAACGAGGAACCCGAGTTTGGTGTTGGCGAGGGTCGGGAGGTGTTGCGGCACTGCAAAAATAACTGACGGGTCTCTGCTGTTGTGGCGAGGGGATTTATCCCCGCTGGGCTGCGAAGCAGCCCCAAACCAGACACCTCGGTGTGTCAGGCTGGTTGCATTCAATCTGATTGGGGCTGCTGCGCAGCCCAACGGGGATAAATCCCCTCGCCACAAAATCAATGTTCACCACGGATTGCGTGCGCTTATTGAACCAACTGATTGATCTCGATAATCGGCAGCAACACCGCCATGACGATCACCAGCACCACGCCGCCCATGATCACGATCATCAGCGGTTCCAACAGCGCAGTCATGCCCATGGCCCGGCGTTCGATGTCGCGGGACAGGGTTTGTGCGGCGCGTTCGAGCATTGGCGGCAGGCAGCCGGTTTTTTCGCCGCTGGCAATCAGGTGGATCAGCACCGGCGGGAAGACTTTTTCCACCCGCAACGCCGCCGCCAGGTTGACCCCTTCGCGGACCTTGGCCGTGGCATCGCTGACGCTCAGGCTCAGGCGGTCGTTGGACAGGGTCTGGCGCGCCGCCTCCAGGGCTCGCAGCAAGGGCACCCCGGCGCCGCCGAGAATCGCCAGGGTCGAGGCAAAACGCGCGGTGTTGAGACCCAGCACGAAACGCCCGATCAGCGGCAGGCGCAGGATGCGACTGTGCCAGTTCAACCGCGCTTGCGGGTTGCGCAAATACAGCCGCCACCCCCAGAACCCACCGGCCAGAATGCCAAAACACAACCAGCCCCAGGCGCGGATGAAATCGCTGGCGGTCAGCATCGCCAAGGTCAACCCTGGCAGGTCCTGACGGGCCTGGGAGAACGCGCTGACCACCTGCGGCACCACGTAGCTGAGCAGGAAAATCACGATGGCGATCGACACCAGCCCCACTACGCCCGGATAGATGAACGCCGTGAGAATCTTGCCCCGCAGGTTGTTGCGCTCCTCGATGTAGTCCGCCAGCCGCTCCATCACCTGGGCGAGGTCGCCGGACTCTTCACCGGCGGCGATCAGTGCCCGGTAGATGTCCGGAAAGTCCCGGGGTCGCGCCGCCAGGGCTTCGGCCAGGCGCATGCCGCTGCGCACATCGGCGCGCACTGCGCTGAGGGTCTGAGCGATGTGTTTGCGCTCGGCCTGTTCCACCGTGGCGCTCAATGCGGCCTCCAATGGCAGGCTGGCTCCCAGCAGGCTCGCCAGTTGCCGGGTGGCCCAGGCCAGGTCGTTGTCCGAGAGTTTGGCGCTGAACAGGCCGCCGCCATGGGCTTGCGTTGTGTTGCGCTCGACCTGCACCTGCAACGCCGTCAGCCCGCGACTGCGCAGCAGGTTGAAGGCGCCACTCTGGCTGTCGGCTTCCAGATGCCCGACCTCGATTTTGCCGTTGGCGTCGGCGGCTTCATAACGGTAGCGATTCATCAGGCGTCCCGTGTCACGCGCAGGATTTCTTCAGGGGCGGTGGCGCCACTGCGCACCCAGCGCTCACCGTCCTCGCGCATGCTGAACATCCCGGCCTGGCGGGCGGCGGCGCGCAGTGCCTGCTCCCCTGCCCCTTGGTGAATGAGCGTGCGGATATCATCGTCGATGCAGAACAATTCATGGATGCCGGTGCGACCGCTGTAACCGGTCTGGTTACAGCTCGGGCAGCCCACCGGGCGCCAGGTGCCGGGGGTTGCCGGGTCAGCTTGTTTGCACTGCGGGCAGAGCCTGCGCACCAGACGCTGGGCGAGCACGCCGAGCATCGACGAGGCCAGCAGGAACGGCTCGACGCCCATGTCGATCAGGCGGTTGATGGCCGACACAGAGTCGTTGGTGTGCAGCGTCGCCAGCACCAGGTGACCGGTGAGGGACGCCTGCACGGCAATTTGTGCGGTTTCCAGGTCGCGGATTTCGCCGATCATGATGATGTCCGGGTCCTGGCGCAGAATCGCTCGCAGGGCTAGGGCGAAGGTCATGTCGATCTTGGCGTTGACCTGAATCTGGCTGATGCCCGGCAGGTCGTATTCCACCGGATCTTCCACCGTGAGAATGTTGTGTACGCTGGCGTCGAGCCGGGCCAGGGCGGCGTAGAGGCTGGTGGTCTTGCCGCTGCCGGTGGGGCCGGTGACCAGCACGATGCCGTGGGGCTGGCGGATCAGGTGATCGAGTTTGCCCAGTACGTCCGGGTCCATGCCCAGGGTTTCCAGTTGCAGGCGCCCGGCCTGTTTATCCAGCAGGCGCATCACCACCCGTTCGCCATGGCCGGTGGGCACCGTCGAAACCCGAATATCGATCGGTCGCCCGGCCACGCGCAGGGCAATGCGGCCGTCCTGGGGCAGGCGTTTTTCGGCGATGTCGAGCTGGGCCATGATCTTGATCCGCGACACCAGCGCGCCATGCAGGGCCTTGCGTGGCGAAACCACGTCACGCAGGGTGCCGTCAACGCGGTAGCGCACCACCGAATGGCTTTCGTAAGGCTCGATGTGGATGTCGCTGGCCTCATCCCGCGCGGCCTGGGTCAGCAAGGCGTTGATCATGCGGATCACCGGCGCGCCGTCCTGGGTGTCCAGCAGGTCGGTGATCTCGGGAATGTCCTGCATCAGTCGGTCGAGGTCCACCTCGTTCTCTGCCGCGCCCACCACGGCGGCGGCGCTGCCGGTGTCGGCGTAGGCACTGTTGAGCAACCCGTCGAGTTCCTCGTCACGCACCCGCTCCAGCCGCACCTCGCCGAACTGGCGGCGCACTTCACTGATGGACCAGCCTGGCGTGGAGGGACAGACCATCAACACCGCGCCTTCATCCGACTCACGCAGCACCAGGCGCTGGGCCTTGGCCCAGGCGTATGGGAGGGTGTTCATGCTGACACCTCAGGTCCATAAGATGCATCCGCACCTTGTGGGAGCGAGCCTGCTCGCGATAGCAGTGTGTCAGCTTGCATGGATATTGACCGGGTCGCCGTCATCGCGAGCAGGCTCGCTCCCACAGGGCTGGTGTTCATCAGCGAGTGCCTCCTTCAACCGGAACCGCCTTGATCACCGCCCTGGGCGTTTGCAGCCCGGCGGGCGTGGTCTGCGGAATGGCCTTGGCCGAGGCCGGCAGTTGCGGGGCTTGCATGTCCGGCATCGCCCAGCTGCGTTCCGGTTGCAGCAGGCCCTGAGCACGACGCATGAAGTCGTAGCGGTTGAGGGTGATGCCGCGCCCCGCCGCCGTGTCGCGGATGATGTAGGGGCGCAGGAACACCATCAGGTTGGTCTTGGTGATCTGCCGCCGCTCGTTGCGAAACAGCGCACCAATACCGGGGATGGTCGACAGCCACGGCACCGCGTCGTTGCTCTGGCTGTAGCCGTCCTGCAACAACCCGCCAAGGACCATGATCTGCCCGTCGTCCAGCAGGATGCTGGTGTCGATGGCACGCTTGTTGGTGACAATCCCGCTGGCGCTCGAAGCGCGGTTGTCGACGCTGCTGACCTCTTGATAGATGTCGAGCTTGACCGTCCCGCCTTCGGAAATCTGCGGGCGGACGTTGAGCTTCAGACCCACCTCTTCACGGGTCACGGTCTGGAACGGGTTGTTGCTGGTGCCACCGCCGCCGGTGACGTAACTGCCGCTGACAAACGGAATGGTCTGGCCGACGAAAATGCTCGCCGCTTCGTTGTCCAGGGTCAGCAGGTTCGGCGTCGACAACACGTTGGTGCCGCCCTTGCTCTTCAACGCCCGGGCCAGGATCTTGAGGTCGAGGATCTTGCCGATGCCGGGAATGTCCACCGTGCCGTTGACCAGGCCCAGGTTCAAGCCCTGGGGCAACACGTCGATGCTGGTCTTGCCGTTGAGGTTGAGCCCGGTGCCACCGAGGTTGACGCCGCCGATCACGCCGCTGCCGCCCAGGTTACCGGTCTGCCATTGCACGCCGAACTCGCTGGCATCGTCCTCGCCGACCTCAACGATCAGGCTCTCGATCACCACTTGGGCGCGACGCTGGTCGAGCAGGTCGATGACTTCCCGCAGGTTGCGGTACAGCGGGTCCGGCGCGGAAATCAGCAGGGTATTGGTGGTGGCATCGGCCTGGATGGTCACGCCGCCGGCACTGAACGCGGTGCTCTGATCGTCCTGCGGCGAAGCCGAGCTTTGTCCGCTACTGCCTTGGGCATAACCATTGCCAGAGGTCGAAGCGCTACCGCCCGTGGTCCCGCTGGTGCTGGCGCCATCGCCGCTGCTCTGGCCGTTAGTGCTGGCGCCCATGCTGCTGAGCACCGAACGCGAGTTATCACTGCCCTCGCCTTCGCTTTCCCCGGTGAGCAAGCCGCGCAGGGATTGGGCCAGTTTGCCGGCCTGGGCATTGCGCAGGTACACCACGTGCAGGTTGCTCGGGTTGTTCTGGGCGTTGTCGAGCTTGTAGATCAGGTTACGCGCCAGCTCGGTGCGCTCGGGGCTGCCGGCGCGGATGATGATGGCGTTGGAGCGCGGGTCGCCGATCACGTTGATCTTCTGGGTCTGGTCTCCGCCCTGGGTTTCCAGCAACTCGGAGACCATCTGCGCGATGTCCACGGCGATGCCGTTGTGTATCGGCACCACATCGGTGTCGATGGCGCTGGGGGTATCGATGCCTTCGATGAGCTGCGCCACCCGCGACAGGTTCTCGGCGTAATCGGTGATGACGATGGTGTTGTTGCCGGGGTAGGCATTAATCGGGTTGTTGGGCGACACGATCGGGCGTAACACCGGGATCAGGTTCACCGCGTTTTCGTATTGCAGGCGAAAGGTGCGGGTCAACATGCCGTTGCCGGCCGGTCTGTCGGCGCTGTAGATCGGCCCGCCCAGCAACTTGGCGTCGGCCTCAGGCACCACCTGGGCCACGCCACCGACGTCCACCACGCTAAAGCCCTGCATGCGCAGCGCGGCCAGCAGCATGTCATAGGCCTGGTGCGCCGGCACCTGACCTTCGGACACCAGCGTCAGGTTGCCCTTGACCCGCGGGTCCACCAGAAACTGTTGGCCGGTGGAACGGGACAAGGCCCGCACCACCGCCTGAATGTCGGCCTCGACAAAGTTCAGGGTCACCGGTTGGTCACCCAGCGGGCTGCGTGCAGGCGTACTGCTGCGGGGCTCGCGGGCACGGGCGGTGAGATCGACCGAGTGCCGCACCGGCGGTTTCTGTTCACGCAAGGTCTGGGCCCGCTGACGGTCCAGCAGCGCATCGCCGCTGCGCTGAGTACTGCCCAGCGGAATGCCCAGTTCACTGTCCACCAGCAACGGTGGCTGCGACGTTGGCGGTGTGCTGTTGCAGGCGCTCAATGCCAGCAACAGAAACGGCACGCTCTTGCGCCAATGACGCGGGTATCGGGACCCCTTCATGAAGCTTCCTTAGCGCCTTGCGCCTGATCCATGCGAACGGTTCCGGACAGGGTGCCGGCGGTGTTTTCAGTGTTTTCGATGTTGTCGGCGTTGTCGGTGTTGGCCGGGGCCGTGCGCCGCAAACGGGCTTCAAGCACTTGCAAGGAAAATTGCCGTGGACTGCTCAACAGCCAGCCCATCACCTCATCGGCCGGCGCGTCGTTGAAAGTGAGTTGCCAAGCCGCGTCCACGGCCTGCAACTGGTAGTGCTCGCTCAAGCCGCCGGCATCCAGGGCCTGGCGCAGAGCCGCTTCCAGAGGCTGGCCTGACGCCGGGCCGCCGACGTCCCGCAAGAGCACTTCGAGGGCCTGGGTCTGCGCGCGCAACTTCGGCGTTTCGACCTGCCAATACGCAAGGGTTTGGAGCGGTGGCTGGATCAACAGCAACCAGACCAGCAGCCCGCCGAGTACCAGCGCCGCCAGCGACACGGCGCGCTGCTCGCGCACCGCCAGGCCCTGCCAGGACGTCCGGCCACGCGCGCGCAGGGTTTGCCACTGCGCCCATAGCCGTGCCGGGAATGGCTTATTCATCGTCGGCTTCCGTGGGGTGTTCGGAGGTGTCCTGCGCGCCCTGTCCGGGCAAAGCAGCACGCAAGGTCCAGCCCTGGTCATTGGCCGCAACGTCGATGCCGGCCTCGGTCAGGGGGATTTTCCAGTCGTCTGCGGCGGATGCTTTTTGTGCCTCGGCCACGAGCGTCAGGCGTAACTCACCGTTTTCAAACACCAGTTCCTGCACGTTGCCGCTCATGAACGGCATGGCGCTGCCCGCCTGTTGCACCAGGCTGGCGAAGCGTTGCGCCGGGTCCGCCGCTGTGCCGCTTTGGCGCGCGGCGATTTGCTGTCGGGCTTGTTGCAAGGGGTTGAGAATCACCGGCAGTTCGGGAAACGCCTGCTTTACCCGCTGGCTCATCTGCGCCTTGAGTCGTTGGCCCTGGGTGGCCTCACGGGTGGCGTAGAGATTGAGGCCGACCACCCACACCGCCAGCGCCACCGCGCAAAGCGTCGCCGCCCTGCCCCAACCGCCACGCTCGGCCGGGCCATGCGTCAGGCCAGCATGCAAGCCCCAGCCCGGCGCGGCACCAGTCCAGCGCTGGGGGGCGGGCAAGGTTTTGATCGAAACCTGCGGCGGCGAATCGCCCACCCACTGCAGCCCGGCCCCTGCCTCCAATAACCATTCATCCAACGCCTCTTCCAGCAGCGGCTGCACCACCGCGTGCTGCACGCTGTAACGCACCAGCAGGTGGCCGTCGTCGACGCAGGCCACCGGCCCGGACAACACTGGCAGGGCGTAGGCCGCCGGGTACAGCCCGTGCAGGTGCAGGCCGGCCTGGCGCAGCATCCGGCCCAGGGCATCGAGTGACTCTCGGTCGAGCCAGGCAATGTGCACCTGCCCGTCGGCACCGCGCGCGCTGTGAGCCACCTGCATGCGCTCGCTGGCACCGAGCATCAGCGCCTGGGCGGCGCAGTTCACCGCGGCGGTGATTTTCGCTGCCGGCAACTGCGGCAGTTCCAGACGGGTGAGCAAGCTGTCGCGCGGATGGAGAAAACATTCGACCCGCTGCTTCTTTGCACCCTGGCCGAGGTCCCGGAGGTTGCTGTGCCCCTGGTCGCGGACCTGGCCCTGGCGATCGAGCCAGGCGAATGCCACCGGGCTGTCGAGGCTCAAGCTGCCCAGTGGCATCAACGCTATGCGCAAGCGAGTCATACGCCCACCCGTGACCAGATCACCTGAGGCATCCGGTCCTGGCTGCGTTGCAGCAAAGCATCCAGCACGACCCGCCGCTGCCCACTGCGCGCCTGCCCCCGCAGGCGGAACCAGTCGCTGGTGATGCCGACCTTGACGGAGGCCATTTCCAGCTCAGGCATGCGCAGGCGATTGACGAAATCCCCACGGTTGATAAACCAGTGGCCGCCGTCTCGCTCAGCGATCAGCGCCTGGGCCCGCTGCAACGATAACCCCGGCACGTAAGCAGCCAGCACCGGGGCGCTGGCGGTGTTGCCGTTGAGCCAGGTATTGGCCGGCAGAATCGTCACATAAGGCGCCAGCGTTTCCAGCACCTGCGGGGTGACACCCTTGATGCTGCGCAAATCCTGCAACGTGCGCAGCATGGGGCGTGTCGGCGCCAACGGCGTACCGGGAGCATCCGGCGAGGTGCTGCGACCGCTGTCGAACGCAGTGCTCACCGCTGCCTTGTCCGCCAACTCTGGGTTCAACAGCCGTGGGTACGCGGCAATCACCCGCGCGACGATGCGCGCACGTACCGTCGCGGCGATACCCAGTTGCTCGCACAACCGTTCGAAGGTGCGCACCTGTTCCTGATCCACACGTTCATTGGCGACCAGATTGCGCAGGTTGAATTTGCCTTGCTCATCTTCCAGTCGCCCTTCGAAGGGGATGTCAGCCAGGCTGGAACCGGCCATCACGAAAGGGTTGGCCCAAGCCTGACCGAAGCGCGTGAGCGGGTCGCGCTGCCGCGCATCCCACAACAATTGGCGGCTCAATTGCAGGCCGCCCTGCAACCGCGCCGTGCCCTGGATACGCAACTGCTCGGCCTCCAGGCTGCGGGTAAACAGGGTTTGGCGGGTGAGCATGCCCCCGGCGATGACCGCCACCACGGCGGCGATCAGCAAGGCACTGATGACCGCCATGCCCCGCTGCTTCGCCGCGAAGGGCGAATCCGTTCGCATCACGGCCCTTATAACTGCCAGGAGCCGATGTCGGCATTTACACCATCGCCGTCAGGCTGGCCGTCGGCCCCCAGGGAAAAGATATCGACTTCACCATTGGCGCCCGGGTTGAGGTAGTTGTAGGGACGGCCCCATGGATCATTGGGCAGGCGCTCCAGGTAGGAACGCCATGTGCTGTTTTTTGCGTCAGCGGGCCGTTCCACCAGCACCTTGAGCCCCTGGTTCATGCTCGGGTAACTGCCGTGGTCCAGGCGATAGAGTTTCAACGCCTGCATCAATCCGCCAATGTCCTGTTTTGCCGCCGTCGCCCGAGCCTGGTCCGGCCGGTCGAGGACCTTGGGCACCACCATAGCCGCCAGAATGCCAAGAATGACCACCACAACCATGATTTCGATCAGGGTGAAACCCTGCTGCCCGCGAGGGCCTTGGGGACGGGCGTTGTAACGGGCGATCTGCATCTCGACGGTCCTTCGCTGGATTCAATTCGTGGCGCAGTGTTGCAAGAAAATATGTCAGTGATATTGAAAATGCTCAGGAGCTTACGTCGTCAATCGGTCAACAATGGCGGTTAAGCTCGGGGGCTGCCTCCGCCCATAGAGCTCGCGCGATGCCACGTCACGCCCCACAAGCCGGCTTCACCCTGATCGAAGTGCTGGTCGCCCTGGCGATCATCGCCGTGGCCATGTCGGCGGCGGTGCGAGTGGCTGCGGTGATGACCCAAAGCAATGGGCTGCTGCGAGACAAGTCCATCGCACTGCTGGCGGCCCGCAGCCAACTGGCGCAACTGCACTTGGAGGGGCGTTTTGTGCAGGGTTCAAAAGTCATCGAATGCGATCAGGGACGGTTGCTGCTGCGTTGCGAACAGAACCTGCGCCCGGCGGAAAATGGCCGCATGTTGCGGGTTGAACTGACCGTGTCGGATCGCAGCCACGAAGCACCGCCGTTAGCGCGGTTGGAGACGTTGGTCAGCCGGGAAAAATAGCGGCTATACACGGTCCCTTTTGTCGAGTGAGCTTGTTCCCTCGCCGCAAGGGTTCGTCGTGATCTCAAGGACGGGTGAGCGAGGGTAAAGCCACCGAATCCGGCAATCGGGCCAAGGCCAGCCGCGTTTGCTGATTGCCCCGCTCGATCACCACCGCTTGCGCCTCGATCGACACCAGCCGCACCCCATGAGCCACCCGCTCTCCAGCCAGGAAGCTACGAGGTGGGCCGTCGTTGAGACTGAGGATCGCCACAGCCCCACGAGCGCCGGCCAGCACACCGCTGACCTTGATATCCACCGGCGCCGGCTGGTTGGAGAACCATTGCCGTGCAGGGTTATCGGAACGCTCGGCTAACCGTTGCGGGGCAACATCCGGCGTGCGGGATTCAGCCGATGTCAGTAGCAGCGAAGACCAGGTCGCCACCCCGGCCAATGCCGCCAACAGACCGAGTGCCTGGAGGAGTTGCGCCGGGGAAACTCGGTCGATGAACACCATGGTCTGGTTCTCCTTTTTTATCCAGCCTCCAGCGTACGCCTCGATTCTCTCCGTTTTATTTCACATCCTTATCATCTTCACCGTGCAGGATGAATACCGACGCAAAGGAGCGCGCATGAACCTTGGCAAGCAACGCGGTTTCACCCTGATCGAATTGATGGTGGTGCTGGTGATCATCGGCATCGCCAGTGCCGCCGTGGGCCTGAGCATCAAACCCGACCCGCTGAAGTTGCTGCGCCAGGATGCCGAGCGGCTGGCGCAACTGCTACAGCTCGCCCAAACCGAAGCCCGCGTCGATGGCCGGCCGATTAGCTGGCGCTGGGATGCCAAGGGATTCGGTTTCAGCCGTCGGCAGGATCAAGGGCCAGGGCTGGATCGCTTCAAGGATGATCCACAATTGCACCCGCGGCGGTGGCAGAGCCCGTCCATGGAAGTTCATGTGGAACCTAGGCAGCGGGTCGTGTTGAGCGCCGAGTGGATCGGCGCCCCGCTGAACATTCGTTTGTCGGACGGCCAGAGCAGCATAAACGTCCAGCGCAGCGCCGCTGGCCGGGTGCAGATTCAATGAACGACCGGGAGACGGGCTTCACCCTGCTTGAAGTCATGGTGGCGATTCTGCTGATGGCGGTGGTCAGCCTGATTGCCTGGCGCGGACTGGACAGCGTCACCCGGGCCGACAGCCATTTGCAGGCCAGCACCGAACAGACCGAAGCCTTGCTGCGAGTGTTGAATCAGCTGGAACGCGACGTAGCATTACGCGCCAGCATCGAGTTGAGCGAACCGTCAAACCCTGGAGTCGATGACCAGCCCTGGACCGCACCACCCGCCCTCACCGTGCGCAGCACCGAAGGTCGGGGGTTTCGCCTGGATGTGATCCGGGTGGCCGCCGCTCAAGAAGGCACGCTGCAAAGGGTGCGCTGGTGGCTCGAGGGAGACACGCTTTACCGAGCCCAAGGCCAGGCCCGCAGCCGCTACCCATTGCCGGCACCCGGCGCGGGCGTAGCGGTGCTCAGCGAAGTCAGCAACGCAGGGCTGCGTTACTGGGACAGGGAAAAAGGTTGGCGCAAGCTCAGCGGCAATCGCCAGGAAAACCCGCTGGGCATCGAAATCAGCCTGACACGGCAGACGCCACAAGGCGTGGAAAAGTATCGACAGGTGCTGGGGCCGCTGGAGTGAGGGCAAACCCAGTGTGGCCGCGAGCCGGCTCGCGATGAGGCTCATCCGGATAGCGCTGAACTCAGCTCAGCACCACCACCCCGCCCGGCAACTCGGTGCATTTGGCGCCATAGGCATCGCGGATCAACAGCGCCACGCCAGCCAGTTGATCAAGACGGAACCGCGCCTGGACCTTGCGCTGGCCCAATTCGCGATTGAGTAACAGCAACATGCCGGGGCGATAGCGGTTGATTTCGTCGATGACGCTGGCCAGGGTCGCGTCGTTGAACACCAGCACCTGCTCGCGCCAGGCAGTGGCCGCCGACACATCTGCGTTCTTTGGAGTGCCCACCCGGCCGCTGTCGTAGGTCAGTTGCATGCCCGACTCCAGGTGAAAACTCTGGCCGCGCACCTGGACCTGCACCAGACCTTCCAGGCAGGTCGCGCAGACACTCTGGTCGATGTAGCGGATATTGAATCGAGCCCGAGCGGCGCTGATCAAGCCGGCGCCGGCCTGGACGCTGACCGTTGAAGCACTGCTCCCCAACACTTCAACTTCACCGCCGAGCAACACCAATCCTTCCCCTCCTTCGGCCGACTGACGGCGGCTGAGGCGGGTTTGGGTATTCAGCTCAAGACTGACACCCTTGGCCAGTTCCACCCGGCGCTGTTCGCCAACCTCGGTGACGTAGTCGGCAGCGAGTCCGGAAACCCCACCGGGCACCGTGGCGCGGATCAACAGAAAACCTGCCGACGCCGCGATCGCGCCGCCGAGCAACGCCCGTCGTCCGAAATGTCGCGGAGCCCGCAACGCCTCGGCAGCCGGTTGCAGCCCGTGCCACAGCGCCTTGGCTTGCTCGAACGCCTGAGCGTGTTCGGGGCTTTGCCCGCACCAATGGCGCAGGGCCCGGGCATCGGCCACGGTGGCGCGGCCCGAGGTCAGCAGGACCAACCAGTCTTGGGCCTCGCTGGCCAGTCGGGCCTGAGGCGTGGCATCAGGGGAAGCAATGCTGAAGATGTTCAAGCGCACACATACTCACGAATTGGTCTGGTCTCTACTCTCAAGACTGTTTTCCCGCGCCGGGACCGAACCGCTGAATCACTTTTCTTTCCAGGCGCAGGGCGCAATGCCCCAGCGCGGCCTTGATTTCCTTCTCTACCATGCGCGTGGAGATGCCGAAACGTTGGGATATTTCCAGGTGCGGCGCTTCCTCCAGACGCGCGGCAATGAAAATCCTGCGACGCCGCGCCGGTAGTTCATACAGGGCCTTGAGCAGGGTCTGCAATTCCTTCTGCCCCCCCACCACCCGGGCCGGATCCAGCGCTTCATCGGAAATCTGCAGCAAGTCCTCGATTTCGCTGCCGGTGAGCAGGCGAGCATCGGCCTGCCGACGGTCGGCGGCAATGTTCAGCGCCATTCGATAGAGATAGGCACTGGGCTGGGCGATGTCCGGCGTCTCGACCATGCGATCGACCCGCAAGTAGGTTTCATGCAGCACATCGTTGGCCAGTTCCTCGGAGCCCAGGCGCTTGCGCAGGCGCACCTTGAAATCCTCATAAGAGGTGAGGAACAACTTGACCAACGGGCTGCGACCAGAGTGTTTCATCGCCCCAAAACCCCTTCCCCTGCTGTGCACTCCATGCTTGTTCCTGATGAGTCGGGTAATAAAAGCAGGGTTACCGGTTGGCGCAATGAACTGGGCGCCGGGCGGTCGATCCTGAGGTTTTGCAAACTGTTGACCAAGGCCTTGTCACGCATCGGATCGCCTGTGGAACTGACCAGGCGGCTATGCTGAACCACGCCGTCCCGGCCGATCCACACTTGCAGCACCGCCCGAAAACTTCCCGGGCGGGTGAGTGGTGAACGGCACAAGTTGCGCTGGATGACCGTTTGGATCGCCGCCGCATAGTTGCTGTCGCTCAAGCCCGGGGCCGCGCCGGAAGGCAGCGGCACCTCGTGGACCCGCACCGGTTGCAACGTGAACGCATCCGCTCGGGCGTAATGCGCCGCGAGCCCGGTGCCGCGAAGCAACACATTGAGCCCTTGAGAAGCGGTGAACAGTCCCTGGACGCCCAGCGTATGGCGCTGGCTGGATAGTTGCTGATCCACCAGCACCGCCATACCCGTCGCCCGACTGAATTGCTCCAGCGCCGTGGTCAGTTCCTGCGGGGCGATGTCCAGCTCCACCAGGCTGTTCGCCTGGATCGGCGCGGCCAGCAACCACAACAACGCCATCAGCCCCCCCAAGGGTGACCTGGCCAATCCACGCCTGCGTCCGCCCCCGGCTCTGCCTTGCTGCACGACTGACGTATCCGTTGAAAACCGTCATCCTGAGGGCTGTTTATGAATGTCGTATGACAACTGATACAAATCCCTCGGACCCCACTAAACTCGTGCTCTGACAGCGAACCGCCTTCTGGGCGGGCCAGGAGGTCGACAATGAAACAGTGGATGAAAATGATGGCGGGCCTCGGACTGCTCATGGCCCAGCCTTGGGCCCATGGCGAAGAGGTACCGGCGTGTATCGAGGTGACCGTGGGTGGCTACAGAACCGCGGACTACAACTGCCTCAGCCGACAAATGGGCAATGATCCGCAGGCCGCGGCGGCCGCGCAACGCACGCAAGAGGCCTTGAATGTGCCCGTTAACAAACGCGCGCCGAACAGCATCGGCCTGGCGACCCCAGCGGCCACCAGCGTGCGCATGGGTAATACGTTTGGCACCTCGGTCAAGCCCCAGAGACCGCCGGTCCCGGCCAGCCCCTCGCCGCTGCCCAGATAACCCCTGTTTGTGGCCAGGGAACTTGCTCCCTGGCCGCAGGAGTGCGTTGCAACGTTAAAAGTGCTGGAGCCCCTACGCACCTCAAAACAGGCTTTGCACCTGCTCCAGGACTGCGCGGTTCATCTGGCCGGTGTGGGTATGCAGGCTCACATAGCTTTGCAGCATGTCCAGCTTGGTGTTGAGCAGGTCCCGACGGGCCTGGAATAACCGTTGTTGCGCATCAAGGATGTCCACCGTGGAGCGCACACCGCCCTGGAAGCCTTTTTCCGTCGAAGCCAGTGCCCGCTGGTTGGACTCCACTGCGCGCTGCATCGCCTTGCTTTTGGCGAAGCCGGCCACCACGCCCAGGTAATCGGTTTCGATCGTCTCGGCCAACTGCTGGCGTTGCACGTCATAGTCCGACTGCGCACCGGCCAGTTGCGCCTGGGCCTTGGCCACCGACGCTCGCACCGCCCCGCCGCGATACAACGGAATGTCCAGTTGCAGCCCCACGTAATAGGTGTCCTGGCGCGGGTCAAGTTCCTGGTACTGGCGGGTTTCCCGGCGAGTCAACTGAGTGGTCAGTGCCAAGGTCGGATAATGCCCGGCGCGCTGGCTGTCGGCCTGGGCCTCGGCCACTTTCACCGCCGCCAGCCGGGCCGCCAGCTCGGGGCTGGCCTCGCGGGCAATCGCCGTCCAGTACGGCAGGTCCTGCTCGGGAGGGATCGGGCTGCCGGCGGCAAGCTCCTCGCGCATCGGCGCAATGTCATCGATGGGCACATTGGCACGACCGGACAACGCCCGCAGCGCGGCCACGCGACGAGCCTCGGCTTCGGCCTCCTGGGCCTCGACCAGATCAAGCCGCGCCTGGGCTTCATCGATATCGGTGATCGCGCCCTGGCCACCCTCGAAGAGTTTTTTGCTCTGGATGACCAACCCGTGGATGGCGGCTTTTTGCTGGGCGATCAACTTGATCTCGTTTTCCGCCCGGGCGACGTCGAAGTAGCCCTTGGCAACCCGGTCGAACAGCGTCTGGCCGGCGACGTCGAAAAGCTGACTGCCCAGTTGCCCTCGTGCCTTGCCTTCCTGATACGCCGCCCAGCGCGCCTTGTCGTAGAGCGCTTGCTGCGCCGCCAGGGTGACGTTGTTGGCCTGGTAATCGTTGCTGTTGACGTAGCCGCTGTCGTCACCGCCATCAGTCCGCCCACCGCGGCCATAACGCGAAGTCAGCGACACTTGCGGATAGAGGCCGCCACGGCCAATCGCTTCTTCCTGCCGCGAGGCATCATAAGCATGGGTGGCTGACTGCAAAGTCGGGTCATTGAGGCGGGAGGCATCGTACGCCGCGGTCAGGCTCAGGCCACCGTCGGCGGCCCAGGCGACATTGAGCATCGCCCAACTGGAGCACAGCCTCAGCAGCACGCGAGCGCTGTAACGGCATCGGTCGATCATGCTCATTCCTCTTTGAAGGCTGCCAGCAAGCGTTCGCGCAACGGTTTCATCAGGTAATTCATGAAGGTGCGCTCCCCCGTGACCACCGTCACATCGGCCAGCATGCCCGGACGCACCCACAACCCGGCGGCCTGCAACGAGGCGACCGTGTCGGCGGGAATCTCGACCTTGGCGGAGAAGTACGGCAAGTGCGTCTGCTCATCGATCAACTGGTCGGCCGACACCGTACTCACGGTGCCGGTTACCGTCGGCGTATCCACCCGTTGCAGCGCGGTGAAATGCACATGCACCGGCAACCCCGGGCGCAACTTGTTGGCCATCAACGGCTCGAAACGCGCGGTAATCGCCATTGGCGCATCCAGCGGTACCACCTGCATCAGGGTTTGTCCGGCCTGGGCCACGCCGCCAACGGTATGCAGGCTCACGTCCATGACCTGCCCGGCCACTGGCGCACGGATAGCGCCGTTGTCGACTTCAAATTGCAAGGCACGCATCTGATCGGCATAACCGGCCGCCTCGGCGGAGACCTCGCTGAGCTGGGTTTCAGCATCGCGACGAAACTCCTGCTGCACTTGCAACGCCTTGAGCCTGCTTTCGTTGATGGCCTGGCGGGTCCGCCCGACATCGCCCACGCCGGAGGCAATCTGGCCGGCCAGTTGGGCGGCGTTGCGCTCGGCCTCGAAGAGTTTGTTGCGCGGAACATAACCCTCACGGGCCAGCTCGCGCAGGCCTTCGAGCTCCTGTTGCTGAAAGCGCATCTGCGCGTCGTAGTTACGCTTGACGCCTTCATAGCCCTGCAATTGCTGCTGCAGCGCCGCGACCTCGTGTTCGATGATCTGCAAACGGCTACCCAGCTCCGCGCGGCGGGTCAGAAACAACTGGTTTTGCAAGGCCATGGCGGCCTTGACCCGCGGCTCGTCGGCGCGCGCCAGCAATTCAGCCGGCCATTGGATCTCGGCGCTGCCCAGACGCTCGGCAATCAACCGCGCTTCAATGCTGCGATCGTTGAGCAACTTGCCCAGGGTCACGTCCAGTTGCGACTGCGCTTGCACGGTATTGAGCTGCACCAGCAACTGCCCCTGGCTGACTCGATCGCCATCGCTGACCAGCAGCTGGTCCACTACCCCGCCGACCAACGACTGCACCGCCTTGCGCTCGCCCGCCACCACCACGGTGCCACTGCCCACGACACCCTGGTCGAGGGGTGCCAGGAAGGCCCAGAGCAAAAAGCCGCCCAGCGTCAGGACCAGGAAGCCCACACCATACCGCGCAGCACCGCTGGCATCGGTACTGGCGCTGGGCAGGGTATTGGCGTCGAGCACGCTCAGCTGCTGCTCGCTGTGCGCCGATGCAGCCGGGGTCAGATCACGCATCTTCGCCCGCCTCCCTCACCGCAGCGGGCCTGGGCCCCGGCATCAATGCCTTGAGCACCCGGTCCCGTGGGCCGAAGGCTTGTTGGGCGCCGTCCTTGAGTACCAGGATGTGATCGACCACCGCCAGCACATTGGGTCGATGGGTGATCAGCACCACGGTACTGCCGGCGGCCTTGAGCGCATTGATCGCTTGTACCAGCGCCAGCTCACCTGCTTCATCGAGGTTGGAGTTGGGCTCGTCGAGCACAATCAGCGACGGGCGCCCGTAAAGTGCCCGGGCCAGGCCCAGGCGTTGCTTCTGCCCGCCAGACAAACCCAGCCCACCGGGGCCCAGTGGCGTGTCATAACCTTTGGGGAATCTGAGGATCATCTCGTGAATGCCGGCGTGACGAGCGGCGGCAATGATTTTGTCGGCATCCTGCTCGCCGAAGCGGGCGATGTTGTCGGCAACGCTGCCATCGAACAGCTCGATGTCCTGGGGCAAGTAACCCAGGTACGGGCCCAGGGCATCATGGGACCACTGGCTGATCTCGGCGTCATCCAGGCGCACCGAACCGCCGATGGCCGGCCATACCCCGACCAGCGCCCTGGCCAGCGTCGACTTGCCACTGGCGCTGGGACCGACTACGGCAAGCACTTCGCCCTTGGCCAGGCTGAAATTGATCCCGCGCACAATCGGTTGCGAGGCGCCGGGCGGGCCGACATACAGTTGCTCCAGGCGCACCGCGCCGGTGGGCGGCGGCAAGGGCATGCGCAGGCGCTCGCGGGGGTGCTGGGTAAGTAGCTGGCTCAGACGCTGATAGCTCTGACGCCCGGCGTTGAACTGTTTCCAGGAGCCGATGGCAATTTCCACCGGTGCCAGGGCGCGGCCCAGCAGCAGCGACATGGCGATCATCATGCCTGCCGACATCTGCCCCTCGAGCACCAGCAACGCCCCCAGGCCCAGGGCCAGCGACTGTCCCGATATGCGCACGAAACGGGTTGCAGAAGTGATACGGGCACCACGATCACTGGCGTGGGCCTGCGCGGCAATGATGCGTTGTTGCAGCAGGCTCCAGCGCTGGCGCAACGGCCCGAGCATGCCCAGCGCCTGAATGACCTCGGCATTGTGGAGCGTGCTGTTGACATAGACAGACGACTGCACCCCCAGGCGATTGGCTTCCCCCAACCGGGCGCGAGTCGCCAGCTCACCCCACAACGCCAGGCCGATCAGCACCAGGGCGAGCACCAGGGTCAACATCCCGAACCAAGGGTGAAAAATAAACGCCACCAGCAGGAAGATCGGCAACCACGGCGCGTCCAGCAAAGCGATCAGACCCTGGCCGGTGATCAACTGGCGCAACGTCGCCAAATCAGTGAGCACCTGGGCCGGGTTGGCGTTGTGCTCGCGCAGGCTGCGGGCGAAGGCGGCGTCGAAAATTCGCTCACCCAAGGCGTCGTCCAGCCCCGCACTCATGCGAATCATCACCTCGCCGCGAACCCACTCGATCAGGGCACTGAACAGAAACAGCGCCAGGGCGATCAAGGTCAGCATGAACAGGGTGGTTTCGTTGCGGCTGGTCAGGACCCGGTCGTACACCTGCATCATGTACAGCGATGGCACCAGCACCAACAGATTGATCACGCCGCTGAACAGCGCCAGCGACCAGAACACCCGGCGGTAACTTAATAAGGCAGCATCAATGTCATGACGCGGATCGAGTAGAAAGCGCATAGAGAATCAACCCGCAAAGGAATAGTCGGTCCCGGCGCAATCCATCGCGAGTTATTTGCCCGAAGGCGTCAAAAAAAAGTGCGTCATGTCGCTGACGTGCAGCTATCTGGGTCGATCCTCGCCGCTACAGACGCCAAGTACTGACAACGTAACCACGGGTTAGTGCCAGCGTGGGGCCGGTGTTTTCACCTCAATACGGACAGGATGGGGCATTCAAGACAGACGGCGTGCGATCTTGAACCGGCACCGAAGGGGGGGATGCGCTGGCGCAGGTCAACGACCTTGCGCGGTACCCAAAGACTCGGCCATCCGAACGAGGTCGGCGAAAGACTTGGCTTGCATTTTTTTCATGGCATGGGCGCGGTGGATTTTCACGGTGATTTCGCTGAGGTTCATCTGCCCGGCAATCTGCTTGTTCATCAGGCCCTTGGCGGCCAGGGCCATCACCTCTTTTTCGCGGGTGGTCAACGTTGCATAGCGACTGTGCAGGTCCGCAAACTGCTGTTCGATCTCGCGCCGCCGAACGTCGGCCTCAAGCGCGGCAGTTACAGCGTCCAGCAGATCCTGTTCGCGAAAGGGTTTTGCCAGGAAATCCACGGCGCCGGCCTTCATGGCCTTGACCGACATTTCGATGTCACCGTGACCGGTAATGAAAATGATGGGGATACTGGCGTTGGAGGCGACCAACTGGCTCTGGAAATCCAGGCCACTGCTGCCTTGGAGCCGGACATCCAGCACCAGGCAACTGGGGCCCGCTGTCCTGGGTTGGCGCAGAAACTCCGTCGTGGAGGCGAACGTCTCGACACGGATGCCGACGGAGCGCAAAAGATTACTTAACGCCTCACGCATGGAGGCATCGTCATCCACCACAAACACAACAGAACCCTGGCTGCCCGGCTCATCTGACGAGGGATTGCCATTCATGCACGATCCTCTTGGGAGGGGACGAAAAAAGTGTAGCACAGCGTTTTTGCTTGCAGAGTTCGCCCCGGCGGGTGCGCTCGGAGAGCAATAAACTATGCAATAAAGTGTGGTTCCAATGCATCAATCAACGCCAATACATCTCGGGGTCGACGCAAGTAAGCACTGACTTGGGCGCTGTAACTTTCTCCACTGATGCACCAACTGCAAAAGTGTTCGCAGTTATTGGAGAACACCCGATAGCGGTTTTCACCGAGTCTTGAACGCGCCCGATCAACGATCTCACGGCTGGAATAGTTGCATTGCTCTTGAAACCGCCAGACCGGCTTGCCCAGAGCGAAGTGTTCCAGATCAGTCACTTCGATAGGACCCGATCTAAACGAGCTGCTGAAACCCGAGTAATGAGCCACCTCTCCGCCGCCCAGATAAATTCCATGGTGGATATAGAATCGGCGCGGACTGATCAAATGCGCACCGACGGGTATGCTGTCTGCGGACCTCTCGATATCGACCAGCTTCAACGGGACATCCACCATGCGCCCAGGCAGATTGCTGCCGTAACGGGCTGCGGAACACAGATGACGTTCCGGCAGCGGCACACTCAAGCGGTAGAAAACGCTCGTCGTTAACAGTGCCATGCCAATCAGTACTAACGAGCGTAGCGAGGACAACTTATCAACGGTGTTGAGCGTTAAATGATTCATGTTGAATACTCCGCAACCCTTGACCGGTACTCTATCGCGGGGCTGGCGGCGCTTCATTTGTACATGCGATTGGTTTAAGTGACCTCTTTATATACGGTCTTTAAACCTAAGTATGAATAACCTGTTAGGCAGGCCGTTGTCAGCCCAATGTTGGCGCTGACAAAGCTGGGTATGGCCTTCATTGCTGAGCGATGGGCAGCGTGAATTGCACAGTGGCGCCCCGAGGCTGGTTTGCGTGCGCCCGCAGGCAACCGCCGTGGGCCTCGATGATCGAACGACAGATTGACAATCCCAACCCCAGACCGGTGGGCTTGGTGGTATAGAACGAAGTGAAAACCAGATCGGTACTCTGCGAGGCGAAACCTGGCCCTGAATCGCTCACACTCACGACCACGTTTCCACCATCGCCCGGCGCCGCGCGGATCAGCAACTGCCGTTCACCTTCGCCGACAGCACTCATCGCCTCCAACGCATTCATGATCAGGTTGAGCAACACCTGCTGCAGCTCGACACGGTCGCCTTCGATGAAAGGCATACCGTCCATCAATTGCGTCTGTATTGAAGCACCGCTCTTGATGATCTGACTGCGGGTAAATTCGATCATCTCGCTGATCGCAGCGTTAATATCCACCAACCCCTTCTGCGGCGGCGCCTTGCGGATATGCCCGCGAATGCGGCCAAGCACATCTGCCGCTCGATTGGCATCGACGATCAGGCGACCAAGGACCTGCCGGACCTCCTCGATCTCCGGTGGTTGGGCGTTCAACCAGCGCAGCGCGGCATCAGCGTTGAGAATGGCCGCAGCGATCGGCTGATTGACTTCGTGGGCGATCGAGGCAACCAACTGCCCCATAGTCGCGACGCGGTTCGCGTGGGCCAGTTCGGTTTGCACCTCGCGATAGCGACGCTCGCTCTCACGGATTTTTTCCTCCGCCAGCTTGCGCTCGGTCAGGTCCAGCACGAAGGCGACCCCTTCCCTGCTGCTGGCTTCGAACGTCACCAGCCCGACGATGACCGGCACGCGGCTGCCATCCTTCCTGAAATATTCCTTCTCATAGGGACTGGCTTGCCCGGTCAGCAGCGCCTGGGCCAACGAGCGCTCGCTGAGTTCGAGAAACTCCGGTACGGTCAGGTCTCTCCAGCGCAGACGGCCCGAGGTGAGGTCCTCTCGCGCATAGCCCACCATGCGCAGGAACGCATCATTGGCCTCAATGATGTCGCCCTCGGCATTCCAGAACAGAATCCCGATGATGTTGGCGTCCACTAGGCGCCGGATCTTCGCTTCGCGTTCGGCGACCTCGCGGTAAAGCCGGGCATTTTCCAACGAGATTGCCGCCCGGGAAGCCACCAGTTTCAACACGGCGATCCGGGTCGGGCTGAACACGCGGGCGGCAAGGTTGTTTTCCAGGTAGAGCGCGCCGACGAGCTTAGCCTGATTCATCAAGGGCAGACAGAGAATAGAACGAGCTTGTTGCTGACGGATGTAAGGATCTTCGGCAAACGTCCCGGCAACCAGCGCATCATCAAGAAAAACGGTCTCTTGGGTGCGCAGGACGTGATAAAGGATCGACTCTGGCAACAGCGTCGCGCTCACCGCAACGTCGTGCAATTGTGTGGTGTCGCCGCCGGTGGTGACCTGCGCCGCTACCCGGTACTCACCGCCGTCCGGGAGAATCAACAGCCCACGCTCGGCACCAGCCTGTTCAATCGCCGTGAACATGATCCTGTCGATCAGCTTCTCCAGGACGATTTCTCCCGACACGGCTTGGGAGACCTTGAGAACCGTGGCCAGATCAAGGTGGTCGACGAGAGTCGTCATCGTCGTCGGCCCAAGCGCAGGTTCTTCAGTGCTCAACGACGGGTACTTGCTCTCCAGATGTCGCACCTTGCCCTCGGCCCCCCAGCGCAGGTAACCGTAACGGGCGTCCTGCAGATAGACGCGAGCGACCTTGGCAAAGCCGCGCGCCGCGTAGAAGCGCGACGCCAGTTCATTGGCCAGCGCCTCGATATGCACGAAACCGCTCTGCTGCGCGGCGTCGATGGCTTGCTCGTAGAGTAGCTCGGCGTCGATCACGCGCCCTTCGACCCGGGCAATTTCGGCGCCGACCAGCGCGGCGCGACTCGCGAAGTTCTCCGGGCACTGCTGCGCCCAGGTCTGGAGCTGGCGGTGATCGGCGGCCATCGCGACCAGATACTGCCTCTGCTCATCCATTGGGGCGCTGTCACAGCAGGCGGCCCGCGCCAGGGCGCCATAGAAATGATATTCGGCTTCCTCAAAGAACGCCTGGCAAACCCAGAGCAAACGCTGCGCTTTGGTGGCCGCCTCAAGGGCCGATACAGGATCGTCGGCCAGATAGCGGGCCTGCAGTTTTCGGACCCAGTACAGACACTCAGCCAATACCAGATCCGGGTTGCTGGACAAGTGGGCTTCGGTGTCGATTTCGTTTGACGGGCCGCCATCCAGGCGGCCGAAGCCGCGGGTCAACCCTCGCAGCATCCGGATCAACGCCAATTGCGTGAGGATGAAATCGGTCACCAGCCCGAAGCGCACCTTCCTGGCATAGGCCAGGCCGCGTTCGGCCTCGTCCTGTACACCGGCCAGCGGCTCACCGGCGAAGAGCAGATCAGCGGTGAGGTTGTTGCCCGCGTAGGCGCCATAGGGCAGATCACCGATCCGGTTCGCCGCCACAAACGAGCGGCGCAACAGGTCTCGGCACTGCTCCACAGGCTTCATCCAGCGCACGGCAAAGCAGGAAAAGCACAAGTACGTGCTGGCCTCGAATCGCGTCAGACCGCGCTTTTCGACGAGTTCGCAGCCCAGCTGACCAAACCGCAAACCCACTTGGTAATCCCCGAAACGTCTACCAGCGACCCTGAACAAATTGGCATAGAGCACACAGGACGCATCGCAGTTGCCATGCTCAAGACTCAGGTTGACCGCCTTGCAGATCAACAGGTCCGCCAGGTTCGCTTCGCTCTGCAAGGCTGGCGCGAAGAGCTTGCCCAGCGCGTCGAGGGTCGCCAGGGCGGTCGCGTCTTCCATCAGAGGCAAATCGATAAGCTCCTCAATGGTCCGTTCTCCCAGCAAAGTCCCGATTCGATCATACTCGTGGCGCACGTCATCGTCGCTCGGATGGGCCGACCATACGATCCCCACATGTCGCAGGTAGTCGAGACAGACAGCGACCGCACCGTCACTGCGATCCAGAAGCAGGTAGACGTCCATTAGCAGACAAGCGACGCTGGCGCGTTCGATCACCGTCACAGCACGCTTGGCCAGCGCACTCAGGCGCTCGTCCGCGACACTCAGTTGCCCGGAGAGAAACTCGCACTCGGCCCTGTTGAGTTCCAGGGCGAAGATCAACTCATGGTGAGCCCCCCAGGCATCGTCGCCCAGCATCTGCGCCCCGGCGGTGAGGTAGTTGAGCGCTGAAGCAAAGGCTGTCGACGCCTTGGCCCGTTGACCGGCCATCAGGTTGAACGCCGCCAGTTGCTCTCGCTCGTCCTGGTCAGTGAGCAACGCAGCGCCGCGATTAAGCTGGCCGACGATCTCGAAAATCGCTTCCTCGCGCTCCTGAGCGGACGTTTGCGCCACCAGCAGCCGACCGATACGCAAGTGAGCAGCGGCGCGCAAGTCGGCGGGGATCAGTGTGTAAGCGGCCTCGTGAATACGATCGTGAACAAACCCATAACCACCGTCGCGCCGCTCGACCAGTTCCTGGCGAGTCGCCTCCCAAAAAAGCGCGCGGACCTGAGCCTTGGGCACGCCCAGAGCGGTGGACAGCGCCTTGAACCCGGCGACGCTGCCCAGGCAGGCAAGCTGCTGCAACGCATCTTGCGTTTCGCTCGGCAAGCGAACCAGTTTGCCAACCATCAAGTCCACAATGTTGTCCGTGTAGCCCTTGGCATGAATACGATCGGGGTCCCACCACCACTGCCGAGTTTCATGATCGAAAGTCAGCAGTTGCTCATCGGCCAATGCTTGCAGAAACTGGATCACAAAGAACGGGTTGCCGGCGGTTTTATCCAGAACCAACTGCGCCAAGGGCTCGATGCGTTCAGGTTCGTCATGAAGCGCATCGCCGATCAGTTGCTCGACATGCACTTTGCCCAGCGGCGCCAGCGAGATCTCACCGATCTTGCCACCTGCGCGGCGAATGGCCTCGAGTTTGGCAGTCAACGGATGCGAGGCGTCCACCTCGTTGCTGCGGTATGCCCCTACCAGCATCAAATGCCGCACGTCCGAACTGGTCAACAGATCCGCCAGCAGGTCGAGCGTGGCAGCGTCGAGCCATTGCAGATCGTCGAGAAACAGCGCCAGCGGATGCTCCTGGCGGGCAAATACACCAATAAAATGCCGGAACACCAGAAGAAAACGGCGTTGCTCCTGTTGAGGATCAAGCGGCGGCACCGGCGGTGGCTCACCGATGATCAGCTTGAGCTCGGGAATGAGATCGGTCATCAGCCGCGCATTGGCAGCCAGCGCTTGCAGCAAAGCGTCACGCCAGCTCGCCAGTTCCGTGTCGTTCTTGCCCAACAGCGTGCGCACCAGGCTCTGAAAAGCCTGCACCAGCGTTGAATAGGGAACGTCACGCCGATACTGATCGAACTTGCCACTGGCAAAAAGCCCTCGTGGCGGCACCAGCACCTTGTGCAGCTCATTGACCACCGAGGACTTGCCAATACCGGAGTAACCCGTGACCAGCACCAACTCCGGTGCACTGCTTTCAACGACCCGGGAGAACGCCGCAACCAGGGTAGCGACCTCACGCTCACGCCCGTAGAGCTTTTCCGGAATCAGCAGCCGCTCGGATGCCCCCTGCTCGCCCAGGACGAAGACATTGATCTGGCACAACTGCTGCCAGTCTGCCAGGCACCGTCGCAGATCATGCTCGACACTGGCGGCCGTCTGGTAACGTTCCTCGGCGGTCTTGGCGAGCAGCTTCATGACGATCCGAGAAAGCATTTGGGGAACAGAGGCGACCCGTTCGCGGGGTGACAAGGGCTTTTTGGCGATATGGCAGTGTACCCACTCCATCGGATCGGCTGCCGTGAACGGCAACGAGGCGGTCAACATCTGGTACAGCGTGACGCCGAAAGAATAGAGATCACAGCGCGAATCGATCGAGCGATTCATCCTGCCGGTCTGCTCCGGTGCCATATAGGCGAGCGTACCGGCCAGGGTCTCGGGCGCCTGCCGCTCCCGCGGCAGTCGCGAGGCAAGACCAAAGCCGGTAAGCCGGGCTTGCCCGTCGGTGCAGTTCACCAGGATATGGCTGGGCTTGATGTCCTTATGGACGAGGCCGCACTGGTGGAGCTTGCCCAGCGCCGAGGCGATGCTCACGGCGAGGGGTAAAAAGATTGCCGTGTCCATGGGGACGTTGAGCAACTGCACAAGCGGTTCGCCCCCTGGATCCTCGAGCACCAACTGCATTCGGGTGCCGTCGCGCACCATTTCCAGAGGCCGCACCGACCAGCTACTGTTCAGTTCATCCTTGAGACTAAACTCATGAGCCAGACGGTCAATACAGCCGGGAGGCGGTTGTTCGGCGGCAGGCCGCGCTATCAGGACGTTGCGATCGCCCTCTACGCCCAGTCGTGATTCGCGACAGAAAATTCGCTCGCCATCGTCCCATAATACTTGCATGTGGTTATCCATCGGCACGGATCAATCAGTTGTGTTATAGGCCGCACGCTGCCGTTGGGCTGTCGTCCTGTGTCATATCGCAAGTGCCGATGTCGTCGCGTGGGGCGGCTTCCGTGGCTTGGCTGGAGGACCGTTGATGAGGCTGTACCGGGATCCAGAACGGGTCGTGTTGTCAAAGCCTAGATTAGCGCCTCATCAAAGCCCTTCAAGTGATTTCATTGAGCGACAGCGGATTAATCGGCAATGCGCGCAGACCGGCGGTGGCGAATCTGCACCCGGCGATGGGCGCCAGTCTACGCAGGCAACCAGCCGAGGTCAGTTGTACCCGGGTACAGTGCAAGTATCCCCTGGGTTACGCGCCGCCGACCGTGAGTGAACGAATCAGGCCAACGTCGAGCCTTTAGTCTTAACACGCTATACGTAGGTATACTTTTACGCCCTTCGAGACCGCGTATCGTGTAATGACGACAGGCGCTGTCACGAGCGACCCACTATGCACGACACCCCAAAACGCAATACCGCGACGATAGCCGTCGTGGATGATGACGAATCCGTTCGGACAGCTCTGGAAGGCTTGTTGCGCTCCAGCGGCTATCAAGTCCAAACCTATCGCAACGCCCTGGCGTTCCTCGACGCCAACACCCTCGCAGAGACGCACTGCCTGATTTCCGATATCCAGATGCCGGGAATGAGCGGTGTGCAGTTGCACGAAAAACTGAACGCGATGGGTTTTCAGATCCCCACCATATTCATTACCGCTTACCCGCACCTGGGTGCCGACACACCGGGACTGGTTGCCTGCCTGCCCAAACCCTGTGAAGCCGGCCGATTGTTAGGCTGCATCGAAACTGCTGTGCTGCAACGGCACTGATCCCAGTAAGCCCCTCGCCCCTCCATACCTTCGTATATCTCCCCGCCACTGAGGTATGGCTTTGCTGAACCCATGTAGAAGTGCGCCTGCACGCCCGCGTCAATAACATGAATTCACAGCGAGCACGTCGCTGCCGAAGATTTATCGACGCCATGGCGCACGCTCGCCGGGCAACGCTGCAACCTTTCAGGAACAGGCAATGTCGGCTTTCAGAGAGTCACCCCCACGCATCCTGAAGTTCACGAGCGCAATCGCAACGCTTGGCGTGTTGTCCCTGGCCGGTTGTACGGCAGGCCCCGACTTCATGAAACCGGAAAGCGGGCTGAGGGTCGTAGAGCTGGCACCGCGGCCAGAACACGCGAATGTCGCCCCCATGTCCGACGCGGCAGTGCCCTCCCAATGGTGGTTGCTGTTCAACGACACGTTACTCGCCCAACTGCAATCGCGTGCCCAAGCGGGCAATCTTGATTTACAGATAGCCGGCGAACGCATTGAACAAAGCCGAGCGCAACTGGGCATCGCCTCTTCGCGCCTGCTACCCAGCGTGGATGCCAACGCCAGCTACGCCCGTGAGAGGCTCAGCGAACATGGCAAGTTCGCCGCGCTGGGTGCGCCTGTGGGCCCCGGCAATTTCTGGCAACTAGGCTTCGATGCCAGTTGGGAAATCGACCTTTGGGGCCGAGCGCAACGCGGGCGCGAGGGCGCTGCGGCGACCCTGCAAGCCACCATCCATGATCGCGAAGCCGCACGGGTAGCCTTGTCCGCCGAAGTGGCCAGAACTTATTTGCAATTGCGCGGAACCCAGGCGCAACTGGACATCGCCCAGCAAAACCTGACGATTGCCGAGCGCACGCTGGGGCTTGCCGAAAGCCGTGAGCGCAATGGTGTTGCCACGCGCTTCGAAACCTCGTCCGCTCGCGCGCAATTGGCGACAATCAAGGCCACGGTTCCCGAACTGACCCAACAACGCAATGCACAGATGAACGCACTGGCGTTGCTGCTGGGAGAGCAGCCCCGCGCACTGGATGTACAACTGCGTCAAGCCATGCCCTTGCCGTCGCTTCCAACCCACGTTCCGGTTGGCGTCTCTTCCGAATTGGCTCACCGACGCCCCGACATCCAGCGTGCCGAAGCGCAGCTGCATGCCGCTACCGCAGCCATCGGTGTCGCCAAGGCTGACTTTTACCCGCGTATCGGGCTCAAAGGTCGAATCGGCGTGGAAGCCTTCGAAAGCGGTGATCTCTCCAGTTGGGACTCCCGTGTTTTTTCCATCGGCCCGACGGTCTACTTGCCGATCTTCCAGGGCGGACGATTGACGCAACGCCTGGCCTTGAACGAATCACGGCAAAGAACGGCGGCGATCACCTATCGGCATACCGTATTGCGAGCCTGGCACGAGGTGGACAATGCCCTGGATGCCTGGGCTGCCCAACAGCGCCAGCACGAGGATTTGCTGGTTTCCTATGAACAGAACCGGCAGGCATTACGTGCCGCCGAACGAGGCTATGAACAAGGTGCAGCCGACTATCTGAGCGTGCTGACCGCGCAACTCAACCTGCTTGCCAGTCAGACCCGCCTCAATGCCAGCGCAACCGACGCCACGCTCACCGTGGTCAATCTCTACAAGTCGCTGGGGGGTGGTTGGGAGGCGGCGAGACTGCAGAGCACGCCGCAAGCGAGCATCGATGAGTCGCCCGCGTCTTCATCGGATGACCCGCTGGTCCGTGTCTCGCCTCGCTCAGCTCGCTCAAGGGCCGCCCCATGAACAGCGCCACATTGTTGCCAGCAACCGTCACGGCCAGCATAGCCCCCCAGGCCACGCCTTCAAAACGTCCGCTGGTGGGTCTGCTGGGGATTTTCATCGCCGCGATGATGGCTGGGTTGAATATCCGGGTCGGCGCATTGGCGTTGGCTGACATCAGGGGGGCCATGGGCCTGGGCTTCGACGACGGCTCGTGGTTAACCACGGCGTACAGTGCCGGGGAGTTGATTGCCATGCCCTTTTCAGCCTGGTTCGCCATTACCCTTTCAGTACGACGCCTGGAACTGTGGATGCTCGGCATCTGTGCACTGCTGGCGGCAATCCTGCCCTTGATCCATAACCTGGACCTGCTGCTGGCCTTGCGTTTTGTGCAAGGCATTGCCAGCGGCACGACGATTCCGTTGCTGATGATGGCGGCCCTGAAATTCCTGCCACCGCCCATCCGCCTATATGGTTTGGCGCTGTATGCGATGACCGCGACCTTCGCGCCCAATCTGTCCATCTGGTTGACCGGACACTGGACCGATGGTCTGAATGATTGGCGGTGGGTGTATTGGCAAAGCATTCCCCTGGCGCTCATCGCGGGATGCCTGATCGCCTGGGGCCTGCCGAAGGAATCCATCCAGCAGCACCGTTTTCCACAGGCCAACTGGTTCGGCATGGCTTGCGGTGTACCGGCGCTCGGCCTGATTGCCATCGCCCTGGATCAAGGTGTACGGCTGGACTGGTTTCATTCGCCGTTGATCATCTCATCGCTAGTGGCTGGCCTGGCCCTGTTGGCTATCTACCTGGTGAGCGAGTGGTATCACCCTTCACCGTTCATCAAGTTGCAAATCCTGGGACGCCGCAACCTGGGACTGGGCTGCACGCTGTTCGTTTCCCTGCTGGTAGTGTTGATGTCCAGTTCACTGTTACCGGCAAGCTATCTCACCCCGCTTCAGCAGTATCGACCGTTGCAGATGGCGTCCATCGGCCTGATCGTCGCGCTGCCACAACTGATCCTTGGGCCGTTGGTGGCGCTGCTGCTGTACCAGAAGTGGGTTGATGCCCGCGTGGTATTCGCGTTGGGGCTGCTGCTGATCGCGCTGGCGTGTCTGTGCGGCGCGCAGTTGACCAGCGAATGGAATCGCGACCAGTTCGTCCTGGCGCAAACACTGCAAGCCCTTGGGCAACCGATGGCGGTGGTGTCGATGCTGTTCCTGATCACCAGCGTGGTACAGCCCTCCGAAGGACCTTATGTGTCCGGCACCATCAATACGCTACGCGCCTTCGGCTCGCTGATCGGCGCGGCGGCGGTCACCCAACTGATCACCGTGCGCAGTCGTTTCCATGGGGAAATGTTGCTGGACCAAACCGCCCTGGTCAGCAACATCTCTGCGGTTGCGCCTGAGCCGGCACAGCTGATGGGCATCATCAGCCAGCAGGCGCTGGTGCTGTCGATCGCCGACGCCTATCGCGTACTGGGTTTGCTCGCGCTGTTGCTGATTCCTCTCGTGCTGCGGCTGACCTGCATCCCCCCGCCTGTCACGCAAGTAGCCCCGTCACCTTCCTCCTCACACGGGTAACCCACCATGGCCTTACCAAAGAAAGCCCAGATCATCAGTGCCGTGTTGCTCGTCGGGGCAATCGGCGGCGTGCTGTATTTCAATCGTCCCGAATCCAGTGCATCGATCCAGTCCACGGACGATGCGTACGTCCACGCGGACTTCACCACGGTCGCGCCGCAGGTATCGGGCACGGTTGAGACGGTGCTGGTCGAAGACAATCAGCCGGTCAACAAAGGCGACCTGCTGGCAACCCTCGATGACCGTGATTTCGTTGCCGCCGTGAACGCCGCCAAAGCCCAGCTCGCCAGCGCCCGTGCCGGAGTCGCCAGCTTGCAAGCACACCTGATCCAACAGGACACCGTCATACGCCAGGCACAGGCAGCGGTCGCCGCGGACGAGGCTGCGCTCAAGTTGGCCAAGGTCAATCATGCCCGTTATCGCAACCTGGCCACCGACGGCTCGGGAACCGTGCAAGCGCAGCAACAGGCCGAAGCGCAATTGAGCGTGCAACTGGCCAGTCGGGATAAAAGCCAGGCGGGTCTTCAGGCGGCTCGCCAGCAGGTAGACGTTCTCAAGGCCGACCTGGAAAAAGCCAAGGCAACCCTCGCCCACGCGCAGGCTGCGCTGGACCTCGCGAGACTGAAGCTGTCCTATACCCGAATCACCGCACCGATCAGCGGCACGATCGGGCAAAAATCGGTGCGCATCGGGGCTTTCGTCAACGCGGGAAAACCTTTGCTGGCAATCGTTCCGCTGGAGGCCGTGTACATCAGCGCGAACTTTCGCGAGACACAACTGGCCCGCGTCAAGACAGGTCAAACCGTGGAAATCGAGGTGGATGCGTTACCGGGCGAGGCGCTGCAAGGCACCGTACAAAGCCTGGGACCGGCCAGCGGCGTCAGCTACTCGACCGTGGCACCGCACAATGCCACGGGCAACTTCACCAAGATCGTCCAACGCTTGCCGGTGCGCATCCGCATCGATCCCGACCAGAGCGCTGCGGCAAAACTGCGGGTAGGCATGTCGGTCACACCGAGTATTCGTATCGGTGAATGATAGCTGGGACTGCCGGGTGCGAAGCGGCCGGAATTTTGCTCGGATGACTTGCGGCAGAGGGATCTGATCCGGATGGGGTATGCACGGCCAGAATCGCCTCCCCCCTCAGTGGCTAGTCGTAAAACGGCTCGACCAAGGTCCGACTGCCAAGAAAAAAGCTGTCCGCCACCAGACGCAACGGCTGCAGGTCCAGGTCGCTGGCCTGGTCAGCAATCAACTGCTGGAAATGCCGATACACCGCCGCGTATTCACCTTCCTGGGAAACGGTCTGGCGAACGCCGTCGATGCTCAGCACTGCCCCACCGTTGTCCAGGCGCAGGAGGCCTTCGGTGCAGCGAATCTCGATGCTCCAGAGTTCGTCGTGACCGTGGTCGAAATCGAACTCCGCACGGACATCCAGGTGTTGCGCGTCGGACATCTTGATGCTGGCGGCGATCGGCGATTGGCAGTTACTCGGCACGCGCAGTTCGGCGGACTCAACGAACAGCGGCAGCGCCAGCAGATGGGTCACGATTGAAAACGCGTTGATGCCGGGATCGAATACACCCAGGCCTCCAGGCTGCCAGATCCAGGCCTGGCCGGGGTGCCACTTGCGTACGTCTTCCTTCCAGTCGATCTTGACGCTTTGCAGGGTGCGGCTGGCGAGCCAGTCACGGGCCGCCTCGATGCCGGGCGCGTAGCGTGAATGCCAGGCGAACAGACCACTGACACCTTGCTCGCGTACCTGATCCACCAACGCCATCGCTTCACCCAGCGTGGCGCAGGGCGGCTTTTCTACCAGCACGTGTTTGCCCGCGGCCAGCGCTTGTTGCACCAATGCGAATCGCCCTTGCGGCGGTGTGCAAAACGCAATCGCATCGACCTGCGGGCCGTTTTCAAGCAGCTCGCCCAGGGACCGGAAATTCTCCACACCGGCGCAGGGCTGCCCTTGGGTGGCGACAGACACCAACTGGAACACAGGGTTGGCGAGGATAGCGGGAACGTGTTGATCCTGGGCAATTTTGCCGTAGCCCACCAGACCGAGACGAATCGGTTGCATCGATGACTCCTGATTATTTTTGTACTTTTGATGGGCCAGCAAACTAGCGGTAAATCGCGTGGCCGACAATGGCTCGCCACACATGCGCTTGATTGTCGTGGGCGCTACAGCACACGCTTCACGCCTGCCGAGGTTCGCAGGGCGCGCTCATGACGTTGGCAATCCTGCCCAAGAACGGCTCCAGGCGTTCACCCGGTGCGTCGTGCTCCACCACCAGGGCGGTGACTTCTTCACACGACGCCACCTGATAGTGGGCAATGCTGGAGAGTTTTTCATTGGTCACGGCCACCACCACCTGACCGCTCGCCGCGACGACCGCGCGCTTGAACTCCGCGTCATCCAGGCCGAACGCTGTGATGCCATTGTCCGGGTCGATGGCGCAAGCGCCGAGAAAACACAGGTCAACATTGAACTGCCGCAGTTGCTGCACAGCCGCCAGCCCGATCACTCCGCCCGACGCCGTGTTCACGCGTCCGCCCAACAGGATCACCTCGGCGCAGGGTAGCTTCATCAGTTGCACGGCAATCAACGGCGAATTGGTGCTCAGCGTCAACTTAAGGCGTGGATCGATGGCGCCGGCAATCGCCAGGTTGGTCGAGCCGGCATCGATGAACACATGCTGGCCCGCCCTCAGCAACGAGGCCGCCGCCAGGCCGAGACTGTCCTTGCGCTCGACGTTCTGCCGTACTCGAACGGCCATCGGCCGTTCCACGGCCGGCAACAGGATCGCGCCGCCATAGACGCGCTTGCATAACCCCGCAGCCGCCAATACGCCAAGATCGCGCCGTATCGAGTGCTCGGAGACATTGAATTCGCTGGCCAGATCGGCCGCAATCACCCGACCATACAGGGCCAGACGCTCGCTGATCCGTTGCTGGCGTTCACCGGGGAACACTTCGTGAGTTGAAGTCATGGCATCTATAACCTTCATAAACGAGCACTAATTATCACTAACGAGCAAATATGCCGATTGCAGAGCCTCTCGTCAAACCTCAACGCCGGGGCAGCGGACCCAAGTGAATCTGCCCCCTCTTCCCCACAGGCAAAAAAAACCCCGCCACCGAATGCGGTGCGGGGTAAAAAAATGGTTGGTTGCGGCCAACCAAAGGAGCACGGTGAAAAACCTGTACGGGCCGGCCTCAGATGCAGTCCTGTGCGGCACGTTCAAAACTCGAAGGCAGGAAGCTGGAAGCCAACAGACGCCGCTCGTAGATGAATACCTTGCCACCGTTCCCGGCCTTGTAGGCTTCCAGCACGTTGTCCGCAGACACCTTGCTTGGCACCACGATCCGGTAGCTGCGTTGGGACTGGGAGACGGTCGGGCTCATCGCGTGGTCTTGCAATTTCGGCACGACACAGTCGGCGTACTGGGCCGGCGTCTTGCTGGTCTGCAAGGTCAGGGTCGGGTCGTTCGGCGCGCTGGCACAACCGGCGAGCAACAAGGAGGCAAACGCCATGGAAGACGCAAATAAAAGGCGCATTGGTCTGGTCCTGAAAATAAAAGGTTGGTTCATCAGGCAACGGAACTGCGTTACGGGTTGCCGCCACTGCCAGGTGCATCGGGTGTGTGGCGGTCAGATGAGTGAAACCTCATCGCCCCAACTGCTTGAGTTACCTGTTCGATGGGGGGGATTTTCCAGGCATTGCCGACAAAACAGAACTTGTGTTTCGTAATGATCACTATTGCTTCCAGCAATAGTTGCGGGCGGTGAAGACCGGTTCAGTGGCCTGTGCCGCCCCCCTGCTGATATTCGCGGGGCGTACAGCCAAACTCTCGACGAAACACCGTGTGCAGGTACTGCGCCGATTTGAAGCCGCAGTTCTGGGCGATGTCGGCAATCGCCGAGTCGGTGTTTTCCAAGCCCTGGGCGGCCGCTGCCAGTTTGAAGCGCAGGATCTCGTCGTGCACGCTGCAGCCCCGCGCCTTGCGAAAGTGCGCTTCCAGGGAGGAGCGCGACACGCCCACATAGGCCGCCACCTGAGCGGTCTTGATGCCCTGGCAGGCATATTGGCGAATGAACAGCAGCGCTTGCATGACGTAAGGGTTGCCTAACGGTTGGTGCAGACTCGAGGCCTGGACGTTGATCGCATCCGGAGGTATCAGCACCTGCGTGCCCGTGGACGGCATGCCGTGCAGCATCTGATGGAGCAGGCGCGCGGCGGTCCGGCCCATGGTTTCGGTGCCCTGGATCACCGAACTCAGCGGCACCCGCGTCAGGGTGCGGGTCAGGGGGTCGTTGTCGATGCCGATCAGTGCCACCTGCTCCGGCACGGCGATTCCGGCGGTCAGGCAGGCCTGCAGCAGTTGCCGGGCACGGGCGTCACTGACGGCGATGATACCGATGGGTTTGGGCAGGCTTTGCAGCCAGGCGATCTGTTGTTCGACGGCGCTGTCCCAGAGCGGCGCGCTGGTGCCCATGCCGCGATAGACCTCGGCGTGCAGACCATCGCGTTGCAGCAGCCGGCGAAAGGCGTTTTCCCGTTCCTGGGCCCAGCGATTGGCTTGTGCTTGCGGCAGGCTGAAGCAGGCAAAGCGCGTCAACCCGGCCTCGATCAGGTGCTCGTACGCCAGCTTCATCAAGGCCTCATTGTCGGTGGCGACATAGGGAATGCCCTTCGGATAAGCGCGCTCATCCTGGTAAGAGCCGCCCACCGCCACCACCGGCAAGCCGATCCCGCTCAGCGCTTCGCCGATCAGCGGGTCATCGAAGTCGGCAATGATCCCGTCGCCCTGCCAGCGTTCGATGCCTTTCAACCGACAGAGAAAATCTTCTTCAAGGAACAGGTCCCAGGACGCGCGGGTGCTGCTCAGGTAGTTGCCGATGCCGCTGATGATGCCTCGGTCGTAGATCTTGCTGCCGTTGAACAACAACGCAATGCGGTGAACGGGCGGGACGGTTTTCATGGTTTTTACCCTGGGCCGATGACCACAGACTAGGCGCGTGACCGTCGGATCTCAATACTCAAAATCGCACTGTGCCTTGGTGATTTTCATAATCAGCGGCCACCGGGCCGGCGTTAGTATCGATACACCGCCAAGAACAATAAGGAAATCGCCCATGTCGTACTTTCCCGCCATCGACAAGGTTCGCTACGAAGGCCCCGCCAGCGACTCGCCTCTTGCTTTTCGCCACTACGACGCCGACAAACTCGTGCTCGGCAAGCCCATGCGCGAGCACCTGCGCATGGCGGTGTGCTACTGGCATACCTTTGTCTGGCCGGGATCCGATGTGTTCGGCGCCGGCACCTTCCAACGCCCGTGGCAGCATGCCGGCGACCCGATGGAACTGGCCATCGGCAAGGCCGAAGCGGCCTTCGAGTTCTTCTCCAAACTGGGCATCGACTACTACTGCTTTCATGACACCGATGTCGCCCCGGAAGGCCACTCGCTGAAGGAGTATCGCAACCACTTCGCGCAGATGGTCGACCACCTGGAGCGTCACCAGGAACAAACCGGGATCAAGCTGCTGTGGGGCACCGCCAACTGCTTCAGCAACCCGCGCTTTGCCGCAGGCGCCGCCAGCAACCCGGACCCGCAAGTGTTCGCCTGCGCCGCCGCCCAAGTGTTCAGCGCGATGAACGCCACCCTGCGTCTCAAGGGGGCCAACTACGTGTTGTGGGGCGGTCGTGAAGGTTACGAGACCCTGCTCAATACCGATCTGAAACGCGAGCGCGAACAACTGGGGCGCTTCATGGGCATGGTGGTCGAGCACAAGCACAAGATCGGTTTCAAGGGCGATCTGCTGATCGAACCCAAGCCACAGGAACCGACCAAGCACCAATACGATTACGACAGCGCCACGGTGTTCGGCTTCCTGCAACAGTTCGGCCTGGAAAAGGAGATCAAGGTCAACATCGAGGCCAACCACGCGACCCTGGCCGGGCACAGTTTCCATCATGAGATCGCCACAGCCGTCTCCCTGGGGATCTTCGGCAGCATCGACGCCAACCGTGGCGATCCGCAGAACGGCTGGGACACTGACCAGTTCCCCAACAGCGTCGAAGAGATGACCCTGGCCACCTATGAAATCCTCAAGGCCGGCGGGTTCAGCAATGGCGGCTTCAACTTCGACTCCAAGGTCCGTCGTCAGAGCCTGGACGAGATTGACCTGTTCCACGGCCACGTCGCGGCCATGGACGTCCTCGCCCTGGCCCTGGAACGTGCAGCGGCGATGGTGCAGAACGACCGCCTCCAGCAGTTCAAGGACCAACGCTACGCCGGCTGGCAGCAACCGTTCGGTCAGGCGGTGCTGGCGGGTGAGTTCAGCCTCGCTTCACTGGCCGAACACGCCTTCGACAACGAGCTCAATCCACAGGCTGTGAGTGGTCGGCAAGAGATGCTCGAAAACGTGGTCAACCGGTTCATCTACCCCTGACACCAGGCCCCGTTCGCTGCGCAGAGGTTGTTACATTCTCGCGACAAATCTCTGCTCGCGGCCCCCCGGGAGTCTCTACAGTTCTACCCGCATCACGTTCATCGTCAGGCAGTGTCTTTCGAACAACAATAAAAGGACGCACCACCATGAAAAAACTGAAACTCACGCTGCTCGCCGGCGCCCTCGCCCTGCTCTCGCTTCCGGTCATGGCCGACGCCACCAACCCGAAAATCGGTTTCTCCATCGATGATCTGCGCCTGGAACGCTGGTCGCGGGACCGTGACTACTTCGTCGCGGCGGCGGAAAAAATGGACGCCAAAGTCTTCGTCCAGTCGGCCGATGCCAACGAGCAGAAACAGATTTCCCAGATCGAAAACCTCATCTCCCGGGGCGTCGATGTGATCGTCATCGTGCCGTTCAACGCCACCGTGTTGACCAATGCCGTGGCCGAAGCCAAGAAGGCCGGGATCAAGGTGGTGTCCTATGACCGCCTGATCCTCAATGCCGACATCGACGCCTACATTTCCTTCGATAACGAAAAAGTCGGCGAGATGCAGGCCAGCGGCGTGTTGAAAGCCGCGCCCAAGGGCAACTACTTCTTGCTCGGCGGCGCGCCCACGGACAACAACGCCAAGGTCCTGCGCGAAGGCCAGATGAAAGTGCTGCAACCGGCCATCGACAAGGGCGATATCAAGATTGTCGGGCAACAGTGGGTCAAGGAATGGAACCCCACCGAAGCCTTGAGCATCGTTGAAAACGCCCTGACCCGTAACGACAACAAGATCGATGGCATCGTCGCCTCCAACGACGCCACCGCAGGCGGTGCCATCCAGGCACTGGCCGCGCAGAAAATGGCCGGCAAGGTGCCGATCTCGGGCCAGGACGCCGACCTGGCAGCGGTCAAGCGAGTGATCGACGGCACCCAGACCATGACCGTCTACAAGCCGCTGAAACTGATCGCCACCGAAGCGGCCAAGCTCTCGGTGCAACTGGCGCGTAACGAGAAACCCACCTACACCTCGCAATACGACAATGGCAGCAAGAAAGTCGACACCATCCTGCTCACCCCGACCCCGTTGACCAAGGACAACATCGACCTGCTGGAAAAAGATGGGTTCTATACCAAGGCGCAGATCGCTGGGCAGTGATCCTGGGACAACCCTGGGTTGGATGAGACCTGTGGGAGCGAGCCTGCTCGCGATAGCGGTGGTTCAGTTTGCATCGATGTTGTATGTGCTGCCGCCATCGCGAGCAGGCTCGCTCCCACAGGGGCTTTGCTTGGCTAGCTGCATCTGAGATGCCTGGCCCCAGGGCTGTCACCACCTCTGCCTATGTGTGAGCCCTTTTCATATGAGCCCTCGCCATGTCCGACTACCTGCTGCAAATGAACGGCATCGTCAAAAGCTTCGGCGGTGTCAAAGCCCTCAATGGCATCGACATCAAGGTCAGGCCAGGTGAATGCGTCGGCCTGTGCGGTGAGAACGGCGCCGGTAAATCCACGCTGATGAAAGTCCTGTCGGCGGTCTACCCGTACGGCACCTGGGACGGTGAAATTGTCTGGGACGGACAGCCGCTCAAGGCGCAGTCCATCAGCGAAACCGAAGCCGCCGGGATCGTCATCATTCATCAGGAACTGACCCTGGTCCCCGACCTGTCGGTGGCCGAAAACATCTTCATGGGCCATGAGCTGACGCTGCCCGGCGGACGCATGAACTACCCGGCAATGATCCACCGTGCCGAAGCCCTGATGCGTGAACTCAAGGTGCCGGACATGAACGTCTCGCTGCCGGTTTCACAATACGGCGGGGGTTACCAGCAGTTGGTGGAAATCGCCAAGGCGCTGAACAAACAGGCGCGCCTGCTGATTCTCGATGAACCCTCCTCGGCCCTGACCCGCTCGGAAATCGAGGTGCTGCTGGACATCATCCGCGACCTCAAGGCCAAGGGCGTCGCCTGCGTGTACATCTCCCACAAGCTCGATGAAGTGGCCGCCGTGTGCGACACCATTTCGGTGATCCGCGACGGCAAACACATCGCCACCACCGCCATGACCGACATGGACATCCCGAAGATCATCACCCAGATGGTCGGACGAGAAATGAGCAACCTCTACCCCACCGAACCCCATGACATCGGCGAGGTGATTTTCGAGGCGCGCCATATCACCTGCTACGACGTCGACAACCCCAAACGCAAACGGGTCGACGACATTTCGTTCGTCCTCAAGCGCGGGGAAATACTCGGCATCGCCGGGCTGGTCGGCGCCGGCCGCACGGAACTGGTGTCGGCACTGTTCGGCGCCTACCCCGGCCGCCATGAAGGCGAAGTCTGGCTCGACGGCCAACCGATCGACACGCGCACGCCCCTCAAGTCAATCCGCGCAGGCCTGTGCATGGTGCCTGAAGACCGCAAGCGCCAAGGCATCATTCCCGACCTGGGGGTGGGCCAGAACATCACCCTGGCGGTGCTGGACAACTACTCGAAAATGACCCGTATCGACACCGAAGCGGAGTTGGGCAGCATCGACCGGGAAATCTCGCGCATGCACCTTAAGACCGCGAGCCCGTTCCTGCCAATCACCAGCCTCTCCGGCGGCAACCAGCAAAAAGCCGTGCTGGCCAAAATGCTGCTGACCCAACCGCGCGTGCTGATTCTCGATGAGCCGACCCGGGGCGTGGATGTCGGCGCCAAGTACGAGATCTACAAGCTGATGGGCGCGCTGGCCGCCGAAGGCGTGTCGATCATCATGGTGTCCTCGGAACTGGCCGAAGTGCTGGGGGTGTCCGACCGCGTGCTGGTGATCGGCGAAGGCCAATTGCGCGGTGACTTCATCAACCACGAACTCACACAGGAACAGGTGCTCGCCGCCGCCCTCAGCCACCCCGAAGACCATAACAATAATGATCGGAAGTCCGCGTAGATGAATCAGGTCAAGCAACTCTTCAGCCGCTACAAAATGCTCGCGCTGGTGATCGCCGTGGCGGTGATCTGGCTGTTTTTCAGTTGGCAGACCGAGGGCGGGTTCCTGACCCCGCGCAACCTCTCCAACCTGCTGCGGCAGATGTCCATCACCGGGATTCTGGCCTGCGGCATGGTGCTGGTGATCATCAGCGGTGAGATCGATCTGTCGGTGGGTTCACTGCTTGGATTGCTCGGTGGCCTGGCGGCGATTCTCGACGTGATCTATCACATCCCGCTGCTGGCGAACCTGAGCCTGGTCGCCTTGTGCGGCCTGGTGATTGGCCTGGGTAACGGCTACATGACCGCCTACCTGCGCATCCCGTCGTTCATTGTCGGCCTGGGCGGCATGCTCGCCTTTCGCGGCATTCTGCTGGGGATTACCGACGGCACCACCATCGCCCCGGTGTCACCGGAGCTGGTCTACATCGGCCAGGGTTATTTGCCGCACTCCGTCGGCACGGGCCTGGGCGTGCTGCTGTTTGCCTTGACCCTGTTCCTGACCTGGAAACAGCGGCGCAATCGCGCCCTGCATGGCCTGGCGGCCCACTCTCTGGTGCGTGACGTATTGCGCGTGGTGCTGATCGGCGCAGTGCTGGCCGGGTTCGTCTATACCCTCAACAGCTACGACGGTATTCCGGTTCCCGTGCTGCTTCTGCTGATGCTGCTCGGCGTGTTCAGCTACGTCACCAGCCAGACCGTGTTTGGGCGACGGGTCTACTCGGTGGGCAGCAACATGGAAGCCACGCGCCTGTCCGGCATCAACGTGCAGGCGGTGAAGCTGTGGATCTTCGGCATCATGGGCGTGATGTGCGCCCTGGCGGGCGTGGTCAACACCGCTCGCCTGGCCGCGGGCTCACCCTCGGCCGGCAGCATGGGTGAACTCGACGCCATTGCCGCCTGCTTCATCGGCGGCACCTCCATGCGCGGCGGCTCCGGCACCGTCTACGGCGCCCTGCTCGGCGCGCTGGTGATCACCAGCCTGGACAACGGCATGTCCATGCTCGACGTCGACAGTTACTGGCAGATGATCGTCAAGGGCAGCATTCTGGTGCTGGCGGTGTGGGTGGATGTGAGTACACGCACGGGGCGGCGCTAGTGGTTAGGCGCTCACCTATGGTGGGAGCAAGGCTTGCCCGCGATGAAGATGACGCGGTCTTCCGGGGGGCCGAGGTGCCTGCATCGCGAGCAAGCTTTGCTCCCACAGAAAGCCGTGCACTCACAGCGGTGCGGCAAGAGGTGATCCGAAAATCTCGTAGGAATTTACCTCTGTGGCGACGGGGCCTTGCTTGCGCAAGGTGTTTCCTGTCTTATCGAAGATCGGCTCGGATTGGGCCGTTCCTACTTCAACAAGGAGTGACTGCATGGAAGTCCACACTCAGCTACAACCCTGCGATTGCGCGAATATGGAAGACATCCGCCGCGAGATCGATGCCCTTGACCAGGCCGTTATCAAACTGCTGGGCAAACGCTTTCAGTACGTACTGGCAGCGTCGAAGTTCAAGACCTCAGCCACGGCGGTGCGTGCGCCGGAGCGCTTCCAGGCCATGCTGGCGACCCGGCGTCAATGGGCCGAGGCCGAGGGCCTTAGCCCGGATGCGATCGAGAAAATGTACAGTGACCTGGTGAATCACTTCATCGCCCAGGAGATGGAACACTGGACGGCTCTTCGATCCGGGACCTGATCGACACGACAAGCGCCCTGCGCTCAGGCCCAGGCAACCGTCAACAGGCCGGCGCCAAGCACGACACATAACGGTGAATAGACCCAGGTGTCGAGCTTGGCGAACGTCGAGCCCTTGACCTCCTTGAAGAAACCCACCAGGTTCGATTCGCCAATGGCGCGGGCGAACATCAGCAAGGCGATCGCGCTGATCAGCCATTGCAACGCTCGATGGGTGACGGGCGGTGCCAGCAAGCCGACCCGCAGGCACACCAGAACTGCAATCAGCAGCAACGCGAGGGCCACCAGCAGCGTCAGCCATCCCGATGGGTTGAACGCCGGACGCAGCGACTCTCCTTGCCTCACCGGAACCTGAGGCACGACCGCCAGGGCCGCCCATCGCCCGCCCAGGGCCCAATACAAATGAATCAAGCTGATGGTCGCAAATACTGCGACCAGCGACCGAGCCACTAAAAGCGTCATTCGCCAGCCTCCTTGAAAGGTTGAACAATCATCCTAGCTCGAATTCGGCATTTCGCCGCACGGGCGCAGACTGCCGGTTTTCGGCGAATGACGCATTGCTCAAGATCAAGAGTTCAACCTGGCGCGCTACAGACCGGCGGCGACTTTGTCGGCAACCTCCTTGGGCACCCAGGCCTGCCAGACCTGTGGATGGGCCTTGAGGAACGCCTCGGCGGCTTCACGCGGCGGTGTGTGCTTTTCGCTCATGTCGGCCAGGGCCTTGTTCAACGGCTCGATCGGCAGATCAACTTTACTGAAGAACTCGGCAATGTCCGGGTGTTGCTTCTGAAACGGCGCGGATACGCCAATCGACAGCTTCGAGGCCAGGGAGCGGGTTGGCTTGGGGTTGGGGTTGTCGGCATCGGTCAGGGTTCTCCAGGCCTCGGCATCGAACGCAGGCTCTTGCAACTGCACCAACTTGAAACGTCCCAGCAGCGGTGTAGGCGACCAGTAGTAAAACAGGATCGGCTTGCCCCGGCGGATCGACGAGCTGATCTCCGCATCCAGCGCCGCCCCCGAACCACTTCGGAAATTCACATAGCTGTCGGACAACCCATAGGCCTTGAGCTTCTGCTTGTTGACCACTTCGGAGGTCCAGCCGATGGGGCTGTTGAGGAAGCGACCCTTGCTGGGGCTTTCCGGGTCTTTGAAGACATGCTTGTAGCGCGCCAGGTCTTCGACGCTGCGCAAATCCGGCGCCAGAGGCTTGATGCCCCGGGCCGGGTCGCCCTTGATCACATACTCCGGGACCCACCAGCCTTCGGTCGCACCCTTGACGGTATCGCCCAAGGCGATCACCTTGCCTTCGGCCTCGGCCTTGACCCACACCGGGCTGCGACCGGCCCATTCTTCCCCGATCACCTGGATGTCGTTGTTGGCCAGCGCCGTTTCCAGCGTAATGGTGGTGCCCGGCAATGTGTCGGTCGGCAGCCCATAACCCTTTTCGACGATGACCCGCAGGATATCGGTGATCAGACTGCCGCTTTCCCAATTCAGGTCGGCAAAATGGATCGGCGCCTGCGCGGCCGATGCCGGGAGTGACGAAACCAACACCGCACAGGTGGCCCAGGCAGCCAACCACTGTCGAACTCGTTTCATGCGTTGCACCTCGTACCAGACACAGCGATAGCTCAACGGTCCTGCGTAACCGGACGCAAGCCTCTGAATAATTCAGTCAACTGACTGTAGCCGAGGTTCCACGCAGACCTTGCGAAAACCGTTGGCAGGGCGCAAAACCCGAACGCTGTGTCAGCCCGCCTATCACATCCATCAGGCTGACGTGGTGCACATCACTCGCTGGCCTTGAAGGTGACGAGTTCACCTTTGCGCCACTTGGCGGCTTTGGCGGTCACGGCCTTGAGGGTCTTGGTCAGGCCCTCGTGCAACTGCTCGTTGGCGGCGAAAACAGTCAGCACGCTGTGCCCTTCCTTGAACAGGATCGCGTGGCCACCGGGGGTGGCCACGAAAGCGTAATCCCCAAGGCCATAGACCGTCAGCTTGATATCGCGAAAGCGGATTTCAAACTTGCCACCTTCACGGCTGGGCAATACCGCTGCACGAAAATGATCACCGACTTTGAGTTCAAGCCTGGGCTTGTCATCGACCACCAGGGCCGATTCAGTATCGATTTCGGCAACATAAATACCTTCGGCGGTTTGCTCGGTGATGTAGACGAAGCGCGACTGGAACTGCTTGACCAGCTTTGCCCGCAGATCACCAAGTACGAATAACGCATGCATGTCGAGATTACTTACTGCCAAGGAAACATCCCCATCTTTGTAAACGGCCCGCCCTCTGAAAAGGACGGACCACGAGAACCCGTGCCGACTGTGTGTGTCGCAGTGGACCTGTAACTGAAAATTCGAAGTGAACGGCGTGCCCTGCCCCGGGGCGAGAGAAGACTAAAGGATTGCCACTCTCGCCGTCTTTCCCGCGGGGTCGTCAGAGGCTGAAGGAAAACGCCACTCTGAGCATCGGAAAAGGTGGGACTACTAACTTTAGGGAAATTTCTCACTTAGAAAAGCATTTTTCTGACATCGAGGGCAAAAAAAATTGCTTTAGATAGGCACAGCCATCCACACGGTGCTGCCGATTCTAGAGCAGCCGCAGGCGTGGAGACTACTCAAAACACTCGGTAATTCGTCGGTAAACCATAGAAAAGGAATTCACATGGCCACTTTCACAACCCTGACCCAACCCCTCACCCCTTGCATCGCTGACAAGCCTGACGGGTTTGACCAAGCCCATTACCTGCCGGTTTCTTTGTTTCAACCGCGTTATCGGGTGGTTCTGGCCGGTAAGTGCTTTTTCCATATTGAAGAAACCTCGACTGGCCGTGTAAGAGGTTTCCGTACCGATCATAACGAGGCCTGTTACCTGGCCAGGCGTCTGGAACGAAGCGTTTGACCTGAGATACCACACGCCCATCACTTAACTCAGCCGCGACAGGCAACTGCTGCCATACTGCCTGCCCAGCGAAGACCGTCCCCCATTGACGATCGCGCACCCATACTATGACTTGTGAAGGAAAGGCGCGACGTGACGGAATTTGATATTGGCGAGTTTTTCATCCGGGGTGAGGCCAGAGAGGTCGAAGGCGAATTTCAGGCTGTCATCGTGATGCGCGCCAAGCCCCCCTTGACCACCACCCGTTACCATCAGGTGGAAAAGGATCGCTGGTTCAAAACCCCCGAACTCGCCGCCGAGGCTGCGCGGGCAGCGGCAAAAGCCCTGAAACTCGCAGTGGATGAAGGCGCGTTGAAAGCCTGAACCCGATCGAACTCCTGACGGGCGTTTGCCTCAGATAAAGGGAAGCAACCGAGGCGCCATGACGGCGCCCACCCAAAGGAGAACCCCATGGAACAGCCCTCGCACGAACTGAGTACCTTGTTCGATCAACTCGGCCTGCCTTCGGATGACAAAGCCATTGATGACTTCATCATGGCCTATCCGCTGGAGCCGGAGATCAAACTGGTGGAGGCCGACTTCTGGTCGGAGCAACAGAAAGATCTACTGCGCGAATGGCTGCTCGCTGACGGCGAGGAGGCAGTGCTGGTGGATCAATTGAATGTCCGCTTGCACGACGGTAAATAACCCTCAACCCTTTAACCCCTGTGACAAGGGAGCTTGCTTCCGCTCGGCTGCGCAGCAGCCGTGCCCAGCCCCCCAGCGCGGGCCAGCCTAGCGCGGCTTCTCGGGCTTATAACCCAGCCGCAAACCACCCCAATGACGCCCCTTGAGCATGATCGGCACTGAAAGGTCATGCATCAGCTCACCCGTATCTCGGGTGTAGGTCTGCAACAGCACGGGCTGCTGGTGGCTACCGCAACGAATCCCGGTGCGGTCGGAGAACTTGCGTTTAGTGCGATTGTTCACCGTGTCCACTTGCGGATCGCCGGTCAGGGGTTGGCTGAAGACCTTGTTGTGGGTCGGTACATAACCTTCCTGAGTACAAGCAATGGCGAATACCAGGCCTTCGTGCCGGGCGAGCAAAGGTTCCTGGATAGCTGGCAGGACCTGATCGGTGTAGCGGTCGAAACGGGTCTGGAACTTGGCGGGCTGGGTATTGGGGATGGGCTGGTAGCTGCGGTCGAACAGGTCCTCCAGGCTGACACGACCCTGGTCAATGTCTGCCTCGAACTGGGCCGCGATCTGGCTCGCCCCTTCGCGCGCCAGGTCGTAGACCCGTTGGTGATAATCGTCCAGGCCAACCTCGGCCAGGCGTTCGCTGATGGTTTCGGCCTGGCCCTCCATTTGCACTGCCGCTTGGGCCAGGCGCTGGGTCTGCTGGTCGCTGATGGACAGGTCACTGCGCATCTGTTCGATGGCGTGAAACAGGCTGTCGAGTTGTTCGCGATTGGTGTCAGTGCCTTGGGCGATGGCGCTGACCTGGGTTTCAACGCCGGCCGCCAGCCGGGCTATGTTTTCCAGGTGCTGACCGGTGTGCTCGACCTGCTGCACGCCACTGTCCAGGTCGCTGGCCAGTTGCCGGATCTGCTCCACCACCTGGGCGGTGCGCTGCTGGATATCCGCAACCATGACCCCGACCTCGCCGGTGGCCGCGGCCGTACGCCCGGCCAGTCCACGGACCTCGTCCGCCACCACCGCGAAGCCGCGACCGTGCTCACCGGCCCGTGCAGCTTCGATGGCCGCGTTGAGCGCCAGGAGGTTGGTCTGGCTGGCGATCGACTGAATCACCAGGCTGACCCGCTGGATTTCATCGCTGCGCACGCTCAGCGCCTCGATCAACTCGCGGCTGTCGTTCGCGCGCTGGCTGAGCTGATGCATCCGGCTGATGGACTCCACCAGTTCGCTACGCCCGGCAACGCTACTGCGATGGGCCTCACTGGCGGCACTCAGGGCCTGCTGGCTGAGTTGCGAGGTGGCCTGTTCAGTGGTGATCATCGATTCGGCATTACCGACGATCTGCGCCGCCGCGTCGAGCTGCGACTGGACCTTGCCAGCCAGTTGCTTGACCGAATAGGCGACGCCGGCCGCCGACAACGCGTTATGGCTGGTGGTGTAGGACAGATCACGGGTCAGCTCGGCCAACTTGTCCGCGGCTACCGGCTCAGGCGCGGCGGCCAGGCGCGAGCGCAGGCGCGGCAGCCAGACGATGAGCATCGCCAGGGGCAGGCCCAGATACAACGACCAGCCGCCCAACGTCATGCCGCACAGCAGCAATGTCAGCGCCAGACTCTGCAAGGTCGGCGTCAACCAGCGCGCCATGCTGTTGGTTACAGGCACCTGCACCTGCGCCGCATTCGCCACGGAACCGTCTGTCGCCATGTTGATCACCCACATTTCTCGTTGTTATGCCTGCATTAAACGCCACTACGGAGCCATTATCCATGGTCCATTAGTCGCGTTCTTGCGGGGGGTCAACGGAAGTAGACGAACAGGCGCAGACAAAAGCAAAAGATCGCAGCTTCCCGAAGAAAGCTGCGATCTTTTCTGAAACGCGGATCAGGCCTGACGCTGGTGCTTGTCGATCTGCTCGTGACGTTCCTGCGCTTCGATGCAGTACTTGGTGGTCGGGCTGATCAGCAGGCGCTTGAGGCCGATCGGCTCGCCGCTGTCATCACACCAGCCGAAGCTGTCGTCGTTGATACGGTCCAGGGCCTGCTCCAGCTGAGGCAGCATGCGCTGGTCGCGATCGATGGCGTTGACCAACCAGGTCCGCTCTTCTTCTACGGAAGCAGCGTCCGCCGGGTCAGCCGGGGTATCCAGGCTCTCAATGGCGATTCGGTTCTGTTCGATGCGCTCGTGGGTTTCCACTTTCATGTTCTGCAACAGCTTGGTGAAGAAAGCCAGCTGCTCGGCATTCATGTAGTCATCCGCCGGCATGGCCAGCAACTTTTCCTTTGTCATTGATTTCTCTATAAAAAAACGTGCATTAAGGCGAATTATGAAGCGTCCCGCAGCGCGCTGCCACGCTCATCGGGAAGGCGCCGTCTATTCCAAGCGCCACCCGGCACTCAATTTACGAGGGGCGGCAGTCTAAGGCCGAGTCGAAGCCTCAGCAACTGAAAACATAGGGAAAATGTCCGACAACCCTTCTAAATGTTCTCTGACAAGCTTTTGGCAGTCATCGGAGTGCGTTTATAACAAGAAATTCGATTCAATAGCTGTATCAAGAAGACAAATGGCAACGCCACGCGGGTCAGGCGTGGCGCTTTGTCGCAGCGTAAGGACCTTCAGCGTTTGAGTTTGCGCTTATTGCGGTACTGGTCGATGACCACCGCCACCACAATGATCAAGCCCTTGATGATGTCCTGAATGTAGGCATCCACGCCGACGAACGTGAAGCCACTGGCCATGACCCCGAGGATCAGCGCGCCGATCACCGTTCCGGTGATGCGCCCCACCCCACCGGCCAGGCTAGTGCCGCCGATCACGGCCGCAGCAATCGCGTCCAGCTCATAGGACATGCCCATGCCGGCCTGCCCGGTGGCGGCCCGCGCCGAGGCCACCACCCCGGCCAGCCCCGCCAGCAGCCCGGCGATGCTGTAGACGATCACCAGATGGCGTTTGACGTTGATGCCCGAGGTGCGTGCCGCCTGCATGTTGCCGCCGATGGCGTAGGTGTACTTACCGTACTTGGTGTAGCGCAGGGCAATATGGAAGATCACCGCCACCACCAGGAAAATGATCACCGGCATGGCGCCATGGCCGATGGCGGTATAGGAATCGGACAACATGCTCACCGGCTGGCCTTCGGTGTAGTAACGCGCCAGACCGCGGGCCGAGACCATCATGCCGAGGGTGGCAATAAAGGGCGGGATACCCGTGATGGCGATGATGCTGCCGTTGATCGCTCCGGCCAACAGCCCAACGCCCAACCCCGCCACCACCGGTATCCACACCGGTAAGTCAGTCAGGGAGGGAAACACCGCCCGGGTGAAATCCGAGGTTTGGGCCAGGCTGGCGGCGATCATGGCCGACAACGCCAGCACCGAACCGGACGACAGGTCGATACCGGTGGTGATGATCACCTGGGTCACACCGATGGCCAGCAGACCGATGATCGACACTTGCAGGATCATCAGCACCAGGCGCTGGGAGTTCATCAGGAAACTCTGGTCGCGCATGATCCAGCCAAACACTTCGAACACCAGGCCGATGCCGATCAGCACCAGGAAGATACTCAGTTCCGTCGGCAGCCGCCGACGCGTCCTGGCCGGTGCGGCCGCGGGTTTGTTTTCCAGTATCGCGTTCATAGCATTCACCTTTTTCTCTGTGGCGAGCTTGCGCCCTCTGTTATCAGGACAGGCCAGAAGCCAACTGCATTACCCGCTCCTGGGTCGCCTCGCTACGGTCCAGCGTGCCCATCAGGTCTCCTTCATGCATCACCATCACCCGGTCGCTCATGCCCAGTACTTCCGGCAGTTCCGAAGAAATCATGATCACCGCCATGCCTTCGCTGGCGAGGTAGGAAATGAGCCGGTAGATCTCGGCCTTGGCGCCAACGTCGATGCCACGGGTCGGCTCGTCGAGGATCAGGATGCGTGGGTTGGTCATCAGCCATCGGGCCAGCAGGGCCTTCTGTTGGTTGCCGCCGGACAAGGTGTCGATGCACTGTTCCAGGGACGGGGTCTTGACCCGCAACTTCTTGCACATGTCTTCGCACAACGCGCGCAAGGCTTTCTGCTGGATGAAGCCGTTGCCGACGTAATGGGGCAACACGGCCATTTCCATGTTTTCCAGCACCGACAGGCACGGGAACAGGCCACTGAGCTTGCGATCCTCGGTCAACAGCGCGAACCCCTTCTCGATGGCCATGTGCGGGTCGCTGATGCGCACCGGTTGCCCGTCGAGCAGGATCTCGCCGCCTGTGCTGGGCGTCACGCCGAAGATCGCCTCGGCCACGTTGGTCCGGCCCGAGCCCATCAGCCCGGCAATGCCCAGGATTTCTCCGGCATGCAAGTCGAAGGACACATTCTTGAAAATGCCCTCCAGGCTCAAATCACGCACCGACAGCACCAGATCGCCGATGGGTTTGTCCCGTTCCGGGAACAACTGGCTCAGTTCGCGCCCGACCATCATTGATATCAGGCTGTCGCCGTCCATGCTGTCGGCCCGTTGCAGGCCGATGTAGGCGCCGTCGCGAAACACCGCCACTTCATCGGCGATGGCGAACACTTCGTTCATTTTATGGGTGATGTAGATGATGCCCTTACCCTGAGACTTGAGGTCGGCGATGATCGAAAACAGATGGGCGACCTCCGTCTCGGTGATGGCCGAGGTCGGCTCATCCATGATCAGAATGTCAGAGTCGTAGGACACCGCCTTGGCGATCTCGACCATCTGCCGCTCGGCAATGCTCAGGTTGCCCACCTGCTCTTCAGGATCCAGGTTGATACGCAGGCGCTCCAGCAACTTGGCGGTGCAGCGGTGCATTTCCCCGTGATCGACCATATGCAAGCCGTTGAGCTGCTCGCGGCCGATCCAGATGTTTTCAGCGATGCTCATGTGGGGCATCAGGTTCAGTTCCTGGTGGATCATCGCGATGCCGGCCTGCAGGGCTGCCAGAGGTGTGTCGAACTTCACCGGCTTGCCCCGCAGGCGCAGTTCACCAGCGTCCGGCTGGTAGATGCCGGCCACGATTTTCATCAGGGTGGATTTGCCCGCACCGTTCTCGCCCATCAAAGCCAGCACGGAACCGGGGCGCACCCGCAATTGCACATCCGACAGGGCCACCACACCGGGAAAGCCTTTGCTGACGTTGACGACTTCCAGCAGATACGGTTCATCAGGCATTACGTCCGGCCGGAAAGTCATCGCCGGGGCGCTCGAAGCAGTCGCTGAAGCGAACATGATCAGGTACTCCCTCGGCAAGGTCAGTGGGCGACCTCGCCTGTTTATTGTTGTGGTAGCAGTACGTTAAACGTCACTTGAACTGATCGACGTTTTCCGGCGTGATCAGGCGATACGGCACCCATACGGCCTGCTCGACCGGCTGTTTCTTGACCATTTTCACCGCCGTGTCGATCGAACCGTCGGCCTGGCCCTTGGCGTCCTGGAACACCGAGACCGCCATCTCGCCTTTCTTCACGGCGTTCAGGCCGTCCGGCGTGCCATCGACCCCGGCGATCAGTACGCTGCCTTTCTCCTTGCCGACACCCTTGAGTGCCATGGCCGCGCCGATGGCCATTTCGTCATTGTTGGAGACCACGGCATTGAACTCGCGGCCCTGAGTCAGCCAGTCGTTCACCAGTGTCATGCCTTTATCCCGCGACCAGATACCGGTCTGCTCTTGTTCGATCTTGATGTCGGGGTACTTGGCCAGCACTTCCTTGACACCCTTGGTGCGGTTGGTGGTGGAGTTGTTCGCCAGGTCACCCAACAGAATCACGATGTTGCCCTTGCCCGACATTTTGTCGGCCAGGTATTGCATTTGCATCCGGCCGGCTTCCAGATCGTCGGACGCCACGGTCACCACGCCTGCGGGCAGTTTCAGGTCGTCGGGACGCCGATTGACGTACACCAACGGGATCCCGGCGGCGACCGCGGCCTTGGTAATGCGCTGGGTGGCGGCAGTGTCCACCGGGTTGACGATGATTGCGTCGACCTTCTGGCTGATAAAGCTTTCCACCTGGCTCAGTTGCTTGACCACATCACTGCGTGCATCTTCGAACTGCAAGGTGACGCCATCCGGCAGGGACTTGGCTTTGCTGTCCATCGACTCACGCAGGTACGTCAGCCAGGTGTCATCGAACTGGGACATGCTGACGCCGATCTTCAGGTCCGCCAGGGCGACGCCGCTGGTGAGCATCAACGACAGGGCCAGCGAGGCGATACGGGTCTTGGTCTTCATGAACGGTCTTTCTCCACTTTTTTGTTGGTTTTATGGATAAGGCGTGATGGATCTCAGGAACGGGGCAAACGCACGATGGGCGCACCGGGCATGCAACACACCACGGTGCCGTTGCGCTGAATGCACAGGGATTCGAACAGGGGAAGGATTGCGCAAAGGCGCAGCGAGCGTGGCAGGTGAAACGCAGAACGGCTGAAGGTTTTCATCGACGGTACCTGGCTGTGTTTCTTGTTTTTGTTTTGTCCGTCATTTGCTCAAGGCTGACTTGGCAAAAGACGAACAGGGGTGTCGGTAACCTGGAATCGACTTTATTGGAAAATATTTTCCATATCAACTCATTTTAGAATTTTATTCGTTTTTTATTCCATGGCCGACAGACGTGGCCAAAACCACCACTTCGCCCTGCTCGGCGCTCAGCCTTGCAGCGTCGAGGATGCGAGTGGTGGCCAGGGCATCACGGGCCTCCACCGGCAAAGGACCAACGCCTTGCAACGCGGTTTGCAGACGCTGGTAGAACGTCATCCAGCAGCCGCGCTCCGATGCCACACGCTCGCGCTCGCTGCCTTGCTCGAACCAGCCCCAGCGCCGATGCTCTTCGCTCCCCCAGCGCTCACCCTCGGTCGCCGGGCTCAACCCGGCCAGCGCCTGGGCCTCCTGGCCGTCCAGGCCTTCGACGGTGTAACAGCCCCCGGTGCCGCTGACCCGAAAGCGCGGGCGCGGTGCGTTTTGCAGGCAACTGCCGCTCAGGTGGGAAAGCACGCCGCTGGCATGGGTCAGGGAGATAAAAAAGCCGTTGTCGAACACCTGCCCGGGTTGCCGGTAATCCAACTCGGCGTAAACCCTGGTCACCGGGCCGAACAGTTGCAGCGCCTGGTCCACCAGATGGCTACCCAGGTCCCGCAGAAACCCGCCGCCGCTACCTTTGCCGACCGATGTTGGCGAATAACGCTCGACGCTGGACTCAAAGCGAATGACCTGCCCCAGCGCACCGGACTCCAGCAGTTTGCGCAAAGTCAGGTAGTCCGAATCCCAGCGGCGGTTCTGATACACGGTCAGCGGCACGTTGCGCTGCTCGGCGGCCAGCACCATCGCCTCGGCCTGTGCGGCATCAAGGGCGAAAGGTTTGTCGCTGACCACTGCAATACCCAGTTCAATGGCCTGCATGACCACGGCCGGGCGACCGTCCAGCGGCGTGGACACCACCACCGCATCGACGCCTGCGGCCACCAACTGTTCGAGGGTATCGAAGGCTTGGGCGTGCGGGTGCTCGCTCGCCAGTTGCTGGCGCCGCTCAGCGGACCGCGTCACCACGCCGACAAACGTAGCCCCGGGCAGACTGCTGATCAGCGGTGCATGGAAAAACCGTCCGCCCTTGCCGTAGCCCACTAGTCCGATTCGCATGAAGATTCCTTGAAAGTCGTTGAATAAACACAACCCTGTGGGAGCGAGCCTGCTCGCGATGGCAGTGTATCCGCCACATTAATGCCAACAGATCCGCCGCCATCGCGAGCAGGCTCGCTCCCACAATTGACCGAGTACCTTCAGGGAAACGCGGTCGACTGTGGGAGCGGGCTCCCACAGGAGATTGTGGTTAGCCGTAGAAACGCGGGCGTTCGGGCAGTTCGACCTTGACGATCTGCCCACTCTGCTGCGCTTGAACACAGGCATCCGCCGCCACTGCCGCGGCGAACCCGTCCCAGGCCGACGGCCCGCCCACCTGTCCGGCGCGCACGCCGTCGATGAAAGCCTGCAATTCGACGTCGTAGGCCGCGATGAAACGATCCTTCCAATCCATCAGGATCGCATTGGACAGCTTGGCGCCACTGCGCAGTTGCACCTGGGACGGCTCCGGGAGTTTGGCGATGCCCGTCTCCCCCACCACTTCGCACTGGATGTCGTAGCCATATTGGCAATTGACGAAAACCTCCACATCGATGCGCGTGCCCTTGGCGGTTTCCAGTAACACGATCTGCGGATCGCGCAGGTGCGCCAGCGCCTTGCTGGTCTTGCGCGGGAATACCACCTGCACCGAAACGTAGTCATCGGCCAGCAGCCAGCGCAGCACATCCAGCTCATGGATCAGTGTGTCGGTGATCGCCATGTCGGTCTTGTAGTTCTCCCCCACGCTCGGATTGCGATGCGCGCAGTGCAGCATCAGCGGTTCGCCGATCTGACCGCTGTCGATCACCGCCTTGAGCGCTCGATAGCCTTCATCGTAAGGGCGCATGAAACCGACCTGAACCAGCCGCTTGCCATGGGCGACTTCGGCTTCGACGATCTTGCGACAGCCTTCGGCCGTGACCGCCAGGGGCTTTTCACAGAACACCGGTTTACCCGCCGCGATTGCCGCCAGCACGAACTCTTCGTGGCTCGGCCCCCAGGAAGTGACCAGGACCGCCTCAACGTCCGGCGCATTGATCAAGGCATGCCCGTCGGGATACACCTCGGCGGTCAGTTTCAAGTCGGCCAGCACCTTCGCCGCCTGGGCGAGGTTGATGTCGGTCACCGCCACCACCTGGCTGTTGAGCAAGGTCTGGCTGCAACGACGGATATGGTCCTGGCCGATGGCCCCGGTGCCGATGACGCCCAGCTTCAAAGACATGAAAAACTCCTTTCGTAGGGTTGGGGCTGTTAATACTGGCGAGCCTCGGCCAGTCGTTCATTGAGGGTTTTGGCGGCCGCATCGGTGCGCGCGCTGGTGGAGACTTGCGCCACGCCGACCCGCCACCAGGACAGGTAGCTGTGGATCATGGTCTTGGGCAAGACCTTGATATCGATGAGGGTCGAGACCGTTTGCAGCCGCGCATCGGCCAGGGCCGCGTGGAGTTCGTCGAGGGTCTTGACCTTGTAGGTCTTGCAGCCGTAGGCCGCCGCGCTCATGGCGAAGTCCACCGGCACGAAGCCGCCATCGAGCTTGCCGGTGTCCGGGTTGCGGAAGCGGAACTCGGTGCCGAAGCTGTCCATGCCGTTGCCCATCTGTAAATTGTTGATGCAACCGAACGTCATGTTGTCCAGCAGCACCACATTGATCTTGCGACGCTCCTGGATCGAGGTCGCCAGCTCCGAATGCAGCATCATGTAGGAGCCATCACCCACCAGGGCATAGACCTCTTTGTCGGGCTCGGCCAGCTTCACGCCCAGCGCCGCGTTTACCTCATAGCCCATGCACGAATAGCCGTATTCGACGTGATAGGTGTTGACCCCCTTGCTGCGCCAGCTGCGCTGCAAGTCGCCGGGCAGGCTGCCGGCGGCGGCAACGATGATCGCCTCATCGGCCAGGGCTTGGTTGAGGGTGCCCAGCACGCGGCTCTGGGTCAGGCAGGAACCGGTGAGTTCGATGAATTCACGAAACACCGCCGGGTCCAGGTGATCGTTGATCTCTGGGACGAAGTCCTGGGTCTGGAAGTCAGCCTGATAGATCCGGTCCACTTCGGCATCCAGTTGGGCTTTGGCATCAGTGATCTGCCCGCCCCATTCGGCACGATAGTCACCCATCGCGGCGGACAAAGCCTGCAGGCCTGAGCGCGCGTCGGCCAGCAGTTGCACACCGTCAAGCTTCAAGGCATCGCAAGGGCTGATGTTGAGGTTGAGAAACTGCACATCCGGATGCTGGAACAGCCATTTGGACCCGGTGGTGAAATCGCTGTAGCGGGTGCCGATACCAATGATCAGGTCCGCTTCCTTGGCCAGCAGGTTCGCCGCCAGGCAACCGGTTTCACCGACGCCTCCGACGTTCAGTGGATGACTGGACACCACCGCACTCTTGCCGGCCTGGGTCTCGGCAAAGGGGATTTCGAAGCGCTCGGCAAAAGCCTGCAACGCTGCGTTGGCTCCGGCGTATTTCACCCCGCCGCCGCAGATGATCAGCGGCTTGCGCTTGCCCTTGAGCAGCGCCTGGGCATCGCCGAGCATGGCTTCGGTGGCCGGGCGACGGTCGATGCGGTGAACGCGCTTTTGCAGAAAGTAATCGGGGTAATCGTAGGCTTCGGCCTGCACGTCCTGGGGCAACGCCAGGGTCACCGCGCCGGTTTCGGCCGGGTCGGTGAGCACGCGCATGGCGTGGATCGCGGCGCTCATCAGTTGCTCGGGGCGGTTGATGCGATCCCAGTATTTACTCACGGCCTTGAACGCATCGTTGGTGCTGATGCTCAGGTCATGGAACTGTTCGATCTGCTGCAGCACCGGGTCCGGCTGGCGACTGGCGTAGACATCACCAGGCAACAGCAGCAACGGGATGCGATTGGCCGTCGCGGTGGCGGCGGCGGTCAGCATGTTCGCCGCGCCGGGGCCGACCGACGAAGTACAGGCGTAGATTTTGCGGCGCAGATGCTGCTTGGCGAAACCGATGGCAGCGTGGGCCATGCCCTGCTCGTTGCGCCCCTGATGGACCACCAGGTCACCGCTGTCCTGCTCCAGCGCCTGACCCAGGCCCAGCACATTGCCGTGGCCAAAAATCGTAAAGACCCCGGCGACGAATTTGCTCTGGACGCCATCGACCTCGACGTACTGGTTATCGAGGAATTTCACCAGGGCCTGGGCCATGGTCAGTCGTGTTGTGGTCATGCTTGCACCTTGTCTGGAATGCAAATTTGGCGGCTGGCTCAGTCCACTGTGGGAGCGAGCTTGCTCGCGATAACAGTATTTCAGGCGACTTATCTGTTGAATGTGCTGCCGCCATCGCGAGCAAGCTCGCTCCCACAGGGGTTCTTCATCATATTGATGACGGTGTCAGGCCTGGGGATTGCGCAGGTGATTCATGCTCGCCCCCAACGCCTGGCGAATGTCGGCCAGTTCATGAATGCTCTGGGCAAAGGGTTCGAAGGACAGGTAGCCCTCGTAACCACCGGCCCGCAACGCCTCGATCTGCGCGGCATTGCCGAGAATGTCGGCCTCGCCCACCAGCACGCGGTGGCCGTCGCGGATGGTCGTCAAGGGTGCCTGGGCATCCTCGACACCGGAGATGTGCACCAGCCCGGTCAGCTCGGGGAAAAATTCCTGCTCACCGGCCAGGTGATGATGAAAGGTGTCATGCACCAAACGGAACACATCCAACCCGCCAATGGCCTTGATCGCTTCCACTGCCGTGCGCTTGCGCCGCAGCGAACACTCTTCAAACCCCAACGGCTCGATGAAACCGTAGATACCGAAAGCCCGCAGGATCGGCGCCAGTTCACTGAGGGCCGTGCGCAGCCCCGCGGCGCGTTCGGCCTCGCCGCGCGGGTCGTCGCGCTCGTTGAGCGGGCACATCACCAGCCCCTCGGCGCCGCATTCGCGAGCATAGTCGGCCAGCCGCACGGCTTGGGTACGGCGCTCCTCGTTCCATACGTCGAAGGGATACAGCGCGTTGATCGACAACACCTTGATGCCCCGCGCCTCGCACAACTCACGCACGCGGGCCGGCGGCATGCCGTCTTCGATCTCGACGCCCTTCAGATCGTTGCGAATCTCGATGGCATCGGTTTTCAGCGCCAGGGCCAGGTCAATGAAATCGGGCAGTGACAGGCGCGGAGCAACCATTCGGTTCAAGGCAAAACGCAGGGGCTTGTTCATTGTTGTTATCCCTCCGGCATTCATAAACGGTTATTGGGCAGTCGGCATGCTGAACTCGGGGCCCTTGGCGATGCTGTCGGGCCAGCGCTGCATCACGCTTTTGTAGCGGCTGTAAAAGCGCAAACCTTCTTCACCGTAGGCATGGTGATCGCCAAACAGCGAGCGCTTCCAGCCGCCAAAGGAATGCCAGGCCATGGGCACCGGAATCGGCACGTTGATGCCCACCATACCGACCTTGATGCTGCGGGCAAACGCCCGGGCAATGCCGCCGTCACGGGTGAAGCAGGACACGCCGTTGCCGAACTCGTGAGCATTGATCAAGGCCACGGCGCTGGCGAAATCCGCCACGCGAACGATGCCCAGCACCGGGCCGAAGATCTCTTGCTGGTAGATGCTCATCTGGGCGGTGACCTGGTCGAACAGCGTCGCGCCGACAAAGAACCCCTGCTCGGCCCCCGGCACCTTGAAACCACGGCCGTCGACGATCAGGCGCGCGCCCTCGGCGACCCCGGCGTCGATGAAGCCTTCGACCTTGGCCTTGTGCTCGGCGGTCACCAGCGGCCCCATGTCGGTGCCGGGTTGCTGGCCGTTGCCGATCTTCAACTGATCGATGCGCGGCAACAGCTTGGCAATCAATTCATCGCCCACGTCCCCCACCGCCACGGCAATGGAAATCGCCATGCAGCGTTCACCGGCCGAGCCGTAGGCCGCACCGATCAATGCGTCCGCCGCCTGGTCGAGGTCGGCGTCGGGCATGACGATCATGTGATTTTTCGCCCCGCCAAGCGCCTGCACGCGCTTGCCGTTCGCCGTGCCCTGCTGGTGGATGTACTCGGCAATCGGCGTGGAGCCGACGAAAGAAATCGCCTCGATGTGCGGGTGCTGCAACAGCGCATCTACCGCCACTTTGTCGCCCTGGACCACGTTGAACACACCGTCCGGCAACCCGGCCTCCGTCAACAGCCGAGCCATCAGCAAACTGGCGGACGGGTCACGCTCCGAAGGCTTGAGGATGAAACAGTTACCGGCGACCAGTGCCAGGGGAATCATCCACAGCGGCACCATCACCGGAAAATTGAACGGCGTGACTCCGGCACACACACCCAAGGGCTGGCGCAGGTTCCAGTTGTCGATGCCGCCGCCGATGTTGTCACTGAAATCGGTCTTGAGCAGGTTCGGCGCACCGCAGGCGTACTCGACGATCTCGATGCCGCGGGTGACTTCGCCATGGGCGTCGGACAGCACCTTGCCGTGCTCGCGACTGATGATCTGCGCCAGTTCGTCGTGATGGCGGTCGAGCAATTCCTTGAACTTGAACATCACCCGCGAACGGCGCAATGACGATTGCTCGGACCAGCCCGGGAATGCCGCCAGCGCCGAGGTCACCGCGGCCTCGACGGTGCCCGGTTCGGCCAGCGCCACCCGGGCCTGTATCGCGCCGGTGGCCGGGTTGAAGACGTTGCTGAACCGCACCGTGTCGCTGTCCTGCACTCGACCGTTGATGTAATGGCCTACTACCGGGGCATCGCTCATTGTTCTTGTTCTCCGTGCAAAGGGTGGAAATCAGAGATCAAGCAGCCAACTGTGCTGCGGATCGTTATGGAACTGCCAGACCCGCTTCGGGCCGGCCATGACGTTCAGGTAATACGACTCGTACCCGTAGGGCACGCTGACCGGGTGGTAACCCTTGGGCACCACCACCAGGTCGCTGTTTTCCACGGCCATGGCCTGGTCGATGCTGCGGTCGTCGGTATAGACCCGCTGGAACACGAAGCCCTGGGACGGGTTGACCTGGTGGTAATAGGTTTCTTCCAGAAAGCTTTGGTGCGGCAGGTCGTCGGTGTCGTGCTTGTGGGGTGGGTAGCTCGACGAATGCCCCGACGGCGTGCGCACTTCCACCACCAGCAGCGAGTGGGCCGGCTCACTGTCGGGCAGGATGTCGCAGACATAGCGGGTGTTGGCGCCCTTGCCGCGCACGCTGCGCTTCATGCTGTCCGGGCGGATCAGCCGTGGACCGTAACTGTTTTGCGCAGAACCCGGCGCAGCACACACGGCAATCTGTACATCGCTCAGGGCGGTGACCTGGGCCTGGCTGCCGGGCGGCAGATACGCGGCGTAGGGCGATTTATCCTCGAACACCGACTGGCGATCACCGAGGTTGTCCCAATCGAAGGCACCCTGCCCCGGTGCTTCACCCTTGAGACTGATGCGCCCGCTGAGCAAGACCAGGCACAGTTCCTTGTCGGCGGCAGCCACCGGGAGCTTTTCACCAAGGCTCAAGCGGTAGGCGGCAAACCCGACATACTCCAGTTCGTCGGCGGGTAGCTGGACTATGGTCTGGCCGCTTGGCTGGCTTTTGATCAACAGGCTCATGACGCAGTCCTCTCTTGCAGCAAGGCGCGCAGGGTGTCGTAGCCTTTCTTGGCGTAGGCATAACTCGGTGCCACGGCCGGATCCTGTTCGGCTTCGACCACCAGCCAGCCGTGATAGTCGGCGGCAAGCAGCACGTCCAGCAACGCGGCAAAGTCGATGTCACCATCACCCGGTACGGTGAAGGTGCCGTTGACGATGCAGTCGGGGAAACTCCAGAGGTTGTTGCGCGCCAGTTGCACCACAGGCTTGCGCACGTCCTTGAAATGCACATGGCAAATGCGCTCGATGTGCTTGCGCAACACCTGCAAGGGTTCGCCGCCGCCCATGTAACAGTGGCCCGAGTCAAACAGCAGGCCAACCTCACTGCCGGTCAGGGCCATCAGTTTGTCGATGTCCGAAGGCGATTCGACATAGGCGCCCATATGATGGTGATACGCCAGGCGCACACCCCGGGACAGGGTGAAGCGCGCCAGTTCGGTGAGTTTTTCGGCATAGTCTTGCCAGGCTTCGTCCGTGTGAAAACGCGGTCGCTCGATCAGTGGGATGCGCTGGCCTTGAATGGAATCGGCCACCTCGCCGTACACCAGCACCGTCGCACCGTTTTGCGCCAGCAACTCGACATGGCTGGCGATGGCATCGATCTCTTCGGCCGCCGAGCGCCGGGCCAGACGACTGGAATACCAGCCGGAGACCAGCGCCAGGTCATAGGGCCGCAGCACATCGCCAACGCCCTTGGCATCCTTGGGAAATTTGCCGTTGAGCTCGAAACCTTCGTAACCGATTTCCTTGCCTTCGCTCAGCGCCGTACTCAACGGCGTCTCGCCACCCAACGATGGCAGATCGTCGTTGCTCCAGGAAATCGGGTTGATGCCAATTCGAATTGCGGGCATGGCTGCACCTTTTATTGTTTTTACCTAACCATTGAAGGCGGCGATGAACCCTGTGGGAGCGAGCCTGCTCGCGATAGCGGTGTGTCAGGCGACTTAATGTTGACTATCAGTCGGCTATCGCGAGCAGGCTCGCTCCCACAGGATCAGTGTTCACAGCTTTTAACTTCGCGCAGCACGCCACGCCTCGATCAACTCCACAAACCTACCCTGCACCTGCCGGATCAACGTTTCATCGTCGACTTCCCCGGCCAGCCAGGCACGGCTCGGTTCCTGGAAGATTGTCCGTCCCACGGCAAATCCACGGCAGGTTGTGCTCTGGCTGGCCTGGCGGAAACCCTCGGCTAGCACGGCGGCCGGGGCGTTGAGGCCCAGCAGTACCACACCTCGGCAATAGGGATCACGCTGTTGAATCAGCTCATCAAGTTGCTTCCATTCGTCGGCCGTCTGGGCTTCGATTTTCCACCAGGCCGGAAAGATGCCCAGGTTGTAGAGGCGTTTGAGGGCGCGATACAGCACGTCCGGGTGCGGCGACGGATGATCCTTGGGTGGAATGACTTCCAGCAGCAGTTCATGGCCGCTGACCTGGGACGCCTGATACAGCGCCATGAGTTGCGCCTCCTGTTCCAGGCGCAGCAGCGGTTCGTCGTCGGGGTGAAATTGCACCAGGCACTTGATGATCTGTTCCTGTGGCCAGGCGATCAGGTTGCTGCCGATAGAGCGCCCATGTTCGAACGCCAGCGGCCGTGAACCCTGCACCTCCACTGGTCGGGCAACCCACCAGTCACGTCCAGTGGCGGCGTTCAGCGAGTCCTGGCCGAAACGTTGGTCGGCCAGCAGACCGACATCGGCCTCGATGCCCTGACGTTTCAGGTCGGCTTCGACCCGTTCCACGGCCTGGATGAACAGTTGCTTGAGTTCGCTGATGGCGCCCAGCTCACGCCCGCCTTTATGGGCCAGTTCCACCAGTTGCCAGCGATGATCGAAGGCAAAGATGAACAGTTGCTTCCACTGTTTGCGCGGCACGCTGACCTGATGCAGACGTTGCAATGCCACGTCTCGATCCGGCCGGGTAATCGGCACCGGGCTATTGAACAGATAGTCGAGTTCAGCCCGGGTCGGCATCGCTGGGGCACAGGCATGGCGCGACACCACCAGGCCACCGCAGGCATTGGCCAGCTGGCAGCAGCGTTCATCACTGGCGTCCTCCAGCCAACCGGCGAGAAAGCCCGACATGAACGCATCACCTGCACCTAATACATTCAGGACTTCGACACGAACCCCGGGATAAATGGCGCCGTCTTCAAGTCGGTTAGGGATGGCGCCGTGGATCACCGTGCAACCTTGCGGGCCGAGCTTGACCACCAAGGTCGCCGCCGTCAGCGAGCGCACGGTACGCAACGCGCTCAGCAGATCTTCGCTGCCGCCGGCGATCAGGAATTCTTCTTCGGTGCCGACGATCAGGTCGAAACGCGGCAGGATGCTTTGCACATGCTGGCTGACTTTCTGGTCGGCGACGAAACGGGTTTCTCCATCGGCCTTGCCCGCCAGGCCCCAGAGCACCGGGCGATAATCGATGTCCAAGACGCGTTTGACGTTGTGTCTCTCGGCGTAATCCAACGCCTGGGTGCTGGCCTTGTAGACACTTTCGGTAGAGAAATGCGTGCCGGTGATCAGCAGCGCCTTGCTGGAGGCAATGAACGTTTCATTGATGTCCACGGCGCGCAGCGCCATGTCGGCGCAGTTTTCCCGGTAGAACACCAGGGGAAAGGTTTCCCGGTCCTTGATACCCAGCAGGACCATGGCCGTCAGGCGTTCAGGGTCGACCTTGATGCCGCTGACGTCGCAGCCTTCGCGGGCCAGGGACTCCACCAGGAAACGGCCCATATGATCGTCCCCTACCCGGCTCAGCATCGCCGACCTGAGCCCTAACCGCGCGGTGCCGAAGGCGATGTTGGCCGACGAGCCACCCAGGTATTTGGCGAAGCTTGCGACATCTTCCAGGCGCGCTCCGACTTGCTGCGCGTAGAGGTCGACGCCCAGGCGTCCCAGGCAGATCACATCCAATTGACGCCCACTGGCAAAACGAGTCTGGCCCATGCTGGCTCCTGTTATTTTTATCAGCCCGCGCTTGCCACCGAAACCGGCGCCAACGCTCTTGGTGGATGCAGACTAAAACGAGCAGCGGCCAATAATCAATAATTATTCTATAAATTTTTTACGTGGAATATTTTTTCCAATACGCTATCACTGAAGCGCGCCAGACGCGGTGCATCGTTTCAGCAGGTGTCGCAACGTTGTCTGCTCATGATTTTCCCCGCGCCTACGCTGTAGACTGCGATCAGCCAACCTATTGTCGAGGGCAGGCCCTTTTCCCGGGCCGCCCTATAAGAACAAGCCAGAAGGATTTTCTATGACCCGCCCCGATCTGCCGGCGCCGTCCGAGAGCGCGTCCGAACCCGCCCTTTCAAGCCCACCGATCAATGCCGAGCGCCTGCTGCAACTGATTACCGACGAGTATGAAAGCCTGCCGCGACAGCTCAAACGCATCGCCAGCTACATGAGCCAGCAAAGCGACCGGATCATGGTCGATCGCATCAGCGACATTGCGCGCGAATGCGAAGTGCATCCCTCGGCCATCGTGCGGTTTTCCCAGCGCTTCGGCTTCAGCGGGTTCAGCGAAATGCAGGCCTTGTTTCGCGAGGCCTATACCCACAAGACCACGCCGGTGCAGAACTACCAGCAGCGCATCCGCAGCATGATCGCCAACAAGTCGCAGAAAGCCAGCGGCGGCGACCTGGCGCGCGAATGCGTCAACGCCACCCTCTCGGGCATCGAGCGTCTGGGCCTGGAGCTGGACGATCAAGCCTTCGACAAAGCCGTAGACCTGGTGGTCAACGCCGACAACATCTATGTGGTCGGCGTGCGACGCTCGTTCGCGGTGGCCGATTACCTGGTCTATAACCTGCAACACACCAACAAGCGCATCCATCTGGTGTCCGGCCTGGGGGGCAGTTATCGCGAGCAAATGCGCAGCGTGCGGGCCAACGACCTGGTGATCGCGATCAGCTTTACGCCCTACGGCAAGGAAACCCAGCACTGCCTGCGCATTGCCCAGCATCATCAGGCCAAGACGCTGATCATCACCGACAGCAACCTGTCGCCCCTGGCCAAACGGGCCAATGCGGTACTGTTGGTGAACGAAGGCAGCTCTTTCGCCTTCCGCTCGTTGAGTGCCACGTTGTGCCTGTGCCAGGCGTTGTTCATCGCCGTGGCTTACCGACTGGAACTCAAGGTCGATGAAATCCATGAACAGGTCGGGTTCGAGGATTAACCCCGCAAGATTCTTCTGAAGGAGACGTCATGAAACTGATCGGCATGCTGGACTCGCCCTACGTGCGACGCGTCGCCATTTCCGCCAAGTGCCTGGGGGTTGCCCTGGAACACGAGTCCGTTTCGGTGTTCAGGCATTTCGAACAGTTCCAGCGCATCAACCCGGTGGTCAAGGCACCGACCCTGGTGCTCAACGATGGCAACGTGCTGATGGATTCCACACTGATCATCGACTACCTCGAAGCCTTGGCCGCGCCGGGCAAAAGCCTGATGCCGGTCGACAGTGGGCAACGGCTGCGCGCATTGCGCGTGATTGGCCTGGCCCTGGCGGCGTGCGAGAAGTCAGTGCAGATCTACTACGAACGCAACCTTCGGCCGACAGAAATCCAACACGCCCCCTGGGTCGAACGCGTGGAAGGTCAACTGGCGGCGGCCTATGACATGCTCGAACAGGAACTGGTGAAACAGCCCCTGATCACCGATGGCACCCTCGATCAGGCGGGCATCACCGTGGCAGTGGCCTGGAGCTTCACCAACCTGGTGGTGCCGGATCAGGTGCAGGGCAAGTCATTTCCATCGATCAGCGCGTTTACCGCCTATGCCGAAGGGTTGGAGGCGTTCGCCAGCACGCCGATGGTATAGCGGACGAGCGCGGCTTGTGTGGGAGCAGGCTTGCTTGCGAAGACGGCGGCAGACTCAACATCATCGTCTCAGATAGACCGCTTTCGCGAGCAGGCTCGCTCCCACAGTTGGTTCCTGAGTGACCATCGGATGAGGCCCCCCCAGATCTATGTGGGAGCGAGCCTGCTCGCGATAGCGGTGGGTCAATCAACATCAATGGCACTGATCCGACGCCATCGCGAGCAGGCTCGCTCCCACAGTTTGGGGCCGGGGGACTGCAAAATATGTGTTCGGCACAAAGAATTGCTTCAAGTCAGCTCCATTTCCTTTGGCTTTACCACCGGCACAACCTCGAAGCGATCCGCCAGGAACGGCGTGATGTCCAGCGGCAGGGGCTCGTTGTTCACCAGTTTGTCCAGCAGCACTCCGGTGATGGCCGAGGTCAGGATGCCGGTGCGAAAGTGCCCACAGGCATTTAGGTACCCTTCCACGCCGCGCATCGGGCCCAGGATGGGCAACTCATCAGGTGAGCCGGGGCGCAAACCGGCCCAGGTGCGTTTCAGGTTGATGTCGGCCAGCTGCGGTATGCAGCGCACCGCGCCCTGCACCAACCCCTCGATTTCCGGGTAGGTGGTGGTCACGTCGAAACCCTTGTCCTCGGTGGTACTGCCGATGAGGATTTCGCCGTTGTCCTTTTGCGCGACATAGCAGTCGCTGGTGGTCAGGCACCCGTTGAGGATCTTCGGCATGCGCTCGGTCAGCAGGATTTGCCCCTTGACCGGCCTGACCGGAATCCGCACACCGGTGGCTTGCTCGCTCAGGTCCGCCGCCCAGGCACCGGCGGCATTGATCAGCGTCCGGCAGTTGAACGTCCCGGCTTCGGCGGTTCTCACCCCCGTCACCCGCGCACCGTCTCGAAGCACCTGCGCCACGTTGGTGTTGAAGAACATATCGACGCCATTCTGCCGGGCACCCTCGGTGTAGGCATCGGCCAGCCGGAACGGGCTGACCTGATGGTCGCACAGAAACTCCAGCGCGCCCCGGGCCTCATGGCTGACATTCGGCTCGGCCTCGCGCAGGGCGGCCTGGTCGAGCCAGCGTACCTGATCGGCCAGGTGGGGAATGCAGGCGACGATGTGCTCGGCATACAAACGGTCTTCATCGTCGTAGATCACGAACTTGAGCCCGGTCTCCTCGAACTTGAAGTCCATGCCGTGGTTGTCCATCAGCTCGCGGTGCAGTCGGGGATACATCGCGTTGGACTGCAAGGCGAAATCGAAGAACGACTGGGGCAGGATGTGCGGCGTGCTGGCGTCCACCGCCACGGCGGCGCCCTGGGCCTGGCGCTTGCGGTTGGCCGACATCATCCGAAAGAAGATCACCCCGCAGCCCAGGCCCACAGATTCACCGATGGCCCACAGGCCGCCGGCCGAAGCGCGGGTGGCGTTGCCGGGGCGCTTGGCGTCGATCAAGGCGATCTTCAGAGGCTTGCGTTTGGACAGTTGATAGGCACAGGACGCACCGATAACGCCTCCGCCGACGATAACGACATCATAGTGCTTGAGGTCTGGATGCTCAGTCATGCCGGAGGGCCTCCGTGCCGACGTTCTGAAAGGCTGAAAAGGGAATCGGGTCGATGGGGAAACGCGGCCGCAGCCAGCCAACGTCGGCACGCCCGGTGGCCTGGCGCAGGCGATCACTGCAATAACCCACGCACATCCGCCCCTGACAGTCACCCATGCTCACGCGGGTGCGCATTTTCAGGCTGGCCATGTCTTGCACGCCCTGCTCCAGGGCGCGGTCGATGTCGGCGCGGGTCGCATGTTCGCAGCGACAAATGACCGTGTCGGCGGTCGGCAACGCGGTTTGTCCGGCGCCGCGTTGCGTGTAGCGGTCCACGGCGGCGCGAAAGCGAATGATCCGGTCCAGTTGCGCCCTATACCGGTCGCGGTACTCCAGGGCAGTGGAGCAATCCAGCAGGTCGGCCTGCATCAGGATCGACAGTGCGGCGATGCGCCCGCTCAACATGGCGGCTTCGCCACCGCGAATCCCGCCCACGTCGCCGGCCAGGTGAATGTGCGCCTCGCTGCTTTGCTGCCAAGCATCGGACACTGCCCGCAAATAACCGTCATCGATGAAGCCATGCTCCAGGCCCATCTGCTGGCTCAATTGGGTGCGCGGGATGAAACCATAGCCGACTGCCAGCGTCTGGGCCGGGACCTGTTCGGCTCGTTCGAGGTCGGGCTCCCAGGTACTGGAATACGGTGCAACGGTGACGATGTCCAGCTCGCCCTCGCCGTTGGCCTGTACCACTCCCCAGCCATAACGCACGGGGATGCGATGCAGTTTGAGATAAGCCAGCATGCTCAGGCCGTCGAGGAACAATTGTGGTTTGTTCAGCAATGCCAGGCTTTCCCTGGCGATCTTGCCGAAGGCACAAGCCTCATAGACGCCCGCCACGGCCACGCCCGAAGCGTGAAGTTGACAGGCCACCAGCGGCAGCAACGGGCCTGTACCGGCGATCACCACCGGCCCCGGCGGCTTGACCGCTCCGCTCTTGATCTGCAATTGCAGACCACCGAGCAGCATCACCCCCGGCAGTGTCCAGCCAGGGAACGGCACGCTGCGCTCATGACAACCGGCCGCCAGCACTAGGTGGGAATAGCTGACCTCGCGCAGTTGTTCATCGGCGTTCAGCAGCATCAGCGCCTTGAACCCTTCGGCGCCGATGACGCGGTGGTTGAGTCGCACATCGATCAGCCCGGCGTAGCGCTGGAACTCACCGTGGAGTTTGTTCAGGGCTTCGCTGTAGCGCGGCCCGAGGTAATCCAGGCTCACCCCGTCGCGCAGCGGCCCGCGGTAGACCACGCCACCCAGGCGCGGCGCTTCTTCGAGCAGGGTGCAATGCACCCCGTGGGTGGCCAGCTCGATGGCCGCGGCCATACCCGCCGGCCCGCCGCCGACAATCACCGGATGGAGGTTCATGGTGCCTCCCTTTCGGCGATGCGATTGGCCCGGGTTTCGATTTGCATGCCGGGACGCACTTGGGTCTGGCAGGCGCGGCGCTTGTGGCGGCCGTCGATCTTGACCAGGCAACATTGGCACACGCCCATGCCACAGTATGCGCCACTGAGTTGGTCGTGATCGTTGCGTGCTACCTGGCGCTGGCCCAGGGCCTGAATGACGCTGAGGACGGTTTCACCTTGGGCCGCGCTGACGGACTGCCCATCAAGGTGCACCGTCATGTCGGCCTGCTGCAGCGGCTGGATATCAAATTTTCGGCGTAGAAGGTCTTGAGGTTGCATCATGTTGCTCTTCCTTGAAGGTTCAGTGAGGTCTCGGCTCCTTGCGGCACACCATCACCGGTTCGTGTCAGTGCCCATCAGCGACAGCGCGCCAAAGCAGGGCAACGGACGCAGCATGATGGTGCGCACTAAATTTATGTTAGGGATTATTTGTGACCAAGTGTTGATCCAGGCCAGTGAATACCGCTGTCGGCGTCCATGAACATTTTTTCAGAAAGCCGACAGGTATTTTTTGGCAGAATGCTGCGCAATGGCTTCAATTTCTCAACCGGTAACGCCCATGAACCGCATTTTGACCATCGAAGACGACGCCGTGACCGCCCGTGAAATCGTCGCCGAACTGACCCGCAACGGCCTGGATGTCGACTGGGTCGACAACGGCCGCGAGGGCCTGGAACGGGCGGTGAGCGGCGATTACGACCTGATCACCCTGGACCGCATGCTGCCCGAGCTCGACGGGCTGGTGATCGTGACGACGTTGCGCACCATGGGCGTGGCCACGCCGATCCTGATGATCAGCGCCCTCTCCGATGTGGACGAGCGGGTGCGCGGCCTGCGGGCCGGTGGCGACGATTATCTGACCAAGCCGTTCGCCACCGACGAAATGGCCGCCCGGGTCGAAGTCCTGCTACGACGCAACAACGGTGCCCGCGAACCGGAAACCGCACTGCGGGTGGCCGACCTGGAACTCAACCTGATCAGCCGCGAAGCCAGCCGCAACGGGCAACTGCTCAGCCTGCTGCCCACCGAATACAAGCTGCTGGAGTTCCTGATGCGCAACAGCGGCCAGATCCTCTCGCGCATGATGATTTTCGAAGAGGTCTGGGGCTATCACTTCGATCCCGGCACCAACCTGATCGACGTCCATATCGGCCGCCTGCGCAAGAAAATCGACCCGCCGGGCCTGGAACCGCTGATTCGCACGGTACGAGGTTCCGGCTATGTCATTGCTGAACCCCGCTAAGGGCTGGCGCTCCTCCAGCAGTCGCCTGCTGGCGCTGTACAGTTCGCTGTTCGTGCTCTGGAGCGCGGTCCTGATGGGGGTGATGTATTACGAAGTGTTCGGTTACCTCGACAGCCTTGCCAAGCACTCCCTGATGCAGCGTCAGCACCTGTTCGCACGTATTCATGGCGATCAGTTGGAGGATGCTCTCATGGCCAGCCTGACCCTGGATGAACGCGGCGTCGACGCCTACGGCCTGTTCGATCCGCAATTGCGCCACTTGAGCGGACCGATCCGGCACGTACCCCCCGATCTGCCGCTGGACGGCAATATTCATATGCTCGGCGGCTGCGTCGATTCCAGGGATCCAGGTGTTCCTTCCGACAGTTGCGACGCGGTGGCGACCCGGACCCAGGACGGCCGCTGGTTGGTCCTGGCGCGGGACAACGGCTCGCTGTTCGCTGTCACGCGCATCATTCTGCACGCGCTGTTCTGGGGCGTGTCCCTGACCATTTTGCCGGGCATTGCCGGCTGGCATCTGTTGCGTCGGCGACCGTTGCAACGCATCCGCAAACTGCAGGCCAGTGCCGAGGCCATCGTGGCCGGTGACCTGACCCATCGCCTGCCGCTGTCGAGCCGTCGCGATGAGCTGGACATGCTGGCGGCAATCGTCAACGCCATGCTCGATCGTATCGAACGCTTGATGAACGAGGTCAAGGGCGTGTGCGACAACATCGCCCATGACCTGCGCACCCCGCTGACTCGCCTGCGCGCCCAGCTTTATCGCATCCAGCAGCAAGCCCCGGACGGCTCGTCCGAGGCGTTGCAGATGGATCAGGTGATTGCCGAGACTGACACCCTGATGGCGAGGTTTCGGGGCTTGTTGCGGATTTCCGAGCTGGAAGACCAGCAACGACGCTCAGGGTTCGTGCGCCTCGATCCGTTGCAGTTGTTGCAGGAACTGCACGATTTTTATCTACCGTTGGCCGAGGAGCGGGAACTGACCTTCACCCTCGAAGTGCCCGATGCCCTGCCCTTGCTCAACGGCGACCGGGCATTGCTGTTCGAGGCGGTGTCCAACCTGCTGAGCAACTCGATCAAATTCACCCCGCCGGGCGGTGAGGTGATCCTGCGTGGCGTTGATCAGGGCGACAGCAGCCGCATCGAAGTACTCGACTCCGGGCCCGGAATCCCCGAGGCGGAGCGCAAGGCTGTGTTTCGCCGCTTCTACCGCGCCGAGGGCAGCAGCCAGCAGAGCGGCTTTGGCCTGGGACTGTCGATCGTCGCGGCGATTGTCAACTTGCACGGGTTCACGCTGGAAGTGGGCAGCAGCGAGCAAGGCGGCGCTCGGTTGGCGCTCGATTGCCGGGCGACGCTGCTGTAGGTGGCGGCTACCAAGTTCAGCGGAAAAGTTCAGCGGATCACTCAGGCGGGGTCACTTCGATACAGCGGGGTGTTTTCAAGCTCATACCGCAACTCATCGATCAGCTTTGCCAGGCTTTCTTCCGAGCGGACGCTGTCGACGCTCATGCCGCTCACCACCAGATCCACCTCCCCGCTTTCGCGGTGATACAGGCGTACGGTAAGGGTTCCGTCGCCGTTGAGGCTGCATTCGCAGGCCAGTGGCTTGAAGCTTTCTTCGAGTCGGGCGCGCAGGGGGGCCAGTAGGGGCATCCGTTGCTCCTCAGCGCTGTAGCCGTGAGCGACCGGCGGGCAACTGCGGGCTCATAGGCCCGGCAAGCGTCCTGGCGATTGCACGATTGATTCGTTCACTGCTCATTGTGGCGTGTTCCTTGACTGTTTCGTGGGGGACGCGGCATTGCGCAGAGAATGCCGCACCCTCACAGCCTAAGGAGCCAACGGCGCGGGCAAAACCCGAATTTGCACCAGCACGCCCGGTGCATTTGCACTGGCCATCATGGTGCCTTCATTCGCCACTCGTTGGCGAACAGGCCGCGTTCGCGCGCCCAGACGATTGCCTCGCTGCGGCTGTGAACATCGAGTTTGGAGTACAGCGTCGCCACGTGATTGCGCACGGTATTGGGGGCCAGCTTCAAGCGCGCGGCGATTTCCTTGTCGGCCAGGCCCTGGCAGATCAGCCCCAGCACATCACGCTCCCGGGCTGTGAGCTCGGTAAATGAAGTGCTGGGCAACTGGGCGTTGATGCTCTTCACATTGGCCAGTTTTTCGATCAGGGTCCGACTGAACCAGGAGGCATCTTTCATCACCTCTTCGATGGCCGCCACCAGCTCCAGCTCCGAGCGTTTGCGTTCGGTGATGTTCATCAACACCAGCAAATAACACGGCTTGTCCTGAATGACGACAGTATCGGCTGCCATCTCGCAGTCGATCTGCTCCCCACCTTTTTTGTGAACCTTGACGTCGACGCTGGACACGGTTGCGGTTTTTTCCAGCGTGGCAAACAGTGCGGCGCAGGCATCCGGGTCGAGAAAGCCGATTTCCTCCACGGTTTTACCCAGCAGTTCTTCACTGGCGTAACCGCTGGTCTGGAGAAAGGCTTCGTTGATCTCCAGCAATTGCTGTTCGGCGCTGCACACCAGGGTTGGCACGGGCGTGAGACGGAACGATTTGGCAAAGCGCTCCTCGCTCTGGCGCAACGCCGTTTCGGCCTTGCGGCGCGGCTCCATGTCCATGAAGGAAAACAGCATGCAGTCTTCGTCATGCAGGTCATCCAGCGGCTGGCCCGCGACAATCACTTGCTTGCTGCCGCCCCCTGGCAGTTTCAACTCAGCCTGCATTTGCGGAATGGTCGCGCCCTGCCCCAGGCGCTCGATGGCCAAGTCACGTTTCTCGGCGGCCTCGAGCACATCCAGCTCATACACCGAACGCCCGATCACCTGCTCGCGGCTATAGCCGGTCATTTCCAGAAAGCCTTGGTTGACCTTGATATAGCGCAAGTCACTGAGGCGGCAGATTACCGCTGGCGCCGGGTTGGCCGCGAAGGTTCTCTCGAAACGCTGTTCGGCGCTGGCCCACTCGGTGGCATCGCTGAGAATCAGCACCAGCAATTCCGCCTGGCCGCTACGGTCGGTCAGCACCATGCTGCGAATCCGATGAACCCAGGTGCGATCCGGATCAGCCTCGGGCGTGACCTCCACCAATACATCGCTGAACTCATCGCCACGGGCGACCCGGGCAATGGGGTAGTTGTCCGCGGTCAGCGGGTGGTTGTTGCGATAACGCAAATTGAACCGCTGGGCGTATTCCTCGGCGTTGGCCCCCAGCGCCTTGAGGTCAGTGACCCCGTGCATGGTCAACGCCGCTTCGTTGGCCCAGGCGATGGTCTGATCGACTTCGATCAACATCACCCCGTCAGACAGCCCGGCGATGATTTGCAGCAGTTGACGACGATTGGTATCGGTAGTCGGGACATCCTGGCTCATCGGGTCTCCATGTGGTCAGAGGAGCATGGAGATTACGACCATTCGCGGCGATGACACGTTCCCCTATAGGAACTGTCGAGTGCAACGAGGCTGCGATCTTTTAATCCTCAAGCTGCTTCAAGCCGCCATGCGTCCCTCGGCAATCGCCTGTGAGGCGGCGAGCATCGCTCGCAGCAGCACCGCACACCCGGCAGCCAGATCATCCGGGGCGGCGTTTTCGATTTCGTTGTGGCTGATGCCGCCTTCGCACGGCACGAAGATCATCCCGGCTGGCCCCAGTTCGGCGAGGAAGATCGCGTCGTGGCCTGCGCCGCTGACGATGTCCATGTGGGACAGGCCCAGCCCTTGGGCAGCACCACGCACAGCTTCGACACAACCCTTGTCGAAGTACAGTGGCGGAAAGTCAGCCGTAGGGGTCAGTTCATACGTCAGGCCGTGTTGCTGGCAAGTGTCATCAATGACTTGCCTGACCTCGGCGATCATCGAATCCAGGCGTGCCGGCTCCAGGTGACGAAAATCCAGGGTCATGCGCACTTCGCCGGGGATGACATTGCGCGAACCGGGATAGGCTTGCAGGCAGCCAACCGTGCCACAGGCATGGGGTTGATGGCCGAGGGCCGCGCGGTTGACGGCGCCGACGATGATCGAAGCACCGACCAAAGCGTCCTTGCGCAGGTGCATCGGGGTCGGGCCGGCGTGGGCTTCGACGCCTCGCAAGGTCAGATCGAACCACTTCTGCCCCAGTGCCCCCATCACCACACCGATGGTCTTGCGTTCGTCCTCCAGGATCGGCCCCTGCTCGATATGCGCCTCGAAATACGCCCCCACCGGATGCCCGCTGACCGGGCGTGGCCCGGCGTAGCCGATGGCATTGAGTGCCTGGCCGACGGTAATGCCCTCGGCGTCGGTCTTGGCCAAGGTTTCTTCGAGGGTGAACTTCTCGGCGAATACGCCGGAGCCCATCATGCACGGGGCGAAGCGCGAGCCTTCTTCGTTGGTCCAGACCACCACCTCCAACGGTGCTTCGGTCTCTATTTTCAAATCATTGAGGGTGCGCAGCACTTCCAGGCCGGACAGCACACCGAAGCATCCGTCGAACTTGCCACCGGTCGGCTGGGTGTCGATGTGGCTGCCGGTCATCACCGGTGGCAGGTTCGGATTGCGCCCCGGCCGACGGGCGAAAATGTTGCCCACCGCGTCAATGCTGACGGTGCAGCCGGCTGCCTCGGTCCATTGCACGAACAAATCCCGGGCCTGGCGGTCCAGATCGGTCAGGGCCAGCCTGCACACCCCACCCTTGACCGTGGCACCGAGCTGCGCCAGGTCCATGAGCGACTGCCACAAGCGGTCGCGGTTGATGTGCTGCTGGGTGGACTGTAGAACGTCGACGGCTGCGTTCATGGGGGATCTCCAGTTTTTTCAGGCATTTTCTCGTTGTATTTGAGGCCGCTATCGCGAGCAGGCTCGCTCCCACAGGGGATCTGCTGTGCACACAGACTTGCGTTCACCCCAATCCAGTGTGGGAGCGAGCCTGCTCGCGATGAGGCCCTCCTTTACACCGCAGTTTTAGCGATGGACGGGCTCGCCCGCATACTGCACAACCCGTAATAAATCACCCCGCCCAGTGCCGAGCCGGTGAACCAGCCGTAGCTGTAGAACCAGCTGAATGCGTCGCTGCCCAGCGACAGCAGCGTCAGCACCACGGGCACGCCAAAGGCGATGAAGCCGTTCCAGTTCCAGGCCGGGTAGACGTCGTCGCGGTACAGCCCGGCCAGGTCCAGTTGTTGTTTCTTGATCAGGAAATAGTCCACCACCATGATCCCGGCAATCGGCCCCAGCAGGCTCGAATAGCCCAGCAGCCAGTTGGAATAGACCGACTCAAGGCTGACCTCGGAAACGATCAGACCGAGTTTCTTCAGCAGTTCGTGGGCCATCAGCGCCAGCCCTACCAGCCCGGTCAGCATCACCGCCTTGGTACGGCCGATCAGTTTTGGCGCCAGGTTCTGGAAGTCGTTGGTGGGTGAGACGATGTTGGCGGCGGTGTTGGTCGAGAGCGTGGCGATGATGATCAGCACCATGGCCAGGGCCACCCACAGCGGGCTCTGAATGTGTCCGATCAGGGTCACCGGGTCAGAGACGGTCACGCCCACCAGTTTCGCCGAGGCCGCCGTCATTACCACGCCGAGGGCGGCGAACAGGAACATGGTCAGCGGCAGGCCGATGATCTGCCCCACGATCTGGTCTTTCTGGCTCTTGGCATAACGACTGAAGTCAGGAATGTTCAGCGACAGCGTGGCCCAGAAACCCACCATCGCTGTGAGCCCTGCCAGGAAATAACTGGTCACGCCGGCACCTTCGGGCCGCTTGGCCGGCTGCGCCATCAGTTCGGTCAGGGAGACGTTGGGCAACGCCCACATCAGCAGGCCGACTCCCACCAGCACCAGCAGCGGCGCGGACAGGGTTTCCAGCCATTTGATCGACTCGGCACCGCGCAGCACCACCCACAGGTTCAGGACCCAGAACACCATGAAACCAATCACTTCGCCGGTGCCACCCAGGCTCTTCCAGCCTTCGAACACCGAGCCGAGAAACAGGTGAATCGCCAGCCCGCCGAACATCGTCTGGATTCCGAACCAGCCACACGCCACCAGCGCGCGGATCAGGCAAGGCACGTTGGAGCCGATGACGCCGAAGGACGAGCGCAACAGCACCGGGAACGGAATGCCGTATTTGGTCCCGGCAAAGGCGTTCAGGGTCAGGGGAATCAGCACGATGATGTTGGCGAACAGGATGGCCAGCAACGCTTCACCCACCGACAACCCGAAATAGGCCGTGAGCACGCCGCCCAGGGTGTAGGTCGGCACACAGATCGACATGCCGACCCATAACGCGGTGATGTGCCATTTATTCCAGGTTCGCTCATGCACCTGGGTTGGCGCGATGTCATGGTTGTAACGGGGGCTGTCGAGAACGTCGCTGCCGGCTTCAAGCTCGAATAACCCGTCGCGCTCGGTCACTGTTGATCTGGTCATGTCCGCTCCACTGTTTTCATTATTTTTGCTCATCGACTGGCGATGGCCGGAGTACTTGCATGTAAAACGCGCGTTCTACCGGCGGCCCTGCCTGGCAGCGACAGCACTCAATAACTGTGCCGATTGCCTCGCTGGGTTGACCGGTTGAACGATATAACACTGACAACTTTATGATATTTAACGCTTTAATTTAATTTCATTGTCCGCTCGCACTGCGCGCCAGTGCCCTTGAGGCTAGATGACCTGCACGTTCTGTCGAGCCCGAGATTCAAAGTGGTGCACCCCACAATATTGCGAAGCGTCTAAACCGTACTTTAACGCCTTTCAAGCTGCTGATTTAGCATGATAAATCTCGCTCAAATAATGATCCTGTCAAGTGCGTCAAAATGGTGAGACGGCTCACCATTTTGGTGATTTATAGATTAAATTTATATTTTTCAATGAGTTATATATTCAAACAACCCATTAAAAATAATCTTGCCGATTCGTAAAACTCCAGCTAGCTTCTAATCCTGACAGCCGTGACAGGATTAGAACTCTGCACGACTTCATCACTTCCCCATCATGATCTATACAACATAAAGAACCGGCATCAGTCGGTCATGCCTGCGAGGAACTCGGAATGTCTTTGTTGATCCGTGGCGCCACCGTAATAACCCATGATGAACGTTATCGCGCCGATGTGTTGTGTGCCGAGGGTGTGATCAAGGCCATTGGTGAAAACCTGGATGTGCCCGTCGATGTCGAAGTACTCGATGGCAGCGGCCAATACCTGATGCCGGGCGGCATCGACCCGCATACCCATATGCAGTTGCCGTTCATGGGCACCGTCGCCAGCGAAGATTTTTTCAGTGGCACGGCAGCAGGCCTGGCGGGAGGCACGACGTCGATCATCGACTTTGTCATTCCCAATCCCCAGCAATCGCTGATGGAAGCCTTCCACCAGTGGCGCGGCTGGGCGGAAAAAAGCGCCAGTGATTACGGTTTTCACGTGGCGATCACCTGGTGGAGTGAACAGGTTCGTGAAGAGATGGCCGAGCTCGTCAGCCATCACGGGGTGAACAGCTTCAAGCACTTCATGGCCTACAAGAACGCGATCATGGCGGCCGACGACACCTTGGTGGCAAGCTTCGAGCGCTGCCTGGAACTGGGCGCCGTGCCCACGGTGCATGCCGAGAACGGCGAGCTGGTTGATCACCTGCAGCGCAAGTTGCTGGCCCAGGGCATTACCGGCCCCGAAGCCCATCCGCTGTCGCGGCCCTCGCAAGTGGAAGGTGAAGCCGCGAGCCGGGCCATCCGTATTGCCCAGACCCTGGGCACGCCGCTGTACCTGGTGCATGTGTCGACCAAGGAAGCCCTGGATGAAATCACCTATGCCCGCAGCCAGGGTCAGCCGGTCTACGGTGAAGTACTGGCCGGGCATCTGCTGCTCGACGATAGCGTTTATCGCCACCCCGACTGGCAGACCGCCGCCGGTTACGTGATGAGCCCGCCCTTCCGCCCTCGCGGGCATCAGGAAGCGCTCTGGCATGGCTTGCAATCAGGCAACCTGCACACCACCGCCACCGACCATTGCTGTTTCTGCGCCGAACAGAAAGCCGCCGGCCGCGAAGACTTCAGCAAGATTCCCAACGGCACCGCCGGTATCGAAGACCGTATGGCGGTGCTGTGGGATGAAGGGGTCAACAGCGGCAAATTGTCGATGCATGATTTCGTCGCCCTCACCTCCACCAACACGGCGAAGATCTTCAACCTTTACCCGCGCAAAGGCGCCATTCGCGTCGGCGCCGACGCCGACCTGGTGCTCTGGGACCCGCAAGGCAGCCGCACGATTTCGGCCAAGACCCACCATCAACAGGTGGACTTCAACATCTTCGAAGGCAAAACCGTGCGCGGCGTGCCCAGCCACACCATCAGCCAGGGCAAGCTGGTCTGGGTCGATGGCGACCTGCGGGCCGAACGCGGAGCGGGACGCTACATCGAACGACCGGCTTACCCGGCGGTGTTCGATTTGTTGAGCAAGCGGGCGGAGTTGCACCGGCCGGTTGCAGTGAAACGCTGATAGCGGCCTACGGCCTATCGCGAGCAGGCTCGCTCCCACACTGGATTTTGAATGGATACAAAATCTGTGTGCACCGCAGATCCCTGTGGGAGCGAGCCTGCTCGCGATGAGGCCAGTCCGGACACAAAAAACACTGCCCACCAGAGGCAGCACCTCAAACACCGTGAGGCCAATTCCATGATCCAGCCCTTGAGTCACCTCCCCCATTCCCAGGAAGACCCGACCACCCTGGCCGCGCGTTTCAGCGACCTGGCGCCGCCGCTCAACCCACGACAGGCGCACCTGGAAGCATCCCGTTGCCTGTACTGCTACGACGCGCCGTGCGTGAACGCCTGTCCGAGCGAGATCGACATCCCTTCGTTCATCCGCAACATCCATCAGGACAACGTCCAGGGCGCGGCGCAGAAGATTCTCTCGGCCAATATCCTCGGCGGCAGTTGTGCCCGGGTCTGCCCCACGGAGATCCTTTGCCAGCAAGCCTGCGTGCGCAACAACGCTCAGGAGTGCGCGCCGGTACTGATCGGCCTGTTGCAACGCTACGCCGTGGACAACGCCCACTTCAGCGAACACCCGTTCAAACGCGCCGCCGCCACCGGCAAGCGCATTGCCGTGGTCGGCGCCGGCCCGGCAGGGTTGTCCTGCGCTCACCGCAGTGCGATGCACGGCCACGATGTGGTGGTGTTCGAAGCCCGGGAAAAGGCCGGCGGCCTCAACGAATACGGAATCGCCAAATACAAGCTGGTGGACGATTATGCCCAGCGCGAACTGGACTTTCTGCTGGGCATCGGCGGCATCGAAATCCGCCATGGGCAAAAGCTGGGCGAGAACCTCAGCTTGAGCGACTTGCATCAGCAATTCGACGCTGTGTTCCTCGGCCTCGGCCTGGCCGCCAGCAAACAACTGGGCCTGAGCGATGAACAGGCGCCGGGGCTGCTGGCCGCCACCGAGTACATCCGCGAACTGCGCCAGGCTGATGACCTTAGCCAGTTGCCGCTGGCCGACCGCTGCATCGTCCTCGGTGCCGGCAACACCGCCATCGACATGGCCGTGCAGATGGCCCGTCTCGGTGCCCGGGACGTCAGCCTGGTGTACCGGCGCGGCCTTGAGGACATGGGCGCCACCGGCCATGAGCAAGACATCGCCAAGGCCAATCAGGTGCGTCTGCTGACCTGGGCCCAACCGCAACAAGTGCTGCTGGACGAGGCCAGGAATGTGCGGGGCATGCGTTTCTCCCGCACCCACCTGGAGAACGGTCGGTTGGTCACCGGCGCCGACACCTTCGACCTGCCCGCTGACGGGATTTTCAAAGCCATTGGCCAGGCCTTCGATGACCACGCGCTGGCGGACCCGCTGGCCCGTGAACTCAAACGCCAGGATGGACGAATCCTGGTAGACGAGCATTTGCGCACCAGCATCGCCGGCGTGTATGCCGGCGGTGACTGCACCAGCCTGGACCAGGACCTGACGGTGCAGGCCGTGCAGCACGGCAAGCTTGCCGCCGAGGCGATCAACGCTCAACTCATGCTCAACGTGGAGGCTGCGTAAATGGCCGATCTGTCGATTGTCTTCGCCGGCATCAAAGCCCCCAATCCGTTCTGGCTGGCCTCCGCGCCGCCGACCGACAAGGCCTACAACGTGGTACGTGCCTTCGAGGCCGGTTGGGGTGGCGTGGTCTGGAAAACCCTTGGAGAGGACCCGGCGGCCGTGAACGTGTCGTCGCGTTACTCGGCCCACTTCGGCGCCAATCGCGAGGTGCTGGGCATCAATAACATTGAGCTGATCACCGACCGTTCGCTGGAGATCAACCTGCGGGAAATCACCCAGGTGAAAAAGGACTGGCCGGACCGGGCGCTGATCGTGTCGTTGATGGTGCCGTGCGTGGAAGAATCCTGGAAACGCATCCTGCCCCTGGTTGAAGCCACGGGTGCCGACGGTATCGAGCTGAACTTCGGCTGCCCCCACGGCATGCCCGAGCGGGGCATGGGCGCGGCCGTCGGCCAGGTGCCGGAGTACGTCGAGCAAGTCACGCGCTGGTGCAAGACCTATTGCTCGCTGCCAGTGATCGTCAAGCTGACGCCGAACATCACCGACATCCGCGTCGCTGCCCGGGCGGCCCATCGGGGCGGCGCCGATGCAGTGTCGTTGATCAACACCATCAACTCCATCACCAGCGTCGACCTGGACCGCATGGTCGCCCTGCCCATCGTCGGCAGTCAGAGCACCCACGGCGGCTACTGCGGCTCGGCGGTCAAGCCGATCGCGCTGAACATGGTCGCGGAAATCGCCCGCGACCCGCAGACCCAAGGCTTGCCGATCTGCGGCATCGGTGGCATCGGCAGTTGGCGCGACGCGGCGGAATTCATCGCCCTGGGCAGTGGCGCCGTGCAAGTGTGCACGGCGGCGATGCTCCACGGTTTTCGTATTGTCGAAGAGATGAAGGACGGTCTGTCACGCTGGATGGACGATCACGGCCACGCCAACCTGCAGGCATTTTCCGGTCGCGCGGTGGGCAACACCACCGACTGGAAGTACCTGGACATCAACTATCAAGTCATCGCGAAGATCGACCAAGCGGCCTGCATCGGTTGCGGTCGCTGCCACATCGCCTGTGAAGACACGTCCCACCAGGCCATCGCCAGCCTCAAGCAAGCGGACGGGACGCACAAATATGAAGTGATCGATGAAGAGTGCGTGGGCTGCAACCTCTGCCAGATCACCTGCCCGGTGCAGGACTGCATCGAGATGGTGACGGTGGAAACGGGCAAGCCGTTCCTGGACTGGAACCATGATCCGCGTAATCCCTACCATGTAGCGGTTTGAAGAAGCTGTGGCGTCTGGACTGACGCCATCGCGAGCAGGCTCGCTCCCACACTGGGTCGTGTCGTTCACAGATTTTGTGTACGCCAGAAATCCACTGTGGGAGCGAGCCTGCTCGCGATAGGGCCATCAGCCCCAACATACCTCTCAAGGCTCCAACCCAATCCCCCGCAAGATCACACTGGTCACCGTCTGCACCGCCCGTTCGAACTGCATGTCGGACAGTGGCTGGTGATCATTGAGGATGTTGATCTGGTGGTCGAAGTCGGCGTAGTGCTGGGTCGAGGCCCAGATCATGTAGAGCAGGCTTGAAGGCTCTACGGGGAGGATGCGTTTGTCCTCCACCCACTGGCGGATTTTTGCCTCTTTCATCTTGGCCCAGTCATAGAGGCTGGCATCCAGCGCCTGGCCCAGGGTCGGGGCGCCGTGGATGATTTCGTTGGCCCAGACCTTCGAGCCGTAGGGCCGGCTACGGGAGTGGTTCATCTTGGCGCGGATGTAACTGCTGAGCACCACCCGCGGGTCATCGAACATCTCGAAGCACAAGGCATCCTGCTTCCAGACCTCCAACAGATCGAACAGCACGGCGCTGTACAGCTCGCTCTTGGTGCTGAAGTAATAATGCAGGTTGGATCGGGGCAGTTGCACCTCGGCAGCGATGTCGGCCATGGCGGTGCCGCCGAAGCCCTTTTCGGCAAAGACCTTTTCGGCGGCCAGCAGGATTTTCTCGACGTTACTGCGACGAATCTCGATCTTGTGATTGCCCATGAGGGCTCCCTGACGACAGCGTTGGTCAAGACTAGCATTCACCCACTGTCGAAAACACAGGTGTTAACCATGTCTCCCGATGATCGTTCCCACGCTCCTGCGTGGGAATGCCGCCAGGGACGCTCCGCGTTCCGCTTCTGGCAGTGACGCAGAGCGTCACGGGATGCATTCCCACGCAGAGCGAGGGAACGATCAAACCGGCTGCGCTATGTCGACTGATGTGCTTCGACGTTATCCAGCGCACGGTTCGCCAGCAATCCGCTCAATTCGATCAATTGCTGGATGCCCAGGGCGATGTGGCGCCTGGGACCTTCCAGGTCGAAGGCCAAGTCACTGACCATGGCATTGGCCGAGGCCAGGTTTTCGCTGAGGTTGGCGAGCAGGGTTTCGGTGTCGACGCCATTGGCGACGGTGAACAGTTGGCCGGGATCGGCCTCGGGTTTGCTGGGTTTGGGCTTGAGGTAGTGGTCGAGGATGCGGTCGGCGGCTTTGTCGAACGCCTTGGAGTTGGATGGATCTGTACCGGGTGGGTTGGGGGTTACTTTGAACATAGGTGAATCTCCAAATCGAAAAATGGAGCCATCACTCTCGCTACCAAACGAAGGGTGGCGGCCATACGCGGGTTGGTAGACCGGTGACTTGGAGAACCGGCGCGTCCGAAAACGCCCTGCGCATGACCGCCATAAAACAGATACCAAAACGGACTGTATGACAGGGGCTATGCGTCAAGTCAAAAGCCGGGCTACCAAACCCGATCACTGATTCAATCAGCGACCCGGAAACGATAGAACCCTGCCCCCCAGGCGCACAAGCCGGCGGATTCTGGCGCAGTTGTAGGCAACGGCGCAAGACAACGTAGCCCGACCCCGAACGATCCTACATCTGGATAAACACAAACCCGTTTGGACCCGGCATAGGGTTAAACAACACACCCTCGCCACAAGAGCCTTCTTGTGTGATCGTTCCCACGCTCCTGCGTGGGAATGTCGCCAGGGACGCTCCGCGTTCCGCTTCTGGAAGGTGACGCAGAGCGTCACGGGATGCATTCCCACGCAGAGCGTGGGAACGATCAAAAACACCGGCGCTGCTTGTGGGAAAGCTTCTGTGGCGAGGGAGCAAGAGCTCCCTTAAGACTTCCAATCGCCAGCATTCGACTAATGTCTTAGACCAGTCATCGCACAACCAAGCACCCTCCCCGCTACTCTCAAACCACGCTTCGACACGGCGCCACGGCCTGCAATCTTGAGCTCGGCCAGCGCCAGCCATTGAAACGTCTCATTTTGAGCGCACCCGAGTTGGACAATTCCGATAATGGCCAGTTGACAACGAGGAGCAGCTTCCAAATAATCCACCTCATGTTGTACGACGACGTATGACAAATAAAAACAACAAAAAAGTAGGGAGCGTCATAGTGAGCACACGTGTCCGTTTTTCGCCCAACCCCCGTCAAAACCGCCGTACCTTTCTCAACGCCAGCCCCGCCCTGGTCCTTCTCGGTTGCAGCAGCCTTGCCGCGTTCCTGCCAATGACCGCCAGCGCCGAAGGCTTCGTCGATGACGCCAAGGTCAATCTCAACCTGCGCAACTTCTACATCAACCGCAACTTCACCAACCCGGCTAACGCCCAAGGCAAAGCCGAGGAATGGACCCAGAGTTTCATTCTCGACGCCAAGTCCGGCTTCACTCAGGGCACAGTCGGTTTCGGTATGGACGTGCTGGGCATGTACTCGCTCAAGCTCGACGGTGGTCGCGGCACTGCCAATACCGCCTTGTTACCGGTGCATGACGATGGCCGCCCGGCCGATGACTTTGGTCGCCTGGGTGTCGCACTCAAGGCCAAGGTGTCGAAAACCGAGTTGAAGGTGGGCGAATGGATGCCGGTGCTGCCAATCCTGCGCTCTGACGACGGTCGCTCCCTGCCGCAGACTTTCCGCGGCGGTCAGGTCACCTCCACCGAGATCAACGGCCTGAGCCTGTACGGCGGCCAGTTCCGCGCCAACAGCCCGCGTAACGACGCGAGCATGGAAGACATGTCGATGAACGGCCGCGGCGCGTTCACGTCCGACCGCTTCAATTTCGGCGGCGGCGAATACGCYTTCAACGACAAGCGCACTCAGGTCGGCGTCTGGTACGCGGAACTGTCGGACATCTACCAGCAAAAATATTTCAACCTGACCCACAGCCAGCCCATCGGTGACTGGACCCTGGGCGCCAACCTGGGCTACTTCATCGGCAAGGAAGAAGGCAGTGCCCTGGCGGGCGACCTGGACAACAARACCGCSTTCGCCATGCTCTCGGCCAAATACGGTGGCAACACCTTCTACGTCGGCCTGCAAAAACTCAGCGGCGACGATGGCTGGATGCGCGTCAACGGCACCAGCGGCGGCACCCTGGCCAACGACAGCTACAACTCCAGCTACGACAACGCCCAGGAAAAATCCTGGCAAGTGCGCCACGACTTCAACTTCGCCGCCGTCGGCGTACCGGGCCTGACCCTGATGAACCGCTACATCAGCGGTGACAACGTGCACACCGGCACCATCACCGACGGTAAGGAATGGGGTCGCGAAAGCGAACTGGCCTACACCGTACAAAGCGGTGCGTTGAAGAGCCTCAATGTGAAATGGCGTAATTCGACGATGCGTCGGGATTACAGCACCAACGAGTTCGATGAGAACCGGCTGATCGTCAGCTATCCGATCAGCTTGTTGTAAAAGCCAAACATGGGTGGAGGCTGTACCGGCGTCATCGCGAGCAAGCTCGCTCCCACAGGGGGATCAGTGTCGAGCATAAAATTTGTGCTCACTGAAGATCCAGTGTGGGAGCGAGCCTGCTCGCGATGGCGTCATCACATTCAACATCATCGCCAACTGACCCACCGCTTTCGCGAGCAAGCTTTGCTCCCCCAGTCTTGACTTCCACAGGGATTGGCGGTGGATCTCAAGCCCGTGATTCGACGCCCAGTTCATCCCACACCGACTCGGCCAAGTGGAAGGTGGCGTTGGCCGCGGGGATGCCGCAATAGATAGCACTCTGCATGATCACTTCCTTGATCTCGCTGCGGCTCACACCATTATTGGCAGCAGCGCGCAAGTGCAGTTTGAGTTCTTCGCTGCGGTTCATGCCGATCAACATGGCGATGGTGATCAGGCTGCGGGTGTGGCGCGGCAGGCCGGGGCGGGTCCAGATGTCGCCCCAGGCATGACGGGTGATCATCTCCTGGAATTCGCTGTTGAACTCAGTCAAGGCATTCAGGCTGCGGTCGACGTGGGCATCGCCCAGCACCGCGCGGCGTACTTGCATGCCTTCGTCGTAACGTTGTTTCTCGTCCACAAAATACTCCCTCAAGAACGACTGGAACCTAGCAGGAAAGCCAGCACCCGCTCGCTGAACGCGGCACCGGCCTGGACGTTGGACAGATGCGCGGCATGGAATTCGGCGTATTCGGCGCCGTTGACCCGCTCCTGGATAAAGTGCCCGCCCGACGGTGGGGTCACGGCATCTTCGGTGCCGGCGACCACCAACAGCGGCACGCGGATCGACGACAGCTGCTCGCGCAAGTCGGCATCGCGCACCGCCGCGCAGTTAGCCGCGTAGCCTTGGGGCGACGTGGCGGCGAGCATGTCGGTGATTCTCCTGACCTTCTCTGGATGAGCCTGGGCAAAGTCCGGCGTGAACCAACGAGCAATCGAGGCATCCCGCAGCGCGACCATCGCCGCCTTGCCATCACGCAGTACGGTTTCGATCCGCGGGTCCCATACGGATGGGTCGCCGATCTTGGCGGCGGTGTTGCACACCACCAGTTTGTGCAGCCGCTCACCGGCATTGATCCCCAGCCATTGGCCGATCAACCCGCCCATGGACAACCCACAGAAATGCACCTTGTCGATGTTCAGCTGATCGAGCATCGCCAGCACGTCGCGGCCCAGTTGTTCGATGCTGTACGGCCCTTCAGTCACCAAGGATTGACCGTGCCCACGCGTGTCGAAACGCAGCACGCGAAAGTGTTCACTGAAGGCGGCGATCTGCTCGTCCCACATGTGCAGGTCGGTGCCCAGGGAGTTGGAGAGCACCAGCACCGGGCCATCCTGCGGTCCATCGAAACAATAGTTCAGTTCGCCTTCGGCGAGTTTGACGAATCCCACAACAGTCTCCTTTCAGGCGTTCAAGGCAAGGTGTTCAGCCACCGCGCGCGCGACCCAGGTCTGGGCCTGGCCGAGGTAGTGGGCGGGGTCGAGCAAATGATCCAGCTCAGCGGCGGACAACTGCGCAGTGACTTGGGGCTCGTCCCCCAACACGCCCCGCAAATGACGCTGCTCCGCCACGGCGCGTTTGCAACATTGCTCCAACAGATGATGCGCGGTGTCGCGTCCGACCCGCTGGGCCAGGACGATGCTCACCGCCTCGGCCAGCACCAGCCCTTGGGTCAGTTCCAGATTGCGAGCCATGCGCGCCGCGTCCACTTCCAGACCTTCGGCCAGCAGCCGCGCCTGTTGCAGGGCGCCGGACACCAGGCAGCAGATCTCCGGCAAGGTTTCCCATTCGGCGTGCCACAGGCCCAGGCTGCGTTCGTGCTCCTGGGGCATGGCGCTGAACAGCGTCGACAGCAGGCCAGGGACTCGGGTCGCCGCACCGATCAGCACCGCCGCACCCACCGGGTTACGTTTGTGCGGCATGGTGGACGAACCGCCCTTGCCCGGCGCCGAGGGTTCGAACGCTTCACCGGCCTCGGTCTGCATCAACAAGCTGATGTCGCGGCCCAGTTTGCCCAGGCTGCCGGCGATCAACCCCAGTACCGAACCGAACTCAACCAGGCGATCGCGTTGGGTGTGCCACGGCTGCTCCGGCAAGCTCAATTGCAGCTCGGCGGCCAGGGCTTCGGCGATGGGCAAGGCCTGTTCACCCAGTGCGGCGAGCGTTCCGGAGGCACCACCGAACTGCAACACCAGCAAGCGCGGCTTGAGTTCATTCAGGCGCTGGCGGCTACGGGTAATGGCTCCCAGCCAACCGGCGATTTTCATGCCCAGGGTCACCGGTGTTGCGTGTTGCAACCAAGTGCGCCCGGCCAATGGCGTGGCGGCGTAGCGTTCGGCTTGGCGGGCGAGAATCGTGGCCAGTTGCACCAGTTCGCCTTCAATCAAAGCCAATGCCTGGCGCAGTTGCAGCACCAACCCACTGTCCATCACGTCCTGACTGGTAGCCCCCAGGTGCACGTAGCGCTCAGCCTCGGCGTCTTGCGCGGCAATGCGCTTGCCGAGGGCCTTGACCAGTGGAATCGCCGAATTACCCGCCGTGGCAATCGCCTCGCTCAACGCCGAAAAATCGTACAACTGCGCGTCACAGGCCTTCTCGATCGGAGCCACTGCGCTGACAGGGATCAAGCCCACCTTCGCTTCAGCCCGGGCCAGCGCCGCCTCGACATCGAGCATGGCCTGCACTCGGCCCGCATCACAAAACACCTCGCGCATGTGGCGGGTGGTGAAGTAGGCATCAAAGAGCTGATTACCCGGTCGTTCGCTCATAAAAAGTCCTTGGGTGTGCAGGTCTGCCGGCCTGACGCGGTTGGGTCAAAAGCTGCGACGTAAATACGTGGGTTGTCGCACATCCTATTCATCACCCGCGCAGGCCAACCCTACGCCTTCGGGTGGAACAGGGTCATCAGTATTTTGTACGACCCACGCCCCACCGTTGTTGCGGGGCTGGGCCAAGAGCCTTCGCCACACGGGTTTCAATCAGTAGTCGAAGAACACCGTCTCGGCATCCGTCCCCTGCAAAACCACGTTCCACTGATACACGCCCGAAGCATCGGGCTTGCTCACGATAGTGGCGCGACGTTCCTCGGGCACGCAGGCCAGCAGCGGGTCGGTTTCGTTGGCCTGCTCACCATCGAAGTAGATTCGCGTCAGCAAATGCTTGACCAGACCGCGGGCGAACACCAGCACGACAAGATGCGGCGCCTGGGTCGTGCCGCCAAGGCCCGGCACGGAGCCCGGCTTGATGGTGGTGAAACGAAAACGCCCTTCGGCATCCACCGGCACCCGGCCAAAGCCTTCGAAATTCGGGTCCAGGGGCTTGTCCTGGTCGTCTTCCGGGTGTGCGTATTTGCCGGCGGCGTTGGCCTGCCAGACTTCCAGCATCGCGTCATTGACGAATTCGCCGTTGCCGTCGATCACCTGCCCGGTGATCGCCACGCGCTGGCCGAGGGTTTTGGCGACGGTCAGGTCTTCGCGGTTCAGCCAGGTCAGGCCGATGTGGTAGTAAGGACCAACGGTGTGGGAGGTGGTGGCAGTGAGCGTCATCTTATTTCTCCATCGGCGTGGCATCGCGGCCGCGCAATACGATGTCCCAGCGATAACCGAGGGCGTAGTGAGGAATGGTTTTTTCCAGGTCGAAACGGGCGATCAGACGTTCCTTGGCGCTGGTGTCCGGCACGCAGTTGTAGATCGGATCGTAGGCCAGGAGTGGGTCGCCGGGGAAATACATCTGCGTCACCAGGCGCGTCAGGATGCTCGGGCCGAACAGTGAGAAATGGATGTGCGCCGGGCGCCAGGCATTGTGATGGTTGCCCCACGGGTAGGCGCCGGGCTTGATGGTCTGGAACTGGTACCAGCCATCGGCGTCGGTGACGGTGCGACCGGTGCCGGTGAAGTTCGGGTCCAGCGGTGCGTCGTGCAGGTCGCGGTCATGGTTGTAACGACCGGCGGCGTTGGCCTGCCAGATCTCCACCAGGATGCCAGGGACGGGTTGGCCATGCTCATCCAGCACGCGCCCGTGAATGATGATTCGCTCCCCCAGTGGCTCGCCGGCATGCTGGGCAGTCAGGTCGTTGTCCTTCTCCTGCAGGCGATCGGCACCTACGGTCGGACCGGTAATTTCCGACAGCGAATGAGGCAGGTACACCAACGGCTTTGAAGGCGAGCGCAGGTTGGTGGACTGGTACGGCGGGTGCAGGTACTCCGGTTGGGTGCCCGCTTGGGGGCGACGATAACCAGGCTTGTCAGTCATGAAGCATTCCTCGGTTTCTTATTAGTGGAACGACGTGTCAGACGCGTTCGATTGCCAACGCCAGACCCTGGCCGACGCCGACACACATGGTCGCCAGGCCTTTCTTGCCGCCGGTCTTTTCCAGATGATGCAACGCCGTCAGCACCAGCCGTGCTCCGCTCATACCCAGCGGATGACCGAGGGCGATGGCGCCGCCATTGGGGTTCACCTGCGGCGCGTCGTCCGCCAGACCCAGATCGCGCAGCACCGCCAGGCCCTGGCTGGCGAAGGCTTCGTTGAGTTCGATCACATCAAAGTCTGCGACCGCCAGGCCCAGGCGCTCAGTGAGTTTGCGCACCGCGGGCACCGGGCCGATGCCCATCACCCGTGGGGCCACGCCGGCACTGGCCATGCCCAACACTTTACCCCGAGGCGTCAGCCCGTGTTTCTTCACCGCTTCGGCCGAAGCCAGGATCATAGCCGCCGCGCCATCATTCACGCCCGAGGCGTTGCCGGCCGTGACGGTTTTGTCTGGACCGTTGACCGGTTTGAGTTTGCTCAAGGTCTCCAGCGTGGTGTCGGCGCGAGGATGCTCGTCCTGCTCGACCACGGTTTCGCCTTTCTTGTGGGCTACGCGCACCGGGACGATTTCCTCGGCGAAATACCCTGCGGCCTGGGCTGCCGCCGTGCGCTGCTGACTGCGCAAGGCGAGAGCATCCTGGTCTGCTCGGGACACTGCGTAATCATCGGCCACGTTATCGGCGGTCTGGGGCATCGCGTCCACACCGTACTGGTTTTTCATCAACGGGTTGATGAAGCGCCAGCCGATGGTGGTGTCTTCCAGTTTCATGTTGCGGGAGAACGCGGCATCGGCCTTGCCCATCACGAACGGTGCGCGGGACATCGACTCCACGCCGCCGGCGATGGCCAATTCCATTTCGCCGCTGGCGATGGCGCGGAACGCCGTGCCGACGGCGTCCATGCCCGAGGCGCAGAGGCGGTTGAGGGTTACGCCGGGAATGCTCTGCGGCAGGCCAGCCAGCAGCAGCGCCATGCGCGCCACGTTGCGGTTGTCTTCCCCGGCCTGGTTGGCGCAACCGAGAAACACTTCGTCCACGGCAGTCCAGTCCACCGATGGGTTGCGTTCCATCAGCGCCTTGATCGGCACCGCGGCCAGGTCATCGGCGCGCACCGCGGACAAACCGCCCCCGAAGCGACCGATGGGGGTTCGAATCGCATCACAGATATAAACGTCGCGCATCACGCTTCTCCCGGTGCCTGGCCGTGGGCCGCGGCAGTGCGAGCTTCCAGGTCGCGCAGTGCGCGCAGCTCTGTTTCGGTCGGCTCGGCGGTGGTTTGCACCTGGTCGGCAAAACGAATCGCCCAACCGGTGGCGGCAACGACTTGCTCACGGGTCACGCCGGGGTGCAGCGCAGTGACCACGAACTCATGGCTGCCGGCTTCCGGCTCCATGATGCACAAGTCGGTGATGATACCGACCGGACCTGCGCCCGGCAGACCCAGGCGTTTACGCGAATCCCCGCCCTCGCCGTGACCGACCGAGGTGATGAAATCCAGCTTGTCGACGAACGAGCGCGCCGACTGCTTGAGGATGATCAGCACGCTCTTGGCCGAACCGGCGATTTCCGGTGCACCACCGGCGCCCGGCAAGCGGACTTTCGGTTGATGGTAGTCGCCCACCACCGTGGTGTTGATGTTGCCGAACCGGTCGACCTGAGCTGCACCGAGAAAGCCGACGTCGATGCGTCCACCCTGCAACCAGTAGCGAAAAATCTCACCGGTGGGTACGACAGTGTCCGCGGTTTCAGCCAGCTCACCATCACCGATAGACAGGGGCAATACGCTGGGTTTGGCCCCGATCGGACCGGACTCGTAGATCAGCACGACATCCGGCGACGAGGTCAGCCGCGCCAGGTTGGCTGCCTTCGATGGCAGGCCGATGCCCACGAAGCACACAGCGTTGTTCTGCAATCGACGGGCTGCGGCGACGGTCATCATTTCATTGGTGGAGTACGTCATTATTTCACCTGCGAAGTGGCAGCCAGTCGGGCCTGGAATTCACTGAAATCTTTCGTTGCGTGGATGTATTCATTGATCCATGCGGTAAAGGTCTCACGGTCCCGGGCGATCGGATCCCAAGCCTGGTAGAAGCGGTTGTCACGTTCGGTGTAGCCATGCGCGTAGGACGGATGAGCGCCGCCCGGTACGTGGCACACCGCGCTCAGCGCCCAGGTCGGCAGCACGCAGGCGTTCATCGGTGCGTTGAGGTCATCGACAATTTCTTCCACGGTGACGATGCAGCGCTTGGCGGCCAGGGCGGCTTCTTTCTGCACGCCGAGAATGCCCCACAACAGGACGTTGCCCTTGCGGTCGGCTTTTTGAGCGTGGATCACTGTAATGTCCGGACGCACGGATGGCACGGCGGCCAGCACTTCCCCGGTGAAGGGGCAGGTCACGGTTTTGATCAACGGATTGACCTTTGGCAGGTCGGAGCCGGCGTAGGCCCGCAGCACCGCGAATGGCAGGCCCGAGGCCCCGGCGACGTAGGCATTGGCCAGGTCGGCGTGGCTGTGCTCTTCGATCTCCAGCGGCTGCGGCCATTGTTTTTCCACGGCATCGCGCAGCCGGTGCAGGGAGCCCACCCCAGGATTGCCGCCCCAGGAGAAAATCAGCTTGCGAGCACAACCGGCGCCGATCAACTGGTCGTAGATCAGGTCGGGCGTCATCCGCACCAGGGTCAGGTCTTTCTTGCCCTGGCGAATGATTTCATGACCCGCCGCCGTCGGAATCAGGTGAGTGAAGCCTTCGAGCGCGACGGTATCGCCGTCATTGACGAATTGCTTCACTGCGTCGTGCAGCGAAAGGATTTCAGCCATGGGGCAGGCTCCCGTTTTTCAGTAGACCAAGATGAAGAAAAAGGCGCGAGGTTAAGCGCCGGAGTGACTGAAGATTAAGCTCGGGGTGACAGCCAAACAATCCGATAATCGACTGAGTGTTCGTTTATCGAACAGATTGTTGTTTGGCTATCGATTTCCCAGACACCCTGATCCTGTGGGGGGCGAGCCTGCTCGCGATTGAGGTGGGTCAGTCAACACTTCTGCAAGTTGACCCACCGCTATCGCGAGCAGGCTCGCTCCCACCGGTCTGCCGCAAGGTTCAGATCATTGGCTCACGTCGCATCCGCATGACTGACCATGCCCTTGATCACCACCGCCGCAGTCGCCAGGGCCGCTGGAATGACCAGGGCGGTCAGGACCTGTTCGAAGTTCCAGCCCAGGCCCAACAATGTCGCGCCCATCCAGGCGCCGAGGATCGCGCCGAACCGGCCGATACCCAGCATCCACGAGACACCGGTGGCCCGGCCTTGGGTCGGATAGAACCGCGCCGCCAGCGACGGCATCGCCGATTGCGCGCCGTTGACGCACATGCCGGCCACCAGCACCAACGTGGCAAGCAAGGTAATGTTGCCCAGACTCTGCCCTACCGCGTAGGCGAATATCCCGGCCATCAAGTAGAAAATGCCGATGACTTTGTGCGGATTGAACCGATCCATCGCCCAACCCACCCCAACCGCGCTCAATACGCCGCCGAACTGGAACAACGCCCCGATAAACGCCGCCTGCTCCATGCTCGCGCCGCTGTCGCGCATCAGCGTCGGCAACCAACTGGTCAGCAGGTAAACAATTACCAGCCCCATGAAATAGGTCAGCCACAACAAGAGCGTCCCGGCGCTGTAGGTGCCGGAGAAAATCACCGCCAGCACGTTGCGGGCTTTAACGATTTTTTGTTCCGGCACACTGAAACTCGCCGCCTGGGCGACGGTGTGCGGATCGATCGGGGCCAGGGTCTTGCGCACCTTGTCCGTGCCGCGATTGCGCACCACCAGATAACGTGCCGACTCCGGCAACCAGAACACCAGCACCACCGCCAGGATCAACGGCAGGATCCCGCCGATCAGCAGCAGACTGTGCCAACCGAACGCCGGTATCAACTTGGCCGAGATAAACCCGCCACCGGCCATTCCCAGGTTGAAGCCGCAGAACATGCTGGTCACCAGCAACGACTTTTTACGCTCCGGGGTGTATTCCGACAGCAAGGTAGTGGCGTTCGGCATACCGGCGCCCAACCCCAGGCCGGTTAGAAAGCGCAGCACCAGCAATTGATCGATGTTGGTGCTGTAAGCCGATGCCAGGCTGAACGCGCCGAACAGCACGACCGCGCCTACCAGCACAACTTTTCGGCCGAAACGGTCTGCCAACGGACCGGAGCCGAGAGCTCCGAAGACCATGCCGATCAGCGCCGCACTCATGACCGGACCCAGGCTGGCCCGATCAATACCCCAGTCCTGGGAGAGCGCCGGAGCGATGAAGCCCATGGCCGCGGTGTCGAGGCCGTCGAGAAAAACAATCAGAAAGCACAGGATCACTACCCGCCACTGATAGCGCGAGATGGGTTGAGCGTTGATGAAGGACTGCACGTCGAGGCAATTGCCTACGGAGGTCTGGGGTTGGTTCATCTTGTTTTTATTCCACGCAAGAAAACGCAGGCGAACAGAGGCCCGGCAAATAAACCGCAAGGCTGCAAAAAAGGTGTTGGTTAGCGGGCGATCCGGGACAGACAGGTCGGTCGATCGTCAAGGTGAAGGCCGAGGAAGGTATACATGGCAGGTGTGCCTCTCATTATTATTGGGCCGCCATCCATCGGTCGAGCCAGGCTCGATCACGTCGGATGACGCTGCCGCGACATTAATGATCCGAGGCAAATACCGTCAATTCGTCAGAGGCGACTCTGTGCGTTTATCGAACAGCTTAAGTGAACAGTTGCGCGCTCAAGTCGCGGCTGGCTCCCAACAGCCCCGGCAGGAAGCGCTGTTCCAGTTCATTGCGGCTGACCCGCCCGGCATGGGTACTGACATTCAGCGCCGCCACCACCTGGCCGGAGGCGTCGTAGACTGGCACGGCAATCGAGCGCAGCCCCTGCTCCAGTTCCTGATCGACGATGCACCATCCCTGCTGCCGCACCTCTTGCAAACACTCCAGCAAAGCCTGGGGAGTGTGCAGGGTCCGGCTGGTCTTGGCCTGCAGGTCGGCATGGTCGAGGTAATCACGCAGGGAAGCGTCGTCCAGTGCCGCCAGAAGAATCCTGCCCATCGAGGTGCAATAGGCCGGCAGACGTCCACCGACGGACAGGTCCACGGATATCAACCGCTGGGTGGTGGCCGAACGGGCGATATAAAGAATGTCGTCGCCTTCAAGCGTCGCCATATTACAGGCCTCATGCAGCTGTTCGCTCATGCGATCCAGATACGGCTGCGCGGACACGGCCAGAGGCGTCGATGACAGATAGGCATGGCCCAGGGTCAATACTTTGGGCAGCAGCGAATAGGTTCGTCCGTCGGTGGTGGCGTAGCCGAGTTTGATCAAGGTATGCAAGCAACGTCTGACGGCGGCGCGGGGAATTTCCGTGCGGTGGCTGATCTGAGCGATGGTCAAGTGCCGCTTGCGCTCCTGGAACGCCTGGACCACGGCCAACCCTCGGGCCAGGGACGTCATGAAGTCCGGGTCACCGGTCAGGGCCTGGATGCGCTTGGCCGGCGAAGCAACGATGGGTGGCGCTACAGAAGCAAAGGCGTTGCGCAATTGGTCGTTCATATCTGGTCCTTCCCGGGGAATAGCGGCTATTACAAGCGGCTGCCCGCTGAGCAGACAAGGGCTGGCTGTCAGCACCGTTCGATTATCGAACCATCAACCGATAATCGCAATCAAGGCACCCTACCCCCCTCTTGCTTCTGTGTGAAGGGTTGATAAATAAGTAAGACGACACGAGTATTGAACGTAGTTCGCGCCAGCAGAGTGGATAGTGACATTGTCTGGCATTGCCTGAAACCTAATTGCCACAAGTTGCACATACAAATATTGATTCACACAACAACAGATTCTTTTAACTTTTCCCGATAGTGTTCTTCGGGCAGCCCGCTATAATGCACCACAGTGACGGTGCGGCAATCGACCGCTCCCGTCCGCAGGCATTGCAGGTTTCTATCCTGCGTGGTGCCGGCAGCCGGTGCCCGAAGCACCCGGATGGCGCTTCCCCGTATCGGCGGTATACGAAACTCCTGATGCTACGTCAGCTGTCAGCTCTGGTGCCGTGGCCGTCTGCATGTCTACATGCAGTGCGTATCACCAGATCCCATTCAATCCATTAGGTAATACTGTGACGAAAGACGAACTGCGCGCGGAACTTGAGCGCCAGGAACAACGTTACAAGGAAGTTTACGGCGGGGAAATCACCACCTACGCCGCGCAACCTGAACCGGAACGCAAACCCTGGCGTAAACGCGCCACCGTTCAGGACCAGGCCTTTACCCAGGAACTTCAGAAAATGGAACAGGAACTCAAAGCGGAAGAGCGGTAATGCTCAGCGCTTGATGTTCTTGTGAAGCGGTATCCGGCCGACACCCTGGCCGGCCCCGTACCGGACGCCCGCCATGAGCGGGCCGCCATTTCCCCGACAACGGTCGAGGAATTGCCTTGGCTTACCTTCTTTTCGGATTTTTCGCACAACCGCTTAAGGCTCTTGCAACGACGAGCGGCCCCTTGCCTGGCGCGTTTTCCGTTCCCGAATCAATGGCTTGCGCAACCCGCTAAAAGCCAGGGTTCGAAGGGGTGCCTGCAAATTATTTCGTTGAAGAATGTTACCGATGAGCAGGCAATGCATCGATTACCGAGGTTTTCTGGCATAATCGCGCCCCCTTACGACCGGGTCAGAAAACCTTCATGATCGATTTATTTAGCGGACTGGATGCTTGGGTGCTTGTGAGCCTCTTGCTCGCCCTGGCCTTTGTCCTCGCCTTCGAGTTCATCAACGGCTTTCATGACACCGCAAACGCGGTGGCCACTGTTATCTACACCAAAGCCATGCCGCCTCATCTGGCGGTGTTCTTTTCCGGTGTGTTCAACTTCCTCGGCGTGCTGCTGGGCGGTGTGGGCGTGGCGTATGCCATCGTTCACCTGCTGCCGGTAGAGCTGCTGATCAATGTGAACACCGGACACGGGCTGGCCATGGTGTTTTCGCTGCTCGCAGCGGCCATCACCTGGAACCTGGGCACCTGGTATTTCGGTATCCCAGCCTCCAGCTCCCACACGCTGATTGGTTCGATCCTCGGCGTGGGCCTGGCCAACGCGCTGATCAACGATATCCCGTTGGCCGACGGAGTGAACTGGCAAAAGGCAATCGATATCGGTGCCTCCCTGGTGTTCTCGCCCATGGCGGGCTTCCTGATTGCCGCACTGGTATTGATCAGTCTGAAGTGGTGGCGTCCGCTGTCGAAGATGCACAAGACGCCGGAACAGCGCCGCAAGATCGATGACAAGAAACACCCCCCGTTCTGGAATCGCCTGGTGCTGGTCATTTCAGCCATGGCCGTCAGCTTCGTCCACGGCTCCAACGATGGCCAGAAAGGTATCGGCCTGATCATGCTGGTGCTGATCGGTATCGTACCGGCGCAGTTCGTGCTTGACCTGAACAGCACCACCTACCAGATCGAGCGTACCCGCGACGCGACGTTGCACCTGAGCCAGTTCTACCAGCGCAACAGCGAATCGCTGGGTGAATATCTGGCGCTGGGCAAAAGCGTGAAGGGCGATCTGCCAGAGAAATTCCGCTGCAACCCACAGCAGACCGAGCCCACCATTGCGGCGCTGCTCGACACCCTCAAAGGCGTGGCGGATTACCAATCGCTGCCGTCGGAAAGCCGCATCGAGGTTCGCCGCTACCTGCTCTGCCTGGATGACACGGCGAAGAAGGTTGGCAAACTGCCAGGCCTGGCAGCTCGGGAAAAAGACGACCTGAACAAGCTGCGCAAAGACCTGACCGCCACCACCGAATACGCCCCGTTCTGGGTGATTCTGGCAGTCGCCCTGGCCCTGGGCCTGGGCACCATGGTCGGCTGGAAGCGTGTGGTGCTGACCATTGGTGAGAAGATCGGCAAGCAAGGCATGACCTACGCTCAAGGTATGTCGGCGCAAATCACCACGGCGTGCATGATCGGTGCGGCGAACATCTTCAGCCTGCCGGTTTCCACCACCCACGTACTGTCGTCCGGCGTGGCGGGCACCATGGTCGCCAACAAGAGCGGTCTGCAAGGTGGCACGGTACGGACCATCCTGCTGGCCTGGGTACTGACCCTGCCGGCGACAGTGGCCCTCTCGGCCGCGCTGTTCTGGCTGGCGTCCAAGGCCATCGGCAGCTGATATCAGCGGCTAATAAAAAAGGTGCGGTCCTGGCGGATCGCACCTTTTTTTATGCCCGGACACCTGACTACTGTGGGAGCGAGCTTGCTCGCGATGGCGCCGGGTCAGTCAACACATGTATCTACAGACATACCGCTATCGCGAGCAAGCTCGCTCCCACAATGGGCTTGTGTGGAACAGGGGAAATCTGCTCAAAAAAAAAAGGGCGACCGAAGTCGCCCAAAATGCCTTGCGTGCTCGTTGTAGCTGGAAAGACCTACGGCTTTTTGCGCTTGTGTGCATCTTTCCAGATGAATAATCCGAAGCCGGCGAAAAACACGAACATGAGGCCGACGGTCAACACTCCGGCAAACACCACATTATCGAAAAACATGACTGGCCTCCTGGTCTTGCCCCTGTTGCGATGGGTGCAAGTTAACCAATCAGGCCTGGATGAAAATTGACCGGGGTCAATAACGCTCGCGACGCGGCGAAAAGGAAGGGAAATAACTGATCTGTATCAATGGATAGAGGGGGGAGTCAGCGCTTTTTGGGTTTTTTCTTCGGTTTTTTCTGGGCTTTGCCCAATGGCATGGCTTGCTCAAAAGCCTGGCGGACTTCGTTAAGGCGTTTTTCGTTGAGGTCGTGAACGCGCTTGGCGCGCTCAGCACTGAGGTCGATCAGTTTGTCGTCTTGGCTCATGGCGTGTCGGCATCGTACGGTGAACTGCGGATGCTCTCATGATGAAGGCTGTCGAGCGGGTTGACCAGCCTACATGCGTCGACAAAAGCCTGGATCAGACCTGGATATCGACCCACAAGCCCTGACGCTCTTCCCCTTCCACCAACGGCACCACAGGCACGGTGTTATCGGCGTTCAGTTCAGTGCCCGGTACGGCCAGGTGCGCTTCGGGATCTTCGTCGGCTTCGCGGCGGCGCTTGTTGCGTTCCTGCTGGCGCTGTTGCTCCTCGCGCAGCAACAGAGCAGCCTCCTCAGGGTCGCGATTCTTCAGGTCGATGGTGCTTTCGTTGGAGCTTTGCTGCACCGGGACCACGGGCGGTATGTCCGGCCGCTGGCGGACCGGATCCTGTTGAGCGGTGATGGGTACGGCGCTCAAAGGGAGCATGGGTGGCAACATAAAGGTCTCCTGTCTTCAGGTTGTCGGCTGAGCGAGGAACAGCTTGAACCGCTGGTCTGAAACTTGTGACCCGGTTGGCATTATCACAATAGGCCGGGCCGAGCTTGTTTGATCACTCAGCACACTTAAGTTCCGCACCGCCGGTAAGTAATCAATGCCCATGGCGACCCGATGTCTACGTAAATCCTTTGGTCTGAGGGATCATTCCGTTAAGATAACCGGCTTTTTCAAGGCGGGAGTCAGGCAGCATGGCGCAGCAGTATCAACCGGGGCAACGCTGGATCAGTGACAGCGAAGCCGAGCTGGGTTTAGGCACCGTTCTGGCACAGGACGGCCGCTTGTTGACCGTGCTCTATCCGGCCACTGGCGACACTCGCCAGTACGCGCTACGGAATGCGCCCCTCACCCGCGTGCGGTTTTCGCCGGGCGATGTGATCACTCACTTCGAAGGCTGGAAAATGACCGTGCGCGAAGTCGACGATGTCGATGGACTGCTGGTCTACCACGGCCTCAATGGGCAGAACGAGGTTGTCACCCTGCCGGAAACCCAGCTGTCGAACTTTATCCAGTTCCGCCTGGCCAGTGACCGTCTGTTCGCCGGCCAGATCGACCCACTGGCATGGTTTTCCCTGCGCTACCACACCCTGGAACACACCAGCCGCCAGTTGCAGTCGCCGCTCTGGGGCCTGGGTGGCGTACGTGCCCAGCCCATCGCCCACCAATTGCACATCGCCCGTGAAGTGGCCGACCGCATCGCGCCACGGGTATTGCTGGCAGACGAAGTGGGCCTGGGCAAGACCATCGAAGCCGGCCTGATCATCCACCGCCAACTGCTCTCCGGCCGCGCCAGCCGCGTGCTGATCCTGGTACCGGAAAACCTTCAGCATCAGTGGCTGGTGGAAATGCGTCGGCGTTTCAACCTGCAGGTCGCCTTGTTCGACGAAGAACGCTTCATCGAAAGCGATGCCAGCAATCCGTTCGAAGACACCCAGCTGGCCCTGGTGGCGCTGGAATGGCTGGTGGACGATGAGAAGGCCCAGGACGCGCTGTTTGCCGCCGGCTGGGACCTGATGGTGGTCGACGAAGCCCATCACCTGGTCTGGCACGAAGATCAGGTCAGCCCGCATTACGCTCTGGTCGAACAGCTTGCCGAAACGATTCCCGGCGTACTGCTGCTGACCGCGACCCCGGAACAGTTGGGCCAGGACAGCCACTTCGCCCGCCTGCGCCTGCTGGACCCGAACCGTTTCCACGACCTCAAGGCCTTCCGCGCCGAGAGCGAGAATTATCGCCCGGTGGCCGAGGCCGTGCAGGAGCTGCTGGACAAGGGCCGTCTCTCACCCGAGGCGCACAAGACCATCCACGGCTTCCTGGGTAACGAGGGCGAAGCGTTGCTGACCGCCGTCAATGATGGCGATGTCGAAGCCAGCGCCCGCCTGGTCCGCGAACTGCTGGACCGCCACGGCACCGGCCGCGTGCTGTTTCGCAATACGCGCGCCGCCGTGCAGGGCTTCCCGGAGCGCAAGCTGCACGCCTACCCGCTGCCGTGCCCGGACGAATACCTCGAACTTCCGCTAGGCGATCACGCCGAGCTGTACCCGGAAGTCAGCTTCCAGGCTCAGCCGGACGCCAACGAAGAACAGCGCTGGTGGCGTTTCGACCCACGGGTCGAGTGGCTGATCGACACCCTGAAGATGCTCAAGCGCACCAAAGTGCTGGTGATCTGCGCCCACGCCGAAACCGCCATGGACCTGGAAGATGCCCTGCGCGTACGTTCCGGCATCCCGGCCACGGTGTTCCATGAAGGCATGAACATCCTGGAGCGCGACCGTGCGGCGGCTTACTTCGCCGACGAAGAGTTCGGTGCCCAGGTGCTGATCTGCTCGGAAATCGGCAGCGAAGGCCGTAACTTCCAGTTCGCCCACCATTTGGTGCTGTTCGACCTGCCCTCGCACCCGGACCTGCTGGAACAGCGTATTGGCCGTCTGGACCGGATCGGCCAGAAACACACCATCGAGCTGCATGCGCCGTACCTGGAAACCAGCCCGCAAGCGCGGCTGTTCCAGTGGTATCACGAGGCCCTGAACGCGTTCCTCAATACCTGTCCGACCGGCAACGCCTTGCAGCATCAGTTCGGCCCGCGCCTGCTGCCATTGCTGGAAGAAGCCGATGACGGCCAGTGGCAAGCCTTGATCGACGAAGCCCGCACCGAACGCGAACGCTTGGAGGCCGAGCTGCACACCGGTCGCGACCGTCTGCTGGAGCTCAACTCCGGCGGCGCGGGTGAAGGCGATGCCTTGGTAGAGGCCATTCTCGAACAAGACGACCAGTTCGCCCTGCCGATCTACATGGAAACCCTGTTCGATGCGTTCGGCATCGACAGCGAGGACCATTCGGACAACGCGCTGATCCTCAAGCCGAGCGAAAAAATGCTCGACGCCAGCTTCCCGCTGGGCGACGACGAAGGCGTGACCATCACCTACGACCGCAACCAGGCGCTGTCTCGCGAAGACATGCAGTTCATTACCTGGGAGCACCCGATGGTGCAAGGCGGCATGGACCTGGTGCTGTCCGGCTCCATGGGCAATACCGCCGTAGCGCTGATCAAGAATAAGGCCCTCAAGCCCGGCACCGTGTTGCTGGAACTGCTCTATGTCAGTGAAGTGGTTGCCCCGCGCTCACTGCAACTGGGCCGTTACCTGCCGCCGGCCGCCCTGCGCTGCCTGCTGGACGCCAACGGCAACGACCTCGCCGCCCGAGTCTCGTTCGAGACTTTGAACGATCAATTGGAAAGCGTGCCTCGGGCCAGCGCCAACAAGTTCATCCAGGCCCAGCGTGACCAGCTCTCGCCACGGATCAACGCCGGTGAAGAGAAGATCGCCCCGCGTCACGCCGAACGCGTGGCCGAAGCCCAGCGTCGCCTGGCAGCCGATACCGACGAAGAACTGGCGCGCCTGACTGCCCTGCAAGCGGTCAACCCGACGGTACGCGACAGCGAACTGGTGGCTCTGCGCCAACAGCGTGAGCAAGGTTTGGCGATGCTTGAGAAAGCGGCGCTGCGCCTGGAAGCCATTCGGGTGTTGGTGGCGGGCTGATTGCCGCCGCTACTCAACAAAAGGCCCGCAGCGATGCGGGCCTTTTTTTGTGCATTTGTCTGGTCCTACTTGCCGATCAGCGCAAGGATCGGCAAGCCCACCGGTTTGCAGCGGCTGAACACTTTGCAGGCGCACGACTCACAATGTGGGAGCGAGCCTGCTCGCGATGGCGGTGGCACATCAGCCATTGATGCAAACTGACTGACCCACCGCTCGCGACTACAGCCTCGTCACTGAGTTCGGCTGCCAAGTTGCTGCTGCAGGTTGCGAATCTGCGCTTGCAGCGTGTTGATATTGCGGGTGACCTGGCCGCGGAAGGCGTCGAACTCGGCGGTGTTGCTGCCCCCGTTGTCCTGCTGGCTCTTGAGCACGATCACGTCCTGCTCCAGACGCTCGATGGCAGAGTTGGAAGTGGCGCGTTTCAGGGCGGTGATGTCGGCGCCGATACTCTTGAGCCGGGCATCGAGAGCACCATCCTCGCCCTGGTTTTTCAGGGCGGAAACTTCAGCCGCCAGCGCTTTGACCTGGTCCTGGAGTTCCTTGTTGGAAGCTTGCAACTGAGTGCTGGCGTTCTGCTGCTCAGTGGTCTGGGCAATGATCTGGGCCAGCTCCTTGTCCAGGTCGGCGGACGGACCGAACGCGACCATCTGTTGTTTGTACTGCTCCTGCAGCTTGCTTTCGAATTGCTTGCCCTGCTCCTGAAGCTTGCCTTCCAGCTGTTTGATCTGCAACTTCAAGGCTTCACTGTCGCTCATGACATTGGACTGACCGGCTACCACCTTGCCGGAAATGTCCTGCAAGCGTCCCGCCGCATCTTCACTGATACGGGCGAAACTTTCCTGGGTGGCCACCAGTTGCTGTTCCATCAAGGAAATCTGCTGGAAGCTCCACCACGCCAGGAAGGCAAGCGCACACAACAGCGCACCGACCAGCGCCCACAGTGGCCCGGTACTGGCCCCCTTGACCTTGGCCGCCGCAACGGGTGCCGGGCGCGCTTGCACGTGGGGCGGGCGTTCGCGCTCAGGCAGAAAGTCATCGTCATCGGGAATGTCGGCCCGCATCCGCAAGCTCGGTATATCATCGAAGTCGTCGTTGGAATCGTTACGCATGGGCATTGGGTTCAACCTTTGGGAAACCGGTGTTGGCTTGATGCAGCGAGTATAACCCCCTCGCCCGCCGCACCGATTGACCCCGAACCTGGCACTCGGTTCATGACGGGGCGATCAGCGGGCATCCTGGGCTTTCCACCAGGCGCAGAACTCATCAAGAGCGGTCCACAGGCTGACCTGTGGATCGTAATCCAGATAATGCCGGGCCCGGCTGATGTCCAGGGTGAAATTCTTGTTCATGACCTGCATGCCCAGGCGCGACAACGTCGGTTCGGGACGGCCCGGCCATAACGTGCAAAAACCTTCATTCAGGGCGGCGACGCTGTAGGCCAGCCCGTAGGAACGATAACGCCGGACCTGTGGGACTTCCATCTGTCGCATCACATAATTGACCACATCCCACAACGGCACCGGCGTGCCGTTGCTGATGTTGTAAGCCTTGCCAAGGGCCGATTCGCCGGCCAAAAGACTGCTGAGCAGCGCTTCGTTGAGATTCTGCACGCTGGTGAAATCCACCTTGTTCAACCCGTTGCCGACAATGGCCAAGCGGCCCTTGCGTTGCATTTTCAACAGCCGGGGGAAAATGCTCATGTCGCCGGCGCCGGTGACAAAGCGCGGGCGCAGAGCCAGTACTTCGAGGCCGAACTCCTGGGCCCCGAAGACTTTCTGTTCAGCCAGGTATTTGGTGGCAGCGTAGGGATGTTTGAAGCGTTTGGGCACTTGTTCTTCGGTCAGGTCCAGATGGTCCCGGCCGTCGAAGTAAATAGACGACGATGACAGATGAACCAGACGCCGGACCTTCTGCTTGAGGCAGGCCTCGACAATATTTTCCGTGACCTGGACGTTGCCCTGGTGAAAATCCTGATAGCGCCCCCAAAGCCCCACGGAACCGGCGCAATGCACGACGCTGTCAACATCAAGGCACAGGTCGCGAGCCAGCAACGGGTCACTCAGATCCCCCTGGATGAACTGCGCCCCGCGACGCACCAGGTGCTCAACGCTCTCGGCCCGGCGACCGTTGACCCGTACATCCAGGCCCTGCTCCAGAGCGAAACGCGCAAAGCGCCCGCCAATGAAGCCACTTGCGCCGGTAACCAGAATTTTCATGAAGACTCCTAAAATCAGATTCGAGCTTCAAGCTACAAGCTTCAAGCCAATCGCTTTCAACTTACCGCTTGGAGCTTGCTGCTTGCCGCCTTGATCAATCGTTCAGTCAACAAACCCAGTAACTGCCCACCATTGCGCCAATGATGCCAGTACAACGGCACATCAATCGGTTTATCTGCCAGCAATTCCACCAACTCGCCCCGCTCCAGTTGCTCACGCATTTGCAACTCCGGCACCAGTCCCCAGCCAAGCCCCGCTTCGGCGAGCCGAATGAAACCTTCGGACGACGGGCAGAGATGATGTTCGAAACCGCCTTCGACCCCCAGGGAAGCAAGGTAGCGATGCTGCAGGAAATCATCCGGGCCGAACACCAGCGCCGGCGTGCGCGCCAGTTGATCGGCGCGCACCCCATCGGGGAAATGCCTGGCGATGAACGCCGGGCTGGCCAACGCCCGGTAGCGCATGGCCCCCAACAACACACTACGGGCACCAGCCACCGGACGTTCACTGGCGCAGACGCACGCCGCCACCTCACCGGCACGCATGCGTTTGAGGCCGACGGTCTGGTCTTCCACCACCAAGTCGAGCAACAGATGATGTTCGGCGCAGAAATCTCCAACGGCCACCGCCCACCAAGTGGCCAGGCTGTCGGCATTCAAGGCGATCCGCAGGCGCTCAGGCAGCCCCTCCTCATCCAGCGCTGGCACCAGGCTTTGCAGGTCGCGCTCCAACAGCCGCACCTGCTGCACATGGTTGAGCAAGCGGCGACCGATTTCGGTCGGTGCCGGCGGCGTGACGCGCACCAGCACCGGCTGGCCGACCCGCGCCTCCAGCAGTTTGATCCGCTGGGAAATCGCCGACTGCGACAAACCCAGCACTTGGGCGGCACGCTCGAATCCGGCCTGTTCGACAACCGCCGCCAGAGCGGAAAGCAATTTGTAATCGAACATCAGTTTTCCTAATGAGCAATCAGCAATATTGGTTTTTCTTATACCGCTTTGCACCAGAGAATGACACCCGCATTCATACCTACTCGGGGAGTAATTTATGTGGCAAAGCTACATGAACGGACTACTGGTGGCCCTCGGGCTGATCATGGCCATCGGCGCTCAGAACGCCTTCGTGCTGGCGCAAAGCCTGCGCCGCGAACATCACTTGCCGGTCGCCGCTCTGTGTGTAACTTGCGATGCGTTGCTGGTGGCCGCCGGGGTGTTCGGCCTGGCGACACTGCTGGCCCAAAGCCCGTTGCTGCTTTCAATAGCCCGCTGGGGCGGCGCCGGGTTCCTGCTCTGGTATGGCAGCCTGGCGTTGCGTCGGGCCTGTTCGAAACAAAGCCTGCAACAAGATGAAAAACAGGTCGTGCGCTCGTTACGGGCGGTGCTGCTCAGTGCGTTGGCGGTGACCCTGCTCAACCCCCACGTCTATCTCGACACCGTGTTGCTGATCGGTTCCCTCGGGGCCCAGCAAAGCGTGCCTGGCGCCTATGTCGTGGGAGCGGCCAGTGCCTCGTTGCTGTGGTTCTTCACACTGGCAATCGGTGCGGCATGGCTGGCACCGTGGCTGGCACGGCCGAGTACCTGGCGGATACTGGATGTGCTGGTGGCAACGATGATGTTCAGCGTGGCCATACAGTTGATCGTCTCTGGCTGATTATTCCAAACCGCTCTGGAACCTCTATCCCACACAGTTGTTGCGTGGTTATGCCGTTCCCCCGGTGCTATGATCCGACTCCTGCGCCGCAATGAGTACAAACTCCCCGGCGCTAGTCTGGCCGCCCGTGATCGGCCTTGCGCTCACCGCAACTGACCTGATTAGGAGAATCACCATGGCTTTCGAATTGCCGCCGCTGCCTTATCCACACGATGCACTGCAGCCGCACATCTCCAAAGAGACTCTGGAATTCCACCACGACAAGCACCACAACACCTACGTCGTGAACCTGAACAACCTGGTACCTGGCACCGAGTTCGAAGGCAAGACCCTGGAAGAAATCGTCAAGACTTCCTCGGGCGGTATCTTCAACAACGCCGCTCAGGTCTGGAACCACACCTTCTACTGGAACTGCCTGGCGCCAAACGCCGGTGGTCAACCTACCGGCGCGCTGGCCGACGCCATCAACAGTGCGTTCGGCTCGTTCGACAAGTTCAAGGAAGAATTCACCAAGACTTCCGTCGGCACCTTCGGTTCCGGTTGGGGCTGGCTGGTGAAAAAGGCTGACGGTTCCCTGGCCCTGGCCAGCACCATCGGCGCCGGCAACCCGCTGACCAGCGGCGACACCCCGCTGCTGACCTGCGACGTTTGGGAACACGCCTACTACATCGACTACCGCAACCTTCGTCCGAAATACGTCGAAGCGTTCTGGAACCTGGTCAACTGGAAGTTTGTGGCCGAGCAGTTCGAAGGCAAGACCTTCACCGCTTGATCCGTAATGCCAGACAAAAGAACCCGGCGCTTTGCCGGGTTTTTTTTAGCTGGCACAAAGCCCCGGGATCTTGTCCGGCCCCCTACCTCGTGTCTGAAATCCAACAAAAATCAAACCCAGGCCTCAAGTTGCGGGCCCTTCCATCCGACACAATGGTCGTAGAGCAATAACTCTGGAAACACCGTATAACGGCCAGGTTTCAGGCGAAGACCCTTGTGTTTGATTGTCCCTTTGACTGACATCACAGGATTGCCAATACTCATGGCAACTTGACGCTACTCGCACGGAACAAGGAACCCCCTCTTTGAAGCTGGAACTCAAGAACAGCTTGTCTGTGAAGTTGCTCCGGGTCGTGCTCCTTTCGGCATTGATCGTCGGCGTGGTATTGAGCTGCGCCCAGATCGTTTTCGATGCCTACAAAACCGACCATGCCGTCGCCAGCGATGCCCAACGAATTCTTGATATGTTCCGGGACCCTTCGACCCAGGCCGTCTATAGCCTTGACCGGGAGATGGGCATGCAAGTGATCGAGGGGCTGTTTCAGGACCAAGCGGTGCGCATGGCTTCTATCGGTCACCCTCAAGAGACCATGCTTGCCGAAAAAACCCGGCCTTTGCAGCACTCTGGAAGTCGCTGGCTGACCGACCTGATCCTTGGCAAGGAACGCACATTCACCACGCAACTGGTGGGTCGCGGGCCTTACAGTGAATATTACGGTGACCTGAGCATTACTCTCGACACCGCCACCTACGGCCAGAGTTTCATCGTCAACTCCGTAATCATTTTCATATCGGGCATGTTGCGAGCCCTGGCGATGGGCCTGGTGTTGTACCTGGTCTATCACTGGCTGCTGACCAAACCACTGTCGCGGATCATCGAACACCTGACCGAAATCAACCCCGACCGGCCGAGTGAACACAAGATCCCGCAGCTACGCGGCCACGAACAAAATGAGTTGGGGCTCTGGATCAACACCGCCAACCAATTGCTCGCCTCCATCGAGCGCAATACACACCTGCGCCACGAGGCGGAAAACAGCCTGCTGCGCATGGCCCAGTATGACTTCCTCACCGGCCTGCCCAATCGTCAACAGCTTCAACAGCAACTGGACAAGATCCTGGTGGATGCCGGGCGCTTGCAACGCCGGGTGGCCGTACTGTGTGTGGGGCTGGATGACTTCAAGGGCATCAACGAACAGTTCAGCTATCAAACCGGTGACCAGTTGCTGCTGGCCCTGGCAGATAGGCTGCGAGCCCACAGCGGACGCCTTGGCGCGCTGGCGCGACTGGGGGGCGACCAGTTCGCCCTGGTCCAGGCCGATATCGAACAACCTTACGAAGCCGCCGAGTTGGCCCAGAGCATCCTCGATGACCTGGAGGCGCCGTTCATCCTCGATGATCAGCAAATCCGCCTACGGGCGACCATTGGCATCACCCTCTTTCCCGAGGACGGGGACAGCACCGAGAAGTTGTTGCAGAAAGCCGAGCAGACCATGACCCTGGCCAAGGCCCGCTCGCGCAATCGCTACCAGTTCTACATCGCCAGCGTCGACAGTGAAATGCGCCGCCGTCGCGAGCTGGAAAAAGACCTGCGCGAGGCTCTGCTCCTCGAGCAGTTCAGCCTGGTGTATCAGCCGCAGGTCAGCTATCGCGACCTGCGAGTGGTGGGTACCGAGGCGCTGATTCGCTGGCATCACCCCGAACACGGCCTCGTGCCGCCGGACCTGTTCATTCCCCTGGCCGAACAGAACGGCACCATTATCGCCATCGGTGAATGGGTCCTGGATCAGGCTTGCAAACAGTTGCGCGAATGGCATGACCAGGGCTTCGTTGACCTGCGCATGGCGGTCAACCTGTCCACCGTGCAATTGCACCATGCCGAACTGCCGCGGGTGGTGAACAACTTGCTGCAGATGTACCGCCTGCCGCCGCGCAGCCTGGAGCTGGAGGTCACGGAAACCGGCCTGATGGAAGACATCACGACAGCCGCCCAGCACTTGCTCAGTCTGCGCCGCTCCGGCGCGCTGATTGCCATCGATGACTTCGGGACCGGTTATTCGTCCCTGAGTTATCTCAAGAGCCTGCCGCTGGACAAGATCAAGATCGACAAGAGCTTCGTCCAGGACCTGCTCGATGACGAGGATGACGCGACCATCGTCCGGGCCATCATCCAGTTGGGCAAGAGCCTGGGGATGCAGGTAATCGCCGAGGGGGTTGAGACGGTCGAGCAGGAAGCCTACATCATCTCCGAGGGCTGCCATGAAGGTCAGGGGTATTACTACAGCAAACCGCTGCCGGCACGGGAGTTGGGCATCTATCTCAAGCAGGCGCAGCGCAGCAAAGTCTCCATCATCTGATTCTTTCTCCTCGGGTAGTCATGCCTCTGCCGGAGTTGGCGAAGCCTGCGCTCTTTGGTTTGTTCGCTTGAGACTCAAGCGTCTGGGCAGAGATCGCCGCCTCGCTTAGCTCGGCGGCGCCTACGGAAGGCTGCCCGCGCCGCATCACAAATAAGAAATATTTACAGCTACAACCCTTTACACATAATGCAAATCTTTCGCATTATGTCGCAGCTTTGCGCACCTCGCGCCTGTCCCATCCATCACCGAAGCAGGATGTTCGCCATGATTCGTATGCCTCTGGCTACCGCCAGTTTGCTGGCCATCGCTATTTCCCTCGCCGGTTGCGGCGAAGGCAAAGACAAGGCCGCCGCGCCGCAAGCGCCCACGCCTGCAGCCAGCACCGCCGCCCCAGCCGCAGCCGGCAAAATCGACGAGGCCGCTGCCAAGGCCGTTGTCGCGCACTACGCCGACATCGTCCATGCGGTCTACAGCGATGCCGAATCCACCGCGAAAACCCTGCAAACCGCGATCGATGCGTTCCTGGCCAAACCGAACGACGAGACCCTCAACGCCGCCAAGGCCGCCTGGGTCGCTGCGCGCGTCCCTTACCTGCAAAGCGAAGTGTTCCGCTTCGGCAACACCATCATCGACGACTGGGAAGGCCAATTGAACGCCTGGCCGCTGGATGAAGGCCTGATCGACTACGTCGACACCTCCTATGCGCACGCATTGGGTAACCCGGGCGCCACCGCCAATATCATCGCCAATACCGAAGTCCAGGTAGGCGAAGACAAGGTCGACGTGAAAGACATCACCCCGGAGAAACTCGCCAGCCTGAACGAGCTGGGCGGTTCCGAGGCCAACGTCGCCACCGGCTACCACGCCATCGAATTTTTGCTGTGGGGCCAGGACCTCAACGGCACCGGCCCTGGTGCTGGCCAGCGTCCGGCCTCCGATTATCTGGAAGGCGCCGGGGCTACTGGCGGTCACAACGACCGTCGTCGCGCCTACCTCAAGGCCGTGACCCAACTGTTGGTCAGCGATCTGGAAGAAATGGTCGGCAACTGGAAGCCAAACGTGGCTGACAACTACCGCGCCACCCTGGAAGCCGAGCCTGCCGAAACCGGCCTGCGCAAGATGCTGTTCGGCATGGGCAGCCTGTCCCTCGGCGAACTGGCGGGCGAACGTATGAAGGTGTCCCTGGAAGCCAACTCGCCAGAAGACGAGCAGGACTGCTTCAGCGACAACACCCACAACTCGCACTTCTACGATGCCAAAGGCGTGCGCAACGTTTACCTGGGCGAATACACCCGCGTCGACGGCACCAAGATGACCGGCGCCAGCCTGTCGTCCCTGGTGGCCAAGGCTGACCCGGCCGCTGACAACGCCCTCAAGGCCGACCTGGCCGACACCGAAGCCAAGATCCAAGTCATGGTCGATCACGCCAACAAGGGTGAGCACTACGACCAACTGATCGCTGCGGGCAACACCGCTGGCAACCAGGTCGTGCGCGACGCCATTGCCGCACTGGTCAAGCAGACCGGCGCGATCGAACAGGCCGCGGGCAAACTGGGCATCAGCGACCTGAACCCGGACAGCGCTGATCACGAGTTCTGATCAAGGCTGGTTGACTGACGGGTTATGCCCGTCAGCCAAGCCATAAAACCCTGTGGGAGCGAGCTTGCTCGCGATAGCGATGTTTCAGCCAACAGCAATGTGACTGACATGACGCTATCGCGAGCAGGCTCGCTCCCACAGTGGTTTCAGCTGTTCATAAATACGATGCACACCACAACGCCCGCTCCCACAGGATTTCATCGCTTGTGGTCATCACTGTAATCCCGCAAGCCGCCCTTCGATAAACCGCCTCTCCGGCAATTGCTGAGTCAATTCAAGCGCGCGTCGATATGCCGCCCTCGCCTCCTCCACGCGTCCCAACTGCCGACAGAGTTCTGCCCGCGCCGAGTGGGCCAGGTGATAATCGAGCAACTCGCCCCGGTCCAGAATCGCGTCGATCCGCTGCAAGCCCGCTTGCGGTCCATCGCGTTTGGCCAGGGCCGCGGCGCGGTTGAGTTCGATCACCGGCGAAGGCACCGCACGCAGCAACACATCATAGAGGCCGACGATCTGCGGCCAGTCGGTCTCCTGCGCCGTGGGGGCTTCGGCATGCACTGCCGCAATCGCAGCTTGCAGGCAATAAGGCCCGAACCTTCGGGTATTGAGCGCGGCTTCCACCAGGGCGCAGCCTTCGGCGATCATGTCGGCGTCCCACAAGGATCGGTCCTGCTCATCCAGCAGGATCAGTTCACCGCCGGGAGAAGTTCGTGCTCGCCGCCGCGACTCGTGCAGCAGCATCAATGCCAGCAAACCCATGACTTCGGCTTCAGGCAACAGCTCCATCAACAGGCGGGCCAGGCGGATGGCTTCGCGGGTCAAATCTTCACGCGTCACCTCAGCCCCCATCGAGGCCGAATAGCCTTCGTTGAATACCAGGTAGATCACTCGCAACACACTGTCCAGCCGCTCGGGCAGTTCCGAGCGGGACGGCACCTGATAGGGGATCTTCGCATCGCGAATTTTTGCCTTGGCCCGCACGATGCGCTGGGCGATGGCCGCCGGGGCGGCGAGAAAAGCCCGGGCGATCTCTTCGGTGGTCAGGTCGCACACTTCCCGCAACGTCAGCGGCACCTGGGCATCAGCGGCCAGGGCCGGGTGGCAACAGGTGAAGATCAGCCGCAGGCGATCGTCTTCCACGTCCTCATCACTCCAGTCGCTCTGCTCCAGTTCTTCGAGCTGGGCAATCAGCATCGGCCGGCTCGCCGCGAAGCGAGCGCGCCGGCGCAAACTGTCGATGGCCTTGAAGCGCCCGGCCGACACCAGCCAGGCCCGAGGATTGTCCGGCACACCGTCGCGCTGCCAGCGCTCGACCGCGATGAAGAAGGCCTCGTGCAAGGCCTCTTCAGCAAGGTCGAAATCCCCCAGCAGGCGAATCAGCGTCGCCAGGATGCGCCGCGAGTCTTGCCGATAAACCTGCTCGACCCGTGCACTGACTTCTTCGGCCGACATCAGTCGGGCATGCCCTGGGTCACCAGCGCTTCGAGCCGGTCCAGGCTCTGGCCCCAGCCGTCATGAAAGCCCATGGCTTCGTGGGCCTGGCGGTCTTCTTCGTTCCAGTGCAGGGCGCGGGCGGTGTAAAGGGTTTTATCGCCCATCTCCTCAAGCAACACTTCGCCGGTCATGAAGGCTTTGCCGGAGGGGATCCAGCCGGGCACAAACGCATCGGTGAAGACCAGCCGCTGCGGGGCGACGATTTCCAGGAACACGCCCATGGTCGGATACTCACTGCCGTCCGGGGCACGCATCAGGGTGCGAAACTGACCACCGACCCACAGCTCCATTTCGCACTCCGGCGTAGTCATGCCGTGGGGTCCCCACCATTGGACAAGCAGCGCCGGCTCGGTCCAGGCGCGGAAAATCTTCTGACGCGAGGCGTCGATCACCCGGCTGATGGACAACTCGAACGCGGCAGGTTTGAGGTTCATGAATGAAATCCTGTTTGTGATTGTTGTTCAGGGATTCAGTTGACGTACCGGTCGGACCTCGACGCAGCCGACCCGGGCCGCCGGAATGTTGCCGGCGACCTGGAGAGCTTCGTTCAGGTCCTTGGCGTCGATCAGGTAGAAGCCCGCCAGTTGCTCCTTGGTTTCGGCAAACGGACCGTCCGTGATCGACAACTTGCCGCCGCGCATGCGCACCGTGGTAGCGGTCTGCACCGACTCCAGGGCCTCGGCGGCAATCATACGACCGCTGCCCTGGACCGACTCGGCGTAGGCCATGCATTCAGCGTCCTGCGGGCTGTCGGGTGAGTTGTGCAGCGCATGCTCGTTGCTATAGACCAGGCATAAGTACTTCATGGAAAGCTCCGTGATCGAACTGATCAACTATGGACCGCAGAAAAGCGCTCAGCGAAAAAACCGACGATCAGGGCTGCAGGTCGAACATCACCGTACCGGCCATCGGATCAAACGGCGCGGACCAGTGTTCGTGGACAATCTTCCATTGCCCGGCCACCCGTTGATAGCAAGCGGTCGTGCGCATCCAGCAAGCCTGCTCTTCACCTTTGTCGTTGGTGCCGCCGCAATAGGCCAGCCAGTGAGCGAAGGCGATCGTGTCAGCTGCGGTAATCTCGATCTGATGGAAGTCGAACTTGTGCGGTCCAGGGCACATCTCCATGCACGCCTGCCAATGGGCCCGGTAAGCGACTTTGCCCTTGAATTGCAGGGCCTGGATGGCATCGAACGAAACGATGTTGTCGTCATAGAGCGCCATGACTTTTTCAACATTTTTTTCCATGACAGCCTGGCGATAAGTCTCGATCAAGGCCTTGATTTCGGTTTCGGTGGCTTGGGTATTCATGGTGATTCTCCGCAGGTTTTTGTTGAAGACACCCTTTGTCGTTTAGAGAAACTGCGAATCGACAACCCAAACAAAAATAATTCAAAGAAAAAAATTCGCTAGAATCCCAGGCCCATTCTGTCGGCAAACAACGGATGCTTTTGTGACCGCTCAGCTCGTACCCTACGAAGACCTCACCGAGCTGCAGCGCACGCAGGTCGAAGCCATCGAAATCCACCCCGAACAGATCAAGTTCGCCGGCGATATCCACGGCGCACTGCACACGCTGTTGTCCAGGCCCGGCCCTGGCGTCAAAGGGTTTGCGTTGCTGGCAGGCGAAGTGCCAGTGGCGTTCCTGTTACTCAAGCGCCCGCCAGTACTGCCCGCCTGGGCCAACGAACACAGCGCCACCCTGCACGCCCTGCAAGTCGATTATCGGGCCCAGGGCAAGGGTTACGGCAAGGCCTGCCTACTAGCGCTTCCTGCCGTGGCTCGGGCGGCATGGCCGCAAATCAGAGGACTGGAGCTTTCGGTCGACGCCGATAATGTCTCGGCCATCGGCCTGTATACCCGGCTGGGCTGGGTCGACAGTGGCGAAGCGTACAAGGGCCGCATCGGTTATGAGCGGCGGATGGGGCTGGTGTTTGACCAGGAGATAACCTGTCTGTGAGCGCGAGCCTGCTCGCGATTGTGGTGGGCCAGCTTGCATGAATGTTGGATGTGGCACCGCTGTCGCGAGCAGGCTCGCTCCCACCGGTTTGCATTGCCGAGAGGATGGCAATCAGCTCGGTTTGAGAGGAATCCAGATTTCCAGAGAGCCTTCGCCGGTCCTGGGGTTGAAGTCTTCGCTGTAGCGTTCGAACTCCGGGGCCTCGGCAGCTGTGTGGCCGGATCGCGGCAGCCACTCTTTCCAGATGTAGTGGAACGTCTGCGGCAGGGCTTTCAACGGACCTTTGTGTTCGAACACTGCGTAGTGCGCAGGCTGTATTTCGATCCAGCGCAACTGTTCGGGCAAATCATCGAGCCGGCTGACTTCCACGCCGGCAATGTATTCAAACCCACCCTTCCCGTCCGGGTTGCAACACACGCCATAGGTGACCTCATCTTTCTGCCCTGGCACTTTACCGAGCCAGGGCAAAAACTTTTCCCAGAGCAGCGGGATATCCTCGGCGGTGTCCGGGGTAAAACAGCCACCAAAACCGGCGATTATCTGAAAACGTCCGTGTTCGAAGCGTGGTTCGGCTGCGTTATCGGGTTCGTGCTTTTCCATGCGTCAACACTCCAGAAACGTGAGGTCGGGTGTTGCAGTATAGAAGCCTGATGAAGATTGCCAGGCCCGTTTCGCTTATCCGAGTCCAGGCACAACGGCCGGCGCCACTTTCCCGATAAACTCGTTGTAGCCAGAAACAATCACGTACACCGCGAAATAGCAGAAGATGGCGGCCGATGCCCAATAGCAATAGCGCAACAGTTTATCCCCCAGCAGCCTGCCGCCCTGGGTTGCTGCCAGGCACAGGCCTGCACACCAGAGAAGTCCGGCACAGAGAAATCCACTCAGGAACAGCGCCGAGCTGAGGATCGTTCCGCCGCCCGAGCGAGCGATCAATGTGCCGCCCACCGCCGCGAACCAGAGAATGGCACTGGGCGACGACATCGCCAGGAAAATCCCGCGAAAAAACTCCTGCCCGGATGAATGACTCCGCACCTCGCCAGCCTCGGCCAACGCCGCATGGTGATAGATCGCCGAATGAATCATCTTCGCTGCGAAATACAGCAGCACCACCGAGCCGCCGATCCACAGCACCCAGCGCACCGTTTCGTATTGCAGCAGCACCGTCATGCCGGCCAAGGCCAGGACCGCGTAGATCAGGTCCCCCACACATGTGCCCAGGCCCAGGGCGAAACCCTGGAAATAGCCACGTTGCATGGCCAGGGTAATCATCGCGATATTGGCCACGCCAATGTCCAGGCACAAAGAAAGGCTCAGCAGGAAACCGCTGGAAAATTCCATCATTCAGTCCATTCGTTTTTTGAACAGGGCGAGTCGTACAATGCGCAGGTGTTACTGAAAGTCCCCTGAGCGGATCGACAGTGTCGTCGAAAATAGTTGCGCGCCGCTACTGGACAATTGGCCATCAGCCCCTTTATCTTGCGCCGCAGGCCACCGCAGTGGCCAACGTCGCTCGGACGGTTCCGGGCGCTCACGTATCTCGAGGCAATAATGGCCAACCAAGGTTCGCCGCGCCGCTTTGCGCGCATCGATCGACTCCCCCCGTATGTATTCAATATCACTGCCGAGCTGAAGATGGCTGCGCGTCGGCGCGGCGAAGACATCATTGACTTGAGCATGGGTAACCCCGACGGCGCCACACCGCCACATATCGTGGAAAAGCTGGTCACCGTCGCCCAGCGTGAAGACACCCACGGTTACTCCACCTCCAAAGGCATACCGCGCCTGCGCCGCGCCATTTCGCGCTGGTACAAGGACCGCTACGAGGTGGACATCGACCCGGAAACCGAAGCCATCGTCACCATCGGTTCCAAGGAAGGCCTGGCGCATCTGATGCTAGCGACCCTGGACCAGGGCGACACCGTGTTGGTGCCCAATCCCAGTTATCCGATCCACATCTACGGCGCGGTGATCGCCGGCGCCCAGGTGCGTTCGGTGCCACTGGTGCCGGGGGTGGATTTCTTCGACGAGCTGGAGCGCGCCATTCGCGGCTCGATTCCCAAGCCGAAAATGATGATCCTGGGCTTTCCGTCCAACCCTACCGCGCAATGCGTGGAGCTGGATTTCTTCGAACGGGTCATCGCCTTGGCCAAACAGTACGACGTGCTGGTGATCCACGACCTGGCCTACGCCGATATCGTCTACGACGGCTGGAAAGCCCCGTCGATCATGCAGGTGCCGGGTGCAAAAGACATCGCCGTGGAATTCTTCACCCTGTCCAAAAGCTACAACATGGCTGGCTGGCGTATCGGCTTCATGGTGGGCAACCCGGAACTGGTCAACGCCCTGGCGCGGATCAAGAGCTACCACGACTACGGCACCTTCACACCGCTGCAAGTGGCGGCCATCGCCGCGCTTGAAGGCGACCAGCAGTGCGTGCGGGATATCGCCGAACAGTACCGCCAGCGCCGCAATGTGCTGGTCAAGGGCCTGCATGAACTGGGCTGGATGGTGGAAAACCCCAAGGCGTCGATGTACGTCTGGGCCAAGATCCCCGAGGCTTATGCACACCTGGGTTCGCTAGAGTTTGCCAAGAAGCTGTTGGCCGAAGCCAAGGTCTGCGTCTCGCCGGGGGTGGGGTTCGGTGAATATGGCGATGATCACGTGCGCTTTGCACTGATCGAAAACCAGGACCGGATTCGCCAGGCCGTTCGCGGCATTCGCGGGATGTTCCGGGCGGATGGGTTGGTCAGCAAACCGAACGCCTGATACCAAAATCAATGTGGGAGTTTGCTCCCACTCTGGATCTTCAGATCACCAGAAGCCAATGTGGGAGCGAGCCTGCTCGCGATAGCGGCATGACAGTCGACTTCGTTGCTGACGGTCAGTGCGCTATCGCGAGCAGGCTCGCTCCCACAATGGGTGATGCGTCGTCGCTTAGATCACCAGCGACAGCAACAGGATGAAGATCAGCGCTACCACGGACAGGATGGTTTCCATCGCGGTCCAGGTCTTGAAGGTTTCGGCCACGGTCATGTTGAAGTACTGCTTGACCAGCCAGAAGCCGGCATCGTTGACGTGAGACAGGATCAGCGAACCGGCACCGGTCGCCAGGACCAGCAGCTCACGGTTCACACCCGGAATCATCCCGACCACCGGTACCACGATCCCGGCACCCGTAATGGTTGCCACGGTCGCCGAGCCTGTGGCGATGCGAATCACCGCCGCCACCAGCCAGGCCAACAGGATCGGTGAAATCTGCGCACTCACCGCCATGTGACCGATCACATCACCCACACCGCTGGTGACCAGCATCTGCTTGAAGCCACCGCCTGCACCGATGATCAGAATGATCGCCGCAGTCGGTGCCAGACTCGCGTCCAGCCACTTGAGTATCTGGCTCGAACCGATGCCCTGCTTGTAGCCGAAGGTGTACAGCGACAGCAGTAATGCCAACAGAAGTGCAGAAATCGGATGCCCGATCAGGTCCATGAACGTGCGGAAGAAATTGCCTTCAGGCAACACCACATCGGCAAAGGTCTTGAGCAGCATCAGGAACACCGGCGAGAGCACGGTGATCAGCGTGATGTTGAAGCTCGGCAGATCGGCAGAATCGGTCTCACGTGCCAGTTGGTCCACCAGCTCCTGATTCGGATGGCCGGGGATATGCTTGGCAATGAATGTACCGAAAATCGGCCCGGCAATAATGGCCGTCGGCAGCGCCACGATCAGGCCATAGAGAATGGTTTTACCGATGTCGGCACCGAATACGCCAATCGCCAGCAGCGGGCCCGGGTGCGGTGGCACCAGGCCGTGGACCGCGGAAAGACCGGCCAGCAGCGGGATACCGATCTTGATGATCGAGACACCGGTGCGACGCGCCACGATGAACACCAGCGGGATCAGCAGCACGAAACCGATTTCGAAGAACAGCGGAATGCCCACCAGGAAGGCGGCGAACATCATGGCCCACTGCACTTTATCCTTGCCGAAGGCGCGGATCAGGGTTTGGGCGATCTGATCGGCCCCGCCCGATTCGGCCATCATTTTACCGAGCATCGTACCCAACGCCAGAATGATGCCGACAAAGCCCAGCACGCCACCGAAGCCGTCCTGGAACGCCTTGATGATGGTGCCGATCGGCATGCCCGAGGTCAGGCCCAGAAAAGCGGCCGCGATGGTCAGTGCAATGAACGGGTGGAGTTTGAACTTGGTGATAAGGACGATAAGTCCGATCACCGTAACCACTGCATCAAGCAGCAGAAACGTCTCGTGGGACATGCCGAACATGGGAGGTGTCTCCTGATTTGTTGTTGTTATTGAAGCGGTTATTTGTAAGCCGTCGGGACAGCGCTATCTTTCTGACGCAAAATTTTTGCAACTCAACTGGCCAGCTTCAAACCGTGATCCACCCACCAGACATAAGCCTGATGAGCCAGTTCATCGACGCTGTGGCTGGATGCATCCAGAGCCAGGGTCAGGGGCTCGCCAACAGGGGATTGAAGGGTGGCAAACTGGCTGTCGATCAGGGTCGACGGCATGAAATGCCCCGGACGATGGGACACGCGGTCGGCGGCCACTTCAGGGGTCAACTCAAGAAATACGAAGCCTAGGCCCGGCAAGGCACTGCGCAGACGCTCGCGATAACTGTGCTTGAGGGCCGAACAGGTCAGCACCGGACGCTCGCCCATCGCATCGACACGGCGCAACTCGTCGCACAGGCTGTCAAGCCAGCCGGCACGGTCGTCGTCGTTCAAGGGGATACCGGCGCTCATCTTCTGGATGTTGGCCGCGGGGTGGAAAGTGTCGCCTTCAATGGCGGTGGCGCCGCTCAACTGGCACAGGGCCTGGCTGACGCAAGTCTTGCCGCAACCGGCAACGCCCATGATGACCAGGGCGGTGATGGGATTATTCATGTAACACCTCAGCGCGCAGACAGCGCTACCTTTGCAAGTTGTGACACCAGAGCAAAAGCAGAAGTTGCCGACGCCTTCTTGTCATTTTTGTGGTTGCAGCATGTTCGTTCACAACGCTAACGGTCAGGGCTCAGGCAAACCCCGCTCACGCATTTGCAGCCGCGTCGAGACAGCGCTACCTTAGTGCCTTGATTTTTGTTTGGCAAGCCGCCCTGATGACCGTCACTAAAAACGATAAGAATACCCGCACCACCGGTCGCCCTACGCTCAACGAAGTCGCACGCCTGGCCGGTGTCAGTCCTATCACCGCCTCCCGTGCCCTGCGCGGCGTCAGCACCGTTGCCGAAAGCCTGGTGGAAAAAGTCCGCCAGGCCGCCCGCGACCTGAACTACGTGGTCAACCCCGCCGCCCGCGCCCTGGCTTCGGCCCAGAGCCATTCGGTGGTGGTGCTGGTGCCGTCGTTGTCCAACCTGTTGTTCATCGACACCCTGGAAGCCATTCATCGTGTGCTCAGGCCCAAGGGCTTCGAAGTGGTGATCGGCAACTATCACTATTCCCGGGACGAAGAAGAAGACCTGCTGCGTAACTACATGGCCTATCAGCCACGCGGTCTGTTGCTGACCGGCTTCGACCGTACCGAGAGCGCCCGGCGCATGATCGAGGCCAGCAACATTCCCTGCGTGTACATGATGGAACTGGACCCCGGTGCGGGCCTTAACTGCGTCGGCTTTTCGCAACTCAAGGCCGGCGAGACGGCGGCCGAGCACTTGATCTCCCGGGGTCGCAAGCGCCTGGCCTATGTCGGCGCACAACTGGACCAGCGCACGTTGCTGCGTGGCGAAGGTTTTCGCCGTGCTTTGCAGAAAGCCGGCCTGTACGACCCGGATCTGGAACTGCTGACCCCACGGCCATCCTCGGTGGGCCTGGGCGGCGAACTGTTCCTGCAGTTACTCGCCAGCCATCCGGACGTCGATGCAATCTTCTTCGGCAACGACGACCTGGCCCACGGCGCGCTGTTCGAAGCCCTGCGCTGTGGCATCAAGATTCCCGAACAGGTTGCGGTCCTGGGCTTCAACGATTTGCCCGCCTCGGCCCACATGGTGCCGCGCCTGAGCAGCATCAGCACGCCACGGGAAGCCATCGGCCAGCGCGCCGCCGAACAGATGCTCACGTTGATGGCCGGCAACCGCATCGCTCAGCCGGTGGTGGACATGGGATTTGAACTCAAGGTTCGCGAAAGTACCTGAGCCCGACGGTCATGTGCGGTCGATCCATGCCGTCCGACGGCAAGGATTGGCCGCCATGATCGCCGACAGATGCTACACAGTCCTTTGGATCCAGGGCTCGCGACGGCGGCATGGGATTTGCTCCTGCACATGGCTCAGCCATAACCGCAGGTATCCATCATGTTGGTCAGTGCACAACAGCAAGCGATGATTTTGCTGCCCAAGCGTCCGGGCGAGGATCCCACCGCAGAAGCCGCCAGCGGCCTGCAAAGCGCCGCGCTGCAGGCATTGCGCGATAACGTCCAGGCTCAGGCCAGCCAGGGCAGCACGCAGGTGCAGGCTTCGATCGCGCGACAAGCCACACAGCAGGTCAATGCCGCCACCGCCATCAGCGACAAGGTTGATGAAGCGTTTGCCAAGACCCGGGTTCAGTTGCAGACCGTTGCTTCATCAGCCTCCGATGAGGCCAAGACACAGGGCAGCTCTGCTCTGGACGCATTCAAGGACTACATGAGCAAGACGCCTGAAGAGCGTCTGCGCGACAGCATTCTTGAAGAGATGGGCATCACCCAGGAGGAGTTCGAGGCGATGCCGCCCGAGAAGCAATTGGCGGTCAGTCAGGAGATTGCCCAGCGCATGCAGGACAAGACGGCGATGGCGCAGGTCGAGAAGGACCAGGAAAGTCGCACCTCCGGCAAAGACCCGGCTACGGACATGTTCTTCGCCTCGCTTTGATAGGCTGCGGGGGTCAGCGGGCCGATGGCCGGGATGCATCCCTGGCCCGTCGCCCGCTGGCGTCGATTCAATGACCGAACAGATTCACCTTCTTGGCCTTTTTGTCGGCGCGCTTTTCATCGGCGGTCTTCGCCGGTTTTTTCTTTGCCGCTTTTTTTGAATCCATGCCTTTGGCCATGATACGTACTCCACTCATACGGGATGTGAAGTCAGGTATACACCTATCGCCGCCGACATGTTCTTTTATAATCACCCTCCCCTTCACCGCCCCTGACTTTGCCATGTCCCAGATCCACTACACGCGGCTCGATGAACCCTTGTGGCCGCTGATGAACAAGTTTTATCGCGCCCACCAATCTTCAATGAAAGCGGTGCGTGAAGCGCAGTTGTGGGTGGCGCGGCAGGATGAAATCATCGCGGCCCTGTGCTTGCGAGCGGTATCGGGTGGGCATTGGCTGACGGGGTTGTTTGTCGACCCGACGTATCGCATGCAGGGGATCGCGGCGCGCTTGATCGACGAAGCGGTGAAAGGCGTGGAAGGACCGGTCTGGTTGTTCTGCCATCCTGATTTGCGCGGCTTTTATGAGCGGCAGGGGTTCAGCTTCGACCCCGTGCTGCCTTATGCGATGGCCGAGCGCCTGAGTCGCTACGCGCGCAGCAAGCCGATGATTGCGATGGGGATGGAACCTAAAACACAATCCTGAAGCGCATCACAATCCAATGTGGGAGCGAGCCTGCTCGCGATAGCGGCGTGTCAGTCAACAGCTTCATAGCTGACTCACCGCTATCGCGAGCAGGCTCGCTCCCACAGAGGGTTTGCGTAGGCTAGTCGTCCGCCGCAGGGTCCAGGTCCGGAAACATGACCTCGGTAAAGCCGAACTTACTGAAATCGGTGATGCGCGAGGGGTACAGCCGCCCGATCAGGTGGTCGCACTCATGCTGCACTACCCGCGCATGAAAGCCCGAGGCCGTGCGCACAATGGCTTCGCCTTTGGGGTCAAAGCCTTCGTAGCGAATGTGTTGATAGCGATCGACCGCACCGCGCAGGCCCGGCACCGACAAGCAGCCCTCGAACCCCTCCTCCATCAGTGGGCCCAATGGCGTAATCAGCGGGTTGATCAGGATCGTCTGGGGCACCGCCTCGGCGTCCGGGTAACGCTCGCTGTGCTCGAAGCCAAAGATCACCAGTTGCAGGTCGACACCGATCTGCGGCGCGGCCAGGCCGACGCCGCCCACACTTTCCATGGTCTGGAACATGTCGTCGATCAACTGCCACAACTCTGGGCTGTCGAACATTTCCGGCGGCACCGGCGGGGCAATACGCAGTAGGCGTTCGTCGCCCATTTTCAGGATTTCACGAATCATGGTCAGGTTTCGTCAGTGTGGGGGTGAGGAATGGAATGGTCACGGCCCAGGCCCGACACATGCTGTTTTTCGTGCTCGCCCGGGCTCTTTTCACCACGGTCCTTGCCCTCGGCGGACATGTGCTCGATCACCGCGTTCATCTCCGCACCGAGCAACAGCACCGCCGAAGAAATGTAGAAGTACAGCAACAGCACGATGATCGCGCCGATACTGCCATACATGGCGTTGTAGTTGGCGAAGGTCTTGACGTAAAACGCAAAGCCCAGGGACGCGATGATCCACACCACCACCGCCAGCACCGACCCCGGTGTAATAAAGCGAAACTCCTGTTTGACGTCAGGCATCACGTAATAGATCAACGCCACAGCCACCATCAGCAAAAACACGATCACCGGCCAGCGCACGATGGTCCAGAGTGTGACGATGAACTCCTCCAGCCCGACCTGGGCCGCGATCCAGCCCATCACCTGCGGCCCGAGCACCATCAGCGCCGCGGCGGCCAACAACATGCCGGCGATGCCGATGGTGTAGAAAATCGACAGCGGGAAGCGCTTCCAGATCGGACGGCCCTCTACCACATCGTAGGCGGCGTTCATCGCACTCATCATCAACCGGACACCGGCCGAGGCAGTCCACAACGCAATGACGATACCCACCGACAACAACCCCCCCTTGGATTGCTGAAGCTGGTCGATCACCGGGTTGACCTGCTCCAGGGCCTGGGGTGGCAACACCAGCTCCGATTGCAGGCGCAGCCAGGAGAAGAAGTCCGGCAAATGCAGGAAACCGATCAGTGCGATCAGGAACAGAATGAAGGGGAACAGCGAAAACAGCATCTGGTAGGCCAATGCCGAGGCATAGGTCGACATCTCGTCGTCGAGAAACTCGGTCACGGTACGCATCATCACACGATGCAAGGGCAAGCCTTTCAAGGCCGGGAACATCATGTGCGTCTCCTTTCGCCGCAAAAAAGGAAGGTCGCCTGGCGACTCTCGGGGTTGCTATCCAAGACAAAAGTAACCTGTTTGGCGACTTTGGAACAATTTCCCCGGTGCAAGTTCGAGCAGACATGACAACGGCCACCCGCGGATGGCCGTTCCAATCGGTTATTCAACAGGCAGGTTATGCCTCGTCAACGCCTTTCTTGACTGCGTCCTTGGCCTTGCCCACGTTTTGCTGAACCTCACCTTTTTTCTCCTGGACCACGCCCTCAGCGCGCATGCGGTCATTGTCGGTGGCCTTGCCGACGCCTTGCTTGATGTTGCCGACGGCTTCGTTGGCAACGCCCTTCACTTTATCGCTCGTGCTACCCATGATGTCTCTCCTGTGAACAACTGTACGAAAAGTCATTACATAAGGGTTGACCGAGGCCGTTTGCGGGGAGTTTCATTTTTTCAGCAGCGCATTTCATCGTCAGATGCAGGTTGCGCTTTATGTTTGCCGATCCACCCCCGAGAATGCCCCACGTATTCAGGCTGCGACCTGAAGCTCCAATCTCGTAGGAACGTTATGAAACTCGATAAAAAGCAGGCCATCGCCCGCAGAAACCAGGAACTGGGCGGCGCCGTACTGGGCGTCAATAACTGCCACTTCAGCGAATTGAACCGCAACCGCAACATCTTCTGGTTCGATATCCCGGTGGCACGCCTGGCCATCGGTCAGTACGAATGGATCCACCTGCTGCTGCACACGCCGGCCACCGATGAGCTGCTGCACCTGAAGGTACCGACCGTGTTCCTGCGCGAAAAAATGGAAGGCCTGGAAGTACGCAACCAGGGCAAGCGCAAGGCGGCCCTGAGCCTGGAGCTGAGCGCCGACAAGGATTCGTACCTGCAGGACATGCGCCCGGGTGGCACTAACCTGGATTTTGCCCAGTTTCGGTTGTAACCAATCCGTATAAGCTGCCGGGCTTCCTGTGGCGAGGGGATTTATCCCCGCTGGGCTATGAAGCAGCCCCACGCTTTCATGAGCCACACCAATCTGTCATACAAGACGCAGGGGTTGCTGCGCAACCCAGCGGGGATAAATCCCCTCGCCACAGATTTTTGGGGCCTGCCAGGGCAATCCCAAACAAAAAGCCCCGCACTGGCGGGGCTTTTTGTTGGCAGCGGTTTTACTTCTTCAGACCCAACTTCTTCAGTTCTTCATCACGCAACTCGCGTCGCAGGATCTTGCCCACGTTGGTGGTCGGCAGCGCGTCGCGGAATTCCACCGCCTTGGGCACTTTGTAGCCCGTGACGTTGGCGCGCATGTGTTCCATCACCTGCTCTTTGGTCAGCGTGACACCCGGGCGGGGCACAATGAAAATCTTGATTGCCTCGCCGGATTTTTCGTCCGGTACACCGATGGCCGCGCACTGCAGGACGCCCGGCAGGGTCGCCAGCACGTCTTCCAGCTCGTTGGGGTATACGTTGAAACCGGAGATCAGGATCATGTCTTTCTTGCGATCGACGATGCGCATGTAGCCGTCCGGCTGGATCAGCGCGATATCGCCGGTCTTGAGCCAGCCTTCGCTGTCGAGGATCTCGTCGGTGGCGTCCTGGCGCTGCCAGTAGCCCTTCATGACCTGTGGACCTTTCACACACAGTTCACCGATTTCGCCCAATGGCAGTTCTTCGCCGGCGTCATTGATAATCTTGCACAGCGTCGACGGCACCGGAATGCCGATGGTGCCAATCTGGATTTTCTGGATCGGATTGACCGTGGCGACCGGGCTGGTTTCGGTCATGCCGTAACCTTCGCAGATCGGGCAGCCGGTAACCTCTTTCCAGCGCTCGGCCGCCGCCAGTTGCAGGGCCATGCCACCGGACAACGTCACCTTCATTGCCGAGAAATCCAGGTTGCGGAAGGCTTCGTTGTTGCACAGGGCCACGAACAACGTGTTGAGGCCGACAAAACCGCTGAACTTCCACTTCGACAGTTCCTTGACCATCGCCGGGAGGTCGCGCGGGTTGCTGATCAGGATATTGTGGTTGCCGATCAGCATCATCGCCATGCAATGGAAGGTGAAAGCGTAGATGTGATACAGCGGCAGCGGTGTGATCAGGACCTCGCAACCTTCGTTGAGGTTGGACCCCATCAGCGCCTTGCACTGCAACATGTTCGCCACCAGGTTGCGATGGGTCAGCATCGCGCCCTTGGCCACGCCAGTGGTGCCGCCGGTGTACTGCAACACGGCCACGTCGTCACTGGTGGGGTTGGCTTCGGTCACTGGCTGGCCGTGGCCCTTGCTCAGCACATCGTTGAACTTGATGGCCTTGGGCAAGTGATAAGCGGGGACCATCTTCTTGACGTACTTGATCACGCTGTTGATCAGCAGACGCTTGAGTGGCGGCAGCAAATCGGCAACTTCGGTGACGATCACATGCTTGACGCCCGTCTTGGGCACCACAGCCTCGGCCAGGTGCGCCATGTTCGCCAGGCACACCAGCGCCTTGGCGCCGGAGTCGTTGAACTGGTGTTCCATTTCCCGCGCGGTGTACAGCGGGTTGGTGTTGACCACGATCAGGCCGGCGCGAATCGCACCGAACACGGCAACCGGGTACTGGAGAACGTTGGGCAGTTGCACGGCGATTCGATCGCCAGGCTGCAAGTCGGTATGCTGTTGCAGATACGCAGCAAAGGCACCGGACAATTCATACAGTTCCCCGTAGGTAATTGTCTTGCCCAGGTTGCTGAATGCCGGCTTGTCGGCGAAGCGTTGGCAGGACTGCTTCAACACCGCCTGAATATTCGGATACTCGTCTGGATTGATGTCGGCAGCAATCCCAGCTGGGTACTTATCCTTCCAAAAGTCTTCGATCATGGAAGCCCACTCCTCAGCAACGCGAATTCTCACCGCATTTGATGCGATTATTATTGGTGTGTGTTTATTGGTGAATCTGGCCTAATTCAACGCCGAGAAGTCACAAAAGCGCGCCGAGAGTAGCAGCTTTGCCAAGGGTCGCCTAGAGCCAAAAGTGGCCCCCACAGTCATAAATATGACTCAAGAATATGCAGTGGTCATTTTTAGAGTAAAAATACTAAGCACTGGTTAATCACTGCGAATACATAAAAACCGTGGGAGCGAGCCTGCTCGCGATGGCGGCGCCTCAGTCAACATCTCTGTCACTGATACACCGCCATCGCGAGCAGGCTCGCTCCCACAGGGTTTATTCCAAAGGATGGCCGGCCTCAGGCAATATCCCGCAACTCCCGCCGCAATATCTTGCCCACTGGCGTCATCGGCAACGACTCTCGCAGCACGATGTGCTTGGGTATCTTGTAGCCGGTGAAGTTCTCCTTGCAGTAAGCCTTGAGCTCTTCAAGGCTGACGCCCGTCTCGCGTGGCACCACGAACAGTTTCACCGCCTCCCCCGAACGCTCGTCCGGCACACCGATCACTGCGCAGTTGGCAACTTTCGGATGGGCCATTACCACGTCTTCGATTTCGTTGGGGTATACGTTGAAACCCGAGACGATGATCATGTCTTTCTTGCGATCGACGATGCGCACGAAACCGTCCGGGTCGATCACCGCGATGTCACCGGATTTGAACCAGCCTTCGCTGTCCAGCACCTCGGCGGTGGCTTCGGGTTTGTTCCAGTAGCCTTTCATGATTTGCGGGCCCTTGATGCACAACTCACCGCGCTCGCCCAGTGGCTGTTCGGCGCCGTCGTCGCTGACCACTTTCATGAGCGTGCCCGGCACCGGCAGCCCCACCGTGCCCAGCCGGGACTTGGTGCCATAAGGGTTGGTGCAGGCCACCGGCGAGGTTTCGGTCAGGCCATAGCCTTCGGTGATCCGGCAGCCGGTGAGCTGTTCCCAACGCTCGGCCGTGGCCTTGACCAGCGCAGTGCCACCGGAGTTGGTGAGCTTGAGGCTGGAGAAATCCAGGGTCTTGAAATCCGGATGGTCCATCAACGCCACGAACAGCGTGTTGAGCCCCAGCAGCGCCGAAAAACGCCAGTTCTTCAGCTCCTTGATAAAGCCACCGATGTCCCGCGGGTTGGTGATCAGCACGTTGTGGTTACCGGTGACCATCATGCACATGCAATTCGCCGTGAAGGCATAGATGTGGTACAGCGGCAGCGGCGCGATCATCACCTCCTGGCCTTCGCGCAGCAACGGTTGGCCGTCGTCGCCGAACTGGCCCAGGCATGCCCGGGCCTGCTGCATGTTCGCTACCAGGTTGCCATGAGTCAGCATCGCTCCCTTGGCAAGGCCGGTGGTGCCGCCGGTGTATTGCAGCACCGCGATGTCCTCGAGGCTGACTTTCAGCGGTTTGATGCCATGGCCCCGCCCCAGGCGCAACGTGCTCTTGAAGGAAACGGCCTGGGGCAGCGAATAGTCAGGGACCATCTTCTTGACCTTGCTCACCAGCGTATTGACCAGCCAGCCCTTGGCAGTGGGCATCAGGTCGCCCATCTTCGCCTCGATGAGATACTGCAGATCGGTGTCAGGCAGCACCTCCTGGACTTTCTGTCCGAACAGGTTCATGTACACCAGTGCCCGGGCGCCGGAGTCCTTGAACTGGTGGCGCATTTCCCGCGGGGTGTACAACGGGTTGGTGTTGACCACGATCAGCCCGGCGCGCAAGGCACCGAACACGGCGATGGGGTATTGCAGGACATTGGGCATCTGCACCGCGATACGATCGCCAGGCGCCAGGTCGGTATGGGCTTGCAGGTAGCCGGCGAAGGCAGCGCTGTAGCGCTCGAGTTCGGCATAGGTCAGGGTAACCCCCATGTTGCTGAACGCCGGACGGTCGGCGAATTTCTTGCAGGAACGCTCGAACACCTCGATCACCGATTTGTAGGCCCCCACGTCAATGTCCAGGGGCACGCCGGCCGGGCGTTTGTCATTCCAGAAATCAGGCTGCATTGTTTTTATCCTCTTTACCTGAACGTGTCCGGGCCGCTTCTGTGGCTCTTGCACAGGCGGTGCTCTTGGGACACTAGCAGCTATGGCCAATCAGGCAAATATGGCAACCTGCTTCATAGATTGTGTGAATCTACCTGCCACGACGTAACGTAACGTGACTTGATCAGGCGAGACGCAACGGATGCGCTATACAATGCAGCGACGCTGTGTTTGCCCTTGTGTATGCCCGTGAGTAAAGGAATGACCATGATCCACCAAACGTTCATGCTCACCGCCACCGACCACACCCGCCTGTTCGTCAATCAGTGGCTGCCTGAAACCGCCCCTGAAGCGGTGATCATGCTGGCCCACGGCATGGCCGAACACAGCGGCCGCTACGCGCGTCTGGCCCGGGCGCTGTGCGATGCAGGCTACGGTGTCTACGCGCCGGACCTGCGCGGCCATGGCAAAACCGGCGAAGCAGCGACGCTCGGCCATTTTGCCGACGAGGATGGCTGGGCCAAGGTGGTCGGCGACCTGGCCAGCCTCAATCAACACATCGGCCAGCAGCACCCCGATGTTCCCATCGTGTTGCTGGGTCACAGCATGGGCAGCTACATCGCCCAGGGTTACCTGTTACATCACAGCGCCAGTCTGCACGGGGCGATTCTCAGCGGTTCGAATTTCCAGCCCGTGGCGCTCTATCGTGCCGCGCGCCTGATCGCCTGTTTCGAGCGCATGCGCCAGGGCCCAAAGGGCCGCAGCGCCCTGATCGAGTGGCTGTCCTTCGGCAGTTTCAATAAGAAATTCAAACCCACGCGTACCCCCTTCGACTGGCTCAGCCGCGACCCGGCCGAGGTCGACAAGTACCGCCTCGACCCGCTGTGCGGCTTTCGTTGCACCAATCAGTTGTGGGTCGACCTGCTCGGCGGGTTGCAGCAGATCAGCAAAGCGTCCAATCTCGCCCAGATCGATCCGGGCCTGCCCCTGCTGGTGATCGGCGGTGAATGTGATCCGGTGAGTGAAGGCAAACGTCTCAAGGATCTGGCCGACGCCCTGCGCGGCGCCGGCAGCCAGCACTTGCAATTGACGATTTACCCGCAAGCCCGGCACGAACTGTTCAATGAAACCAACCGCGATGAAGTGACGGCCGACGTGCTGGCCTGGATTGCCCAGGCCCTGAGTCACAAGCGACCGCCACGCAGCGAATAGGTTTGCAGCGTTTTCCTTTACTCGTCACAGGATTTGATAGATGACCCAGGTTACCAACATCCCCTACGAAGCCCTCGAAGTCGGCCAGACCGCCAGCTACAGCAAGACCGTCGAAGAGCGCGACATCCAGCTGTTCGCCGCCATGTCGGGCGATCACAACCCGGTGCACCTGGATGCCGAATTCGCTGCGGCGAGCATGTTCAAGGAGCGCATCGCCCATGGCATGTTCAGCGGTGCGCTGATCAGCGCGGCGGTGGCCTGCGAGCTGCCTGGGCCGGGCACCATCTATATCGGCCAGCAGATGAGCTTCCAGAAGCCGGTGAAGATTGGCGACACCCTGACCGTGCGCTTGGAGATCCTTGAGAAACTGCCGAAATTTCGCGTACGCATTGCCACTCGCGTGTTCAATCAGCGCGACGAGCTGGTGGTGGACGGCGAAGCGGAAATCCTCGCGCCACGCAAGCAGCAGACCGTGACCTTGCCGACGCTGCCGGCGATTACTGTCGGTTGATTACCACTATCTAAAGTGAATGACCTGTGGCGAGGGGATTTATCCCCGCTGGGCTGCGAAGCAGCCCCCTGCACTCGGGCAGACACACCTCAGAGGTCTTGAGATATTGGGGCCGCTTCGCGCCCCAGCGGGGATAAATCCCCTCGCCACAAAGTTATTGCAAGTCTTCACGCACCTGCACGCTCGCCGTCATCCCCGCGCTCAGGTTTACCCCTTCAGGCACCTTGTCCAGCTTGATCCGCACCGGAATCCGCTGGGCCAGGCGCACCCAATTGAAGGTCGGCTCGACCTCCGCCAGCAACTGCGCATCGGGATTGGTATTGCGGTCGGTAATGCCGCGGCTGATGCTTTCGACGTGGCCTTGCAGGGCATGACCGGCGCTCATCAACCAGACCTTGACCGGATCGCCCACGCGGATCCTGGGCAGTTTGGTTTCTTCGAAATAGGCCTGCACATAAAACGTTGAATCGTCGATCAGCGCCATGACCGGTTGTCCGGCATTCACGTAGTTGCCCTCGGCCAGGCGCAGGTTGGTGATATGGCCGCCCCGTGGGGCCAGGACCTGGCTGCGGGCCAGGTTGAGTTCGGCGACCTTGGCCTCGGCCTGGGCCTCGCGCAGTTCGCCCCGGGCGATGCCGGCGTTGATCTGGGCGTTTTCCCGCAACTCGGCGCTGATAGCCTGGGGCCCCAGAGCGGCGCGTCGACTGGCTTCGTGTTCACGCAAACTCAGTTGCTGCTGCCGGGTCTGGACCACCGCCCGAGCTTTCTCCAGCGCGGCCTCGAAACGTTCGCGGTCGATGCTCAGCAATACATCGCCGGCCTTGACCTGCTGGTTATCCACCGCCTTGAGCTCGCGCACCCAACCTGACACGTCGGGGGCGATCACCACCACGTCGGCGCGAATCCGCGCATCCCGGGTCCAGGGCGTGAGCATGTAGTACTGCCACAGATGAAACCCGGCGAAGATCGCCACGGCCACCACGCTCAGCGTGACGGCAACACGTACGGAAGTACGCATGTTCAACTCCTTATAGCGGTCCGAGGACCACGGTAATAACAGTCAGGACACAGACATACAGGGCGCAGTCGAACAAGGCTTCATGCCAGATCCAGCGCCCGGCCGGCACGAGGCTGAGCAACAGGCGAAGCCCACCGGTCACCAGCAAGGCCAGCACCACATAAATCAAGAACGGGCTGAGCAATACCCCGCCTATCGACCACTCACGCAAGCCCATGGCTCTGCTCCCGTTGTTCAGGTTCGTGCTGACGGCACCAGGCGCGCCAGCTGTTCTGCAATTGCACCACCGCACCCTGGGCCAGTTTCAGCGCATCGCCGGGCGGTTGCATCGACAACACCTTCAGGAACTCGTCGCTCGCCGGGCCGAGTGCTTCGGCCTGATCAACTGCCGGACCGCGCTCAAGCACCTGCTCCAGCGCATCGAAGTAACGGCGCTGGGCCCGGTTGTCGGGCATTTGGGCGACGGCCAGACTCAAACGCAGGTGCAGCAACTCGTCACCCATGTCCAGGCCAAGCAATCCGTCATCCCAACGGCTACGCGCCGGCACCGGCAGTTCGGGATAATGCCGCGCCAGTTGCAACAGCCGATCAGCCATGCGTCCGCCGAACCAGCTCTCGGCGCCCCGCAGGCTACGGCGCGTCAACCGCACCAGATCATCCAGCGTGGCGGCCAGCAGGCGCCGGCTATGCCAGGCCGGATCGCGCAGAATCAGCAGGTTGAATGCCAACACCGCCGCACCCACGCCGATCATCATCGCTTGAGCATTGTTGAAGAACGCCGCCACGTCATATTTCATGGCATTGAGCGGCGATATCAGCACCACGAAATGCAGACAGAACGAGGTGGCCGTGGCGAAAATCTGCGGCTTGGCCATACCCAGCGCTCCCAGGAACAGCGGCACGCCCATGGCCATGCACAACATCGCAAAGCTGCTCCACTGCGGCAGCAAAATCTCACCGATGACAAACGCCGTCGGCACCGCCAATAGAATTCCCCGAAGAAAACTCATGCCGATCTGCGCGCCGTTTTCGCGACTGGCGAACAGACTGCACACCACGCAGGTGAGCACCAGCGCGCCTGAGGCGGCGGGCCAGGCAGTCGCCAGCCAGAAACAGGCGACCGCCAGAAACGCCAGGGCGCTACGCGCACCAAAGACCATGGCCAGGGGCAGGTCACGATGGGGCGCCAGGGTGCGAGGCGGATCCACCGCCTCCCTGCCCTCTTGCACCGCCTTCAAGGCTGCGCAGGCAGCCAGGGCGGTATCGAGCAACAAGGCGAAGCGGGCCAGGCAATAACTTTGCGCCGGGCTGATCAGTGGATCGTGGGATGCATCCAGCACCCGTGGTCGCAAGGCTTGCAGGGTCGCGCTGTCGGCGTCGAGGGCTTGTTGCACCTCGCTCATCCACGGCTTGAGGGCCTCGGTTTCCTCAGGATCGAGTTGTTTCCATTGCCGCCGAACCGAGCGGGAGATGCGCAGCAGCATCAACAGTTTCTGGCTCAGAGCGCTGATGGCCCGAGCCCGTTGCCGACCCAGGCTGCCTTCGAACCAGGCGTGTTCACGCTGGGCGTCCACGGCGACGATCTTGCCGAGGATTTCCAACAGTCCTTTACGGGCCTGGGCGTCGCCCGTCAGGGTGGCACGGGCCGCCTGCATGCCGCTCTGCCAGGCGACACGGGCCTGATCGGCCAATTGCCGCTCGACCCGCAACGGCCAGAGCAACGCGCTGGCCGCCGTGGCGCAGACAATGCCCAGACTGATCTCCGTACAGCGCGCCACGGCCTGATCGAACACCCCCAGCGGATGGGAAATGGCCGGCAAGGCAATGATTGCCACTGTGTAACCGGCCAGCACGAACGAATAGGACCAGGCGCTGCGCAGCAGTGTGGAGCAAGCCGTGCACAAGCCCAGCCACACGGCCAGCGCCAGTAGGAACAACCACGGTGCCTGAGCAAACAGCCCCATGAACACCACCGACATGACGGTGCCCACCAGCGTGCCGACCAATCGCGCCAAACCTTTCTGCACCACCATCCCGGACAGCGGTTGCGCCACGATGATCGCGGTCATCAACGCCCATGAAGGCTGCTCCAGGCCCCAGCGCAAGGCCAGCCAAAGCGCCAAGCCACCACCAAGCACGGTCTTGACGGCGAATTGCACAGCGAGGCGGTCGGGAGCGAACAGGGCCTGGAAAGTAATGGGCACGCGAAAAACTCTTATGGGGACGCAGTAACGATAGATGCAATAAAGGGTGATGGAGGGTGCAATTATTAGCTGGCTATCTATTTGAGTCCAGAGCCACCGTTACATGATCGGCATAAAAAAAACGCCAGACAGGCTGGCGTTTTTTGTAAAGCGCGCGTGTTTAGCTGGCGCGCGCCTGGTTACGCAGGGCTTTTACCTGGTCATGGTTGCGCTGCACACCATGGTACTGACGCTCAACCAGATCGCGAATACCAACCAGGTTGTGCTTGCTGATTTTCTCCATGGCTTCTTTGTAAGCCTTAAGGGCATGGTCTTCACCGCGCTCGGCTTCGTTGAGCACTGCTTCTTCGTCCTTGCCAGTGAACATGGATTTCACGTCCACCCAACGGCGATGCATATCACCGGCAACGCTGGTGGAAGTTTCCGGATCGCCACCCAGTGCCCGTACGGCAGCTTGCAGCTCAGCCGCGGCGGCAGCGCAGTCTGCGGCGCGCTGGACGAACAAATCCTTGAGTTGTGGATGCTTGATGTCTTCAGCGCAAGTCTTGAAACCTTCCTGACCATCTTTGCTGGTCTCGATCAGGTCGTTCAGGACGGAGATGGATTCTTTGTTGATGTCGGTCATTTTTCAATTCCTTTGCTTGGTGAATAAAAAACCTACAAGGAATATTGCATCGGTCGTGCCAGCCGCAATCACAAATAAAAACATTAAAAATCAATAAGTTAATCAATCGCTCGATAACTGTATCCGTGTTCTTTGCATGATCTGTCATTTGGCCTGCATGCAGAATGCCTGTATTTTCCAGGCTGACTGAATCAAGACCCCTGCCATGAACCCGGAAAAGCTCGAACTGCTGGTGACACGCCAGATGCCCTTCGGCAAATACAAAGGCCGAATCCTGGCCGACCTGCCCGGGCAATACCTGAACTGGTTCGCTCGCGAGGGTTTTCCTCACGGGGAACTGGGCGGTTTGCTGGCGCTGATGCAGGAGATCGACCACAACGGTCTGTCGGATCTGCTTGACCCCCTGCGTGCCAAACACGGCAAACCCAAGCCCCAACATTGATTGAGCCACGCCATGCCCGAGAACACCCTGCGCGCCCACGATGAAGCTTTCTGGGAAACTTTTGTGGGTCGCTACGATGTCGACCCCAATGGGCCGCTCAATCTGGAAAACGGCTACTTCGGCCGCATGTCCCGGACCGTGGTCGAGGAGTACCAACGCAATATTGAGTTCGTCAATCGCGGTAACTCGGTGTACGTGCGCCAGCATTTCGACCGGGACCATGGCGAAGCGATTCGCCAGCAAGTGGCGCAACTGATCCACGCGTCCCCCGCTAGCGTAGCGCTGGCCAACAGTGCCGGAGACGCCCTGCAAACGCTGATTCGCAACTACAACGGTCTCAAGCCTGGCGATCAGGTGCTGATCTGTGATCTGGAATACGCGTCGGTCAAAAGCGCAATGCGCTGGCTGGCCCGGCAGCGTGGCGTAGAGGTGATTGAACTCGTCCACCCGCACCCCGCCAGTTTCGAAAGCCTGGTGGGCACTTATCGCCAAGCGTTCATTCGTTACCCGCGTCTCAAGCTGATGGCGCTGACCTACGTCAACCACCTCACTGGGCTGGTGATGCCGGTCCAGGCCATTGCCGAAACCGCCCGTGAGTTTGGCGTCGATATCATTCTCGACGGTGCCCACGCCCTGGGCCAGATCGATTTCGATCTGAAGAAGCTCGGTATCGAATTCGCCGGGTTCAACCTGCAGAAGTGGATCGGCGGGCCGCTGGCCCTGGGCTTTTTATACATCGCACCGCAACGGCTGGCCGACATCGACCCGGACATGGACGAAGATCATTACCCTGCCACTGACGTGCGCTCGCGAACGCCCCACAGCACGCCCAATATCCCGGCTTTGCTCACCCTGCCCTTGGTCCTGGAGGAGCACCGCTCATTGGGTGGCGCATCGGCCAAGGGCGTGCGGCTCAGTTATCTGCGCGACCTGTGGGTGAACGCCGTGCGTGATGTACCGGGGATCGAAATCATGACGCCGGACGATCCGCGCCTGTACTGTGGCATCACGTCGATGCGCTTCACCGCCCAGCCCGATCAACAGGCGATGGCCGATCGACTGCTCGATGACTACGGGATCTTCACCGTGGTGCGCAACACCAGTGTCGGGCCGTGTATTCGCATTACCCCAGGGTTGATCACCTTGGCGAAGGATATCGAGCGGTTGATTGCGGCGCTGATTAACCTGAGCCGAATGTAGTTGTGGCGAGGGGATTTATCTCCGCAGGGCTGCGCAGCAGCCCAGCAAGGAGGACTTAACCTATCTGACGCACCGAGATGTCAGGTTTCGGGGCCGCTGCGCGCCCCAGCGGGGATAAATCTCCTCGCCACAAATCCAGCGTTTATCCAGCGCGGTACGATAAAACCCAGGCAAAAAAAAACGGCGCGCCGACCAAGCGCACCGTAAAACCGTAGAACACCCAACGAAGGTTCGGTAAGACAATCAGTCCAGCAGCGCCAGCGCCTCGGCGGTGCACTCCTGGATGCGGGCCCAGTCGCCGTTCTTGATCCACTCAGGATCAAGCATCCAGCTACCGCCCACGCACATCACGTTTTTCAACGCCATGTAGCTCTTGATATTGGCCGGGCTTACGCCGCCGGTCGGGCAGAATTTCACTTCGCCGAACGGGCCGCCCAGGGCCTTGATAGCCGCGACACCGCCGCTGACTTCCGCCGGGAACAGTTTGAAGCGGCGATAACCCAGGCCGTAGCCTTCCATGATGCCGGAGGCGTTGCTGATGCCCGGCAGCAACGGGATCGGGCTGTCGACGCTGGCTTCCAGCAGATCACGGGTGATGCCTGGGGTGACGATGAACTGCGAACCGGCAGCCTCGGCAGCGGCCAGCATATGGCGGTCCAGCACCGTACCGGCCCCGGTCACCAGTTCCGGACGTTGCTCGCGCAGCACCTGGATGGCCTTGAGGCCGTACTGGGAACGCAAGGTCACTTCCAGCGCCGTCAGGCCGCCGGCGGCCAGGGCATCGGCCAGCGGCAGGATGTCCTGCTCACGGGCGATGGTGATCACCGGCAGGATCCGCGCCTTGGCGCAGAGGCTGTCGATCAGGGTAACTTTGTCCGCCATGGATACGGTCGGGGATGGGTTTGTCATAGCGGCTGATCCTTGGTTCATGGGCACCAGTAAATCTCTAACGTAGGTTGCAAAAACGCGCGGATCGGCATTTCGGCGACATTGTCACCGGCCACCGCAGCGTTCAGGGTGGTCAATTTCGACTGACCGGAAATCGACAGCACTTTGTGTTTCGCCGAGGCCAGCAAAGCGCGACTCATGGTCAGGCGCTGGTGCGGCACGGTGGGCGCCAGCATCGGCCAGCAGCGGCGAGCGCCATTGGCATCCAAGGCTTGAGCCAGGTTCGGACTGTCGGGGAACAGCGAGGCGGTGTGCCCGTCATCGCCCATGCCCAATATCAGTACGTCGATGGGCGGCAGCTCGGCCAGCAAACGATCGGCCTGCTCGGCTGCGGCTTCCAGGTCGGCGCTGGCGCTGTAGAGGCTCAGGAACTGGGCCTTGGCCGCCGCACCTTGGAGCAGGTAACGCTTGAGCAGACCGGCGTTGCTGTCAGCGTGCTCAACCGGCACCCAGCGCTCATCGGCCAGGCTCAGCACCACGCTCGACCAGTCCAGCGCCTGTTTGGCCAGGCTCTGGAAAAACGCCACGGGGCTGCGACCACCGGAGACCACCAGGGTCGCCGTGCCGCGCGCCTCGATGGCCTCGCGTAATTGCTCGGCCACCTTCAACGCCAAGCCCTCGGCCAGCAGCACCGGGGTTTTGAATTCGTGGGCGCTGACGCCCTGCGGTAGTTTCACTTCAGATATCGCCATACCATGACCTCCCGTCCCGCGTGATCAGTGCAATGGAGCTCATTGGCCCCCAGGACCCGGCCGCATACGGCTTGGGCGCATCGCCGGATTTCTTCCATCCGGCAATCAACTGGTCACACCACGTCCACGCGGCTTCAATTTCATCTTTACGGACAAACAGGTTCTGATTGCCGTTCATGACTTCCAGCAACAACCGCTCGTAGGCATCGGGAATCCGCGCGCTGCGATAGGTGTCGGAAAAGTTGAGTTGCAACGGACCGCTGCGCAATTGCATGCCCTTGTCCAGGCCTTGCTCCTTGGTCATCACTCGCAAGGAAATACCTTCGTCCGGCTGCAGGCGGATGATCAGTTTGTTGCTGATCTGCAAGCGCTGCTCGGGGGCGAAGATGTAGTGGGACGGTTCCTTGAAGTGAATGACGATCTGCGACAGTTTCTGCGGCATGCGCTTGCCGGTGCGCAGGTAAAACGGAACCCCGGCCCAGCGCCAGTTGCGAATGTCGGCGCGCAGGGCCACGAAGGTTTCGGTATCGCTCTGGGTGTTGGAGTTGGGCTCTTCCAGGTAACCCGGCACCGACTTGCCCTCGCTGTGGCCGGCGATGTACTGGCCGCGCACCACCTGGGTGGTCAGGCCTTCCGGGCTGATGGGCGCCAGGGCCTTGAGCACTTTGACCTTCTCGTCACGGATGCTGTCGGCGGACAGGTCGGCCGGCGGGTCCATGGCAATCAGGCAGAGCAACTGCAACAGGTGATTCTGGATCATGTCGCGCAGTTGGCCGGCCTTGTCGAAATAGCCCCAGCGGCCTTCGATGCCGACCTTCTCGGCGACGGTGATTTCCACATGGGAAATGTAATTCTGGTTCCACTGGGTTTCGAACAGGCTGTTGGCGAACCGCAGCGCGATCAGGTTCTGGACCGTCTCTTTACCCAGGTAGTGGTCGATGCGATAGGTGCGGTTTTCCGGGAAGAACTGCGCCACGGCGTCGTTGACCTTGCGCGACGATTCCAGGTCCGAGCCGATGGGTTTTTCCAGCACGACGCGGGTGTTTTCGCACAAGCCGACCTTCGCCAGGTTCTCGCAGATCGCTCCATACACCGCCGCTGGGGTGGCAAAATAGGCAATGACCTGCTGGGCTGAACCGGCCTGCTCGGCCAGGGCGACATAGTCCTCGGCCTTGAGGAAATCCACGTGCAGATAAGTCAGGCGCCCCAGGAAGCGTTCAACCACGGTCTCGTTCAGATCCTTGTCGTCCACGTAGCGGCGCAACTCCGCGGCGATGAACGCCAGGTGTTGCTGTTCGCTACCTGGCTCCCGGGCCAGGGCAATGATCCGCGTGTCCTCGTGCAACAGGTCCGCGCCATCGAGCTGATAAAGGGCAGGAAACAGCTTGCGCAAGGCCAGGTCGCCCAACGCGCCGAACAAGGCGAAGGTGCACGGTTCAACCGTAATCGAATGCATGATGTTTGTTCTTTTATCAAGTTAAGCTACAAATACCTTTTTTCAAGGCATCACTCAAGGAAAAATGTAGTAATAACCACAACATTTTTCGAAAATACCGATTCCGAGTGGTGGTACACCGGAGCCATCAGTAGGATAGGCCACCGCAAAGGGTCGTATCAAAGACCCGTCTTTCTAGGAATCTTGTATGGACCGCGTGCGAAATTTACTGGAACAGATCCAGAGTCGCCTTGAAGACCTGAACAAGGCAGAACGCAAAGTGGCCGAAGTGATCCTGCTCAACCCCCAGCAGGCCACCCGCTTCAGCATCGCCGCCCTCGCCCAGGCCGCTTCGGTCAGCGAACCCACCGTCAACCGCTTCTGCCGCTCATTCGGCGTCAGCGGCTACCCGGAACTCAAGCTGCAACTGGCCCAAAGCCTGGCCAGCGGCGCCGCTTACGTCAGTCGCGCAGTGGAGGCCGATGACAACCCGGAAGCCTACACCCGGAAAATCTTTGGCAGTGCCATTGCCTCATTGGACAGCGCCTGCCAGGCCCTTGATCCCAATTTGATCAGTCGTGCCGTGGATCTGCTGATCCAGGCCCGGCAGATTCACTTCTTCGGCCTCGGTGCCTCGGCACCGGTGGCGCTGGATGCCCAGCACAAATTCTTCCGCTTCAACCTGGCGGTGACCGCCCACGCCGATGTGCTGATGCAGCGGATGATCGCGTCAGTGGCCCACACGGGCGAGCTGTTTGTGATCATTTCCTACACCGGCCGTACCCGCGAGCTGGTGGAAGTCGCACGCATCGCCCGGGAGAACGGCGCATCGGTACTGGGCCTGACCGCCGAAGGCTCGCCCCTGGCCAAGGCCAGCACCCTGAGCCTGAACATCCCGCTGCCCGAAGACACCGACATCTACATGCCGATGACCTCGCGGATCATCCAGCTCACTGTGCTGGACGTGCTCGCCACCGGCATGACCTTGCGCCGCGGTGTGGACTTCCAGCCGCATCTGCGCAAGATCAAGGAAAGCCTCAATGCCAGCCGGTATCCGGTGGGGGATGAGTTCAACTGAACTGGCTTGGGTAATTGAGCGCCTGACAGGCCGTCATCGCGAGCAGGCTCGCTCCCACAATGGATCTGCGGTCAATGAAGATCCACTGTGGGAGCGAGCCTGCTCGCGATGGGGCCAACAGCTGCCCCCCTTGATCAAGCCCCCACCCGCGCCTGCAAACTCAAATGCGCCCGCTCCCCCGGCGCCAGGCACAGGCTGTCAGTGCCACCGCTGGCCGCTTCGACGCAGACGAACTCCGACACCTCATCCCAGCTCACCCCCAGCAAAGGCCGGGCACCGGGATGCCACACCACGGTATCGGCACTGGCGCCGGTGTCGATGCACAGCTCACGCTGCCAGGCGTGGTCTTTAAGCTGCAGTTCACCCTCGTGCTGGAACACCCGCTGACAACCGCCCTCGACCCGCAAATCGCCTTCCTGCTGGCAGGCTGCACGGTTCAACTGGTCGTAGCCCAGCGCGCCTTCAAGCCCAGACAGCGCTATCTCACCCACGTCACCAATACGCCAATAGGCGTGCAGAGCCTGGCTCAATTGGCACGGCAGGCTGTCTTGATGCTCGGTGCTCAAGCGTAATTCCATGCGTTCGCCCAGATCGGCGTACAGATCGACCTGCCAGTCGCACAACTGGAGCTGCCAGTGCAGGTGCACACCGTCTTCATCGCTGCGGCTGTCGAGCAGTTTCCAGTCGATCAACCGTGCCCAGCCATGGGACGGCCAGGCGTTTTCGCTGGGATGACGGCCATACCACGGCCAGCACACCGGCACCCCGCCGCGGATCGCACCGACTTGTGGCCACTTGGCCGCACACCACAACCAGGGTTTCTGCCCCCGCGGCTGAAAGTGCAACAGCTGCGCGCCCTGGCGACTGAACACCGCCTGGCACAGAGGATGATCGATCACCAACACATCACGTTGCTGATAGCGCTCCCACGCAAACACCGGGCGCTCGCGCAAGGATCTGAAAAAGCGTTGTAGCGGATGCTCATGCATGAGCTGCGGTCCTGGAAATCATTGAACTGGATTGATGCGACAGCTTTTTGTGGCGAGGGGATTTATCCCCGCAGGCCTGTAGGCCTCACAAAAAAAAGCGGACAGCCTTGGCCATCCGCAAATATGCGCACATAGAGAGGAGCTTATCGCAACAGCGTTAGAACACCGACTGAATTTTCAGACCGGCGACCAGCGCGTCGTCGACTTCATTCACACCACCCGGATGAGTGATGTATTGCAGGTTAGGGCGTACGGTCAGCCAGTTGGTCACGTGGAAACCGTAGTTGATTTCGTAGTTGTATTCGGTGCCACGCAACGGCGAGAACAACGGATCGTCGTAGTCGCTGACACCATTGGCCGCGTTGACCAGCTCGGCGTTTTTCTTCACATCTTCGTTGACATGGATGCGGGAGAAACCAATCCCGACGTCATCTTTAGGACGCGCATTGAACGGCCCCTTGTACACGAACATCAGCGACTGGTAGTTGTCGACGACGTTGGTTTCCTTGTCATGGAAGGTGGCGTTGGCCGCAATGTTCAGACCGCGCGATGCATCACCGTTGTGGGTGGTGAGCTGTTGCTGCACCACGAACCAGTAGCCATCCTTGCTGCTGTGGCTGCGGTAGGCGTTACCGGTTGTCGCGGCATCCTGGCCATTGTCGTCTTCGCGCACGTCGTCAGCCTTGGCCGTACTTTTGTAGTAACCGACACGGTATTCGCCTGGCAGGCCATTGAGCTTGGGCGACCAGACCAACTCGACCGGAATGAGCGTGCCCTTGGTGCCACTGCCGCTGAGCTTGTAGCGGTTTCCGTTTTCCAGCTGCGAAGGGTTCTGGTTGTAAGCACCGATCTGCGCATAGAGTTCGGGCGTGAGGTTGTACTTGACGCGAATCGCCGCCTGCATGATCGGCCAGTTGTACCAGATGCCGGTTGCCCAGTTACCCGCTTGCGAACCGCAGAACGCCAGGTTCTGGAACTCGCACGGGAAACTGTTGAAATCTTCACCGACCCCGTAATAACCGGCTTTGACATCCAGCTTACTGTCGAAATACTGCTGCTTGATCCACAACTGCGTCAGACGGGTGGTTTGCCCACGGCCCCAGACTTCCTGGGAAGAGCTGAGGGTGCCGGCACGTGGATCACCGATACGGTCGTTGGAGATGTTGCGACCGTCACGGCGAGTGAATTGAATCTTGGCCGTGGTATCACCCCAACCTGCCAGTTTCTCCAGGTCGAGGGCTACACCCAAGCCAAACTGCTGGGACCAACGCGCAGTCTTGTCATCGTTGTAACCGCCGTCGAGATTGGCCCCCATCTCACCGACGAAATCAGCCTTGATATCGATACCTTGCTCGATCAGCCTGGTCCGCTCGCCACCCCAGTCGCCCGTCATCCACTGCGAATCGGCGCTGAAAGCCTCGGCCGCGTGCGCACTACCGGCCAGCATCATCGCCGCAACAGCGGACAATTGGCAGACACGCCGGGCGTTGTTGTTCTTCTTCATCCCTACATCCTCGTCTTTATTGTTATTAACTGTTTTTATCTAACGCGGTTTACAACGATTGCGGCGAATGGTCCCCCACTCACCGCATACTCCCTGGTGGGAGAGAGCTTGTTTGGGAGCAAAGCCCCCTCCCCCATTTGTTCTTCATCGGCCTTTGAACTGCGCTACGTTTGCGGTCCGGGCATCTGTCTGCACTTGGCCGGCCACGCCCAGGCGTTCGCCGGACTTGGCGTCGAACAGCAGCACTTTCGAAGGATCGAATTGCAGCGTCAGGGTCTCCCCCACCTGCGGCGCCACGTCCGGCGCCAGGCGGCAGCAGACCTTGGTGTCGTTCAGGTTGACGAACACCAGCGTGTCCGGTCCGGTGGGTTCGGTGACCTGGACTTCGGCGCGAATGGTCGGCAAACCATTGGGCTCGTTGCCCGCCAGCATGATCTGTTCCGGGCGCAGGCCGAGGATCACTTCACGGTCTTCCAGACCCGCATCCTGCATGCCCATCGGCAGCTCACAACGAGCCTGGCCGCTGTCGAGCAAGGCCAGCAGACGGCCGTCCTTGCGTTGCAGGCGCAGGGGGATGAAGTTCATCGGTGGCGAACCGATGAAGCTCGCCACGAACAGGTTGGCCGGGTTGGTGTAGATGTCTTTCGGCGTGCCGAACTGCTGGATGATGCCGTCCTTCATCACCGCCACTTTGTCGCCCAGGGTCATGGCTTCGATCTGGTCGTGGGTGACGTAGACCGTGGTGGTCTTCAGGCGCTGGTGCATCAGTTTCATTTCGGTACGCATCTCGACCCGCAGCTTGGCGTCGAGGTTGGACAGCGGTTCGTCGAACAGGTAGATCTTCGGCCGCCGCGCCAGCGCCCGGCCCATGGCCACGCGCTGTTGTTGGCCGCCGGAAAGCTGGCCGGGCTTGCGGTTGAGCAGGTGTTCGATCTGCAACAGCTTGGCCACGCGGGTGACTTCTTCGTCGATGGCCGGCTGGCTCATCTTGCGAATCTTCAGACCGAACTCGATGTTCTCCCGCACGCTCATGGTCGGGTACAGCGCGTAGGACTGGAACACCATGGCGATGTCGCGATCCTTCGGACTCATGCCGCTGACATCCTGGTCACCGATCATGATCGCGCCGCCGGTAATGGTTTCAAGGCCGGCGATGCAGTTCATCAGCGTCGACTTGCCGCAGCCCGAAGGGCCGACGAGGATCAGGAACTCACCGTCCTTGATCGACAACTCGATGTTCTTCAGGGTGTCCGGCAGGCCGGCACCATAGGTCTTGTTTACATTGCGAAGTTCGAGCGTTGCCATGATTACCCCTTGACTGCGCCGGCCGTCAGACCGCGCACGAAATACTTGCCTGCCACTACATAGACCAGCAGGGTCGGCAGCCCGGCGATCATCGCCGCCGCCATATCAACGTTGTATTCCTTGGCCCCGGTACTGGTGTTGACCAAGTTGTTCAGCGCCACCGTGATGGGCTGCGAATCGCCGCTGGAGAACACCACGCCGAACAGGAAGTCGTTCCAGATCTGGGTGAACTGCCAGATCAGGCAGACCATGATGATCGGGGTGGACATCGGCAGGATGATCCGCCGGAAGATGGTGAAGAAACCCGCACCGTCCAGTCGCGCCGCTTTCACCAGCGCATCGGGAATGCTCACGTAGTAGTTACGGAAAAACAGCGTGGTGAACGCCAGGCCGTAGACCACATGTATGAACACCAGCCCCGTGGTGGTACTGGCCAGGCCCATCTTGCCGAGCGTGAACGAAGCCGGCAGCAGGACGGTCTGGAACGGCAGGAAGCACCCGAACAACAACAGGCCGAAGAACAACTGCGAACCGCGAAAGCGCCACATCGACAACACGTAGCCGTTCAATGCACCGATCGCGGTGGAGATCAGCACCGCCGGGACGGTGATCTTGATCGAGTTCCAGAAATACCCGTCAACCGTGGCCCAGGCCTTGACCCAGCCGATGCCGGTGACCACGGTCGGCCAGCTCAGCAGGTTGCCGGTGCTGATGTCTTCCGGGGTCTTGAAGCTGGTCAACAGCATGACTACCAGCGGCACCAGGTAAAGCAATACGGCAAGGATCAGTACCGCGTAGATCGCGATGCGACTCAGGCTGATGGAAGGTTTGGCAGCGAGACTAGTCATGACGCTTGGTCCTCAGCTCGGAGTACAGGTAAGGCACGATGATTGCGAGAATCGCACCGAGCATCAGAATCGCACTGGCCGAGCCCATGCCCATCTGGCCGCGACTGAATGTGAAGGAGTACATGAACATGGCAGGCAGGTCAGAGGAGTAACCCGGGCCGCCGGCTGTCATCGCCGCCACCAGGTCAAAGCTCTTGATCGCGATGTGCGCCAGGATCATTACGGCGCTGAAGAACACCGGACGCAGGCTCGGCAGCACCACTTTCCAGTAGATGCGCGGCATGCTCGCGCCATCGATCTGCGCAGCCCGGATGATCGATTGATCCACCCCACGCAGGCCGGCCAGGAACATCGCCATGATGAAACCCGAGGCCTGCCACACTGCGGCGATCACCAGGCAATACACCACACGGTCCGGGTCGATCAGCCAGTCCAGGCGAAAACCTTCCCAGCCCCAGTCACGCAACAATTTGTCCAGGCCCATGCCTGGGTTGAGCAACCACTTCCAGGCCGTACCGGTGACGATCATCGAGAGCGCCATCGGATACAGGTAAATGGTGCGGATGAAACCTTCACGACGAATGCGCTGGTCAAGAAACACCGCCAGCAGCACGCCGATCACCAGGGTGATGCCGATGAACATGCCGCCAAAGAGCGCCAGGTTCTTGCTCGCCACCCACCAGCGGTCGTTGTCCCACAGCCGCGCGTATTGCGCCAGGCCCGCCCACTTGTAGTTCGGCAGAAAGGTCGAGGTGGTGAACGACAGAACAAACGTCCACAAGATATAACCGTAGAAGCCCACCAGAACGATGAACATGCTCGGCGCCAGCACCAGTTTTGGGAGCCAGCGCTGCAATGCATCGAACGGCGAGGCCTTGCTGAACACAGCAACAGAACTCATGGGAAGATCCAGTACTTGAGAAAAAGACTACTCGCATCCCTTGTGGGAGCGGGCTTGTGTGGGAGCTGAGCTTGCTCGCGATGAAAGCGCTACGGTCTTTCGAATGACCGCGTTATCGTTCATCGCGAGCAAGCTTTGCTCCCACAGGCTCGCTCCCACAGGGGGTCGCGGTGCTAACGGTTACTTGGCAGACTGAACCGCTGCGCCAAGTTTCTTGGCGGCGTCGGCTGGGTCGGCTTTCGGGTCGTTGATGAAGTTGGTCACCACGTCAAAGAACGCGCCCTGTACTGCCAACGTGGTCGCCATGTTGTGCGCCATGCTCGGCTGCAGGCCGCCGGACTTGGCGTCCGCCAGGAAGTCCTTGGCAGCGGTCTGGGCGCAGGAATCGAAACCGTACTTGGCCATGTCGGCCAGCATGTCGTTGCGCACCGGGATCGAACCCTTGTTGATGCTGAAGACTTTCTGGAAGTTCTCACCCAGCACGACCTTGGCGATGTCCTTCTGACCGGCCGCGGTGCCTTCGTCTTTCTGCTTGAACACCGCCAGGGAGTCGATGTTGTAGGTGAAGGCCTTGTCGGTCCCCGGGAAAGCTACGCACTCGTAGTCCTTGCCGGCGACTTTCTTCGCAGCGGTCCATTCGCTCTTGGCCCAGTCACCCATGATCTGCATGCCGGCCTTGCCGTTGATGACCTTGGCCGCTTCCAGGTTCCAGTCCTGCCCCTTGCCGTCCACGTCCATGTAGGTCGCGACTTTCTTGAGCTCGGTCAACGCCTTGACCATGTCCGGACCGGTCAGGGCCTTGTTGTCCAGATCGACCAGGGCTTTCTTGTAGCCATCGACGCCCATGACCGAGAGCACCACGGCTTCGAACACCGTGCTGTCCTGCCAAGGCTGGCCGCCGTGGGCCAGCGCAATGAAGCCTGCTGCCTTGAGCTTGTCGCCGGCGGCGTAGAATTCTTCGAGGGTGGTGGGGTTTTTGGTGATGCCGGCTTTCTTGAAGACTTCCGGGTTGATCCACAGCCAGTTGACGCGGTGGATGTTCACCGGCACGGCAACGTAGTCACCTTCGTACTTCACGGTATCGGAGACTTTCTTGTCGAGCAGGCTGTCCCACTTCTCTTCTTTGGCAACGTCTTTCAGGACGTCGGTGTCGAGCAGTCCGGTAGACGCCCACTCCTGGATGTCCGGGCCTTTGATCTGGGCCACACCCGGTGGGTTACCGGCCACGGCACGACTCTTGAGCACGGTCATGGCAGTTGAGCCGCCACCACCGGCAACAGCGCCATCCTTCCAGGTAAAGCCGTCTTTCTCTACCTGGGCCTTGAGCACATCGACCGCGGCTTTTTCGCCACCGGACGTCCACCAGTGAACGACTTCCACGCTGCCTTTGGATTCGGCGGCAAGGGCGCTGACAGGGAATGCTGCGACGGGAAGCAGGGAAGCAAGAGAAATGACAGTAGCGAGGCGAGAAATCGCATTCATCTAGAAGTACCTTTCTTGTTGTTATGCATGCAAGTCTGGTGCTTGCGCTGCATGGATTCTAAACAGGAGAAATCCCTTCGCAGGTAACGAAGGGACGCGTAAATGTCACGGTATGGTTACACAGGTGTGGGACTGGAGAGTTTCGCCAACGCCGTCGCCATGCTGGGGGCGAGGGGCAAACGCGGGATCAGCACGGCCTGCCAGGCGTGATACAGGTCCGGCTTGCCCGGCCAGATGTCGGCGCTGGGGCGGTTTTGCGGATCGAGCTCGTGGTGCCAGCTGCCATTGCAACGGTCGATGAAATGTTTGTCACAGAACTCCCAGAACCGCCGGTACCAGGCTTCGTATTGCGCCTCGTCGGTGCGTTTGAGCAAGGCACTGGCAGCGGCCGCTGCTTCGGCATGCACCCAATGCAGGCGATGGCGAACTACCGCGCGATTGTCCCAGTCCAGGGTGTAGACAAGGCCTGGGGCGCCGTCGACCTCCCAACCGTGGCGGCAGTTCTGGTCAAAAAGTTTCTGCGCATCCTGGGCCAGCCAGCCCGGGGTCAACATGCCAATCTGCACCCGTGCAGCCTCAAGGTGCAACAGCAGCCGCGCCCATTCGAAACCATGGCCGGGCGTGGTGCCGTAAGGGCGAAAACCGTCGGCGGGGTTGTCGTGGTTGTACTCGCGAAGCGGCTGCCAGTGACGATCGAAGTGTTCCACCACCAGGTAGTCATTGGCGGCGGCGTGGCCGTGGATTACCCGCTCAACGATACGCAGCGCGCGGACCAGCCAGCGAGGCTCGTCCGTGGCATCGGCCAGGGCCAGGAAGGCTTCGGTGGCGTGCATGTTGCTGTTGGCGCCGCGATAGGCTTCTTCGTCGCTCCAGTCGCGGTTGAAGGACTCGCGCAGGGCGCCCTCCTCTTCGCTCCAGAAGTGCGCATCGATCACCCGCACGGCTTCATCCAGCAACGCCTGGGCGCCAGGACGTTGGGCCACCACCGCGGAACTGGCCGCCAAGGCGACAAATGCGTGCAGGTAGGCGGCCTTGCCGGTGTCGTTCTCATGGGGTTGCGCCGTGGCGAACCAGCCGCCGTGCTCGGCGTCCCGCAGAGGGCCGCTGAGGGCCTGGACACCGTGGTCCACCAGCTCGGAGAACCCCGGCAGCCCCTGGATATGGGCCATCGCGAAGCTATGGGTCATGCGTGCGGTGTTCATGGTTTCAGCCCGGGCATCGTCCGGCAGGCGACCCTGCTCGTCCAGGTTGCCAAAGCCGTCCGGCAGCTTCGAGGCCTTGGCGAACGCCAGCAGACGCAAGCCTTCGGCGGCAAGCCATTGCTGGTGGGCAGGCGCATTCAGCCAACTGCTGAAGGCCGGTTGGAAGGTGTCCATGGGAGTACCTTTTTTTGTTGTTTTGACGCAGGGAGTCTAAACAAGGGATGGCGGGCGGCAGGTAACGAAAGGGGCGAGTTATGTCACCGACTTGTGACATTCACTTGAGCGATGTGCTGAAGCTGACGGCGTCATCGCGAGCAGGCTCGCTCCCACATTGGCGCCAGGGAATAAACAATTTTTGTGGTCACCACCGAGCCCTGTGGGAGCGAGCCTGCTCGCGATCAACGAGAACGCGGTCCGGCTAATCCACACTGCGAGGCAACTGCAACGTCACCCGCAACCCACCCTCGCGCAGGTTCTGCAGGCTGACTTCGCCGCCATGGCTATGGGCGATGTTGCGGGCGATGCCCAGGCCCAGGCCATAGCCCTGCTGCTGCCCGGCCAGGCGAAAGTGCGGTTCGAAGACTTGCTCCAGACGTTGCTCCGGCACACCTGGCCCCTCGTCGTCGACGTGCAGGATGAACGCGGTGTCATCGTCATCGATGTGCAAATGGGCGTTTTGCCCGTACTTCAGCGCATTGTCGATCAGGTTACCGATGCAGCGCTTGAGGGCCAGCGGCTTGCCAGGATACGGCGCCAACGCGCGGCCATCCTGGGTCACCCGACCATTGCCATTGGGCGCCAGGTACGGCTCGACCAGGCAATCGAGCACATGGTTGAGGTCCACCGGCTCGATGTTTTCGTGAATGTCGGTGTCCTTGACGCATTGCAACGCACCTTTGACCAATAACTCCAGCTCGTCCAGGTCGCGGCCGAACTTGGCCTGCAGGTTTTCGTCCTCCAACAGTTCGACCCGCAAGCGCAGCCGCGTGATCGGCGTGCGCAAGTCATGGGAAATCGCGCTGAACAATTGGCTGCGTTCGGTCAGGTAACGGCTGATGCGTTCACGCATGGCATTGAATGCCCTGCCCACTTCCACCACTTCGCTGCCGCCGCCTTCAGCTACCGGTTCCACTTCGGCGCCCAGGGACATGTCGCGTGCCGCGCGGGCCAGGCGTTTGAGGGGCCGGCTCTGCCAATGCACCAGCAAACCGATGAACAGCAACAACAGGCTGCTGGTCAGCACGATGAAACCGACCTGCTGCGTCGGCAGGCTCTGCTCTTCAAGACTGGTGTAGGGCTCTGGGAGCAGCGAAGCGATGTACAGCCATTCGCCCGGCGCCATCTGGATTTGCGTGACCAGCACCGGCGGGTTCACCGGTTCCAGGGTCAAGGCGTAGTGGGCCCAGGAGCGCGGCAATTCATCAAGCTTCAGGCCGCCGTTGAAAATCCGCAGGTCTTCGGGACTGACAAACTTCACCGAGATGTCGGCGCTGTTGCCCAGGGATTTTCGCAGTACGTCGTCCACCGCCTTGAGCACCGCCAACTTGCGCGGCGTAACCGGCAGCACGTCCATGCCCAGGGGTTTGTCGTTGAGCGTGACGACAAACCGCGTGCCGCCCATGCTGCGCAATTGATCCAGCACCAATGGCCGGTAAGCCACCGGTAACGAGCGCAGATAGCTGACACTGGCGGTCATCGAATGGGCCAGGCTACGGGCGCTGGTGACCAGGCCTTCGAGCTGGGTGGCGCGCAGTTGCGAGACCCAGATCAGGCTGGACAAGGTCTGGGCGAACAGCACCACCAGCAGGGTCAGCAGCAGCATTCTTCCAAGCAACGAACGCGGCACCGGCACCCGTCGGGCTATTTTCTTGATCCAATCAATGACCATTGCTGGCAATCACACTGGCCGCCAGTTGATAACCACTGCCGCGCACCGTGCGGATCAACCGTGGTGGCTTGTCGGTGTCACGCAGGCGCTGGCGCAGACGACTGACCGCCATGTCGACGATTCGGTCCAGGGGCATCAACTCCCGACCGCGAGTGGCGTTGCCAATGGTGTCGCGGTCGAGGATTTCCTGGGGATGGTCAAGAAACAGCTTGAGCAAGGCGAAATCGGCGCCGGAGAGGATCACTTCTTCGCCGTCGGTGTGGAACAGCCGATGGCTGACCATGTCCAGCCGCCACTCGTCGAAGGCCAACACTTCGCCGCCGGAGCGTTCCTGGCCAAACTGCGCACGACGCAACAGCGCCTTGATGCGCGCCTGGAGTTCACGCGGACTGAAAGGTTTGCCCAGGTAATCATCGGCCCCCAGCTCAAGGCCGATAACCCGGTCGGCCTCGTCGGAACTGGCCGTGAGCATGATGATCGGTACGTGGGCCTGGCGCGGGTGCTGACGAACCCAGCGGCAAAGGCTGAAGCCGTCCTCGTCAGGCAACATCACGTCGAGGATCACCAGATCGCTGGCTGCTTCGTTAAGTGCCTGGCGAAACCCGGCGCCATCAGGGGTAGTACGTACCTGAAAACCCGCGCGACTGAGGTAAGTGTCCAGCAGTTCGCGAATCTCCTGGTCGTCGTCGACCAACAAAATCGATTTGTTCACTGAACTCACGGGGCCTCGTCCTTGTTGTTTGGGTTGGGGCGATTATGCCTGATGGATGAGGACTACAAACACACTACAAAACCCCTGTGGGAGCGAGCTTGCTCGCGATAGCGGTGTATCAGTCAACATCAATGGCGACTGACACTCCGTCATCGCGAGCAAGCTCGCTCCCACAGGGGATCACATTTCAAACTGGAGTCGATTGCTCCAACGCCACACCCGCGCCCATCAGCCCGGAATACGGCGCGGTCACCAGCCAGACTGGAATGCCCTTGAAATAATCGCTCATGCAGCCCTTGTCGGCGAAGCAACGGGCGAAACCACTTTCAAGGAAAAAATCGGCGAATCGCGGGACCACCCCGCCGACGATGTATACACCGCCACGCCCACCCACCGTCAGCACATTGTTACCGGCCACTCGCCCCAGCCAGCGGCAGAATTGCTCGAGCACTTCCAGGGCAATGGGGTCTCCGGCCAGGCCGGCGGCGGTGATGGATTCGGGCGTGTCGAGCACCGGCGTATGGCCATCCACCGCGCAGATGGCGCGGTACACCCGAGGTAACCCGCTGCCGCTCAGGGCGGTTTCGGCACTGACATGACCGATCTCGTTGTAGATGTGCTGCCACAGCTGGGTTTCCCGCGGGCTGCTCATGGGCAGGTCGACATGGCCACCCTCCCCCGGCAATGCCGCAAAACGACCGCCGCCCAAATCCAGCAACGTGCCCACACCCAGCCCGGTGCCAGGACCGATCACCACCGCCGGACGCAACGGTTCCGGCGTGCCCTCGCAGACAACCCGGTATTCATCGGGACGCAAGCACGTCATGCCCAGGGCCATGGCCGAAAAGTCATTGACCAGCAGCAGCTTCTCGACCTCAAGGGTCCTGCAAAAGGCCAGATTGCTCAGGCGCCAGTGATTGTTGGTGAAGCGAAACTCATCGCCGCTGACCGGCCCCGCCACGGACAGGCAAACCGAACCGATCGAACCCGGCTTCAGGCCTACGCCGCTCAGGTAAACCTTGATGGCATCTTCGGGGCAGGCGTAATCCGCGGTCGCCAGCACCTGGATGTTTTCCAGGTTGTGGTTCTTCCACAAGGCGAACCGGGCGTTGGTCCCACCGATGTCACCGACCAAAGCCAGTTTCAATTAAGCGTCTCCAGGGCAGAAGTGAAGGCGCTGGCGCCCTGCTCTGCCGAGCTGAAGGCCATGCGCATGAAACCAAACAGCTCGCGACCGGTGCCAATGTTGTTGCCCAACAAACCCTTGGCCGGTGTGCGTGCGGCGAATTCCTCGGCGTCCACCTTCAATTCCAAGGTGCCTTTGACGCCATCGACGCGGATGATATCGCCCTCCTGCACGCGGGCCAATGCGCCGCCGACGTAGGCTTCGGGACTGACGTGGATAGCCGCCGGAATTTTCCCCGACGCGCCGGACATGCGCCCATCCGTCACCAACGCCACTTTGAAACCGCGATCCTGCAATACGCCGAGGAACGGTGTCATCTTGTGCAGCTCCGGCATGCCATTGGAGCGCGGGCCCTGGAAGCGCATCACCGCGACAAAATCTTTTTCCAGCAGGCCGGCCTTGAACGCATCGGCCAGGTCCTGTTGATCCTGGAAGACCATGGCCGGGGCTTCGACGACCTGGTTTTCCAGGGCCACCGCCGAGACTTTCATCACGCCGCGCCCCAGGTTGCCTTCCATCACCCGCAACCCGCCCTCGGCCGAGAACGCGCGGGCCACCGGGCGCAGGATGTTTTCATCGAGGCTTTCGATCGGGCCTTCGCGCCATACCAGTTCGCCGTCTTCGAGAAACGGTTCCTGGGTGTAGCGGCTCAGGCCGTGACCCAGCACGGTGTTGACGTTTTCGTGGAGCAAGCCGGCTTCCAGCAATTCGCGGATCAGGAACGACATGCCGCCCGCCGCCTGGAAGTGGTTGATGTCGGCCTTGCCGTTCGGATAGACGTGACTCAGGGTCGGCACCACCTCGGAGAGGTCGGCCATGTCCTGCCAGGTCAGCTGGATGCCTGCGGCCATGGCAATGGCTGGCATGTGCAAGGTGTGATTGGTGGAACCGCCGGTGGCGTGCAGCGCGACAACGGAATTGACCAGCGACCGCTCGTCGACGATTTCGCCGATGGGCATGAAGTTGCCGCTCTGCTTGGTCAGGCGCGTGACCTGGAACGCCGCTTCGCGAGTCAGCGCATCACGCAACGGCGTGTTCGGATTGACGAACGAGGCACCCGGCAAGTGCAGGCCCATTACCTCCATCAACAACTGGTTGGTGTTGGCCGTGCCGTAGAAGGTGCAGGTGCCGGGGCTGTGGTAGGACTTCATCTCCGACTCCAGCAGCTCTTCGCGGGTGGCCTTGCCCTCGGCATAGCGCTGACGCACATCGGCTTTCTGCTTGTTGGAAATGCCTGAGACCATGGGCCCGCCTGGCACGAAAATCGTCGGCAAATGACCGAAACGCAACGCGCCCATCATCAGGCCTGGCACGATCTTGTCGCAGATGCCGAGCATCAGTGCGCCGTCGAACATGTTGTGGGACAACGCGACCGCCGTCGACAGTGCGATCACTTCGCGGCTCGGCAGGCTCAGCTCCATCCCCGCCTCACCTTGGGTCACGCCATCGCACATGGCCGGCGTGCCACCGGCAAACTGGCCGACCGAGCCGATCTCGCGCAAGGCTTTCTTGATCTGTTCCGGGAAGGTTTCGTAGGGCTGGTGGGCCGAGAGCATGTCGTTGTAGGAAGACACGATGGCGATGTTGGCGGCATTCATCATCCGCAGGTGATGCTTGTCTTCGGTGCCGCAACCGGCCACGCCGTGGGCGAAGTTGGCGCATTGCAACTTACCGCGCATCGGACCGTCGCTGGCTGCACCGCGGATCAATGCAAGGTAAGCCTGACGCGTGGCGCGGCTGCGGGCGATAAGCCGTTCGGTGACCTCAAGTACGCGGGGATGCATGTGTAGAACTCCAGGCTAACGGGTGTGGCGACCTGATTGTCTATGCTGGTCAAAACCCCGCCACGCATTGGGCGACAGCGGATTTCTTGACCATTCGGACCAGTTGATTCAGGTCACTCGTTGTAGATAAAACAAAATATTGCCACTAAAAAGGCTTGTTTTCTATTTTTATGCGAATAATCTTGTAATTCCAACAACAAATCGACGGCGGCGCAGTTAATGACTCTTCGAATCGCAATCAATGGTTTTGGCCGCATCGGCCGCAACGTCCTCCGTGCACTGTATACCCAAGGTTATCGTCGCGACTTGCAGATCGTCGCCATCAACGACCTGGGCGACAGCGCAATCAATGCTCATCTGCTCAAGTTCGACACGGTTCACGGCACCTTCGATGCCGACGTGCAGCACGATCACGAAAGCCTGACGGTCAATGGTGACCGTATCTCGGTCAGCGCCATCCGCAACCCGGCCGAACTGCCCTGGGCCGCCGAAAAAATCGACGTCGTGTTCGAATGCACCGGTTTGTTCACCGACCGCGCCAAGGCCGCCGCCCATATCAGCGCCGGCGCCCGCAAGGTGATCATTTCGGCCCCGGCCAAGGGTGCCGACGCCACCGTGGTGTACGGCGTGAACCACGATATTTTGCGCCAGTCCCACCAGATCATCTCCAACGCTTCGTGCACCACCAACTGCCTGGCCCCGGTGGCTCAGGTGCTGCACCGCGAGCTGGGCATCGAAAGCGGCCTGATGACCACGATCCATGCCTACACCAATGACCAGAACCTGACCGACGTCTACCACAGCGACCCATACCGCGCCCGTTCGGCCACGCAGAACATGATCCCGAGCAAGACCGGTGCCGCCGAGGCCGTGGGCCTGGTGCTGCCGGAACTGGCGGGCAAGCTGACCGGCATGGCCGTGCGCGTGCCGGTGATCAACGTGTCGCTGGTGGATTTGACCGTGCAGCTCAAGCGTGAAGCGTCGGCCGAAGAAGTCAACGAACTGCTGCGCCAGGCCAGCCAGCATTCGAAGATTCTCGGCTACAACACCCTGCCGCTGGTCTCCAGCGATTTCAACCACAACCCGCTGTCGTCGATCTTCGACGCCAACCACACCAAGGCCAGCGGCAAGCTGCTCAAGGTACTGGCCTGGTATGACAACGAATGGGGCTTCTCCAACCGCATGCTGGATAACTGCCTGGCGTTGTGTAACGCCGAGTAACTCACCGCGCAGCCGGTAATGTGGGAGCAAGCTTTGCTCCCACAGGTTTGCTTCCACAGGCCTGCTTCCCAGGCTTGCTCCCCACATGGACTCGGGGTGGTGAAATGAGGGCTTGACCCATTGACTAGATGATAAGCATTATCATCTAGTCAAATCGAATCGGGCCCTACCGTGAGTCAATCGCGCTTTCATCACGTCTTCCTTGCCCAGCGCACGCCACTGCTGCGCACCCTCCAGCGCATGGTCAACAACCCCAGCACCGCCGAAGACCTGCTTCAGGAAACCTACCTGCGTGTCACTCGCGCCTTGGGCGAGCGCACGGTCGAGCACCTCGAACCCTTCGTTTTCCAGACCGCCCGCAACCTGGCGCTGGACCACTTGCGTGCGCGGCGTATTCAGTCCCGGACCCTGCTGGACGACGTGCCGCAGGAAGTTGTCCACAACGTGGTCGCCCCCCAAAGCAGCGCCGAAGACGCGGCCCATGCCGAGCAGATGCTCGAACGCCTCAATCTCCGCCTGCAAGCGCTGAGCCCGCGACAGCAGCAGATTTTTATCCTCAGCCGGCTGCACGGTCACAGTTACCAGGACATCGCTAAACGGCTGGACGTGTCGCTGAGCACCGTGCAGAAGGAACTGAAGCTGATCATGGCGATCTGTGTGGGCGTGGCCGAACGCCTTGGTGGCGACTGAACCTGTAAGGATTTTCTCTAAGAGGCCGTCGCCGATTGCGCTGGCCTGCGACCCTGCTAGGCTTGGTCGCTGACGCTAAATAGCCGTGCAAAAGACACTGCGAGGAACCACCGTGACAGACAAACAACGTGCCCCTGAGCACGCTGCGGCGCAGGACACCGCCCATGCCATGGAACAGGCGCTGGACTGGCTCATTCTGCTGGACAACCCCAGCGAGGAGCAGACCCGGCAGTTCCAGGCCTGGCTGGCGGCCGATCCGCGCCATGGTCAGGCATTCAAGCGGGCCCAGGCGATCTGGAACGGCCCGCAAGTGATGCAAAGCGCCCGGCAACTCAAAGGCCGCCCCCAAGCCAGTGCACTGTCACGCTTGCGCGCCCATTGGAAACCCTTGGCCACCGCTGCCGTGCTGTTTCTGGGCCTGTTCAACTTCAGCGACCTGCCCCTGCGCCTGCAGGCCGATCACCTGACCGTGGTCGGTGAACGCCAGCGCCTGCAACTGGAGGATGGCTCCAAGGTCCTGCTCAACACCGACTCGGCCTTTTCCAGCACGTTCAACGACCAACGGCACATAGCTCGGTTGTACAAAGGCGAGGCGTTTTTCGAAGTCCCGGACACACGCACCCAGCCTCTGCAAATCGACGCCGGGCCGGTCATCGCCAGCGTCAGCAACACCACCTTCGCGGTGCGCTACCTCGATGGCGTGACGCAAGTGCAGGTGCAGCGCGGTGATGTGGATTTGCGGGCCACGCGTTATGACGCCCATGTCAGGCTGTCGGCCGGGGAAAGCATCCGCATCGGCCCCAACGGCTTCGACCGCCCTGCCCGGATGGATGCCAGCACCGATCTGGCGTGGGTCCAGGGACGACTGGTGTTCGAGAATCGACCGCTGAACCAGGTACTGGCCGAGCTGCGACGCTACTACCCTGGCTGGATCATCAACAACAACGAACAGTTGGCCCAGGTCGCAGTGACCGGCAATTATCGCCTCGACCAGCCGCTGGACGTGGTCCGTTCTCTGGCCCACATCACCTCTGCGCGCCTCCAGGAATTCCCGGCGCTGGTGATCCTGAACTAAATGAGAATTATTTTTACTCGATAGGCTTCGCTGGTTCGTCTCGTTATAGCCAATGCAATTGATTCGCATCCAGCGACATCATCTGCACCTATAACAGATGCGACACGGAGCGCTATCGATGTCCTCTCGCCTTACCCGCCGGTCCCTTGCCCCTGCGTGCACGCTGTCATTGCTGACCGCCGCCATCCTGATCGCCGGCACCGCGCCGACCGCCCTCGCCGCCACCACCGTGCAGCCGCCTGCGCGCAATCTTGGTGATTACACTTTTGCCATTGCCCAGCAACCGCTGGTCTCGGCACTGAATGCGTTCACCGCCGTCACGGGCTGGCAGGTCGGCTTGCCCGCAGAACTGGCCGAAGGCGTCGCGTCGCCTGGCGTCAACGGCTCGCTGCCAGCGGAAAAAGCCCTGGAGCGCCTGTTGGTGGGGACCAACCTGAGCTACCGCAAACTGGGCAACACCAGCATTGTTCTGCAAAAGCACAGCACCAGCAGCGTACTGAACCTGCAACAGGTGACGATCAGCGCCACACGCCAGGAACAGGACATCGTCAGCGTACCCAGCAGCGTCAGCGTCTACGACCGGCAGGAACTGGACCGCAACAACGTCAACACCCTCAAGGATCTGGTGCGCTATGAACCCGGCGTTTCAGTGGGTGGGGCAGGCCAGCGCGGCGGCATCAGCGGCTACAATATTCGCGGAATCGACGGCAACCGGGTGCTGACGCAGGTCGACGGTGTGGAAATTCCCGGGGGTTTCTTCAACGGCCCGTACGCCAAGACCCAGCGCAATTACGTGGACCCGGAAATCGTCAAGCGCGTGGAGATCCTCCGCGGCCCGGCCTCGGTGCTGTACGGCAGCAATGCCATCGGCGGCGCCGTCAGTTATTTCACCCTTGATCCGGACGACATCATCAAACCGGGTAACGACGTCGGCGCCCGCCTGAAGACCGGCTACAGCTCCGCCGACGAAAGCTGGCTCAAATCCGCCACCCTCGCAGGTCGCAGTGGGCCGTTCGACGGCCTGTTGCATTACAGCCAGCGCGACGGTCATGAAACCCAATCCTATGGCAATAACAACGGCACCGGCCTGGACCGCACCGCGGCCAACCCTGAAGACGTGCGCACCCACAATGTGCTGGCCAAGCTCGGCTGGAACTACAACGATGATTCGCGCCTGGGCCTGGTCTACGAGAAGTACAAGGATGACCGGGACACCGATCTGAAAAGTGCCTATGGCGGCCCCTACTCCGACGGCCAGCCGGCAATTCCTGACTTTGTATTGCCCGGCGGCATGTATCAGTGGCGCACCGGTAACGACACCATCAGCCGCGAACGCTTCGGCCTGGAGCACAGCTTCGCCCTCGACAGCCTGCTGGCCGACCACGTGAAGTGGAGCCTGAACCACCAGATCGCCAAGACCGACCAGAGCACCGCCGAGTTTTACTTCCCCATCACCCGCCAGGTGCTACGCACACGAGAGACCCTCTACGAAGAAAAACAGTGGGTTCTCGACGCCCAGTTGGACAAGGCCTTCAGCCTCGCCGACACCGATCACGCGCTGACCTACGGCACCACGATCAAGCAGCAGAAAGTCACCGGTTCGCGCAGTGGCAATGGCGTCTGTCTGGCCGTCGGCGTGGGTTGCTCAGCCGTCGGTGCCATCAGCACCCGGGACGTGCTGGAAAAAGCCAGCGACTTCCCGGACCCGACCATCAACACCTACAGCCTGTTCGCCCAGGATCAGATCCGTTGGAACCGATGGACTTTCACGCCGGCCCTGCGTTACGACTACACGCGGCTCAAGCCTCACCTGACCGAGGCATTCCTCAACACCGTGGACCCCACCAGCGGTGGTCAAGTCAGCGACAAGAACAAGACCTGGCATCGCGTCTCGCCCAAATTCGGCCTGACCTACGCCCTGAGCGACCAGTACACCTGGTACGGCCAGTACGCCGAAGGCTTCCGCACGCCAACCGCCAAGGCGCTGTATGGTCGCTTTGACAATCCCGGCGCCGGCTACAGCGTGGAACCCAACCCCGATCTGGAACCGGAAAAAAGCAAAAGCTATGAGACTGGCCTGCGGGGCCGTTTCGACTCCGGTTCGTTCGATGTGGCGGTGTTCTACAACAAGTATCGCGACTTCATCAACGAAGATGCGATCACGCCCGGGGCCGATGCGCTGACCTTCCAGAGCAACAACATCAAGCACGCCATCATCAAGGGCGCCGAGGTCAAGGGACGCCTGAACCTGGATCTGTTCGGCGCACCGCAAGGCCTGTACACCCAAGGCTCGGTGGCCTATGCCTACGGTCGCAATAACGACACAGGCGAGCCGATCAACAGCGTCAACCCGCTCACCGGCGTGTTCGGCCTGGGTTACGAGCAGGACCGGTTCGGCACGTTGCTCAGCTGGACCCTGGTCAAGAAAAAAGACCGCGTCGACGACAGCAACTTCAACTCGCCCGATGGCGTCAGCAGCCAGTTCAAGACCCCGGGCTTCGGCATCCTCGACCTGACCGGTTTCTACAAGGTGACCCACGACGTCACCGTCAGCGGTGGTCTCTACAACCTCACCGACAAGAAGTACTGGCTGTGGGATGACGTGCGTGGCTACGACAGCGTTGGCGAAGCAGCGGTGCTGAGCCCCGCCAACCTCGACCGTCTGACCCAGCCCGGGCGTAATTTCGCGGTCAATCTGATCTGGGATATCTGACTCGCTTGCCAGGCAAAACAAATACCTGTGGCGAGGAGCGTCATGTGGGAGCAAGGCTTGCCCGCGATGAAGGTGATGCGGTCTTCCAGGAATCGAGGCGCCTGTTCGCGAGCAAGCTTTGCTCCCACAGCCCCTCGCCACAATGTGCTCATTCGAAGGAGTTTTTCATGACTACCCAACACCCCGTTTTACGCTCCCAACGCTTGAACCAGATCACCCACGAGCCCCACAGCAGGCTCGATGCACTGGTCAAGGCCCACGCCCCGTTCGAAACCAAGGCCAACTTCGCCCGCTTCGTCGTGGCCCAGTACCTGTTCCAATCGGAACTGGTGGCGCTGTACAACGACGCCGAACTGTCCACCCTGATCCCCGACCTGCCGGCCCGTTGCCGGGCAGAAGCGGCCAAGGCGGATCTTGCGGACCTGGACACCGACGTCCCCGCGCCAGTAGCCGGCGCGGTAAAAAATCCGACCCAGGCCGAGGCCCTGGGTTGGCTGTTTGTCTCCGAAGGCTCCAAGCTCGGTGCTGCATTTTTGATCAAGCGCGCCGTCGGCCTGGGCCTGAGCGAAACCTTCGGCGCTCGGCACCTGGCAGAACCTGCCGGCGGTCGTGCTGAAGGCTGGAAAACCTTCATCCGCACCCTCGACGGCCTGGCCTTCACTGAACAGCAGGAAGCCGAAGCGGACAAAGGCGCGCTGGATGCCTTCAATCGGTTTACGGTGTTGCTCGAGCACGCCTATGAAGCTGAACTGGCCTGAAATTCACCACCACTGCCTGTGGGAGCGAGCCTGCTCGCGATAGCTGTGTGTCAGCCTCCAATGATGGCGCCTGGCACACAGCTATCGCGAGCAGGCTCGCTCCCACAAGGAAATGCGTAGGCCTGAAAGAAGTTCATGAACTGTCCAGCCTCGAAAACCGCCCAACTACTCTTCGCCCTGCTCGCCTACACCAGCCTGGCCATCGGCCTGGTCGCCATCGTCGTGCCCGGCCTGCCGACCACCGAGTTCATCCTGTTGGCAGCCTGGGCCGCCACCCGCAGTTCACCGCGACTGAGCGCCTGGCTGGAAAATCACCGGCTGTTCGGGCCGATGCTGCACAACTGGCGCAACGGCAAGGTCATCCCGCGCCGGACCAAGGTCGGTGCCACCGCCAGCATGCTGTTCTGCGCCGGGCTGATGCTGGTGATGCTCGACCACGGCTGGCCGGTGTATCTGGCCTTGGCCGGCATGGTCCTGGGTAACCTGTGGATCTGGTTCCGCCCGGAACAAGTGCGGGAGCTTGCTCCCGCTGGGCCGCAAAGCGGCCCCCAACGCGATTTTGAACTATGATCGCCCTCTCGTTCCGGAGGGCTTTCGATGTCAGATCTGCTCACGTCCATGCAAGCCGCGCTTGGTTTGCCCACGACCCCGATCACCTTCACCGGCGTCGGTGCCCTGCCGTCGGCGTTCGCCGTCACGGAGCTGGCCTGCGCCAGTATTGCCGCAGCCGGCCAAGCCGCCGCCGAGCTCATCCACCAGCAAACCGGCCGTCTGCCGGCCCTGGAGGTCGACCGACGGCTGGCGTCGTTCTGGTTCTCCACCTCCCTGCGCCCCATCGGCTGGAGCGTACCGCCGATGTGGGATCCGGTAGCCGGCGACTACCCAACCACCGACGGCTGGATTCGCCTGCACACCAATGCGCCGCATCATCGCCTTGCCGCGGAAAAAGTCCTCGGCACCTGCACCGACCGCGCCGACATGGCGGCCAGGGTGGCCCGCTGGAACAAGGCCGAGCTGGAGCAGGCGGTGGTCGAGGCGGGCGGTTGCGCCGCCGAGATGCGTTCATGGCAAGCGTGGCAAACCCACCCTCAAGGCCTGGCAGTCAATGCCGAGCCGCTGGTGCACCTGAGTGACACGACTGGAGAGCAGCGCAAGCCTTGGCTCGGCTCCGTGACCCAGCCACTGGCGGGCCTCAAGGTACTGGATCTGACCCGCGTCCTGGCAGGCCCTATCGCTAGCCGTTTCCTCGCAGGCCTGGGAGCCGACGTGCTGCGCATCGACCCACCGAGCTGGAACGAGCCCGGCGTGGTGCCGGAAGTCACCCTCGGCAAACGCTGCGCCCGCCTGGATTTGCACCGAGCTGAAGATCGCGTGGCTTTCGAGGCTCTGCTCAAGGACACCGACATCCTCCTGCATGGCTACCGCGCCGACGCCCTGGAACGTTTGGGCTACGGTGCCGAACAACGCCAGCGAATCGCCCCTGGTCTGATCGATGTCAGCCTCAACGCCTACGGCTGGAGCGGCCCCTGGCAGAACCGGCGCGGCTTCGACAGCCTGGTGCAAATGAGCAGCGGCATCGCCGAAGCCGGCATGGGCTGGAAACACACAGACAAGCCAACCCCGCTGCCGGTGCAGGCCCTGGACCACGGCACCGGATACCTGATGGCCGCCAGCGCGATTGTGTTGCTGTCCCGACGATTGATGAGCGGCCAGGGCGGCTCGGCACGCTTGTCACTGGCGCGCACGGCGAAGCTGTTAATCGAACGTGGCGCGGGGGATCCGACCTCATTGCGGGCCGAGGCCGAGGATGATCAGGGACTGGTGGTCGAACAGACGCCGTGGGGACCGGCCCATCGCCTGCAGGTGCCCTTGAAAATCACCGGAACACCACTGCAATGGACCTTGCCGGCGGCGGAGTTGGGCGCGCATCGGGCCCGGTGGTGACGACCGTCCGTTGTGGCGAGGGGATTTATGTGGGAGCAAGACTTGCTCCCACATAAATCCCTCAACGCCCCCAAAAAGCTGACCTTCGCCTCAAAGCGCCAAAAACCCACTGTACAACCCATAAGCCGCCATGCCCGCCCCGGCCATCACACAGGCAAAGACCCCCTTCTCAACGTGAGTGAACAAGGGCTGCCCCTGCTCTCGCTTGGCCTGGGCGAACAGGATCACCCCGGGCGCATACAACAGCGCCGACAACAGCAGGTATTTCACGCCACCGGCATACAACAACCACACCGCGTAGCACAGGGCAACGCCACCGATGCACAGGTCTTTCATGCGCCGAGCCGAGGCCTGTTCATAGGTTTCCCCACGGGCGCACAGCAGCACCGCATAGGCTGCCGACCACAGATACGGCACCAGAATCATCGACGAGGCGAGATAGATCAGGCTGGTGTAGGTACCGGCGGAAAACAGCGTGATCAACAAAAACAGCTGGATCATGCCATTGGTCAGCCACAGCGCATTGACCGGCGCATGGTTGGCGTTTTCCCTGGTCAGGAACGCCGGCATGGTCTTGTCCCGGGCGGTGGCGTAAAGAATTTCCGCGCACAACAACGCCCAGGACAGCAGCGCGCCGAGCAGTGACACCGCCAGTCCCACACTGATCAGCAACGCGCCCCACGGCCCGACGATATGCTCCAGGACGCCGGCCAAGGATGGGTTCTGCAACTGCGCCAGTTCAGGCTGGCTCATGACCCCCAGGGACAGCACATTCACCAGCACCAGCAACGCCAACACCCCGAGGAATCCGATCACTGTCGCACGCCCTACGTCCGCGCGTTTTTCTGCCCGCGCCGAATACACACTGGCGCCTTCGATACCGATGAACACGAACACCGTGACCAGCATCATGTGCCGGACCTGGTCCATCACACTGCCCAGGTCCGGGCTCAGTGTGCCCCAGATATCGCGGGTGAAAATCTCGGCCTCGAAGGCCACCCCGGCCATTACAACGAACATCAACAGCGGCACGATCTTGGCCACGGTGGTCACCAGGTTGATGAACGCCGCTTCTCTGATGCCCCGCAGCACCAGGAAATGCACCGCCCACAGCAGCAACGATGCACAGCCGATGGCCACCGGCGTATTGCCTTGGCCGAACACCGGGAAGAAATAGCCCAAGGTACTGAACAGCAGCACGAAGTAACCGACGTTGCCCATCCAGGCGCTGATCCAGTACCCCCAGGCGGACGAAAAACCCATGTAGTCACCGAACCCGGCCTTGGCATAGGCATACACGCCCGAGTCCAGTTCCGGCTTGCGATTGACCAGGGTCTGGAACACAAAGGCCAGGGTCAGCATGCCGACGGCGGTAATGGCCCAGCCAATGAGCACCGCTCCGACATCCGCCCGAGCCGCCATGTTTTGCGGCAGGGAAAAGATCCCTCCACCGATCATCGACCCCACCACCAATGCGATCAGGGCGCCGAGGGGTAACTTTTCGATGGGCTGCGGCATGTTCTCTCACTATTTAAATAAGTAAATAAAGCGACATAACGTTTTTGAATAACGCCATCCACGAAAAGTCCAAATACTTATGGACCGACCATTGTCCAATGGCATCAATTAAAAAGTCCATGTGGCAAGATTATTTTTGTCATGTCAGCAGCCTACAAAATAGTTGCGACTCATTGAAAATCAACTAGCGTGAATAATCCCGAGGGAAGGAAACTTTATATTCCCCTGCCGAACGCCCCATAGAGTGGGCCTTTCGCACAACTACAGACGCCTACGGACGCCGTTAACGCCTTCATTAACAATGGAATGTTGTCATGCACTGATCCAGATCAGCTATTCAACTTTCAAATCGACTTAGTCTGTTGATTCTCTTCTCCTGCGCTGGAGTCTCGCAAATGTCTGATACCCCCGCAAAACTTCGATTGGGTGCACTGGTCGCCCTGGTCGTCGGTTCGATGATCGGCGGCGGAATCTTTTCCTTGCCGCAAAATATGGCGGCCAGTGCCGATGTCGGCGCCGTGCTCATCGGCTGGGCCATTACCGCCGTCGGCATGCTGACCCTGGCTTTCGTATTCCAGACCCTGGCCAACCGTAAACCCGATCTGGACGGCGGTGTATATGCCTATGCCAAGGCCGGGTTCGGTGACTACATGGGCTTCTCCTCGGCCTGGGGTTACTGGATCAGCGCCTGGCTGGGCAACGTCGGTTACTTCGTGCTGTTGTTCAGCACCCTGGGCTACTTCTTCCCGGTGTTTGGCGAGGGTAATACCGTCGCGGCGGTGATCGGTGCATCAGTGCTGCTCTGGGCGGTGCATTGGCTGGTCCTGCGGGGCATCAGAGAAGCGGCGTTCATCAACTTGGTGACCACCATCGCCAAGGTGGTGCCGCTGTTGCTGTTCGTGCTGATCGCGGTGTTCGCCTTCAGGCTCGATATCTTCACCGCCGATATCTGGGGCTTGAAGAACCCGGACCTGGGCAGCGTGATGAATCAGGTGCGCAACATGATGCTGGTCACCGTGTGGGTGTTCATCGGCATTGAAGGGGCAAGCATATTTTCCGCCCGTGCCGAGAAACGCACAGACGTAGGCAAGGCGACCGTGATCGGTTTCATCACCGTGCTGCTGTTCCTGGTACTGGTGAACGTGCTGTCCCTGGGCATCATGACCCAGCCTGAACTTGCAAAGTTGCAGAACCCGTCCATGGCCGCCGTGCTGGAGCACGTCGTCGGCCATTGGGGCGCGGTACTGATCAGCGTCGGCCTGATCATCTCGCTGCTCGGTGCCCTGCTGTCCTGGGTGCTGCTGTGCGCCGAGATCATGTTCGCTGCGGCCAAGGACCACACCATGCCCGAGTTCCTGCGCCGGGAGAACGCCAACCACGTACCGGCCAACGCCCTGTGGCTGACCAATGCGATGGTCCAGCTGTTCCTGATCATCACTTTGTTCTCGGCCAGCACTTACCTGTCACTGATCTACCTCGCCACCTCGATGATCCTGGTGCCCTACCTGTGGTCGGCGGCTTACGCCGTGCTGTTGGCGGTACGCGGCGAGACCTACGAAAACGCCCTGGCCGACCGCCGCAAGGATCTGACCGTGGCGGCTATCGCCCTGATCTACGCGGTGTGGCTGCTGTATGCCGGCGGGATCAAATACCTGCTGCTCTCCGCCCTGCTCTACGCCCCCGGCGCGATCCTGTTCGCCAAGGCCAAGCGCGAGCTGGGCAAACCGATTTTCACCTCTGTCGAGAAGCTGATTTTCGCCGCAGTGATCGCAGGCGCCCTGGTGGCCGCCTATGGGCTCTACGACGGCTTCCTGACCTTGTAGCTGGCTGATTGTCTTAACTGGAGGATTTGTAATGACCACGGAAAAAGTGAAATACGGCGTTCATTCCGAAGCCGGTAAATTACGTAAAGTCATGGTGTGTTCCCCAGGCCTGGCCCATCAGCGGCTGACCCCGAACAACTGCGACGAGCTGCTTTTCGACGACGTGATCTGGGTCAACCAGGCCAAGCGCGATCATTTCGATTTCGTCACCAAGATGCGCGAGCGTGACATCGACGTGCTGGAAATGCACAACCTGCTGACCGACATCGTCGCCATCCCCGAAGCCCTGGACTGGATCCTGCAGCGCAAGATCACCGCCAACTCGGTGGGCCTGGGCCTGGTGAATGAAGTCGGTTCCTGGCTGCGCAGCCTGGAGCCACGCCATATCGCCGAATTCCTGATCGGCGGCGTCTCGGCCGATGACCTGCCGGACAGCTTCGGCGGCAAAACCATCCAGATGTTCCGCGACTTTCTCGGGCACTCAAGTTTCATCCTGCCGCCGCTGCCCAACACCCAGTTCACCCGCGACACCACTTGCTGGATCTACGGCGGCGTGACCCTGAACCCGATGTACTGGCCGGCACGCCGCCAGGAAACCCTGCTGGCGAGCGCCATCTACAAGTTCCACCCGGAGTTCACCCAGGCTGACTTCCAGATCTGGTACGGCGACCCGGACCAGGATCACGGCAACGCGACCCTCGAAGGCGGCGACGTGATGCCCATTGGCAACGGCGTCGTGCTGATTGGCATGGGCGAACGCTCGTCGCGCCAGGCCATCGGTCAACTGGCGCTGAACCTGTTCAAGCACAAGGCCGTGGAACGGGTGATCGTCGCCGGCTTGCCGAAATCCCGCGCCGCCATGCACCTGGACACCGTGTTCAGCTTCTGCGATCGCGACCTGGTGACGGTTTTCCCGGAAGTGGTGAGCCAGATCGTCGCCTTCTCCCTGCGCCCAGACGAGAGCAAGCCCGGCGGCATCGATATACGTCGCGAAGAAGGCAGCTTCCTCGACACCGTCGCCACGGCCCTCAAGCTGCCGGCGCTGCGGGTGGTGGAAACCGGCGGCAACAGCTTTGCCGCCGAACGCGAACAATGGGACGACGGCAATAACGTGGTGGCCCTGGAACCGGGCGTGGTGATCGGCTACGACCGCAACACCTACACCAACACCCTGCTGCGCAAGGCCGGGGTGGAAGTCATTACCATCAGCGCCAGCGAACTGGGCCGCGGCCGGGGCGGTGGTCACTGCATGACCTGCCCGATCATTCGCGACCCGATCGACTACTGACCTTTGAGCCTGGGCCGGTATTTACCCAATACCGGCCCAGGGGATAACCGAAACCCAAGGAGATCCAAATCATGGCTTTCAACATGCGCAACCGCAGCCTGCTGAGCTTGATGCACCACACCAACCGCGAACTGCACTATCTGCTGGACCTGTCCCGCGACCTCAAGCGTGCCAAGTACACCGGCACCGAACAACCGCACCTCAAGGGCAAGAACATCGCGCTGATCTTCGAGAAAACCTCGACCCGCACCCGCTGCGCCTTCGAAGTCGCGGCCCATGACCAGGGTGCCCACGTCACCTACATCGACCCGGTGTCGTCGCAGATCGGCCACAAGGAAAGCATGAAAGACACCGCCCGGGTGCTGGGACGGATGTTCGACGCCATCGAGTATCGCGGCTTCGAGCAGGAGATCGTCGAGGAGCTGGCCAAATTCGCCGGCGTGCCGGTGTTCAACGGCCTGACCGCTGAATTCCACCCCACTCAAATGATCGCCGACACCCTGACCATGCGCGAGCACAGCGACAAGCCGCTGCACGACATCAGTTACGCCTACTTGGGCGATGCCCGCTATAACATGGGCAATTCGCTGCTGATGATCGGCGCCAAACTGGGCATGGACGTACGCATCGGTGCGCCAAAGGCCCTGTGGCCGCACCAGGATTTCATCGACCAGTGCCAGGCCTTCGCCGCCGAAAGCGGCGCACGCATCACCATCACCGAGGACCCGAAGGAAGCCGTCAAGGGTGTGGACTTCATCCACACTGACATCTGGGTCTCCATGGGCGAGCCGGTGGAAGCCTGGGACGAGCGCATCGAGCAACTGCTGCCCTACCAGGTCAACGCGCAAATGATGAAGGCCTCGGGCAACCCGCGGGTGAAATTCATGCACTGCCTGCCGGCGTTCCATAACAGCGAAACCAAGGTCGGCAAGGACATCGCCGCGCGCTATCCGAACCTGGCCAACGGCGTGGAAGTGACCGAGGAGGTGTTCGAATCCCCGGCCAACATCGCCTTCGAGCAAGCGGAAAACCGCATGCATACCATCAAGGCGATCCTGGTGTCGGCGCTGGCGGATATCTAGAACCTCAGGCAACTCGCGCGTTCTGGAGCAGAACTGTGGGAGCAAGGCTTGCCCGCGATGCAGACACCTGGGTGTAGCTGATGGACCAGGCGATGCCATCGCGGGCAAGCCATGCTCCCACAGGCCAGCTCCCACAAGGGGGCCGAGTCGTCCATTATTTCTCTGTCAGAGGACAGCATTATGCGCATCGTCGTAGCCCTGGGCGGCAACGCCCTTCTGCGTCGGGGTGAACCCATGACCGCCGACAACCAACGCAGCAACATCCGCACGGCGACCGAACAGATCGCCAAAATCCACCCCGGCAACGAGCTGGTCATCGCCCACGGCAATGGCCCCCAGGTCGGCCTGTTGTCGCTGCAGGCCGCGGCCTACACCTCGGTCTCGCCGTATCCGCTGGACGTGCTCGGCGCCGAGACCGAGGGCATGATCGGTTACATCATCGAACAGGAACTGGGCAACCTGCTGGACTTCGAAGTGCCGTTCGCCACGTTGTTGACCCAGGTCGAAGTGGACGCCAACGACCCAGGCTTCCAGAACCCCACCAAGCCCATTGGCCCGGTCTACACAAAGGCTGAGGCGGAAAAACTCGCGGCTGAAAAAGGCTGGTCCATCGCCCCGGATGGTGACAAGTTCCGCCGCGTGGTCGCCAGCCCTCGCCCCAAGCGCATCTTCGAAATCCGCCCGATCAAGTGGCTGCTGGAAAAAGGCAGCATCGTGATCTGCGCTGGCGGGGGTGGTATCCCGACGATGTACGACGCCGACGGCAAGCTACGGGGCGTGGAAGCGGTGATCGACAAAGACTTGTGCTCGGCGCTGCTGGCTGAACAACTGGAAAGCGATCTGTTGGTGATTGCCACCGATGTCAACGCCGCGTTCGTCGATTTCGGCAAGCCGACCCAGAAAGCCATTGCCCAGGCCCACCCCGATGAAATGGACAAGCTGGGGTTCGCCGCCGGTTCCATGGGGCCGAAAGTCCAGGCCGCCTGCGAATTTGCCCGCAACACTGGCAAGGTCGCGGTGATCGGCTCACTCTCGGACATCGAAGCGATCGTCCAAGGCACCGCCGGCACCCGCATCAGCACGGCCCAACTTGGCATCGCTTATCGATAACAGGAAACTTGCGGGGCAGATTCACGGTCTGCCCTACACCCACGCCTTCCAAGGAGAGTCGTTTATGGCCATGTTCGAACCCGGTCACCTGCACATGGAACGCCATGCACTGAACAAGGATGATTTCAGCTATAACCTGTGCATCGACTATAAGGTCGACCAGGACAAAAAAGAGGGCACGGGCATGTCGTTCCGGGTGCATGGCACCGTTGAAGACAAGCCCGTGGACGAAGAATTTTTCCTGGCCAAGGACCAAGCCTTCGACTTCGCCCGCCATGCCACGCGCATCGCCCAGAAATACGGCCTGCCCAAGACCGCCAGCATCGGCTCGATGCACAAGTACTACGACGAGATGTTCGAAGACGTACGCAAGCAACTGGACGTCAAGCCGGGCGACCCGATGAAGCCTGAACACCTGGAGTAACCTGGTTCAAAGCACCCCCAATTCCCTGTGGGAGCGAGCCTGCTCGCGATAGCGGTGCAACAGTCAACATCAATGGGGGCTGACCCACCGCATTCGCGAGCAAGCCCGCTCCCACAAAGGGTTATCAGCGTCCTGAATATCGGTTACATCAAACCACTGACTGGCTGGCAACCCGCTACGGCTGACCTATGCTGAAAGTAGTACCCCCGGGTATTCGTTCAGAGGTCATCGCCATGAACATTAAAACAAGAAGACGCCTCGCCATTTTTATCACCTGCACCGCCACGCTTGCGCTGTATGGCACGGCGGCCTATCGGGTCGAACAGACCAGGCAGTTGCCGCGTGAATACGCCAGTTGCAACTTCGAACGCTGCATTCCTCACACCGCGACCCTGAACGCCTTGCGCTGAGGCGTGTTCAGTCGTCCGGTTGATCGGTCTTGAGCCGGTCCCGGAATGCCTTGGGAGAGATGCCAACCCGCCGGCGAAACAACCGGGTGAAATTGGTCGGGTCGGAAAAGCCGAGCATTTCAGATATCTCGTAGATCGTCATGCCGGTGTACGTCAGCAGCCGTTTGGCCTCCAGCAGTTGGCGCTCATGCATGATCTGCAGGGCCGGCTGCCCCGCCAGTTCCCGACAGGTGCCGTTGAGGTGCGACACGGAGATGCCCAGACGATGGGCCAGGTCTTCGACCTTGACATGCTGGCGATAGGTTTCTTCCACCAACTGAATGAACCCGTTGAGGTACTCCCGCGCGCGTTGTGGGCGCTGGGCCTGCGTGCGCCGCTGCATCACCTGACGACTGACCCAGACCATGATCACGCTGACCAAGGCATGCATCAGCATTTCCCGGGCCGGCTGATGCCCACCGTATTCAGCCTGCAGGGCGCTGAACAGGCTATTGAGGTACTCGGCATCTTCCAGGGCCGGGTAGCTTTCGGCCTGGGCCAGCACGTTGACCGAATGACCCAGCTGCGATTGCAGGTGCGTCACCAGCGGTGCGGCCAGGGTCACCACGTAACCCTGCACATCCTCGGAAAAACGGAAGCCATGCACCGACAACGGCGGCAGGATCTGCACCGCCGGCTCGTCAAGCTGTGTGCGCTGGCCTTCGATTTCCAGCTCCGCCTGGCCCTTGAAGACAAACAACAACTGACAGAGATCGGCGTGCCGATGGGGTTTGATCTCCCATTGGTGCTCTCGGCTGCGCTTGGAAATGGTTTCACAGTGCAGCAGGTCCGGAGTCGGCCAATCCTGGCTCTCGCCGTAGAGCTTGAATACCGGGATTGAAGGCAGGTCTGTTTTTTTCATCACGAGGATCGGCCTGGGTTGCGGGCGATAATCGCACCGATTGGTAGAAAGTACAGGTATCGGCTCAGTTTTCCCCTTCAATTGACAGGTCCGCAAGCGAAAAATGCAAGCACCCCAATCAACACCGACCCTGGTCAGGTGCTTCGTGCGAGTCATAACAACAATGAAAACCCTCAAGACCCAAGTTGCCATTATCGGTGCCGGCCCTTCTGGGCTGCTGCTCGGCCAGTTGTTGCACAACGCTGGAATTGACACGGTGATCCTCGAACGCCAGACCCCGGACTATGTGCTGAGCCGCATCCGCGCCGGTGTGCTGGAGCAAGGCATGGCCCAACTGCTGCGCCAGGCCGGCGTCGGCCAGCGCATGGACGCCGAGGGACTGCCCCATGACGGCTTTGAGCTGGCGCTCAACGGCCGTCGGGTGCACATCGACCTGAAGGGGCTGACTGGCGGTAAAAACGTCATGATCTACGGCCAGACTGAAGTCACCCGCGACCTGATGGCCGCCCGAGAAGCCGCCGGCGCCCGCACGCTTTATCAGGTCGGCAATGCCCAGCCCCACGACATGCAAACCGAGAGCCCCTTCGTGACCTTCGAGCACCAAGGGCAAACCTGGCGCCTGGACTGCGATTACATTGCCGGTTGTGACGGTTTCCATGGTGTGGCGCGCCAGTCGATCCCCGCGGAAAAACTCAAGGTCTTCGAGCGGGTCTACCCGTTTGGCTGGCTCGGCATCCTGGCCGACACCCCACCGGTTCACGAGGAGTTGGTCTACGCCCGTCACGAACGTGGTTTTGCCCTGTGCAGCATGCGTTCCAAGACTCGCACCCGTTATTACCTGCAAGTGCCCGCCGAGGAGCAAGTGGCCGATTGGCCGGACGAGCGCTTCTGGTCTGAACTGAAAAACCGCCTGCCAGCCGACCTGGCCCAAGCACTGGTGACAGGTCCCTCCATCGAGAAAAGCATCGCGCCGCTGCGCAGCTTCGTGGTCGAGCCAATGCAGTATGGACGGATGTTCCTGGTGGGGGACGCGGCCCACATCGTTCCGCCCACCGGCGCCAAGGGGCTGAACCTGGCGGCCAGCGACGTCAGCACGCTGTTCAACATTCTGCTCAAGGTCTATCGCGACGGCCGTACGGACTTGCTGGAAAAATATTCCGCCATTTGCCTGCGGCGGGTGTGGAAAGCCGAGCGTTTCTCCTGGTGGATGACGTCCATGCTGCACCGCTTCGACGACGACGCCTTCAACCAGCGCATCAGCGAAGCGGAGCTGGAATATTTCGTCGACTCCGAGGCGGGTCGAAAAACCATCGCGGAAAACTACGTCGGACTTCCTTACGAGGCTATCGAATAGCCGGCTAACGACTTAAACTGCGGGCAGTCCTATTCGCCCCCCAGGCGTGATGCCCGCAGGTTCTGCCTTGACTCAACTCCATACCTCCCAAGCCCCACAGCCTGCCATCCGTAGTGTGCTGGTGGCCCTGATGCTGGCGATTTTTCTCGGCGCACTGGATCAAACCATCGTCGCCGTCTCGATGCCGGCCATTTCCGCCCAATTGGGTGATGTCGGCCTGCTGGCCTGGGTGATTTCCGGCTACATGGTCGCCATGACCGTGGCGGTGCCGATCTACGGCAAGCTCGGTGACCTCTACGGTCGGCGGCCGTTGATGCTGTTCGGCATGGGGCTGTTCACCCTGGCCTCACTGTTCTGTGGGCTGGCGCAAAACATGGAGCAACTGGTGCTGGCGCGCATTTTCCAGGGCATCGGCGCCGGCGGGATGATCTCGGTGAGCCAGGCGATCATCGGCGACATCGTGCCGCCCCGCGAACGTGGCCGTTATCAGGGCTATTTCAGCAGCATGTATGCGCTGGCCAGTGTGGCGGGGCCGGTATTGGGCGGCTACATGACCGAGTACCTGTCGTGGCGCTGGGTGTTCCTGATCAACCTGCCCTTGGGCCTGGGGGCCTGGCTGATTGCCCGGCGCACCCTCGTCGGGTTGCCGGTGCCGCACCGTAAGCCGATCATCGATTACCTGGGCACCGTGCTGTTGATCATCGGCCTGACCGCGCTGCTGCTAGGCATCACCGAGGTTGGCCAGGGCCACGCCTGGCACAGCCGCGACGTACTGGGGCTGCTGGGTTGCGCCGTGGTGGCGCTGGGATTATTCATCTGGCAGGAGCGCCGGGCCCGGGAACCGTTGTTACCGATGCACCTGTTCGTCAACCGCAACGCGGTGTTGTGCTGGTGCACGGTGTTTTTCACCAGTTTCCAGGCGATTTCCCTGACCGTGCTAGTGCCGTTGCGCTATCAGAGCGTGACCGGGGCTGGCGCCGACAGCGCAGCGTTGCACTTGTTGCCGCTGGCGATGGGGTTGCCCATAGGTGCTTATTTCGCCGGACGCCGTACCTCGATCACTGGCTACTACCAACCGATGATCCTCAGCGGCGCCCTGCTCTTCCCGTTTGCCATCCTCGGCATGGCCTTCACCCCGCCCCAGGCGTTCTGGCTCAGCAGCCTGTTCATGCTGCTCAGCGGCATCGCCTCCGGCATGCAGTTCCCGACTTCGCTGGTGGGGTCGCAAAACTCGGTGCAACAGCAGGACATCGGGGTCGCCACCAGCACCACCAACCTGTTCCGCTCCCTCGGCGGCGCCGTGGGCGTGGCGCTGATGTCGGCGTTGCTGCTGGCCTTGCTGCAGGATTCAAACGTTGCCCAACTCGCCGGTTCGTCGCCGTTGGGTGAAGGGCATTCCGGCAATGTTTTGCTGGATGGATTGAACGCTGCCCCCGGCGAAGCACAACACGCCTTGCGTCAGCAATTGCAGACGACGTTCCGGCATTTGTTGCTGATCAGCGCCGCGGTGTCGTTGTTGGGGCTGGCGGCGGCAGTGGCGATGCCCAATCGCGTGTTGCGTGGGCGGGATGACAAGGCGCGCTAGTCAGAATGCACAAATAACCTGTGGTGGGAGATCTGTGGGAGCAAAGCTTGCTCGCGAAACAGGCGCCTCGGTTTTCTGAACGACCGCATCGCCTTCATCGCGGGCAAGCCTTGCTCCCACACAAGCCTTGCTCCCGCAGATGCTATCAAGCCGGCGCCACCACTCCCTCCAGCGGCGCCACCCCACTCATCCCATCCTTCATCCGCTTGGCATCGCGCACGAAACAGCGCGACGCCAGGAACAGGAACACCATGGTCAGGAACAGCGCCACCGGAATCAGGAACATCGCGTCATGCAAACCAATGGCCTTGAACGCCTCGGTCATCTGCGAGGCGCCGGTCGCGGCCATGGCCGCATGGGCAAAGTAGTCAGACAAGCCACCCACCACCACCGGCCCCATGCCTCCGCCCAACAGATACAACCCGGCAAAGAACAACGCCATCGCCGTGGCCCGCAGACGCGGTTCGACTACGTCCTGGATCGCCGTGTATACGCACGTATAAAAGGTATAGGCAAACAGCCAGCCGACACTGAACACCGCAACGAACACACCAATTTCAATCCGCCCGGCATACAACGCCCAAGCGGTGGTGGCCGTGGAGATCACCAGGCTGAACGCGGCGAACAGCAGGCGTCCGTTGGGCACCCGTTGATGAATCTTGTCGGCAATCCAGCCGCCCAGGGTCAACCCGAACAGCCCGGTCACGCCCACCATGATCCCGGTGGCAACCGCCGCGTCGTGCAGCGGCATCAGGAAATAGCGCTGTAACATGGGTACCAGGAACGAGTTGCAGGCATAGGTGGCGAAGTTGAAACACAGCCCCGCCAACACCAGCCACAGAAAAGTAGGAATCGCCAGCACCCGACGGATCGGCTTGTCGATTTTTTCCTGGGAGATCTGCACCGCTTCCGCCGCGCCGCGCTTGGGCTCCTTGATGAAAAACATAAACACCGCCAGCACCAGCCCCGGCACCGCCGCGATAAAGAACGGCGCGCGCCAGCTGTCGAAGGCCTTGACCATCGCCCCGATGGTGAAGAACGCCAGCAGCAGACCGATCGGCAGGCCGAGCATGAAGATGCCCATGGCCCGCGCCCGACGGTGGGCCGGAAACAGGTCGCCGATCAGCGAGTTGGCCGCTGGCGCGTAACTGGCTTCGCCGATCCCCACGCCCATGCGTACCACCAGAAACGCCCAGAAACTGCCCACCAAGCCATTGACCGCCGTCAGCCCGCTCCAGGTCGCCAGGCCCCAGCCCATCAACTTGCTGCGCGAACCGGTATCGGCCATGCGCCCCAGCGGCAGCCCGGCGATGGCGTAAACGATGGTGAAGGCGGTGCCGATGATGCCGATCTGGAAGTCGCTGAGGCTCCACTCCATACGGATCGGCTCGATGATGATCGCCGGGATGGTGCGGTCAAAGAAGTTGAACAGGTTGGCCAGGAACAGCAGGAACAGAATGCGCCAGGCATTCGCCGCTTGGGTCGAGTTCTGCATGGGTCCGTCTCTTTATTGTTATGGGGCACGGCGAGGCATCCGAACCCGGAGTCTGCAATCTAGACAGCGGCGCGCAGGCTGTCTCCAATCATTCGCATGACTGATACCCGGCCATGGCGGGCGGCGTGTTTAGTGACTATGGTCAATTCCCTGAAGCAATTGACATCATTTTGCCTTATTTCGACTAAAGATCGCCTTCTGATGGCCGATTCAACCTATCAGGAAAGATTTTCCCGAGCGCTGCTCAGGCTGCCCCCCCTGAACGCTTGGGCCGACCTTCGCGCCGTCAAGGACGCGAGCTCCCATCCGCGATGGTTCGATGACAGTGGTCATCGAACCGACCAGTTCAGGCATATGGCGCACAATGACCTCTAAAAAAACAGCCACTGCAGTATCCGATCTTACGTTGAGCCCGGCCGCCAACGGTCCTGAAACCCCGAAGCCGCCGAGGCGCTCACGTTCCCTGTCGACTCAGCAGTATCTGTATTTCACCGAAACCAACACCGACCGCATCCTCGACAACCTCGACGGCCTGCGTGACAGCGTGTTCCCGCGCCCGCCGCACCTGGTGGACGACGAAAGCGAACGCGATCAGCAGGAGTTCCCGTCCGTATGCCTGATCGGCCTGGGTCGCTGTGGCTCCAACATCGCCCTGGACGTAGCCGAGCTGGTGTACAACGCCCGCAAGTTCTACCTCAACGAGTTCAATGCCGAAGACAAGGGCTACAGCGACAAGGGTTACAGCCCGGCGCAGTGGATCCGCAACAATTTGCGCCTGGGCACCAGCAAGGTGAGCAAGCCGGTGTTTTTGGTCGAGCCGTTGGTGATGCTCGGCGACCTGGACAAGGACATCGCCGGACGCATCCGTTTTTCGCGCAAAGGCGAAAAAAGCGGCTTTTTGCGCGACTACAGCAAAATGAAAATCATGGACCTGTCAGAAGTCCATGCCGGCGGCGCTGGTAACGCACCGATCCTGGGGCAGTACCTGGCCAAGATCATCCTGAACAAGGACACCCAGCGTTTCTCCAGCCCCGACTGGAAAATGATCCACTCGTACCTGATCGACAGCTGCGGCATCAAGGCCAACCAGTCGCGCCTGTACTTCTCGATCTTCAGTGCCGGTGGCGGTACCGGTTCGGGCATGGCCTCGGAGTTCGGCCTGGCTCAGCAGTACTCGTACATGAACAAGACGTTCGACACCAAGCCGATGGACGAACACGACAGCAAGAGCGGTCATTCCTTCGTCTTCGAGCCGATCTTCACCAGCGGCATTTGCGTACTGCCGAATATTTCCGATCACCGCAGCGAAATGTCCGAGGCGCTGCACATCAACGCCGGACGCCTGCTGTGCAAGTACCTGTCGGAAGAATGGGATTTCTCGTACAACTTCGCCAACGAAGACAGCAGCGAAGCCAGCGTGATGGGCCGCATCCGCCCCTGGAACGCGATGATGCTGATCTCCAACGACATCATGCGCTACGCCGAAGAGAGCGATGACGGCAACATCCAGAACATCGATGTCAATGCCATGGAGAAGCACGCCAACCAGTACATCTCCCAGCAGATCTTCAACATCCTGACCGCCCAGGCGGTGACCACCGACTACGACCAGAACTACTTCCGTCGTGCCGGCATCGACATTGGCGAAACCATTCGCCTGGACGCCAACGACCTGTTCATGAGCCTGGCCGGCCCGGTGGCGATTGCCTACGCCGAGTCCGTCGTTCCGGAAACCCCAGCGCCCAGCGGCGACAAGTTCAAGGTGTTCGAGAAGGAGCCGCCGCGCCTGAACATCGACGACCTGTTCTTCCGCTCCATCGACCTGCCGCACTTCAACAAAGTCACCCAGGCCATCGAAGGCATCAGCCTGTTGCCGATCGAATCCAAGCGCTACCGCGCCTCGCTGGAGCAGTACAAGAATTCCGGCTACGACGCCGCGGCCCTGCATGACCTGCACTTCTTCAAGAACTGCTCGTCGGTGGTGTCGATCGTCTCGTTGCCCAAGGACTACAAGCTGTCCTACATGGACCTGAACCGGCTCAAGACCCACCTCAACAGCCTGTTCCCCAACACCACCCTCAAGCGTTACGCGCTGGTGATCGGTGCCTCGGCCAACCTGTCGCTGACCACCCTGATCGCCAAGAGCCCCTGCCTGTCGGATGACTTCCTGACCCTGATCGTGGCGTTCATCAAGCGCTGTTTTGCCCGCACCCCGTATCGCTTCGATGACACCCTGGACAACTCGATCCTGGACTTCATCATCAACGAAGACTTCGACGAAGAGCGCATCGACGATCTGCTCAACGAGTTCGAAAACCCGGCGAAGATCCTCGACACCAACTGGTACGCGATCAAGCCGATGTACGAGAAGAAATACCGCGAGCTGATCAGCGACAAAGACAAGTTTGTCTCGATCAACGACATCCGCCTGTCCCGCGACTGCGTGAAAAAGGCGATCAAGTATTTGCGTGAGATCTACCGTCACCGCATCGGCAAGACCAAGGTTATTTCCCTGAATAACCATACGGGCAAGACTTATTGAGGCAGGCGCAGGACCGCGTCGCGCCAATCGCGAGCAGGCTCGCTCCCACATTAATCGCGTTCTTTCTGAGAAACGCGGTTCACTGTGGGAGCGAGCCTGCTCGCGATTGGCGGCCTTGGACCAAAACACAAAATCAACATTCAGAAACAATTAAGCAGCCCAACGGCTGCCCAATAAACTGTTCCCGTTACGTATACGTCACCCTCTGCTGTGGCGTTTCACCACGGCAGGATGCCATCACGCTACTCACCTACACACTTTTACTCCGCAGAAAATACGAACCAACTTGGTGCAGGCATCAAACCGATGCCCTTTCCTGGACCATAATCCACGGTGAAACCACCACCGCCCATAGCTGCGGATCGCGTTCGAAAAAGTCCAGCGCCCGCGTTTCAGACAGCTTGGCCAACTGGTCGGCAGCCAGCCAGGCGGCGACTTTGGTACCTTCGTCCTGGGCAACGGCCTCGGCCGCGGCGATCAGATCCAGGGCCGGGTCGACCCACAATAGGGCACCCTTGGCAAAGAACGGCTCCAGCTCCTTCCAGGTGATGGATGCGGTTTCACCAAGCAGTTTGGCATAGAGGGTGCTAGGTTCTTGATTCATGGGAGCTGTCCGGAAAAGAAATCGGCGCGAATGATAACGTCGGTGGTCTGGCAGAAAAACCCGGTAGCAATTGGAGTACCGATTGGAAAGCGCAGGAAAGCCAGGGATTGCCGATTTGTCCGGACGAACCCCGCCGCCATTCTGTCTTTTTCTTTCAATTAAGCGACACCCTCAGGTTTTGCCCCCAAGCGCCAGCTTCCCTTGCCAACAATCGGCGCTCTACACTGTACCGGTACAGTTGCCGGGGGCATTTTCCGCGAGGATATCCAAGATATCTGACCCGGTTCTGCTGCTTCGGCGCCAGGACTATAAAAACTACAACAGCATGAGTGGAGCACTATGACTAAGGCTACTAAGCAGATTTCCAAACTGTTTGCCGCTATGGTTCTGGCCGGGGTTGCCAGCCATTCGTTCGCCGCCGACACCATCAAGATCGGCATCGCCGGCCCAAAGACCGGCCCCGTAGCCCAGTACGGCGACATGCAATTCAGTGGCTCCAAAATGGCCATCGAGCAGATCAACGCCAAGGGCGGCGTCAACGGCAAGCAACTGGTTGCCGTTGAATACGATGACGCCTGTGATCCAAAACAAGCGGTCGCGGTGGCGAACAAAGTCGTCAACGACGGCGTCAAGTTCGTGGTCGGCCACCTGTGCTCCAGCTCCACCCAACCGGCTTCGGACATCTATGAAGACGAAGGCGTGATCATGATCACGCCAGCCGCCACCAGCCCGGACATCACCGCTCGCGGCTACAAGATGATCTTCCGCACCATCGGCCTGGACAGCGCCCAGGGCCCTGCCGCGGGCAACTACATTGCCGACCACGTCAAGCCGAAAGTCGTTGCCGTCCTGCACGACAAGCAGCAATACGGCGAAGGTATCGCCAGTGCCGTGAAAACGACCCTTGAGAAGAAAGGCGTGAAAGTCGCCGTGTTCGAAGGCGTGAACGCCGGCGACAAAGACTTCTCCTCGATGATCGCCAAGCTCAAGCAAGCCAACGTCGACTTCGTCTACTACGGCGGCTACCACCCGGAGCTGGGCCTGATCCTGCGTCAATCCCAGGAAAAAGGCCTGAACGCCAAGTTCATGGGTCCGGAAGGCGTGGGTAACGACTCGATCTCGCAGATCGCCAAGGAAGCTTCCGAAGGTTTGCTGGTGACCCTGCCGAAATCCTTCGACCAGGATCCGGCCAACATCGCCCTGGCTGACGCGTTCAAAGCCAAGAAGGAAGACCCGAGCGGTCCGTTCGTGTTCCCGTCCTACTCGGCCGTTCAAGTGATTGCCCAGGCCATCACCGAAACCAAGAGCGAAGACCCGGAAAAAGTGGCTGAAGCCATCCACGCCGGTACTTTCAAGACTCCGACCGGTGACCTGAGCTTCGACGACAAGGGCGACCTGAAGGACTTCAAGTTTGTGGTTTACCAGTGGCATTTCGGCAAACCTAAAACCGAAGCTTCGCCTCAGTAAGGCCTGGCCTGACTGACTGCCAATAAAGCCCACGGCGTGCCGTGGGCTTTGTTTTAAATGTATTGGGCCGCGCTGGCGTGATCCGCCAGTCTCCCCACCTGAAAATCTCAAAACCGTCATCAGCGGTTCGCTGGCAAACCTCGTGCTCGAAGTGGATGCAGATCCACGGGGCCGGGCGGGAAAATGACTCCACCAGTGAAATGCGTATCAGGTTTTTAGGAGCGCTGTAATGCCTGACATCTATCACTTCTTCCAACAGCTGGTTAACGGCCTGACCGTTGGCAGCACGTATGCCCTGATCGCCATCGGCTATACGATGGTTTACGGCATCATTGGAATGATCAACTTCGCCCACGGCGAGGTGTACATGATCGGCTCCTACGTGGCGTTCATCGCCATCGCCGGGCTGGCCATGATGGGACTCGACAGTGTCCCGCTGTTAATGACCGCGGCGTTCATCGCGAGCATCGTGGTGACCAGTTCCTATGGCTACAGCATCGAACGGATCGCCTACCGCCCCTTGCGCGGCAGCAACCGTCTGATCCCGCTGATTTCGGCCATCGGCATGTCGATCTTCCTGCAGAACACCGTTCTGCTGTCGCAAGACTCCAAGGACAAATCCATTCCCAACCTGATTCCGGGTAACTTTACCTTCGGGCCAGGGGGGGCACAGGAAGTGCTGATTTCCTACATGCAAATCGTGGTGTTCGTGGTGACCCTGGTCGCCATGCTCGGCCTGACGCTGTTCATCTCCCGTTCCCGCCTGGGCCGCGCCTGCCGCGCCTGCGCCGAGGACATCAAGATGGCCAACCTGCTGGGCATCAACACCAACAACATCATTGCCCTGACCTTCGTCATCGGCGCGGCCCTGGCGGCCATCGCCGCCGTGCTGTTGAGCATGCAATACGGTGTGATCAACCCCAACGCCGGTTTCCTCGTGGGCCTGAAGGCCTTCACCGCCGCGGTACTGGGCGGCATCGGCAGCATCCCCGGAGCCATGCTCGGCGGGCTGGTGCTGGGCGTGGCGGAAGCCTTTGGTGCCGACATCTTCGGCGATCAATACAAGGACGTCGTGGCGTTCGGCTTGTTGGTTCTGGTGCTGCTGTTCCGGCCGACCGGCATCCTGGGCCGTCCGGAGGTTGAGAAGGTATGACTAAACATCTTAAATCGGCGCTCTTCAGCGCGCTGTTGGTCTGGGCGGTCGCGTACCCGGTACTCGGCCTGAAACTGACCATCGTGGGCATCGATCTTGAAGTGCACGGCACCAGCCCCGCCATCCTGGCGACCATCGCCGCGTGTTCGGTGCTGATGTTCCTGCGGGTGCTGTTCAGCACGCAGATCAGCGCCGCCTGGAAGGCCTCGCCCGGCCTGCCGATAGTCCCGGCCAAGGCCAGCAACTTCCTGACCCTGCCGACTACCCAGCGCTGGATCATCCTGGCCCTGATCGTCATCGCGTTGGTCTGGCCGTTTTTCGGCTCTCGCGGTGCGGTGGACATCGCCACCCTGATCCTGATCTACGTGATGCTGGGCCTGGGCCTGAACATCGTGGTAGGGCTGGCCGGTCTGCTGGACCTGGGTTACGTCGGCTTCTATGCCGTCGGCGCCTACAGCTACGCGCTGCTGTCCCATTACTTCGGCTTGAGCTTCTGGATCTGCCTGCCAATTGCCGGGATGATGGCCGCCACCTTCGGTTTCCTGCTGGGTTTCCCGGTGCTGCGCTTGCGCGGTGACTACCTGGCAATCGTGACCCTGGGTTTCGGCGAGATCATCCGTCTGTTCCTGCGCAACCTGACCGACATCACCGGCGGCCCGAACGGCATCAGCAATATCGAGAAGCCGACGTTCTTCGGCCTGACCTTCGAACGCAAAGCCGCCGAAGGTCTGCAGACCTTCCACGAGTACTTCGGACTGCCCTACAACTCGATCAACAAGGTGATTTTCCTCTACCTGGTTGCGCTGTTGCTGGCCCTGGCTGCGCTGTTCGTCATCAACCGCCTGCTGCGCATGCCTATCGGCCGTGCGTGGGAAGCGCTGCGTGAAGACGAGATCGCCTGCCGTGCCCTGGGTCTGAACCCGACCGTGATCAAGCTTTCGGCTTTCACCCTCGGTGCCGCCTTCGCCGGTTTCGCCGGTAGCTTCTTTGCTGCCCGTCAGGGCCTGGTGACGCCGGAATCCTTCACCTTCATCGAGTCGGCGATCATCCTCGCCATCGTGGTGCTGGGTGGGATGGGCTCGCAGCTGGGTGTGATCCTGGCGGCAATCGTGATGATCCTGTTGCCTGAAATGATGCGTGAATTCAGCGAATACCGCATGTTGATGTTCGGCGCCTTGATGGTGCTGATGATGATCTGGCGTCCTCAAGGTCTGCTGCCTATGCAACGCCCGCACATGGAGCTGCGCAAATGAGCCGCGAGATCCTGAAAGTCGAAAACTTGAGCATGCGCTTCGGCGGCTTGCTGGCGGTCAATGGCGTGGCCCTGACCGTGAAAGAGAAACAGGTCGTTGCATTGATCGGGCCGAACGGCGCGGGCAAGACCACCGTGTTCAACTGCCTGACCGGCTTCTATCAGCCTACCGGCGGCACGATCCTGCTGGACGGCGAGCCGATCCAGGGCCTGCCTGGTCACCACATCGCCCGCAAGGGTGTGGTGCGCACCTTCCAGAACGTGCGGCTGTTCAAGGACATGACGGCGGTCGAGAACCTGTTGATCGCCCAGCATCGTCACCTGAACACCAACTTCTTTGCCGGTCTGTTCAAGACCCCGGCGTTTCGCAAGAGCGAACGCGAGGCCATGGAGTTCGCCGAGTACTGGCTGGAGAAGGTCAACCTCAAGGAGTTCGCCAACCGTACCGCCGGCACCCTGGCCTACGGTCAGCAACGGCGCCTGGAAATCGCCCGCTGCATGATGACCCGCCCGCGGATCCTCATGCTCGACGAACCGGCCGCCGGCCTGAACCCGAAGGAAACCGAAGACCTCAAAGCGCTGATCGGCGTGCTGCGCGAGGAGCACGATGTCACCGTGTTGCTGATCGAGCACGACATGAAGCTGGTCATGAGCATTTCCGACCATATCGTCGTGATCAACCAGGGCACGCCGCTGGCCGACGGTTCGCCGGAACAGATCCGCGACAATCCTGAAGTGATCAAAGCCTACCTGGGGGAAGCGTAAATGCTGCAGTTCGAAAACGTTTCCACCTTCTATGGCAAGATCCAGGCCCTGCACAGCGTCAACGTCGAAGTCCGCCAGGGCGAAATCGTGACGCTGATCGGTGCCAACGGTGCCGGCAAATCCACCCTGCTGATGACGCTCTGCGGTTCGCCCCAGGCCCACAGTGGCAGCATCCGCTACATGGGTGAGGAGCTGGTGGGCCAGGACTCTTCGCAGATCATGCGCAAGAGCATCGCCGTGGTGCCGGAAGGCCGTCGGGTATTTGCCCGACTGACCGTGGAAGAAAACCTCGCCATGGGCGGTTTTTTCACCGAAAAGGGTGATTTTCAGGAGCAAATGGACAAGGTGCTGCACCTTTTCCCCCGCCTGAAAGAACGCTTTAGCCAGCGCGGCGGCACCATGTCCGGCGGCGAACAGCAAATGCTCGCCATCGGCCGTGCGCTGATGAGCAAGCCCAAGTTGTTGCTGCTCGACGAACCGTCCCTGGGCCTGGCGCCGATCATCATCCAGCAGATCTTCGACATCATCGAACAACTGCGCAAGGATGGCGTGACGGTATTCCTGGTGGAGCAGAACGCCAACCAGGCGCTGAAAATCGCTGACCGGGCGTACGTGCTGGAGAACGGCCGCGTGGTGATGCAAGGCACGGGTGAGGCGCTGTTGACCGACCCGAAAGTACGCGAGGCGTATCTGGGCGGTTGAGTCTGTTGCTGCATGAGAAAACGGCCTTCGGGCCGTTTTTTTTTTGCCCAGTTCTCAAGTGAATGCTGTTGTGGCGAGGGGATTTATCCCCGCTGGGCTGCGAAGCAGCCCCTAAGGCAGGCAACTCAATCTTCCTGACTCACTGTGGAGCTGGTTTTAGGACTGCTTCGCAGCCCAACGGGGCGGTGCGACGTTTCGCTAAATCCCCTCGCCACAATGGATTTCGAAACAAACAAAAAAAATCGAGAACCTGCTGTAACGCATTCCTCCACCCCCTCTCTAGTTCAACAGACCGGCGCTAACGCCGGTTCATTTCCTGAAACTGGAGAATCATCATGACTGCTTCGACCCGCACCCTGTCCGCCGCCGCCCTGGCCCTGGCACTTGGCTCTGCCTTGAGCATGACAGGCGTCTCGACTGTCCATGCCGCCGACGACACCATGGAAAAATGCTTCGGTGTCGCTCTCAAAGGCAAGAACGACTGCGCCGCCGGCGCTGGCACTACCTGTGCCGGCACCGCGAAAATGGACTATCAGGCCAACGCCTGGAAATCGGTCCCCAAGGGCACCTGCACCACCCTCAAAAGCGAAACCTCGCCCACCGGCTTCGGCCAGCTTGAAGCCTATAAAGCCAAGTCCTGATCGCACCGCCTGAGGCCTGCCGCCATGTCGAACACCGCTTCCCTCGCCTTCGATACCCGGCTACCGCCGCGGGCGGGGCTGGGGCTCAAGACTGAGCATTTTCGTGAAGTGCTCCAGACCCGACCGGATCTGGGTTTCTTCGAAGTGCACGCGGAAAACTACATGGTGGCCGGCGGGCCGTTTCATCACTTCCTGGGGCGGATACGCGAACAGTATCCGCTGTCACTGCACGGCGTCGGCCTGTCGATCGGTGGAGAGGGGCCGCTGGATGTTGCGCATTTGCAGCGCCTGGCCACACTGATCGAACGCTATCAGCCCCAGTCTTTTTCCGAACACCTGGCCTGGTCCAGCCATGGCCCGGTGTTTCTCAACGATCTGCTGCCCCTGGCCTACGATGAAACGACGCTCAGGCGCGTCTGCGAACACGTCGATCAGGTCCAGTCCAGCCTCAAATGCACGCTGCTGCTGGAAAACCCGGCCACTTATCTGGCGTTCGAGGACTCGACCCTCGACGAGCCTGACTTCATCAGTGAAGTCATCCGTCGCACCGGCTGCGGACTGCTGCTGGATGTGAACAACGTCTACGTTTCATGCATCAACCATTGCCGTGATCCCCAGGCTTACCTCGACGCCCTGCCCCTGCAGGCCACCGGCGAAATTCATCTGGCCGGGTTTGCCGAAGACTCCGACAGCCTGGGCGAGCGTTTGCTGATCGATGACCACGGTGCGCCAATCGATAACGAGGTCTGGCGCTTGTATCGCACGGCGCTGGCGCGGACCGGGCCAGTCGCCACGCTGATCGAGCGCGACAACCGCATCCCGGCGTTGGCAGTGCTGTTGGCCGAAGCCGGTCAGGCCGATCAACTACTAAACGCCGCCAGGGTCCAGCCATGAGCCGCTACAGCGAATTCGCCGCCGCCCTGCTCGACCCGCGCAAAGCTTGTCCGCAGGGTTTGACCTGCGCCACGGGCGCCGATCCAGAGAGCCGGTTCGCGGTGTATCGCAACAACGTGCTCAGCTCATTGATCAATGCCCTGGCCGACAACTATCCGGTGGTGGCGCAACTGGTGGGCGAGGAGTTCTTCGGCGCGATGGCCGGAATGTACGTCCAGTGCGCCGCACCGCGAAGCCCAGTCATGAGTGACTACGGTGCCGACTTTGCCGGGTTCATCGAACATTTCGAACCCGCCGCCAGCGTGCCGTATCTGGCGGATGTCGCCCGACTGGAGCGCCTGCAGGTGCAAGCCTGGCACGCCGCCAACGCCCGGCCCATGGATGCACAACAGGTCATGCAAGTGCTGTCATCGCCGGCATCCCATGATCATCTGAGGGTCGGTCTTCACCCGTCACTGCACCTGTTGCAATCGCCCTTCGCCGTGGTGGCGATCTGGGCCGCCCATCAGCAAGAGCCCGTCATGCCGGTCGACCCCTTCACGCCGCAATGCGCCCTGGTGCTGCGCAACAACCTGGACGTGGAGGTGTTTGCGATCAGTCCCGGCGCCCATGATTTCCTCAAGGACCTGCTGCAAGGTTGTTTCCTGGGCGCGGCCATTGATGCTGCAACCAGGCGCGACAGCGATCTGGAACTGGAGCACACCCTGGCGCAGCTCATCAGCCATCAAGCCGTCACCCATCTGTTAGCCGAGCAGGTATTGCCATGAACGCCCTGATCACTCGCTCCATTGAATGGCTGGATAAAATCCCTCACAGCCTGATCGCCTTCGTTGGGCGCTTTTCCATCGCGGCGGTGTTCTGGAAATCCGGCCAGACCAAAATCGAAGGCCTGGCCATCGACCTGATCGACGGCACCTTCCAGCTCGGCCTGCCGCGATTGGCCGATTCAACCATTCCCCTGTTCAAAAGCGAATACGCCTTGCCGCTGTTGTCGCCAGAACTGGCAGCGCATCTGGCGGCAGCGGCCGAGCATGTGTTCCCGATCCTGATCCTGTTTGGCCTGGCGACACGCTTCTCGGCCCTGGCCCTGCTGGGCATGACCTTGACCATTCAACTGTTCGTCTACCCCGACGCCTATCCGACCCATGGCACCTGGGCGGCGGTACTGCTTTATCTGATGGCGCGCGGGCCGGGCAAGCTGTCGCTCGACCACCTGATCGCCAGGCACTACGCTCGCTGATCAAGATCGGGACTCCTGTGGGAGCGAGCCTGCTCGCGATAGCAGTGTCAGCTTCAGCACAATTGTTGCCTGACCCACCGCTATCGCGAGCAGGCTCGCTCCCACAAGGATCGTGTGATGCCTTGCTATCGCTGAAGCCGATCCAGCGCCTCGCCACTGCGCTTGAACCAGTCGATCAGATAATCGGCCAGCACCTGGGTGCGCTTGGGCAAACCGCCCTGGTACGGGTGCACGAGGTACATCGGCATGCGACGGGTCTGAAAATCCCTGAGTAACCAGCGCAAACGTCCGTCAGCCAATTCCTCATGCAACAGATAGGACGGCAACCGGGCGATCCCGGCGTTGGCCAGGGCGGCTTTTTTCAGCAGGCTGTAGTGATTGCTGGCGAACGGTCCCGATACCCGCACCCGCAACAATTCGTGTTGCTGGTGATAGAGCCATTCTTCGCGGCCGCTGTAATGACTGTTGAGCAAGCAACGATGTTCGACCAGGCCCTGGGGCGTCAGGGGTTCGCCGTAGTGTTCGAGGTAGGCCGGGCTGGCGCAGGTCAGTTCATGCCAGGCCAGCAACGGACGCGCCACCAGGCGCTCATCGAGGGCAGCGTCGGAGCGGATCGCCAGGTCGAAACCATCACGGGACAGATCCCGGTAGCCATTGTTGAGTTCCAGTTCAATCTGCACGTCGGGGTAGCGCTGGGCGAACTCCGTCAGCAAACCCTCAAAGAAGGTTTCGCCCAACGACACCGGAACCGTCATACGCACCGGCCCGGAAATTTCATCCTTCAGGCGAGCCAGGGCCTGACGCGCCCTTTGCACCTGCACCAATAACGCCTGGGCCTGGGGCAATAACGCCGCCCCCGCTGCCGTGAGACTCAAGCGCCGCGTGGTGCGCTGTAGCAACACCACCGAAAACCGACTCTCCAGCAGGCTGATGCGCTTGGACAACTGGCCCTTGCTGCAGCCCAATTGCTGGGCCGCCAGGGTGAAACTACCGGCCTCGATCAACACGGCGAACGCCGCCAGGTCGTCCATTTCGCTCATCGGATTGTTTCCAATTGAAAACCAAAGGTTGCCTATTACCGCGATTATCAAGAGAAAGAACCTCTCTAGACTGCAATCTCATCCAGCCCATTGAGGAACAGCTAATGAAAATCCTGTTGATCGGCGCCAGCGGCACCATCGGTTCGGCCATTGATAAAGAACTGTCGCCGCGTCACGAGATTGTCCGCATCGGCCGTCACAGCGGCGACCTGCACGTGGATATCAGTGACAGCTCTTCGATCCGTGCCCTGTTCGAGAAAACCGGTCGCTTCGATGCACTGGTCTGCGCCGCGGGCAACGTCACCTTTGCGCCCTTGGACGAGATGACGCAGGACAGCTTCACCCTGGGTTTGAAAGACAAACTGATGGGCCAGGTCAACCTGCTGCTGATCGGCCGCGAATTCGCCAATGACGGTGCGTCCTTCACCTTCACCACTGGCGTGCTCAGCCACGATCCGATCAGAAGCGGTGCGTCGGCGGCGCTGGTCAACGGTGCCCTGGACAGTTTCGTGCGTGCCGCGGCAATCGAATTGCCCCGGGGCTTGCGGGTCAACTCGGTGAGTCCGAACGTGCTGCTCGAAGCCATGGACAACTATGCCCCGTACTTCCGTGGCTATAAGCCGGTACCAGCCGCCGATGTCGCATTGGCCTACGCCAAGAGTGTCGAAGGCCTGCAGACTGGCCAGACCTTTCACGTCGGTTGACCTCTTGTGATGCAGGATCAGTCTGCGTAACGTGGCGGCACTTGTCTGGAGACTCAATGATGCGTGCCGCCCGTTCCCTGCTGTTTGTCGCCCTCCTGCCGCTTTTCGCCGGCTGCCAGTTGCTCGACGCTCCACCCCAGAGCGTTTCCCATGCCGGCCAGATGCGCATGCAGGGCGAACTTACGGCGGCCGATGGCAAGCTGATGTTCCAGCCCTGCCAGGAGCAGCGTCGCTACATCGTCAACGACAGCGGCGGCACCAGCGTACTGCAACAGGCCGCCAGCCTGGCCGATGATCAGGGCAAACTGTTTGCCGATGTGCGCGGCCATATCGTCACCAGCGCAGCGGCCGGTACCGACAGCCAGTTGAATCTTGAGCAGCTGTATCGCCTGGAGCGTTCGGGCAGCGCTTGCGACGACGCCGACTTCAAGCGGCTGCTCCTGCGCGCCACCGGCCATGGCCCCGAGTGGAATCTGAACGCCAGCGGCAAAGGCCTGGTGCTCGAACGTGAGGGCCAGCCGCCTCTGGCAGTGCCTTTCGTTGAGGAACAACTGGGCGATGACCGCTTCAATCTCGGCACCGAAGCCAACGGCCAGAAGGTCGAGCTTTGGGTCACTCCCCAGCGCTGCGTCGACAGCGTGACCGGCAGCGTGCAACACATGAGCGCCGAGCTGCGGGTCAACGGTCAGGTCCAGCGCGGCTGCGCTTACTTCGGCGGTGCGCGTAACGACTGATTCGAAGTTTTTTGGCTTATAATCGCCGGCTCACGCCCTGGCGCAGTTGTGCGTCCCGCGAACCGGATCCTGTCATGTTACGAATCACCGAACTCAAGCTGCCGATCGACCATCCCGAAGAAGACCTGCGCCCAGCCATCGTGCAGCGCCTGGGCATCGCCAGCGATGACCTGCTCGACTTCACCCTGTTCAAACGCAGCTACGACGCGCGTAAGAAGTCCTCCGAACTGTGCTTCATCTACACCATCGACCTGACGGTGCGCGATGAAGCCGGCTTGCTGCGCAAGTTCGCCGATGACCGTAACGTCAACCAGGCGCCGGATGTCAGTTATAAAGTGGTGGGCCAGGCACCGGCTGACCTGAGCGAACGGCCGATCGTGGTCGGCTTCGGCCCGTGCGGGATCTTCGCCGCCATGTTGCTGGCACAGATGGGCTTCAAACCGATCATCCTCGAGCGCGGCCCCGAAGTGCGCCAGCGCACCAAGGACACCTGGGGCCTGTGGCGCAAAAGCGTGCTCAATCCCGAATCCAACGTGCAGTTCGGCGAAGGCGGTGCGGGGACGTTCTCCGACGGCAAGCTCTACAGCCAGATCAAGGATCCCAAGTTCCTGGGTCGCAAAGTCCTGCACGAATTCGTCAAGGCCGGCGCGCCGGAAGAAATCCTCTACGTCAGCAAGCCGCACATCGGTACGTTCCGTCTGACAGGCGTCGTGGAAAACATGCGTGAGCAGATTCGCGCCCTGGGCGGCGAAGTTCGCTTCCAGCAGCGGGTCACGGATGTGTTGATCGAGGACGGCCAGTTGGTCGGTGTTGAACTGGCCAGTGGCGAACGTATTCATTCAAAACATGTGATTCTGGCCCTGGGCCACAGCGCCCGGGACACGTTCCGCATGCTCCACGGCCGCGGCGTGTACATGGAAGCCAAGCCGTTCTCGGTGGGTTTCCGCATCGAACACCCGCAATCGCTGATCGACAGCGCGCGCCTGGGCAAATATGCCGGCCACCCGAAGCTTGGCGCCGCCGATTACAAACTGGTGCACCACGCCAAGAACGGTCGCTCGGTGTACAGCTTCTGCATGTGCCCGGGCGGCACCGTAGTGGCGGCCACCTCCGAGCCGAACCGCGTCGTGACCAACGGCATGAGCCAGTATTCACGTAACGAGCGCAACGCCAACTCCGGCATCGTGGTGGGCATTACGCCTGAAGTGGATTACCCGGGCGGCCCCTTGGCGGGCATCGAATTGCAGGAGCGTCTGGAATCCCACGCTTTCGTGCTCGGTGGCAGCAACTACGAAGCCCCGGCACAACTGGTGGGCGACTTCATTGCCGGCAAACCGTCTACGGCGCTGGGCAGCGTCGAGCCGTCCTACAAGCCGGGTGTGTCTTTGGGCGACCTGGCCTTGGCCCTGCCCGACTTCGCCATCGAAGCCATCCGTGAAGCCCTGCCGGCGTTCGAAAAGCAGATTCGCGGCTACTCGCTGCATGACGCCGTGCTGACCGGCATTGAAACCCGCACCTCGTCGCCGCTGCGCATCACCCGCGACGAAACGTTGCAAAGCCTGAACGTCAAGGGCTTGTTCCCGGCTGGCGAAGGCGCCGGCTACGCGGGCGGGATTCTCTCGGCGGGCGTGGACGGAATCCGGATTGCCGAGGCGGTGGCGCGGGATATCCTGGGCCTCAAGGCCTGACCCCTACCCACTGTGGGAGAAGCTTTGTGGGAGCTGGGCTTGCCCGCGATGCAGGCAGCTCGGTCTATCAGGTGAACCGAGGTGATGCTATCGCGGGCAAGCCCAGCTCCCACACAAGCTCGCTGCCACAAGGAAATTCAGTGTTTTCCAGTGTTCAGATATTGGCTCGGAGCACACTTTCCGGCAGCGCCTCACCCCGCTCCACACTCGCCGCCACGGCGTCCATCAATCCACTCAGCTCATAGCCCTGGGCCTTGAGCCACGCCGGATCGTAATAGGTCGTGGCATAGCGCTCACCGCCGTCACACAAGATTGCCACGATCGAGCCCATCTCACCTGCTTGCACCATCTGCCTGGCGGCGATCAGCGCGCCGATCAGGTTGGTGCCGCTGGATCCGCCGACCCGTCGGCCCAATCGCTGGGCCAGGTAGTGCATGGCCGCCAGCGACAAGGCATCTGGCACTTTGACCATCGCATCGATCACCTTGGGCAAAAACGACGCTTCGACCCTTGGCCGGCCGATACCTTCGATCCGCGAACCACAATCCAGGCGCAGGCTCGCATCGCCGCTGCGGTAATAGTCGAAAAACACCGAACGCTCGGCGTCGGCACACAGCACACGGGTACAGTGCTGGCGGTAGCGTACGTAACGACCCAGGGTCGCGGTGGTGCCGCCGGTGCCGGGGCTGGAAATCAGCCAGCTCGGCTCCGGATGCCGCTCGAAACGCATCTGCTGGAAGATCGATTCGGCAATGTTGTTATTGGCGCGCCAGTCCGTGGCGCGCTCGGCGTAGGTGAACTGGTCGATGAAGTGGCCGTCATGCTCACGGGCCAAACGCTCGGACTCGGCGTAGATCTGCGTAGGATCGTCCACCAGGTGACTCTGGCCACCATAGAAGGCGATCTGTGCGATTTTTTCCCGGGAGGTGGTCGCCGGCATCACCGCAATAAAGGGCAAGCCCAAAAGCCTCGCGAAGTAAGCCTCGGAAATGGCCGTCGATCCGCTTGAAGCCTCGATCACCGGGGCGCCAGGCTTGAGCCAGCCATTACACAGCGCGTAGAGAAACAGCGAGCGGGCGAGTCGATGCTTGAGGCTGCCGGTGGGGTGGCTGGACTCATCCTTGAAGTACAACTCGATACCCGGCAGCCCTGGCAGCGCCAGTGGAATCAGATGGGTGTCGGCGCTGCGCTGGAAGTCAGCCTCGATGATACGGATCGCTTCACGCGCCCACTGGCGGTGGTCATTCATGATGTCTTCTCACTGGATCAATGCGACGCGAGGAACCTGACGTACAGGCAGGCACGACTTGTCTCGGAAAAACCAGTCGCAAGCTTAGGAAAAAACCGACATCGCGCACAGGTACAGCTAAGGTCCAATATGGCCTGTCACTGCCTGACCACGCGTTGCATGCGTTGTAACGACATATAACAAAAAAGAATATAACTTTTGTTTTAACAACTAACAGTACCGGTTAGGGTGGACCATCTTTTTGATTTGATCCATGGAGAGCAACCGTGCCTCTACGTAATACTTTGACCCGTTTCCTTCAGTTGGAAGCTGCCAGCGGCCTGCTATTGATCGCCGCCGCCGTGCTGGCCCTGATACTCAATAACTCACCGCTGTCGTGGCTCTATACGGACTTTCTGGACACCCCTGTGGTGGCCCAGATCGGGGCGCTGAAAATCGCCAAACCGGCGTTGTTGTGGATCAACGACGGCCTGATGGCCATGTTCTTTCTGCTCATCGGCCTCGAAGTCAAACGTGAGGTTCTCGACGGGCAGCTGTCGAAACCCTCGCAGATCGTCTTGCCGGGTGCGGCAGCGATCGGTGGCATGGTCGTCCCCGCCCTGATCTACTGGTTCCTCAACCGCGACAATCCGGCCGCCCTCGCAGGCTGGGCGATTCCAACGGCCACCGACATCGCCTTCGCCCTTGGCGTGCTGGCCCTACTGGGCAAACGGGTACCCGTGTCGCTCAAGCTGTTTTTGATGACCCTGGCGATCATCGACGACCTGGGCGCCATTATCATCATTGCCATCTTCTACTCGGGCGCCCTGTCGACCTTGTCACTGGTATTGGCAGCCGCCTGCATCGCCGCGCTGGTGGCGATGAACCGCGCGGGAGTGGTCAAGCTCGGCCCCTACATGGTTGTCGGCCTGATTCTCTGGGTCTGCGTACTCAAGAGCGGTGTCCATGCCACCCTGGCCGGTGTGACACTGGCGTTCTGCATTCCGCTGCGCACAAAAAATGCCGAGACCTCGCCGCTGCTGACCCTGGAACATGCCCTGCACCCCTGGGTGGCCTACGGCATCCTGCCGCTCTTCGCCTTCGCCAACGCCGGCCTGTCCCTGAGCGGCGTCACCGTCGAGAGCTTCACCCATCACGTGCCGATGGGCATCGCCATCGGCCTGTTGCTGGGCAAGACCGTCGGTGTCTTCGGCCTGACCTGGCTGGCGGTCAAGATCGGTATCGCCAGCCTGCCCGCCGGCGCCAACTGGGGGCAGATACTGGGCGTGGCAATCCTGTGCGGCATCGGCTTCACCATGAGCCTGTTCGTCGGCTCCCTGGCGTTCGCGCCCGGTACCAGTGAGTATGCCGGTATGGACCGGATGGGTATTCTCACTGGCTCGATCCTGGCGGCGTTGCTGGGTTATGCGGTGACAGCGGCGGCTAGTCGTAAGCAGACTGCATTTAAAGCCAACTAAAATTACCTGATCGGGGTGATGTTTGTTGTGTGTTTATTGGTGTGTATATCCGTTTCTTCGGTGACGGCCACTTATGGTTCCGCTCTTACAGCGGGTCACTTTTGGAAGAGCGCCAAAAGTAACCAAAAACGCTTTGCCCCACCACTCGGCACCTCGCCTAGGCTCGGTGTGCCCTCACTCCGGCATTGCTCCGTGGGCCCGCCGCGAAGGGCCATCCATGGCCCAGCGCGGCTATCCCGGCATCCATGCCGGGATACCCACTCCACAATGCCTGCGTTCGGCCAGCGTGGTTAACGGGGCGTCCGAGATCAACATCCTCCGCGAGGCGGCCTTATAGCCGACCTGTTTTTTTTGATGATCGCGTTTTTCCTGTGGGAGCGAGCCTGCTCGCGAAGAGGTCGACACATGCAACATCTTCGTCAACTGTGTAGCCGCCTTCTCAGCCTTGCGATAGTTCAGTTACATAGCGATTGAATTGGATGCCGTCATCGCGAGCAGGCTCGCTCCCACATTCGATCTTTCAGTGAGCACAAATTTATATCCAACACAGAACCACTGAGGGAGCGGGCTTGTTCGCGAAAAGGCCAACACACCCAACATCTTCATCGACTGTGATACCGCTTGCGTGAGCAAGCCCGCTCCCACAGGAGAAACGCGGTCCCACCAAGAATCAGGCCGGCTATAAGGCCGCCTCGCGGTGGACGTTGATCTTGGACGCCCCGTTAACCACGCTGGCTGAACGCAGGCGTTGCGCAGTGGGCAACCCGGCATGGATGCCGGGTTAGCCGCGCTGGGCCATGGATGGCCCTTCGCGGCGGCCCACGGAGCAATGCCTTCGTTCAGGCACACCGAGCCTAAGCGAGGTGCCGAGTGGTGGGGCAGAAGCGCTTTGGTTACTTTCGCGCTGTTCGAAAGTGACCCGCCGTAAGGGCGGAACCGCCAGTGGCCGTCACCGAAGAAACGGATATACACCCCCGCCCCCCACCGAAACGAAGCCATAAAAAAAATCGCGCCTCCCCGTTCAGGAAAAAGCGCGATTTTCTCTTAGCGATTCCAGCTTAGTGCGATACGCGGCTCGTACCATCCACAGTGGAAATACGAACCCGCTCACCCACACGGAACACTTCGTTTTCCTGAACCTGCTGCACATAGGCGCGCATGCTGCCGTCGTCTTCGCGAACGGTGATTTCCACACCCTGGGTACGGGTCAGGCCTTCTTCGGTCGCGGAGCCGATCAGGCCGCCGGCCACGGCGCCGATCACGGCAGCAACGATACTGCCACGGCCACCACCGATGGCGCTGCCACCCACACCACCTACCACCGCACCCGCCGCTCCGCCGATCGGGGTCTTGGTGCCTTCGATCTTGACCGGACGCAAGGCTTCAATGGTCCCCATGCGAATCGTCTGCACGCGACGCGCTTCGTCACGGGAATAGGAGTCACCGGTCAGGCTCGACTGACAGCCAGTGAGCAACATCGCCATCGTGGAAAAGGAAGCAACCAGCAAAACAGACTTACGCATAGCATCAAACTCCAAAAGACAGGTATTCATTAAACTCCGCAGCTTGACGCCTGTCACGGCCTCGCCGGGATAAAATTGTTTTCATTCAGGTGGGATACAGACTCGCCCGAAAAATTCACCCAAACAGTAGCGCCAATTTCCGCTATCCGCGTCACTGGCCTGAGGATTTCTCATGGATTATTTCATCATAGCCGCTACCACCGTCGCCGGTTTGTACTTTCATTGGTGGCTGTACGTGCGGATCAAACGCTGGATGGACCGCGATCTGGCGCTGTCTTTGGCGGGGCAGGATGAGCTGAAAAAAACTTACATGCTGCAACAATTGGCCCACGCCCAGAAGCAAGGGATCAAGCGGCGCGACCTGCCGCAATGGCTTCAGGCCGCGGCGGCAGGGTATACCCAGGGCTAAGGCGCCAGACGCTCGCGGATCCAGCTCGCCTCTTGCAGGCGGTAGTTGAGGCGATCATGCAGACGGCTGGCCCGTCCCTGCCAGAATTCGATACGCTCGGGCAGCAGACGATAGCCCCCCCAATGCTCCGGGCAGTGAGGCTGGCTGTCACTGAAGCGTTGTTCGGTGGCCTTGAGCAAGTCTTCCAGCTCACCTCGACCCGCAATCACCCGGCTTTGAGGTGAAGCCCAGGCCCCGAGGCGACTGCCCAATGGCCGTACCTGATAATAGGCGTCCGACTCTTGCGCCGTGACCTTCTGCACCTTGCCCTCGATACGCACCTGACGCTCCAGCGTCGGCCAGAAAAATGTCATGGCCGCGAACGGGTTTGCGGCCAGTTGCTGACCCTTGGCGCTCTCGTAGTTGGTGAAGAACGTGAAGCCTTGGGCATCGAGCCCCTTGAGCAGCAGGATCCGGCAGTGCGGGCGCCCATCGGCATCCACGGTCGCCAAGGTCATGGCGTTGGCCTCCACCGGCGCCTGTTCGGTTTTCACCGCGTCGGCGAACCACTGGTGGAACAGCGCGAACGGCTCGGCCGGGGCCTGCGCCTCGGTCAGGCCATCGCGGGTGTAGTCGCGGCGCATATCAGCCAGCGTCTGGGTCATGGCGCGTTCCTTGTAGTTAGCCCATCACTGCTTGGATGCATCGGCAGCCGCGACTTTCTTGGCATCGGTAGCGGCTTTGGTCGGTTGCGGCTTCTTCGCCACCGGCGCTTTCTTGGCCGGGGCTTTTTTGGCAGGAGCCTTGGCGACAGCCTTCTTGGCCGGCGCTTTTTTGCTGGCAACAGCCTTGGACTTGTTAGCCGCCGGCGCGGGCGCTGGCGCCAAAGCCGCAGGTTTCACGTCCTGGACCGCCACCAACCTTACTGGCGCCGGGGCCGGCATGTTGTACTTGCTCAGCAGCGCAACCATGGTGTTTTGCGGCGTGACCAGCAGCTCGACACGACGATTCAAAGCGCGACCTTCAACGCTGTCATTGGCGGCACGGGGCGCAACCGAACCCATGCCACGCAGCATCAGGCGATCACGCTGCAAGCCGCTGAGACGGAAAATCGCCGCCACGGATTGGGCGCGTTCCTGGCTGAGCTTCAGGTTGACCGGCGCGGCGCCCGACGTGTCGGCGTGGCCGAGGATCAGCACGGCTGTTTTCGGATCAGCTTCCAGAATTTTCGCAACGCGGGTGAACGGGCCGAGGCTCACCGGCAGCAGCATGGCCGGACGATCCGGGTTGAAGGAGCCGTCCACCGGTGCGGTGACCACCAGCACGTCGTCGCGGCGTTCAAGTTCGAGCTTGCTGTCCTTGATGGCCGTGCGCAATTTCGGCTCGTAGTCGTCGAGCCAAGCCTGGGTGACTTTCGGATCCGGCATCGGCACCGTCTTGGCGGTTTCCTGATCTTTACCGCCGAATGGCCACCACCACTTGCCGTTGCTTTCAGCTTCAGCCTTGGCGACGGTAACCGGCGTCTTGACTTCAGGTTTGGCGTCGACTTTTTTGGCGACGCCGTCGGCGGCGTCATCGGAAGAAAACGGCCACCACCAGTGAGTGGCACCCTCGGCCTTGGCTTGTGGCGCGACGGCAGCCGGTTTCAGCGGCGCCGCTGACGTCGGTTCTTTGGCCGCGACCTTGTCGGAGGCGCCGAACGGCCACCAGCCACTGCCGCCCTCGGCATCATTTTGTGGGGTTTGTGCGCAACCGGTGATAGCGAAGCACAGCGCCAGAGCGAAAGATTTATTCAATGACATTGGATATCCACAAAATGATGTAAAAAAAACAAAGGCCATGTTCGGGCCGCATAAACAGACGGTTGGAAACTGAAAGGAACACGAGGTTCCTGTGCCCGCCGCCTTCGCTAACGTTTTATAGACAAGTGGCAAGTACCCGCGCAAGGTTCTGCGCCCGCGGATCCATCAAAACGTATGGCCCGAGGGTGTTTGTCACAAAGCCAAAAGCCACATCGTGCTCCGGGTCGGCAAAACCGATGGAGCCCCCCGCCCCAGGATGACCGAATGCCCGAGGGCCGAGGCCGTAGGTCGCGTTCGGTACATCCGGCTGATCGAGCATGCAACCCAGGCCGAAACGGGTCTGGGTCAACAATGTCTTGTCCTCGCCGAAGCTGTGCTGGCGAGTCAGTTCGTCGAGCATTTCGCCCTCCAGCAGGCTGCCGTCCAGCAGGCCGGCATAAAACCCGGCCAGGCTACGGGCGTTACCATGGCCGTTGGCCGCCGGTTGTTCCATGCGCCGCCACTCTGGCTTATTGGTGCTGGTCATGATCGAGGGCGGGTTAGTAAAGGCCCGGGTAGTCATGGCCGTGGGTTCGCGCATCGTTACTTGTAAAAGGCGCTGGGCCGCCGCATCCCCCACATTGCCTTTGCCGCGAGCGATGTGGGCCACGCGATGAAACTCTTCATCAGCCAGGCCGACGTGAAAATCCAGGCCCAACGGCTTGGCAATACGGGCCACGATGGATGCCCCCGGCCCACGACCGTCAGCCCTGCGCAGCAGTTCGCCGACCAGCCAGCCATAAGTGATCGCCGCGTAGCCGTGACCGTCACCCGGCGTCCACCAGGGCGCTTCAGCGGCCAGAGCATCGACCATGGTCTGCCAGTTATAAAGTGCTTCGGGCGCCAGCAATTCACGTAACGCCGGCAACCCGGCCTGGTGGCAAAGCAACTGACGGAGCGTGACGGCTTGCTTGCCGGCTGCCGCGAACTCAGGCCAGTAGCGGGCGACAGGGGCGTCCAGTTGCAGCTTGCCTTCGGCCACCAGTTGCAGGGCGGTGACGGCGGTGAACGTCTTGGTGCAGGAAAACAGATTGGCGATGGTGTCGCTGTGCCAGGCCTCACTGCCATCCTTGTCGGCCGTGCCGGCCCACAGATCGATGACCGTGCGGCCACCAACCTGAATGCACAACGCCGCGCCGCGCTCCTGAGGATCGTCGAACAGCGCGGCGAAGGCTTCACGCACCGCCTCGAATTGAAGCTCATAATGGCCTTGAATCTGCACCCGCAACTCCCTTGAAACAAACACTTTTTTGAAGTGGCCTGCATTGTTTCAGCCATTGAGGTTTTTGGGAACCGCCGCAAGACGGCTGACCGGACTGACACTGCCCGTTTCGCTAAATCCCCTCGCCACAGAGACCTCCTCAGTCAAAAATCACCGGGAGTCTAGGAAATCTCCCGCCGAAACGGTGGCAGGGCGTTGAGGATCGCCTTGCCGTAGCGCTGGGTCACCAGTCGGCGGTCGAGCAAAGTGATGGTGCCGCGGTCTTCTTCGGTGCGCAGCAATCGACCACAGGCCTGGACCAGTTTCAGCGAGGCGTCCGGCACGGAGATCTCCATGAACGGGTTACCACCGCGGGCCTCGATCCATTCGGCCAACGCGGCTTCCACCGGGTCGTCCGGAACCGAAAACGGGATCTTGGCGATCACCACATGCTCACAGTAGGCACCGGGCAAATCCACGCCTTCGGCAAAACTCGCCAGGCCGAACAGCACGCTGGAATCGCCGCCGTCGACCCGCGCTTTGTGCTTGTTCAGGGTTTCCTGCTTGGACAGGTTGCCTTGGATGAACACTTGCTTGCGCCAGTCGCGGTCGAGGCCGTCGAACACGTCCTGCATCTGTTTGCGCGAGGAAAACAGCACCAGGGTGCCCCGCGAGCCTTCCACCAGTTCCGGCAGGTCGCGAATAATCGCCGCGGTGTGGGCGGCGGCATCCCGCGGATCAGCCTTGAGGTCCGGGACCCGCAGCACGCCGGCGTCGGCATGATGGAAGGGGCTCGGAACCACGGCGGTCACGGCTTTTTTCGGCAGGCCGGCGCGCATGCGGAAACGGTCGAACGTGCCCAGGGCGGTCAGCGTGGCGGAAGTCACCAGCGCGCCGTAGGCGACATTCCACAGGTTGCGACGCAGCATTTCCGCCGCCAGGATCGGGCTGGCATTGACCTCGATGTCGAACAGCGAGCCGCTTTCGGCCAGGGTCAACCAACGCGCCATCGGCGGGTTGTCTTCCGGGTCTTCAGTCGTGAACGCGGTCCACAACTCCCAGTTACCCTGGGAGCGGGACAGCAGACTGCCGAACAACGGGTACCACTCCTCGGCCTGGTTGCTGGCGATACCGATATTGACCTCGCCATCCATGCCTTCCTTGAGCAGGTCGGTCAGACGGGTGAACAGGTCGGTCAGACGGGCAAAGCCTTTCTTGAGCTCGATGCCCATCTCGCGCATGTGCTCGGGTATGACGCCGCCGACAAAGCGATGGCGAGGTCGATCACGACCCTCGACGTCTTCGCCGGGCTTGAAATCCGCCACTTGTTCGCAGGCACTGAACATGAACTGCTGGTTCGTCTTGATTTCACGGGCCAGCTCGGGCACCTGCTCGATGAACTTGCCCAGGTCACCCGGCAGCGGGTGTTGGGCCAACAGCTTGGTGAGGTTCTTGGCGGTGGTTTCCAGCCAGTCAGCGGTGGAGCGCAGCCGGGTGTAATGGGCGAAATGGCCGATGGCCTTGTCCGGCAGGTGGTGACCTTCGTCGAACACATAGATCGTGTCACGCGGATCCGGCAGCACCGCGCCACCGCCCAGGGCCAGGTCGGCCAGGACCATGTCGTGGTTGGTGACAATGACGTCGACCTTGCCCATGCCTTCGCGGGCCTTGTAAAAGGCGCACTGGCCGAAGTTCGGGCAATGACGGTTGGTGCACTGGCTGTGATCGGTAGTCAGGCGTGACCAGTCGGCGTCTTCCAGGGCGGTGGACCAGCTGTCGCGGTCGCCGTCCCATTTATTGCCGGCCAGTTTTTCGATCATGCTGGTAAACAGCTTCTGACTGGCCTCATCGACTTCGATCTTGAAGCCTTCTTCCTCGAACAACTGGGCCGTGGCGGTCTGCGCCTGGCCTTCCTGGAGCAACATGTCGAGCTTGGACAGGCACATGTAGCGCCCACGGCCCTTGGCCAGGGCGAAGCTGAAATTCAGCCCGCTGTTGCGCATCAGGTCAGGCAGGTCCTTGAAAACGATCTGCTCCTGCAAGGCGATCGTGGCCGTGGCGATCACCAGGCGTTTGCCGGCGGCCTTGGCGGTGGGGATTGCCGCCAGGCTGTAGGCCACGGTCTTGCCGGTGCCGGTGCCGGCCTCCACCGCCACGACGGCAGGCTCGCCACTGCGCCGGCCTTCGTCGTCGGTGTCGATGTCACCCAGGACTTTTGCCACTTCGGCAATCATCAGGCGCTGGCCATATCGCGGCTTGAGGCTCTTGGCTTCGAGAAAACGCGAATAGGCGCCCTGGATCGTGGTTTTGAGTTCGGTGCTGATCATGAATGGTCGGGCGCTAAAAACGCTGGATAAATTTTCAGTGGTTCGGATCGGCGGCTATCATACCCCGCTAATCAATCCTGCGCAGAACGGAGTAACTCAATGACACCCTTTGCCCTCGTCTACACCCTGCATTTACTGGCGGCCCTGGTCTGGGTCGGCGGTATGTTCTTCGCCTGGATGATCCTGCGCCCCGCCGCAATCGCGGCCCTTGAGGGGCCGGCCCGGCTCAAATTATGGACAGAAGTGTTTCAGCGTTTTTTCGTTTGGGTCTGGGTCGCAGTGGTGCTTTTGCCGATCAGCGGCGTGGGCTTGATCCACATGCGCTTTGCCGGCTTCGAGACCGCGCCACGTTATGTGCAGATCATGATCGGCTTGTATGTGGTGATGACGGCGCTGTTTATCCGCATCCAGGGATTGCAATTGCCGGCCCTGCGCAAGGCCGTAGCAGCCCAGGACTGGCCGACGGGCGCGGCGGTACTGGGGAAAATCCGGCAGTTGGTGGGGATTAATCTGTTGATCGGGTTGCTGGTGGTGGCGATTGGCGCGGCGCGGCCGATGTTCTGAACTTAGCGTATCCCCTGGTGGGAGCGAGCCTGCTCGCGATAACGGTGGGTCAGTCACATCAAGGTTGACTGATACCCTGCCAACGCGAGCAGGCTCGCTCCCACAGGTCTCGAGCTCAGTCCTCTTAGAATCGCTGCACCGTCACCGCCCCCGCTGCTCCGGCTGGTCCTGGCTGGCCATCGGCACCAGGGCGACCGCTTTTGCCACCGTCGGCGGTATAGACGAAGCACCCCTTGGCCTTGCCGCCAGCGCCGGGTTTACCTCCGGCTCCAGCGGCGCCGCCCGCGCCACCCTCCACCGTAACCTTGATCTGCTCATCGGGATAATCACGGGGCAGTTCGAGACGCACCTGCGCACCCGCCGCACCCGGCTGGCCATCGCTGCCATTGCTGCCGTCGGCACCGCGACCGGCTGCCCCCCACGTACAACCCGGCGCCTGGCCGTTGGCGCCGTCGAGGCCCACGTAACCTGGCGCACCGGTTCCACCGCGGGCATCCACCGACAACAATGGCGCATTCAAGGCATTGAAGCGCAGATTGAGATCACGCCCCGGTCGTGCCGCTTTGGTATAGGTTCCGGGCGCGCCCCGAGCCGTGATCTGACTGCCGTCGGCCAGCTCCCCCTCGGCAACTTTTATCTGCAGTGCCTGTTGCCCAGGCACGATGGCGATGCGTGCTTCGCGCCCCAGGTGCAGTTGGCCAATGGTCAACTCAGTGACGTTGGCAGGCACCAGCAACGTGCCGTAATCGGCCACCTCCAGCCGTTCCAGTGTCAGGGCGCTGGTGGTATTGGGCAGGCGCATCAAGGAATGGGTTTCGACCTGAATCACTTGGGCACTGGCCCAGGGGCACACGAGTGCGACAAGCAGACACAATTTACGCATGGGAAGCCTCGGCGGCGACCGGGAGGGTTTGCAGGTGGAAGATGCCGAACAGCAGCACTCGCAGGCGATCACGGCCTGAAGCCGGCCGGCCGCGCAAGCTGGCTCGAAACAACACCAGTTCCAGCAAATGGATCGCCAGCAACATCGCTGCGCCAAAATTGACCAGCAGATGCAGCGGATGAACGAACGGCATGACCAGGTTGACCAGCACCACCAGCCAGAACAGCAGGGTCAACAAGCGCCCCAGCGCCCATAACAGCTTCATACATCCCCCGGTAAGTATTATTCTTTGCACGCACAGTAACGGCTTGCGCGCAGAATAAGCCAGAGGCCAGGGCAAATTTAATCTGACGCAAATCTCGACTCGTCGGGTCGCCCCACTGGCGACCCGACGGCTCTGGCACGCGGCTCAGCGCTGGATATGCAACTCAACCCGACGATTCTGCGCCCGCCCCTCATCGGTCTCGTTGTCGGCCACCGGCTCGCTTTCACCCTTGCCTTCACTGGTGAGCTTGTCCGGCGAAAGCCCCTGGGTAAGCAGATATTCCACCACGCTGCTTGCCCGGCGCTCGGACAGCCCCTGGTTGTAGGCATCAGTGCCGACGCTGTCGGTGTGCCCCACCACGCGAATACTGGCGACATTGGCATGACTCAATTTGCTCATCAGCCCATCGAGTTGGCTTCGCGCGTCTTGAGTGAGATCGGATTTATCGAAGTCGAACAGCACCTTGCCGGCATCGTTGAGGGTGATCACTTCAGTGGCCGGTGCCTGAGGTTCAACCGGCGGAGCGCTGGCCGGGTATTGCGGCAACGGGCAACCGTGATGTTCAACCGGGGTATTGGCCGGCGTGTCGGGACAACGGTCACGGCGGTCGAACACGCCGTCATCGTCCTCGTCGCCATCCTGGGCGTAGCAGATCAGGCCGCCGGTCAACAGCCCCAGCGCAGCACCGCCCGCCGCCCAACCGCTGCTTTCGAGGGCCCCCAGGCCGCCGCCAACCAGACCGCCGATCAAGCTACAGACTGGCCAGGTGCGTTGATTAAGCGGTGCGCCGCCATCGCTGTGAGTGGCACAACCTGACAATAGACTGCCCGCCAGCAGTACCGGTAAGGCGGCCCTGAGTAGAACCTTCATGGTGAATGCTCCTGTGTTACCGGCCCATACCGGTCACACAGGAGTAAAGACCCGCATCCGCGACTGTACAAGCCGCGGATGACGGGGGCTTCAGCGATTTATCTTGATCTCCGTGCGGCGGTTCATGGCCCGACCATCGGCGGTGCTGTTGTCCGCCACCGGCTGGCTCTCACCGGCACCCTCCACCGAAACGAAGCTGGAACGGGGCACGCCGCTCTCAACCAGGTATTGCACCACCGCGTTGGCCCGTTGTTCAGATAGGCGCTGGTTATAGGCATCGCTGCCGACGCTGTCGGTGTGGCCGGTGACGCGCAGTTGCGCGGTGGACGTTTCCTGTTTGAGTCGGGTTGCAATCGTGCTCAGGACCTCCTTGTCTGCCGCCGTCAGCGTGGCCTTGTCGAATTCGAAATGCACGTCACGGATCACAATGGTTTCTTCCTGGACCACCACGACTTCTTCAACCATCGGCGCCGGTGCCGGTGGCGGGCAGCCGTCGGCATCGACTTGCACGCCCTTAGGCGTGCCCGGGCATTTGTCGCGGCTGTCCGGCACGCCATCGCCATCCTCATCGCCGTCGCCATGCACCCAGCAATAAGCCGCCGCCATGGTGCCGACAAACAATGCACCACCGCCGGCCCAGGAGGTGCTTTCGATGGCGCCCAATCCAGCGCCCGTCACACCGCCAACCGCCGCGCAGGTCGGCCAATCGGTTTTCTGCAAACCTGCGCAACCAGTCAACACACCGGTCAGCAGAACCAAGGGTAACGCTGTGCGAACTATGCTCATTGGGTTTTCTCCTTGAGGGATCGGCTTTGCGCCGATTCAGGGGAGTAAAGACCCGACTCCGCATCCGCGCCAGCATCACGCTATCGCGGTTTTTGCCCCCTATTTGCCGTAGATCGATACGTTTAAGCACAAACCGCTCTAGGCCATGGGGTCCGCGCAGGCTATCGTGGCGGCTCTGACAGAGGAACTTCGATGACCGTTGCCATTTCTTCCCGTACGCCCCAGCAAGCCCTGGCTGCCGTGCTGGACCGTTATGCCCCGAAAAAACTGCTGTTGATCGGGGCCAGCAGCTTCCCTGCCCTTGAGGCGTTCCAGCAAGCGCATCCTGATACTGAAGTGGTCCACGCCGCCCCTGGCGCCCTTGCGGCGGACGTGGCGGCGCGACGTTTTGACCTGGCCCTGGCGCTTGATTGCCTGGAGCATTTGCCCAAACGTGACGGTCTGAACCTGTTGGGTGGCATCCGCAATCTCAACGCCAGCCGTATCGCCGTGCTGGCGGACCTCAATGCCTGCGGCTGGCAAGAAACTGATTTCTTTTCCCTGGCCCTGCAGGCCAGTGAGCGATTCCAGCGCGAGGAGCAGGTGCTGACCCTGTTTACCTACGATCTGCTTGAATACAAACAAGTCCCTGACTGGCTCAACTCACGCTTTTGGGCCAACCCGGAAAACTTTGGAAAATACTGGTGGTAGCCGTGAACACAAGCATGCACACAACCATTTGCCCGTGCGGCAGTGGCAACCCACTGGACGCCTGCTGCGGCCATTACCACGATGGTCACCCGGCGCCCTGCGCCGAAGCCTTGATGCGTTCGCGTTATAGTGCCTACGTGCTGGGATTGGTGGACTATCTGGTGGCCACGACCTTGCCCGCCCAGCAGGACGGCCTGGATCGCCAATCCATCAGCGAGTGGAGCGCCAAAAGCACATGGCTCGGACTGGAGGTGGAAAGCAGCGAAGTATTCGGTGGCCAACCCGAACACGCCTTTGTCACCTTCACCGCGCGCTGGCACGACGGCCAGGGGGAACACAGCCACCGCGAACAGTCATCCTTCGTACAGAACGGCGCACGCTGGTACTTCATCGACCCGACAGTGCCAGTCAAGACCGGACGCAACGACACCTGCCCGTGCGGCAGTGGGCACAAATTCAAGAAGTGCTGCGCAGGCTACTTTAATCGCTGATATCGGAATCGTCCGACACTGCTGCGCTCGCCAGCAGGCTAGACTGGGATAAACCAGAGGCACGGACATGACCCTTTCATCACATCTGCTGCGCATCACCTGCCTGCTGCTGTTCATCGGGCTCGGCAGTTGTGCGTCCTGGCGAGGTGATGAGGCCCCTGAACCGCAGGTGCATCTGACCAAGGTCGAGGTGGTACGGGCGCGGCTGGTGGAGCAGAAGTTCATGCTGCACTTTCGTGTGGACAACCCCGACGACAGTGATTTGACCGTGCGCGGCATAACCTACCGCATTCATCTGGGCGACCTGTTGCTGACCGAAGGAGAGCACGAGCACTGGTTCACGGTGCGTCCCGGGCATAGCCGCTACTTCAGGGTTCCGATCCGCACCAACCTGTGGCCGCAGGTACGCAAGCTGGTGAAAATGCTCGAAAAACCCCGCCAGCAGATCCCCTATCGCCTGGAAGGTGAGCTGGAAACCGGTTTATTCATCGCCCACTACGTGCACCTGAGGCGCAATGGCGTGATAATCGCCGCCGATTTTATTGCGGAGTAACCCCGATGACCCAGCAACCCCACGTCCATGGCCCTGACTGCAACCACGATCATGACCATCACCACGATCATGATCACGGACATGTCCATGGCCCCAACTGTGGCCACGCCCACCAGGAACCGGTGCGCAACACCCTGAAGGATGTCGGCCGCAACGACCCTTGCCCGTGCGGCAATGGCAAGAAATTCAAGAAGTGCCACGGCGCTTGATGATCCGGGCGAAGATTATCTTCGCCTGTTGAATCGTCCTCGTGAGCAGGCTCGCTCCCACAGGGGCCTGCGGCGACCACAAAATCCGGATTCACCACTGAGCCCTGTGGGAGCCTGCTCGCGATGGGGCGTTTGAGGCTAATCCATACCGGCTGGGGCAACCCCACACACTCGGTTTCAACCCGCCGCAAGAATCTCCTTCACGCTGACCACTGTCGCATACTCGCCATGCAAGTTGCCCAGCGATATGGCATGGACCTCGCCAGCCGAACGGGCATGGCCAAAATAGTCAGCCTTGTCGAAGGTAAAACACGCGTCTTCGGCCACCCAGGTGTCGAATCCCAGATTGCCGGCCGTACGCGCCGTGGACTCCACTGAGTTGTTCGTCGCCACGCCCACGATCACCAATTGCTCAATCCCCGCTTCCCGCAAGTCTGTCTCCAGGTGCGTGCCGCAGAACGCATCCGGCACCTGCTTTTGAACCAGCCTTTCCCCGGCTAACGGCTCGAACCGCTCCTGAACCTCCACGCCCGATTGCCCGGGCCAGAATACTGAGTCCGGCGAGCGGGACAGATGGTGGACATGAATCACCGGCCGTGCCGATTGTCGCCAGAAATCGAGCAACTGGAGCATGCGCAGCTCCGCATCGGGGTTGTTGCGAGGGCCTAGCCTGGGGTGAAGGATGCCTTTTTGTTGATCGATAAGAATCAACGCTGCGTTTTTCTGTAACTCCATGCCGGTTTTCTCGTGTTCGGTCATTGAATTTTCCACACTTGAGCATCACCTCTTCCTACAGGCAAGCCTTTCGGCAATCAGGACGACCTCCCGCCGTCATGTGTTGTCCATCCATCACGCTGTCTTATCTGGAGCCCTCCATGATCGACCTGTATTACTGGACCACGCCCAACGGCCATAAAATCTCGTTGTTCCTTGAAGAAGCCGGCATGCCCTACAAGGTGCACCCGATCAACATCGGCCAGGCAGAGCAGTTCAAGCCCGATTTCCTGAAAATCGCCCCCAACAACCGCATTCCGGCGATCATCGACCACAAACCCGCCGATGGTGGCGAGCCGATTTCGCTGTTCGAGTCGGGCGCGATCCTGCTGTACCTGGCGGAAAAAACCGGCCAGTTCATTCCAGAGAATTTGCGCGGACGGCAAGAAGTGTTGCAGTGGCTGTTCTGGCAGATGGGCGGCCTGGGGCCGATGGCCGGGCAGAATCATCACTTCAGCCGGTTCGCCCCGGAAAAAATCCCCTACGCGATCAAACGCTATGTCGACGAAACCGCTCGTCTGTATGGTGTGCTGGATCGCCGCCTGGCGGACCGTGAATTTGTAGCGGGCAACGAGTACAGCATTGCCGACATGGCGATTTATCCCTGGACCGTTTCACACCAATGGCAAAGCCAGCGGCTGGAAGACTTCCCGAACGTGCAGCGCTGGTTCAATCGCATCAAGGAGCGCCCGGCCACTGCCAAGGCCTATGCCCTGGTGGACAAGGTCAACCCGCCCAAGCCCTGAGCCCTCCTGATACACCCAAAACCCTGCTGTGGGTAAGCCTCACAGCAGGCTTTCATCGCCAAATCAACAAATAACCCCTGCCCCCGCTTGCGCGCCCTCCTCCTGCTCACTAACGTAGCGCCTTTATCGGTGTCCCCCCCTCCCGCAGGAGCTTTGCCATGGCCTCGCCAGCCTCTATTTTTCCCTTCCCCCGGCTCGGCGTTGCCGCCGCAGTGGCCAGTGTGCTCGGTCTGAGCGGTTGCCAGACCTGGAACGCCCAGGACACGGTTCCTCCGACGTCCGGCGTGCAACCGCTCAAGGGGCTGGCGCAGAACGTCTCGGTTCGACGCAATGCCATGGGCATGCCACTGATCGAGAGCAACAATTTCCATGACGCCCTGTTCAGCCTCGGCTACGTCCATGCCAGCGACCGCATCAGCCAGATGGTGACCATGCGCCTGCTGGCTCAGGGTCGTCTGGCAGAAATGTCCGGCGCCGAACGACTGGACGTCGATCGCTACATGCGTGCGGTCAACCTGAAGAAAAGCGCCGACGAGCTGTACAAAGCCTCCTCGCCGCGGCTCAAACGCTTCTTCGAAGTCTATGCCCGCGGCGTCAACGCGTACCTGTTCCGCTATCGCGACAAGTTGCCGCCGGACCTGGCCGCCAACGGCTACAAACCCGAATACTGGAAACCGCAAGATTCGGCGCTGATGTTTTGCCTGCTCAATTTCAGCCAATCGGCCAACCTGCCGGAAGAAATCGCCGCCTTGGTGCTGGCCCAGACGGTCACCCAGGACAAACTGGCCTGGCTGAGCCCCTCGTACCCGGATGAACAACTGCCGATGGCCGAGGCCGATAAGCTCCAGGGCCTGCGGCTCAGCGGTCAGGTCCCGGGCCTCAACGAAGTCAGCAAGGCCAGCGCTCAGTTGTCCGAACTGAATTTGCTGAATATTGCTTCCTCCAGCAACTGGGCCATCGCCCCGCAGCGCAGCCGCAACGGCAAGAGCCTGCTGGCCAGCGACAGCCATGGCCCATTGAGCGTGCCGTCACTGTGGGTTCCCGTGCAGATTCGTGCGCCCAAGTATCAGGCCGCCGGGGTTTCCGTGGCGGGCATCCCGATGATTCTGGCGGGGTTCAACGGCAAAGTGGCCTGGAGCATGAGCAGCGTGTTGGGCGACAACCAGGACCTGTTCCTGGAAAAAATCCGACGCCAGGGCAATGGTCTGTCCTACGAGGTCAACGGCAAATGGCAGCCGGTGATGGTCCGCAACGAGACCTACTTCATCAAAGGCCAGCGACCGATTCGCGAAGCGGTGTATGAGACCCGCCACGGCCCGCTGCTCAACAGTGTCCAGGGCTCGGCCATGGCCAACGGTCTTGGCCTGGCCTTGCAGACGCCGAGCTTTAGCGACGACAAAACCCTGGACGCGTTCTTCGACTTGTCCCGAGCGCAGAATGTCGAGAAAGCCTCCGATGCCAGCCGTGAAATCCGCGCCATCGCGGTGAACATGATCTTTGCCGACGCCAGCCACATTGGTTGGCAAGTTACCGGGCGCTATCCGAACCGCCGCGAAGGCGAAGGCCTGTTGCCATCGCCCGGTTGGGAAGGTCGCTACGATTGGGATGGCTACGCCGACCCGATGCTGCACCCCTACGATCAGGATCCGGCCCAGGGCTGGCTCGGCGCCGCCAACCAGCGAGTCATTCCCGACGGCTACGGCATGCAGTTGTCCAATTCCTGGGGCGCACCGGAGCGCGGCGAGCGTATGGCCGAGCTGGCCGGGGCCGGCAAGCACGACAGCCGCAGCCTGACTGCCATGCAATATGACCAGACCACGACCTTTGCCGCCAAGCTCAAGAAAGTCTTCGAAGCCCCGGGCATGGCCCAACCGCTCAAGCAGGCGATCGACGCGCTACCAGTGGCGGACCGGGCCAAGGCTCGCGAGGCCTATACCCGGCTAATGGCTTTCGATGGCCGGCTCAGCCCAGGCTCCGCCGACGCGGCGATTTATGAACTGTTTCTGCAGGAAAGCATGAAGCAGATCTTCCTCGACGAACTGGGTCCGGACAGCAGCCCGGCGTGGAAAGCGCTGCTCGCCAACGGTCAGTTGTCCTACTCGGCCCAGGCCGATCACTTGCTCGGTCGCGAAGACAGCCCGTTCTGGGATGACGTGCGCACACCGCAGAAGGAAGACAAATCCGTGATCCTGGCCCGCAGCCTGGCAGCGGCCATCACTGCTGGCGACAGCCAGTTGGGCGGTGACCACAAGGCTTGGCAGTGGGGCAAGCTGCATCGCTACGAATGGAAGAACAGCAGCGGCCAAATCGTCCGCGGCCCCCTGCCCGCCGGCGGCGATGCCTCCACGCTCAACAGCTCGGCATTCGTCTGGGGCGAGAGTTTCAACACCACCCAGGCGCCGGCCATGCGGTTCATCGTCGACTTCGGCCAGCCCGAGCCGTTGATGATCCAGGGCGGCACCGGCCAGTCTGGCAACCCCGCCAGCCCGAACTACGTCAATGGCATTGATCCGTGGATCAAGGGGAACTATCAGAACCTGCCATTGCAGCCGCAGAACTTTGAGCGGGCGTACGGCAAGGCGCGCTTGACCCTGGTGCCCGGTAAGTAGGCTGTCCTGTGTGGCGAGGGAATTTATCCCCGCTGGGCTAAACCCCCTCGCCACATTTGTCCGCCCTGCCACCTGATCCTGCCGCACCAAACCCGATAGAACTTCTCCTCCCGCCCCCGCCTCTACCAGACAAGCCCATCTTCCCGGTGAATGCATGGATCTTGTCATTGCCCGCCCCGAAGGCCTGTACTGCCCGCCCGGAGATTTCTACATCGACCCCTGGCGTCCGGTGGAACGTTCGGTCATCACCCACGCCCACGGCGATCACGCCCGTGGTGGCAACCAACACTACCTGGCAGCGGCCCCCGGCGAAGGCATTTTGCGTTCGCGATTGGGCCAGGACATCAACCTGCAAACCCTGGCCTACGGCGAGCGCTTGCTGCATCACGGCGTGAGCTTGAGTTTTCATCCTGCCGGCCACGTGCTGGGTTCGGCCCAGGTGCGCCTGGAATATAAAGGCGAGGTCTGGGTGGCGTCCGGGGACTACAAGATCGAACCCGACGGCACCTGCGCGCCGTTCGAACCGGTGAAGTGTCATACGTTCATTACCGAATCCACCTTCGGCCTGCCGATCTATCGCTGGCAGCCTCAAGCGCAGGTCTTCGACGAAATCAATCAGTGGTGGCGCGGCAACATTGCCGTCGGCCGGGCCAGCGTGCTGTTCTGCTATTCCTTCGGCAAAGCCCAGCGGATTCTCCACGGAATTGACGCGAGCCTGGGTCCGATCCTGGCCCACGGTGCGGTAGAACCCCTGAACCGGGTCTATCGCGAGGCCGGGATCCGTTTGCCAGCGACGATCTATGCCGGCGACATCAAAAAGAACGACCCAATCATGAACCAGGCGCTGATCATCGCTCCCCCCTCTGCCGGTGGGAGCACCTGGATGCGCCGTTTCGGTGACTACAGCGACGCCTTCGCCAGCGGCTGGATGCGCCTGCGGGGCACCCGTCGGCGACGCGGCGTGGATCGCGGCTTTGTGCTGTCCGACCACGCCGATTGGCCCGGCTTGCTCTGGGCCATCGAACAGACCGGCGCCGAGCGGGTGATGGTCACCCACGGTTCAGTGGGCGTACTGGTGCGCCATTTGTGCGAGCAAGGCCTGGATGCCCAAGGCTTCAGCACCGAATATGGTGACGATGAAGAAGACTCAGGCAGCGCCACCGACGAGGACGCGTCATGAAAGCCTTCGCCCAGTTGTATGCCGAACTGGACGCCACCACCTCCAGCAATGCCAAGCTCGCCGCCATGCAGGATTACTTCACCAAGGCCCCGCCCCAGGACGCAGCGTGGGCCGTGTATTTCCTGTCTGGAGGGCGCCCGCGACAACTGGTGCCGGTCAAGACCTTGAGGGAACTGGCGGTGCAGATATCCGGGTTGTCGCTGTGGCTGTTCGAAGAAAGCTATCAAGCCGTGGGTGATCTGGCTGAAACCATCTCACTGGTCCTGCCAGAATCACCTCAGCGTTCCGACGAAGGCCTGGCGCTGTGGATCGAAGAGAAACTCCTGCCGCTGCGCGGTGAATCGCCCGAGGTGCTGGCGGTGCGGTTGCCGGCGTTGTGGGCGCAACTCGACCGAGCCAGCCTGATGCTGTGCATCAAACTCATCACCGGCAGTTTCCGCGTGGGCGTGTCCAAGTTGCTGGTCACACGCGCGCTGGCGGCCATGGCCGGGCTGGACAGCAAACGGGTCGCCCAACGGCTGGTGGGGTATACCGACCTGTCCCATCGTCCGACCGCTGCAGGCTACCTCAAGCTCATCGCTGCCGAATCCGCTGATGAGCACGCCCAGCGCGGCGGCCAGCCTTATCCGTTCTTCCTGGCTCATGCGCTATCGCAAGCGGTGGAGCAATTCGACACGACGCTGGGACCGGCCAGTGACTGGCAGGTGGAATGGAAGTGGGACGGAATCCGCGCCCAGGTGGTCAAGCGCGATGGCCATTTGTGGGTCTGGTCCCGGGGCGAAGAGTTGGTCACCGAGCGCTTTCCCGAATTGCACAGCCTGGCGCAGGCGTTGCCCGACGGCACGGTGATCGACGGCGAAATCGTGGTATGGAAAGCCGCGCCGCCATCCACCGCGGATGCCTTCGATCCGGATACGCCGCTGGAACCGAGGGTGCAGCCCTTTGCCCTGCTGCAACAACGCATCGGCCGCAAAACCCTGGGCAAGAAAGTCCTCGAAGACGCCCCCGTGGTGGTGATGGCCTACGACCTGCTGGAATGGCAAGGCGAGGATTGGCGCAGTCGTGTGCAGACCGAGCGCCGCGAACAACTACAGACCCTGATTACCCGCTGCCGCAGCGCGGTGCTGCTGCCCTCCCCGATCATCACCGGCAAGGATTGGTTCGACCTCGCCCGGCAGCGCGAAGCGTCCCGCAGCCTCGGCGTCGAAGGCATGATGCTCAAGGCCCGCGACGCGCTGTACGGCGTTGGCCGGACCAAGGACATGGGCGTGTGGTGGAAGTGGAAAATCGACCCGTTCAGTGTCGACGCGGTACTGATCTATGCGCAACGCGGGCATGGCCGCCGCGCCAGCTTGTACAGCGACTACACCTTCGCCGTCTGGGACAACCCGCCGGGCAGCCGCGAACGCACACTGGTGCCGTTCGCCAAGGCGTATTCGGGGCTGACCGATGACCAAATGCGTCAGGTCGACAGCATCGTGCGCAAGACCACCGTGGAGAAGTTCGGCCCGGTGAGCAGCGTCACGCCGACCCTGGTTTTTGAGCTGGGCTTCGAAGGTATAGCCTTGTCCAAACGCCACAAGAGTGGGATCGCCGTGCGCTTCCCGCGGATGCTGCGCTGGCGCCAAGACAAAAGCGTCGAGGAGGCTGACACGCTGGCGACGCTTCAGGATCTGTTGAAAGGTTGACCGTTCTCCTCCGAACAGGGCCAGCGTCGGCCCGTGTCATGACGCCCTCCACATCAAGGCGAAAATACTTTCACCCGGTACTTCAAAACGTATGCGTCCATCCCGGCACTGGACAGGGGCATCGCGCTGGCGGCTATCAGGACCGAAAAGGGCGAGGGATGGGCAGGCAGTGCCTGCGCCCTGCAGGCTGATCCGTTGCAGACGGTCGCCCTTGTTTACCCCCAGCACGCTGCGTTCGTTGCCGCGGGCCATCGCCAGGGCATCGACCTCGAACGCGCTGTTGTCCATACGCAGAACCTGATCGAGCCAGTGCGACTGGATGAATTGCTGCGCCAAGCCTACCGGTTTGAGCTCGAAGCGATCGGGTCCTGGCAGGCGGATCATGCCTTTGAGGTGGTGCGGATCGTCAGCGGCCTGAAACCAATTGAGCACGTCGAGCAAACCATCCTGGGCTGAGTTGATCGCAACCGAGGCCCACCAGAGCGATGCGAAGTGCGTCTCCTGTTCGTAGGGGCTCACGCTTGAGCCACTGGAGATATTGGTCTGGTCCAGCAACAGCGCCTTGCGTGGCCGGCCATTGGCTTGCAGGCCGACGACTTCGGCAGCCCGGCGCACGGAGTCGCGGTAGACCCGTGTGGCCAGCAGGTCGCGAATCATCCACTCGTGCCAGGCCAAGGCATCGATTTGTGCTGCCGATTCGTCGAGCATTCGCCGAGCCCAGTCGATGCCACGGTGCTGGGCGCCTCGTCGCGTAAACGGTCCGTTGACGAAACGCGAGCTGGCGGGCATGGCGATGCGCACACCGGCCTCCCGCGCCCCCGGGTAGTCGAGCACCTGACGATACATGGCGTCGAAGAAGTGCTTGTACGTCGCATAGTCGGGATAGTTGTAATTGGGTTCGTCGGCAAACGAGAGGTAGTGCGTGCCGCTACCCAGGGCTACGGTGGCCGCCAGCCAGGCGTTAAGGCCGGCGTTGCTCTGGCTGTTGGCCTTCAGGTCGGCCTTACGCCCAGTGGCGGCCAGCAAGGTGATGTTCGTATCAATGCCACCGCGTTCCAGATAAAAACGTCTGAAGGCATCTTCGTAATGGGGGTCAGCGGCCATGATGTCGACGGCGCTGTAAAAGCTGCCCGCACGGGGCTTGAGCGCGTCGAGCGCGCTGTAGCTTGCCGGCGGTGGAAGCAGGTAGGGCAAGGCCAAGCCCAGGCGCGGCGTGGGGCCCAGCATGTCGGGGTGCAGGGCCAGTTCGGTGCGGCCGCTGTCCTGCCGCAGCGGCTGCAGGTGCTGCGGGCGCTGGGCGAACAGGTTGGCGGTGCCGTCCAGCCAGAAGGCCGCTTTGCCTCTACCTTGCAGGCGCAGGCGCCAGTCTTGATCCCTATCGCTGACGGGTAAGGCAACCTGGTCGAACTTCGGGTACTCCTGGTAGGGCTTGAGCCTCAGTTCGACTGTTTTGCCATCGCCCAGGCGCTCGGCATTCAGAGCTCTGACGCCGCCGAAATACTTGCCTGCCAAGATCGCCTGCTCGCCACCGCGGACCTTGAAATACAACTCGACGTTGGCGGCGGTCTCGACGCTGAAGTGCACTTTCGTCGGCGCGAACAGGGCGACGGTCTTGTCGTCGTGCTCGAAGCGATAGCGCCTGAAGCTATAGCCGGGGACTTCGACACGGTAACTGGCGGCGCTGGCGGGCAATGCCCAGTCTTGTTTGCCGCTCCCTTCGCTGGCGGGAATAAAACGCTCGTCGCGCAGTTGCCCCTGGCCGTCGAGCAAGTAGATGCGTTCTTCATTAGCGTCGGTTTGCCAGGCCGGCACCCAACTGACGCGCAAGGTGTCATCGCGCCCTGCCTGCAAATAGAGGCTGCCGTCACGCACATCGCCCCAGCGCATTGGCGCGGCCTGGGCCAGGCTGCTGAACGCCAGCGTTAATATCACGGCGATGCGTTTCATAATGTCCTTTTCACCATCTAACTGAGGCGCGTTGGCGCTCTGCCATCATCGCTCTATACAGTAGTCGCTGTGTAACAGGCGTGAGAAAAATAGTGTGAATCGTCGATGAACGGCATTTGAAGATATGTATTCAGATGGCGTTTTATGCGCTTCTAAAAAAACTATTGATGTCCCGCCCACTAGCAGTTTTTCTGACGCCGTAATTGCGTCATCAGGGTATCTATCACGACAATAAAAAACCGACTTGCTCTTTTAAAGAGCAATGCTAACGTGACATCAGAGCCCACTATTTATTTAAGTGTCTTAAACCGTCCAGATCCTGCGCCAGGCCCTTCATGCAACAGTGACGGGGATACCCTCATTCAGGGAGTGGGCAGCCGCCCTCCCAGGGTGCTGCCCCAATGACGTGGCGACCGGAGTGAAACCCAAGACGTGCCAATCGTACAAGCAAGGGAGCCTGACATGCGCGCAGAGCAGCGGTTTCATTCACTGGACAGTTTCAGGGGATTGATGGCCATTTCAGTAATGCTCTATCACTTGCGCGTCAGCGGTAGTTTTACCGAATGGTTGTTATTCCGTCACGCTGAAGTATTTGTATCTTTCTTTTTTGTATTGAGTGGCTTTGTATTGACGCACGCCTATGGCAGCTCGGTAAAATTTAACTTTAGAAAGTTCTTCATTTCACGAACCTTCCGCTTGCTTCCCTTGCACCTCTTTATGTTGGGCGTCTTTATACTGTTAGAGTGCGGTCGATATTGGGCTGCGCAAAAAGGCATGGACTTCAACAATGCGCCATTCTCAGGAAAGTTCGCCCCTTCTGAAATCCTGCCGAATGCACTGCTGTTGCAATCCTGGACGCATTTGACTAACCCACTGTCATTCAACTATCCGTCCTGGAGCATCAGTATCGAGTATTACACCTACATGATCTTCGCCCTGATCGTGTGTATCGCTTTCGGCATCAGGACATGGATATGGGCGACGGTGATGCTCCTGGCCTTGGCGCTGATGTATGCCGGTAATACCTTCTTCACCATCGAGTCGCTGCGCGGCCTCGCTTACTTTTTCACTGGCTGTCTGGCTTACGCCGTGTACCTGAGGCTCCCTCAGCCCAGCCGGGCCCAGACCTGGTTATTGAGCACGCTTGAAGTGGCGGCTGTGACAGTGGCGCTGATTTTCGTGATCAACGATTTTGCAGGCAAGCAGTTGTGGGCCAGTCCGTTGTTCGCTGTCATCGTTGTGATATTCGCCTTTGATCGTGGCGCCGTGTCGCGGCTGTTGGCGGGCCGTGGCTTCGGTTTTCTCGGCAAGTTGTCTTATTCCATCTACCTGACCCACGCGGCCGTTCTGTTTTGCGTAGTGTCGGCATTCATGGTGGCGAAGAAAATCGTTGGCGTTGACATTGCACCGGTGATCGACGGGACTCGCTACCTGGACCTCGGTAATGTACTGCTCAACAACCTCATCGCTTTGCTGGTAACGGGATCGGTAGTCCTGGTGTCGATGTTCACCTACCGATATGTCGAAATGACCGGGCAATCCCTTGGCCGAGCGCTTAGCAACACCCCCTCGCACAGCGGTCCGGTATTGAGACCTGATACCGAGGCGTGAAAAAACAGCAGCGTCCGCGCCATCCTGGTGCATCTTTTAAAGCCTGCTCATCCCCGCGCACCATCACGTCCCGCTGGCTGCCGCCAAAGTTTTTAAAACGCTTGTTCGGCACTCTGGTTCGGAAATTGCTACCTTTATGCCGTCATACCGTTCTCGCCTTCACCGGTAACAATACTTACGCGCCACAAGCGCTCATATTGGTTTTAGGGATTGAATAATGAAAAAAGCACTGCTGACCCTTTCTGCACTGGCGTTGTGCATGGCCGCCGGCGTCGCCACGGCCAAGGAATACAAGGAACTGCGTTTTGGTGTCGACCCGTCCTATGCCCCGTTTGAATCCAAGGCCGCCGACGGTAGCCTGGTAGGTTTCGATATCGACCTGGGCAATGCAATCTGCGAAGAATTGAAGGTCAAGTGCCGCTGGGTCGAAAGCGATTTCGACGGCATGATCCCTGGCCTGAAGGCCAATAAGTTCGACGGCGTGATCTCGTCCATGACCGTGACCCCGGCCCGGGAAAAAGTCATCGACTTCTCCAACGAGCTGTTCTCCGGCCCGACCTCGTATGTGTTCAAGAAGGGTTCCGGCCTGAGCGAAGATGTCGCGTCCCTCAAAGGCAAGACCGTCGGTTACGAGCAAGGCACCATCCAGGAAACCTATGCCAAAACCGTACTGGACAAGGCTGGGGTCAAGACCCAGGCCTACCAGAACCAGGACCAGGTTTATGCCGACCTGACCTCCGGCCGCCTCGATGCGTCGATCCAGGACATGCTGCAGGCCGAACTGGGTTTCTTGAAATCGCCAAAAGGTGGTGACTATGAAGTCAGCAAACCCGTGGACAGCGAACTGCTGCCTTCCAAGACCGCCATCGGTATCAAGAAAGGTAACAAAGAGCTGAAGGCTCTTTTGGATAAAGGTATCAAAGCGTTACACGAAGACGGCAAGTACGCCGAGATCCAGAAGAAACACTTTGGCGATCTGAATCTGTACAGCGGCAAATAATGCGCAGCGCCCATCCGGCCTCGGATGGGCGCTTTTTTTCTGCCAAAGGCCTCTTCCATGTTCGAACAACTCCTACAAAATCTGGGGCTCAGCGCCTTCAGCCTGCAGGGCTTCGGCCCGCTGCTGATGCAGGGCACCTGGATGACCATCAAGCTGGCGGTCCTGTCTTTGTTACTGAGCGTTTTGCTCGGCCTGTTGGGGGCCAGCGCCAAGCTGTCCAGCGTCAAACTGCTGCGTATCCCGGCCCAGCTCTACACCACGCTGATTCGCGGCGTGCCGGACCTGGTGCTGATGCTGCTGATCTTCTACAGCCTGCAAACCTGGCTGACCTCTTTTACCGACTTCATGGAATGGGAATACATCGAGATCAACCCATTCGGCGCCGGGGTCATCACCCTGGGCTTCATTTATGGCGCGTACTTCACCGAGACCTTTCGCGGGGCGATTCTCGCGGTGCCCCGGGGTCAGGTCGAAGCCGCCACGGCGTATGGGCTAAAGCGCGGCCAGCGTTTCCGGTTCGTGGTGTTTCCGCAAATGATGCGCTTTGCCCTGCCGGGCATCGGCAATAACTGGATGGTGATGCTCAAGGCCACCGCGCTGGTGTCGATCATCGGCCTGGCCGATTTGGTCAAGGCCGCCCAGGATGCCGGCAAAAGCACCTACCAACTGTTTTACTTCCTCGTGCTCGCGGCGCTGATCTATCTGCTGATCACCAGCGCGTCCAATGTCGTGCTGCGCTGGCTTGAACGCCGTTACGCCGCCGGTGCACGGGAGGCGGTGCGATGATCGAACTTCTTCAGGAATACTGGCGACCGTTCCTCTACAGCGACGGCAATCACATCACTGGCCTGGCCATGACGATGTGGCTGCTCAGCGCCTCGCTGCTGATCGGCTTCGTGATCTCGATCCCGCTGTCCATCGCCCGGGTCTCCCCCAAAGTCTACGTACGCTGGCCAGTGCAGTTCTACACGTACCTGTTCCGCGGCACGCCGCTCTACATACAGCTATTGATCTGCTACACCGGCATCTACAGCCTCGAAGCCGTGCGCGCCCAGCCCCTGCTCGACAGCTTCTTTCGCGATGCGATGAACTGCACGATCCTGGCCTTCGCCCTGAACACCTGCGCCTACACCACGGAAATCTTCGCCGGGGCGATTCGCAGCATGAACCATGGCGAAGTCGAAGCGGCCAAGGCTTATGGCTTGACGGGCTGGAAGCTGTACGCGTACGTGATCATGCCGTCGGCGTTGCGACGTTCGCTGCCGTACTACAGCAACGAAGTCATCCTGATGTTGCACTCGACGACCGTGGCGTTCACCGCTACCGTTCCAGACGTGCTCAAAGTCGCCCGGGACGCCAACTCGGCCACCTTCCTGACCTTCCAGTCGTTCGGTATCGCCGCGTTGATCTACCTGACCGTGACCTTTGCACTGGTGGGCCTTTTCCGCCTCGCCGAACGCCGCTGGCTGGCCTTTCTCGGGCCGACTCACTAGGGCTTCTGTTCAGGACATACACGCAAATGCGCCACCAGATTCATGACCTGCTGGCCCCACTGCCGGGGACCGCACGCAAGATCCACAGCTTTCACTTCGGCCCGGAAGAAGCCGTCGGCAAAATCTACATCCAGTCGTCCCTGCACGCTGATGAGTTGCCCGGCATGCTGGTGGCCTGGCACCTCAAGCAGCGTCTGGCCGAGCTTGAGGCATCCGGTCACCTGCGGCACGAAATCGTGCTGGTGCCCGTGGCCAACCCCATCGGCCTGGAACAAGTGCTGATGGACGTGCCGCTGGGCCGCTACGAAATGGAGAGCGGGCAGAATTTCAACCGCCGGTTCGTCGACCTCAGCGAAGAGATCGGCAACCAGATCGAAGGCCAGCTCACGGATGATCCACAGCACAACCTGATGCTGATCCGCGAACACCTGCGCGACGCCCTCGCCCGCCAGACCGCCAGCACGCAATTGCAATCCCAGCGCCTGGTTCTGCAACGGCTGGCCTGCGACGCTGACATGGTGCTGGACCTGCATTGTGATTTCGAAGCGGTCGCTCATCTCTACACCACCCCCGAAGCCTGGCCTCAGGTCGAGCCGCTGGCCCGCTACATCGGCGCCGAAGCGAGCCTGCTGGCAACGGATTCGGGCGGTCAGTCGTTCGATGAATGCTTCACCCTGCTCTGGTGGCAACTCAAGGAGCGCTTCGGCGAACAATTCGAGATTCCCCTGGGCAGTTTTTCGGTCACCGTCGAACTGCGCGGCCAAGGCGACGTCACCCACGACCTGGCGAGTCTCGACTGCCAGGCCCTGATCGAATACCTGATCCGCTTCGGTGCCATTGACGGCGAACCGATGCCCTTGCCCGACCTGCCCTACCCGGCTACGCCGCTGGCCGGCGTGGAGCCGGTGGCGACACCGGTCGGCGGCCTGCTGGTCTACAGCGCCGTGCCCGGGGAGTACCTGGAGGCGGGGCAACTGGTGGCGCAAATCATCGACCCCATCAACGACACCGTCACCCCCGTTCATTGCTGCAATGCCGGGCTGCTGTACGCCCGCTCGCTGCGTCGCATGGCCACTGCCGGCATGGTGATCGCCCATGTCGCCGGCGCCGAAGCCTACCGCAGCGGCTACCTACTTTCGCCTTGAGGATGCATACCCCATGTACAAACTGACCATCGAAGGCCTGCATAAGAGCTATGGCGAACATCAGGTGCTCAAAGGCGTTTCGCTCAAGGCCAGGACCGGAGACGTCATCAGCCTGATCGGCGCCAGCGGCTCGGGCAAAAGTACCTTTTTGCGCTGCATCAACTTTCTGGAACAACCTAACGACGGCGCAATGAGCCTGGACGGCCAGGCGATCCGCATGATCAACGACCGCCACGGCATGCGTGTGGCCGACGAAAAGGAACTGCAGCGCCTGCGCACCCGCCTGGCCATGGTTTTCCAGCACTTCAACCTGTGGAGCCACATGAGCGTACTGGAAAACATCACCATGGCGCCGCGCCGGGTGTTGGGCGTCAGTCAGCAGGAAGCCGAAGACCGTGCCCGTCGTTATCTCGACAAGGTCGGCCTGCCGGCGCGAGTGGCCGAGCAGTACCCGGCGTTCCTCTCCGGTGGTCAGCAACAGCGCGTGGCCATCGCCCGCGCCCTGGCGATGGAGCCGGAGGTGATGCTGTTCGACGAACCCACCTCGGCCCTTGACCCGGAGTTGGTGGGAGAAGTCTTGAAGGTGATTCAGGGCCTGGCCGAAGAAGGCCGGACCATGATCATGGTGACCCACGAAATGAGCTTCGCTCGCAAGGTGTCTGATCAGGTGCTGTTTCTGCACCAGGGCCTGGTGGAAGAAGAAGGCGCGCCGGAAGACGTGCTGGGCAATCCCAAAAGCGAGCGGCTCCAGCAGTTTCTCAGTGGCAACCTGAAATAAACCCGACAAACCTGAAAGACTGCTTCTGTGGCGAGGGAGCTTGCTCCCGCTGGGCTGCGAAGCAGCCCCCAGGCGCTGGATGACACGCTGCTGGGGACGCTGCGCGTCCAGCGGGAGCAAGCTCTCTCGCCACAAAAGCGCCCTCGCCACGATTTTCTTCATTAAACCTTTCATCCCTCACCGCGGTCACTGAAAGAGGACTTTCAGGGCGCACGCGGCGGGTATGGCGACATCCAACAACTACGCAAACCAGTGGTTCAGCGCCCGCGGCTGGAAGCCGTTCGCCTTTCAAAAACAAGTGTGGGCTGCCGTCAAACGCGACGAATCCGGGCTGTTGCACGCCAACACCGGGGCCGGCAAGACCTACGCCGTGTGGTTCGCGGCGCTCAACCGGTTCGCCCGCTCGGCGCCACCGCCGGATAAACCCCGTAAACGCAAACCAGTGACCGAACCGCTGACGGTCCTGTGGATCACGCCGATGCGCGCGCTGGCCGCCGATACAGGCAAAGCCCTCGAGGCACCACTGGCAGAGCTGCAGATTCCATGGAGCGTCGGCCTGCGCACCGGCGACACCAGCGCCAGCGAACGCGCCCGCCAGGGTCGGCGTCTGCCCACCGCGCTGATCACCACGCCCGAAAGCCTGACCCTGATGCTCGCCCGTGCCGATGCGCAAACGGCTACCTCGACGCTGCGCATGGTCGTGGTGGATGAATGGCACGAGTTGCTCGGCAACAAACGGGGGGTGCAGTTGCAATTGGCATTGGCGCGCTTGCGGCGCTGGCATCCCCAACTCATCGTCTGGGGTGTGTCCGCCACCTTGGGTAACCAGGCCCACGCCGAACAGGTATTAATCCCGCAAGACAATGGCATCAGCGTGCAGGGGGCCAACGGCAAGGCGCTACGGGTCGATACGCTGCTCCCCCCGGCCCTCGAACGTTTTCCGTGGGCCGGCCACATCGGCCTGAAGATGCTGCCCCAGGTCATTGCTGAAATAGACGCCAGCAGCAGTTGCCTGGTTTTCACCAACACCCGGGCGCAATCGGAAATCTGGTATCAGGCCATTCTCCAAGCCAGGCCGGACTGGGCCGGGCTGATCGCGCTGCATCACAGTTCATTGTCCCGGGAAACGCGCGACTGGGTAGAGCAGGCCCTCAAGGAAGGGCAGCTCAAGGCGGTGGTCTGCACCTCCAGCCTGGATCTGGGGGTGGACTTCTTGCCAGTCGAACGGGTCCTGCAAATTGGCTCGGCCAAAGGCGTGGCGCGGCTGATGCAGCGCGCCGGGCGTTCTGGTCATGCGCCGGGGCGGACCTCGCGGGTCACGCTGGTGCCGACCCACAGCCTGGAGCTGATCGAAGCCGCCGCCGCACAAGACGCCGTGGCTCAGCGGCGCATCGAACCCCGGGAATCGCCCCACAAGCCGCTGGATGTATTGGTCCAGCATCTGGTCAGCATGGCCCTGGGCGGCGGTTTCCTGCCTGACGAGCTGTTTGAGGAAGTGCGCGGCGCCTGGGCCTATCGGGACCTCAACGAAGCCGAATGGGCCTGGGCCCTGGCCTTCGTGCGCCATGGTGGGCTGTCATTGACCGCCTATCCCGACTACCGGCGGGTCGAGCCGGACGAACACGGCGTGTGGCGAGTCCCCGATGCGCGACTGGCCCGACGACATCGCATGAGCATCGGCACCATCGTCAGCGACGCCAGCCTGCAATTGAAGTTCTGGAGCAAAGGCGGTGGCGGCAAGACCTTGGGCAGCGTGGAAGAAGGCTTCATCGCTCGCCTGCGGCCTGGAGATGGTTTTCTGTTTGCCGGACGCTTGCTGGAATTGGTCCGCGTCGAAGACATGACCGCCTACGTGCGACGCAGCCAGGCCAAAAAAGCCGCCGTGCCGCGCTGGAACGGCGGGCGGATGCCGCTTTCCAGCGAGCTGGCCGGCGCCGTCGTGGCCCGTCTGAGCGAGGCCGCCACAGGCCGCTTCGAGGGCCCGGAGATGAGCACCGTGCAGCCCTTGTTATCGATTCAACAACGCTGGTCCGGTTTACCCACGCAAGAAACATTGTTGGCCGAGCGCCTCAAATCCCGCGAGGGCTGGCATCTGTTTCTGTATCCCTTTGCCGGGCGCCAGGTTCATCTGGGGTTGGCGAGCCTGCTGGCCTGGCGCGTCAGCCAACAACAGCCGGTGACGTTTTCCATCGCGGTGAACGATTACGGCCTGGAACTGCTCAGTGCCACGACACTGGACTGGACGCAGCACCTGGGGCCGGAACTCCTGAGCGTCGACAACCTGCTGGCCGATGTGCTGGCGAGCCTGAACGCCGGAGAGCTGGCGCTTCGACGCTTTCGCGAAATCGCCCGGATCGCCGGACTGGTATTTGCCGGCTATCCCGGCGCGCCAAAAAGTACCCGTCAAGTCCAGGCGTCCAGCGGGTTGTTCTTTCAGGTGTTCAAGCAATACGACACCGACAACCTCTTGCTGGCCCAGGCCGGGGAAGAGGTCCTGCGTGAAGAACTGGATATACGTCGACTGGAGCAGACCTTGGAACGCCTCAATACTTTGAAGCTCGACCTGCATGCCATTAAACGCCCCACCCCACTGGGGTTTCCCTTGCTGGTGGAGCGATTCAGGGAAAGCATGAGTTCGGAGAAGCTCGCCGATCGCATCCGGCGGATGGTCAGCGAACTGGAAACGACCGCTGATCGTGGTGACGCCTGATGCCGGCGCCCTATCCCGTCAGCCTGGCCGGCGAAGAACTCTGGCTATTGCCGGAAAAAGCCCTGTACTGGCCTGCCCAGCAAACCCTGATGGTCGCCGATGTGCATTTCGGCAAGGCCGCTGCTTATCGCAGCCTTGGCCAACCGGTGCCCCATGGTACGACGGCCAGCAACATCGCCGTGCTCGACGGGCTACTGGCGAGCCTGCCATGTCGCCAACTGATCTTCCTAGGCGACTTTCTCCACGGTCCAGGTTCCCATGCCCCAGGCACCTTGAAGGCCCTTTGTAGCTGGCGTGAACGACATCAGCACCTGGCCATGACGCTGATTCGCGGCAATCACGACAAACGTGCCGGCGACCCGCCGCCAGCGCTGAACATCCGGGTCGTGCCGGAGCCTTTGTTGCTCGGACCTTTCGCCGTACAACATGAGCCCAATCCGCATCCCTGCCGCCACGTCCTGGCGGGCCATGTCCATCCCGTCTACCACCTGAGCGGCAAAGGACGGCAACGGCTGCGCCTGGCCTGCTTCCGGCTCGCCAGCGACATCAGCCTGCTACCGGCCTTTGGCGCATTCACAGGGGGTCATCGGGTCGAACAGGACAATGACTGCAGGATCTTTGTCATTGGGGATAACGAAATATGGCCCGTCAGTTGAAGCACACGTGCTTTCCACTGACGGGCCATTTTGCGATCAGGCAACAGGCGCAGGAGGCGGCTCATCTGGCAGGGTGGGTTCACCGGGTTCGCTGGGTTCTAGGGGCTGTTCGTTGGGGGTATCGGGATCAGGCTGGCCTGGAATACCGCCCGCCGCTTCGGCAGGGTGGGCCAGTAATGACCAAGCCATGACACCGATCTGATTGGGCTCAAGCTTTGCCAGTTCGGCACTGATTCGCGGATCGATCTTCATAGAGCAACTCCTGGGCGAAGGCCCGCTGCGCTGAGGCAAAAAAAACGGGCAGTACACCCCATAGAGTGCCTGCCCGCCCAGGAATTCAAACTGTTCGTCAGAATCAGGTACGCGGCAGCGTTACGCCGCGCTGGCCCTGATATTTACCGCCACGATCCTTGTAGGACACTTCACATTCCTCATCGGACTCAAGGAACAGCATCTGCGCCACACCCTCGTTGGCATAGATTTTTGCCGGCAAGGTCGTGGTGTTGGAGAACTCCAGGGTCACATGCCCTTCCCACTCAGGCTCCAGCGGCGTGACGTTGACGATGATGCCGCAGCGCGCGTACGTGCTTTTACCCAGGCAGATGGTCAGCACGTTGCGCGGGATACGGAAATACTCGACGGTGCGTGCCAGGGCAAATGAGTTCGGTGGAATGATGCAGACGTCGCTCTTGACGTCGACGAAGCTCTTCTCGTCGAAGTTCTTCGGGTCCACGGTCGCCGAGTTGATGTTGGTGAACACCTTGAATTCATCGGCGCAGCGCACATCGTAGCCGTAGCTGGAGACGCCGAAGGAAATCAGCCGATCGGCGCCTTCGCCACGCATCTGGCGCTCGACGAAGGGCTCGATCATGCCGTGCTCTTGCGCCATGCGGCGAATCCACTTGTCCGATTTGATGCTCATGGCGGTTTCCTGAAATAGCGAGGTGGAAAAAATACGTCCGGCATCTTACCGGGGCGCGAGGCCGGGTTCAAAGTGCGGGACGTAAATCTCGCCGATCCACCTTGATTTCCTGGTCCTGACGGCAATACCGCTGGCCGTCAGTCACCAAAACCGAGAAACCTTCGCAAAGACCATTGGCACATTCAGGAAAAAGGGTTAAGGTGACGTCACTGTGTTGCTTGTGTCACTGAGAATCTCTACACGATATGTTGAATTTCGATCCAACCATCTACAAGAATTTTTCCTGCTCTTTGCACTCAGTCTCGGCCAGGGTTCTTCCTGAGTCGCAGTTATCTTTGTTCAAGGAGTTACACCATGTCTAATCGCCAAACTGGTACCGTTAAGTGGTTCAACGATGAAAAAGGCTTCGGCTTCATCACTCCACAATCCGGTGACGACCTGTTTGTTCACTTCAAAGCAATCCAATCCGACGGCTTCAAAAGCCTGAAAGAAGGCCAACAGGTTTCTTTCATCGCTACCCGCGGTCAGAAAGGCATGCAAGCTGAAGAAGTTCAAGTTATCTAACTTGTCCTTGCTTTAGTAAAAAGCCCCGCCCTCAAAAGCGGGGCTTTTTTGTGCCTGTGTGTTTTTGCCCACGCACAAAAAAAATGTGGGAGCGAGCCTGCTCGCGATAGCGGCGTGTCAGTCAACGTTGATGTTGCTGATCCGCCGCTATCGCGAGCAGGCTCGCTCCCACACGGGTTGGTTGCTAGACCGGGATTACCAGGTCACGCCAAACCCTGCGGTGTAGCGCGTCTTGCTCAAGTCGCTGTCTTCGGTGCCCTCAATGACATCTTTCTCGGCCTTGAGGTTGAGCGAAGCCCAGTCGGTAACTTTGTAGCGCAGCCCCACCTCGGCGTCGTAGCCATATTCGGCAACACTGGACAGCGGCTTGCCGACTTCGCCATTGGTGAAGAACTCGACGCGCTTGCCAATCAGGTAGCGGTTGTAGTCCCACTTCATGGCGATGGAATAGAAGTTGTCGGTCCCACCGTCGCGGTATTCATAATCGGTGCGGTTGAACAGCGAACCCAGCGAGAAAGCACCCAGCTCGTCATCCCAGAACTGGTAGCCCGGACCGGTACCCACCACGCGCTGGCGAGCCAGCTCTTCGACTTTGTCGCGCTTGTAATTCAGGCGCCCTTGCCAGAACCATTTTTCCGTCAGGAAGCGGTCGAGGGAATACTCCAACCTCCAGTTGTCGGTGGAAACCACGTCATCCTGGAACTCACGGTTGTATTCGCCTTCGGCGGTATGCCGCCATCTGCCGTGGCGTGCCGAGGTCTTGAAATCGATGTCGTAGTCATCGGTATCGTTTTCCGCGCGCTGATAATCCAGGGCAGCATCGATATTGCCCTTCCACACCAGATCCTCGACCACCGGTTTGGGTTTGAGGATTTGCTGGATACTGCCCAGCTCGACGGTTTTGGGTCCGTCGCCGTTGGCCAGGGTCACCTTGCCGTCCTCGGCAGCCTGCAGCGCCTTGGCTTTTTCGCCGGTGTAGGCATCCTGCTTGACCAGCAATTGCTGGTCGCTCTCAAGAGTCTTGACCTGTTTCCAGTCGATGGGAATCGCGCCGGCGTAATCGGTCTGGATCAGCAACTTGCCGCCATCGAAAACGGTGATCTTGCCGCTGAGCTTGTCGCCGTTCTTCAACCAAACGGTATCGGCAAGCAATGGCATGGAGGCGCTGGTGACAGCTAGGCATAGCAGGGTTCTAGACAACATAAGCGTATAAAGAGCTCAAGTTTGCGGTAAAAAGGCGGCATTATCCCCCGGGACGACACCTTAGCAAGGACTGACCGAAGTATTTGTAATGAGTTCATTTCTCAACCAACCTTGCGGGATTTAATCTACAAACGGCAATACGCCCTTGCCCAGGACACCTGAACGTGACTGATGCTCCCGCGGCCCCAGAGAACGCCGCCCAGATCCGCCGCACCACCCTGTACCTGACCCTGGCACAAGTGCCGGCCGGCAAGGTCGTGACCTATGGTCAGCTAGCCGAGATGGCCGGTCTGGGCCGAGCGGCGCGCTGGGTAGGGCGTACCCTCAGTCAGTTGCCGAACGACACAAAGCTGCCATGGCATCGAGTATTGGCTGCCGGCGGTCGGATCAGCCTGCCGGCCGGCAGCGCCTCAGGGGATGAACAACGCGCGCGCCTGCGCACGGAAGGGGTGAGTGTCCTGAATAATCGTGTTGATATTCAGCGCCATGGCTGGCGCCCGGTAGAGCACAGCGGTTAGAGTGCGCGCTTTGTTTTCGCAATTTTTGAGGCAGACTCCAGCCCATGCCCCGTAAAACCTGGCGCGCCGCCCTCGCCGCCTATGCCAGTCCCTCGACGCTCGTGCTGTTGCTGCTTGGCTTCGCCGCCGGCCTGCCCTACATGCTGGTGTTTTCCACGCTTTCGGTCTGGTTGCGCGAAGCTGGCGTGGCCCGCGAGACTATTGGCTACGCGAGCCTCATCGGCCTGGCCTATGCCTTTAAATGGGTCTGGTCGCCCCTGCTCGACCAATGGCGCCTGCCGCTGCTGGGCAAACTCGGCCGTCGGCGTTCATGGTTGGTGCTCTCCCAGGCCCTGGTGATCCTCGGCCTGATCGGCATGGGCTTCTGCGACCCGCAAAAGCACCTGTCATGGTTGATCGCCATCGCCGTGATCGTGGCTTTCGCGTCGGCCACCCAGGACATTGCCGTCGATGCCTATCGCCTGGAGATCGCCGACGACACCCGCCAGGCGGCCCTCGCCGCCAGCTACATGTCCGGGTACCGAATCGCGGCATTGCTGGCCACCGCGGGCGCACTGTTCTTCGCCGAAGGGTTCGGCTCCACCGGTTTCAGTTATAAGCACTCGGCCTGGGCAGGCACCTATCTGTTGTTCGGCGTGCTGATGGTCCCTGCGTTGCTCACCTCGCTATTCATGCGCGAACCGCCGGTGCCGCTACGCACCCAGTTGCAGGCCGGTCGCTATAGCTTCGTCCACCAGTTGGCCTCGGTGTTCGTACTCATCGTGCTGCTGGTGTCGGTACCGGCGATGTTCACCCAGCTCTATAACACCGACTTTGCCAGTGTCCTGTTCGAAGGCGTCAGCCTGCTGGACCTGCTGCTCGAAGACCGTGCCTTCCTGCGGGCCATTCTCTATATCACCCTGACAGCCCTGTGCCTTTCGGCCATGGGGCGCCGCGGGCTGGCGCCGGTGCTGACACCGGTCAACGATTTCATCCTGCGTTACCGCTGGCAGGCCCTGTTGCTGCTTGGGCTGATTGCCACCTACCGGATGTCCGACACGGTCATGGGCGTCATGGCCAACGTGTTCTACATCGACCAAGGCTTCACCAAGGACCAGATCGCCAGCGTCAGCAAGATTTTCGGGCTGATCATGACGCTCGTCGGCGCCGGCATGGGCGGCTTGTTGATCGTGCGTTTCGGTATCCTGCCGATCCTGTTTATCGGCGGCGTTGCCTCCGCCGGCACCAATATCCTGTTTTTGATGCTCGCCGACATGGGCGCCAACCTGCAGATGCTGGTTGTCACCATCTCCCTGGACAACTTCAGCTCCGGCCTGGCCACTTCGGCGTTCGTCGCCTACTTGTCGAGCCTGACCAACCTGAAGTTCTCGGCCACCCAATACGCCCTGCTCAGCTCAATCATGCTGTTGCTGCCGCGCTTGATCGGCGGTTACTCAGGGGTGATGGTGGAGAAATTCGGCTATCACGACTTCTTCCTGATCACCGCCTTGCTGGGGGTTCCGACCCTGTTACTGATTGCCTTGCACTGGTATCAGGAAAACCGCCGCCAGGGTTCAGGCTCGGCTTCGGAGCCGGAACCGACACCCACGCGACCTGCGCAAGAATCTTAGGAAACTTCCAGCAAGCGCCGGCGAAACCGGCGCTCATGCCTGGCGACCGGCCACGCGCCTGTACGCCAGGGCATCTCGCCCGTACAATGCTCCGTCACTTCTCGTCATCAGCAACCGACAACGGCCAACCATGCGCACCAGTCAATTTTTGCTCGCCACACAGAAAGAAACGCCTTCCGACGCCGTCGTGATCAGCCACCAGCTGATGCTGCGCGCCGGCATGATCCGCAAACTCGCCTCGGGCCTGTACACCTGGCTGCCGATGGGTCTGCGTGTGATGCGCAAGGTAGAAGCCATCGTTCGCGAAGAAATGAACGCCGCCGGCTCTCTGGAAGTGTTGATGCCGGGCACCCAGCCGGCCGAGCTGTGGCAGGAATCGGGGCGCTGGGAAGAGTACGGCCCTGAGTTGCTGCGCATCAAAGACCGTCACGGTCGTGACTTCTGCGCAGGCCCGACTCACGAAGAAGTGATCACCGACCTGATGCGCAACGAGTTGAGCAGCTACAAGCAGCTGCCTATCAACCTGTATCAGATCCAGACCAAATTCCGTGATGAAATCCGTCCACGCTTCGGCCTGATGCGCGGCCGCGAATTCATCATGAAGGACGCCTACTCGTTCCACACCGACCTGGCCTCGCTGCAAGTCACCTACGACCGCATGCACCAGGCGTATTGCAACGTATTCACCCGCCTGGGCCTGAAATTCCGTCCGGTTGAAGCCGACAACGGTTCCATCGGTGGCGCCGGCTCCCACGAGTTCCACGTACTGGCCGAGTCCGGCGAAGACGACATCGTCTTCAGCAACGGCTCCGACTACGCCGCCAACATCGAGAAAGCCGAGGCCGTGCCACGGGAAACCTCCCGCCCTGCACCGACCGAAGAACTGCGCCTGGTGGACACGCCAAACGCCAAGACCATCGCTCAACTGGTGGAAGGCTACAACCTACCGATCGAACGCACCATCAAGACCCTGATCGTGCGCGCCGAAGAAGAAGGCAAGCTGATCGCCCTGATCATCCGCGGCGATCACGAGCTGAACGAAATCAAGGCCGGCAACCAGCCTGGCGTTGCCAGCCCCCTGGTCATGGCCACCGACGCCGAACTGCGCGACGCCATCGGCGCCGGTGCCGGCTCCCTCGGCCCGTTGAACCTGCCGCTGCCGATCATCATCGACCGCTCGGTGGAGCTGATGAGCGATTTCGCCATCGGCGCCAACATCGATGACAAGCACTACTTCGGCGTGAACTGGGAGCGCGACCTGCCGGTTCCGGCCGTGGCCGACCTGCGCAACGTTGTGGCCGGCGATCCGAGCCCGGACGGCAAAGGCGTCCTGGAAATCAAGCGCGGCATTGAAGTCGGGCACATCTTCCAGCTGGGCAACAAGTACAGCAAAGCCATGAAGTGCGAAGTGCTGGGCGAGAATGGCAAGCCGGTGACCCTGGAAATGGGCTGCTACGGCATCGGCGTATCCCGCGTGGTCGCCGCGGCCATCGAGCAGAACAACGACGAGAAAGGGATCATCTGGAGCGACGCCCTGGCGCCATTCCAGATTGCCCTGGTGCCGCTGCGCTACGAGACCGAACTGGTTCGCGAAGCCACCGACAAGCTCTACGCCGAACTGACGGCGGCCGGCTTCGAAGTGCTGCTGGACGACCGCGACAAAAAAACCAGCCCCGGCATCAAGTTCGCAGACATGGAACTGATCGGCATCCCGCATCGGATCGTCGTCAGTGACCGCAGCCTGGCCGAAGGCAACCTGGAATACAAAAGTCGCACCGAGGCCGAGCCGCAAGCGCTGCCGGTCGCTGACGTGCTGTCGTTCCTCCAGGCCCGTATCCGCCGCTGACACCAGATAGAGACGTCATGTTCAAGCGAAACACCTTAGGCCTCGGGGGCGCCGCGCTGTGCGGCGCCCTCCTGGTCAGCGGCTGTGCCAACCAAATGTCGCAACGCAGCGAGCACGAAGAGCGGGTCGAGCGCAAACTGCTCGACCACAGCCTGCATATCGAAGTGGGCGAGCCCAAAGTACTCGAACTGCCGCAACGTCGGGTGCGGATCAATGAGCAGAAGACCTTCGAAGTCACCGAATTCGAAGTCACCCGCCATTATGATCGCTATACGCCGTATCAGCCCTGGCGCGAAGTTTACGAAATTCCGCTAGGCGCGGTGGCAGTGGTGGCGGGTGTCGGCGCCAATGTGGTCAATGTGTTCGCTCTTGGCAACCTCCCAGAGAGCGCGACTCGAGACTGGATCAGCTACGGCTTCGCCGGGCTCAATCCATTCATGAACGTGCCGTCCCATGGCCGCGCCCAGCAGAACCTGGCCGGAATCGACGAAGTGCAACGCGACAAACGCGTCGAACACACGAGCCTGCCCTGGAGCGAACGCCCGGTACAGGTCAAGGCTGCCCGGCAAACCTTCGAACTGAGCACCGACCGCAATGGCGTGTTGCGTTTGAATCTGCTGGAAAGCCCGTTCGCCGAGCATGATCTGAGCCACTTCGGCAAGTTGCAGATCAGCGTGACGGACGCCCTGGACGAGGTACACACCGACTCGTCCCTGAGCATCAGCAGCACGTTGCGCGGCAAGCTGGTGGAAGCCCATGGGTTGATCTACGACGATCTGGAAGATGACGAGGTGAGCCAGTGGGTTCATCGGGTCAAGCGGCTGTCGGAGCTGGGGCTTGAAGAAGAGGCCAGCGAGCTGGAACAGAGCCTGATCGAACTGACCCGCAATGATCCGGAGTTACAGACCGAATTCCTCAAAGCCCTGACCAAGGATGGCGGGCGCCTGGTGGCGGATCCAGGAGCGAACTAGCAGCAAAACCTTGTGGCGAGGGAGCTTGCTCCCGCTGGGGCGCGCAGCGGCCCTCAAGCCTGCCACCTCGGTGTGCCAGATAAGTTGAATCAACTGTTTCTGGGGCTGCTGCGCAGCCCAGCGGGAGCAAGCTCCCTCGCCACAAGAGCCGGCAAAGCCTTCATGTAAGTGGCAGCCTCACCGCTCAAACAATTCCAACTGCTCAAACCCGCCTCGCAGATCCTCCAGCCGTACCCCTATCCCCAACAAACGCACCGGCTTGCCGCCGCGGTTGAATGCCTGGGTCAATAGCAACTGGTAACTGCCCAGATCGCGCCCTGCCCCGGCCTGCTCCAGGGTGGTCTGGGTGAAGTCATGGAATTTCACTTTGACGAACGGCTTGCCCGGTCGATAACTACTGTCGATCCGGGCGATGCGCCCACTCAGGGACTGCATCAGCTCCGGCAGTTTATCGAGGCAGCTTGTCAGATCAGGCAGATCGACGTCGTAGGTGTTTTCCACACTGATGGACTGTCTACGGCTGTCATTGTGCACCAGACGCTCATCAATCCCACGGGCCAGGCTCCAGAGGCGCTCACCGAAACTGCCGAATTCGCGCACCAGCGCCAGCTTGTCCCATTGACGCAACTGCAGGCAATCGACAATGCCGAGCCTGTTCAGTTTGTCGGCGGTCACTTTACCCACCCCATGCAGCTTGCTCACCGGCAGGGCCGAAACGAAGTCTTCGACCTGATCCGGGGTAATGACGAACAAGCCGTTGGGCTTTTTCCAATCGCTGGCGATCTTGGCCAGAAACTTGTTGGGAGCGACGCCGGCGGACACCGTGATGTGCAGTTGATTGGAAACCCGCCGCCGAATGTCCTGGGCGATGCGGGTGGCACTCCCACCGAAATGGGCACTTGCGGAGACATCCAGGTAGGCCTCATCCAGGGACAGCGGCTCGATCAAGTCAGTGTAATCGCTGAAGATCGTATGAATTTCCTTCGACGCCTCCCGATAGGCGTCCATCCGCGGCTTGACGATGGTCAAGTCGGGGCAGAGCTTCAAGGCGTGTCCGGATGACATGGCCGAACGCACACCGTAGGCCCGGGCCTCGTAGTTACAGGTCGCGATGACTCCGCGCCGGTCCGCCGAACCACCGACCGCCAGGGGTTTGCCAGCCAGCCGCGGGTCATCGCGCATCTCGATAGCGGCGTAGAAGCAGTCACAGTCGACGTGGATGATTTTGCGTTGCGTCATAAGAGAAGCGGATGTGCGACAAGTCGGGACGCCAGTATCGCACCGACAACTGTATATAGCACCAGTAGTTGAAAAGATCCTTCACTGCGGCTGGAAAAAGCCTACGTGAATTTATTTCTTCAATCGCAGCGAAGCGTCCAATAGAGCGCCAGCCCTTGCCAGGCTTGCGTCACAGCGCTGTCACAATGCCCAGGACTTAGGCTAAGCAATTGAAGCTGAACAGATTTTCCTGGCGCCAGGGTTGACAGCCAGCCGATCCTCTGTAGAATGCCGCCACACAGACGCGGGATGGAGCAGTCTGGTAGCTCGTCGGGCTCATAACCCGAAGGTCGTCGGTTCAAATCCGGCTCCCGCAACCAAACATCAAGAAAGGCTACTCGAAAGAGTGGCCTTTTTTGTGGCCGTTTGTTTTTGAGCAAGGCGCCGTGAAGAGAAGACCTGCGAACCTCGCCCAACCCCACGGCGACGCAATGCAGACTGCCTGCTTGTAGGACAATTTCCTTTTGATTTCTTGTGTTTAGCTCGGTTGGCGACGAATTGGCCGTTTATTTGACCTCACCACCTTTTAACGGTTGACACTCAGGCGTTCGCCTGTAGAATGCCGCCACACAGACGCGGGATGGAGCAGTCTGGTAGCTCGTCGGGCTCATAACCCGAAGGTCGTCGGTTCAAATCCGGCTCCCGCAACCAAACATCAAAAAAGGCTACTCGAAAGAGTGGCCTTTTTTGTGCCTGTCGAAAAAAGCTTTCATGACAAATATTTTGTAATTATTTTTTTCGGCAGGGATTGGTAACTGAGCGGGTTGCCCCCATCCTGTCGCGCATAGTTCAAGAGGTGATTGATGCGCGCTCACTCGACTGCCCCACAAGACACTGTTACTGCGGTACAACCGATCAAGGCCGGGCGCTTGCGCTGGCTGGAGCGTATCAGCCAGTACCGTCAGCCTATCGGCCTCGCCGTCACACTGTTGTTGTTCGCCCTTGCATTGATTGCCTGTCGCCACCTGCTGAGCGAGCTCGATCTGTACGCTCTGCACGACTCGATCATGCAGGTGCCGCGCTCAGCCCTGCTCGGCGCAGTCGCCGCGACGGTCGTCGGATTCGTCATCTTGCTGGGCTATGAATGGTCCGCCAGCCGTTATGCCGGTGTGAAATTGCCCGCAAAAACGCTGGTCCTGGGCGGATTCAGCGCTTTTGCCATCGGCAACGCCATCGGGCTCTCGTTATTGTCGGGGGGCTCGGTTCGCTACCGGCTGTATGCCCGCCATGGCCTGAGCGCGACGGACGTCGCCCACATGACCCTGTTCGCCAGCCTATCCCTGGGCTGTGCACTGCCGCCGCTGGCGGCCCTGGCAACCCTCAGTGATCTGCCCGCCGCTTCCGCCGCCCTGCACTTGCCGGCCACCTGGCTGGGAGCGATCTGCGTGGCGGTGCTGCTGCTCACCTGTGCGCTGGCTATCGGCATCTACCGTCGGCGCCTGCCAGAACAGCCCTATCGGGACAGCCTGCTGATCAAGGCCGGACGCCGCACCCTGCGCCTGCCGGGCCGACGCTTGACGCTCCTGCAACTGATCATCACCACGCTGGATGTCGCGGCGGCCGCCACGGTGCTGTACTTGTTGTTGCCCGAAACACCACCGTTCGGCGCATTCCTGCTGGTGTACCTGTTGGCGCTGGCAGCCGGCGTACTCAGTCATGTACCGGGCGGGGTCGGGGTGTTCGAAGCGATCCTGCTGGCGGCCTTCGCCGACAAACTGGGGGCCGCGCCTTTGGCCGCCGCCCTGCTTTTGTATCGCTTGATCTATGTCCTGCTGCCGATGCTGGTGGCCTGTGTTTTGTTGCTGATCAATGAGGCGCAACGGCTGTTCCAGGCCCGCCAGTCCCTGCGGGTAGCGTCGGGCCTGGCGGCGCCGATCCTGGCGGTGCTGGTGTTCCTCTCGGGCGTGGTGCTGCTGTTTTCCGGCGTGACCCCGGAAATCGATACTCGCCTGGAGCACATTGGTTTCCTGATCCCTCATCGGCTGGTGGACGCCTCGCACCTGGGCGCCAGCCTTGTGGGCGTGTTGTGCCTGTTGCTCGCCCAGGGTCTGCGCCGTCGCTTGTCTGCTGCCTGGATGCTGACCACCGTTTTACTGTTGGTGGGCGCCCTGCTCTCACTGCTCAAGGGCTTCGATTGGGAAGAGGCCACGCTGCTGACGCTGACGGCCAGCTTGTTGGCGGTGTTCCGGCGTTCGTTTTATCGTCCGAGTCGCCTGACCGAGTTGCCATTTTCGCCGCTGTTTCTGATTGCCAGCCTATGCGTGCTCGGCGCGTCAATCTGGCTGCTGCTGTTTGCATACCAGGACGTGCCCTACAGCCATGAACTGTGGTGGCAATTCACCCTCGATGCCGACGCACCTCGTGGTCTGCGCTCACTGCTGGGCGCGGCGGTGCTGCTGGTGGTGGTGTCCCTTACCTGGCTGCTGCGTACCGCCCGCCCGGTGATCCAGCTGCCGGCGGCAGAAGAACTGGAGCGAGCCAAAAAGATTCTCATGGCCTCTTCACAACCCGACGGCGGCCTGGCCCTGACCGGTGACAAGGCATTGCTGTTTCATCCCAATGACGAAGCATTTCTGATGTATGCCCGCCGTGGCCGCAGTCTGGTGGCATTGTACGACCCGATCGGCCCTACCCAGCAACGCGCAGAAATGATCTGGCAGTTCCGCGACCTTTGCGATATCCATCATGCGCGCCCGGTGTTCTATCAGGTTCGCGCCGAGAACCTGCCGTATTACATGGACATCGGACTGACCGCGATCAAGCTGGGTGAAGAAGCACGGGTCGACCTCAAGCATTTCGATCTCGAAGCCAAGGGCAAAGAGATGAAGGACTTGCGCTACACCTGGAACCGCGGTACCCGGGACGGCCTGTCGCTGGAGATCCACGAACCGGGCCAGGCGCCGATGGATGAGCTGAAGGTCATTTCCGACGCCTGGCTGACCGGCAAGAACGTGCGGGAAAAAGGCTTTTCACTTGGCCGCTTCAGCGATGACTACCTCAAGCATTTCCGCATCGCAGTGATTCGTTTCGAAGGCCGCCCGGTGGCGTTCGCCAATCTGCTGGAGACGCACAGCCATGAATTGGCCAGCCTCGATCTGATGCGCGCCCATCCCGACGCCCCGAAACTGACCATGGAATTCATGATGGTCGGGCTGATTCAGCATTACAAAGCCCATGACTATGCCCGCTTCAGCCTCGGAATGGTCCCCCTGTCGGGCCTGCAACCGCGACGCGGCGCACCGCTGACCCAGCGTCTGGGTTCGATGGTGTTCCGCCGTGGCGAACAGCTCTACAACTTCCAGGGCCTGCGCCGTTTCAAAGATAAATTCCAGCCTGACTGGGAACCTCGTTACATGGCCGTGCCCGCCGGACTCGATCCGCTGGTAGCTCTGGCCGATACCGCCGCCCTGATTGCAGGCGGCCTGACTGGATTGGTGAAACGCTGATGATGCAACGCTCCTGGCGATACGTAGTGGCCACCCTGCTGGTGGTGGCGGTGATTCTCGGTGGCGGTTACTGGTACTGGAACCGCCCTGCCCCGCAACCGACCCTTGAACAGCTGACGCCGGTCGACGGTGCCCCCATGACCCGGATCATTCCCGGCACCCCGCCCCGCGCCCAAGTGCTGGTGGCGGTCAACGAAGAGCAGAAACTCAGCGACACGCAATTGCTGACCCTCAGCCGCAGCGGCTCGGCGCAGATCGTCCAGGTGATCCTGCCCAAGGACTGCATGCTGCAAGGCCGTGCCCTGCAGGCCGGCCTGAAGCAGCTCCAGGGGCCGGCAACGCTGGTCAGTGGTATCGGCCCCGGAGCCGTGCTGGCCTGGCGCTGGCTGGCGGAGCAGAAGAACGACAAGGCCCAGGCCGTTTCGGTGGACCTGGCCCTGGAAAAACCCGGCTGCACCCACCTGCTGCCTAAAAGCGCGGCCCACGGCCACTGGCTGGTGGCCTGGAATGACAACCCCGACGACACCAGCGCCGGTTTCGTACGGGATCAACCGAACGCTGAAACCAGCATCAGCAACTACGACATCAACCTGCCACAGGTGCTGAACAACGAACTGCACAAGATCCTGGTAGGCACCGACCAGGGCGGCCTGAGCATTCCCGTAGTGGAAGTGCCGGCCAGCCAGGCCCGGGACACCGTGACCCTGTTTCTCTCCGGAGACGGCGGCTGGCGGGACCTGGATCGGGACGTGGCCGAAGAAATGGCCAAGATCGGTTACCCGGTCGTCGGCATCGACACCCTGCGCTACTACTGGCAGCACAAGAGTCCGGAACAAAGCGCCCAGGACCTCACCGAACTGATGCAGCACTACCGTCAGGTCTGGGGCACCAAGCGCTTCATCCTGACCGGATATTCCTTCGGCGCCGACGTACTGCCCGCAATCTACAATCGCCTTCCGGCCAGCGAACAGCAAGGGGTCGACGCAATCATCCTGCTGGCCTTCGCGCGCACCGGCAGCTTCGAGATCGAAGTCGAAGGCTGGCTCGGCAATGCCGGCACCGAAGCCGCCACGGGCCCGGAAATGGCCAAGCTGCCCGCCGACAAAGTGGTGTGCATCTACGGCGTAGAAGAAGCGGCTGAAAGTGGCTGTACCGACAAGACCGCGGTGGGCGAAGCCATCCAGCTACCTGGTGGCCATCATTTCGACGAGAACTATCCGGCGCTGGCCAAGCGCCTGGTGGACGAAATCAACAAGCGCCAGAACAAGAACGCCGAACAGTGAACTGAGGCTGGTTTTTTGTGAACCCTGCGAACCTAATGTGGCGAGGGGATTTATCCCCGCTCGAGTGCGAAGCACTCGCACAGGTCATGAACCCAGGAAAATCCAGAGGGTTGCTTCGCAACCCAACGGGGATAAATCCCCTCGCCACAAATTGTTGTCCACTCAACCCCACGCCCACCAAAAAGCCCCCGCTGCCACAAGGCAACGGGGGCTTTTTTGTTTGGGCTACATTTCCACCTGGGTCCCCAGTTCAATCACCCGGTTCAGCGGCAAATTGAAAAAGCGCAAATTGCCGTTGGCGTTTTTCAGCATGAAGGCGAATAGCACTTCGCGCCAACGGGCCATGCTTTCAAGCTTGGAAGCGATGACCGTCTCGCGGCTGAGGAAATAGGTGGTGCGCATCGGGCTGAAGTCCAGCTCATCCAGATGACACAGCCTGAGCGCCTGTGGCACGTCCGGTTCGTCAGTGAAACCAAAGTGCAGGATCACCCGGAAGAAACCTTCGCCGTAGGAATCCACCTCGAAGCGCCGTTGCGGCGGCACCCGGGGGATGTCTTCGTACACCACTGTCAACAGCACCACTTGCTCGTGCAGCACCTGGTTGTGCAACAGGTTATGGAGCAGCGCGTGAGGCACGGCATCCGGGCGAGCAGTGAGGAAAACCGCCGTGCCCTTGACCCGATGGGGAGGTTCGACACGGATGCTGCTGATAAATACCGGCAACGGCAGGGCGCCTTCATCCAACCGATCTACCAACAGTTCCTTCCCGCGCTTCCACGTGGTCATCAGAATGAACAACACGATCCCCGCCAACACCGGAAATGCGCCGCCCTGCAGGATTTTCGGGACATTGGCAGCAAAGAACAGGCCATCCACCAATAGAAAACCGACCAGCAACGGCACCGTCAGCAGAGGTGGCCATTTCCACAGCAGCAACGCCACCGCCGACACCAGGATGCTGGTGATCAGCATGGTGCCGGTCACTGCCACGCCATAGGCAGAGGCCAACGCGCCGGACGACTCGAAGCCAAGCACCAGCAGGATCACGCCAACCATCAACGCCCAGTTCACCGCGCCGATGTAGATCTGCCCTTGTTCGGCGCTGGAGGTGTGCTGGATGTACATGCGCGGGATATAGCCGAGCTGGATGGCTTGGCGTGTGAGGGAAAACGCGCCGGAAATCACCGCTTGGGATGCGATCACCGTGGCGAAGGTCGAGAGCACCACCAGCGGCACCAGCGCCCAGCCTGGGGCCAACAGATAAAACGGGTTACGAGCGGCCTCCGGGTTCTCCAACAGCAAGGCGCCCTGACCGAAATAGTTGAGCACCAGTCCTGGCAACACCAGGACGAACCAGGCCCGGGCAATCGGTTTGCGGCCGAAATGCCCCATGTCCGCATACAAGGCTTCGGCGCCGGTCAAGGCCAGTACCACGGCCCCCAGGATCGCAACGCCAACCCCCGGATGCACCATGAAAAAGCGCACGCCCCAGGCCGGGTTCAACGCCTCGAGCACCTGCGGATGCTGGACAATGCCATGAATGCCCAGGCCGCCAAGGACCACGAACCACAGCACCATGACCGGCCCGAACAATTTACCGATCCGATCGGTCCCGTGTTTCTGAATCAGGAAAAGCGCCACCAGAATCACCAGCGCCATCGGCACAACCCAATGATCCAGCCCATCAAAGGCCACTTCCAGACCCTCCACGGCCGACAATACGGAAATGGCCGGGGTGATCATGCTGTCACCGTAAAACAACGAGGCGCCGATCAGCCCGAGAATCACCAGCACCGAACGCAACCGGGGATAAGGGGTGGACGCCCGCCGGGCCAGCGCGGTCAACGACATGATGCCGCCTTCGCCCTGGTTGTCAGCGCGCAGGATAAACAGCACGTATTTGATCGAGACGACCCAGACCAGCGACCAGAAGATCAGCGCCAAAATCCCGAACACTCCGTCATGGTTGACCTGCACACCATATTGACCGGAAAACACTTCCTTGATGGTGTACAAGGGACTGGTGCCGATGTCGCCATAGACCACCCCCGCGGCGGCCACCAACATTCCCACGGGCCTGGCCGCTGCATGCCCGGTACCCGACACCTGACTCTCTGCCTGCTCCATCCAACACTCCCACTACCTGATCCGCGCTGCTGGAAAGAAGCACCCTGATTGACCTTGCGCCCAGGCCACCTTACTTCCTGTTACAGACAAATGATTGACTGTAGAGATTCAGTTGCGCTGGACGGCGCGAAGCATAGCGCAGCACTCGTCGTTTTTCCCCGTATAAAGCTGGTCAAGCGCTTCCAGCACCGCTAGAATTGCGCACTTTTTGATCAGAGGCGCGTCAAGCGTCCTGTCTCCACAAGAGACGATCTCCCCTACACCGAGGTTAGACATGTCCACCACTACCGCGCCGGCCAACCCCAAGGTTGGCTTCGTATCCCTGGGTTGCCCGAAGGCTCTGGTCGACTCCGAGCGCATCCTGACCCAGCTGCGCATGGAAGGTTATGACGTCGTATCCACGTACCAGGACGCCGACGTGGTAGTGGTCAACACCTGCGGCTTCATCGATTCGGCCAAGGCCGAGTCCCTGGAAGTGATCGGCGAAGCCATCAAGGAAAACGGCAAGGTCATCGTGACCGGCTGCATGGGCGTGGAAGAAGGCAATATTCGCGACGTGCACCCCAGCGTGCTGGCCGTGACCGGTCCGCAGCAGTACGAGCAGGTCGTCAATGCCGTGCACGACGTAGTGCCGCCCCGCCAGGACCACAACCCGCTGATCGACTTGGTGCCGCCGCAAGGCATCAAGCTGACCCCGCGCCACTACGCTTACCTGAAGATTTCCGAAGGCTGCAACCACAGTTGCAGCTTCTGCATCATCCCCTCGATGCGCGGCAAACTGGTGAGCCGCCCGGTGGGTGATGTGCTCGACGAGGCCCAGCGCCTGGTCAAGGCCGGCGTCAAGGAGCTGCTGGTGATCTCCCAGGACACCAGCGCTTATGGCGTCGACGTGAAATACCGCACTGGCTTCTGGAACGGCGCGCCGGTGAAAACCCGCATGACCGAACTGTGCGAAGCCCTCAGCACCCTCGGCGTGTGGGTCCGCCTGCATTACGTCTACCCGTATCCGCATGTCGATGAACTGATCCCGCTGATGGCCGCCGGCAAGATCCTGCCGTACCTGGACATCCCGTTCCAGCACGCCAGCCCGAAAGTCCTCAAGGCCATGAAGCGCCCGGCTTTCGAAGACAAGACCCTGGCCCGCATCAAGAACTGGCGCCAGATCTGCCCGGACCTGATCATCCGCTCGACCTTCATCGTCGGCTTCCCTGGCGAAACCGAGGAAGACTTCCAGTACCTGCTGGATTGGCTGACCGAAGCCCAGCTCGACCGCGTCGGTTGCTTCCAGTATTCGCCCGTCGAAGGCGCACCGGCCAACGACCTGGACCTGGATGTGGTGCCGGACGAGGTCAAGCAGGATCGTTGGGAGCGTTTCATGGCGCACCAGCAGGCCATCAGCTCGGCGCGCCTGCAAATGCGCATCGGCCGTGAAATCGAAGTACTGGTGGATGAAGTGGATGAACAAGGCGCCGTGGGCCGCTGCTTCTTCGACGCCCCGGAAATCGATGGCAACGTATTCATCGACAACGGCAGCAATCTCAAGCCGGGCGACAAGGTCTGGTGCAAGGTGACCGACGCTGACGAATACGATCTGTGGGCTGAACAGATCGGTTGAGCTGCTGCTTCACAGACTCAATGTGATACCTGTGGGAGGCAAGCTTGCTCGCGATAGCGGTGCATCAGCCARCATCAATATTGGCTGACACAACGCCATCGCGAGCAAGCTTGCCTCCCACAGGTTCTTTCACAGGCCGAAAAATTGAAGAGCCTCGCTATCCTCACAAGATGCGAGGCTTTTTTGCAGCTATCGTATGGAGATATCCAGCACAAGGAGCAGGCGGGCATGCGTCAGCATTCGGTCATCCACACACCGAAATCCAGCGACTATCAGGAACTGACCCGGGTCTGGGAGGCCTCGGTACGCGCCACCCACGATTTTCTGCCGGACAGCTACATCGAACTGTTGAAGAACCTGGTGCTCACCCGTTACCTGGACGCGGTCATGCTCATCTGCACCCGGGACACTCGCCAGCGCATTACCGGTTTCGCCGGCGTCGCAGCCGGCAAGATCGAGATGCTTTTCATCGACCCGCAACACCGTGGCCAGGGCCTGGGCAAACAGCTGTTGCGTTATGCCATGGAGCACATGAACGCCGATCAACTGGATGTCAACGAACAGAACCCGCAAGCCTTGGGTTTTTACGTCAAGCAAGGCTTCGAAGTGGTTGGCCGTTCGGCAAAGGACGGCATGAACCAGCCGTACCCGTTGCTGCACATGCGCTACAAACAGCCCGACCTGAAGGTCCAACGCGGCTAAAAGGCAAATGGACCCGCGATTAACCGGCGCCAGGCAGGTACAATGCCCACCCTCTTTTTGTTACGGCCCTGTCATGACTGACCCGATTCGTCTCTCCAAACGCCTCATCGAACTCGTCGGCTGTTCCCGTCGGGAGGCTGAGCTGTTCATCGAGGGCGGCTGGGTCACCGTGGACGGCGAAGTGATCGACGAACCGCAGTTCAAGGTCACTACCCAGAAAGTCGAACTCGACCCCGAGGCCAAGGCCACCGCGCCAGAGCCGGTCACCCTCCTGTTGAACGCCCCGGCGGGCATGGATGCAGACACGGCGATGGCGTCCCTTGGACCACAGACCCTGAGCGAAGAACACCGCTTCGGCAAGCGCCCCCTCAAGGGCCATTTTCTGCGCCTGACCGCCAGTGCCGACCTGCAGGCCAACGCCAGTGGGTTGCTGGTGTTCACCCAGGACTGGAAGATTCTGCGCAAGCTCACCGCCGACGCCGCCAAGATCGAGCAGGAGTACGTGGTGGAAGTCGAAGGCGAAATGGTCGCCCATGGCCTCAATCGCCTGAACCATGGCCTGACCTACAAAGGCAAGGAGTTGCCGGCGGTCAAGGCCAGTTGGCAGAACGAGAACCGCTTGCGCTTTGCCATGAAGAACCCGCAACCGGGGGTGATCGCGCTGTTTTGCCAGGCGGTCGGCCTCAAGGTGGTGGCCATTCGACGCATCCGCATTGGCGGCGTGTCCATCGGTAAGGTGCCCCTGGGCCAGTGGCGTTACCTGTCCACCAAAGAGAAGTTCTAGTTTCTTTTTCCGGCGCCGCACCGAGCTGCGGCGCCCACTGCCGATTGATCAGGATTGCACACATGGTTCACAACGACGTACTTCGCAGCGTGCGCTACATGCTCGACATCAGCGACAAAAAAGTCATCGAGATCATCAAGCTGGGTGGCCTGGAAGTGCCCATGGCGGATCTGGTGGGTTACCTCAAGAAAGACGAGGAAGAAGGCTTCGTGTTCTGCCCTGACGAAGTCATGGCGCATTTTCTCGACGGCCTGGTGATCTTCAAGCGCGGCAAGGACGAAAGCCGTCCACCGCAGCCGATCGAAGTGCCGGTCACCAACAACATCATCCTCAAGAAGCTGCGGGTGGCCTTCGAACTGAAGGAAGACGACATGCACGCCATCCTCAAGGCCGCGGAGTTCCCTGTGTCCAAGCCGGAACTGAGCGCATTGTTCCGCAAGTTCGGCCACACCAACTATCGCCCGTGCGGTGACCAGTTACTGCGCAACTTCCTCAAGGGCCTGACGCTGCGCGTTCGCGGCTGATTTCCCGCCGAACCATGACCTACAACGTCTCCCCCATCGGCTACGTCCGCTCCTGCTTCAAGGAGAAGTTCGCCATTCCCCGTCAACCGCAACTGGCCCCGGCCGCGCGCGGTGTGCTGGAGTTGGTGGCGCCATTCGATCAGGGCGATGCGGTGCAGGGCCTGGAGCAGGTCAGCCATGTCTGGCTGCTGTTCCTGTTCCACCAGGCCCTGGAAGACAAGCCACGGCTGAAAGTGCGCCCGCCGCGTCTGGGCGGCAATAAGTCCATGGGGGTGTTCGCCACTCGCGCCACCCATCGCCCCAACGGCATCGGCCAGTCGGTGGTGAAACTGGAGCGGGTCGAAGCCGGGCGCCTGTGGATCTCGGGCATCGACTTGCTGGACGGCACCCCAGTGCTGGATATCAAACCCTACGTGCCCTACGCAGACATCATCGGCTCGGCGCACAACAACATCGCCAGCGCAGCGCCTGAGCTGATTGCGGTGCGATGGGCCAGCTCTGCCCTGCATCAGGCCCGCGACCACGCCAAGCGCCTGGAAGAACCCCTGGTGGAGCTGATCGAACAGTGCCTGGCCCAAGACCCACGTCCGGCGTACCAGATTCCTACGCCCGAACGGGAATATGGTGCGCAGTTCTGGGATCTGGATGTGCGTTGGCACTATCCGCAGCCCGGGGTGATCAAGGTGCTGGAAGTGATTCCGGCGAAATCGTAACCGCCAGAAACGAAAAAGCCCGCGCTGCCTTCTTCAGGTAGCGCGGGCTTTTTCATGGGTAACTGCAGACCGGGTTGCGGCTATCGCGAGCAGGCTCGCTCCCACCTTTGAACTTCAGTGGCCACAAGATTTGTGTTCCCACATATTCCATTGTGGGAGCGAGCCTGCTCGCGATGGCGATCGATCAACCACCGCATAAACCGAGGCTTACTTCTCTACAAACGCCCGCTCGATCAGGTAATCACCCGGCTCACGCATGCGTGGCGAAACAGTCAGGCCGAAGCTGTTGAGCACTTCGCTGGTCTCGTCGAGCATGCTCGGGCTGCCGCACAGCATGGCGCGGTCGTCCTGCGGGTTGATCGGCGGCAGGCCGATGTCGCGAAACAGCTTGCCGCTGCGCATCAGGTCGGTCAGGCGGCCTTCGTTCTCGAACGGTTCGCGAGTAACGGTCGGGTAGTAGATCAGTTTGTCACGCAGCGCTTCGCCAAAGAATTCGTTCTGCGGCAGATGTTCGGTAATGAACTCGCGGTAGGCCACTTCATTGACGTAACGTACGCCGTGGCACAGGATCACTTTTTCGAAACGCTCGTAGGTTTCCGGATCCTGGATCACGCTCATGAATGGCGCCAACCCGGTGCCAGTGCTGAGCAGGTACAAATGCTTGCCAGGCTTGAGATCGTCCAGCACCAGGGTGCCGGTGGGCTTCTTGCTGATGATGATCTCGTCGCCTTCCTTCAGATGCTGCAACTGGGAAGTCAACGGGCCGTCAGGCACCTTGATGCTGAAAAATTCGAGATGCTCTTCCCAGTTCGGACTGGCGATCGAGTAAGCGCGCATAAGCGGGCGGCCGTTGGGCTGCTGCAGGCCGATCATCACGAACTGACCGTTCTCGAAGCGCAGGCCCGGATCACGGGTGCACTTGAAGCTGAACAGAGTGTCGTTCCAGTGATGAACACTGAGGACACGCTCGTGGTTCATGTTGCTCATGTACGGGGACTCCTGGGAATGATGCCTGCGTCGTTAATTTGCGCAATTGCATCGCATTCTAATGGCGGCGACAATATCTGTTAAATGAATTATTAAGATAAGGGTTATCGGTTATATCGATATGCGATTTACTCTACGTCAACTTCAAGTCTTCGTCGCCGTCGCCCAGCAAGAGAGCGTGTCCCGTGCCGCGGGCCTGCTCAATCTTTCGCAGTCGGCGGCCAGCACCTCCATCACCGAACTGGAGCGCCAGTCCAGCTGCCAATTGTTCGACCGCGCCGGCAAACGCCTGAGTCTCAATGCCTTGGGCAAACAACTGCTGCCCCAGGCGGTGGCGCTGCTGGACCAATCCAAGGAGATCGAAGACCTGCTCAACGGCAAGTCCGGTTTCGGCTCACTGGCGGTGGGCGCCACCCTGACCATCGGCAATTACCTGGCGACCTTGCTGATCGGCAGTTTCATGCAGCGTCATCCGGAAAGCCAGGTGAAGCTGCATGTGCAAAACACTGCCAATATCGTGCACCAGGTTGCTCACTATGAAATTGATCTGGGTCTAATCGAAGGCGACTGCAGCCATCCGGACATCGAGGTCCAGAGCTGGGTCGAGGATGAACTGGTGGTGTTTTGCGCTCCTCAACATCCGCTGGCCAAACGCGGCCAGGCGACCATGGAGGAACTGACCCATGAGGCGTGGATTCTGCGGGAGCAAGGTTCCGGCACCCGTCTGACCTTCGACCAGGCCATGCGTCACCATCGCAGTGCGCTGAACGTACGTCTGGAACTGGAACACACCGAAGCCATCAAGCGAGCCGTGGAATCAGGCCTGGGGATTGGCTGCATTTCACGCCTGGCCCTGCGTGACGCCTTCCGGCGCGGCAGTCTCGTAGCCGTGGAAACCCCGGACATGGACCTGGCCCGGCAGTTTTATTTCATCTGGCACAAACAAAAATACCAGACGTCGGCCATGCGCGAATTCCTCGAGCTGTGCCGGGCATTCACCGCTGGCGTGCAGCGCAGCGACGAAATCGTCCTGCCCCCCATTGCCTGAGCGCCGGGGCACTAGAGCAAAATCAGGCCCCACACCAAGGCAATCATGCTCAAAGCAACGAACTGAGCGGCACTGCCCATGTCCTTGGCATTTTTCGACAACGGGTGCAGCTCCAGGGAAATGCGGTCGATGGCCGCCTCCACCGCCGAGTTGAGCAACTCCACGATCAATGCCAGCAGGCAGACCGCAATCAGTAGCGCCTGCTCGACACGGCTGACATTCAGGAAGAACGACAACGGAATCAGGATGACGTCGAGCAAGACCAACTGACGAAACGCGGCTTCACCGACGAAGGCCGCGCGCAGGCCGTCCAGAGAATAGCCGGAGGCGTTGAGGATGCGTTTCAGGCCGGTTTGGCCTTTAAAAGGCGACATAAGTGGGCAACTGATCAAAAGGGGTGGAGAAGCTAATTCAAACCCGGTCAAAAAAGCGTGAACAAAACGCTACGATTGCGGTGAAATGGACTCAAGTTGCTGCAGCAGCAAGGCTGCCTGGGTCCGGGTGCGCACATTCAGTTTACGAAAGATTGCAGTGACATGGGCCTTGATGGTGGCTTCGGACACGTTCAACTCATAGGCAATCTGCTTGTTCAGCAGACCTTCACACACCATGGTCAACACGCGGAACTGCTGCGGAGTGAGGCTGGCCAGCCCTTCGCTGGCGGCCTTGGCTTCGTCGGACACGCTCACAGCTTCGAATGCCTGGGGAGGCCAGGACACATCGCCATCCAGGACCGCCTTGACGGCTACCTGGATCATCTCAAGGGAACTGGATTTAGGAATGAAACCACTGGCGCCGAACTCCCGGGCCTTGACCATCACCGAAGCTTCTTCCTGGGCCGATACCATCACCACAGGAATTTGCGGGTATTGGCCGCGCAGCAAGACCAGCCCGGAAAAACCATAAGCGCCCGGCATGTTCAGATCCAGCAGCACAAGATCCCAATCGGCCTTTTCAGTCAGCCGGGCCTCGAGTTCCGCAATACTGGCCACTTCCGTGAGTCGGACATCGGGGCCCAGCCCCATGGTCACCGCCTGATGTAACGCGCTGCGAAAGAGCGGATGGTCATCGGCTATCAGGATTTCGTATGTGGCCATTTTTCAAATGATCCTGTTTTTAATGGCAGGCCTGATGCACTCATGCCTTGCCCAAGCAACTCAAGATACCGACATGCCGCGGCATCAAAGGGGTACGTTCAACGCCAACACGTAAAAACACGGCGTTTCAAACCTTGGCCGTACCCTAATCGGCGCCAAGCATGCCCAGCGAAACCGGGGTGGTCAAGCAGCACGGCCGCTACCGTGTTCAGTATGGGCCACTATTAAGCCAACACTGGCTGCGCCGTACGAATAAAGGGCTGCAACTCAGCGTGGGCTGCAGTGGACACATCCATCTCCTGCTGTCGTTTGGCACCCAGGTAATGCTGGCTGAACACATCGAAATAGGCATCCAGGGCCGAGGCAGCGTCACTGTCCCCAGCCAGTTCCAGACACAACGCCGCCACTTCGGCGGTGCACAGATGCTCGCTGCGAGTCGAGCGGCGCAAGCGGTAGCGCGACAGCCTGTCGGGCAACAGGCTCAGAATCGGCAAACGGTCGAAATACGGGCTTTTACGGAAAATCTTGCGCGCCTCGGTCCAGGTCGCATCCAGCAGAATGAACAACGGACGCTTGCCCTGATCGAGGTTGACGGTATGTGTGACCCGCGATGGTTCGACATACTCACCGGGAAACACCAGATATGGCTGCCATTGCGGGTCGTTGAGCAGCGCCAGCAGTTGTTCGTCGACGTCGGTGCGTGACCAGATGAACGCGTGATTGTCGCGCACTACGTCAGCAATCAGCCAACCCGTGTTGCTCGGCTTGAACACTTCCTTGTTGGTCATGATCAGGCAGACACCCGAACGAGCCTCGACGCTCGGACGCCAGGCGCACAGGCAATGGCTCTCGATCACCCGGCAGGCGCTGCAACGGGGCGCGCGCCAGCCACGGGCCTGAATCGGCTTGATACCTTCATCGATGCGCAGGTCGCGCAGACGGGCTACGGCGTTAGGGGCATGGTTCATCGCAGGCGACGCCGACAGGCAGGGAAAATCGACACGAACAAGACTCGGCAGGATAAAGGCCGGCAGTCTACCAGAGCGCGCAAACCTGTACCGTCCACCCGGCCTACCCTATAATTCGCCACCACTGAACGCACAGCCATGTGACCGGTCGAACCACCAGTCACTGAACCAGGAGAGTTTCATGCTGCGCCTTATCGTCCCCACCGTTGCCGTGCTACTGGCGACGTCCGTCACCGCACAGGCCGCTTCGCTGAAAGAACTCGAACTGAACAAGATGCTGCGCAATGTAGCCGCGCAAAGCAGCGCCGGCACGCCCCGGGCAATCAACGAGGACATTCTCGACCAGGGCTACACCGTAGAAGGCACTGAGCTGATCAATCATCTGAGCGTGCAAAGCAGCCATGCCCAGAAAATGCGGGCCGACCCCAAGGCCGTCTATTTCCAGCTGGGTGCCACCGTGTGTACCAACCCAGGCTTGCGCAAATTGATGGCCCAGGGCGCGACCATGCGCTACGAGTTCACCGAAGTTAAGACCAATCGCCCCATTGCGACTGAGCGCTTCCAGGAATCCGACTGCCCGAAACCGGCCAAGACCAAAAAATAATCAACCCGAACTGGCGCGCCGCTGCTCATCGTCGGCGCGCAGTTCCGCCACCAGCGCCTGCAGGTAGCGCGAGCGCCATGCTCGGCCTTCCAACCGGCGACAGCACTCCTCCTCGAGGCTTACCCGATTAGCATGAGCCGCTTCCAACAGCGTCAGGTACAACTGCTTGTCGAGCTCCAAAGTTACTCTGGTCATCAGTCCCGCCTCCATGCCCGATCCACTTCAATCCATCGCGCAGCGTCCAGTCCTGGACGCGCCATAGCATTGAATGCTTGCTAATCAGTTAATCAGAGCGGCACGCACCTAGTTGGCAATCTGACGAGCGGCATGACATTTGAGCGGTTGCCAACGATATTTTTTGAGCGCCATGATCAAGACAGCGAAGATCCGCGCGAGGGACTAGATTCAAAAGTATCTCTTTGCTTCAGGCAGAACGAGGCTGCCCTACCGACACCTTTGCGCGTGACAGTTCTTTCATACAAGGGAAACGCAGAACCCGCAGGATGGCTTGGTCGCCTGTCGCACGCCGCGTCGAACCAGGTCGAACGTCCAGGCACGGTCCTGGGCTGACAACGACACACGGAGTGTCGTGGCCCTGACGAATCTCTCGTTCGGGCTGGGGTTTTGCCAAGAAGGAGAAGCTGAATGCCTTACAAACCGAATGACTTGCTGAGTCGTCATTTTGAGGACCATGGACACGACCTCACCCGTAAGGTCGAAGAGCAACTCAACCTGGTCTCCCCCAACAGCCCGAACCTCCCCATCTACCGAGACATGATCCTGACCGTCCTGCGCATGGCCCAGGAAGATCACAACCGCTGGAATGCCAAGATCACGCTGCAGGCCTTGCGAGAACTGGAGCACGCTTTTCGCACGCTCGAACAATTCAAGGGCCGACGCAAGGTCACGGTCTTCGGTTCGGCCCGAACGCCCATCGAACATCCGCTGTACGGCCTGGCCCGGGAACTGGGGGCGGAGTTGGCACGCTCGGACATGATGGTCATCACTGGCGCCGGCGGTGGCATCATGGCGGCCGCCCATGAAGGCGCTGGCCGGGACCACAGCCTGGGTTTCAACATCACCTTGCCTTTCGAACAGCATGCGAATCCGACCGTTGACGGCACGCAGAATCTGCTGCCGTTCCACTTCTTCTTCACCCGTAAGCTGTTCTTCGTCAAAGAGGCCGACGCACTGGTGCTCTGCCCGGGCGGTTTCGGCACCCTCGATGAAGCGTTGGAAGTCCTGACGTTGGTGCAAACCGGTAAAAGCCCGCTGGTGCCGGTGGTGCTGCTGGATGTACCGGGAGGCAAGTTCTGGCAAGGCGCCCTGCACTTCATCCGTGAGCAACTGGAAGAAAACCGCTACATCCTGCCCACCGATATGAAGTTGATGCGCCTGGTGTACAGCGCTCAAGAGGCAGTAGAGGAGATCAATCAGTTTTACAGCAACTTCCACTCCAGCCGCTGGCTCAAACATCAATTCGTGATCCGTATGAATCACAAGCTGAACGAGCAGGCCCTTGGGCATTTGCAGGCGGAGTTTGCCGACCTGTGCCTCAACGATTGTTTTCATCAACACGCCTACGCCGGCGAGGAACACGACGAGGCCCGTTTCAGCCATCTGACCCGACTGGCCTTTACCTTCAATGCCCGCGATCACGGTCGTTTGAGGGAACTGGTGGATTACATCAACCTGTCGGAAAACTGGGCCCAGCCCGCCACCAAGGCCCAACCCCTCACCTGGGAGCCGATCAAGGTGACCTGAGTCCATAAAAAAACGGCCCGCTATCAAAATAGCGGGCCATTGTTGTTTAGTCGTCCATGCCGCGCCCGCTGAATAAACGGTTGATCATTTCCATGGAATATCCTCGATATGCCAGGAAACGTCCTTGCTTGGCTCGCTCCCTAGCATCGATGGGCAGATGCCCTGAGAACTTGCGGCGCCAAGTGTCCATCAGTTGCGCCTGCCAATCGATACCGCTTTCGCGCAAGGCCAGTTCGATATCCGGGCGCTGCAAGCCACGCTGACCGAGTTCCTCACGAATTCGCAAGGGGCCGTATCCAGAGCGAGCGCGATAAGAGACAAAGCTCTCAAGGTAACGAGACTCCGACAACAAGCCCTCTTCCGTCAAACGGTCGAGGGCCGTGTCGATCAACTCATCTGGAGCGCCGCGCTGACGCAGCTTACGCGTCAGCTCGACTCGACCGTGCTCGCGCCTGGCGAGCAGGTCCATCGCGGTTCGCCGCACCGCGACGAGGTTATCGAGTACGACGGTCATCGAATCGATCAGATGTCAGCGTCAGCCAGGTCGTCTGCAGTCTCGCGGTTAGCCACCGACTTGACGTCCGCAACTGGGCTCAGAAGCTTGTCACGCAGTTGCTTCTCGAGGGTTGCTGCAATTTCCGGGTTATCCGCCAGGAACTTGGCCGAGTTGGCCTTGCCCTGACCGATCTTGGTGCCGTTGTAGGCATACCAGGCGCCGGATTTTTCGACGAAACCGTGCAACACACCCAGGTCGATCATCTCGCCATTAAGGTAGATACCCTTGCCGTAAAGAATCTGGAACTCCGCCTGACGGAACGGCGAAGCGACCTTGTTCTTCACAACCTTGACGCGGGTTTCGCTGCCGACAACCTCGTCGCCTTCTTTCACGGCGCCAGTGCGGCGGATATCCAGACGAACCGAAGCGTAGAACTTCAGCGCGTTACCACCGGTGGTGGTTTCCGGGCTGCCGAACATCACGCCGATCTTCATGCGGATCTGGTTGATGAAGATCACCAGGCAGTTGGCGTTCTTGATGTTACCGGTGATCTTGCGCAGGGCCTGGGACATCAGACGAGCCTGGAGGCCCACATGCATGTCGCCCATTTCACCTTCGATTTCCGCTTTTGGTACCAGTGCAGCCACGGAGTCGACGATGATCACGTCAACGGCGTTGGAACGCACCAGCATGTCGGTGATTTCCAGGGCCTGTTCACCGGTGTCCGGCTGGGAAACCAGCAGGTCATCGACGTTGACGCCCAGCTTGCCGGCATATTCCGGGTCCAGGGCGTGTTCGGCATCGACGAAGGCGCAGGTCGCACCGGCTTTTTGAGCCTGGGCGATCACGGACAGGGTCAGCGTGGTTTTACCGGAAGATTCAGGACCATAGATTTCAACGATACGGCCTTTTGGCAGGCCGCCGATGCCCAGCGCAATGTCCAGGCCCAGGGAGCCGGTGGAGATGGAAGGAATAGCCTGACGGTCCTGATCGCCCATACGCATTACGGCACCCTTGCCGAATTGACGTTCGATCTGACCCAAGGCCGCAGCCAAGGCTTTCTTCTTGTTGTCGTCCATTAAAGTCCTCACGTAATCAATAAGGCCTGACGGCCAACACCTGTATAAGTAGCCAGTATTATTCCACAGCGATTACAGATCGCCTACCCCTGATTTGAGATTTCTACAGCGGCATGTTGCAACAGCCCCTCTAGCGCGGCCTTCACCGTTTGTCGGCGGACCTCGTCGCGGTTACCCGGGAAGAATCGCTGCTCACTGATGACCGTCTCGCCAACGCCCCAGGCCAGCCATACAGTGCCCACTGGTTTGTTCGGCGTACCACCATCGGGGCCGGCCACGCCGCTGACCGCCACGGCAAAACGCGCCAGGCTTTTTTGCTGCGCGCCCCGCACCATTGCCTCGACCACCTCGCGACTGACCGCCCCCACCGTTGCGAACAGCTCGGCCGGCACACCCAGCTGCTGAGTCTTCTGGCGGTTGGAATAGGTGACATAACCCGCCTCGAACCACGCCGAACTCCCGGGAATGCGGGTGATCGCCTCGGCAATCCCGCCTCCGGTACAGGATTCGGCCGTGCTCACATGGGCATTGACCCGCTGCAGGCGTCGGCCCAGTTCAGCGGCCAATTCGGTAATGTCGTCCATGATGCTCTCCTGATTCGATGCAAGGGCCCTACCGTACACGAGCATTCCAGGCTTGCAAGGCTCGCCGGATCAGCGCCCCAATGCCCTGACGTACGCCTGACAGGCCTGCAGAGCGATCAATCCGCGATCCCCTTCGTCGGTGATGGCGATAATTCGTTGAGCATGCGCCGGGTCAAGTCGGGCGCGTGGGGGGCCATGATCCACGCCGCCGGCGCTGGCGGTGGCAGGCACTGCACAACCGGCGGCAACATCGTCGGCGTCGAGGAGGACTGACAGCCGGACATCGGCAGTAGCAAGACGATCGCGCAAGCGATCCTGATCACGTTGGGCATCGCTCAAGGCTCGGTAATGGGATTGTTCGCTGGCGGAGAGTTGTTGTTCCAGGGCTAGGCGCTTGTCTTGCTCGGCCTTCTGTTGAATCGCTGCTGCCTGGGTGATTTGATTCAGCGTCTGCGCCTGGACCTGGGCCGCTTGCGCCAGTTTCCGGTCATAACGCCACGCCTGGACTTGCCAGGCCAACACCGCCGGGCCGCCGGCCACCAACGCCAGCAACACAGCGACGCCAAGGGTGCGGGAAGAAAATGGCATCAGGTCGAAGGCTGACATAACACCGCCCTCGCCCGCGCCCAGAGTTGCAGACGATCCTGCAAGCCATTCAAACCGCCGTTGATACGGCGGGTGATGGTGTTGAACTGATCACGGTCGGCCAGTTCGTTCAAACCGTTCTGATTCCAGAACCAGGCGGCAGACTCAGCCGCCCATTGCGGTTGCTCCAGCAGTTGCGGCAATGCCAACAGTCGTTCATCGCCGAACAAACCCAGGCTGCAACGCCGATAATTGTCACGCCCGGTAATCTGAATCAGGCCGCGACCACGATATTGCTGACCGTCACCGTCGGCCTGGGGCGTATTGCCCAAGCGAACGGCCAACGATCCCGTGTCGTACCTGCTGAGATATTGATCACTGCCAAGTTCGCGCACGTAGCGCAATTGCCCTGATTCATGGCCAACCTGGGCCAGAAACGCGGCCATGCGTTTGGGTGTGTCGACACGATGGCGCGACATCGCGGTGTTTAGCGCGGAAACAAAAACGCCCGCTTGGGCGCGGGCGTTGGGCATGATGTTGATGAGTTGCTGCTGCGTAAGGTCCATGTTCAGGTTATCGACAAGTGCATGATCAAAGGTGCCCGGCCAGCCAGGACGGCGCAACCGGACGATATTCAGTGGCTGGAAAGTGCTCATCCTGCGGCCAATCCCTCAAAGCCCGGCGATAAGCCTGGAGCTGTGTGTACTGTGTTTGGTCCAGCGTCGTACCGCCGCCGTCGTCCATTTCGTCGCGATCTCTCGCGATGAGGCGGTCGGTTGTTGTGAGCTGGGCGTTGCGCCACGCATATTCATTTTCTGAAGCCTGGGCCGATGTCAGAGCAGGTGGGTCAACGAGAACGGGATAACCGTTGTCGGGGTTGGCTGAAACGCGCTTGGGCGAGATGGCGAGTTGCTGAAGCAGCGACAGCCAGTAAGCCCGAGGGATTTCGATGACATCGTCGGGAATATCAGAAACATTGATACCGGGAACATACGCTCCGCAAGTGCTTGGACTGAATAACAAAGTGAATTCATTCATTCAATAACCCTTCGCAAAATATGTAACGCCCCATCCAGCAGCGACGTGCCCAGAATAGTCTCGGACTTTCAGGCGCACGCCTTGGCGGGTGGCGGTTCCACCTACCATAATGACCATGGCCCCATCACCACCTGCATGGTTCGCCACAACCGAAACAAAAGCATTGGGGAACGAGATCGGGAACGTAACAAACACTTCTCCGTTGGCGTCGGTTGTACCGTAACCCCACTGATCGATATTTCCGCTCGCGTACTTTTGATAACCCGGATTACCCTGCTGACCTGAAAACAACGACGTATATTTCAGAAGAACAGTGCCACCTATCAACCGCCATTGATTGTCCAGCTTGACGAACTCCGCTGTTTCACCACGGCCCAGCTCCATGGGGCCAAGCGCTGAGGATGATGGCCCTAGCGTATCGGTAGGCGAGGCTGTCGATACGTTCACGACGGCCCCTACGTTGATCAGTGTCAGCGTCGCCCCATGCATGATTCCCACTGTACTGGGCAGCGTGACGTTGATCGCCGTAGTGCTGGCAAAACTGACGGCTCCACCCACATGGGCTTGTGTCAACGCCGTACTGACTGCGTACACGGAAAAGCCGGAATATTGAACACCGCTGCGTTTTACAAACTCTGTGGTTGCCACGGACCTATCGTTATCAAACTGCGGAGCAGTGGTAAATAATCCGCTGCCACGCAAGGCCGTCAACAACTGGTTATCCAATTGTTCCGACGGTGTTAGTCCTGCGGTTTGAATGACACTCAGCAACTCCTGCGTCACACCATTGCCCCAACTGGCGGGAATCAAGGATCCCGGCGTACCCGTCAAGGGATCCTCATCCACAAACCTGCCGTTCGACAGACCTGCGCTGGGCACACTTTTTGGATAATCCAACTTTTCGCTCCTGACTGACCAGCGATCAAAATGAAGGCGATATAAAGCCTCACCGTTAATGCGCAGTGGCACCATAAGATTAAGGAAGTTTTGATGGTCTGCCGTGGTTGCTTACGCGGCAGATTCTGGCATGACAGGCCAGTTGATATCGGTTGGAAAACCGACCTGATGCTGGATGCGATTCAATTCAACGCTATAGAGTTTCCACTCCATGAGCGCCAGTTGTTCCTGATCGCTCGCGTCGCCGATGTCTTCGGCGTATTGGAAAGGAGCAATCCTTTGAACGGCCTCACGCAGTAATTTATCGCGTTTTGCCAAGGCTTCGCGTTTGAGATCAGCCCGCTGTAGCGCCTCATCAAATACCCACATGCTCTCTCGCCACACATGGTAACTACCCGGCCAAGGTTCGGCTGTGTAGGTATCTGGCAACTCACCGAACTCGGTCCACTCCAGAAGAGCGCCGTTGTCCTTGCGATACACCGAACCACGCCAGTCCACCATTTCACGAGGAACGCCATTGACCATGACCCAAGAATGATGATCTTGGGCAGCGGGCAATTCAAAAGAGAGCTGGATGCCGTTGCTTGGAATCTGGATGCCCATGCCGGGCGTTACTGGAAGCTCGACCGGGCCCGACAGGACGCCATTGTCGTCAAATAGATAGATGAACATAGTGGCCTCAGATCAACTTGATTCGAGCGGGATAGGCGATGTTTCTGGGACGAGTTTCGGTACTGAAACCTCCGATATTGCCCACAGAATCGCCACTGTTATAAGCCGCGTTGGGAAATGTCGTACCGAGAGTGCCAGACACGGGCGCGGCATTAACGTCATGCGTCAAATCCCATAGGCTGTCAGGAAGACTAGGCGTCGGACGCACAGCAGTACCTGAGCTGGTTGGCAGGAAATGGTTATGACTTTCCAAGGCATCCGCCTGCCTGCTACCCGCCAGGCGGTTGACATCCACCCCTCGCGCCTCATCCAGGACACGCAGAAATTCGCCCCGAATATCGGGTAGGCGAAAGGTGGTAGCACCGTCACCGTTAGTCCAGGCACCTTCGCTCCCTACTCGGGTAGCCTCGGTCACCATCACACCGGATGATTGAGCTAAATCGAACAACCACGGCCAATCACTACGCGACAGGAGATTACCATTGAGTACGGCATAACCGCCGGGCAGTACCTGACGCGCGCTATCAAATGAGATGCGCCCCAACGGGGTGGCATCAAACCGCCCCAAGGGCCACCAGACTCCCGTCCCGTCACTGCGCAGGTGCCACCAATCCCCGCTGCCCATTAACACCAGGAATGGATAACCATTGGCTGCCAGATGGGTATGAAACCGAACCCTATCATTACCGTCAGCCCGCACCGTCAGACGGTTACCACTGTTATCCACACGCCGCACAATCACATCGCGAACACCGAGCGCCGCATTGGCCGCAGGTAGGGTTACAGTGCTCGCACCAGCACTTGAATCGATCAGCACCAGCCCTAACTCGTCGGCGGCCAACACCTTTGATGTGGTAAGCCGCGTGACGACTGAACGCATCGGACTACTACGCCCGAGAATGGTTTGCAGTGCCTTGATCAACTGGCCGTTATCCGCTTCGGACGGCGTCATGCCGGCCGAGGAGATCACGCCGAGGATTTCTTGGGTGACACTGTTTCCCCATACCGCCGGAATCAGCGATCCAGGCGTACCCGCCAACGGGTTTTCATCCACAAACCGACCGTTCACCAGCCCGACGCTGGGAACACTTTTTGGATAATCCATATTTTATTGCTCTCTATGAGATGGGGCTCAAGCGCGAAGACGTAGTGCCCGGATAGTCGCGAGCACATCATCAACGGCTTGGCTGGCAAGATCCGCCTTGCCTTTGGCCATGTGTGCGCGAATCTGTGCCTTGGCCTTGAGACGCAGTTCGCGAAGCGCCAGTAGGTTTGCTTCAAATTCGGCGGCCTTGGCGAGAATCTGATCCGCCGCCTGCCTGGCTGTGCGCCCTTTGACGACCCACGCAGAAACGGACAACGGAACCAATTTTTTCGGGTAGCCCTGATCCTTGAAGGCCTGCGCCTCCTGGGCGGCTTGTTGGTATTCCAAGGCACGCAAGGGATCACCGGCCAACGTGCGGCGGGCGCTGTCGGCAGCGGTATCGACCGTGGCGCACAAGCGTTCGGCTTCCTGACGCAACTGCTCGGCGGCATTCTCTTCGGTAAGCACCCACGTACCGTCCTCCCAGATATGGGCGGATGAAGGCGCAGGCGGGCGAAGTCCATCTTCGTACTGGTGCAGCTCTTGAATGACTTTCATCGGATCAGCTCCCAGGACAGGTGAACATTGACTGCGTTGATAAAGTTGACGCCGATGCCCACGCTGTAATCCGTCAGGGCCTGGTGCCCCTTGATCCCCATGCTCAATAGCAACTCGTCGCTATCGGCATTGGTGGCGCCCAATGTGTGCTCGGCCTGATACGACTGCCAAAGCGAACGCGACTGGGCATGGTCAAAACTGGCCGTGACCGTGGAGACGCTCACGTCATTGACGACGTTGTTGGAGAACAACACGCACATATACGGACTTGCGGGGTTCGCCCAGCCCACGGCATTGTTGCCAGGAGTTGTAGCGGCGGGTGACAGGTAGCTGTAGTTGCCCCCAAGCCACCCTGACTGAACAAACGACAGCGAGGTCACGACGTTCGGCGCGGGTGTCGGATTACCCGCCACAAGCCGTGCTGCTCGGGCGTGGGGATCCAACGGCAGATATACCACTCCACTGCCATTCACCGTTTGCGTCCAGGTCAATTGAGCACGGTTGTAAATCGTGCGAATCGTCGGCAAGGAGCCCGGCGCCCCGGTCATCACCCAGGCCAGGCACATGTCCAGGGGCGTCGACGCAAAGCCGCCGCCGGACGCTCCGTTGACAGTCCCCTTCAAGGATTCCGGCGGGAGGTCATACAGGCTTCCACGCTGCACATAGAACGTCAGTGCGCCGCCTATGACCTGTGCTCTTAGAAAATAGCTGGCGCTGGGCAACAGATCGGCGCTGCTCCACGCCGTCGTCACGTAGGTACGTGAACGGCCCAACCGTCCACTCACCAGGTCTTGTCCGATGCTGAGGTACACACCCGCCGGAATCGAGACGCGGCCGCCGCTGGTGGATACGGCCGTAGGCGTTACTGCCAGACGGGCATCCGCCGTTGCAATCGTCGGCAGCGACAAAGCGGCGATCGGAAGCGCGAGATCCTGGTTCCAGCCCTTGGCGGCGACTGACTGAATCGCCTCGAGTAATTGATCGTTTTGGGTTTCATCGGGCGTCAGATCCCCCGCCTTGATGACATTCACAATCTCCTGCGTCACCCCATTCCCCCAGGCCGCCGGAATCAACGACCCCGGCGTCCCGGTCAACGGGTTTTCATCCACGAACTTCCCGTTCACCAGCCCGGCGCTGGGCACACTCTTCGGATAATCCATCTCTCTACTCCCTAGTCATAATTGATGTGAACCTTCGTATGCGCCGGCGCACTACGATGAATCAGGCACTCGAGCGCCGATCCCGGATTGACGCCGAAACGCTCCCCCCAATAGCTGGCGCCAAAACGTCGGCCGAGCAGCAGGCGGCCGCCGGTGTTGAGGGTCCACATGAATTGCGCCTGCCAAGTGCCGAAGTGCGCTTCGCCGAAGCGGGCGCGGCCCATACGAGGGGCCTTGAGCTCGGTGATGGTGGCGTTGGGATAGCCCTGGCTCTTGGCGATTTCCACGTAATAAGCGATGGCCTGACTGCCCACCGCCAACAACCGCCGACGCACCGCCAAACGACGATCGTCATACAGCGGTGTAGCGCCCAGACACGGATCAGGCAGGTTCATCACCCGCTCCCAATCCGGCACCAGCTCACTCACCCCCGCCGGGTCCATTTCGTGGAGCAGGTCGGCGGCGCGGGCGTCGAGACGCGCCAATTCCTGGGCGATGCCTTCGAGCACCTCTTCCAGTTCCGGCACACGCTCCGGGTCCCATGCCGGACCGCTGGGCAGCAGGCTGCGCAGTTGGGCCTGGTACTGCTCGGCGGTTCTTATTCCAGCCATACGCAGCCTCCGAAGGTCAGCAACTGATTGCTGGCAGCGACCACGTCAGCGATGGGTGCGGTGAGTTTGTGGTCGGTTTCGCCGGTGGCGCTGCTGATGGCTTCGGCGATGTGGGTCAGCAACAGGGTTTCGCCGAGGCCGGCTTCGCGGTTATGCAGGTCGCGCAGTTGCGCTTCGATGGCGGCGCGCACGGCGCTGGTGTCCGGGGTGATTCGCAACCTGTAGGTCACCGGCACCTGGGTTGGCGCCAGCACATGCACCTCGGCGGTGACCGGGCGCAGCGGCTCGATATAGGCCCGGACTTCTTCCAGTTGTTCGGCGTTGGGAATCGGCAGTGGATCGTCGTCACGCATGACGAACACGCCAACGGTGCCGGGCCCAAGGTAGCTGCCGCGACACCAGGCGCGGGTGATGCCAGGGCATTCCAGGGCCCAGGTTTCATAGTCCTGCGCGGAACCGCCGTGGGGAATGATGCGGTAGGAACGGATCACCCTGGCCCGCAGGGATTCGAGGCTTTCCCGGGCGAGACCGCCGGTCAGCCCGGGCGCGAGCACGGTGAAGCTGTTGCCGATGCCAAGGATCGGCTGCACCGGCGTCAACACCAGGCCGGCATCGGCATTCCCCAGGCTACCGGCGTCCAACGCGGCGACAGTGGTGCTGTTCAGGCCATTGCTGGTGGTGCGGGCGCTGGTCACTTTGTAGGTGCGCCCATCGCTGGATTGCAGCAGCGTGTCGACATCCAGCACCGCACCCGCGGTGGCGGTGAAACTGACACTGCCGCTGGCCACCTGGGCCGCTTTGCGCGCCTGGTTCAGGCGCAGGGCGGCGATACGCTCCAGGGTGGATTCATCAGCCTTGTCTGGCAGGATCTGCTCAGCGATCCAATCCAGGTAGCCATACAGGCCATAGGCGGCGCCACCCAGGGTGCGAGCCAGCACTTGGGCATCGGACTGGCGCAGCGAATCGCTGGCCAGGTCGCTTTGGGCGCGCTTGATGAGCACCGGCAGCGAAGGGGTTTCAAACGGCATAGGTCACCTGCCAACTGTTATCGGGGTTGATGTCCAGGCGCTCGCCGTCGGCCAGGGTCAAAACCGTGCGCAGATTCAGGCGCTGGGCGTCGAGGCGTTCGCTGATGATGTCGATGGCGCTGCAATGGCCGTCGTCGATCAGCCATTGCAAGGCTTCGCGGGCATAGAATTCGGCGTCGAGCTGGGTCTGCCGGGTCAGCTTGACCCGGCGCAACAGCCACAGCCGCGAACCGATGCGGTCGTCGGCGACGGTGGGAAAAGTGTCGCCCCACCAGCCGAAACGTTGCTCGTCATCCACGGCATCGTCGTCAGCGGCGCGGCGCCAGGTGAACAGGCTGATCAGCACCGAGCGGGTCAGCGCGGCGTGCAGGTTCTGGCTGATGAACATCATTGGCCTCCCGCCGGCACGCCGGTCTGGCCGTTACCGGCCTGCACGCCGACGTGCACATGCTTGATCTGGCTGATGCCGCCGGCGATCTGGTCGCCCTGGGAAACGAGCTTGCCGGTGTGGTTGATGACCGGGCTGTCGATATTCACCGCGCTGCTGGCGCGGATGTTCAAGGTCGCGGTGTCGATGTCGATGACCCGACCGCGCTTGAAGTGGATCTTGTCGCCTTCATCGGTGTAGATCGCCACTTCGCCAGGGGCCAGGGCCTTGAGGCGGAAACGACGGTCGGCGACCACCAGCACCACGGCATGGGAACGGTCACCGCCCAGGAACGTGGCGATGCCCTCGGCACCCGCCAACGGGTTGCTGGTGAAGCCGTAGGGTTCGAAGTGCTCCATGTCGTCGTTCACTTCACCGGCGGTGAGGCGCATTTGCAGCGATTGCAACTTGGTGGCCGAATTGGCGAGCACGACAGTGCCGCGCGCCAGGAGGCGGGTCAGTAGGCTCATTGAGGTTTCCTTCGGAATCGGAAGTTTGAAAGCGGTGTTTATTGGCCATAACTTCTGTTGGCTGTACCGACGCCATCGTGAGCAGGCTCGCTCCCACAGGGGATCTGTGCCGAACACAAAACTTGTATCCACTGGAGATCCCTTGTGGGAGCGGGCTTGCTCGCGATGGCGTGGGCTCATTCAACATTGAGGCAAGCTGACCCACCGCTTTCGCGAGCAAGCCCGCTCCCACAAGGAGTTTTGCGTTGGGCTCAGGTTTTGGGCGGCACCGGGTTCGCGTCGAACGTATGGGGCGGCGCGACCTGCAGGGTGGTGACGGAGCCTTGGGCGGACAGTGAATACGTCACTTTGGAGATCAGCATGTCGCCGTCAAACCCCAGCACCGGGTCGATCACTCGCACCAGAGTGTTATGTCGCCACAAATCACCATTGGCCTGACGCCAGCCCTGCACGCGGTAGGTCGTGGTCAGGGCCTTGCCAGTGCGGATAGCGCTTTCCCAATCGGCCCGTTGCTGGGCCAGCTCGAAGGTCAATTGCGCGCTTTCGCTGATCACCGTGACCCGCTTGCGCTTGAAGCCCAGGTCGGTCGCGATGCCGGAAACTTCGCTCACCGCCGCCCCGCTCTGCTGATCACTGCCTTTGTGCTGGCCGATGACCCGGTATTCGGAGAACACCTGGCTGTAATCCATCGGTGCATTGCCCGAGAGAATGTTTTTCCCCAGTTCCAGCACATCACTGGCTCGCCCGCCACTCCCGGGTTTGGCCAGCAACACGCGGCCTTCGGCATCGTCAGTGGAAAACACCCGGAACAACGTCAGCAGACGGTCGATGGATTGAAAGACCGTTTCCCCCGGCACGATGCTGTGTTCGCTCAACCGAGCGGTTTCAGGGATCTCACTGATCACTCCCACGCCATATTGCGAGGCCAGGGCCTGGACGATGCTCAGCACCGTTTGCCCGCGCCATTGGCTCGGGCGATTGATCGCCGCGCAGTCCACCAAGTCCTGGGTCCTGGAACCACCCTCGATGCTCAGGCTGATCTGGCGCCCGTCATAACTGACCGGGGCTTTGAACACGTAGCCGCTGAGCACCAGGTCGGCACCGATGCGCACCTGACATTCATCCCCAGGTCGAATCGGCACCGACTGAGTCTGCCCCGGCCATTGCCAGGTGATGTCGAGTTTGAAGGTGCGGAACTGCCGCTCCAGGTCCGCACTGATTTCCACGCTTTTCCAGCCGCCGTAATCCAGCCCGCCGACGGTGAGCGAGACAGCGTTGTCGAGCTCGTTCATGGTTTATTCCCCCGAGACTTTCAGGTCGTTGGGCGGCAGGAAACCAGGGTGAGCCACGCCGTTGCGCTGGGTCACTTCGGTGACCCGGGTAGCATCGGCAAATTGCTGATACGCCACCACCAACGCCGGCAGGCTTTGCTTGAACGACAGGTTGATCAGCCTTACGCCCGACGACGCTACCGCCGTCAGGTGCGCGGCCATCTGCTGACGCAAATTGTTCATTGCCTGGTAGTGATCCGGATCGGCCTTGAGCGAGGCTTGCCAGATGGCCTCGTTGAGGGCATCGCGCAGGGCCAGCACATCGTCGGCCACCGGCACGTCACGACGCTGGACCGGCTGCACCGCCTGCTGCGCCACCGATGGGGTGGCGCCCAACTTGACCGCCGGTGCGGCCACCGGCATCGCCGCAATCCATTGCGCGGCCTGCACCAACAGCGTGTCCTGGACCAGATCGGCCACGGCCTGGGCCGCCGCCGTGGTGTCCTTGCCAGTGGTGAGTTTGGGGGCGTCCGCCTTGCGAATCGCCTCGACCTGTTGCGACACGCTGGCAATCACACCGCGATAGCCGTCACGGGCAAAGTCCTTCAATTCCCGGATGTCCCCCAGCAACCCTTTGAACTCGGCCGCCACTTCCTTGGGTAGCTCCTTCACCGCCTTGACCAGATCGCTGAGTTGCCGATAAGTCTCGATCAACGGTTTGAGTTCCTGCTCGATGACGCCGTAGACATCCTTGAGGCTGTTGCGCAGGTCAGCGATGCCGATCCGCGCGGCCTTGATCAGCGTCATGGCCTCTTCGAAGCGCCGCACCGCCGCCCCCAGAAAACTGTCAGCCGACACCAGCAACAGTTTCTGGCTGTTGATCGCGGCCGACGGGAATTGCAGCGGTTGGTCGGGATAGAACTTCAGGGCAAAGGTCACCAGGCCACCGTCCTGACGGGTGTGGGTCATGTCGCATTCACCGACCTTGACCTGCAGGCGCCCCAACCACGGATGCACCAGTTCGCCGCTGCCCTGCTCCAGGGCCTTGAGCAACTTGTCGCGCTGCTCCAGGCAATCGGGGCCGACGATAAACGCGGTCAGCTCATGAATCTTCGCTTGCTGACCGAGACATTCGAAGAACGGCTGGTCACGCTGGGGATATTCATGCAACTGACCCTTGTGGCCGACCGGGGTTTTCGCCTGATCGACCCAGAACCCGACACCACGAAACGACGCCGGCAACAAACGATCACGCCAGCTCATTGGAACCTCCTGTGGAAAGTGAGCGATAGCCGATGCGCGAACTCACCGCCAGGGCCGGTTGATTGGTCTGTGGTGGATCGGCGCGCAAACCGGCCGGCGCGTTTTCGAAACGCACGGTCAGGCCGCCTTCGAGCTGCGTGCGATTGTTGGCGGCGCTTTGTTGCACCAGGGCGCTGGAGGTTTGCGGCAATGCGCCTGGCGTCAATGAGGTTTTCATCGGCAGGTTGCCGGACGCCGGCGCAAGGCTGGATGACAGGCCCGCAGGCGGCTCACTGGCCCCACCAAAAAACGCCGGCGCCAGCTCGCCCTTGCCTTCGGCATTGGTCTGGCGCTGCGCCTCGGTCAACCCTTCGACCTTGCCGGTGAACGAGGTGATGATTTCGCCGAAGCCGCCGTTGAAGAACGCCTTGATCGGTGCAATCACGCCCTGCAGTTCGTCCCACCACTGGCTGAACCATTCACCCACCGGCCCCCACTGTCGGGTCAGGCCCTCAATGGGCGACCAGTCGAACAAACCGCTGAACACCGCCAGCATGATCGACACCTGATTGCGAATGCCTTCCCAGATACCGGCGAAGACTTCCCCGATCGTGCCCCAGTTGGCCATGATCAGCCCCAGCGGCGTCCAGTCGAACAGACCTTTCAGCGCGTCCATTACCGGCACCGTCAACGCCTTGAGCAGATCCCAGATCGCTGCGAACAATCCGCTCAGGGGCGTCCAGTTGCTGATGATCAAACCCAACGGTGACCAGGCGAACAGCGTCTGCATGAAACCGATGACTGGCGTTGCCGCCGCCACGATCACATTCCAGAGCGCGCCGAAAAAACTGCTGATCGGGCCCCAGTTGCTGATCACCAACCCCATCGGGGTGAAGGCGAACATCGTCTTGAAGAACTCGACCATCGGCATGACGATCGGCGCTAGCTTCTGCCAAAGCCCGGCGAAGAACGCCGAGATCGGTGTCCAGTGGGCGATGATCATCCCGGCCGCCAAGGCGATGCCCATGGCAATCAAGCCGATGGGATTCATCTTCAAGGCCAGGTTGACCACTTCCAGCGCCTGGCTTGCACCACTGACCGCCGTTTGAATCGCATTGAACGCCACGACGCCAGTCGCCAGGCCCTGTACCAATTGCGGGTTATCCTGCAGCACCTGAGCCACACCCGTGACCATCGGCTGCAAGCTGGCTGCCGCCGCGTTGACCGCCGGCCCCAGGGCCGAACCGAACTGCACCGACACATTGCTGATGGAAGTCTTCAATCCATCCAGGCTCTGTGCCGCCACACGCGGCGCTTCAGGTGCCTTCAAGCTGCTGACCGCCGCGTTCGCCGCGCCCACTTCACCTTTGAAAGCCTCTGCTGACGTGAGCCCCTCCATGAACGGTTTGGCCAGGCCGCCCTCGGGGAGCAGAGCGGAAATATCCAGGCTGCCAAGGCCCGTGGCATCGAGGTTCTGCTTGAAGCTGGTGACCTTCGCTCGAAGGCTGGCAAGCTTGGGCGACAGCTCATCGATGCCGGTCAGCAGCACTGCTTTTTTCTCTACCTTTTGTGTCTCTGCCATCACTGCACCTGCTGCATCGCATTGATCCGTTGCGCGTGCTCCAGGGACTCGCGGAGCACATCCAGTGGCCTGGCCATCATCTGTTCGGGGTCAACCTTCCAGAACCAGGCCAGGTCATAGGCGGCTGCGATCAGGTCGCCGATGGCTGCGACGCCGCACTCATGAAAAAACTCGCGACGGCCCAGCTCAGTGCGTTGAGGTCAGCCAGGTCCAACTGGTTGACCGACGACGGCGGGATGCCGGCGCAGACCGCGATGTATTTGGCCGCGACGTCCATGTCCAGGCTCACCTCCTCGCTCTTGTCGATCTTGTACGGCAGCGCCTTGATCGCCCGGACCTCCTGCACCGTCGGACGGCGCAGGGTCAGTTCGCTCAGCGGCTCGCCGTGGGCCTCGATGGCCACGCGCAGCGTCACGACATCGCTCATTGCCAGGTCCCCTTGATGCCTTCGAATTTCAGTTCGATGGTGGCGTCGTCGCCCTTGGACACCGGCTCTTCCACCAGGTAGGCGCCGGCCAGTACGTAAACCTTGCCGTTGTTGAATTCGCAGGTGACGGTCATGTCGGTGCCGGCGACCAGTTGCTTGAGCGGGAAGTCCGCGGTGTGCAGCGCCGTCACCTTGAAGGACGGGGCAATGTCGGTTTCCTTATAGAAACCCGGTACGACGGTTTCGCGTTTGGTGAACATCAGTGGCGCTTCGCAGCCGCCGTTGATGGTCAGTTGAGCGCCGTCCACTTTGACGTAGCAGGTGCCCGCAATCAGTTGACCCATGGTGTTTCTCCCTTCAAATAAAAAGCCCACACGAGGTGGGCGCAGTTCATACGTTCAAACGCGACTTTCAGGCGGCGTCGTCGTATTGCAGACGGAACTGGTTGAGCAGTGCGAACACCCGCAAACCATTGATGTAGTCCGGCGGGAACAGCACATTGACCCGGCTCGGGTCCTGACTGTCACGCTCGACAACCAGGTGCTCGGCGAACAGCTCGGCGTTTTCCACGTGGCCTTCCAGCTCCAGCTTGGCGTACTGGGCGATCAACTCGCCGCGAATGGTGCTCGGCGTCACGATGGGCTGGCCGGCGCCGAAACGGGTGCCGTCGGCAGCCAGTTTGTGGCGCCCATATTTGCTGGTGATCACACTTTGCAGGCGACGCACGATGAACGCCGACTGGTGCATGGTTTCGCTGTCCAGGTAGGAATTGTCAGCCTGGCCAAAAGCGTTCTTCTGATAGGTGGTGATCGAACGCTGGATGCGCACGTAGCCACCTTCGTAGTACGCCGTGGCGATACCGTAGTTGAGCAGCGACTGACGCTCGGTCAGGGTGAAACGTTCGCTGGCCGGCGCCGGATCCAGGCCTGGCAGACTGCCGCTCTGGGTCGGACGGCTGGCGTCGGCGGAAATGAACACCGCAGTACGGGCGGCCAATGCAGCGGCCTGGACCCAGAACGGTTGCGGCACACCCAATTCCAGGGCCTGGATAGTCATGTGCTGGTCGTTGCGCGCCTGACCGGCCGCCACCAGGGTGCCGATGGTGCCGCGCTTGGCGCTGTAGACATGGCCGAACAACTGCTTGGCCCAGGACCAGCGACCAGTGCTGTCGTCCATGACCGCTTGCCAGGTGTTGAGGCTTGCCACATCGGACCACGGCATCGCGATGAATTCGAACGGCTCGTCACCCAGCGCCGCGACGGCGGCGGTCTGGTCCGGCACACCGGCACCACCGGTCATTGCCGTGATCGCTGTGGTCAGGCCGGCCGGGGTGTCTTCACCATTGCTCTTGCCCAGGCGATTGAATTGCAGGCTGATGTCGTTACCGCTGTCGCCGGTCCATTTGGCGCTCAGGGTCACAACACCCTCGGCAGCCGCAGCAATCACCGGCAGATCGGCCGCCGCGTTGATCTTCAAGGCCAGCGCAGTGGCGGCTTGAGCGGCCGTCGCTCCATTGACGATGGCCGCCTGAACACGCACGCCGCCCACATACAGATTGAGCATGCCGCTTTGAGTGGCGGCGCCGGTCAGGGTCAGCACGCCCTGGGCAATGGCACCTTCGACGTTGTGCAGCGGCAGGCACCAGATCTCGCCCAGCGGGTCGGTCTTGCGCCAGGTTTCGTACATCGAGGCGAGCATCGAACCTTGACCGCCGATGTTTTTGGCCAGCGCAACGCTGGACACCAGCACCAGTTTACCGACCTCGGCCGGGGCCACGTTGTCGTTGACCTGAGCCACGATCAACCGGCGCATGGCCGACGACGCGCTATTGGCCGCCGAGTTGTCCATTTCGGCGTAGAACAGCGGAACACGAATGTCCGCGGGAATGTTGCTGAATCCGATCGCCATTATTTGGCTCCCTGTGGTTTTGCCGCTTTCACGGTTTTGGTAGTGATATCGCCATCGGCCAGACGTCGACGCCACCAGGCGCTGTCCGGTACTTCACGGCCCTCGAGGGGCAACAAATCGCCCGCTTCCGGGTCCGGTACGGCACGGCCCGGGGCCGGCAGCACGGTGATGCGTTTGCTCATGGGGTTACGTCTCCAGAGAAGGTCAGTTCCACGCGCCCATCAGGGCCGGGACGTTTCAGGTTGGGGTCCGCCGGGTCGATGGCATCGACCCGCACGGTGGCCCCGGTAAAGGACGACAAGCCGTCCAGTTCACGCTCGTGCCAGCTTTCGGCAGGCTGGCTCGCCAGATTGCGGCCCAGCTGGAACTCGGCGAAAAAGTGCAGCCGGTACAACACGCGGCTGCTGTTGATGGAAACCAGTTCACTGCCGTCGTACTCGATGCCGGTGTAGTCACCACCGGGCTTGAACCCCACCAGCGCCCGCCACAGTTCGGCGCGCAGGTCGTGCAACAGATCCAGCGCTTTTGTCGCATCGGTGGCGTCGAGCACCAGTACGGTGTCGAAACGGTCACGCACCGCTTGCAGCGTGGCGTTCTGGGCGGCGTTCTTGCTGGCAATGTCGGCGCTTGGCAGGACATAGGCGCAGGGGGGTTGCAACGGCATGTCGGCTTGCAACGTGGCGAGGTCAAACCCTGCTGCCACGCGATTGCCGAGCGCAGGACATTGCTCACGCAGTTGCGTGAGGATCGGAGTGATCTTCATGGAGGTGCTCCAGTTGTATGGAAGGCGCAGTCAGAACTGTGGGAGCGAGTCTGCTCGCGATGGCGGTGTGTCAGGCAACATCAATGCTGGCTATGACGGCCTCATCGCGAGCAGGCTCGCTCCCACAGGGGAGTGGTGTTTAGGCCCCGGCATCCAGGCAGGTTGCATCAATCCTGCTGCGATAGCTTTTTTCCCGATCGCCGCTGGCGGTGACTTTGTCGATCGACCAGCGCCCGCGCATGAAGTCCGGCCAGGAGGCGTCCAGCAGCACGATGCCTTCGGCGCACAAGCCTGGATTGCCGGGGCATTCGATCGCCACCTTGAGTGCTTCGCGCATCATCCGGCGTACCTCGCCTTCACCGGCGGCGCGAGCATCGTTGGCGCTTTGAAAGCGCTGGCGAAGGGTCTTGAACGGCGCGATGCCGCTCTCCTCGACGCGCATTTTCCCTGCCGCCGCATCCCACCAACTGGCCTTGCAGCCCTGGTATTTCGCCCGGGCGGTGTCATCCAGGACGGCGGAGATAAAGGCGTTGTCGCCCGGGCGGTTATTCGTCGTCACCGACAGTTTTGTCTCGGGCAGGACTTTGCCCGACAAAGACTTCGCCTGCCCCCGGCGCGCCAGCACATACAGCTCGTTGACCGGCTTGGCGACGGCGTCATAACGGTGAGCCAGTCGCGTCAGAAAACCCATGTCGGTTTCGTTGGACTGATCGATGTGCTCGATTTTTATCAGCGCCAGGTCCGGCGCCACACGCGGGGAAAACCCGTGTCTGGAGGTCAACTGACGAAACAGCGCGCCCAGGGTCGTCGGACCATGACTGACGGATCGCCGTTGCTTGAAACCGGTCTGATCGGCCGCACTGAACGGCGCCGCCGTCGCGACAAGCGTCAGGCGCAGGGGAAACAGCGTCGGCGTGCGCCGGGTCAAGACGAACTCACCTTTATCCACCAGCCCCGACTCCAGATAACCGACCCGCAGGCCGATTTTCCCGCCCAGGCTGGGCAATCCTTCAAGCCCTTCCAGGCTGATGGTGAGCGTCAGTTGATCGGACTCAATCCCCGCCGCGTCGATGTGCGTCCAACTGAGCAAGCGTTCGTTGAGCAGCGCCGCGTTCGCACCGTAGATTTCCACCGCTGGCGTGAAACCCAGTGACATATTGCCTCCTTAATCCCAGGCCGAAACCGGTGTGGGTGCGACGGGTTGTAGATCCACTTCCGGCAGGACAATCCATACACCCGCCGGCAATACCGGCCCCCACTCGGCCAGCTTCGGATTGAGTCGCCAGAGCGCCTCTTCGGCGGCATCGTCACAACGCTCAAGCTCGCGGTACAGCAACAGATTCACCGAATCACCGGCGATACTTCGAACCCTACGCATTGGCGAACTCCGTCAATTCAATCACCCAGCCGACCACCATCGCGGTGCCGTCATCAATGACCTCGGTCTGGGTTTCCGACACCTTGTTGATCTGCCACAGCCCCCAGTTGCGGCCGATGCCGTCAACCAACGGCACCGGAGCGCGTCGGGCCTGTAATGCACGCAGCTCATCGAGTCGGTCCATGGCAGTGGCGTACATCGACTTGCCGGTGATCGTCAGCGCTTGCAGCCCTTGACCGACCTGACTGGATTTGGGTTTGCTGGTGAGGATGTCGATGCTTTTCCAACCGCCATCCGAGGTGCGGACCAAGGAGTGGTAGGCGAAGTTTCTGGACAGACCGAAAATGAAACTGCCCAGTGCCATTTGCTGACGCATCACGTACCTCCGTCAGTCAGCGCCGCATCACTGCGCATGGCGAGTGAGTTGGGCATGGTTGTCAGGCCGAACTGGCCCGAGAGCTGTTGCACAACCAGGTTGGCCAACTGACTGGCACTGGCCTGGTCCTGGCCGTTGATGTAGATGTTTGCGGTCATGGTGTTCTGATGAGTGCTTGTCGGGGTGCTGGTCAGGTCTTTGCTGACCTGCTCTGGAGCGGCGAGTCTGTCGGTGGGTGCGACGAGTTTTTCGCCCAGAGACGCCCCGGCATCGCTCCCCAACCAACCGCCCAGCAGTCCGCCGATCAGCCCACCAATGGCAGTGCCGATCACCGGAACGACGCTGCCCAAAGCGGCACCGGCCGCGGAACCTGCGGCAGCGCCTGCCCAGCCGCCACCTGCGGCTCCCAGGCCTGCGCCCATCATCCGTTTGTCGCCGGTGAGCACTCCCTCGGCTACATCAGCGACGGCGCCGACGACTTTCAACGGGCCGGGCGCCTTGCGAGTCATCGAGCGCAATGAGGCCGTTGGCGCGAGTGAAAAACGCCCTGCGCCTCCCTGTGAGCCTCGTGGCCTTCTCGTGGATTCGGGACGCTGGTTGGCATTGCTTGTATCCAGCTTGCCCACACGAGGATTTCTGAGATCTTCGGAGATCACCTCACCCAATCGGCCGGGAAGGTGCGGGGCGGCCCTACCCAGCACTCGCTTGGCCACCTGACTGGACATTTCATCCACTACGGCCTTGAGCAGCACACCCACCAGCGGTTTGATCGCTGCGGCAACAAGCACAATTGCAGCGGTGGCTTTAGGTGAGGATTCAGCCAATTCACTCATGCCATCGGCCAGCGAACCCAGCCACTGGGACGAGGTATCCGCCGAAGGCATCAGGGCATTTCCCGTAGCCACCGACAAACGCTCGCTACGGGCGTTGAGGATGTTCAGCTGGCCTTGTTGGGTTTTCGACAGCGCCAACGCGTCCTGCCGCACCGAGCCGTCGTTGCCCAATTGCGACGTGGCATATTGGCCTGGGTCTTTCACCTGCAAGAAGGCTGCGTTCACATCAGGCAGTTTCTGCGCCATGCGCAGCACCGCCTCATCGCCATTGCCGAAGAGCGTGCCGGCAAGGGCCGAGCGCTTGTCGGCCGGTTGCGCGTTCAAGGCCGCCAGCACCGTCATCACCGTGCCAGACGCCGTGTCCTTGTCACGCAAGCCGCTCGCCACCGCCGTGGGCGCCAGACCCAGCTGTTTCCAGGCCGTTTGCTCGGTGGCGGAGGCCTGGTCACCCTTGCCCAGGGCCGTCGTGAAACTATCCAGCGCCACCCCGGCTTCAGCTTGTTGGGTACCGGTATTGAGCAATGCCGCCGTCAACGCGGCGGCTTGTGCAGGGGCCAGGCCCGCCGTCGTCGCAGCGGCACCGTCATGCTGCAAGACCGCGCCGATCTCAGCCGCTTTCGCACCATTGGGTAATTTGCCCAGTTGGTTGGCGGCATCCGCCAAGTCAAAGGCTTGTGCGCCGCTGAGCTTCATGGAGATGCGCCAGTCGGCCAGCATTTCGGCGGCCTTCATGGCCGGCATCTCGAACGCCGCCGCAGTGACGCCAGCATCCGAGGCGAAGTTCGACAGGACCAACTGTCGCTCCGAGGCATCGTGCACATCGCTACCGATGCCTTTCCTGGCCGCCAGGCTTTGCATCCTCACCACTTCAACCGCCGTGGTGCCCCCGGCCGCCACCAGCGGTGCGGTGGCGATCTGCTGGGTTGACTCAGCCACCTGCTGAATCTGACGCGGCCCGAATTGGCTGGCCTTTTTCAGATCGGCCATGGCCGAATCCATCGCTATCGCCGGTTTGAGCAGCACCGGTGGTTCGATACCGCCACCCGACTTACCCTTGGGCTCACTGGCCGACTCACCCTTGGCGCCGGCGCCCATCGTTTGGGAGAACAATCGTTGCGCCGACAGTTTCACGGTCAGCGACTCAATCGCCGTGGTCAACAACCCGAGTTTGAGCCCGAGTTTTTCCAGCACCAGATCGAGGCTCGACAGCTGATTCCCGGCGAACGCACCTTGCGCTGCCACACCACTCGTGAGGCTGGTATTACCGAACGCCAGCCCGCTCTCATTGAAGGCTGCGTATTTGAGCGAATATTTATCGTTCGCCATCCGGCCCTACTCCTTTTTCACGCCAAGGCGAGTCATCGCGATGTCGTAACGACGTAATGCCTTGCCGACGTCCCACTCCAGAATTTCCGCTTCACTTACCGGGTAAATGAGCGGCACCACATCGAGGATCACTTCGATGTCGCGCTCCGAAAGAAGTCCGCCGGTTTGTTTAAAAAATCGTCGATGCGTACCTGAAGCTGTGTCCAGTCGGGCACGGTCAGCAGGTCCAGATCGGGAATCATCAGGCCGGTGCAATGGGCGGTGATGAACTCGGCGCGTTCCTTGGCCGTCTTCAGTTTTTTCATCGCCTTGGTCGCTCGCAGCACGGGCATTTCCAGGGTCAGCGAGGTCAGGCTGCGGCCAGCGACGTTGAGCGTTTGGAGCAGTTGCACCTGGTCGGGGTCGACTGCTGCGCCATCCGTCGATTCCAGAAAGTGGGACGCCGGGCGAGCGGACATTTCGTGCACGTATTGCGCAATGCTCACGTAGTCCGGGCGCTTGAGCTGATCCAGCTCCTTGACCGACAGGCCGGTGGCCAATTTGGCCAGCTCGAAAAACTGGTCGTCCTCATCGTCGCCGGCACGGGCCAGGGCGTCTTTCTGTGCAGCGTAGTGCAGCGGCTTGAGCTGAAGCTGCTCAATTTGCGCCCCGTCATCACCGGTGATCGGCGACAGCAAGACGTGAACAGGAGGTGTCCAGGACATGAAGTGAATTCCTTGGTCAATCATGGGAAGTTGCGCGGTGCCGGTCAGTGGAGGACGCAACCTGTGGGAGCGAGCCTGCTCGCGATGACGGCGGTACACCCAGCATCAAGGTGTCTGACACACCGCTATCGCGAGCAGGCTCGCTCCCACCGGATTGCGTTCAGTTGCCAGGCATTTGCTTAGGGCAACAACACCGCACGACGGGCGTCGCCGAGGATGTCGACGCCGTTGAGCACGAACTTCTGGGTGCGCACGTCGATGTCGATCACCGGGACACCATTTTCGAGACGGTTGTAGGTACGGCAGGCCAGCTCAAGTGTCGTGGTGGGTTTGTCGCCCATCTTCAGCTTGGCCTCTTCCAGGGATTTGAGCTTGCCGCCGACGGTGTGGTAGGTGAACCAAGTGTTGCCATCCTGATCCTGACCGGCTTCACGCACGTTCAGCAGAATGTCGTCGCCCAACTGCACACCCAGGGCGAGCATGATTTCCGGCCCGGCCCCTTGCAGTACGAGGGTAGCGTTCAGCACCTTGCCGCTCTTGGCCATTTCTTCGGCAATGAAGCGTCCACCGACCATCGCCTCCATGTCGAATTCGATCTTCGGCGGGCTGAACTCTTCCACCGTCGCCGACAACGGCAGGCCTTGCAGGGTGGCCGCGATGGCCTGTCTTACGCGGTTGGTAAACATTAGAGAACGTCCTCCAGGAACTGCTCGATGATTTCATCGCGGGCATTGAGTTGATAAATCATGTGTTCGTTCGGCGCGTAGCGGCCGTAGTCGATGACCACGTACCAGGTGCCGTTCTTGTACTTCTCGACGCTGTTCAATTCCGGGTGCAGGTACACGCTGCCGCCGGGGATGGTTTCGTCGGCGACCAGGGTTTGCAGCCAGTCGTTGATGCGCTTGACCTCCTGGTCCATGAAAGATTTGGTCAGGTTCTTGGCCATGGCCTTTTGGCCGGCTTTCACCAGCTTGCGGCTGATGGCATCTTCAAGGCCGACGTAGCTGATGAACTTGCCAGTGACGGAGCGGTTACCCAGCAGCGAGAAGCCGCCGAGAATGGTCCGGGCGTAGTAGCAAACGCCGTAGCGGTTGAGCAGATCACCTTCGGTGGAGGTGTCGAGGATGTTGTATTCCACGGTGCGCGACACGTCTTCGGCGTAGGTCACCTGGTTGCCCGGGCTCTCCCATTGCTTGACCTTGGCCAGCGCGGCGATGGCCAGGCTCGACGGCGCCAGGAAGACATTTTTCTTCGCCGCTTTCGAGTACACCGCTGGCATGTTGTGCACCACCAGGCAACGGTCGAAACCGAGGTCCGCGCCGCCCAGTTCCTGGCTGTAGGTCACTTGATCAGCAACTGCCGCGTCCTTGCCGTCGAGCACCACGCGCGCCTTGATACGCTTGCCGAACGAGGCGAACTCGCTCGCCACCGCCTTGGTGCCGGTGAAGCCTGGCGCGCCGATGATGGTCAGGTCTTCAGCGACCCCACTGAGCGCCGCCAGACCGAGTTTGCGCCCGGTCTCGGGCTCGATGCCGCCAATCACGTTGTTCTGCGTATCGGCCGGTGTGGCGCCCTCTTCGACGATGACCACGTAGACCGGCACCTTGACCACTTTGAGGATCTGGTAAACCGCCTGAAACAGCGTCCCCGCCTCAGCACCGGTCGGGTCCAACTGGGCCTGAGTGGTGAAGCTGTTGATGCGAAATGGGGTGTTTTTCGGAATCAGCAGATTGGCATTCGGCGCGGTGCCGACCAGCCCGATGACGTTGTCACCCAGGCCACCCATGGCCTCGGGAGATTCAGTGGCATTGACGGTGATGCCGTTGTGCTCGAAGTTCAAAACCTCAGCCATGGTTATTCAGCCTTTTTGGTGGTGGCCTTTTTGGCCGGGGTGGATGCAGAAGCCGGTTCGACGGCTTCGGTTTTTTTCAGCTCCAGGCGACCAGCGCTGCGCAAGGCGTTGGCCTCGACGTCGAGCAGGTCGAGTTCCTGGCCGACACTCGACCAATGGCCGCCGCCGGTGGGAAATGGGAGGAGCACGGTGTAGGTTTGGCGTAGTGCCATTTGGGGTTCTCCAGATACGAAAAAGCCCCGTGTGTGCGGGGCTGTTGTCAGGTTTGTGATGTTGCGGAAAAGAAAACGCCCCGTCGGTGCGGGGCGTTTTATTGGGGTTGGTCAGCGAGCCAAGGGGGTGCAATCGGCCGCGACTCCAACAAAGGAAAGTCAGACGCTTGCGGCCAGTCCCGAAGCGTCTGGCGGTAGGAGAGCAACTCGGAAAATTGCTCTGCATTCAACGTAGGCGCCATTCCTAACTCCTGTTCTTCACGGTGACGTGCGACCAACCATTCAGTGCTTCGAATTTCAGAATCGCGCCAGCTACGCTCGAAGGCAATCATTTGATCAGGCGCTATCACCCGGTCAAAGGCCTGAGGCCAACCATTGACGACCCTTATTTCTTTGCCTTGATCAATCTCATCTCTCAAGGCTTGGTACGCCCCCTGAGAAAGCTCTACACACTCCTTCCCGACCGCATCGCCATAAGGCTCTCCGGGATAAAAGCCGCCTGTTTCTGCGCAAAAAAATACAGTCATGATCAATATCCCCAATATTCCCAGGTTCCACTGGTGTTAGTTAGCGCCAACGTGGAGTTGTTGTTAACACAGACGACAACTGTGGTTTTTGAAGACCCGTTCGGGCGCGGCTGTGCACTGCACAAGCCTTGACTATGAACTGACGCCGAGGCAGAAAGAAGACCATTCGGGAAAGCTTTGGGCAAGGTAATTACTAGCCCGACGTACGCACCGCTTGCAATAGAGGGCGCGTTAAAAGTTCCCCATTGACGGATCAGCCCGCTCGGAAAGTCTTGACTGCCACTAGGCCCGATACTAGTGGAAAACATCCCCGAGTACTTATTAAGTACGGTCCCCGAAACCACCCTCCATCCACCGACATGGGAAACCAATATGATGCTTTCGAAAACATCAATAGGGACTACGGAGAGAACAGATAATCCGATAGATATCAGGTCGTCCGCAAAGGCTCGTAAATTGAAACTTCCTGCACCTGCGGAAATAATGATTGACTGGCCTGATGTTGTCGTTGACAACTTTGGCAACGTGACATCTAAACCAGCTAACCCAGCGGATCCGATAATTAGACATCCTGTATCGTTTACCGTCAGCGCTGTTGATGATGTAATGATCTTGACGCCCGAATAGTTTCCAATTAGGGAGTTAATGGCTGTCGAATCTGCAATCTGGGCGGAACCTGATGCCCACCATCCACTGGTGCCGTCAGTAGTAAGATCCAGCGTGGAACCCGCGGGCATAACCATCGTAGTTTTAATGAGACTGCCCGACTTAATATTGTCTGAGCCTGGGCAAAGAATGGTTACTACACCCGTCCCCCGGTTTCGAAGACTTACTGTTCCGCCTGCACCGCCGCTGTTGGCAGCAGGTAGAGTGATGTTAAACGTCCCAAGGCAGGACACCATAGAACCGAACGCCGTAGAAGCTACCAGCGTCGTATTGGATGTTGCGTTAAGGAATCCTCGATAGTTCCCTTTTGCGCGCTCTACAAATTCGGTAGTGGCCAGCAACTTGCTGCTATCGAAAATCGATGGTGTGTTTGCCGTAGGGTCTACCAGAGCTGGAGAGTTAATCGGCGCAAACCCTTGAGTGATGTTCTGAAACGCCAACGCCGTAGTACCCAGAACAATCCCACCATCTGTTATTAACTGCCAGATCGTATTGGCAAGCGTCGTGCCCTCCTCCACCGAGACAATCAATCCTGAAGTAACCTCGGCGTTCGCATCAGCATCCTTTGCCCGAACCCAAGCGCTGTTCGCGGCAACGTAGATACCGTTGTCTTTCGCCAAGGTCTGTGATTTAACAAGCACCCGATTCCCGGCAACCACGGCAATACCATCAATCGCCTGCGCACCACTCAAAACAATGTTGGCCGTCGTCGCCACCCGTACAGACTGCTTCCTGTCGAGCTTGGCGAGTTCGTCGGCCACATAACCGGCCACCCAGGCCCGCGTCGCCTTGACCACCGTGTCATCAATCAGCAACGTCACCAACTCAGCATTACTGGTCTCGAAAATCGACCGGATATAAAACTCTTTCCCTGAGCCCGACGTCGCCAACACCGGCTTGAACGACTCCGGATATTTGACGATCGCATACAGAATCCCGGTATCGGTCCAGATCCCGGCCTCACGCACATACCAGCCGCCCACGTCGGGCGGGATGGTGACTTCAGCGAGCAACCAGCTCGGGTTTTTCTCATCCTGGAACAGCGCATTGAGTGGCCCGCGCCACACTTCGCGTTTGAGCGCCGTGGCGGTTGCGGCCGGGTTGTAAACTTCGCCGCCGCCGTCACCGACGGAAATCTGCGACAGCTTGATCGGTGTGCCCGCCGCCTTGCAGGCGGTTTCGTAGGCGATCCCCGCATCGGTGAGCAGGGTGTAGTAGTCGGCCATTTAGGACCCCTGTGGATAAATAGTGGAGGTTTCGACGGTGTAGAGCGCGGCGGCCTTGAAGGCCTGGCCCGAGGCTTCAAGCCCTTCGATGACAATCGGATAAACCGTGGTGAGTTCGCCGCACACCGTGGCGGCGCCGATGACGTGACGGCCGAACGCACTCAAGCCGACAGAGACCGTCAAGGTGTCGCGCTCGCTTTTGGCGTCGGCCAGACGGCGGTCGAGACGGGCGTCGATGGCTTCGCTGTAGGGCTGTTCGGTAAACGCCCTGACGTAAAAGCTGTAGGGCGGGCCGGGGGGCGTTTGCTCATGCCAAGCGCGCACCTCAGGCATCAGTTGCAAACCCTTGGCGGCGTTTTCCAGCGCCTTTCGCGTCCCGGCTTGCCGTGCGGTGGGCCAGGCCAGTTCAACCGTCAGGCGCTTTTCAGCTTCGGGCGCCGCAGAGCTCCACTCACTGACCCCGCGATCCGCCGCGAGGTACGGCAGAAACGCCGAGGGCGTTGCCACCGGGTTCATCAACTCGGGAAACGGCGGATCGATACGCTCCAGCAGCCGGGCGAAACCCAGATCGAGCGCCTTTTCCAGCGGCGAACTGTTGGCCGGCAGCAGGCTTGGGCGAGGTGTGTCGTCACTCATAACGTATCCACCTCGACCTCGACACCCGTGCAGTACGGAGCTTGAAAAGCCGTTGTCACAATCGGCTCGAGCGGTTCGAGAATCTGCAACTGAACCGCCCCCGCGCTGTGCAGCGTGTAGTCGATCCAACTCGGGTCCACCCGGCCCTCCAAGTGATGACAGGCCTCGGCGTACGCCTGCAGCTGCTGTTGTGCCGCAACCTGGGTCAAGCCCGAATCCGGGCCGGCATTGATCTTCGCCACGACGCGGATTTTGTAGGGTTTGATTTGCGCAGCCTGAACGATGATGTGATCCGTCTCCGGTCGCACATCAGGACGAGCGAAGTGCTGACGAACACCCTCAAGGAGTGTCTCGGACGGTGTGCCATCGCCCTCCCGGGACAGCACCGTGACCGTGACTTCTCCCGGCGCGGTGCGGCGTCCATTACCGTCCTTGACCTGCGCCGCATAGCCATCCGGGTTGAAGGTGTAGGTAACCGTCACGACACCGGCCGAGGCGTTTTCCACCTTCACGACGGGCCGTTCACCCAAGGTAAAAATCTCCCGCCGATACTGCATGCGCGAGCCGGCCGCCGGGGCATGGGGCGCCAGGTAATAGCGCAAGCGGGCGTCATCATCGCTCTCGTAAACCGGAGGGATGGGCGGGAATGCTGCCGGGTCGCCAGGATCGAGCAACTGGCGTTCGAGGCCCATGTCCGCGAGGCGCGCATCGAGGTTGGTCCCCGTGGCCCACCACGCCAGCATCTGCTTGATGCGGGCGTTGTATTTGCGTTCGTGGGTTTGCAGGCGGACGCAGAACGCCTCCAGGGCCAGGGTCAGCAATTCGCTTTCGTTTTCGAGGCTGTCCACCAGCTTCGCCGCGCTGGCGGGAGAGCGTGCGGCGACGTACTCGACCACGAAGGTCTTGAACTCTGCGAGCAAGTCTTCGAACGCTTCGACAGTGACGATTGCCGGTTCGGCCAATTGGTTCTGGCCGGGTATCAACATGCTCATGTCACCACCTCGAAAGTCTGTTTGCGGTTTTTCCAGGTGCCGGCGAAGCGCAACAACAAACCGGCACCCTGTCGGCTGGCGACAATGACCTGCGGCTCGAAGTCTCCAATGCCGTTGTCCGGGTTGTAGAACGCTTGGGCCGCGTGGCTCTGGGCAAGGATCAGCAGGTCATCGCCGAGGTTCTGCCCGAGCAATTGCGTGAGGGCGCAGCCATACAGAGGGCGCTTCTGGCGAGTGCCCAACGGCGTGGTCAATGCACGAGTGGCGCGCTGCACGAACTGCAGCCAGTCGTCGACCGTGGCGCCGGTATTTCGATCGATTCCAATCATGAGGAAATCTCTTATGCGGTACTGATGACGCGCCCCTGGTGATCCACCACCGGGCCGCTCAGGTGCACACCGGACGCGTCGAGCCGTATGCCGACGGCGCCCAGTTGCAATTCGATGGCCTGCGGCGTCATCGCCAGCCTCGCCGGGCCAATGCTTAAGTCGATGGACTCACGGGAACCGGTGAATGCCGTCGGGCCGTTTTGCCAGTGCAGGACATGGCTGGCGTGGTCGTAGCCGTTTTCCGTGCCGTCCTGATAGCGGCGGCGCGTCAGTGATGCCTGTGTGGAGACGGGCGGGAATTGACCGCCGTTGAGACCGAACAACGCCACTGACTGCCCACCGCTCTCACCGCCGCCATGGTTCAGCAGCAAGCACTGCTCGCCCACGGAGGGAATCCGCGACTCGCTCTGTTCGCCAGCACTGGGATTGAAAAAACGGATCGCCGGGGTCAGCAATTCGCCATGGCTGACCTTGCAGGTGTTGCTGGTCGCATCGACTTCCTGACAAACACCGATGCGACAGAAACTGTCGGCGCGCCGATGCAGGTCTTCCAGTTCGGTTTCCATCTCGGCCAGACGCTCGATGAGCGGCCCCAGATGCATCCGTAATAGCGCATCAAACATGGGTCAGCCCTCAAGTGCGGTGTATTGAGCCGGGTCATCGATGTTCGAGACTTCCCAGGTCCGGGCAAATTTCGGGATGCCCAACGGGTCCTCCAGCAGCGTCGAGCCGAGGTAGAGGGTTTGGGTAAATGAAAGGGTCCAGGCGGTGTATGCCCGAGCTTCGTGGGTGAACGTGGATGCAAGGCCATCGATCTCCGTGGGCAGATCACATTGATCGCCCGACAGCCCCCAGCGGTTATCCACCACCAGATGTTTCAGCTCACCGGCGAGATCGCACGCCTCCCATCCCGCAACGGCCATGACCACTTGCAGGGAAACCGTCAGGACATGGGCGATACGTCCGTCGTTGGCGCGGTTGCCTGACGCATCACGCTCGAGGGCAATCAGCACCCAGGGTTGGTCGTCGGTGCCATCGAACTCCTGGGGGCTGCCGATTTTCAAAGTGGGATAAGTGGCGCGTAGCGTCTGGGCAATGGCGAAGAACAGCTGCGACGGTTTTTCGAGGGCGGCAGGCATCAAGGTCTCCTGTTTTTTATGGCGGCACGAAGATCAGCAGCGAGGGATCAATGTTGGTCGGAACGGGAATCACGCGGCGGCAGCTCACTGACGCCCATCCGCTTGGCGGCCCAGCGTTCGTAAAGCCCGATGGCCACGTCCGCCCCGGCCATCGCCGTCAGGCAACCGAAGGCTCCTGCGGCCCAGATCGACAGGCCCATGGCGTACAACAGCATGATCGCCGAGACGCCGCAGACCATGCAGGCGCCGGAACGCAGGGCCAGGCGACGCAGTAGCGACCAGCCGCGGGCGCCCTCTTTGTCGGCACGCCACATCTCGCCGGTCACGCCGCCCACCAGGGCGAGCACGATGACCAGCCAGATCGGCATGTCCAGCAACGCTTGTTGCTCGTTTGTCATGTCACGCCTCCTGGGGTGATGGATGAGAAATGTGTGTTGGGTTCAAACGATGTCTCTTGAGGTAGGCATTCCAAAAAGCCCGGGGTGAACCGGGCTTTTCAGTAATGCGGTCCTTCGCCTTCCCTGGCCGATGGCCAGAAGGAAGTTGATCTTTCGGCGCGACTGGCGCGGTACGGATCCATTCAAATTGTTTTTCCGACCGCGGTCCCTGCCCGCCGGATAACTGCTTCTGGTGCTTTACGCTGCACACCCGGGTCAGTTGCCAACCCTCTGAACCGTTAAGGCCGGTTCATCGCTGCCTGTTGGTGGAACTAAAGAGCTTCGTTGCCAGCCGCTTTGTCGAGCGGCTTGGACACAGAATATGCATGAATGCATATACAGTCAATGCGTAAATGCATTTATTTATGCGCATCGAATGCATAGGCGCATAAAGCCCAGCAAACACAGGGGTCAGGGGATTTTCACAGGCGTAAAAAAACCCGCACGATGGCGGGTTTTATCTGACAGCGGAGGGGTTAACGGGCGTACATGCCCCACCAGAAGACGTGGCCGAGGATGACGATTTGCTCATCCTGCATGTCCTGGAAGGTGTAGTCCTCATCCGGATGCTCGTCGCGGTTGAAGCTGCGCAGACGGATGCCGGTGGGCAAACGATAAAGCTGCTTTACCCGCAGTTGACCGTTGTGGTTGATGGCATAGAGATCGCCGTCGACGATGTCGCCGATCCCGCACTTGCCTGCGTTCACCCCGACCGTGGCGCCATCGCGCAGCACTGGCAACATGCTGTTGCCGCGTACCGTCACGCATTTGGCCTGGTCGAACTGCACGCCGTTATGACGCAGGCTGCGCTTGCCAAAGCGCAGGCTTGAGCGCTCGCTTTCCTCGATGACGAATCTTCCTGATCCAGCAGCCAATTCAACCTCACGCAGAAAAGGGACCGACACCTCGTCTTCTTCGACGGGGGTGTCGTCATCCCACAGGCTTATGTCCTTGAGTTCGGAATGCGGCTCGTCGCGGCGCGGATGGCCGGCAGACGCAATGTCCGCGCGCCCGCGCAACTGATCGGTACTCACGGCAAAGTATTCGGCGATCTTCGAGATGTGTTTATCCGAAGGATCGACAATCTTGCCACTGAGAATCCGCGACAGGGTTGACTGAGGCACGCCGGTACGACGGTGAAGCTCCGTGGGGGAGATCCCGTGCTGATCGAGCAGTGCCCTTAATACGGTAGAAACGTTGCGTTTTTGCATAACGCGCATGATGCGGGTTCTTTTTGCAGAAGACAAATGCTGTTTTGCATAAGTGTGCATATCGATGGTGAAGTGTTTCCGTCCAACATCAATGCAAGCTGACCCAGCGCTATCGCGAGCAGGCTCGCTCTCACAGGGGATTTGGGGTGTATGCGAGGTCTGTGAACGACTCGGTAAAACTGTGGGAGCGAGCCTGCTCGCGAAGACCACAGCACATTCAACATCAATGCAAGCTGATCCACCGCTTTCGCTAGCAGGCTCGCTCCCACAGGGGATTTGGGGTGTATGCGAGGTCCGTGAACGACTCGGTAAAACTGTGGGAGCGAGCCTGCTCGCGATGACGGCGGCACATTCAACACCGATGCAGGCGGCCCTAACGCGCTGGGCTGGTGTCAGCTATTGTCGGCACTTGGAAAAACCCCTACAACCTCTTGGGAAACCGCCCGATCTGCCTCCTTCAAATTTGCGAGGCCGGGCTACGTCGCCTTGCGCCTCTGCCTACAACTGCGCCAGAATCCGCCGGCTTGTCCACCTTGGATCCAATTAGTACTTTTGATCCCGTCACTGCCCATCAGTGATCGGGTTTAGTCGCTCGGTATTCCAAGGTGCTCATTGCTCCATTCAGTCAGGTATCCCCATTCCTGCACTTGATGGTGGCTGTGCGCAGGGCGCCCTCGGGCGCGCCGGTTCCTTGGATCCCCGGTCGACTAACCTGCGTACAGCTGCCCCCCCTCGTTTAGTCGCGAGTGAGCGGTGGCTCAACCTCAAGGATCCAAAAGCATGTTCAAGAACACTCCAAATCCCCCAACCTCAGACGATCACATCGCCCGCACCCAATCGGCCAAAGCCAAAAAACTCGACGAAGCCGCCACCCGCGCTCTGGACTACTACCTCAAGCCGCCAGCCGACAAAGAAACATCCGACACACTCGATACCCTTTACGTCATCGCTCCGAACATCGACGCCGAGTGCCTGCTCGCCAACCTCAGCGAAACCCTGGCCTCGGCCAACGCCATGGTCAGTGATCTGGCATTCGACCTGGAGGGCTCGCGACGGCATATCGCGCTGGGGGTCCAGCAGATGATCGAACTGGGGCAGTTGCTGGCGAATCGGACGCTGGATGTGGTTGAGCCCGAGGTAGGCATTCATGATGCAAGCCGAGACCTAAGAGAAGCCCGAGTAATCACTGTGGGAGCGAGCTTGCTCGCGATAGCGGTAGTCCAGTTACAACTAAGTTGTATTGGCAGCCGTCATCGCGAGCAGGCTCGCTCCCACAATTGGATCGGCGTACAGCCAGAGCACCAGGCCGGCTGTCAGACCGCCTTCGCGAGCAGGCTCGCTCCCACAGGAGAAACGCGAACCCACCAAGAACCAGGCCGGCTGTCAGGCCGCCTCGCGGTGGACGTTGATCTCGGCGCCCCGTTAACCACGATGGCCGAACGCAGGTATTGCGTAGTGGGTATCCCGGCATGGATGCCGGGATAGCCGCGCTGGACCATGGATGGTCCTTCGCGGCGGGCCCACGGAGCAATGCCGGAGTGAGGGCACACCGAGCCTAGGCGAGGTGCCAAGTGGTGGGGCAAAAGCGTTTTGCTTACTTTTGCGCTTCTCAAAAGTGAGCCGCCGTAAGGGCGGAACCATAAGCAGCCGTTACCGCAGCAACGGATATACACCCCCCCGATACACCCAACCCCAAAAACCACTCACATATGGGTCGCACCAGACCGCCCATGTTAACCTTGCGCCCATCGCGGAAAAGCCGGGCCAATGCCCCTCCTTTTGCCCCACACCTTTCAACGAGCCTCCCTGACACCCATGAATACAGCCGTAAACGACCTCTCCAGCCACACGCCAATGATGCAACAATACTGGCGCCTGAAGAATCAGCACCCCGATCAGCTGATGTTCTACCGCATGGGCGACTTCTACGAGATCTTCTACGAGGACGCGAAGAAGGCCGCCAAGCTATTGGACATCACCCTGACGGCGCGTGGGCAATCGGCGGGCATGGCGATTCCGATGTGTGGGATTCCTTACCACGCGGCGGAAGGTTACCTGGCCAAGCTGGTCAAGCTCGGCGAGTCGGTGGTGATCTGCGAGCAGGTCGGCGACCCGGCCACCAGTAAAGGGCCGGTGGAACGCCAAGTCGTACGGATCATCACGCCGGGTACGGTCAGTGATGAAGCCTTGCTGGATGAACGCCGGGACAACCTGATCGCCGCCGTGCTGGGCGATGAGCGCCTGTTCGGCCTGGCGGTGCTGGACATCACCAGCGGCAATTTCTCGGTGCTGGAAATCAAGGGCTGGGAAAATCTGCTGGCGGAGCTGGAGCGGGTCAATCCGGTGGAATTACTGATCCCGGATGACTGGCCCAAAGACCTGCCGGCGGAAAAACGCCGTGGCGTTCGGCGCCGGGCGCCGTGGGATTTTGAGCGCGACTCGGCGCTGAAAAGTCTCTGCCAGCAGTTCTCCACTCAGGACCTTAAAGGCTTCGGTTGCGAAAACCTGACCCTGGCCATCGGCGCGGCCGGCTGCCTGCTGGCTTACGCCAAGGAAACCCAGCGCACCACCCTGCCCCACTTGCGCAGCCTGCGTCATGAGCGCCTGGATGACACCGTGGTGCTGGACGGCGCGAGCCGACGCAATCTGGAACTGGACACCAACCTGGCCGGCGGGCGCGACAACACCCTGCAATCGGTGGTCGATCGCTGCCAGACCGCCATGGGCAGCCGTCTGCTGACCCGTTGGCTGAACCGTCCGCTGCGAGACCTGACGGTGCTGCTGGCGCGTCAGAGCTCCATTACCTGCCTGCTGGATCGTTATCGCTTCGAGCAGTTGCAACCGCAGCTCAAGGAAATCGGGGACATCGAGCGGATCCTGGCGCGTATCGGCCTGCGCAACGCCCGCCCCCGTGACCTGGCGCGCCTGCGCGATGCCCTCGGCGCCCTGCCCGAGCTTCAGGTGGCGATGACCGACCTGGAAGCGCCGCACCTGCAACAACTGGCGCGCACCACCAGCACTTACCCGGAGCTGGCCGCGCTGCTGGAAAAAGCCATTATCGACAACCCGCCAGCGGTGATCCGTGACGGCGGTGTGCTGAAAACCGGCTACGACGCCGAACTCGACGAGTTGCAATCGCTGAGCGAGAACGCCGGGCAGTTCCTGATCGACCTCGAAGCCCGGGAAAAAGCCCGTACCGGCCTGGCCAACCTCAAGGTCGGTTACAACCGTATCCACGGTTACTTCATCGAATTGCCGAGCAAACAGGCCGAACAGGCGCCGGCTGACTACATTCGTCGCCAGACGCTCAAAGGCGCCGAGCGTTTCATCACCCCGGAACTCAAGGCGTTCGAAGACAAGGCGTTGTCGGCCAAGAGCCGTGCCCTGGCCCGGGAAAAGATGCTCTATGAGGCGCTGCTCGAAGACTTGATCAGCCAACTGCCGCCGCTGCAGGACACCGCCGGCGCCTTGGCGGAGCTGGACGTGCTGAGCAACCTGGCCGAACGCGCGCTGAACCTGGACCTCAACTGCCCGCGGTTTGTCAGCGAGCCGTGCATGCGCATCACCCAGGGTCGTCACCCGGTGGTTGAGCAGGTATTGACCACGCCGTTCGTGGCCAACGACCTGAGCCTGGATGACAACACCCGCATGCTGGTGATCACCGGTCCGAACATGGGCGGTAAATCCACCTACATGCGTCAGACCGCCTTGATCGTGCTGCTGGCCCACATTGGCAGTTTCGTGCCGGCAGCCAGTTGCGAATTGTCCCTGGTGGACCGGATCTTTACCCGCATCGGTTCCAGCGATGACCTGGCCGGCGGGCGTTCGACCTTCATGGTGGAAATGAGCGAAACCGCGAACATCCTGCACAACGCCACCGAACGCAGCCTGGTGCTGATGGACGAGGTCGGACGCGGCACCAGCACCTTCGACGGCCTGTCCCTGGCTTGGGCAGCGGCCGAACGGCTGGCGCACCTGCGGGCGTACACCCTGTTTGCCACCCACTATTTCGAACTCACCGTACTGCCGGAAAGCCAGCCGCTGGTGGCTAACGTGCATCTCAATGCCACCGAGCACAACGAGCGCATCGTGTTCCTGCACCATGTACTGCCCGGCCCGGCCAGCCAGAGCTACGGCCTGGCGGTAGCGCAACTGGCCGGCGTACCCAGCGAAGTGATCAGCCGTGCGCGCGAGCACCTGAGCCGTCTGGAAACCACCAGCCTGCCCCACGAAACACCGCGTCCGAGCAAAGGCAAACCGGCGGCTCCGCAGCAGAGCGACCTGTTCGCCAGCCTGCCGCATCCGGTGCTTGATGAACTGGCCAAAGTGGATCTGGACGACCTGACGCCACGTCGGGCACTTGAATTGCTTTATTCATTGAAGACACGGATCTAACGCACTGGCGTTCAAGCTGGTAGAATCTCGCGCGGTTTGGGATGCTGCGGACTATTAGCCTGGTCCGCAGACTATCGCTCCCGAACCTGGCGAGCCCACCGTGAAGGGGTTCCGCTGCCGCCGCCTGAGGAGAGAATTAGAAATGACCTTCGTCGTCACCGACAACTGCATCAAGTGCAAGTACACCGACTGCGTAGAAGTCTGTCCGGTGGACTGCTTTTACGAAGGGCCGAACTTCCTGGTCATTCACCCGGACGAGTGCATCGATTGCGCCCTGTGTGAACCGGAATGCCCGGCGAATGCCATCTTCTCGGAAGACGAAGTGCCGGCCGGCATGGAGAACTTCATCGAGCTGAACGCTGAACTGGCGGACATCTGGCCAAACATCACCGAAAAGAAAGACGAGTTGCCAGACGCCAAAGAGTGGGATGGCAAACCAGACAAGCTCAAAGACCTCGAACGCTGATATCACCCTGCGCTCGTTGAAAAAGGCCCCTTGCGGGCCTTTTTGTTTTCTCGGATTCAATAAATCGCAGGCAAAAAAAAGGGGCGGTTTGACCCGCCCACATTTTTTCCCTAATCCCTTTGATCCTTTTCATCGTCCTGATGAATCGCATCCTGCGATGTCCTTCCTTCCCCATCGTCCGTGACAGGTGTGTCTGTCCGTCGACACAGGACTGATATTAGTATTTTCCCCAGCGAGTGCAATTGGCCAAACGCCGTCGCCGTGCCTCGTCACAGGACTGAAATACATAAAAATATAGCTATATATCAACAACATACGAAAAATACGACGGCCTTTATAGTCGTCTATCCCTTCGACGGGAAACCAAACGCTTACGCAACACTAGGCAAAAGCTTACACGCCAAGCCGGCAAACAGAGTAAGCGCTGCAACAGCCGCCAAAGAAACGAAAAAGCCCCGAACCAGTCGGGGCTTTTCTTATTACGCGTGCGTTCCCGTTATTGGAACAACGACTCGCTCGACAGGCCGTTCTTCTCCAGGATCTCCCGAAGACGTTTAAGGCCTTCGACCTGAATCTGCCTGACCCGCTCACGGGTCAGCCCAATTTCCAGGCCCACATCTTCAAGGGTGCTGCTTTCATGACCGCGCAAGCCGAAGCGGCGAATCACCACTTCCCGTTGCTTGTCCGTGAGCTCCGAGAGCCACTGGTCGATGCTCTGGGACAAGTCATCGTCCTGGAGCAGTTCGCACGGGTCGGTAGGTCGGTCATCGGTGAGCGTGTCCAGCAGGGTCTTATCCGAGTCCGGCCCCAGCGAGACATCAACCGAAGAAACCCGCTCGTTGAGCCCAAGCATGCGCTTGACCTCGCCCACCGGTTTCTCCAGCAGGTTGGCGATCTCTTCGGGTGAGGGTTCGTGGTCGAGCTTTTGGGTGAGTTCACGGGCAGCCCGCAGGTAGACGTTCAGCTCCTTGACCACATGGATCGGCAACCGGATGGTCCGGGTCTGATTCATGATCGCCCGCTCGATGGTCTGGCGAATCCACCAGGTCGCGTAGGTCGAGAAACGGAAGCCTCGCTCGGGGTCGAATTTCTCGACAGCGCGAATCAGCCCCAGGTTACCCTCTTCGATCAGGTCCAGCAGCGATAGGCCACGATTGACGTAGCGTCGGGCGATTTTCACCACCAGGCGCAGGTTGCTTTCAATCATGCGTTTTCGCCCGGCCGGGTCGCCACTTTGCGACAGACGCGCAAAATGAACTTCTTCCTCGGGGGAGAGCAGCGGCGAGAAGCCGATTTCGTTGAGGTACAGCTGAGTGGCGTCCAGCGCCCGTGTGTAGTCGATGTACTTATGTTGTTTAAGCGAAGCGGAGTGTCTGGATTTGGCACGAACGGAAGGTGGAGTCGCCCCTTCATCATTCGACATCGAATCCATAGCGATGCCGGTCTCCATAAGGAGAACCTCATCGTCGATGTCAAACTCCGGCACTTCTTTACTGAGAGCCATTGTTATAGTCCTTTGGTGAGTTCGACCTCAAGCTCAAGCGACGCCTTTATCCTTGGCAACGCTGGAGCCTGTTCCCTCTACGTGACGGAACAGGCTGACAATCAAATCAACGACGTGGCAGGAATTGCAGCGGATCGACTGGCTTACCTTGTCGGCGAATCTCAAAATGCAGTTTCACCCGGTCCGTTCCCGTTGATCCCATTTCGGCAATTTTTTGCCCGACCTTGACCTGCTGCCCCTCCCGAACCAACAGCCTGCGGTTGTGACCGTAGGCACTGACGTAGGTATCGCTGTGTTTGATGATCACGAGTTCGCCGTAGCCCCTTAAACCACTCCCGGCGTACACAACCGTGCCATCAGACGCGGCTAAAACAGGCTGTCCCAAATCCCCGGCGATATCAATTCCTTTATTCAAACTACCGTTTGAAGAGAATTTTCCAATAAGAACGCCATTAGAAGGCCATCCCCAGCCGCTCGGGCTGGGGCCTGGCGCGGGGGTAGGAGCAGGTGTCGGTTTGCTCGCGACGGACGGTACTGTTGCCGTTGCGGCACCGACCGGACGTTGAATCACCGTGGTTCTACTCGACGACGAAGCCGTCGAACCGGACTGAGTCACCACCGCGGTAGGCGTTGAACCACTGCGCCCATCAAAGCGAATTCTCTGACCCGGATGAATCGTATAAGGCGCAGGAATGTTGTTTCGCGCTGCGAGCGCTTTGTAGTCCCAGCCATAGCGAAAAGCGATGGAAAACAGCGTATCACCGCGACGGACTACATACTGACCGGTCGTTACTGTAGGACGTTGAGGCGTTGCGTTGGTGCGATCGACAACCCGGACGTTACCCGACGGGGTACTGGAGCAACCGACCAGCAAGGTACTCAAGACAAGGCCAGTCACCAGGCGCTGAAAGCTCGTGATACCCATACGCTGCGCAATGACTGTGAGACTCACCCGCCGCTCCCTTTGTGGTGGTTGAAAAATTGGAAACTGCCTGTGCAGGCAACGGTATTACAAATACAGCTGGCCGCAACCCCACCTCTATTAATGAAGCTCGAGGCGCTGCCGCACACGTTTGCTCGACGCCGTTGCAATCCGTTTAACCAATCAACGGTTAATTGATCAGCGCCGGTGTAAGACACAACCCACGCCACGGAATTCAGCGTCTGTTTATAAATGCTCAGGCCAATGGCCCGTTAAGCAACGGAACAAACCGAACCGCCCCCAGCACGTGACGTGAAAAACCCTGTTCTTCGCGCACGATCAGCATCAACTGCTGGACTTCACCAGCCCCCACCGGAATGACCAACCGGCCGCCGGGGGCCAGTTGATCCAGCAAGGCCTGGGGCACATCAGTGGCAACGGCGGTCACGATGATGCCGTTATAAGGTGCCAGGGCCGGCCAGCCTTCCCAGCCATCGCCCCAGCGAAACACCACATTGCGCAGGTTCAGTTCCACCAGGCGTTCCTTGGCGCGATCCTGCAGCACCTTGATCCGCTCCACGGAAAACACCCGCTCCACCAGCTGCGACAACACCGCCGTCTGGTAACCCGAACCGGTGCCAATCTCCAGCACCTTGTCCAGCGGCCCCGCCTCCAGCAGCAACTCGCTCATGCGGGCCACCATATAAGGCTGGGAAATGGTCTGGTTGTGGCCGATCGGCAATGCGGTGTCTTCGTAGGCGCGATGGGCCAAGGCTTCATCGACGAACAAATGCCGTGGGGTGCGGCGAATCACTTCCAGCACCTGAGCGTTGGAAAGGCCTTCTTCATAGAGCCGTTGAATCAGGCGCTCCCGGGTACGCTGGGAGGTCATGCCGATTCCGCGGCGCAGTATATCGTCTTGCTCGCGAGCCATCAGCGCAGCCCCTCCAGCCAGCCATCGAGCGTTCGAAAAGCATCGTTGAAGGTCCGATCCAGCTGCAACGGCGTTATCGAGACATAGCCTTGCATCACTGCATGAAAATCGGTGCCCGGCCCGCCATCCTCGGCATCACCGGCGGCGGCGATCCAGTAACCAGCCTTGCCCCGGGGATCGACCACCTGCATGGGTTTGGCCGCGCGGGCGCGATGACCCAGGCGAGTGAGCTGGATGCCTCGGATGTGATCCAGTGGCAGGTTCGGAATATTCACGTTCAGCACCGTGCGCGGTGGCAGGTCCAGCTCGCCATGGGCCTCGACCAACTTGCGAGCGAAGTAGGCGGCAGTAGGCAGATTATCGACTTGCCGCGAAACAAACGAAAAGGCAAACGACGGATGCCCGAGGAAACGGCCCTCAAGGGCGGCGGCCACGGTGCCGGAATAAAGCACGTCATCCCCCAGGTTGGCCCCCAGGTTGATGCCCGAAACCACCATGTCCGGCTCGCGCTCCAGCAAGCCGTTGAGGCCCAGGTGCACGCAGTCGGTGGGGGTGCCGTTGAGGCTGATGAAACCATTATCCAGATAGCACGGGTGCAATGGTCGGTCGAGCGTCAGCGAACTGCTGGCGCCGCTTTTGTCCTGGTCCGGGGCGATGACCACGCATTCGGCAAAATCCGCCAGCGCAGCATAAAGCGCGGCAAGGCCGGGTGCTGTCACCCCGTCGTCGTTAGAAATCAGAATACGCATGGGCTGTCCGTCTGCCCCACCGGCACCAGATCGACGAGTTCGCGCACCAAGACAGTGGCGAAACATCCGGCCGGCAGGACGAATTCCAGTTGCAGAATGTCAGGCGAGGGATAATGCCACGACAGGCCGCCAATGGGCAGTCGCAGGATGCGACGTTCGTGACTCATTCCCGCGTTTATCAACCAGTCGCGCAGATCGGCCTCCGCCTCGGCGATGGCCTGCTCCAGATCATGGACCGCGCCGGCGGCAGGCGAAGGTCCCTCGCCCCACTGCGGCCCGGTGGGGTGCAGGTCGAGAATCGCTAGGCGTGGGTCACTGCACTCGGCCTCGCCGGCGGGGAAAAAACTGCGGCTGTCGGTGAAGGCCAGCAAGTCGCCCACCTGCGCGTGCTGCCAGGTGCCATCGGCCACCCGAGCCGCCAACACCCGGTTGAAGAGAAAACTGCGGGCGGTGGACAACAGCCGCGAACGCACATTGCGCTGTTCCGGCAAAGCCTTGCGCGCCGCCCAGGCGCGGGCATCGACGAGGTTACCGCCGTCATGCCCGAAGCGCTGGGCGCCGAAATAATTGGGAATGCCCAGACGGGCGATCTGTTGCAGACGCGCATCGATCGCCGCTGGATCGCCCTTGAACTGGGTCAGGCGCAAAGTAAAGCCATTGGCCGAGTGCGCGCCGCGTTGCAGCTTGCGTTTATGGCGACCGGTCTTGAGGATCTTCAGCGTTTCGTTTTCCGCCGCCGACAGGTCCGGGTCGGCCTTGCCCGGCAACTGGACGCTGAACCACTGGCGGGTCAGCGCCTGGCGGTCCTTGAGACCGGCATAACTGACGGTGCGCAACGATACGCCGGCGGCCTTGGCAATTCGCCGGGCCGCCTCTTCAGTGTTCAAACCGCGTTTTTCAACCCAGATCCATAAGTGCTCGCCTTCGCCCGTGAGCGGGATGTCGAGCACTTCGTCGACCTGAAAATCTTCAGCAGTGGCCTTGAGTACTGCGCTGCCCAGCGACTCGCCGTAGGCACGGGGGCCTAATAGTTCCAGTTCGGTCATGGGCGCAGCAACAAGGCAACGCTATGAACGGCAATGCCTTCTTCGCGACCGACGAAACCAAGTTTCTCGGTGGTGGTGGCTTTCACGTTGACCTGGTCCAGCTCAACTTGCAGGTCCTCGGCAATCAACCGACGCATCGTTTCGATGTGTGGCGCCATTTTTGGCGCCTGGGCGACGATGGTGTTATCGACATTGCCGACTTTCCAGCCCTTGGCGTGGATCAGCGAGACCACGTGGCGCAGCAGCACCCGGCTGTCGGCGCCCTTGAACTGCGGGTCGGTGTCGGGGAAATGTCTGCCAATATCCCCCAGCGCAGCCGCGCCAAGCAAGGCGTCGCTCAAGGCGTGCAGCAGGACGTCACCGTCAGAATGCGCGAGCAGCCCGAAGCTGTGTGCAATACGCACGCCGCCCAGAGTAATGAAGTCGCCTTCAGCGAAACGGTGAACATCGTAGCCGTGGCCAATACGCATAAAAAAACGCCCCGATTTTTGTCAGGGCGTGATTCTACCTGCATTCAGCGTGGGGAGCGCCCTCAATTAGCTCCCTCGCCAAGGGGAAACAGACTAAGAGCCCCCTAAAGCGTGGGCATGATGTTGCAAGTGATCCTCAATGAAGCTGGCGATGAAGAAGTAGCTGTGGTCGTAGCCCGGTTGCAGGCGCAGCTCCAACGGATGACCGGCAGCCTTGGCCGCTTGCTGCAAGGCTTCGGGCTTGAGCTGGTTGGCCAGGAAATCATCGCGATCGCCCTGATCCACCAGCAACGGCAGCTTTTCGCCAGCTTCGGCGATCAATGCACAGGCATCCCACTCACGCCACTTCGAGCGGTCTTCCCCCAGATAACGAGAAAACGCCTTCTGGCCCCACGGGCAATCCATCGGATTGTTGATCGGCGAAAACGCCGACACCGAGCGGTAACGCCCTGGGTTACGCAAAGCGCAGACCAGCGCGCCGTGGCCACCCATGGAGTGACCACTGATGCCGCGCTTATCCGAGGCCGGGAAATGCGCTTCGACCAAGGCCGGCAATTCCTGCACCACATAGTCATGCATCCGATAGTGCCGCGCCCACGGTTCCTGCGTGGCGTTCAGATAAAACCCCGCACCCAGGCCAAAGTCCCAGGCACCGTCCGGATCGCCCGGCACGTCGGCGCCGCGCGGGCTGGTGTCCGGCGCGACAATAATCAGGCCCAGCTCGGCAGCCATGCGCTGGGCGCCGGCCTTTTGCATGAAGTTCTCGTCGGTGCAGGTCAATCCGGACAACCAATACACCACAGGCAACTTACCGCCCTGCTCGGCCTGGGGCGGCAGGTACACGGCAAACACCATGTCACAACCAAGCACTTCGGAACGATGCCGGTAACGCTTGTGCCAGCCGCCGAAGCTTTTCTGGCAGGAAATGTTTTCAAGGCTCATGACCGACCTCAGAAATGAATAACGGTACGGATGCTCTTGCCTTCATGCATCAGGTCAAACGCCTTGTTGATATCCTCCAGGCCCATGGTGTGGGTGATGAAGGTATCCAGCGGAATCTCGCCCTTCTCGGCCATTTCCACGTAGCTTGGCAATTCGCTGCGCCCGCGCACGCCGCCAAACGCCGAACCGCGCCAGACGCGCCCGGTCACCAACTGGAATGGACGGGTGGCGATTTCCTGGCCGGCCCCGGCCACACCGATGATCACCGACTCGCCCCAGCCCTTGTGGCAGCATTCCAATGCGGCGCGCATCAACTGCACATTGCCGATGCACTCGAAGGAAAAGTCCACGCCGCCGTCCGTCATGTCGACGATGACTTCCTGGATCGGACGGTCGAAATCCTTCGGGTTGACGCAATCGGTGGCACCCAGTTGCTTGGCGATTTCGAACTTGGCCGGGTTGATGTCGATGGCAATGATGCGCGATGCCTTGGCTTTCACCGCACCAATCACCGCCGACAGGCCAATGCCGCCCAGGCCGAAGATCGCCAAGGTGTCACCCGGCTTGACCTTGGCGGTGTTGAGGACCGCGCCGATACCGGTGGTGACGCCGCAACCCAGCAGGCAGACTTTTTCCAGCGGCGCTTCTTTGGGGATTTTCGCCACGGAAATTTCTGGCAATACGGTGTATTCGGAGAACGTCGAGGTCCCCATGTAGTGGAAAATCGTCTCACCCTTGTAGGAAAAGCGCGAGGTGCCATCTGGCATCAAGCCTTTGCCTTGGGTGGCGCGAATCGCCTGACACAGGTTGGTCTTGCCCGACTTACAGAACTTGCACTGCCCGCATTCCGGCGTGTACAGCGGAATGACGTGATCGCCCACCGCCACCGACGTCACGCCTTCGCCGATGGCCTCGACAATAGCGCCGCCTTCATGGCCGAGGATCGACGGGAAGATCCCTTCCGGGTCGGCGCCCGACAAGGTGTAGGCATCGGTGTGGCAGACACCCGAGGCCACCACGCGCAGCAACACTTCGCCCGCCTTGGGCATGGCGACGTCGACTTCAACGATTTCCAGGGGTTTCTTGGCCTCGAAGGCAACGGCCGCGCGTGACTTGATCATGGGGAGTCTCCAGCAAATAAAAACAAGACAGGGAGTGTAATCCCTCACCGGACGATGAATAATCCAACCAAAAGCAAAACATTATTGCTGCACAGGGATAATCATTCATGTCCGATAACCGCTGGGAGGGCATTGACGAATTCGTCGCCGTGGCCGAATGCAGCCAATTCACCGCCGCCGCCGAACGCCTGGGGGTTTCGTCTTCCCACATCAGTCGACAAATCGTACGGCTTGAAGAGCGTCTGCAGACACGACTGCTGTATCGCAGTACCCGCCGGGTCACTCTGACCGAGGCCGGCCAGACGTTCTTGCAGCATTGCCAGCGCCTACAGGACGGACGCGAAGAAGCACTGCGGGCGGTGGGCGACCTCACCAGCGAACCCAAAGGCATGTTGCGCATGACCTGTGCCGTGGCCTACGGCGAGCGGTTCATTGTGCCGCTGGTGACACGGTTCATGACGCTTTATCCGCAATTGCGGGTGGACATCGAACTGAGCAACCGCCCCCTCGATCTGGTTCACGAAGGCCTGGACCTGGCGATTCGCCTGGGCCGTTTGCAGGACTCGCGCCTGGTTGCCACGCGCCTGGCGCCACGGCGCATGTACCTGTGCGCATCGGCGTCCTACCTGGAGCGCTACGGTCGCCCCCATAGCTTGTCGGAATTGAGCCGCCACAACTGCCTGATCGGCAGCTCCGACCTCTGGCAACTGGAGCAGAACGGGCGGGAATTTTCCCAACGAGTGCAGGGAAACTGGCGTTGTAACAGCGGGCAGGCGGTGCTGGATGCGGCTTTGCAAGGAGTGGGATTGTGTCAGTTGCCGGATTACTACGTGTTGGAGCATTTGCACAGCGGGGCGTTGATATCGCTGTTAGAGGCTCACCAGCCGCCGAATACAGCGGTGTGGGCGTTGTATCCGCAGCAACGGCATTTGTCGCCGAAGGTGCGCAAGTTGGTGGATTACTTGAAGGAGGGGTTGGCGCAGCGGCCGGAGTATCGGGGGTAACACTGGTTTTCATGTGACCTGAGCGATTGCTATCGCGAGCAGGCTCGCTCCCACACTGGATCTTCAGCGGCTACAAATTTTGTGTACAGCCAAAGTCCCTTGTGGGAGCGAGCCTGCTCGCGATGGCGATTCCACTTAATGGCGATTCGCCCAACGCTGGCGCAACCACTCCAGATCTTCAGGGCGTGTGACCTTGAGGTTATCGGCCCGCCCTTCGATCAGGCGTGGCGCTTGCCCCGCCCATTCCATGGCGGACGCTTCGTCGGTAATCATGGCATCGGCCACCAGGCTGTCAGCCAGGGCCCGGTGCAGGGCTCCGAGACGAAACATTTGCGGCGTGTAGGCTTGCCAGATGACGCTGCGGTCAACGGTTTCCACTACACGGCCGTGCTTGTCGACTCGCTTGAGGGTGTCACGCGCCGGCACAGCCAGGAGGCCGCCGACCGGATCATTCACCAGTTCCCTGAGCAATGTGTCCAGATCGTCCCGGGCCAGGTTGGGCCGGGCGGCGTCGTGCACCAAGACCCAGTCGTGATCATCGGCACCCTGTCCGTGAAGATGCAGCAAGGCATTGAGCACCGAATCCGAACGTTGTTCGCCACCGTCCACGCGCTGGATGCGTGTATCGCTGGCACAGGCCAGGGTCGGCCAATAAGGGTCATCGTGTGCAATACTGACCACCACGCCTTTTACGGTCGGATGATCGAGGAAACAGCCAAGGCTGTGTTCGAGAATTGTGCGTCCGCCCAGTTGCAGGTATTGCTTGGGACGGTCCGCAGCCATACGGGCGCCAACGCCCGCGGCAGGAATCACGGCCCAGAAGGCCGGCAAACGGATACTCATTGGGCCAACTGGTAGAGGGTTTCGCCCTCTTTAACCATGCCCAGTTCATGGCGAGCCCGCTCTTCAACGGTCTCCATGCCTTTTTTCAGTTCACTGACTTCGGCGTCCATCACCCGGTTACGCTCCAGCAACGCCTCGTTTTCGGCATGCTGTTCGGCAATCTGCTGAGTCAGGTCCGCCACTTGCGCCAGGCTGCCATTACCCACCCAAAGGCGGTACTGCAGGCCAGCCAGCAACAGGAGCAAGACAAGAAACAACCAATTGGGACTGCGCATCGAATCTCAGGTTTCCAGTGAAAAAGACAGCCATGCCACACTTTGAAGCGTCTGATAGCACGAAGCCTGGAAAAACCAGGCTTGTGCTTGATAAGGCATCAGATTAGAGGCAAAACCGCCGCTATTGCGACTTTTTTGACATCATCCGGTGTCTTTTTACCATCTACCGCTTAACCGCGAAACTCGGCACGACCGTTGTACTTGGCCTTGCCGTTCAACTGCTCTTCAATACGCAGCAGTTGGTTGTACTTGGAGACGCGATCGGAACGGCACAGCGAACCGGTCTTGATCTGGCCTGCCGCAGTGCCCACGGCCAGGTCGGCAATGGTCGAATCTTCGGTTTCGCCGGAGCGGTGGGAGATCACGGCAGTGTAGCCGGCGGCCTTGGCCATCTGGATGGCTTCCAGGGTTTCGGTCAGGGTGCCGATCTGGTTGAACTTGATCAGGATCGAGTTGGCGATCTTCTTGTCGATGCCTTCTTTCAGGATCTTGGTGTTGGTGACGAACAGGTCGTCGCCCACCAGCTGGGTTTTTTCGCCAATCTTGTCGGTGAGGATTTTCCAGCCGGCCCAGTCGGACTCGTCCAGGCCATCTTCGATGGAGATGATCGGGTAGCGCTCGGTCAGGCCCTTGAGGTAGTCGGCAAAACCTTCGGCGGTGAACACCTGGCCTTCACCGGACAGGTTGTACTTGCCGTCTTCGAAGAACTCACTGGCCGCGCAGTCCAGGGCCAGGGTCACGTCGGTGCCCAATTTGTAACCGGCGTTGGCCACGGCTTCGGAGATCACTTTCAGCGCGTCTTCGTTGGACGCCAGGTTCGGTGCGAAACCGCCTTCGTCGCCAACGGCAGTGCTCAGGCCACGGGCCTTCAGCACAGCCTTGAGGTGATGGAAAATCTCGGTGCCCATGCGCAGGCCTTCGGAGAAGGACTTGGCGCCCACTGGCTGGACCATGAATTCCTGGATGTCGACGTTGTTATCGGCGTGCTCGCCACCGTTGATGATGTTCATCATCGGCACCGGCATCGAGTAGACACCCGGGGTACCGTTGAGGTTGGCGATGTGTGCGTACAGCGGCAGGTCCTGGTCCTGGGCGGCAGCCTTGGCAGCGGCCAGGGACACGGCGAGGATCGCGTTGGCGCCCAGGGTGGCTTTGTTTTCGGTACCGTCGAGCTTGATCATCGCGTGATCGAGGGCTTTCTGGTCGGCAGGATCCTTGCCCAGCAACAGGTCACGGATCGGACCGTTGATGTTGGCGACGGCTTTGAGCACGCCCTTGCCCAGGTAACGGCTCTTGTCGCCATCACGCAGCTCCAGCGCTTCGCGCGAGCCAGTGGAAGCACCGGACGGCGCGCAGGCGCTGCCGATGATACCGTTGTCGAGAAGCACGTCCGCTTCAACAGTGGGGTTGCCACGGGAGTCGAGAACTTCACGACCTTTGATGTCGACGATTTTTGCCATTGTTGTAAACACTCCAAAGTTGACGAAACGCTGTAACAGTAAGGCTTGCCGACGACGGTCCCGAAGGACGTCATCGCTGGCAAGCCATGCTCCCACAAAAGCAGTGCGGCCAGCGGGCCAGAGCGATAATCGAGCGGTACTTTACCGGAGAAAACCGCGTTACGCGGTTTCTATCGTCGGAAAACTCTTGACCAGTTCGTCCAACGCCTTGAGCTGAGACAAGAAGGGTTCCAGCTTGTTCAAGCGCAAGGCACAAGGGCCGTCACACTTGGCATTGTCCGGGTCCGGGTGGGCCTCGAGGAACAGACCTGCCAGGGACTGGCTCATGCCGGCCTTGGCCAGGTCGGTGACCTGGGCGCGACGCCCCCCTGCGGAATCGGAACGACCACCGGGCATTTGCAGCGCGTGGGTCACGTCGAAGAACACCGGGTATTCGAACTGCTTCATGATGCCGAAACCAAGCATGTCCACCACCAGGTTGTTGTAGCCGAAGCTCGAACCACGCTCGCAGAGGATCAACTGGTCATTGCCGGCCTCTTCGCACTTGCTCAGGATGTGCTTCATTTCCTGGGGCGCGAGGAACTGGGCTTTCTTGATGTTGATCACCGCACCGGTCTTGGCCATCGCGACCACCAGGTCGGTCTGGCGCGACAGGAAGGCCGGCAGCTGGATGATGTCGCAGACCTCAGCGACCACTGCGGCCTGGGCAGGCTCGTGGACGTCGGTGATGATCGGCACGCCGAAGGCTTGCTTGATGTCCTGGAAGATGCGCATGCCCTCTTCCAGGCCCGGGCCACGGTAAGAGGTCACGGACGAGCGATTGGCCTTGTCGAAACTGGCCTTGAAGACATAAGGGATGCCCAGCTTCTGGGTGACCTTCACGTACTCCTCGCAGACCTGCATCGCCATGTCGCGGCTTTCCAGTACGTTCATGCCGCCGAACAGCACCATGGGCTTGTCGTTGGCAATCTCGATGTCGCCGACGCGAATGATCTTCTGGGCCATCGTTTTATGCCTTCTTCTGGTGTTGAGCCAAAGCGGCTTTCACGAAACCACTGAACAGCGGGTGGCCGTCCCGAGGCGTCGAGGTGAACTCGGGGTGGAACTGGCAAGCAACGAACCATGGATGATCCGGGGCTTCGACCACCTCCACCAGCGCGCCGTCACCGGAACGACCGGAGATTTTCAGGCCGGCCTCGATCAGTTGCGGCAGCAGGTTGTTGTTCACTTCGTAGCGATGGCGGTGACGCTCGACGATCACGTCCTTGGCGTAGCAATCGTGCACCTTGGAGCCGGCTTCAAGCAGGCATTCCTGGGCACCGAGACGCATGGTGCCGCCCAGGTCGGAGGCTTCGGTGCGTACTTCCACGGCGCCGGTGGCATCTTCCCACTCGGTGATCAGGCCCACGACCGGGTGACCGCTGGCGCGATCGAATTCGGTGGAGTTGGCGTCCTTCCAGCCCATCACGTTACGGGCGAACTCAATGACCGCCACTTGCATGCCCAGGCAGATGCCCAGGTAAGGCACCTTGTTTTCGCGAGCGTATTGAACAGCGGTGATCTTGCCTTCCACGCCCCGCAGGCCAAAGCCGCCCGGCACGAGGATCGCATCGGCGCCTTCGAGCAGACCGGTGCCCTGGTTCTCGATGTCTTCAGAGTCGATATAGCGCAGGTTGACCTTGGTACGGTTGCTGATACCGGCGTGACTCATCGCCTCGATCAGCGACTTGTAGGCATCCAGCAGCTCCATGTACTTGCCGACCATGGCGATGGTGACTTCGTGTTCCGGGTTGAGCTTGGCATCGACCACCGCTTCCCATTCGGACAGGTCGGCGCTGGCGCACTGCAAGCCGAAACGCTCGACGACGAAATCGTCCAGGCCCTGGGAGTGCAGGATGCCCGGGATCTTGTAGATGGTGTCAGCGTCTTCCAGGCCGATCACCGCACGCTCTTCAACGTTGGTGAACTGGGCGATCTTGCGCCGCGAAGAAATATCGATCGGATGATCGGAGCGGCAGATCAGCACATCCGGCTGCAGGCCGATGGAACGCAGTTCCTTGACCGAGTGCTGGGTGGGCTTGGTCTTGGTTTCGCCAGCGGTGGCGATGTACGGAACCAGGGTCAGGTGCATCAGCATCGCGCGCTTGGCGCCGATTTCGAAACGCAACTGGCGGATGGCTTCGAGGAACGGCTGGGACTCGATGTCACCCACAGTGCCGCCGATTTCGACCATCGCCACGTCGGCGTCGCCGGCACCCTTGATGATGCGGCGCTTGATTTCGTCGGTGATGTGCGGGATGACCTGGATGGTCGCCCCCAGGTAATCACCACGGCGCTCTTTGCGCAGCACGTGCTCGTAGACACGGCCGGTGGTGAAGTTGTTGTTCTGGGTCATGGTCGTGCGGATGAACCGCTCGTAGTGGCCCAGGTCCAGGTCGGTCTCGGCGCCGTCGTGGGTGACGAACACTTCACCGTGCTGGAACGGGCTCATGGTGCCCGGGTCGACGTTGATGTACGGGTCCAGCTTGAGCATGGTGACCTTAAGTCCCCGCGCCTCCAGGATGGCCGCCAATGAAGCCGAGGCAATGCCTTTCCCCAATGAAGAAACAACACCGCCCGTGACGAATATGTAGCGCGTCATGAAAAACCCTAGAAGTCTGCGTTAAAGCGGTCCGAGCCGCCGGGGAAAGCGAAGGAAGGCCGAAGCCCCCGATCACCTGCATTAATCACAGTGCACCTTTCAAAAAAACCGCCGCGTTGGGACAGACCGGAAGTGAAATCACCGGTACGTTGCTCGCTACACATTTTTTGGAATCGCCCAGCAAAGACTGCTTGGTAATCGGCAACTCCTGCAATTCAGGCGAATCCACAGAAGTTGTATCAAGAAGGGAGCGTAGTCTACCGGAAAGCCCCTTTCAGCTCAAACCCAGATCTTGGTTTCATGGCTGCCAGATCAGTTGCCAGTTGCCATCAATGCCGCTGTCGAGTCCTGGCAGGTTCGCCACCGCCAGCAATTGCTCGTCCCGATACAGCAGTGGCAATCGACCGCGCGCAAACGCCGGCACGCCTCTTTCGTTGAGCAAACGCTTGAGGTCCCGGTGGCCACGGCCGGGCAACATCATGGCTTCACCTCCCTGACGATAGCGGACGCAGAGCGGTCCGTCGGGCATTTTACCGTCGAGGGTCACCGTGCCGTTGTCTGGCAGGGTCAATGCTTGAGCAGTCAGCGTCCATTCTACGGGGCCTGCGGCCGGTCGCAGCCAGCGGTCGGATAACCACCAGACGCGCCCGCCGGCGCGGTGCAGTTCGCCACCGGCCAGCCGCCAGATCGGCCGGGCGTCGTCCGCTGCATCGCGCAACGAGTCCCAGCCAGACCAATGATCACTGTCGGGCAGCGTTGTCATCGACGCCAGCCAATGACTCAACGCATTACGCTGACGGGCCGGCGACAAGGCTCGCAACGGGGCCAACTCAAGCGACCGCAACCCAAGCCAGTCGAACGCGCTGGGCGTGATGGCTCGGTGCAGATCGATTCGCGCCAGGTCATCCAGCAAGCCTTGGGCCTCACTCAGGTGCGCAGCGCTGCGGGCGAAGGTCGTCGAGGCTTGGGACCACTGCTCGGTCAATACCGGGAAAACTCGCTGGCGCAGGAAATTGCGCGCGTACCGGTGATCGTCGTTGGAAGGGTCTTCGATCCAGTTCAAGCCCTGTTGCGTCGCGTAGGCTTCCAGCTCCGCCCGGGACACATCGAGCAAGGGTCGCAGCAAGTACCCCTGGCCCAGAGGACGCTGCCGAGGCATCGCCGACAAGCCCCTCACCCCTGCCCCACGCAACAAACGAAACAACAGGGTTTCAGCCTGATCGTCGCGATGTTGACCGGTGAGTAGCACTTCATTGCTGTGGAGCAGCGCCACGAAGGCAGCATAGCGCGCCTCCCGGGCGGCACGCTCGACGCTGGCACCGGCCGGGACTTGCACGTTCACTACTTCCAGCGGCACCCCAAGGGCCTTGCAGACCGAGCGACAATGGTCCGGCCATGCATCGGCCACAGCCTGAAGGCCATGATGGACGTGGACAGCACGTAGCGGTGGCAGGGCTTCATTTTTGGAGAGAGACGCGAGCAGGTGCAGCAGGACGGTGGAATCGAGGCCACCGGAGAAGGCGATGCGCCAGGTGACGGCGTTGCGCCAGGGGGATAGCTGTGTGAGGAGCCGGGTTGGCAGATCCGCGCTTGAGTTCATAGGAGTCAGCCTTGGCACAAACAACTGTGGGAGCGAGCCTGCTCGCGATGGCGGTATATCAGTCAACTCATTTGTTGAATGTTAAACCGTATCGCGAGCAGGCTCGCTCCCACATGGGCATTGCGGTCGGGTCAGAGACCGTAGCTCATCAGCCGCTCATAGCGACGGGCCAGCAGCGCCTCGTTGTCGAACTTCTTGAGCATCGACAGTTGCGAGCTCAGCTCGGCACGAATCAGCGCCGCAGCCGCGGCCGGATCACGATGAGCGCCGCCTACAGGCTCGCTGATCACTTTATCCACGATACCCAGGCCTTTGAGACGCTCAGCGGTGATGCCCATGGCTTCGGCGGCATCCGGCGCCTTCTCGGCGGTTTTCCACAGGATCGAGGCGCAGCCTTCCGGCGAGATCACCGCGTAGGTGGAGTATTGCAGCATGTTCAGCTGATCGCAGACACCAATGGCCAGCGCACCGCCGGAACCGCCTTCGCCGATCACGGTGGCGATGATCGGGGTTTTCAGTCGTGCCATTACGCGCAGGTTCCAGGCGATCGCTTCGCTCTGGTTGCGCTCTTCGGCGTCGATGCCCGGATAAGCGCCCGGCGTGTCGATGAAGGTCAGGATCGGCATCTTGAAGCGCTCGGCCATTTCCATCAGGCGGCACGCCTTGCGATAGCCTTCCGGACGCGGCATGCCGAAGTTGCGGCGCACCTTTTCGCGCACTTCGCGGCCTTTCTGATGGCCGATGACCATCACTGGCTGGTCGTCCAGACGGGCGACGCCACCCACGATCGCGGCGTCGTCGGAGAAATGCCGATCGCCGTGCAGTTCATCGAACTCAGTGAAGATGTGCTCGATATAGTCCAGGGTATAGGGACGACGCGGATGACGCGCCAGGCGGGCGATCTGCCAGCTGGTCAGCTTGCCAAAGATGTCTTCGGTCAGCGTGCGGCTTTTGTCCTGCAGACGAGAGATTTCATCGCCGATATTCAGCGAATTGTCATTACCGACCAAGCGCAACTCTTCGATCTTGGCTTGCAGGTCGGCGATCGGCTGTTCGAAATCTAGAAAATTCGGGTTCATAGGCGTCCGTCTTGGGTCGACGTCCAAGAGAGCTTGGGCCGGCCGGTTGTCTATTCGCGCCCTACCTTAAGGGAGAGGCGCGTTCAGGTCGAGATTAAAAATTCGGGTCGAGATCAGGGCCGCTCCAAGGTTCAGGAGTGGCACCTGGCCGTCAACGGTATTGGAGGAAGACGTTGTCTTTACCGAACTGGTCACGCAAGGCTTGAATCAACGCATCCGCCGGATCGATCCGCCAGCCTTCGCCGAACTGCAGCACAGCCTTGGCGTCGGGGCGCACGTACTCCATGGTAATCGGGCAAGCACCGCGATGGCGCTTGAACAATTCCCCCAGCCAGCGTAGCTGATCGCCCTTGAGATCCTGGGTCTGCAATTTCAGGCGCAGGCTCTCGGCCAGGTTGGTCCGGGCATCTTCCATGCTCATCACCCGTTTGACCCGCAGCCGCAGGCCACCGGAAAAATCGTCGTTGCTGACTTCGCCTTCCACCACAACCATCGCGTCAGTCTGCAACAGCGACTGGGCCGAATGGAACGCATCGGCAAACAACGACGCCTCGATGCGCCCGGAGCGGTCGTCGAGGGTGATGAAGCCCATCTTGTCGCCCTTTTTGTTTTTCATTACCCGCAGGGCGATGATCATACCGGCGACGGTCTGCGTGTCACGCGCCGGCTTCAGATCAATGATGCGCTGGCGGGCGAACCGGCGGATCTCGCCTTCGTACTCGTCGATCGGGTGACCCGTGAGGTACAGGCCCAAGGTGTCTTTCTCACCCTTGAGACGCTCCTTGAGCGTCAGCTCCTTGGCCTTGCGGTGATTGCCGTAGACATCGGCATCTTCCTCGACAAACAACCCGCCAAACAGGTCGGCGTGACCACTGTCATGGGTCCGGGCGGTTTGCTCGGCGGCCTTGATCGCTTCTTCCATGGCCGCCAGCAGCACCGCGCGGTTGCGGTCGATATTGGCCTGGTAGGCCTTGGGTTCATCCTGGAAGTACGGGCCCAGACGGTCCAATGCACCGCTGCGGATCAAACCGTCGAGGGTACGTTTGTTGATGCGTTTGAGATCGACCCGGGCGCAAAAATCGAACAGGTCCTTGAACGGTCCGTCCTGACGGGCTTCGGTGATGGCTTCCACCGGTCCTTCACCCACACCCTTGATCGCCCCCAGTCCATAAATGATGCGGCCTTCGTCGTTCACCGTGAACTTGAACTCCGAAGCGTTCACGTCCGGTGCGTCGAGGCGCAACTTCATGGTCCGCACTTCTTCGATCAAGGTCACGACCTTGTCGGTGTTGTGCATATCCGCCGACAGTACCGCGGCCATGAATGGCGCCGGGTAGTGGGCCTTCAGCCACGCGGTCTGGTACGACACCAGACCATAGGCGGCCGAGTGGGATTTGTTGAAGCCGTAACCGGCGAATTTTTCCACCAGGTCGAAGATGTTACCGGCCAGGTCCGCATCAATGCCGTTGTTCGCACAACCCTCGATGAAACCGCCGCGCTGCTTGGCCATTTCCTCGGGCTTTTTCTTACCCATCGCCCGACGCAGCATGTCCGCGCCGCCGAGGGTGTAACCGGCCATTACCTGGGCAATCTGCATCACCTGTTCCTGGTACAGGATGATGCCGTAGGTCGGTGCCAGGACCGGCTTGAGGCCGTCGTACTGATAATCCGGGTGCGGGTACGCCAGCTCGGCGCGCCCGTGCTTACGGTTGATAAAGTCATCCACCATGCCCGATTGCAGCGGGCCCGGACGGAACAGGGCCACCAGTGCGATCAGGTCTTCGAGGCAGTCGGGCTTGAGCTTTTTGATCAGCTCCTTCATACCCCGGGATTCAAGCTGGAACACTGCCGTGGTTTCGGCTTTTTGCAGCAGGCTGTAGGTCGGCTTGTCATCCAGCGGGATGAAGGCGATGTCCAGCGGCTCTTCGCCGACCTTGGCCCGGTCACGGTTGATGGTTTTCAGCGCCCAGTCGATGATCGTCAGGGTCCGCAGGCCAAGGAAGTCGAACTTCACCAGGCCCGCCGCCTCGACGTCATCCTTGTCGAACTGGGTCACCAGGCCGTCGCCCTCTTCATCGCAATAGATCGGCGAGAAGTCAGTCAGCTTGGTCGGCGCGATCACCACGCCCCCGGCGTGCTTGCCGACGTTACGCACCACGCCCTCAAGCTTGCGGGCCATCTCCCAGATTTCCGCGGCTTCTTCATCGACCTTGATGAAGTCCCGCAGGATTTCTTCCTGCTCGTAGGCTTTTTCCAGGGTCATGCCGACTTCGAACGGGATCATCTTCGACAGACGATCCGCCAAACCGTAGGACTTGCCCTGCACCCGCGCCACGTCACGCACCACAGCCTTGGCGGCCATGGAACCGAAGGTGATGATCTGGCTCACCGCGTTGCGGCCGTATTTCTCGGCCACGTAATCAATCACCCGGTCGCGACCGTCCATGCAGAAGTCGACGTCGAAGTCGGGCATGGACACCCGTTCCGGGTTGAGGAAACGTTCGAACAGCAGGTCATATTCCAGCGGGTCGAGGTCGGTGATCTTCTGCACGTAAGCCACCAGGGAGCCTGCACCCGACCCCCGGCCTGGCCCCACCGGCACGCCGTTGCTCTTGGCCCACTGGATAAAGTCCATCACGATCAGGAAGTAACCGGGGAAGCCCATCTGGATGATGATATCCAGCTCGAAATTCAACCGGTCGACATAGACCTGGCGCTTGGCCTCGTAATCTTCGGTGGTGTCCTTGGGCAAGAGAACGCTGAGGCGCTCATCCAGGCCATCGAAGGACACCTTGCGGAAATACTCGTCGATGGTCATGCCATCGGGGATCGGGAAGTTGGGCAGGAAGTGCTTGCCCAGCTTCACTTCGATGTTGCAGCGCTTGGCAATCTCGACCGTGTTTTCCAGCGCCTCGGGCAGGTCGCTGAACAACTCGGCCATTTCCTCGGCGCTTTTGAGGTATTGCTGATCGCTGTAGTTTTTCGGACGACGCGGATCATCGAGCGCCCGGCCTTCACCGATGCAGACGCGGGTTTCGTGAGCCTCGAAGTCTTCCTGCTTGATGAAGCGCACGTCGTTGGTCGCCACCAGCGGCGCGCCGATCTTGTCGGCCAGGGCCACGGCGGCATGCAGGTGTTCTTCGTCGTTGGGGCGATTGGTGCGTTGCACTTCAATGTAGAAGCGGTCCGGGAACACCGCCATCCAATCGCGGGCCAGCACTTCGGCTTCTTCTGGATTGCCACTGAGCAGGGCCAGGCCGATTTCACCTTCCTTGGCCGCCGACAGCATGATCAAACCTTCATTGGCCTCAGCTACCCATTCGCGCTCGATGATGATCGAGCCGTTGCGCTGGCCATCGATAAAACCGCGGGAGATCAACTCGGTGAGGTTGCGGTAACCCACGGCGTTCATCACCAGCAGGCTGATGCGGCTCAGCGGCGCGTCCGGGTCTTTGTTCGACAGCCACAGGTCGGCCCCGCAGATCGGCTTGATCCCGGCGCCCATGGCATTTTTGTAGAACTTGACCAGCGAACACATGTTGTTCTGGTCGGTGACCGCCACAGCAGGCATGTTCATGCCCACCAGAGTCTTGACCAGTGGCTTGATCCGCACCAGGCCATCGACCAGGGAGTACTCAGTGTGCAGGCGTAGATGAACGAATGAAGCCGGCATAGTGATCCTGCGTTAAGTCATGAAAACAACAAGGCCCGGATTGTACCGAGCCTTGGGTAAAACATCAGCATGATTGCCTTGCCACAAAAGCCTGCATCAAGAGACCGCAGTCTGATGACTTACGATCAAACCCTCACGGGCTTCATAAGCCAGCCGCACCGGCGCGAACGAGCGCCGATGGATCGGCGTTGGCCCAAGGCGCGCCAGCGCTTCCAGATGAACGGGTGTCGGGTAGCCCTTGTGGCCGCCGATGCCGTAGCCCGGGTAAATCAATTCAAAGGCGCTCATTTCCCGATCACGGCTGACCTTGGCCAGAATCGATGCCGCCGCAATGGCCGGCACCTTGCCGTCCCCCTGAACGACTGCTTCGGCGCGCATAGACAGCTTCGGGCACCGATTGCCATCGATCATCGCCAGTTTCGGGGTGATGTGCAGGCCTTCCACGGCACGCTGCATCGCAAGCATGGTGGCGTGCAGGATATTCAGTTCGTCGATCTCTTCCACTTCAGCCCGTGCAATGCACCAGCTCAGGGCTTTCTCACAGATTTCGTCGTAGAGCTTTTCGCGACGGGCTTCGGTGAGCTTCTTGGAGTCGTTGAGGCCCAGAATGGGCCGGTTTGGATCGAGAATCACCGCTGCCGTCACCACTGCGCCGCACAACGGACCACGACCGACCTCATCAACACCGGCCACCAGTTCTTCAACTTCAGCCACCAGATTGAAGTCCAGGCCCATCTGCAATTTCACGTTACTCATGGTTTGGCGCCGATCAGGGTCAATACTGCGTCGGCGGCCTGGTTGGAGGCATCGCGGCGCAAGGTACGGTGAATGTCATCAAAGCCCCGGGTCTGCTCCTGGCCACCGTCGATCAAGGGCGACAGCGTACGGGCCAGCGCATCGGCGGTTGCCTCGTCCTGCAGCAATTCAGGCACCAGCAAGCGCTGGGCCAACAGATTGGGCAAGGAGATGTAAGGGCTCTTGACCATGCGTTTGAGGATCCAGAACGTCAACGGCGCCAAGCGATAGGCGACCACCATCGGGCGTTTATACAGCAACGCCTCAAGGGTAGCAGTGCCGGACGCAATCAACACGGCGTCACACGCAGCCAGTGCGAGATGAGAACGGCCATCGAGCAATGTGACAGGCAGATCGCGCCCGGCCAGCAGCGCTTCAAGCTGAGCCCGTCGCTGCGGGCTGGCACAGGGCAGAACAAAACGCACGCCGGGACGCATCGCTCGCAGACGCTCGGCGGCGTCGAAGAACAAGCCTCCCAGGCGACTGACCTCGCCGCCACGGCTACCGGGCATCAAGGCCACCAGCGGGCCGTCGGGCAGGCCCAACGTCTGACGCGCCGCGTCACGATCCGCTTGCAGGGGAATGGTATCGGCCAGGGTATGGCCGACAAACCGTACCGGCACGCCCTTCTCTTCGTAGAATCGGGCTTCGAACGGCAGCAGCGTGAGCATCAGGTCGCAGCCTTCGCGGATTTTCAACACGCGCTTCTGCCGCCAGGCCCAGACCGAGGGGCTGACGTAGTGCACCGTCTTGATACCGGCCTGACGCAACTTGAGTTCGATATTGAGAGTGAAATCCGGCGCATCGATGCCGATGAACACATCCGGTCTTTCGTCGATCAGGGTCGCGATCAGCTTCTTGCGGCGAGCCAGCAGTTCGCGCAGACGTCCGAGCACCTCAACCAGCCCCATCACCGACAGGCGTTCCATGGGGAAATATGACGCCAGCCCTTCGGCCTGCATCAAGGGGCCACCGACACCGATGAACTCCACTGCTGGGTGCTGCGCCTTGAGCGCACGCATCAGACCGGCACCCAGAATGTCACCGGAAGCCTCTCCCGCCACCAGTGCTATACGCAAGTTAGCCATGGTTAGCGAGTGATGCCGCGAGTCGAGGACTGGATGGAGTCACGGAATATCGCGACTTCCGGGAACTGCGCCGAAGCCTCGGCCAACTCGACAAGGGCCTGTTCGACGGTCAACCCCTGGCGGTACACAACCTTGTAGGCGCGCCGCAATGCCGTGATCGCCTCTTCGCTGAAACCACGACGGCGCATGCCTTCGAAATTCATACTGCGGGCTTCGGCCGGGTTACCGAACACAGTGACATAGGCCGGTACGTCCTTGCCGATGGCGGTGCCCATGCCCGAGAAGCTGTGGGCGCCGATATGACAATATTGATGGACCAAGGTGAAACCGGACAGGATCGCCCAGTCGTCCACATGCACGTGGCCAGCCAACGCGGTGTTGTTGACCAGGATGCAATGGTTGCCAATGACGCTGTCATGACCGATATGGGCGTAGGCCATGATCAGGTTATGGTTGCCCAGAGTCGTTTCGGAACGATCCTGAACGGTGCCACGGTGAATCGTCACGCCTTCGCGGATCACGTTGTGATCGCCAATGACCAGCCGGGTTTCTTCACCTTTGTACTTGAGATCGGGCGTGTCCTCGCCTACCGAAGAAAACTGGTAGATGCGGTTGTGCCGACCGATCCGGGTCGGACCCTTGAGAATTACATGGGGCCCGATCACCGTACCCTCGCCGATTTCCACACCTGGGCCGATGATCGACCATGGGCCGACCTCGACATCGGCGGCCAGGACTGCCGCCGGATCGATGATTGCGCGAGGGTCAATCAAACTCATAGTTTGCGTTCCGCACAGATGATTTCAGCGGAGCAGACTGGCTTGCCGTCGACCGAAGCCTGGCATTCGAACTTCCAGATCTGGCGCTTGCAACTGATGAATGTGGCTTCGAGGATCAGCTGATCGCCCGGGGTGACCGGCTGGCGAAAACGCAGCTTGTCGGAGCCCACGAAGTAGTAAAGCGTGCCGTCGGCAGGCTTCACGTCGAGCATTTTGAAACCAAGGATCCCGGCAGCCTGAGCCATTGCCTCGATGATCAGCACGCCGGGCATGATTGGATGCGCGGGAAAGTGACCATTGAAGAACGGTTCGTTGATGCTGACATTCTTGTAGGCGCGAATCCGCTTGCCTTCAACGTCAAGTTCCACCACCCGGTCCACCAGCAGGAACGGGTAACGGTGAGGCAGGTATTCGCGAATCTCGTTGATGTCCATCATTTCGGGGGGAAGCCTATGTAAAGATTGGAAGCGCACGATCGACGCGCGCCCCTCTAGCAAATCAAGGAGGCAGTCTAGCGGCTGTGCACACTTGATATGGAAATGGTATCAGCCATCTGATGAAGCATTACCGTCAGGGGTCACGTCCCCTACACGCTTTTCCAACTGACGCAAACGCCGCGCGATGTCATCGAGCTGGCGGATTCGGGCCGCGCTCTTGCGCCATTCGGCCGCCGGTTGCATCGCCGTGCCGGAAGAATAAGCACCCGGCTCGGTGATCGAATGGGTCACCATGGTCATTCCGGTGAGGAATACGTTGTCACAAATATCAATGTGCCCCACCAGCCCCACGCCACCGGCGAGCATGCAATGCTTGCCGATCCGGGTGCTGCCGGAAATGCCTACGCAGGCGGCCATGGCGGTGTGATCACCGACCTGGACGTTGTGGGCGATCTGAATCTGGTTGTCGAGCTTGACGCCATTGCCGATGACCGTATCAGACAGGGCGCCCCGGTCGATCGCGGTGTTGACGCCGATTTCCACGTCATCACCGATGGTCACGCCGCCGATCTGGGCGATCTTTTGCCAGATCCCCTTCTCCTTGGCAAAACCGAAACCTTCACCGCCCAGTACCGCACCCGACTGGATCACCACCCGCTTTCCGATACGCACGTCGTGATACAACGTGACCCGCGGAGCAAGCCAGCCACCCTCACCGATCTCGCAGCGCGCACCGATGAAGCAATGGGCGCCCAGCGTGACGCCCGGGCCGACCCGGGCGGCGCTTTCAATGACGACAAAAGGACCGATGCTGGCCGTGGGATCAACCACCGCATCCGCCGCGATGACCGCGCTGGGATGAATGCCGGGGGCCGACTTGGGCTTGGGGTCGAACAGGTGGGAAATCCGCGCATACGCCAGATAGGGATCCGGCACGATCAGCGCATCGCCCGCGAACCCGTCAGCATCGGCAGGCTTGAGCAACAGCGCTGCGGCCCGGCTGTCGGCCAGGTATTTGCGATATTGAGGATTTGCCAGGAAGCTCAACTGAGCTGGGCCAGCCTCTTGCAAAGTGGCTAGCCCAGTGATGACCTTCTCCGGGTCGCCACGCAGGGTGGCGCCGAGGAACTCAGCCAGTTGGCCGAGCTTGATAGTCGCTGTCATGGATTACTTCAGCTGATTCATGCGCTCGATAACCTGGCGCGTGATGTCGTACTGGGGTTTGACGTCAATCACTGCACCACGCTCGAACACCAGGTCAAAACCACCTTTCTTGATGACTTCTTCCACCGCCCGATCGAGCTTTGGCTTGAGCTGCTTGAGCATCTCGCGGTCGGCAACGGCTTTCGCTTCGTTCAGCTCCTTGGACTGGAACTGGAAGTCACGGGCCTTTTGCTTGAACTCAAGCTCCAGACGCTCACGCTCGCCCTGGGCCATTTTGTCGCCACCGGAGACCAGACGATCCTGGATACCCTTGGCGCTGCTCTCCAGGCTCTTGAGCTTGGTCAGCTGCGGGCCGAACTTCTTCTCGGCATCCACGGCGTATTTCTTCGCCGCGTCGGATTCCAGCAAGGCCATCTGATAGTTCAGTACGGCAATCTTCATGTCGGCAAAAGCCGGACCTGCGACCATCAAGGTCGCCAGGAGAACCAATTGAGTCAACTTACGCACGATGTACTCCTACAAAATCCATTGTCGTTATCTTGGGTCAGACGCTTAGAACGTCTGGCCGAGGGAGAATTGGAACACTTGGGTTTCAGCGTCATCCGGTTTCTTGATCGGCATCGCCAGGGCGAAGCTCAAAGGACCGAGCGCGGTGACCCAGGTCACACCCACGCCCACGGAACTTGCCATGTTGCTCAGGCTGATGTCGTTGCACTTGGTATTGGACCTGGTGCCGTCGGCGTTGGTGGTGTCCTCGCACGAAGAGTCGAATACGTTACCCACGTCCCAGAATACCGAGGTACGCAAGGAGCGCTGATCCTTGACGAACGGCATCGGGAACAACAGCTCGACACCGCCCTGGATCAGGACATTACCACCGAACGGCAGCGGATCCTGGTCCGGATCACGTATGGTTCCCGGGTTGGTGCCCCGGCTCGGCGTACTGCGCGGACCAAGAGTGCTGTCCTTGAAGCCACGGACCGAGTTGAAACCGCCGGCATAGTAGTTCTCGTAGAACGGCAAGCCGTCGGTGGAACCATAACCGTCGCCATAACCCAGCTCAGTGTGCAGGCGCATGGTGTAATTATCAGACAGCGGCTGGAACAGTTGGCCACGATAGTCGAGCTTGAAGAACGAGAGGTCGCTGCCAGGGGTGGTAGTTTCCAATACCAGGCTCTGGGAACGACCGCGGGTCGCCAGCACACCTTTGTTCAGGGTCGATTCCGACCAACCGACAGACGCCTTGAAGTTCAGGTACTTGTCGCCTTCCTTTTCAACGAAGTCAAAAATCTCGTCAACGGTATAACGCCCGGTGCTGATCTCGTCCTGCTGGGCGGTGAGACCGAACGTCAGACGCGAAGTCTCGCTGATTGGATAACCCACGTTGACGCCTGCACCCAGGCTGTCCACGGCATAGCTGGAGATGTCGGAGTCGAGCTCATCATAGTCAGTGGTGCGATAGAAGGCGTTGTAGCCCAGGCTCACACCGTCAGCAGTCCAGTAGGGGTCGACAAAACCGAAGTTGTAGCGGGTCTGGTATTCGCTGCGGGTCAAGCCAACGCTGACCCGGTTACCGGTACCCAGGAAGTTGTTCTGGGTGATCGAACCACCGAGGATCAGGCCGGCGCTCTGGGCGAAACCGACGCTGGCGGTGATCGAGCCGGACGCCTGCTCTTCAACGCTGTAGTTCACATCGACCTGGTCATCGACGCCCGGTACTGCCGGCGTCTCGACGTTGACTTCCTTGAAGAAGCCCAGGCGCTCCAGACGGGTCTTGGACTGGTCGATCAGGTAGGTCGACGCCCAGCCACCTTCCATCTGGCGCATTTCACGGCGCAGCACCTCGTCTTCGGACTTGGTGTTGCCACGGAAGTTGATGCGGTTGACGTAGGCGCGCTTGCCCGGATCCACGGCGAAGGTGATGTCGACGGTATGGTCTTCATCGTGCGGTTGCGGCACGCCGTTGACGTTGGCGAAGGTGTAGCCCTCGTTGCCCAGACGACGGGTGATCAGCTCGGAAGTGGTGGTCATCAGCTTGCGCGAGAACACCTGGCCCTTCTGCACCAGCAGCAGAGAGGTGACCTGGTCTTCAGGCACCTTCAGGTCGCCGCTGAGCTTGACGTCACGAACGGTGTACTTGTCGCCTTCGTTGACGTTCACGGTGATGTAGACGTGCTTCTTGTCCGGAGTGATGGACACCTGGGTCGAAGCGATGTCCATGTTGATGTAGCCGCGGTCCAGGTAGTAGGAACGCAGACGCTCCAGGTCACCGGAGAGCTTTTCACGGGCGTACTTGTCGTCGTTCTTGAAGAATGACAGCCAGTTGGTGGTCTTGAGTTCGAACAGGTCGATCAGGTCTTCATCAGGGAAAACGGTGTTGCCCACCACGTTGATGTGCTGGATCGCGGCCACGGTGCCTTCATTGATGTTGACCTTCAGGCCTACGCGGTTGCGCGGCTGCGGCACCACTTCGGTGTCGACGGTGGCCGAGTAACGGCCCTGGGCAACGTACTGGCGTTGCAGCTCGTTACGAACACCTTCGAGGGTGGCGCGCTGGAAGATCTCGCCTTCGGCCAGACCGGACTGTTTGAGGCCCTTCATCAGGTCTTCAGTGGAGATCGCCTTGTTGCCTTCGATCTCGATACTGGCAACCGATGGACGCTCAACTACCGTGATGACCAGTACATTGCCATCACGACCCAGCTGGATATCCTGAAAGAAGCCGGTTTTGAACAGCGCGCGAGTGGATTCCACCAGACGCCGATCATCCGCCTGCTCGCCGACGTTTAACGGCAAGGCACCAAAGACACTACCCGCGGAGACCCGCTGGAGGCCATTGACGCGAATATCAGAGATAGTGAAGGACTCGGCGTGAACTTCGGCGATCATCAATACGGTGAGAACCGCAGTTAGCAGCAGACGTTTCATGAAGTCCTTTCTTATTCCAACTGGCAATAAACAAACTGCCGCAAAATGCGGCAGATTCGCAATTCAGCGAAGCGTTACAGACGACCCAGATCGTTGACCAAGGCAAGCAACATTACCCCGACCACCAAGCTGATACCGATCTGTATCCCCCAACCTTGCACCCTATCCGACAAGGGACGACCACGCGCCCACTCGATCAGATAAAACAACAAATGCCCCCCATCCAGTACCGGAATGGGCAGCAAATTCAGAACCCCCAGGCTAATGCTCAGATAAGCAAGGAAATTCAGGAAATCAGCGACGCCCGACTGGGCAGAAGCGCCCGCCACTTTAGCAATGGTTATCGGTCCACTCAAGTTTTTTACCGAGAGCTCGCCGAACAACATTTTCTTGAGCGAATCGAGGGTCAGGATGCTCATGGTCCAGGTACGACGCGCGCCCTCGCCAATCGCCGCCAAAGGGCCGAAACTGACCTCGCGGATCATTTCCGGCGGCCAGTCGACAGCCTTGACGCCGGCACCCAGATAGCCGGTCGGCGCCTTGCTCTCGCCACGGACGCCCAGGGTTACCGGGACGTCGATCGGCGCACCATCGCGCTCGACGCGCAGCACTATCTTGCTATCCGGACGTACACGAACCGAATCGACCACCTGCTGCCAGTCACTGACCGGCAGGCCATCGAGCGCCAGCAGCCGATCACCGGTCTTCAGGCCTGCAGCCTGGGCCGGGCCTTTCGGATCGAGTTCGGCGAGTATCGGCGGCAAGGCCGGACGCCATGGCTTGATCCCCAGGGAACGGATCGGATCCGGCTCGTCGGCGCCCTTGAGCCAGTTGTCCAGGATCAGTTCGCGAGGCGAATCCACCGTGGAACCCTGCTCGCGCACCATCAATTGCAACGAACCGCTCTCACCCAGGCGACGCACCAGTTGCAGGTTGACCGCCGCCCAGCCCGATGTCGGCTCCCCATCGATGGCAACGATTTCCTGCCCGACACCCAGCCCGGCACGGGCGGCGACGCTGCCGGCCTCCACCCCACCGATGACCGGACGCACCTGCTCGCTGCCCAGCATGGCCAGGGCCCAGAAAAAAACCATGGCCAGCAAAAAGTTGGCTATCGGCCCCGCCGCCACGATGGCAATACGCTGACGGACGGTCTTGCGATTGAAGGATTGGTCGACCTGATCGGCCGGCACTTCACCTTCGCGCTCGTCAAGCATCTTCACGTAGCCGCCCAGCGGAATGGCTGCCACAACGAATTCGGTGCCCTTTTTGTCATGCCAGCGCAGCAGCGGCATGCCGAAACCGACGGAAAAACGCAGAACCTTGACGCCACAGCGCCGCGCGACCCAGAAATGACCGAATTCGTGAAAAGTGACCAACACCCCCAATGCAACCAGGGTGCCGACAATCATATAGAGCGCGCTCATCTGTTTTCTCCGCAATCCTGCCCAGGACAACCCTGGCTAACGTACCGCAGCCTCAACGCCCGTGGCGCTTCAACCATTGGCCCGCCAGCTCACGAGCCCTGGCGTCCGCCGTGAATACCGCATCGAGGTCATCGAGCGAAACCACAGCCTCGAGGTTCAAGACCTCCTCGATGATACTCGCGATCTCGAGGTAACGGACACGTCCGTCGAGAAACGCTGCAACCGCCACTTCATTGGCAGCATTGAGCATGGCCGGAGCACTGTTGCCTGCCTCAGCCGCTTGTCGCGCCAGACGCAGGCATGGAAAGCGCTGCTCATCAGGCGCCTGGAAATCCAGGCGGGCAATGGCGAACAGGTCCAGCGGCGCCACGCCCGAATCAATCCGCGCAGGCCAGGCCAGCGCATTGGCGATCGGAGTACGCATATCCGGGTTGCCCAATTGAGCCAGCACCGAACCGTCTATGTAATCCACCAGGGAGTGAATCACGCTCTGCGGGTGAATCACCACTTCCACCTGGGACGGCTTGGCATCGAACAACCAGCAGGCCTCGATCAGTTCCAGGCCCTTGTTCATCATGCTGGCCGAATCCACGGAAATCTTGCGCCCCATGGACCAGTTCGGGTGAGCACAAGCCTGCTCGGGTGAAACATGCACCAACTCTTCCAGCGGAGTCTGCCGGAACGGACCGCCGGAAGCCGTCAGTAAAATCCGCCGGACCCCCACTGCGCCCAGGCCGCGGGAAAAGTCCTGCGGCATGCATTGAAAAATCGCATTGTGCTCGCTGTCGATGGGCAGCAGCACCGAACCGCTTTTGCGCACGGCCTGCATGAACAGCGCGCCGGACATGACCAGTGCTTCTTTATTGGCCAGCAGGATTTTTTTGCCTGCCTCTACCGCCGCCAGCGTTGGACGCAAACCCGCCGCGCCGACAATCGCCGCCATCACTGCGTCGACTTCAGGATCGGAGGCGACCTGACACAACCCTTCCTCCCCCACCAGCACACGGGTAGGCAAGCCTGCCGCGCGCAAGTCGTCCTGCAAGGCGCGGGCAAGGCCAGCCTCAGGCACCACGGCGAAACGCGGGGTGTGGCGTATGCACAGCGCCAGCAACTCACTCAAGCGAGTAAAACCACTGAGGGCAAATACCTGATAGCGCTCCGGGTGACGGCCGATGACATCAAGCGTACTCAGGCCGATCGAACCGGTAGCACCCAGGACGGTAATTTGTTGAGGGCGACTCACGATGCCGCCATCCATAGCAACACGGCAAAGATCGGAATCGCAGCGGTCAGGCTGTCGATGCGATCCAGCACGCCACCATGGCCGGGCAGCAGATTACTGCTGTCCTTGATGCCGGACTGACGCTTGAACATGCTTTCGGTCAGGTCGCCGACCACCGATACAAATACGATGAGAGCAGCCCCAAACAGGCCCATCAGCAACTGCCCGGCACTCCACTCCCGCACGACGCCGACCACCGCTGTGATCACCAGGCTCAAGGCCAGACCTCCATAGACCCCTTCCCAGCTCTTGCCGGGACTGACCTTGGGAGCAAGCTTGCGCTTGCCAAACGCCCGTCCGGAGAAATAGGCACCGACATCCGCCCCCCAGACCAACACCATCACAGCCATGATCTGCCAGTTGCCCAACGGGCCTTGCTTGATCCAGATCAGCCCTTGCCAGGCCGGCAGCAGGATAAGCAGGCCAATCACCAGCTTCGCGGCAGCACCTGCCCAATGATGCGTGGTCCGCGGATAGGTCAACACCAGGAAGGTCGCCGTGGCCCACCACAATACCGCTGCCCCCAGAACCCAGGGCGCGATACCCGGCACCAGGTACATGACGAACAGCATCGCCGCCACGGCCACGGCATAGGCCACCCGCGCAGACTGCGCCGGGAAGCCCGCCAAGCGCGCCCACTCCCATGCCCCCAAGGTCACGACCAACCCGATGAACAGCGCGAAACTGGCACCTTCAAGCAGGAAAAATCCACCCAGGGCGATGGGCAACAGGATCAGAGCGGTGATGATTCGTTGTTTAAGCATTAAACCCGGGCTCCAGCTTCGATCTGCTCGCTCGTTTTACCGAAGCGACGCTGACGGGAAGCGAAATCGGCCAGCGCCGTGCGCATGGCTTCGTGTTTGAAGTCCGGCCAGAACAGGTCGGAGAAATACAGCTCGGCGTAAGCCAGCTGCCAGAGCAGGAAGTTACTGATGCGATGCTCGCCACCGGTACGAATGCACAGGTCCGGCAACGGCAAGTCGCCAGTGGCCAGACAGGTCTGCAGCAGCTCAGGCGTGATGTCTTCCGGCCGCAGATGCCCGGCCTGGACCTCCCGCGCCAGCCGCTGGGCTGCCTGGGCGATGTCCCATTGGCCGCCATAGTTGGCGGCAATCTGCAGGACGAACCGATTGGCACCCGCCGTGGCGGCCTCGGCTTCGCGCATCGCAGCCTGCAACTCGGGATGAAAGCGCGAGCGGTCACCAATGATGCGCAGGCTGATGCTGTTGTCGTTGAGGCGCTTGGCCTCACGCCGCAGAGCCTTGAGGAACAGATCCATCAAGGCGCTGACTTCATCGGCCGGACGCTGCCAGTTCTCGCTGGAGAAGGCGAACAGGGTCAGCACCTCGACCCCGGCCTCGGCACACACCTCGATGACCGCGCGAACTGCATCGACCCCCGCCTTGTGCCCGGCCACGCCAGGCATAAAGCGCTTCTTGGCCCAGCGATTATTGCCATCCATGATGATCGCCACGTGACGCGGAATCGCAAACGGCACGGCCTGTTTGGTCTTTTCCATGAAAACGAGACCCTTATACGGCCATCAGGTCTTTTTCTTTCTGCGCCAAATCCGCATCGATCTTAGCCACGTACTTCTTGGTCAGATCATCAATCTCGCCAGCGGCGCGACGCTCTTCGTCTTCACTGATTTCCTTTTCCTTGACCAGATCCTTGAGCTGGCTGTTGGCATCACGACGGATGTTGCGCACGGCAACGCGAGCGTCTTCAGCCACATCACGGGCCTGCTTGGTGAAGCCCTTACGGGTTTCCTCGGTCAGGGCCGGCATGGAAATCAGCAGCAACTCACCCAGGTTGGTCGGGTTCAGGTTCAGGCCGGCACTGCCGATGGCCTTGTCGACCGCGCCCAGCATGTTGCGCTCAAAGGCAACGACTTGCAGGGTCCGGGCATCCTTGACGGTGATGTTGGCCACTTGCTTGATCGGCGTATCAGCGCCGTAGTACGGCACCATCACGCCTTCGAGAATGCTTGGGTGCGCCTGGCCGGTACGAATGCGACCGAAGTTGTGTGCCAGCGATTCCACGGATTTCTGCATGCGCTCTTGAGCGTCTTTCTTGATTTCGTTGATCATTGTTGTACTTCCTCGATCAGTGTTCCTTCGGCGCCGCCATGCACGATATTCAGCAGGGCGCCGGGCTTGTTCATGTTAAAGACGCGCAGCGGCATCTTGTGGTCGCGGCACAGACAGATAGCCGTCAGGTCCATGACACCCAGCTTGCGATCCAGTACTTCATCGTAGGTCAGATGATCGAACTTCTCGGCATGCGGATCTTTGAACGGGTCAGCGGTATAGACGCCATCGACCTTGGTTGCCTTGAGCACGACATCGGCATCGATCTCGATCGCTCGCAAGCAGGCGGCCGAATCCGTGGTGAAGAACGGATTGCCGGTGCCGGCGGCAAAAATCACCACTTCCTTGGCATTGAGGTGGCGCATGGCTTTGCGGCGGTCGTAGTGATCGGTCACGCCGACCATGGAAATGGCCGACATTACGATGGCCGAGATATTGGCACGCTCCAGCGCATCGCGCATAGCCAGGGCGTTCATCACAGTGGCCAGCATGCCCATGTGGTCGCCCGTAACCCGATCCATGCCGGCCGCGCTCAGCGCTGCGCCGCGGAACAGGTTGCCGCCGCCGATGACCAGGCCGACCTGAACGCCAATTCCGACCAACTGGCCGACTTCCAGCGCCATGCGATCCAGCACTTTCGGATCGATCCCGAACTCTTCCGAGCCCATCAGGGCCTCGCCGCTAAGCTTGAGTAGAATGCGTTTATAGCGAGCCTGATAACCACTGCCCTGCTGAGCCATTGCGAATCTCTCCTGCGGCGTATTTTCGAAAATTCTTTCAGGCTGTTTGCAGCCTGCGTTCACTCTAGCTTGACGCTGACACAGCGCCATCGAAACACGGCTTTGTAAGCCAGTTCCGACAGGAAACCAATAAAAATCGGTATCCCATCCAAAAAGAGGCTGCGCGCGTGAGCGGGCAGCCTCTTCAGGGCGACAGTTAAAAAAACCGTCTTATTGCTTGGAAGCAGCCGCTACCTGAGCAGCAACTTCGTCAGCGAAGTTGTCGACTGGCTTCTCGATGCCTTCACCTACCGCAAAGCGAGTGAAGGAAACGATTTCAGCGCCGCCTTTCTTGGCCAGGGCACCCACGGTGATTTCCGGGTCCTTGACGAAAGCTTGCTCAACCAGGCTGGCTTCAGCCAGGAACTTGCTGATGCGGCCGCCGATCATTTTTTCAACGATTTCAGCTGGCTTGCCTTTCATCTTGTCTTCGTTGAGGCTCATGAACACGGCTTTTTCGCGTTCGATGGCTTCAGCGGAAACTTGCGATGGCAGCAGGAACTCAGGGTTGCTGGCCGCTACGTGCATGGCGATGTCCTTGGCCAGTTCAACGGAACCGCCCTTGAGGACAACTGCAACACCGATCTTGTTACCGTGCAGGTAAGTACCGACCACGTCACCTTCAACGCGAGCCAGACGACGGATGTTGACGTTCTCGCCGGTCTTGCCGACCAGAACCAGACGATCAGCTTCACGAGCTTCGATCAGCGGAGCGACATCAGTCAGTTTGTCAGCAAAGGCTTTTTCGACGCTGGCAGCGACGAATGCCTTGAAGTCATCCTGCAGAGCCAGGAAGTCGGTCTGGGAGTTGACTTCCAGCAGAACGGCGACCTTGCCGTCGTCCTTGATGGCGATGGCGCCTTCAGCGGCGACGTTGCCGGCTTTCTTGGCAGCCTTGATGGCGCCCGAAGCACGCATGTCATCAATGGCTTTCTCGATGTCGCCGCCAGCCTTGGTCAAGGCCTTCTTGCAGTCCATCATGCCTTCGCCGGTACGCTCGCGCAGTTCTTTGACCAACGCTGCAGTAATCTCTGCCATTTCAAAATCCTCTTGGATAGGTTTTCAACCATTCCACCCGATTGAACGGGCGTGCAATTCTTCCCGAACCACCCTTGTTAGCCGCTGCACGTTACAGATGCTGTAGCTGCGCTGCTGACAAATGGTTTTCGAGGTGGCAAAAAGGGGGCCAAGCCCCCTTTTTGCTTACTGAGTCAACGCCAGGGCGTCAATTACTCAGCGGCTGCTGCCGGAGCTTCTTCAGCGAAGACTTCGGTGCCGCCATTAACATTGTTGCGACCACGGATAACAGCGTCAGCCATCGAACCCATGTACAGCTGGATGGCGCGGATGGCGTCATCGTTGCCTGGGATGATGTAGTCAACGCCTTCCGGGCTGCTGTTGGTATCGACAACGCCGATGACCGGGATACCCAGCTTGTTGGCTTCGGTGATCGCGATGCGCTCGTGGTCAACGTCGATCACGAACAGTGCGTCAGGCAGACCGCCCATGTCCTTGATACCGCCCAGGGAGCGGTCCAGCTTCTCAAGATCGCGAGTGCGCATCAGCGCTTCTTTCTTGGTCAGCTTGGCGAAAGTACCGTCTTCGGACTGCACTTCAAGGTCACGCAGACGCTTGATGGAAGCGCGAATGGTCTTGAAGTTGGTCAGCATGCCGCCCAACCAGCGGTGATCGACGTACGGCGAACCGCAACGTGCTGCTTCTTCAGCAACGATCTTGCCAGCGGAACGCTTGGTGCCGACGAACAGAATCTTGTTTTTGCCCTGGGCCAGGCGCTCTACGAAGGTCAGTGCTTCGTTGAACATCGGCAGGGTTTTTTCAAGGTTGATGATGTGGATCTTGTTACGCGCGCCGAAAATGTACTTACCCATTTTCGGGTTCCAGTAACGGGTCTGGTGACCGAAGTGCACACCGGCCTTCAGCATATCGCGCATGTTGACTTGGGACATGATAGTTCCTTGATAAGTCGGGTTTGGCCTCCACGTATCCCAATGACCAACCAGCGGCCTATATAAGCCGAAGGCACCCAGGTCATCGTGTCGACACGTGTGTGGATTTAAGCTTGCGGGGTCATCCCCGGAAAGCGGCGCATTTTATACCACAGCAAGGGCGAAAACGGAACACGGATTCTGAAAACCCCTATGGAAGGGGTTTTATCCCCTCGCCACAGAGTTCCATCCAGGCGATAGGGTTCATTGCGCTGATCGTCTGTTAGAATCGCCTCTTTCAGGGCCGCGCTGCTCATCATCCGCCGCCTATTTCGTTTTGAACAGCGCCGCCGGGCGCAGAGAGAGCCTGTATGACCGTCACCCTCAAGACCCCCGAGGACATCGCAAAAATGCGTGTCGCCGGCAAACTCGCCGCCGACGTGCTGGAAATGATTGCCGAACACGTCAAGCCGGGCGTTACCACCGAAGAACTGGACCGGATCTGCCACGACTACATCGTCAACGAGCAGAAAGCCATTCCTGCCCCGCTCAACTATAAAGGCTTCCCCAAGTCGATCTGCACCTCGATCAACCACGTGGTCTGCCACGGCATCCCCAACGAAAAGCCGTTGAAGGATGGCGACACCCTGAACATCGACGTTACCGTCATCAAGGATGGTTACCACGGTGACACCAGCCGCATGTTCCATGTCGGCAACGTGCCGGAATGGGCCCAGCGCCTGTCGAAAGTCACCCAGGAATGCATGTACATGGCCATCGAACTGGTGAAACCGGGCTGCCGCCTGGGAGACATCGGTGAAGTGATCCAGAAACACGCGCAGAAGAACGGCTTTTCGGTGGTGCGCGAATTCTGCGGCCACGGTATCGGCAAAGTGTTCCATGAAGAACCGCAGATCCTGCACTACGGCCGTGCCGGCACCGGCATGGAGCTGCAAGCGGGCATGACCTTCACCATCGAGCCAATGATCAACCAGGGTCGCGCCGACACCAAGGTACTGGGCGACGGCTGGACCGCCATCACCAAGGACCGCAAGCTGTCGGCCCAGTGGGAACATACCTTGCTGGTTACCGAGACTGGGTACGAGATCTTCACCCTGCGCAGCGATGACACCATCGCTCGCGTTTCCGCCTGATCCACAACCCAGCTATAGATAGAAAGAAAGGAAAGCCATTCGATGCCGCAGGTGGATCCCGAACTCTTCGACCGCGGCCAGTTCCAGGCTGAACTGGCCCTGAAGGCAAGCCCCATATCGGCCTTCAAGAAGGCGATCCGCCAGGCTCATGAAGTGCTCGACCAGCGCTTTCGCAGTGGCCGGGATATTCGCCGGCTGATCGAAGACCGTGCCTGGTTCGTCGATAACATCCTGCAAAAGGCCTGGGAACAGTTCAACTGGAGCGAAGACGCCGACATTGCCCTGGTGGCGGTGGGCGGCTATGGGCGCGGTGAGCTGCACCCTTACTCCGACATTGATCTGCTGATCCTGCTGGACAGCGCCGACCATGAAGTTTTCCGCGACTCCATCGAGCGTTTCCTGACGCTGCTGTGGGACATCGGCCTGGAAGTCGGTCAGAGCGTGCGTTCGGTGCAGGAATGCGCCGAAGAGGCCCGCGCCGACCTGACGGTGATCACCAACCTGATGGAAAGCCGCACCATCGCCGGTCCCGAGCGCCTTCGCCAGCGTATGCTCGAGGTCACCAGCACCGCGCACATGTGGCCCAGCAAGGACTTTTTCCTGGCCAAGCACGCCGAACAAAAGGCCCGCCACCACAAGTACAACGACACCGAATACAACCTGGAACCCAACGTCAAAGGCTCCCCTGGCGGATTGCGGGACATCCAGACCATCCTGTGGGTTGCCCGTCGCCAGTACGGCACTCTGAACCTGCGCGCCCTGGCTGGCGAAGGCTTCCTGGTGGAAAGCGAAAATGCCCTGCTGGCCTCGTCCCAGGAATTCCTGTGGAAAGTGCGCTACGCCTTGCACATGCTTGCCGGGCGATCCGAAGACCGCTTGCTGTTCGATCACCAGCGCTCCATCGCGGGCTTGCTGGGTTTCGAGGGCCAGGATGCCAAGCAGTCCATCGAAAACTTCATGCAGCAGTACTACCGGGTGGTGATGAGCATCGCCCAGCTCAGCGAACTGATCATCCAGCACTTCGAGGAGGTCATCCTCGCCCCCGAAGACGAAGAACCGCCGCAGCCGATCAACTCACGCTTCCAGCTCCACGATGGTTACATCGAAGCGCGCAACGCCAATGTATTCCGCCGTACGCCGTTCGCCATGCTGGAGATTTTCGTGCTCATGGCCCAGCAGCCGGAAATCAAGGGGGTGCGCGCCGACACCATTCGCCTGCTGCGGGAAAACCGTCACCTGATCGATGACGACTTCCGCCACGATATCCGCAACACCAGCCTGTTCATCGAGCTGTTCAAGTGCAGGATCGGGGTGCATCGCAACCTGCGGCGGATGAACCGCTACGGCATTCTGGGGCGCTACCTGCCGGAGTTCGGTTTCATCGTCGGTCAGATGCAGCACGACCTGTTCCACATCTATACGGTCGATGCCCACACGCTGAACCTGATCAAGCACCTGCGGAAGTTGCAATACACCCAGGTATCGGAAAAATTCCCGCTGGCCAGCAAGCTCATGGGCAAGCTGCCCAAGCCCGAACTGATCTACATGGCGGGGCTTTACCACGACATCGGCAAGGGTCGCCAGGGCGACCACTCCGAGATCGGCGCGGTGGATGCCGAGGCGTTCTGCCAGCGCCATCAACTGCCGGTATGGGACAGCCGGCTGATCGTCTGGCTGGTGCAGAATCACCTGGTGATGTCGACCACCGCCCAGCGCAAGGACCTGTCCGACCCGCAAGTGATCCACGACTTCGCCCAGATCGTCGGTGATGAAACACGTCTGGATTACCTCTACGTGCTGACCGTGGCCGATATCAATGCCACCAACCCGAGCCTGTGGAACTCCTGGCGCGCCAGCCTGTTGCGCCAGCTCTACACCGAGACCAAGCGTGCCCTGCGCCGCGGCCTGGAAAACCCGGTGGACCGCGAAGAGCAGATCCGTCGCACCCAGACTGCCGCCCTGGACATCCTGGTGCGCGGCGGCACCGATCCGGACGACGTCGAACAGCTCTGGTCGCAGTTGGGCGATGACTATTTCCTGCGCCACACTGCCGGCGACGTCGCCTGGCACAGCGACGCGATTTTGCAGCAACCGGCCGATGGCGGGCCGTTGGTGCTGATCAAGGAAACCACCCAGCGCGAGTTCGAGGGCGGCACGCAGATTTTCATCTACGCCCCAGACCAGCACGACTTCTTCGCCGTGACTGTGGCGGCGATGGACCAGCTCAACCTCAACATTCACGACGCCCGGGTCATTACCTCCAGCAGCCAGTTCACCCTCGACACCTACATTGTGCTCGACACCGATGGCGATTCGATTGGCGACAACCCGACGCGGGTCAAACAGATCCGCGACGGTCTCACCGAGGCCCTGCGCAACCCGGCGGATTACCCGACCATCATCCAGCGCCGGGTCCCGCGCCAGCTCAAGCACTTCGCCTTCGCTCCCCAGGTAACGATCCACAACGACGCCCAGCGTCAGGTCACGGTGCTGGAGCTCAGCGCCCCGGACCGCCCTGGCCTGCTGGCGCGGGTCGGGCATATATTCCTGGAGTTCGACCTGTCGTTGCAGAACGCCAAGATCGCCACCTTGGGCGAACGGGTGGAAGACGTGTTCTTCATCACTGACGCGCATAACCAGCCGCTGTCCGATCCGCAGCTGTGCAGCCGCTTGCAGGACGCGATTGTCCGGCAGTTGAGCGTCAACCAGGAACCTGATGCTCACCCGACACGGATCAGCATCTGAACGAACAAATTTCCCCCTGTGGGAGCGAGCCTGCTCGCGATGACGGCAGAACATCCAGCACAGATGTTTCCTGACATACCGCTATCGCGAGCAGGCTCGCTCCCACATTGAAAGAGGCCCCCGATGAACAACGCTCTGAACCAGTTGCAGCCCTACCCGTTCGAAAAGCTCCGCGCCCTGCTGGGCAGCGTCACGCCCAACCCGGACAAACGCCCGATCGCGCTGTCCATCGGCGAGCCCAAGCACCGCTCGCCAAGCTTTGTGGCTGAAGCCCTGGCCAGCAATCTGGAAAAAATGGCCGTGTACCCGACCACCCTCGGCATCCCGGAATTGCGTGAAGCCATCACCGGCTGGTGCGAGCGCCGCTTCAACGTGCCGAACGGCTGGCTGGACCCGGCGCGCCACGTGCTGCCGGTCAATGGCACCCGTGAAGCGCTGTTTGCCTTCACCCAGACCGTGGTCAACCGTGGCGACGACGCGCTGGTGGTCAGCCCGAATCCGTTTTATCAGATCTATGAAGGTGCCGCGTTCCTGGCCGGAGCCAAGCCACACTACCTGCCGTGCCTGGACGAAAACGGCTTCAATCCGGATTTCGATGCGGTCTCGCCGGACATCTGGAAACGTTGCCAGATCCTGTTCCTGTGCTCCCCGGGCAACCCGACCGGGGCGCTGATCCCGGTGGATGTGCTGAAGAGGCTCATTGCCCTGGCCGACGAGCACGACTTCGTGATTGCCGCGGACGAGTGCTACAGCGAGCTGTACTTCGACGAACAGACCCCGCCACCAGGGCTGCTCAGCGCCTGCGTCGAGCTCGGCCGCCAGGATTTCAAGCGCTGCGTGGTGTTCCACAGCCTGTCCAAACGCTCCAACCTGCCAGGCCTGCGCTCCGGTTTCGTGGCCGGCGATGCGGACATCCTCAAGGGCTTCTTGCTGTATCGCACCTACCACGGCTGCGCGATGCCGGTTCAGACCCAACTGGCGAGCATCGCCGCATGGAACGACGAAGTGCACGTACGGGCCAACCGCGCGCTGTACCGGGAAAAGTTCGACGCGGTACTGGAAATCCTCAGCCCGGTACTGGACGTGCAACGCCCCGACGGTAGCTTCTACCTGTGGCCGAACGTAGCGGGTGATGATGCGGCGTTCTGCCGTGACCTGTTCGAACAGGAACACGTGACCGTGGTACCGGGCTCGTACCTGTCCCGCGAAGTGGATGGCGTCAACCCAGGCGCCGGACGCGTGCGCATGGCCCTGGTCGCGCCATTGGCTGAATGTGTGGAAGCGGCGGAGCGGATTCGCGCGTTCATTCAGCGTCGGGGTTGATGGCTGCACCAGGACTTGAGCGAACTGCTGTTGTGGCGAGGGGATTTATCCCCGCTGGGCTGCGAAGCGGCCCCAAAGCAGTGCTCTGACACACCGCAGTCTTGGGGCCCTGTACAAATTCTCAGTGACTCCCGGGTTGCGCAATGCACCTATTTCGGTGCACTCCATCCATGGTTGATATCGCCCCCAAACTGGACACTGGGCTATGGGAGGTCAGGATTGACCTTGGAGATACCATCGCCCGCGTTCTTTTCACTGTGGTGGGCTCTGACATGGTTCTACTCCACGCTTTCATAAAGAAAAGTCAAAAAACGCCAACCACCGACATGGCAACTGCCAAGCAGCGCAAAGCAAGACTATTAGGCACAGCAAATGAACAAGCACATCGGATCTGATTTTGACGACTTCCTCGCCGAGCAAGGTATCGCCGAAGAAGTTTCCGCAGCTGCGCTCAAACGCGTTATTGCCTGGCAGATTGCCGAAGCAATGAAACTTCAGAAAGTGACCAAAAAGGCCCTTGCACAGCGGATGCACACCAGTCGCACTGCTGTTGATCGTGCGTTGGATCAGAACGATGCAGGAATGACGCTGGCAAAGCTTGCCAGCGCAGCGCGTGCGTTGGGTCAGAGAGTGGAAGTGCGGCTGGTTCCCGAGCAGGAAGAGGCTCACGCATAAGCGCTGTTGTGGCGAGGGAGCTTGCTCCCGCTGGGCTGCGTAGCAGCCCAAAGCAGTCAACTCAATCTGCCTGATGTATTCCGTTTGATCGTTCCCACGCTCTGCGTGGGAATGCATCCCGTGACGCTCTGCGTCACATCCCCGAAGCGGAACGCGGAGCGTCCCTGGCGGCATTCCCACGCAGAGCGTGGGAACGATCCATATCGATACCGGATCCTGTGGGAGCAAAGCTTGCTCGCGATGAGGACGGCACTATTACATCAAGCCCGAAGCTCTACTCGATCCAGGCACTTGTTCGCCAACAACATCCCCAACTCAATCATCTGGGCCACTCCCAATGCTACATGTCGTCGCGAGCCGTCCTGATCGAAGGCAAGGTCATTGAGCATTGCATTGGCCGAAGCCAGGGTTTCGCTGAGATTGGCCAGCAACACTTCGGTGTCGATACCGTCAGCCACAGTGAATAGCTGTACTGAGGGCTTGGGTTCTGACTCGCTGTCGTCAGGTTTGAGATAGTGATCCAGCACACGATCAGCGGCTTCTTGCAGTTTTTCGGGTGCGTAATCGCCGTAGGGGAAAGTGGATGCGGGCTTTGGTGCGTTTTGAGTCTCTTTGTTGTCCATCAAAATTGCTCCCTAGAGCTGAAGTATGTAAAGCCCCGCGCTTGGATAGCGCAGAAGCCCGTGCTCCTAGAGGTTTTGTTCGGATTCTCACGTCCGGTCGCTGAATTGGCAGCGACACCCAGAGGCTAGAGCCCTCGCTTCCGACGGACAACCTTAAAAACTTGTCGGAAACTTCGGCGCGTCTGACAGACCACGGTCTGTCTGCTCAGACAAGAAAAGACATAAAACGTACCGCGAACGCCAAGCCGTTGATTTCGCTTACTTTGTACACCGAAAGATCTCATTCAACCCTGTTACGAGGGTTCAAGCTGGCTTGAATTCGCTATCCCCTGTAGCCATAATCCTCCCCGTCACCAGCGAAAGCTGGCAGGAGTCTGGGTCCCTCTCGAGGTTGACCCAGCGGCGCAGAAAGGGCGAAGCAAGCTCAACTGCGTGTCGATTGAAGCCGCCTTCGGGCGGCTTTGCTTTTTTATGAGGATAAGGAATGCCTCTTTATTACCATCCCAAGCAAGGCGATGTTCTTCTTTGCGACTTCACGCGGGGCTTTGTTGCGCCTGAAATGCTGAAGATCCGCAAGGTGGTGGTGATCTCTCCTACTGCCACACACAGTCGCAAGCTCTGCACTGTGGTGCCGATTTCCTCCACAACTCCACAAACTCAGCAGGACTGGCACCACCTGCTCCGCACCAACCCCCTCCAGTCCGATGGCTGCAAAGAGCTGTGGGTGAAGTGCGACATGATTTATACCGTGAGTTTTGAACGTCTGGACAAGCTGCATAAAAAGACTCGATCCAAGGGCCGAGAGTACTTCGTTCCTCGCCTGGGCTCTGAAGACATGCAAGGCGTGATCGCCGGTGTGAAGGCCTACCTTCCGCTCTAACCCCAACCGTTATTTACCCAACCCCAAATTCGCCTCCGCCAGATCCAACTCCCCCAGCACCTCTCGCAGCACATCATCCCCAATCTGGTGATGACGGCTGAGGCGATACAACTCCAGCCGCTGCGCCCGATAGGCCTTCAAGCGCAGCCGGCGTTCCAGCAGGTCCATCTCAAACGCCAGCGCCTGGGCTTCGGCGGAGTCGTTGAACACCTCCAACTGATGGCGATATTCAGACATCAACCGCGCCTTGACCTCGGTCGCCAGCGCCGCTTGGGTCGCGTCGGGCGCGCTGGCAGCCTCGCTCGTTTCGTCCACTTCCAATGCATGGATCGCCGCTTCAGCAGTTTTGCGCCAGGCATCGCGCACTTCGTGGCGGCGCTTGTCATCGGGGCTTTTCTCGATACCTCGCAGCAGCAATGGCAGGGCGATGCAGGCGGCGATCAATGACAGCAGAATCACCCCGGCGGCAATGAAGATCAGCAAGTCTCGCTCGGGAAACGGCTCACCCGCCGCCAACAGCATCGGCACCGACAGCACGCCCGCCAGTGTCACCGCTCCGCGCACCCCGCCGAAGGTCAGCAACCAGCAGGAGCGCGCAGTCGGCACGAGCGTCAGCTCGCCCTTGCCACGCCAGCGGCGCAATAGCCCGGACAGGCGCCAGGTGCTTTGCACCCAGACAAACCGCAGCACCAGCAACACCAGGAAAATCGCCACCACGTCCAGGCAGCGGTAGAACAGCGTCGGCCACAATGTGGTTTCGTGGCTGGTCACCGCCTTGGCGATGTCCGGCAATTGCAGGCCCAGCAGCAGGAAGATCAAGCCGTTGAAGGCGAACTCCAGCAGTGACCAGACGCTGCGGTTGAGCAACCGCGTGCCGGTCTGGCGCGGCAGCAGGTCGAGCCAGCTCTGCATCATGCCGGCCGCCACTGCCGAGAGAATCCCCGAAGCGCCCAAACGTTCAGCCAGCACATAGGCCGCGAATGGCAACAGCAACATGAACACTACGTGGGTGGCCGGGTCGTCCCAGCCGCGCCCGATCATCCAGGCCCGCATACGGCCCACCAGCCAACTCAAGGCCACGCCGACCAGCAGTCCACCGATCGCCACCAGCATGAAGGTCAGGCTCGCGTTGGCCAGGGAAAACACCCCGGTGATGGCCGCCGCCAGGGCGAACTTGAAGGTGACCAGGCCCGAGGCGTCGTTCATCAGCGCTTCGCCCTGGAGCATGTGCATCAGGGGGCCGGGCAAGCGGTCGCGAGCAATCGCCGACACCGCCACCGCGTCGGTCGGCGACAGGACCGCCGCCAGGGCAAACGCCACCGGCAGCGGGATGCTCGGCAGCAGCCAGTGAATGAAATAACCGGCGCCCACCACCGTAAACAGCACCAGCCCCACCGCCAGTGTCAGGATCGGCCCGCGCAGGCGCCAGAATTCGCGCTTGGGCATACGCCAGCCGTCGGAGAACAGCAGCGGTGGCAGGAATAAAAACAGGAACAACTCCGGATTGAGCGTTACATGCAAACCCAGGGATGGCCAGGCCAGCAACGCCCCTGCGCCGATCTGCACCAAGGGCAACGGCAGCGGAATCAACCGTCCGATCAGCCGTGAAACACCCACCAGCGTCAACAGGATCAGCACGGTATAAGCGCTTTGCATAACGAGTTTCCATTCACAGCGACACACATCCGGCAACAGCTTGCCGTTGAAGTGCCATATTAACCGCCTAGCATTAACTTGGCCGCTACACCTATGTCGCAGTCAGCCCTGTGGAATGAGCCTGTGGGAGCAAAGCTTGCTCGCGATGAACGATGGCGCAGTCTTGCAGTTGAACCGTGTCGCCTGTATCGCGAGCAAGCTTTGCTCCCACAGACTCGCCCACAGGTTTGGGTGCATGCCGATCTGGCGTCGCGAAACCGTCCGGTCATGGCATAATCCTTGACCTTTTATTTCCAGCACCTGCAAAGGGGGCAATTCCTTGACCGATTCAAGTAAAACGTTGCACCTTTTCGGTATCAAAGCCTGTGACACGATGAAAAAGGCGCGCACCTGGCTCGATGAACACGCTGTGCACTACGACTTTCACGATTACAAGACCGCCGGCATCGACCGTGAGCACCTGACCCAATGGTGCAACGAGCATGGCTGGCAAGTGGTGTTGAACCGTGCCGGTACGACCTTTCGCAAACTCGACGACGAACGCAAAGCCGATCTCGACCAGACGAAAGCCATCGAACTGATGCTCGGCCAACCCTCGATGATCAAGCGCCCGGTGCTTGATCTCGGTGACCGAACCCTGATTGGCTTCAAGCCAGATATATATGCGGCAGAAATCAAGTAAGCCTGCCCAGTCCATTTTGTAGAGGTAATTTCATGTCCAATACTCTGTTCAGCCTGGCCTTCGGTGTCGGCACGCAAAACCGTCAAGGTAGCTGGCTGGAAGTGTTCTACGCCCAACCGTTGCTCAACCCTTCGGCCGAGATCGTTAAGGCCATCGCGCCGATTCTGGGCTATAGCGAAGGCAACCAGGCCATCACCTTCACCACCGCCCAGGCTTCGCAACTGGCTGACGCGCTCAAGGGCGTCGATGCTGGGCAAGCCGCGTTGCTGACCCGTCTGGCCGAGAGCCATAAGCCGCTGGTCGCCACCCTGCTGGCTGAAGACGCCCAACTGAGCTCCACGCCCGAGGCCTACCTCAAGCTGCATCTGTTGTCCCACCGCCTGGTCAAGCCTCACGGCCTGAACCTGACCGGTATTTTCCCGCTGCTGCCGAACGTGGCCTGGACCAGCCAGGGCGCAATCGACCTGGGCGAATTGGCCGAGCACCAGCTCGAAGCCCGTCTGCGCGGCGAGCTGCTGGAAGTGTTCTCGGTGGACAAGTTCCCGAAAATGACTGACTACGTGGTCCCGGCTGGCGTGCGTATCGCCGATGCCGCGCGGATCCGCCTGGGCGCCTACGTGGGCGAAGGCACCACGGTGATGCACGAAGGTTTCGTCAACTTCAACGCCGGCACCGAAGGCCCGGGCATGATCGAAGGCCGTGTATCGGCTGGCGTGTTCGTCGGCAAGGGTTCGGACTTGGGCGGCGGTTGCTCGACCATGGGCACCCTGTCGGGCGGCGGCAACATCGTGATCAAGGTCGGTGAAGGCTGCCTGATCGGTGCCAACGCCGGCATCGGCATTCCGCTGGGCGACCGCAACACCGTGGAGTCGGGCCTGTACGTGACCGCCGGCACCAAGGTGGCGCTGCTGGACGAGAACAACCAACTGGTCAAGGTGGTCAAGGCCCGCGAGCTGGCCGGCCAGCCCGATCTGCTGTTCCGCCGCAACTCCGAGACCGGCGCGGTGGAATGCAAAACCCATAAATCGGCCATCGAGCTGAACGAAGCACTGCACGCCCACAACTAAGCCGCTTCACACCATCACCTGTGGGAGCAACCTTGCTCCCACAGGGTCCGGCGTAACTCCAGCAGGGCCCGAAAGCATGTTGATTCCCTCTCCCTGGCGCGCCGATTTCCCGGCCATCGCCGCCTTGCAACGGCAAGGCCAGACCTACCTGGACAACGCCGCCACCACGCAAAAACCCCAAGCCCTGCTGGACGCCCTGGCGCATTACTACGCCAATGGCGCGGCCAACGTGCATCGCGCACAGCATCTGCCGGGCGCCCATGCGACCCAGGCATTCGAAGACAGCCGACTCAAAGTGTCGCAATGGCTCAATGCCGGGGATTGCGGGCAAATCGTCTTCACCCATGGCGCCACTTCGGCGCTGAATCTTCTGGCCTATGGGCTGGAACATCTTTTCAATCCGGGCGATGAAATCGTCATCAGTGCCCTGGAACACCACGCCAACCTGCTGCCGTGGCAACAACTGGCCGAGCGTCGTGCGTTGACGCTGGTGGTGTTGCCGCTGGGTGCCGACGGGGTGATCGATATCAGCGCCGCCGCCGAACTGATCGGCCCACGTACGCGCCTGCTGGCGGTGAGCCAGCTGTCCAACGTGCTGGGCACCTGGCAGCCCTTGCCAGCGCTATTGGCCCTGGCCAAGGTCCAAGGCGCGCTGACGGTGATCGATGGCGCCCAGGGTGTGGTTCATGGCCGTCACGATGTGGAGGCACTGGGCTGCGACTTTTATGTATTTTCCAGCCACAAGCTCTATGGCCCCGAAGGACTGGGCGTGTTGTTCGGCCGCACCGAAGCGCTTCATCAACTGCGTCATTGGCAGTTCGGCGGCGAGATGGTGCAACAGGCCGACTACCACAGCGCCACGTTCCGTCCGGCGCCACTGGGCTTCGAAGCCGGCACGCCGCCGATTGCCAGTGTGATCGGCCTGGGCGCGACCCTCGACTACCTGTCCGGCCTCGACCCGCAGGCAGTCAGCGACCATGAAACTGCACTGCATGACTACCTGCTTCACGGGCTGCTGGCGCGCAATGGCGTCCGCCTGGTGGGCAATCCGAGCCTGGCCCTGGTCAGCTTCGTGGTCGAAGGCGTGCACAACGCCGACCTGGCCCACTTGCTGACCGAACAAGGCATCGCTGTACGCGCCGGGCATCACTGCGCCATGCCGCTGTTCAAACATCTGAAGCTGTCGGGGGCGATTCGCGTGTCGCTGGCGCTGTACAACGACTCCGCCGATATCGAACGCTTCTTCGAGGCTCTGGACCAGGCCCTGGAGATGCTCCGATGAGCCTGCCGGCCGACGCGGCCACAGCGCTGCAAGTGTTTCAGGACGCATCGGGTTGGGAACAACGCGCCCGGCTACTGATGCAATGGGGCGAGCGCCTGCCGCCCTTGAGCGATGCGGATAAGTGCGACGCCAATCTCGTCCATGGTTGTGAAAGTCAGGTGTGGTTGGTGGGACGGCTGCAGGACGGACATTGGCAGTTTGCCGCCAGCAGCGATGCGCGGTTGATTCGTGGGCTGGTGGCGTTGCTGCTGGCGCGGGTCAACGGCTTGTCGGCTGACGAGTTGCAGCAGGTGGATTTGCCGGGGTGGTTCAATCAGTTGGGATTGTCACGGCAGTTGTCGCCTTCGCGCAGCAATGGTTTGAATGCGGTGTTGAAGCGGATGCTTGAGTTGACTGAATGATCGCCATCGCGAGCAGGCTCGCTCCCACAGGGGATCCGTGTCGTACACAAAACTTGTGTTCCATGAGATCCAATGTGGGAGCGAGCCTGCTCGCGATGAGGCCATCAGCCCCAGTGCTCAAACCTGAGGCTTAACCCGGTCCGCCGGCCGCCGCACACCCGCCACAATCTTATCCACAGCCTTGGTCGCCGCGACCATGCCGAACGTCGCCGTGACCATCATCACCGCACCAAACCCGCCAGCACAGTCGAGCTTGACGCCATCGCCGACAAAGCTCTTCTGCAAGCAAATGCTGCCGTCCGGTTTCGGGTAGCGCAGTTGCTCGGTGGAGAACACGCAGGGCACGCTGTAATGGCGGGTCACGGTACGGGAAAAACCGTAATCGCGGCGCAAGGTAGAACGCACTTTCGAGGCCAGCGGATCATTGAACGTGCGGTTCAAGTCGCACACCTGGATCAACGTCGGGTCGATCTGCCCGCCCGCGCCGCCGGTGGTGATGATCTGGATCTTGCGGCGCTTGCACCAGGCGATCAGCGCCGCCTTGGCGTTGACGCTGTCGATGCAGTCGATCACGCAATCGATGTTCGGCGTGATGTATTCGGCCATGGTGTCGCGGGTGACGAAATCCGCCACGGCATGCACCGTGCAGTCGGGATTGATGCCGCGTAGGCGCTCGGCCATCACCTCGACCTTGGGTTTGCCGACGGTGCTGTCCAGGGCGTGCAGTTGGCGGTTGGCATTGCTGACGCAGACATCATCCAGGTCGAACAGCGAAATCTCGCCCACGCCGCACCGGGCGATGGCTTCCGCCGCCCAGGAACCAACGCCGCCCACCCCGACAATCGCCACATGGGCCGCCCGCAGGCGCTCCAGGCCTTCGATGCCATACAAACGGGCGATACCGGCAAACCGTGGATCTTCTGTACTCATGACCATTACCCCAAAAACCGGCGCGCATTATAGGGCTTTGTCGTAGCAATTTAAGCAAAACCTCTGTGGGAGCGAGCCTGCTCGCGATGGCATCGGTCCAGTCAATATCAATGTCGACTGATCCACCGCATCGCGAGCAAGCTCGCTCCCACAGGTTTCGTGGTCCAACTGACCAGCACCAGGGGCCCACCGGGGTCGTTTTGCTATAAGATAACCGCCATTTTGTAAGCCTCGACCGAATACAATCCAACGGTCGAACTCAGGACCTGTGGGAGCGGGCTTGCTCGCGAAGGCGTCATCACTGACGCTAAAAGCTTCGCGAGCAAGCCCGCTCCCACATGGACTGTGATCTCCTTTCCAGCTTTCGGAGTTTTCCATGACGGCCCACGCCGACCTCTCGCCGACCCTGCAACTCGCCTGCGACCTGATCCGCCGTCCGTCCGTGACGCCGGTGGATGCCGATTGCCAGAAACTGATGATGCAGCGCCTGGGCAGCGCGGGCTTTACGCTCGAACCGATGCGCATCGAGGATGTGGATAACTTCTGGGCCAGCCATGGCAAGCATGACGGCCCGGTGCTGTGTTTCGCCGGGCACACCGACGTGGTGCCGACCGGTCCAGTGCAGGCCTGGCAGCTCGACCCGTTCGATGCGGTCATCGACGAACAGGGCATGCTCTGTGGCCGTGGCGCGGCGGACATGAAAGGCAGCCTGGCGGCGATGGTGGTGGCAGCGGAACGGTTTGTCGCCGACTACCCGGACCACAAGGGCTCGATCACCTTTCTGATCACCAGCGACGAAGAAGGCCCGGCCCACCACGGCACCAAGGCCGTGGTCGAGCGCCTCAAGGCCCGCCAGGAACGCCTGGACTGGTGCATCGTCGGCGAGCCGTCGAGCACCACCCTGGTGGGTGACGTGGTCAAGAACGGCCGCCGCGGCTCCCTCGGCGCCAAACTGACGGTGCGCGGCAAGCAAGGCCACGTGGCCTATCCGCACCTGGCGAAGAACCCCATCCATCTGGCCGCGCCGGCCCTGGCAGAGTTGGCCGCCGAGCATTGGGACCACGGCAACGACTTCTTCCCGCCCACCAGTTTCCAGATTTCCAACCTCAACGCCGGCACTGGCGCGACCAACGTGATCCCTGGCGACCTGGTGGCGGTGTTCAACTTCCGCTTCTCTACCGAGTCCACCGTCGAAGGCTTGCAAAAACGCGTCGCCGATATCCTCGACAAGCATCAACTGGACTGGCACATCGATTGGGCGTTGTCGGGCCTGCCATTCCTCACCGAACCAGGCGCGTTGCTGGATGCCGTGTCTTCGAGCATCAAGGATGTCACCGGTCGCGAGACAAAAGCCTCCACCAGCGGTGGCACCTCCGATGGCCGCTTCATCGCCACCATGGGCACCCAAGTGGTGGAACTGGGGCCGGTCAACGCGACCATCCACCAGGTCAACGAGCGCGTGCTGGCGGCCGATCTCGACGTACTGACCGAGATCTACTACAAGACGCTGATCAAGTTGCTCGCCTGATGCTCGCCTGCCCGATCTGCAGTGAACCGCTGAACGCGGTGGACAACGGCGTGGTGTGCCCGGCCGGCCATCGCTTCGACCGCGCGCGGCAGGGTTACCTGAACCTGCTGCCGGTGCAGCACAAGAACAGCCGCGATCCCGGCGACAACCAGGCGATGGTCGAAGCCCGCCGCGACTTCCTCAACGCCGGGCATTACGCCCCTGTCGCCCGGCGCCTGGCCGAACTGGCCGCCGAGCGCGCGCCCGGTCGCTGGCTGGACATCGGCTGTGGCGAGGGTTACTACACCGCGCAGATCGCCGACGCCTTGCCGGATGCCGATGGCTACGCCCTGGACATTTCCCGCGAGGCGGTCAAACGCGCCTGCAAACGCGATCCACGGCTGACCTGGTTGATCGCCAGCATGGCCCGCGTACCGCTGGCGGACGGCTGCTGCCAGTTTCTGGCCAGCGTGTTCAGCCCGCTGGACTGGCAGGAGGCCAAACGCCTGCTCAGCCCCGGTGGCGGCCTGATGAAGGTCGGCCCGACCAGCGGCCACCTGATGGAATTGCGCGAGCGACTGTACGACGAAGTGCGCCAGTACACGGATGACAAACACCTGGCCCTGGTGCCGTCGGGCATGGTGCTCGATCACAGCGAAACCCTCGAGTTCAAGCTCACACTCATAAGTGGCCAGGACCGCGCCAACCTGTTGGCGATGACGCCCCACGGCTGGCGCGCCAGTGCCGAACGCCGCGCCAGCGTGATCGAGCAGGCCGAGCCGTTCGAGGTCACCGTGTCGATGCGCTACGATTATTTCGTTCTTCAATAACTTTTAATTCCCGGCCTCGGGCAACCGCCAGAGGCCAGTTAAATCCGCGAATGGATTTTTCAAGACCGCAGTGAGGACATCCATGCGCCAACCCGATATCGAGATTTACCTCAAAGACGCCGACGTCGATCACAAGGCCATTGCCGCGTGGCTCGGCCAGGCCCTGGGCCCGTGCAGCGACTGGGTCCAGAAAGGCCAGACTTACAAGTGCAAGGCCGGCGATATCCCGGTGACCTGGCTACCCAAGGCTGTGGGTAAATGGAACAGCCTGTACCTGGAAAGCGACCAGACCCCGTGGGAAGACGACATCGCCTGCGCCCGTGCAGCCTTTGCCGCGCTGAACGTCGAAGTGCGCTGCGCACCTGGGTCGTGGGTGGAGGAAGAAGGTGAGGAATCGGCCGATCGCTGGATTCGCATCAGCGCCGATGGGGAAGAAGAGATTACCTGGAAGACGGCGTGACTATCTGAGGGCCACCCTCGCGATGCCCGCCGCAGATACAAAGGTAAAAGCACAACCCATGTGGGAGCGAGCCTGCTCGCGATAGCGGTGTGACAGTCAATGATGCATTGCCTGATACACCGCTATCGCGAGCAGGCTCGCTCCCACAAAGGGGTTTTGTGTCGCCAGTGAATGCGGGTTACAACCCCACCACATCCTCAGCCTGCAAGCCCTTCTGCCCTTCCACCACCGCGTACTCGACCTGCTGGCCTTCAGTCAGAGAACGATGGCCTTCGCCACGGATCGCGCGGTAATGCACGAATACATCCGCCCCGCCTTCACGCTGGATGAAGCCGTAGCCTTTGGCGTCGTTGAACCACTTCACATTGCCGGTTTCGCGTGCTGCCATGATTGCTCACTCCCATTTTTATTTTTAAGTCGGCCTTTCGATAGAAAGCCGTACGATCTTCGCCGCCGTCCGGCCGTCCACGAGGAAGGCAGAGGCAGTCAGCTGCCCGAGTATATGACAGACGTAAAAACTCTCAACTGACTTTACTTCGGCGCTTTTTTGCCGATTTTCGACGAATCCGGCACACTAGCCGCCGCTTTATCTTATCCACTCATGCAGAAGCCGTATGACCCGTTCCCCGTTCCGCCGTCTTGTGTTTGGCACCCTGCGCCGACTGTTGTACCTCTGGGTTCGCTCCGAGACGATCAATCAGTCGTCCTTCACCCTCAACCTCGACCGCAGTCGTCCGGTGTTCTACGTCCTGCAAAACCCTTCGCTCACCGACCTGGCGGTGCTCGACACCGAGTGCACCAAGGCTGGCCTGCCCCGCCCGGTACTGCCGGTGTCCGTGGGCAACCTGTTGGAACCGGCGGCGTTTTTCTACCTGACCCCGGAGCCGGACTGGCTCGGCCGGCAGGACAAACGTGGCGCGCCGCCGACCCTGACGCGACTGGTCAATGCCCTGACCCACAACGCCGCCGAAGACGCACAGATCATCCCGGTCAGCGTGTTTTGGGGGCAGTCGCCCGACAGCGAATCCAGCCCGTGGAAACTGTTGTTCGCCGACAGCTGGGCCGTCACTGGCCGGCTGCGGCGCTTGCTGAGCATCATGATCCTGGGGCGCAAGACCCGCGTGCAGTTTTCCGCGCCGATCCATTTGCGCGAACTGATCGAGCACGACAAGGGCCACGAACGCACCGTGCGCATGGCCCAGCGGATCCTGCGGATACATTTTCGCAACTTGAAAGCGGCGGTCATTGGCCCGGACATTTCCCACCGACGCAATCTGGTCAAGGGGCTGCTGAACCAGCCGCTGGTCAAACAGGCGATTGCCGACGAGGCCGAGCGGGAAAAAATCACCCCGGAAAAAGCCAAGGCCCAAGCGCTGCGTTACGGCAACGAAATCGCCTCGGACTACACCTACACCGCGATCCGTTTCCTGGAAGTGGTGCTGAGCTGGTTCTGGAACAAGATCTACGACGGCATCAAGGTCAACCACATCGAAGGCGTGCAGAAGGTCGCCCAGGGCCACGAAGTCATCTACGTGCCGTGCCACCGCAGCCATATCGACTACCTGCTGCTGTCGTACCTGCTGTTTCGCAACGGCCTGACCCCGCCGCACATCGCCGCCGGCATCAACCTCAACATGCCGGTGATCGGCGGTCTGCTGCGTCGGGGCGGGGCGTTTTTCATGCGTCGCACCTTCAAGGGCAACCCGCTCTATACCGCGGTGTTCAACGAATACCTGCACACACTGTTCACCAAAGGCTTTCCGGTGGAGTATTTCGTCGAGGGCGGTCGCTCGCGCACCGGACGCATGCTGCAACCCAAGACCGGCATGCTCGCCATCACCTTGCGCAGCTTCCTGCGCTCATCGCGCATGCCCATCGTGTTCGTGCCGGTCTACATCGGCTATGAGCGCGTCCTGGAAGGCCGCACCTACCTGGGTGAACTGCGTGGGGCGAGCAAGAAGAAAGAATCGATCTTCGACATTTTCAAGGTCATCGGTGCCCTCAAGCAGCGCTTCGGCCAAGTAGCGGTGAACTTCGGTGAGCCGATCAAACTGGCGGAGTTTCTCGACGGCGAACAGCCAGGCTGGCGCCAACAGGAGCTGGGCCCGCAATTCAAACCGGCCTGGCTCAACGCAACCACCCACCGCCTCGGCGAGCGGGTGGCCCGGCACCTGAACGAAGCAGCGGCCATCAACCCGGTCAACCTGGTCGCCCTAGCGCTGCTGTCCACCAGCCGCCTGGCCCTGGACGACCGTGCCATGGCCCGGGTGCTGGACCTGTACCTGGCGTTGTTGCGCAAAGTGCCGTACTCGCCTCACACCACCTTGCCCGAGGGCGATGGTCGAGCGCTGATCGAGCACGTCAAAGGCATGCACCTGCTGTCGGAACAGAGCGATGCCCTGGGCAAGATTCTGTATCTGGACGAGCAGAATGCCGTCCTGATGACCTACTACCGCAACAACGTGCTGCACATCTTTGCCCTGCCGGCGTTGCTGGCGAGTTTCTTCCAAAGCACCTCGCGCATGAGCCGCGAACAGATCCTGCGCTACACCCGCGCCTTGTACCCCTACCTGCAATCGGAGCTGTTCATTCGCTGGTCACTGGAAGAACTGGACGCCGTGGTCGACCAATGGCTCGAAGCGTTCGTCGAACAAGGGCTGCTGCGTTTCGAAAAAGACCTGTATCTGCGCCCGGCCCCGAGCTCACGGCATTTCGTGCTGCTGACCCTGTTGTCCAAGAGCATCGCGCAGACCTTGCAGCGCTTCTACATGACCGTCTCCCTGCTGCTCAACAGCGGCCAGAACAGCATCAGCGCTGAAGAACTGGAAGACCTCTGCACGGTCATGGCCCAGCGCCTGTCGATCCTGCACGGCTTGAACGCACCGGAATTCTTCGACAAGAGCCTGTTCCGGCATTTCATCCAGACAATGCTGGACCTGGACGTACTGCGCCGGGACGAAGCGGGCAAGCTAAGCTATCACGAGCTGCTGGGTGAACTGGCCGAAGGTGCGGCCAAGCGGGTCCTGCCGGCGGAGATCCGTTTGTCGATCCGTCAGGTGGCGTTGCATCGCAGTGAAGATGCGGCAGATCAGGTCATCCCGGTGGTTGCGGACTGACCCCACAGGCGCCAGGTTCTCTCTGGCGCCCTCAATATGGAAATGCCCCCAATGAAAAAGCTTCTTCTCGTCGCCGTTGCCACGTTACTCAGTGCCTGCTCCAGCGCACCGCTGGCGAGCAAAAACAGTCTCGACGGTGAAGTGTTCTACCTGCAGCGCATCGCCCTGCCGCCCACCGCTGTCTTAAGCGTGAGCCTGCAGGATGTGTCCCTGGCCGACGCCCCCGCGGTGGTGCTCGATGAACAGAGCGGTCCGGTCAAGGGCCAGGTCCCGCTGCCGTTTCACCTCAGCTATGATCCGGCCCAGGTCAAACCCGGCCATCGCTATGCTGTGAGCGCGCGCATTGAAGTGGACGGCCAGTTGATGTTCATCACCACCGAACAACACACCGTGCAGCTCGATGGCAAAGATCCACAGCCGCTGAAGATCCGCGTCAACGCCGCCCGCTGATTTCTCTTTCTAATTTTTTCAAGGAAGCTGCCATGCTCCGCTCTACGCTCCGTTTCACCAGCCTGTGCGCCGGCCTGTTGTTCTGCGCCAACACCATGGCCCTGTCCCTGGCCGACCTCTCGCAGAAGGACGCCACCGGCGGCCTCAAGGACGCACTGACCCAGGGCGCCCAAGTAGCCGTCAAGCAGTTGGGCACACCCGGTGGCTTCAGCAACAACCCCGAGGTGAAGATCGAACTGCCGGGCAAGCTCGGTAAAGTCGCCAGCAAGATGAAAGCCTTTGGCATGGGCGATCAGGTCGAACAACTGGAAGCCAGCATGAACCAGGCCGCTGAAGCCGCTGTGGTCCAGGCCCAGCCGATCCTGGTCAATGCCGTGAAGAACATGAGTGTGAGCGATGCCAAGGGGATCCTGAGCGGCGGCAACGATTCCGCCACGCAGTACCTGAACAAGAGCAGCCGCGAGCAGATCCGCGCCAAGTTCCTGCCCATTGTCAAGCAAGCCACCGACAAGGTTGGCCTGGCGCAGAAATACAACACGTTCGCAGGCCAAGCGGCGACCTTCGGCGTGCTGGACGCCAAAAGCGCCAACATCGAAAACTACGTGACCGAACAAGCGCTGGACGGTTTGTTCGAGATGATCGGCAAACAGGAAGCCACCATCCGCCAGAACCCTGCGGCGGCGGCGAGCAGTTTGGCCAAGAAGGTGTTTGGTACGCTCTGAGATTCAGCGCAAAAACACTGTGGGAGCGAGCCTGCTCGCGATAGCGGTATCAGCCATAACATCTGTGTTGACTGATGTTCCGCCATCGCGAGCAAGCTCGCTCCCACATTCGATCTTCAGTGTTATCAAAATCGTGTCAGGTCTTCTTGACCCTGAACCACGCCGCATACAACGCCGGCAGGAACAACAGCGTCAACGCCGTCGCCACGATCAGCCCGCCCATGATCGCCACCGCCATCGGGCCAAAGAACAGGCTACGTGACAGCGGAATCATCGCCAGCACCGCCGCCAGCGCGGTGAGCACAATCGGGCGGAACCGTCGCACAGTGGCTTCGATGATCGCCTGCCACGGGGCGAGCCCCGCCTTGATGTCCTGTTCGATCTGGTCCACCAGAATCACCGAGTTGCGCATGATCATCCCCGACAAGGCGATGGTGCCCAGCATGGCGACGAAACCGAACGGCTGGCGGAACACCAGCAGGAACAGCGTGACACCGATCAGTCCCAGGGGGGCGGTGAGAAACACCATGGCCGTGCGGGAAAAACTGCGCAATTGCAGCATCAGCAACGTCAGCACCACGACGATGAACAGCGGCACGCCGGCGTTCACCGATTGCTGGCCACGGGCGGCATCCTCTACCGTACCGCCCACTTCCAGCAGATAACCGTCCGGCAGCTCGGCACGAATCGGGGCCAGGGTCGGGAATATCTGCTGCACCAGGGTCGCCGGTTGTTCCTTGCCATAGATATCAGCCCGCACGGTCACACTTGGCAGGCGATTGCGGTGCCAGATAACGCCTTCTTCGAAGCCGTATTCCAGCGTCGCGATCTGCGACAGCGCAACGCTTGTGCCATTGTCGGTCGGCACCGCCAGGCTCGGCAGCAGGGACAATTCGGTGCGCTCATGCACCGTGCCGCGCAGCAGAATCTCGATCAGTTCGTTGTCTTCCCGGTATTGGCTGACGCTGGAGCCGGTGAGGGAACTGCGCAAAAAGCTCGACAGGTTAGCCGTACTCACGCCCAACGCTCGGGCGCGGTCCTGATCGACGTTCAGGTACACCACCTTGCTCGGCTCTTCCCAATCCAGATGCACGTTGGCCACGTAGGGATTTTCACGAACCTTGGTCGCCACTTTCCGCGCCAGGGCCCGGACTTGTTCGATGTGCTCACCGGTCACGCGAAACTGCACCGGATAACCCACTGGCGGGCCATTTTCCAGGCGCGTGACCCGCGAGCGCAGGGCCGGGAACTGCTCGTTCAACGTGGTGATCAACCAGCTGCGCAGGGGCTCGCGGTCTTCGATGGTCTTGGCCAGCACCACGAACTGGGCGAAGCTGGGTGCCGGCAGTTGTTGATCCAGCGGCAGGTAGAAGCGCGGTGAACCGGTGCCGACATAAGCCACGTAGTTGTCGATGCCCGCGTGGTCCTTGAGCAGCGCTTCAAGGCGCTTGACCTGCTCGGCGGTGTTGCTCAGGGACGCGCCTTCGGCCAGCTTCAGGTCGACCATCAGCTCAAGTCGCCCCGAGGCCGGGAAGAACTGTTGTGGCACGAAACGGAACAGCGCCACCGAGCCCACAAATAACAGCACGGTCAGCACGATGACGGTTTTGCGCCGCCGCACGCACCACTCCACCAAGCGCCGGACACGCTGGTAGAACGGCGTGCCGTAGGGGTCGAACTGGCCATCAGCGGTGCCGTGTTTGGCGGCATGAATTTTCGCCAGGTCCGGCAACAGTTTCTCCCCCAGGTACGGCACGAACACCACCGCGGCCACCCAGGAGGCCAGCAGCGCCAGGGTGACGACCTGGAAAATCGAACGGGTGTACTCACCGGTGCCTGACTGCGCCGTGGCGATCGGCAGGAAACCCGCAGCGGTGATCAGCGTACCGGTGAGCATCGGGAATGCGGTGCTGGTCCAGGCATAGCTGGCGGCCTTGATCCGGTCGAAGCCCTGCTCCATTTTGATCGCCATCATCTCGACCGCGATGATCGCGTCATCCACCAGCAGACCCAACGCCAACACCAGCGCGCCAAGGGAAATCTTGTGCAGGCCGATGCCCAAGTAATACATCGCGGCGAAGGTCATCGCCAGCACCAGCGGAATCGCCAGGGCGACCACCATCCCGGTCCGCAGCCCGAGGGAGAAGAAGCTCACCAGCAACACGATCGTCAGGGCCTCCACCAGCACCTGGACGAACTCGCCAACACCGGTTTTCACCGCCGCCGGCTGGTCCGAGACCTTACGCAATTGCATGCCGGCCGGCAGGTTGTTCTGGATACGGGCAAACTCCGCCTCCAGGGCCTTGCCCAGAATCAGAATGTCGCCGCCGTCCTTCATCGCCACGGCCAGACCAATGGCATCTTCGGCCATAAAGCGCATGCGCGGGGCTGGCGGATCGTTGAAACCGCGATGCACATCCGCGACATCGCCGATACGGAACGTGCGATCAGCGACACGAATGGGAAAGTCGCGGATCTCTTCTACTGTCTGAAAATTTCCCGATACCCGTAGTTGGACTCGCTCGCTGCCGGTTTCGAAAAAACCTGCGGTCGATATTGCGTTCTGCTCTTCCAACGCCTGCTGGACTGCCGCCAGCGGCACGCCGAGGGTCGCCAGCTTCACGTTCGACAGTTCGATCCAGATTTTCTCGTCCTGCAAACCCAGCAGTTCGACCTTGCCCACATCCTTGACCCGTTGCAGTTGGATCTGGATGCGATCGGCGTAATCCTTGAGCACGCCGTAGTCAAAACCATCGCCAGTCAGCGCATAGATATTGCCGAAGGTGGTGCCGAACTCATCGTTGAAAAACGGCCCCTGGATGCCCGGCGGCAAGGTGTGACGGATGTCACTGACCTTCTTGCGGATCTGGTACCACAACTCGGGAATCTGCGCCGAATGCAGGGAATCGCGGGCCATGAAAGTCACCTGGGATTCGCCCGGGCGGGAGAACGAGACGATTCTTTCGTAATCGCCGGTTTCCATCAGTTTCTTTTCGATGCGTTCGGTGACCTGGCGAGAAACCTCTTCGGCCGTAGCCCCCGGCCAGTTGGTGCGAATGACCATGGCCTTGAAGGTAAACGGCGGGTCTTCGCTCTGGCCGAGCTTGGTGTAGGAAAGCGCGCCGACGATTGCCAGCAACAACATCAGGAACAGGACGATCTGGCGGTTACGCAGCGCCCATTCGGAAAGATTGAAGCCCATCGGGGATTACTCCTTGGCCGCCAGATTGACCACGCGGTTGGAGCGATCCACCGGCCGCACCTGCTGGCCGTCGAGGAGCACGTGCACACCGGCTGCGACGACCCAGTCATTGGGGCTCAGCCCTTCAAGCACCGGAACGGTTTTTTCGCCAAACGGGCCGACGCGCACCGGGACTTTTTTCAGGGTGTTATTGCCGTTGACTACCCACACGTAAGTGGCGCCGTTCTCGGCGGTGAGTGCCGACAGCGGCACCGACAGCGACACCTGGTCGCCGGTCTGGATAAACACTCGGGCACTCTGGCCCAACTCAGCCGGAACACTGCCGGCGGTGAAGGCAACGCGAGCGGCGAAGGTGCGGGATCTGGGATCGGCGGCTGGCGACAGTTCGCGGATGCGTCCGCTGAAACGCTGATCGGGCTGGCTCCATAACTCCACCGAGACCGGCTGACCAATCTTGAACCGGCCAAAGCCCTGCTCCGGCAGGCTGATCAGCACTTCACGCTCGCCGTCAGTGGCGAGGGTGAAGACCGTTTGACCGGCCGACACCACCTGCCCTACCTCCACGGAACGCCGGGCAACCACGCCATCCTGAGGCGCACGCAGCACCGAGTAACTGGCCTGGTTGCTGGCGACATCGAATTCAGCCTTGATCTGCTTGAGCCGCGCGGCACCGGAGCGGTAGAGGTTTTCTGCGTTGTCGTACTGGGAGCGGCTGACCATCTGCCGCTCCATCAAGGTTTTGTAGCGATCACGTTCAGCGCGCACCAGGTTCAGGTTGGCTTCGGCGGCGGCGACTTGGGCACGGGTGGCTTCCAGCTGCAGGCGCACGTCCTGGGGATCGAGCTCGGCCAGGGGCTGGTTGGCCTTGACTCGCTGGCCCTCTTCGACCAGTCGTCGGCTTACTTTGCCGCCGATGCGAAAGGCCAAGTCTGGCTCGAATCGCGCCCTGACTTCACCCGGATAACTTTCCATCGCCTGGCCCGAAGGCTCTGGCTGCACCACCATGGCGGGGCGCACGGCAAGGGACACGGGTTCGTCCTGACCACACGCAGACAATAAAAAAACCAGGCTCACTGGCAGGGCGAGGGGCAAGGCATAGCGGAACATGGCGAGTGACCTTTCGCTAATGGTGCTTGGAATAATTATACTGACGAGTATGTTATTAATAGCAAACTCACCAGTCCAGTATTAAAAGCGAATAATGTCGAACAATCTTTCACCTCCCAACGGCCCAGGCCGTCCGAAGGATCTGGCCAAGCGCCAGGCCATTCTCGACGCGGCAAAAAAACTCTTCGTCAGCCTGGGGTATGCCAACACCAGCATGGACGCGGTCGCCACCGAGGCCGGTGTGTCGAAGCTGACGGTCTACAGCCACTTCAACGACAAGGAAACGCTGTTTTCCGCTGCCGTGGTGGCTAAGTGTGAAGAGCAAGTGCCGCCGCTTTTCTTCGAATGGCCGGACGGCGTACCGATCGAACATGTGTTGCTGAACATTGCCCGTGGTTTTCACCAACTGATCAACAGCGACGAATCGGTGAACCTGCATCGGTTGATCATGGCCTTGGGCAGTCAGGACCCGCAGCTGTCGACGATCTTCTTCGAAGCAGGCCCGCAACGGATGCTCTCAGGCATGGAAAGGCTGCTGAACAAGGTCAACCAGAGCGGCGCCCTGAGCATCGACAAACCGCGCAATGCGGCGGAACACTTCTTCTGCCTCATCAAGGGTGCGGCGAATTTCCGCTTGCTGTATGGCTGCGGCGCACCGCTGGAAGCCGCAGCGGCCGAGGCTCATGTCGAGGAAGTGGTGGGGTTGTTTATGCGCGCTTATCGGCCGCAGATCATCTGATAGATTCTCGCCGACTGGGCGGGCCTCATCGCGAGCAGGCTCGCTCCCACAGGGTAAGGTGTAGTTAACACAACACACATCTGTGGGAGCGAGCCTGCTCGCGATGGAGGCGACGCGGTCTCAGGCCTTGAGCGCCTTCTTGGGATAGATGTCGTAGCGGCTGGATTTACCCTCGAGCCCGTGGCTGGGTTTTGGCCCTTCGATGCACGGTGCCTTGCGCGGGCGCTTGACCACGACGCGGTGAGTCGCCAGGGCCAGGGCCGCGGCCAACAACGCCGGAGCGTCCAGGTCGTCGCCCACCAGCGGCCGGAACAGGCGCATTTCCTTCTTCACCAGGGCCGTTTTCTCACGATGAGGGAACATCGGGTCCAGGTAGATCACCTGGGGCGGCTCGCCTTGCCAGTTGCGCATCACCTCGATGGAATTGCCCTTGAGCAACCGCATGCGGGCGACGATCGGCGCCACGTCGAAGTCCTCCGCGCCTCGGGCCAGGCCATCCTCAAGCAATGCGCCGATCAGCGGCTGGCGCTCGATCAGGCTCATTTCACAGCCCAGGCTGGCCAGCACAAACGCATCCTTGCCCAACCCGGCCGTGGCATCCAGCACACGCGGACGTACGCCCTGGGCCACACCGACGGCTTTGGCGATCATCTGGCCGCTACCGCCGCCGTACAAGCGGCGATGGGCCGCGCCGCCTTCGACGAAGTCCACCCGCACCGGTCCCGGCGCATCCGGCCCCAGTTGCTGCAATTGCAACCCCTGCTCACCGACCTGCAAGGCAAACTCGCCATCGTCCACCTGCAACGGCAGGTCAAGGCGCTGTGCCCAGTGCTCGGCCTGCGGCTGGAAGGCCGGGGCCAGGGCCTCAACATGGATGCGGCAGGCCGCGGGTTGATCACTCATGGAAGTTGTTCATTCTTGGAAACATGCTCAAAAAATTAAGGATCGGCAAAAACGGCCGATAACAACGGTGAACGGCATTTTGCCAGAGCTGAGCGTCGACCGAGAAAAATGTCAGACATTCAATCCACATCGATAGGCGTCATCTCCCCTTACGGCGATTACAGCCTGCGCAACACCCAAGCCCTGAGCGGCGTCAGTCACCTGTGGCAGGATTTTTTTGCCCGGGCCCTGGCCGATCAACTGGGTGATAACGCACCGGCGCCTGGCAGCTACCAGCCAGTTGCCCTCGATGAGGCTGTTGAACCGACCCTCGGCGCCGAATTGCTCGAGCACATTGTCAGCCAGCGCAACTGCCAAGTGACAGAAACCCAAGTCAAACCGCCTGAGCCGCTGTTCCTGCCAATCGCTGAATTTGAACTCGACCTGCTGGACAAACCCTTCCCGCCGTTCCCGCCGGAAGAAATCGCCACCCAGCAAAAACAGCAGACCTTCGAAAGCAACTGGGTTCGCCCTCTGGTGCTTGCCGCCGGCCAACCGCTGCCAGAACCGGGACCTGCGCCTCAGCCACGTCCACTGCACCTGCCGATTGCCGAATTCGAACTGGACCTGCTGGACAAGCCGTTCCCGCCGTTCCCGGAAGAGGAACTGGTGGCACAGCAGAAGCAACTGGACTTCGATACCCGCTGGGCACGCCCGATCGTGTTGCAGAACCTGCGCATCGCCGCCTGAATCAACGGCAAATCCACCACGGCCCGACATCCAGATGAAAATGGTTGCGGTGCGCCGCGTTGTAATCCGGACTCAAGACCACATTGAACACGTCACAGGCACCGTCGCGCACCTGGCGCAGGAATTGGGCGTGGGTGTTGTCCTTCGGCCAGTCCTTGAGCACGTTCACACGACGGCCGTCCGCCAGGCGAAACCCGGCGATATCCAGCGCACTGGCCGTGGCATGCTGGCTGCGCGCCCCGCTCTCCCGACCGTACATATTGCGACAGGCGAAACTGCCCAGATGATCGACCTGCACCACTTCCTGCCCATAGGTCGCCAGCGCCGCCGGCTGCAGCGCGTGACGTTCAAACAAGGCGAACGCCACCGCCAGCGGGCAACTGGCCAGGAAGCTGCTGCTCAACGCCACCTCGCCGCCCTGCACCCTCAGCACATTGCTCAGCGGGCAACTGGCCTGGGGACTGCTGTCGGCCTGGCGGGTGGCCCGCAGCCCCGAGGTCGCGAGCGCCTGGTCGCATAACTGCGGATCGTTGCGCAGGGCCATGAGTTTGTAACGGGTCAGCAGGTTCGGCGGCGCATTGACGTCCAGGGGCGCCCAGGGATTCCATTGTGCCGGCACCGACAGCCAACCGCGCCATACCCCCAGCACTGCGACGCCAACAACCAGCACCAATAGCGTAAAACCTTTCAAAACCCGCACGACAATGCCTCGGGCCTCAACCCTTGAATAATTGGTTGGCCTGGTTGAAGGGCATCGAACGACGGGTGAAGGTGAACGAGCCCTGTTCGCGGATTTCCTCGGCGGCGCGGAAAAACTCGCCATACGCCGCCAGGGCCAGCGCGGACCCGACACTGATGCGCTTGACGCCCATCTCGCTCAGCTGCGCAACTGTCAGGTCCAGCGCCCCGGACATCAACACATTCACCGGTTTCGGCGCCACCGCCCGGACCACCGCCAGCACCTGCTCGGCCGAGCTCAAGCCTGGGGCATAGAGCACGTCGGCACCGGCATCGGCGAACGCCTTCAGGCGGGCAATGGTGTCATCCAGGTCGGGCTTGCCGTGCAGAAAATTCTCCGCCCGGGCGGTCAGCACAAAGGGATACGGCAGACTGCGCACCGCGTCAGCCGCAGCTTTAACCCGCGCCACGGCATGCTCGAAGCCATAGATCGGGCTGTCTTCGCGCCCTGTGGCATCTTCGATCGAGCCACCCACCGCGCCGGCCTGCGCCGCGCGGATCAGGCTGCTGGCGCACGCCTCGGGGGCATCGGCGAAGCCGTTCTCCAGATCGACCGCCACTGGCAAGTCAGTGGCCGCCACAATCGCCCGGACATTGGCCAGGGTGTCATCCAGCCCCGTCGCACCATCGGGCCGTCCCAGGGAAAAAGCGTAACCGGCACTGGTGGTGGCCAGGGCCTCGAAGCCGAGACTGGCAAGCATCTTTGCCGACCCGGCGTCCCACGGGTTGGGAATGACGAACGCGCCTTCGCGTTCATGCAAGGCTTTGAAGGCCTGGGCTCGACGGGTTTGCGCATCCATGGAAATCACTCCTGGGCAGAGAAATTTTGCCTCAGAGCAAACCCAGTTGCTCGGCGGCGGGCTCTCTGTATAGCTCAGGCAGGGCCGGCAAGCCAGGCAAACGGCTCATCAATCGGCGATGAAAGTGTTGCGCGAGTTTGGCCGCCAGCACGTTGTCGGCGGTGTGCAGAAAGATATAAGGCGTGCGCCCCTCTTCGATCCACCCGGCGATTTTTTCCACCCAGGGGGTCAGGAACGGTTCGTTGGCCTCCAGCACTGGATGGCCGATGAAACGCACCTGCGGGCAGTGGGTGAACGCGGTCGGCCGGGGCGGTACGCGCGGTTTCTTCGATTGAGCATGGAGCACGGCAGGATCGGTCGAGGTGCAACTGAACAATGCCCGGGGATCCAGACAGATGCGTTCTACCCCGCGATCAAGGAGCAGGCGGTTGAGCTGTCGTTCGGCATCGCCTTTGGCAAAGAAGTCACCGTGACGGACCTCCACGGCCAAGGGTCGCTCAAAAGCATCGATGAAGCCCGCCAGCTCTGGCAAGCGATTCGGGGTAAAGGCCTTGGGTAGCTGCAACCAGAACGGTGAAACCCGTTCGCCCAGGGGGCTGAGCAATTGCACGAAGGTTTCGATGGCCGTCAGGTGCTCACGCAAATCGCCATTGTGGCTGATCTCACCGGGCAACTTGGCGGTGAAGCGAAACTGCTCGGGCATGGTCTGCGCCCAGCGCTGAACGATGGCTGCAGAGGGGCTGGCGTAGAAGGTCGTATTGCCTTCCACGGCATTGAACACTTGAGAATAGAGGTTCAGGAAATCGGAGCTTTTGGCGTCTTGCGGATAAAGATAATCGCGCCAGGCGTTTTCGCTCCAGGACGGGCAGCCCAGGTAGTAAGGCAACCCCATCAGATGTAGAGGTCGAGTCCCAGCACTTCCATATCCCAGTCAACAAAACCGGCAGTGCTCAGGTAGCTGGCCAGGGCCACGGATACACTGCGGCTCATGGCGCGGTGATACAGCATGTCTTGCTGACGGGCCGGAAGATTGCTCAGGCGTTGCGCCGAGGCTTTGGCAGCGCGGGCGGCCAGTTGCTCTTCGGACGGAAATTCCAGTTCGCCATCGACGTCATCGAAGGACTCATCCGCAGCAGCTTTGCCTGCACGAGGCCTGCGTTTGATGGGGTAGGACTGGGATGAAACGCCGTCTATACGCATAACAGAATGCTCGGTATCAATGATGGCAATTTAGCGGCACTTTCACAGCCGCGCAAATGCGCAAGTGATAACTAGAGCACATAAAGTCAAAAAGGTTTAAAACCGGCTCGAAAAAATGACGACTGGTAATATTGGGCGTGACTTTTGGGGGAGCAAATGACTTTGTAGGAGCAAGGCTTGCCCGCGATGAAGATGACGCGGTCCGCCGGAGAACAGAGGCCCCCGTATCGCGCAAACTTTGCTCTCACGAAGCCTGTGCCTACCGTTCGGATTTGGGCGTTGCAACCTTGTCCCGCAAATACACCGGTTGTGCATCGTCGGCCGGGATGGCTTCGCCGCGCTCCCAGGCGAAGCGGGCCAGGGTCAGCAGGTCTTCGGCATGGGGCAGCATCGAGGCGTCCTGGCCGCTGAGGGGGACGGCAATCCGCTCGCCGTAGCCCCAACCGGTACCGGCGCCGAACCAGTCGCCGCTAGCGTTGGCAGGCAACGCCGCCCCTTCGGGGGGGAGCACCGCTTCGGCGCCCACCAGGCGCATCTCACCCTCGGACTCGCGGTAGCAGCCCCAATACACCTCGTCCATGCGCGCATCGATGGCCGCCGCGACCTGGCTGACGCCCTGTTCACGCAAGGCGCGCTGGGCGAGTACCGCCAGATTGGACACCGGCAGCACCGGCCGCTCCAGGGCAAACGCCAGGCCCTGCACCACGCCGACGGCAATGCGCACGCCAGTGAACGCTCCCGGCCCACGACCAAAGGCAATCGCATCCACCGCCTGCAAGTTGGTCCCAGCATCGCTGAGCAATTGCTGGATCATCGGCAGCAGCTTCTGGGCGTGCAAGCGCGGGATCACCTCGTAATGGCTCGTGACCTTGCCGTCGTGCAGCAAGGCAACGGAGCAAGCTTCAGTCGCGGTATCCAGGGCCAGCAAGGTGCTCATCGGTGTGTCCGTAAATCAGATGGGGAAAAGTGCGCCAGTATAAACAACAACGGCCCGCAAGCGGGCCGTTGTTATTTGCTGCACAGCAGACTTGTCAGCTCAGTGCTTCAAGCACCTTGCCGGTGATCGCTTCAACCGAACCAACGCCCGCGATGTAGCTGTACTTGGGCTTGCCTTGGGTCTTGGCGGACAGCTTCTGGTAGAACTCCACCAGCGGCTTGGTCTGGGAGTGGTAGACCGACAGGCGATGGCGCACGGTTTCTTCGGTGTCGTCCTTGCGCTGCACCAGTGCTTCACCGGTGATGTCGTCCTTGCCGGCGAGTTTCGGCGGGTTATAGACGGTGTGGTAGACACGGCCGGACGGCTCGTGGACACGACGACCAGCAATGCGTTGAACGATCTCCTCGTCGTCGACGGCGATTTCGACAACGTGATCCAGCTCCACGCCAGCCGTAACCAAGGCTTCGGCCTGCGGAATGGTGCGCGGGAAACCGTCGAACAGGAAGCCGTTGGCGCAATCGGCTTGAGCGATGCGATCCTGGACCAGCGCGATGATCAGGTCATCCGACACCAGGCCGCCGGCATCCATGATGCTCTTGGCCTTGACGCCCAGCTCGGTGCCGGCCTTGACCGCGGCACGCAGCATGTCGCCAGTGGAGATTTGCGGGATACCGAATTTTTCGGTGATGAACTTTGCCTGAGTACCTTTACCGGCCCCGGGAGCTCCCAGCAGAATGACGCGCATCGATGTGCTCCTCAATTTTTTTATGTAAACGCTCGGATTCGCCTCGTGGGGCCAATCTCGGAAAACAGGATCGTGACCGCCCAAACGGCCAAAGGCTGATCAAGATACACAGCAGGCCCGACCCACACAAGCCGCCGAAAGTCGAAGGAACCCGCGCCTGACGCGACCTTGGGAGGAGGTGGCGATCGTCGCAACCGGACAACAAACTGTCGCCCGACCGACCTCCTCCCTGCCCACCCGGCCTCCGCCCGGGGGATACCGGGCGGGCCGTTTCGGTACGCCGCTTAACCTTAGCCGGTGTTGCGCAAACCGGCGGCAATCCCCGCCACAGACACCAGAAGCGCCTGTTCCACGGGGCTGCCCTGGGCAACGTCCTGCTGCCGCGAACGGGCAAGCAGTTCAGCCTGCAACAGGTGCAACGGGTCGAGGTAGGTGTTGCGCAGGCGAATGAATTCCAGAGTGTCAGGGCTATGTGCCAGTAGCTGCGACTGACCGGTCAACCCCAGGACCACCGAGCACGCCTGCGACAATAGGTCGCGTAAATGCTCGCCCAACGGTAGCAACCCAGGTTCGACCAAACGCTCATCGTAGGAGCGCGCGATGTCCGCGTCGGCCTTGGCCAGCACCATCTCCAGCATGTCGATGCGGGTGCGGAAAAACGGCCATTGCTCGCGCATCTGCCCCAGCAACTCGCCCTCGCCGCGCTCCAGCGCCTTGCCCAGGGCGGTCTCCCAACCGAGCCAGGCCGGCAGCATCAGGCGCGTCTGGGTCCAGCCGAAGATCCACGGGATCGCCCGCAGGCTTTCGATGCCTCCGGCCCGGCGCTTGGCCGGCCGGCTGCCCAGCGGCAGACGGCCCAGTTCCTGCTCCGGTGTGGACTGGCGGAAGTACTCGACGAATTGCGGATTTTCCCGCACCACGGCGCGGTAAGCCTTGACCCCGTCGGCCGCCAGTTCATCCATCAGATGACGCCACTGAGGAGTGGGTGGCGGCGGTGGCAGCAGTGTCGCTTCCAGCACGGCGGCGAGGTACAGATTGAGATTCTGTTCGGCGATGTCCGGCAGGCCAAATTTGAAACGAATCATTTCACCCTGCTCAGTGGTACGGAACCGCCCGGCCACCGAACCCGGCGGTTGCGACAGAATCGCCGCGTGAGCCGGACCGCCGCCACGCCCCACGGTGCCTCCGCGGCCATGGAACAACAGCAGTTCGACTTGCTGTTCGCGACAAATGTCCACCAGCCGTTCCTGGGCTCGATACTGTGCCCAGGCCGCCGCTGTCGTGCCGGCATCCTTGGCCGAATCGGAATAGCCGATCATCACCTCCTGAGGCCCTTGCAGCCGCGATCGATAGCCCGGCAGCAGCAACAATTGCTCGATCACCGGCCCGGCGTTGTCCAAGTCGGCCAGGGTCTCGAACAGCGGCACCACCCGCATAGGTCGCAACACGCCGGCCTCTTTCAACAAGAGCTGCACCGCGAGCACATCGGAAGCGGCGCCCGCCATCGAGATCACGTACGAGCCCAGGGACGCCGCCGGCGCCGCCGCCACTTCCCGGCACGTGGCCAGGACTTCCGCCGTATCGGCCGACGGTTTGAAATGTGCGGGCAAAAGCGGACGCCGGTTGTTCAGCTCCTCCAGCAGAAAGCTGATGCGCTGCTCCTCGCTCCAGTCCTCATAGCGGCCCAGGCCCAGGTAGTCAGTGATTTCAGTCATGGCTGCGCTGTGGCGCGTGGAGTCCTGGCGTACATCGAGGCGCACCAGGAACAACCCGAACGTCACCGCCCGGCGCAAGCAGTCGAGCAGCGGCCCGTCGGCGATCACGCCCATGCCGCACTCGTGCAGGGACTGGTAGCAAAGCTCCAGCGGGTCCAGCAGTTCGCGGTTGTTCTGCAACACATCGGCAGAGGCTGGGGTAGTGACTTTCAGGGACGCGTGCGCCCAATTGCGCGTGGCGCGCAGGCGTTCACGCAATTGCTTGAGCACGGCACGGTAGGGTTCAGCGCTATCACCGGCCTGGGCGCGCAAAGCCTCGCTGGCTTTTTGCATGGACAGCTCAGCCGCTAGGTGGTCAACGTCGCGCAGGTACAGATCCGCCGCCATCCACCGCGCCAGCAACAGCACTTCGCGGGTTACCGCAGCGGTGACATTGGGGTTGCCATCCCGGTCGCCGCCCATCCACGAGGCAAAGCGGATCGGTGCAGCCTCCAGCGGCAGGCGCAAGCCGGTGGCGGCATGCAGGGCCTGATCGGCCTTGCGCAGGTAATTGGGAATGGCTTGCCACAGCGAATGTTCGATCACCGCAAAGCCCCACTTGGCCTCGTCCACCGGGGTCGGCCGGGTGCGGCGTATTTCTTCGGTGTGCCAGGCTTCGGCGATCAGCCGTTGCAGACGCTCGTGGATTTGCGCACGTTCGGCGCTGGTGAGATCGCGGTGGTCCTGGGCCGCCAGTTGCGCGGCGATGGCATCGTATTTCTGGATCAGCGTGCGCCGGGCCACTTCCGTGGGGTGAGCGGTGAGCACCAGCTCGATTTCCAGCCGTCCCAATTGCCGCGCCAGGGACTCGGCGCCATGGCCCTCGGCCCGCAATCGAGCAAGCAGTTCGGGCAACACCCGCGCCTCGAACGGTGCCGGTTTGGACTCTTCGCGTCGGTGGATAAGTTGATACTGCTCGGCGATGTTGGCCAGGTTGAGGAACTGATTGAACGCCCGCGCCACCGGCAGCAGTTCGTCCTCGCCCAACTGATTGAGGCTGGCGCTCAGTTCGGCGTCCATGGAGCCGCGTCGATCGGCCTTGGCACCCTTGCGGATCTGCTCGATCTTGTCGAGAAACCTGTCCCCGTACTGTTCGCGGATGGTGTTGCCCAGCAGCTCGCCGAGCAGGTGAACATCCTCGCGCAAGCGTGCATCGATATCGGTCATCAGCAGTTCTCCAGCAAAAGGTCCGGACAGCTCTTGGGTTAGACGTTTTACAGAGAGTGCCGACGCAAGACGTTTATGACAAGCGACGAGGGGACATTAAACCTTGTCGGACAAAGCTAGTCTTAACAGTAAGCCACACAACGGCTTGTCACTCTGCGCGCCTGCCATCCGCGGGCTATTGAGGCCATCATGAAAATCCGTGAGCTCGCCCAACACTGGGAAGAAAACGCCAAGGGTTGCCTGACCCAGACCGGCTACACCATTCACCTGGACGTGGAGGCCGCCGCACGACTGGCGGCGATCTGCGAGATGTACCCCAAGCGCCAACCCGAGGAACTGCTCGGCGAATTGATCGGGGCGGCGCTGGAAGAACTGGAAGCCAGCTTCCCTTACATCAAGGGCTCGCAAGTGGTGGCCACCGATGAAGAGGGCGACCCGCTCTACGAAGACGTCGGCCCGACCCCGCGTTTTCTCGCTCTGTCGCGGCGTCATCTGCATCAACTCTCCTCGCAGAACGACAAGTCCAAACACTAAATTTCTTTAGGAGCGGGGGCTGCGATCTTTCCCAGACGCCAGGTCAAAAGATCGCAACCTTCGCCAGTTCCTACACGCGTCCCCCACAAAAAACGCACGGCTCCTACGCCGGGAATACCGCTACGCGCCTTGAAAGTTCAGCTTTTCTGGCGCTGACCAATCAGTCAGCAAAACTTTTGGCGATTGGCCATCCTCGCTGAACTTTTGAAAAACGCCTCAGGTCACACCGAGTAACCATACTGGAACGGTCGTTTAAATAAACGCGCCCCGGCGCCAGCGCCGAAACAGACGTCCCGGCTTCGGTCCCAGCATGGATCTGTAGTTTTTTCAGGAGTTTTCCAATGGAGTTGAAGCCTATGAATACCTGCACTGCCAAACCCTCATCCACTGGCCTGCGCGGCCTGAAGTTGGCTGCCCTGGCTATCGGTAGCAGCTTCATCCTCGCCGGTTGCGCCGGCAACCCGCCCTCGGAGCAGTACGCGGTGACCCAATCGGCGGTCAACAGCGCCGTCAGCGCCGGCGGTACCGAATTCGCCGCCGTGGAAATGAAGTCGGCCCAGGACAAGCTCAAGCAGGCCGAGATCGCGATGCACGACAAGAACTACGAAGAAGCCAAGCGTCTGGCCGAGCAGGCCGAGTGGGACGCCCGCGTCGCTGAGCGCAAGGCCCAGGCCGCCAAGGCCGAACAGGCTCTCAAGGACTCCCAGAAAGGGGTTCAGGAACTGCGTCAGGAAGGCATGAACAAGCTTCAGTAAGCCGTTCACGCCGCGACGTACTTCTCATTGATAAAAGGACGACAGACTATGATGCACAAACACTTGATGATCCCCGCCCTGCTGGCCGCCTGCGTCTCGCTGGCCGCGTGTTCCACAGATCCGAACGCTAATCTGGAACAGGCCCGTACCAACTACAACGGTCTGCAGGCTGACCCGGCGGCGACCAAGGTTGCAGCTCTGGAAACCAAGGACGCCGCCGACTTCCTGGCCAAAGCCGACAAGGCTTACATGGACAAGGAAGATGAAGCCAAGGTCGACCAGTTGGCCTATCTGACCAACCAGCGCGTGGAGGTGGCCAAGCAGACCATCGCCCTGCGCACCGCTGAAGCCGAGCTGAAAAACGCCGGTGATGAACGCGCCCGCGCACTGCTCGAGGCCCGTAACGCGCAGATCAAGCAACTGCAAGACAGCCTCAACGCCAAGCAAACCGAACGCGGCACGCTGGTGACCTTCGGTGACGTGCTGTTCGCCACCAACAAGTCCGAGCTGCGTTCCAGCGGCCTGGTCAACGTGAATAAACTGGCCCAGTTCCTCCAGGAAAATCCCGACCGCAAGGTGATTGTCGAAGGTTACACCGACAGCACCGGTTCGGACTCCTACAACCAGTCGCTGTCCGAGCGCCGCGCCAGCTCCGTGCGTATGGCTCTGGTGAAAATGGGCGTCGACCCGGCGCGCATCGTGACCCAGGGTTACGGCAAGGAATTCCCGGTAGCGGACAACACCAGCGTCTCGGGCCGTGCGATGAACCGTCGGGTCGAGGTGACCATCTCCAACGACAACCAGCCAGTCGCCCCGCGCTCGACCATGAGCGCCAACTGATCGGCTGACTGCAAGCAAAAGCCCCGCCTGACGTGATCAGGCGGGGCTTTTTTATCGGCCAACACATTTCCCTTGTGGGAGCGAGCTTGCTCGCGATAGCGGTGGGTCAGTCAATGCAGTTGCAACTGGTCCACCGCTATCGCGAGCAGGCTCGCTCCCACAGGGAAATTGAGGCTGGGTTATGGCTCAAGCTTCTGCGGCGTCTCCTGCCCCATGCAGCGCACCGCACGCTTTTTCTCATTGATCAGCACGCCGGTCAGGCCTTTCTGTTCGGTGTCGAACAGCACCAGTACGCCATCAATGCACTGGGCAACTTGCGGAGCCGGTTCCAGGGCGACTTTGTAGTCTTCGCCCGGCACGGTCTTGAGCATGGTGAACTCGTTGAGCAGCAACGCATCCTCGGGCTTGGCGAAGTGCAGGTAGCCGTAGTACCAGAGCACCGCGACGGTGCCGAGGATGCTGCAGATACCGGTGATGATCAGGGGGATGGCGTTACGTTCTTCGCTCATTGCGGGCTCTCTGAAGATTCAACGGATGATTTCGGATAATTCGGGATCTCGCCCAGGCGGCGCAGGCCGTCGAAGTGCCAGGGGTCGTCGAGATAGCGCAGCATCACCGTTCGCCAGACCGGGTCGGCGAATGTCTGCACATGCCCACCGCGAGTCAGTTGCAGGACCCGGGGCGGCGGCGCAGCTTGATACAGACGGATGCCGTTGGAAAGAGGCACGATGGGGTCATCGAGGCTGTGGTAGATCAATTTCGGTACGCCCTTCAATTGCGCCACCGAACCGATTGCACTGTCACCGTCGGGCACCAGCCAGGACAGCGGCACCTGCAATGCCCAGGTCAGCCATGAAGTACTCAGGGCGAAACGCCCTACGTCGCGATAACTGGCGGGCACGCCATCGAGCACCAGGGCCTTGAGTTGCGGCTGACGCTCGGGATGATCGGCCAGGTAATGCACCGCCAGCGCGCCGCCCAGGCTCTGGCCGAGCAGCACCAGCGGCTTGCCTTGAACCTGTGGCGCCTGGTCGAGCCATTTGAACGCTGCGTCGATGTCCTGATAGATCGCCGGCAGGCTCGGCTCGCCTTCGGAGCGGCCGTAACCGCGGTAATCCACCATCAATACCTGGTAACCCTGCTCGGGCAACCACCAGCTCCCCCCCAGATGCCAGGCCAGGTTGCCGCCGTTGCCGTGCAAGTGCAGTACGGTGCCCTTGACCTCCACCCCTGGCTTGACCGGCAGCCACCAGCCGTGGAGCCTGACACCGTCGGCGGTGGTCAGGGTGACGTCGCGGTAGTCGAGCTTGGCCCGTTCCGGGGTAAAGGGCAGGCCGCGTTCGGGGTAGAACAGCAGGGAACTGCAACCGCTCAGGGTCAGCAGCAGGCATAAGATGCCGAGGGTTCGCATCCGGTGAAACCTCGCAAAAAATAAATGAAACACCGTCCCCTGTGGGAGCGAGCCTGCTCGCGATTGCGGTAGAACGGTCAACATCAATGTTGACTGGAACATCGCAATCGCGAGCAGGCTCGCTCCCACATTTTCAACCACATTGTATTCAGAGGATATTGGAATAATCCGCTTCGATCCGGTCCAGGCTCAGGTGGTTGAGGAAGTTGGAGAAACACATCCAGGCCGACAGCGCGTTCATGTCGCGGAACTGTTCCGGCAGGTATTTGGGCGGCACGACCAAGCCTTCGTCCACGAGTTGGCGCATCGTGCGCATGTCTTCAAGGGTGGTTTTACCGCAGAACAACAGCGGCACCTGCTCCAGCTTGCCTTTGCGTACGGCCAGCTGAATGTAGTTGTAAACCATGATGAAGCCCTTGAGGTAGGACAAGTCTTTGGTGAATGGCAGACCGGTCGGCACCGAACCACGGAAAACCCGGCTGGCGTTGCCGTAGCTTTCGCCCATCTCAAAGCCCTGCTCACGGAAGAACTCGTATATCTGCAGAAAGTCCGCCCCCTCCTCCACCATGTGAATGGCCCGGGTGCGATTGGTCAGCTTGCGCAGGCGACTTGGGTAAGAGGCGAAGGTGATGATCTCCATCAGGATCGCCAGGCCTTCCTGGGTCACCGTGGACGAGGGTGGCCCCTTGGACAGGAAGGTGCAGATCGGCTGATTCAGGCCATTGAGGGTGGTGCCGACGTGCACCAGACCTTCATGGACTTCCAGGGCCCGAACGTCACGGTCGTTGAACATCGCATCAGTGCGAATCTTGATGTAATCGGCGCCAGCCGCCGCATCGGCCACGATCCCGTCGGACTCGAACACCCGGATGGTTTCCTCGGCCTCACCAAAAACCCGGTTGAGCCGATGCTGCAGCAGGCTGACAGCGTCCTGGGCGGTCAGAATCTTCGGCTCGTCCTTCAGGTCGCCACGGCCATCAATGTTGTTCAGGTAATCGGACAGCATCAAGCCCAGGTCAGCCAGGGTCGGGTCGCCGGCATGGAACGCATCGGAAGCGGCCCCGTACAACTCCTGGGAGATCAGCCCGAAATCCTCGGTGCCGCGTGCTTCGAGCATGCGCACCACCATGCGGTATTCCTTGCACATGCGACGCATGATCTGGCCGACCGGGTTGAACTGCCCGAGCTGACGGGTGATGTCACGTTCGATGTTCTGGAATTCGAGCTTCACTTTGCTGGAATCGAACGACAGGGGCCGGTTGAGGTAATAGTCGCGGTCCACGGCGGGCATTTCCTTGCCCTTGGCCTTGAGGAAACCCTTGCGGATGCTTTCGTCCCACTTTACTGCGTCGAGAATGCGAATCGGCGTTTGCGCCAGCACAATGCGATCGGACAAGGTGCGTATCGTCTGCTGGTAATCGTCCACCCGGAACTCCTGTGAAAAAACGTCCGCTTGTTGCAATTATTGGGATTTGACCAGCCGCTGGTAGCGCACGGCCTCCGAGAACACATCGGAGTTGGCCGGGTCGTCGAGGTAACGGAAAACCGTACCCATGTCGCTGTCCACCAGCACGCCGTCACCTTCTTCGCTCTGGTTCGGCTGGCCACTGAGGATCTTATGGCTGATGGCCTGGTTGATCTGATCCATATCCAGGTTGTAGATCACCAGTTCCTGCTTGTCGGTCAGTTCAAAACCGGCGATCACGAAATGCCCTCCATAGCGGGCCGGCACCTTGGCCGACAGATACCAACGGCTGCCGTGACGGGAGACGGTCACCGGGATGGCTTCGCGCTCCAGCGGCCTGGCCCTGAAGTAGGTGACGGCTTGATACCGGCGCGGCCCCACTTCATCCAACTCCAGGTTGAGCGGCTCGCCCCAGGCGTTGGTACTGGTCCAGTGGCCGACCAGCCCTTGGGGCGCGGCTTCGCTGTCGGGCAACGGCGCCTTGAAGGACACCAGGCAGCCACTGAGCAGCAGCAACGACACGGCCATTACAACGGCACGCCAGGCTTTCATTTGAACTCCCTATGGCATACGACGCCTAGTCTTTGTGAGGAGCCTTTGTGGCGAGGGAGCTTGCTCCCGCTTGAGTGCGCAGCGCTCACAAAAGGGGCCGCTACGCAGCCCAGCGGGAGCAAGCTCCCTCGCCACATGTGGTGCTCCTGAAAAACTAAACCGACGCCAATACCAGATGCATGTAGCGGGTCAGGATGCCGAGCATTTCTTCTGCCGCTACCGGCTCGGCGCCATTGAGCAAGCCTTGATATTCCATCCGTCCGATAATCGCCGTCAACACTTTGGCATCCTGCTGGGGTTCACGCGAGCCCAAAACCTGGAAAAACTGACAAGTGCCGTGCAACAGGATCTGCTGGTGAGAGCGCACCAGCTCCGCCAGGCGCGGGTTGAGCAGCGCTTCCTGACGAAAAGCCTGTTCCGCCATCAGGTATTCGCGCCGGCTGTGCAATTGATGCTGCACGTAGTCGGCGGTCATCCGGGCGATGTCGTCCGCCAGCTGCGAGCGGGATTCGGCGCTGCCGTCTCCGTAGGCAACCATCTCCCGCAGCAGGCCTTCATTGTTGGTCCACAACTTGGCCATGAACGCCGCGCTGCGCTCCACGTACTGGGCGAAGGTATCGGTCAACAGGTCATCGATGTCCTTGAAATAATAAGTCGTGGCCGACAGCGGCACACCCGCTTCGGCGGCCACGGCGCGGTGGCGTACCGCCCGCACACCATCACGCACCACAATGCGCATGGCCGCATCGAGAATCTCCTGGCGACGCTGTTCACTGCCCTGCCGGCTGGCCTTGCGACCCTGGTACTGAACACTTTCAGCGACAGCAGTGGCGACGCCCGCCGCACCTTCTGGAGCCATTACACGATTCACGACAGGTCTTTCCTCGCTATTTCAAAATTAACCAATTGATACGTTTGTACCAGACAGGCAATAAAAAGCCGCCTGTTCGAGGCGGCTTTTTAATTGAAACACTTACGCTTGGGGCCGCATGTGCGGGAAAAGAATGACATCCCGGATCGACGGTGAGTTGGTCAGCAACATCACCAGGCGATCGATGCCGATGCCTTCGCCGGCCGTCGGCGGCATGCCGTACTCAAGGGCGCGAACGAAGTCGGCATCGTAGTGCATGGCCTCGTCGTCGCCGGCGTCCTTGTCGGCCACCTGGGCCATGAAACGCTCTGCCTGATCTTCTGCGTCGTTGAGCTCGGAGTAGGCGTTGGCGATTTCGCGACCACCGATGAACAGCTCGAAACGGTCGGTCACGCTTGGGTTCTCGTCATTGCGACGGGCCAGCGGCGACACTTCGAACGGGTACTGGGTGATGAAATGCGGCTGCTCCAGCTTGTGCTCGACCAACTCTTCGAAAATCATCACTTGCAGCTTGCCCAGACCCTCGAAGCCGAGCACCTTGGCGCCGGCCTTCTTGGCGATGGCGCGGGCCTTTTCGATGTCCTGCAGGTCGGCCGCGGTGATGTCCGGGTTGTACTTGAGGATCGAGTCGAACACCGACAGGCGCACGAACGGTTCGCCGAAATGGAACACCTTGTCGCCGTACGGCACGTCGGTGGTCCCGAGCACCAGCTGCGCCAGTTCGCGGAACAGCTCCTCGGTCAGGTCCATGTTGTCTTCGTAGTCGGCGTAGGCCTGGTAGAACTCGAGCATGGTGAACTCGGGGTTGTGCCGGGTCGAAACGCCTTCGTTACGGAAGTTGCGGTTGATCTCGAAGACTTTCTCGAAGCCACCCACCACCAGGCGCTTGAGGTACAGCTCTGGCGCGATACGCAGGAACATTTCCATGTCCAGGGCGTTGTGGTGGGTTTCGAACGGCTTGGCCGCCGCACCGCCGGGGATGGTCTGCAGCATCGGCGTTTCGACTTCAAGGAAGTCACGCTTCATCAGGAAGCTGCGGATGTGGGCGATGACCTGCGAGCGCACGCGGAAGGTCTGGCGCACGTCTTCGTTGACGATCAGGTCGACGTAACGCTGACGATAGCGTTGCTCGGTGTCGGTCAGGCCGTGGTGCTTGTCCGGCAGTGGGCGCAGGGACTTGGTCAGCAGGCGCACGTTGGTCATTTCGACGTACAGGTCGCCCTTGCCGGAACGGGCCAGGGTGCCTTCGGCGGCAATGATGTCGCCCAGGTCCCAGGTCTTGACGGCGGCCAGGGTTTCTTCCGGCAGGGTCTTGCGGTTGACGTAGACCTGGATGCGCCCGGTCATGTCCTGGATCACCATGAACGAACCACGGTTGAGCATGATACGACCGGCCACCTTGACTGGAATCGCCGCCTCGGCCAGCTCTTCCTTGGTCTTGTCCGCATACTGCTTCTGCAAGACGTCGCAGTAGGCGTCGCGGCGGAAGTCGTTGGGGAAGGCCTGGCCCTTGGCGCGCTCGGCAGCAAGCTTTTCCTTGCGCAGGGCGATCAGGGAGTTTTCTTCCTGTTGCAGGGCTTGCGGGTCGAGTTCTAGGTCGCTCATGTCTTTAAAGATTCCATCACAGGTTCGTTGCCCCCGGCCCCGGGCCGGAGTTTGCGGCCAGGCCTCGCTCCTGGTTGGAAGCGTGCCTGTCCGCCGCATGGGGGTCGCGTTACAGCCCTTGTTTGAGGCTGGCGATCAGGTATTCGTCGATGTCGCCGTCGAGCACCTTGTCACAGTCGCTGCGTTCGATGCTGGTGCGCAGGTCCTTGATCCGCGAGGCGTCAAGTACATACGAACGGATCTGGTGACCCCAGCCGATGTCCGACTTGGTGTCTTCCAGGGCCTGGGACGCCGCGTTGCGCTTCTGCACTTCCTGCTCGTACAAACGGGCCCGCAGCATTTTCATCGCGGTGTCTTTGTTCGCGTGCTGGGAGCGTTCGTTCTGGCAACTGACCACGGTGTTGGTCGGTACGTGGGTAATCCGTACGGCCGAGTCGGTGGTGTTAACGTGCTGGCCACCGGCCCCGGAGGAACGGTAAGTGTCGATGCGCAGGTCCGACGGGTTGATGTCGATTTCGATGTTGTCATCGATTTCCGGCGAAACGAACACCGCCGAGAACGACGTGTGACGACGGTTACCGGAGTCGAACGGACTTTTGCGCACCAGGCGATGGACGCCGATCTCGGTGCGCAGCCAGCCAAAGGCGTATTCGCCCTTGATGTGCACGGTGGCACCCTTGATTCCGGCGACTTCACCGGCCGACAGTTCCATGATGGTCGCGTCGAAGCCGCGTTTGTCGGCCCAGCGCAGGTACATGCGCAGCAGGATGTTGGCCCAGTCCTGGGCTTCGGTGCCGCCGGAACCGGCCTGGATGTCCAGGTAGGCGTTGTTGGCATCCATCTCGCCACTGAACATGCGCCGGAATTCCAGCTTGGCCAACGCCTCCTCGAGGCGTGTCAGCTCGGCGACGACATCGCCGACGGCACCTTCATCGTTTTCTTCGACAGCCATGTCCAACAGGTCGCGGCAGTCGGCCAGGCCGCTGGACATTTCATCCAGGGTCTCGACGATCTGCGCCAGCGCAGCGCGCTCGCGGCCCAGTTCCTGGGCGTACGACGGGTTGTTCCAGACATTCGGATCTTCAAGCTCGCGATTGACTTCGGTCAGACGCTCATGCTTTTGATCGTAGTCAAAGATACCCCCGAATAGTTTCGGAGCGCTCGGACAGGTCCTTGATGGTGTTCAGGATCGGGTTGATTTCCATGGCGGGCAGCACTCGTTGGCGAACTTTTGAAAGCCGGCGAGTATAACGTAATCAAGCGCCAGCGGCAGCCCGCCTGGCGGCTTTAGGGACACCAATTCTTGTGGCGAGGGAGCTTGCTCCCGCTGGGCTGCGCAGCAGCCCTAAAAAAACACAGCTCAGTCAACCTGACTCACCGAGTTATCTGGTTTAGGGGCCGCTACGCGCCCCAGCGGGAGCAAGCTCCCTCGCCACAAGAACTCTCCAGCCGGCCGGACGCACTACTCGATACCCACCCGATTACGCCCATTGTGCTTGGCCGTGTACAGCCCTTTGTCCGCCGCCGAAATCAGCTGGCGGCAATCGCCACCTTGCTGTGGCGTGAAGGTCGAGACGCCAACGCTGACAGTCAGGTTCGCCCCCTCATGAGGCGTGATGTGGGGGATGTTCAGGGCAACGACGCTCTGGCGCAGCTTTTCGGCCATCAACCGCGCGCCGCCAGCCGAGGTGCTGGGCAAGACCAGGGCGAACTCCTCGCTGCCGTAACGGGCCGGCAGGTCGGACGGACGACTGCACGCATCACGGATCGCCGTGGCGACCTTGCGCAGGGCTTCGTCCCCCTCCAGGTGGCCGAAATTGTCGTTGAAGGACTTGAAGTAATCCACGTCGATCATCAACAGCGAGAGCTGGGACTGGTCCCGCAGCGCCCTTCTCCACTCCAGCTCCAGGTATTCATCGAAGTGCCGGCGGTTGGACAGCCCGGTCAGACCGTCGGAATTCATCAGCCGTTGCAGCACCAGATTGGTGTCGAGCAGTTGCTGCTGGCTGACCCGCAGGGCGCGATAGGCCGCATCGCGTTGCAGCAGCATCATGTAGGACCGCGAGTGGTAGCGAATGCGCGCCACCAGTTCGATGTTGTCCGGCAACTTGACCAGGTAATCGTTGGCCCCGGCGGCGAACGCCGCGCTTTTGACCAGCGGGTCCTCCTTGGTGGACAGGACAATGATCGGAATATCCCGGGTCGCCGGATGGTTACGGTATTCGCGCACCAGGCTCAAGCCATCAAGACCGGGCATCACCAGGTCCTGGAGGATCACCGTTGGCTTGATGCGGACCGCATGGGCGATGGCCTGGTGTGGGTCGGCGCAGAAGTGAACGTCGATGTTCTCTTCATTGGCCAGCCCGCGCCGCACCGCCTCGCCGATCATCGCCTGGTCGTCGACGAGCAAGACCATGGCCGCGTTCTCGTCACGCTTGAAATCGTCGAGCTGTAAATCACTCATGGGAACTCACCTGAATACGGCTGGTGGACAAGGCTGCCGGGGTTCTTCATTGGGTAAAAATCTCCACTAACCGTGGCGCTATATGGTCCAGCGCAAGAATCTGCGCAGCCGCGTCGATGGCCGCGGCCGCTTTGGGCATGCCGTACACCGCGCTGCTCTGCTGGTCCTGGGCGATGGTCAGATAGCCCTGCTGGCGCATGAGTTTAAGCCCTTGGGCACCGTCGCGGCCCATGCCAGTGAGCAAAACGCCTACCGCGTCACCGCTCCAGAAGTGGGCGACGCTCTCGAAAAATACGTCGATGGACGGCCGGTAGATCTCGTTGACCGGCTCGGCGGTGTAGGCCAGGGTGCCGTTTTTCAATAGGCGCAGATGGTGGTTGGTGCCGGCCAGCAGCACCGTACCGCTTTGCGGCGGCTCGCCGTGCCGGGCCAGGCGCACCTGGTGGCCTGACGCACTGCTCAGCCATTGGGCCATGCCCGCAGCAAACACCTCGTCCACATGCTGGACCAGCACAATGGCCGGGGCGAAATGACGGGGCAGGCCCTTGAGCAGGATCTCCAGCGCGGCCGGCCCACCCGCCGACGACCCGATGGCAATCAGGCTATTGCGTGACACCGACATCCGCTGCGCAGCCGGCGCAGCGCGCTCACCGTGATTGCGCTCACCGATCAGCCAACCGATGTTGGTGATCTTGCGCAGCAGCGGTGCCGCCGCATCCGCGGGGTTGCCCACCCCCAAGGTAGGGGTATCAACCACATCCAGCGCGCCATACCCCATGGCTTCGAACACCCGGTGAACGTTCTGCTGGCTGTCACCGGTGACAATCACAATGGCGCACGGGGTTTCGGCCATGATCCGCCGGGTCGCCTCCACGCCATCCATGATGGGCATGAGCAGGTCCATCAGAATCAGGTCCGGGGTGTATTCGGCGCAACGCTGAACCGCCTCGGCACCGTTGGCGGCCACCCAGACCAACTGGTGCGCCGGCTCGAAAGCCAGGGCACGGCGCAGGGCTTCGACCGCCAGGGGCATGTCATTGACGATGGCGATCTTCAAGCGCGTGCTCCTCCGATCAATTCGACGACGGCATCAAGCAAGGCGTCGTCATGGAAACTGGCCTTGGCTAGATAATAGTCAGCGCCGGCATCCAGGCCACGGCGACGATCTTCTTCACGATCCTTGTAAGACACCACCATCACCGGCAGCGACTGCAGACGGTTATCGCGCCGCAACAGCGACACCAGCTCGATGCCGTCCATGCGCGGCATGTCGATGTCGGTGATCAGCAGGTCGAAATCCTCCGCTCGCAGCGCGTTCCAGCCGTCCATGCCGTCCACGGCCACCGCCACGTCATACCCACGATTGAGCAACAGCTTGCGTTGCAGCTCGCGCACGGTCAGGGAGTCGTCCACCACCAGGATCCGCTTGCGCGGTGTCTGCGTCTGGTTCTGGCGGGCGATGCGTTCCAGGCGCCCGGTGTCGAGCAACTTGTCCACCGAGCGCAGCAGGTCTTCGACATCGACGATCAGCACCACCGAACCATCGTCCAGCAAGGCCCCGGCGGAGATGTCCTGGATCTTGCCCAGGCGTTCGTCCAGGGGCAGGACCACCAGCGTGCGCTCACCGATGAACCGTTCGACCGCCACGCCGTAGATGGCCTCGCGCTCACGGATCACCACGACCTTGAGCGCCTGGCTGCTGTTCTGTGATGCCGGACGATTGAGCAACTGACTGGCGGCGACCAGCCCGACATGCCGCCCTTCGTGCCAGAAGTGCTGGCGCCCTTCGACCTGCACAATGTCCTCAGGAGCGAGATCGCACATGCGCTCGATGTGAGCCAGGGGAAAGGCGTAGGCTTCCCCGCCGACTTCCACCACCAGGCTGCGCACCACTGAGAGCGTCAGCGGCACCTCAAGATGGAAGCGGCTGCCCTCGCCCGCTGTCTGCTCCAGCACCACCGCGCCGCGCAACTGCCGGACCATATGCTGGACGGCGTCCAGGCCGACGCCGCGCCCGGACACCTCAGTGACGGTGTCGCGCAGGCTGAAGCCGGGCAGGAACAGGAACGTCAGCAGTTCCTCTTCGCTCAAATTGGCTGCGGTCTGCTCAGGGGAAAGCCCTCGTTCGACGACGCTGCGCCGCACCCGTTCCAGGTCCACACCGGCGCCGTCGTCCGCCAGTTCCAGCACCAGCAGGCCAGCCTGATGGGAGGCGCGCAAGCGGATCAGGCCTTCGGCGGGCTTGCCGGCCAGCACCCGTTGCTCCGGAGATTCGATGCCATGGTCTACGGCGTTGCGCAGCAGATGGGTCAGCGGCGCTTCGAGTCTTTCCAGCACGTCGCGGTCGACCTGGGTTTTATCACCCTCAATCTCCAGGCGCACCTGCTTGCCCAGGCTGCGCCCCAGGTCACGGACCATCCGGGCCTGGCCGGAGAGCACATCGGCAAACGGTCGCATGCGACAGGCCAGCGCCGTGTCGTACAACACCTGTGCTCGCTGACCGGCCTGCCAGGCGAACTCGTCCATCTCCGCGGTTTTCTGCGCCAGCAATTGCTGGGTTTCGGCCAGCAAACGGCGGGCGTCGTTGAGCGCTTCCTCGGCCTGCAAACTCAACGCATGTTCCTTGAGGTGCACATTCAGCTCTTCCAAGGCCCGCAAGCCGTTGCTCTGTTGGCGCTTGAGCCGCTGCATCGTCGCCAGCCAGGGCTTGAGGCGCTGGGTTTCCACCAAGGATTTACTGGACAGGTCCAACAGGCTATTGAGGCGCTCGGCGGTGACCCGCAAGACCCGCTCGCCCCCTTCGGTGACCCGCTTCCCCTTGGGCAGCGGTTCCGTTGCCGCGAGCGGTTCTGCCTCGGCCGGCTCAACGCGAAAAGCCTCCGCTTGCATCTCGATTCGCGGCGACACGACAGGCGCTTGCGCAGCGGCAGGATCGAGCAGTTGCCCCATCAACGCCACATACGCATCGACGTCCTGGGCTCCGACGCTGTTGCCTGGCGTGGCAATTCGCGTCAACAGGTCGGTGCCTTGCAGCAAGGCGTCGATGTGCTCGGCGCGCAGGACCAGGCGACGCTCCTGGGCGCTGACCAGGCAATCCTCCATGACATGCGCCACGCTGACCCCGGCGTTCACGCCAACGATCCGCGCCGCGCCCTTGAGGGAATGGGCCGCGCGCATGCACGATTCAAGATAATCGGCCTGGGTCGGGTCGCGTTCCAGGGCCAGCAGGCCGGCGCTGAGCACCTGAGTCTGGGCTTCGGCTTCCAGGCTGAACAACTCCAGCAACGAGGCGTCACGCATTTGATCAGGGGTCATGACAGGCTCCGGGTCATGGCGGACAACAATTGTTCTTCGTCCAGCCAGCGCAGGCTGCGGCCCTTGAACTTCAATACGCCACGGGTGTACTTGGCCGCCGATTGCGAGGCCGCGCCCAGGACGCGCTCATCAATGGCGTGAATGCCGTCCACCTCGTCCACCGGCACCACTACCGGACCGCCCTGGGCCGCGACGATCAACATGCGCGGCATGACCCGCGCGCCGGCCACCACTGCCCCGCCGGGTTCCAGGTCCAACAGTTCCACCAGCGACAGGCAGGCCACCAAGGCCCCGCGCACATTCGCCACGCCCAACAAGGCCCGCGAGCGCTGGTGGGGCAGCGAGTGAATCGGCTGCAACGGCGCCACTTCCACCAGACTGCGGGTGGTCAGGCCCAGCCACTCTTCGCCCAGTCGGAACATCAACAGCGATCGTGTGACGATATCGGTGTCCAGCGGCGCGTGGGCCAGATCCCGGTCGTCGTGCTGCAAGGTGTAGCGATCGAGCAAACGGGTGGCAGCCGCCGAATACACCGCGCAGTTGCGGCAGTGAATATGCTCGGCCAGCAACGGACAGGATTTATCGCCATGCACCCCGATGCGATTCCAGCAATCGTCGATGGCCTGGGCATCGTCATGGGTCAGGTTGTCATTAGCCGAACCACTCATTGTTTACGCTCACTGTCAGCCATGCGCCCGCTGCGAGCGGCGCGGTCCTGCAATCGACGGGCACCGGCCGCGTCTCCCTGGGAAGCCAGCAACGCCGCCAGATGCACCAGGGCCTCGGCGTGTTGCGGTTCAAGATAGAGCGCCTTGCGATAAAAACCCTGGGCCTCAAGCGCGCTACCGGCCATGTCACTGAGCAGCCCCAGCCAGTAGAACACTTGGGCCGCCGGCGCATGATTGCGCAGGTACTGCTGGCAGGCCGCACGGGCTTCGGCGCTTTTGCCAGCATTGGCCAGCGCCGCGATATTGGCCAGTAAGGTAGTGGCGTCGCTGTTTTTCGGCTCAGTGATCGGGGTCACGCTGGCTGCGAACGGCCGAGGCCGGACCACCGGTGGAATGACTCGAGGCGCGACCTGGCCAAGCGGCAGCGGGGCCGGCAGTGGCGTCGACATCAAGGCGGGCACTGGCTGTGGCTGCGGGGCACCTTGGCGACTGAAAGCAAACGACTGGGCAATCCCGATTGAACGCATGCCCAACCGCCCCAGCAAACTGCCCTCGGCGGGGCCGATAAACAGCACGCCGTCCTGGTGGGTCAGGCGCTTGAGCACCTCGAACACCTGCTGCTGGGTCGGCTGGTCGAAATAGATCAGCAGATTGCGGCAGAACACAAAATCGTAAGGGGCCTCGTTCACCAGCAAGGTCGGATCCAGCAGGTTGCCCACTTGCAGACGCACCTGTTCACTCACCCGCTCGCTGAGGCGATACCCCTCTGCCTCGGCGCTGAAATATCGCTCGCGAAAGCCGAGGTCGGCGCCACGGAACGAGTTCCTGCCGTAAAGCGCTTGCCTGGCACGTTCTATCGACAGCGGACTGACGTCCAGCGCGTCTACCTTGAACTGATGCGGTCCCAGGCCCGCGTCGAGCAACGCCATGGCAATGGAGTAAGGCTCTTCGCCAGTGGAGCAGGGCAAGCTGAGGATGCGCAGCGCACGCAGGTGCTTGATCTCGGCCAGACGCTTGATGGCCAGCCTGGCGAGGGTGGCGAAGGACTCGGGATAACGGAAGAACCAGGTCTCCGGGACAATCACCGCTTCGATCAGCGCCTGTTGCTCCTGGGCAGAATGTTGCAGGCATTGCCAGTACTCATCTGCCGCACGCCCAGGCACGGCAATGATGCGCTGGCGCACGGCCCGCTCGATGATGGCGGTGCCGACGGAGGTGACATCCAGGCCGATGCGCACCTTGAGAAAATCGAAAAACCGCTGGTCGCTGTTCATGCCCGTCCCTCGAGGTCATCGAAGTTCAAGGGCGGCGTGGGAAACAGCACGGCACGGACCGACTCGTCGAGCAGGTCATTGACCCGCACCCATTGCAACAGGCCTTGCGCGTCTTCGCGCACCGGGCCCAGGTACGGCGCCTGTGGGTTATCCAAGCCATAAGGTCGGAAATCCGCCGGATCGCAACGCAAGGTGTCGGTGGCCTGTTCCAGAATCAGCCCCAGAACCTGCCCCGCCTGCTGCGCGTCGGGTCGGTAATGCACCAGCACCAGTCTCGTACTGGTACGCGTCTGGGCGCTCTGACCGAAGGTCAGCGTGCACAGATCGATCACGGGCACCACCGCGCCGCGCCAGGCAAACACCCCCGCCACCCAGGACGGTGCCTGGGCAATCGGTTTGAGGGGCAAGCGCGGCAGCACTTCCACCACATCGATGGCTTGCAGGGCGTAGCGTTCGTTGCCGATGCAAAACACCAGGAACAACGACTGACGGGCCGCCGACACGGCGCCACGTCTGGCCTCGAACTCGCTCATCAGACTTTGAAACGCGAGACGCCACTGCGCAGCCCCACGGCCACCTGGCTCAGTTCATCGATGGCAGAACTGGCCTGGCGCAGGGACTCCACCGTCTGACTGCTGGCATCGCCCAATTGCACCAGGGCATGGTTGATCTGCTCGGCGCCGGTGGCCTGGGCCTGCATACCTTCGTTGACCATCAACACCCGCGGCGCCAGCGCCTGTACCTGGTGGATGATCTGCGACAGTTGCTCGCCGACCTGCTGCACCTCGGCCATGCCACGGCGCACTTCTTCGGAAAACTTGTCCATGCCCATCACTCCAGCGGATACGGCGGACTGGATCTCGCGCACCATCTGCTCGATGTCGTAGGTCGCCACGGCTGTCTGATCCGCCAGGCGCCGAACCTCAGTGGCGACCACGGCAAAACCGCGGCCATACTCTCCCGCCTTCTCGGCCTCGATGGCGGCATTGAGGGACAACAGGTTGGTCTGGTCGGCCACCTTGACGATGGTCACCACCACCTGGTTGATGTTGCCGGCCTTCTCGTTGAGGATCGCCAGCTTCGCGTTCACCAGATCCGCCGCGCCCATCACCGAGTGCATGGTTTCTTCCATGCGTGCCAGGCCTTGCTGGCCGGAACCGGCCGCCACCGAGGCCTGGTCGGCGGCGCTGGAAACTTCGGTCATGGTGCGCACCAGATCCCGGGACGTGGCGGCAATTTCCCGAGAGGTCGCGCCGATCTCCGTAGTGGTAGCGGCGGTTTCGGTGGCCGTGGCCTGTTGCTCGCGGGAGGTGGCGGCGATCTCGGTGACCGAGGTGGTGACCTGCACCGAAGAGCGCTGGGCCTGGGACACCAGCGATGTCAGCTCGGCCATCATGTCGTTGAAGCCGGTTTCCACCGCACCGAACTCGTCTTTACGCGCAAGGTTCAGGCGCCCGCTCAGGTCGCCGCTGCGCATGATGCCGAGGATTTCCACAATGCGGTTCATCGGCGCCATGATCGCGCGCATCAACAACAGGCCACAAAGCATGGCAATGAGCACCGCCACGAGAAACGACAGCCCCATGGCAACTTCAGCGGCGGTTACCGACTGACTGATGGTCAGGGCGGCTTTTTCCGCCAGCTCCCGGTTGCGTTCGATGATCTGGTTCAAATGCCCGCGACCGTCGAGCCATGCCGGCGTCAGCTCCTTCTCCAGCGCCAGCTGTGCCCCTTCGAAATCCTTGCGTTCATACAGGTCCAGAACCTTCGCCAGGGCCTTGTTGAAGTCCTGATGATTGACCTCGAACTCATCGAAGGAGACTTGATCGGCAGGGTCCTGGATCAGCTTTTGATAGTGCTGGATTTCCTCGCGCAGATGCTGCTCGTAGCCCTGGTAGAGGGCCTTGTCCTCGGCAGTGATTTCCCGCTGGCCGGAGAGGCCGACGATCTGCTGGGTCTTGACGTAGCTGTCGACCCAGCCACCGCGAATCATGGAACTGTAATACACCCCCGGCACCGCGTAGACGCGTACTTTTTCTTCGCTGGCCTCGATCCTCATTAACCGCGAATACGTGACGACCACCATCAGCAGCATGATGGCGATGATCACCGCAAAACTCGCCAGGATGCGTTGGCGCAACGTCCAGTTCTTCACAGTACAACCTCGGGCATTTTGAAATGCTGGGGAGTATAGCCGAGGGCGACGTTGCGGCTGTATGGCGGTGAGGAAGGAGTTTGGTGATTCGCTCAGCTGTTCAAACAGCTCAAGCCAGGCATCAATGTGGCAGTCGATGCAAAAGTTCTATGGGAGCGAACCTGCTCGCGATTGCGGTGCATCGGTCAATAATAGTGTCGACTGACATACCGCTATCGCGAGCAGGCTCGCTCCCACAGGGGGTGATATTTACCTTGGGGTCAGGCCTGACTCAAAGAGACGCCTGACGTACCTGCTTCTCCAGCTCAGTCTTCAACCCCGGCTCCAGTTTGAGCTGGCGCGCCAGTTCATCGAGGTAGGATTTCTCCATGAAGTTTTCCTCATCCACCAGCATCACACTGGCGATGTACATCTCGGCGGCCATTTCCGGCGTGCTGGCGGCCCGGGCGACGTCGGCGGGGTCCAGGGGTTTGTTGAGCTCGGCGTGCAGCCAGTGTTGCAGCTCCTGATCGTTGTCGAGCTTGGTGAACTCGCCTTCGATCAACTGCTTTTCACGCTCGTCGACATGGCCATCGGCCTTGGCCGCCGCCACCAGGGCCGTGAGGATCGCCTGGCTGTGCTGCTCGACCTGGGCCGGGGGAAGACGATCCAGCGTCTGCGGTTCAGTTTTCGGCGCACTGCCCTGCTGGGCTTGCCAATTGCCATAGGCCTTGTAGGCGATCACGCCCAATGCCGCCAGACCACCATAGGTCAGGGCCTTGCCGCCAAACTGGCGAGCCTTCTTGTTGCCCAGCAACAGGCCCATGGCTCCGGCGGCCAGCGCCCCGCCACCCGCGCCGGAGAGCATCCCGCCCAAATTGCCAGCACCACCGCCGAGCAAACCGCCCAGGCCGCCGGATGACTTGCCTTGGGAGCCGCCAGCCTTGTTCTGCAACATTTCCTGACCGGACTTGAGAAGCTGATCGAGCAATCCACGGGTGTTCATTTGCTGCCTCCACGCATTCGGGTAACCGGATCATTAAGGCAATCAGCCTAGTTCGAAAGTGCCCGAGTCTGTCGGTGAGAGTGCTTCGAGATGTTGCTTGCCAATTTTCCTGTGGCTGCGGCGAACCCGATAAAACGATATAGACTCGAATCAACTGAAAAACCGCAGCAAAAACAGCTTTGACGAGGGCTTGGACATGCAAACCAAACTGCTGATCAATGGTCACCTGGTGAACGGCGACGGGCCCGGCCAGGCCGTGTTCAACCCCGCGCTGGGCCGGGTGCTGGTGGAAATCAACGAAGCCAGCGAAGCTCAGGTCGATGCCGCCGTGCGCGCGGCCGACAGTGCCTTCCAAAGCTGGTCCCAGGTATCGCCCAAGGACCGCTCCCTGCTCCTGCTCAAGCTGGCCGACACCATCGAAGCCCACGGCGAAGAACTGGCCAGGCTCGAATCGGACAATTGCGGCAAACCTTTGAACGCCGTGCTGAACGACGAGATCCCGGCAATTGCCGACGTGTTCCGTTTCTTTGCCGGCGCCAGCCGTTGCATGAGCGGCTCGGCGGGTGGCGAATACCTGCCGGGGCACACGTCGATGATCCGCCGCGATCCGGTGGGCGTGATCGCCTCCATCGCGCCGTGGAATTACCCGTTGATGATGGTCGCCTGGAAAATCGCCCCAGCCCTGGCCGCCGGTAACACCGTAGTGCTCAAACCCTCGGAGCAGACCCCACTGACGGCGTTGCGGCTGGCGGAACTGGCGTCGGAAATTTTCCCCGCGGGTGTACTCAACGTGCTGTTCGGTCGTGGTCAGACGGTCGGGCAACCGTTGGTCACTCACGCAAAGGTGCGCATGGTTTCGCTGACCGGCTCCATCGCCACAGGCGCGAACATCATTTCCAGCACCGCCGACAGCGTCAAACGCACCCACATGGAACTGGGCGGCAAGGCCCCGGTGATCATTTTCGACGATGCCGACATTGACGCAGCCGTGGAAGGCATCCGCACCTTCGGTTTCTACAATGCCGGCCAGGACTGCACCGCTGCCTGCCGCATTTACGCCCAACAAGGCATCTACGACAGGTTCGTCGAGAAACTCGGTGCGGCGGTGGCCAGCATCAAATACGGCCTGCAAACCGCCCCGGACACCGAGATGGGGCCGCTGATCACTGCCCAGCACCGCGACCGCGTGGCCGGCTTTGTCGAACGGGCCATCGCCCAGTCGCATATTCGCCTGATTACCGGTGGCAAGGCCGTGGACGGCAACGGATTCTTCTTTGAACCAACGGTATTGGCCGACGCCCAGCAGGACGACGAAATCGTGCGCCGCGAGGTTTTTGGGCCGGTGGTGTCCGTCACACCGTTCATCGACGAAGCGCAGGTGCTGGCCTGGGCCAACGACTCGGACTACGGCCTGGCGTCTTCAGTCTGGACCGCTGACATCGGCCGCGCCCATCGCTTGGCGGCACGCCTGCAATATGGCTGCACCTGGGTGAACACCCACTTCATGCTCGTCAGCGAAATGCCCCATGGCGGTCAGAAACGTTCCGGTTATGGCAAGGACATGTCGATGTATGGACTGGAGGACTACACAGTAGTGCGGCATGTGATGTTCAAGCATTGAACCAAAGAACGATTACCAAGGCCGGACGGCAGAGTCTGGTCGTGGCGGTTCAAGTGTCATGACGGCACTACCAACGCCACTGAGGGAAAATAACTTCGGTAGCGTTTGGCATCACGAGTGAGCAAAGGCAGGCCATTCACAGCCGCATGGGCACCGATAAAAAAATCGGCCAGCACGTTATTTTTCCCGCCTCCTACTGGCTGATGTGAAACCAGAAAGATGGATAAAAGCGCAATCCGAGCTCTCTACGAGCAGATCCGCACTCATTCAAAACCTCGAAACACTGCGCATCGCATCCATCAGGCAACGCATGGCGATCCGGTCGTTTTCCGACAGTTCGCGATAGCGTTCCACCAGTCTTAGTTCGTCCATGCTGAGCGGCCGGGTCCGGCGCGCGCTCGTCAAGCATGGAAGGATCCCCAGCAATTGGGTGATGCCCTGTATTTTTGTCATTGAGCCTTGTCCTTCTGTACGTCGAATTGACCGATAGCACCTGCTGAATCCGCGGGTTCAACCTCTATCACGCTAAAGGATAGGGAGGATTCACACCGTGAACAGGGAGTTTTAGAGTAATTAGTCAAAAAATGCAGAGTTACCCGTTAAAAAAGGAAATATCTGTAAGGAAATTTAACTAAACCACGCTTTCCTCTCTCTCCCGTGCCACGTATCCCCTATGATTTTGCGCCTCGGTGAACCGATCCAGCTCTCAGGTATCTGTTCTAACGTCCGTCGCGTTTGGCCAAAGGCATGTCCGAACTTCTTTACCAGTCTCTGTTGCCAGGAAAGGCTCGGGATTGTTTCCAGAAAGGTTGTATTTATGCACCGCAGGAATCTGCTCAAGGCGTCCATGGCTTTCGCTGCCTACACCGGGCTTTCGGCCTCAGGGCTTATGGCCGCACGCGCCTGGGCTGCTGACCGGACCGCCGACGGCGAGGCCCGTCCTTTCGATTTCAATGGGTTGAAAGAACAGGCCCGGGAACTGGCCAAGAGCCGTTACGTCGACACCAAGCAAGTTTTGCCGCCGACACTGGCGATGATGTCCCCGCTGCAATTCAACGCCATCCGCTACGACGCCAACCACTCGCTGTGGAAGGAGCTGGACGGTCAACTGGACGTGCAGTTTTTCCACGTCGGCATGGGCTTCAAGCAACCGGTGCGCATGTACAGTGTCGATGCCAAGACCCGCATGGCCCGTGAAGTGCACTTCCGCCCGGAGTTGTTCAACTATGAGAAAACCACGGTCAACACTTCGCAGTTGACCGGTGACCTGGGCTTCTCAGGGTTCAGGGTGTTCAAGGCGCCGGAGCTGGACCGGCACGATATCGTTTCGTTTCTGGGGGCCAGTTATTTCCGCGCCGTGGACAACACCGGCCAGTACGGATTATCGGCCCGGGGCCTGGCCATCGACACTTACGCCAAGAAGCGTGAGGAATTCCCGGACTTCACCAAGTTCTGGTTCGAAATCCCGGACAAGAACAGTACCCGTTTCGTGGTCTACGCCCTGCTCGACTCGCCCAGCGCCACCGGCGCCTATCGTTTTGACATCGATTGTCAGCCCACCCGCGTCGTGATGGAAATCGATGCGCACATCAATGCCCGTACCGCCATCGAGCAATTGGGCATCGCGCCGATGACCAGTATGTTCAGCTGTGGCACCGTTGAGCGGCGCATGTGCGACACCATCCACCCGCAAATTCACGATTCCGACCGACTGGCGATGTGGCGCGGCAATGGCGAGTGGGTTTGTCGCCCGCTGAACAACCCCGCCACCCTGCAGTTCAACGCCTTCGCCGACAACAACCCCAAAGGCTTCGGCCTGGTGCAGACCGATCACGACTTCGCCAGCTACCAGGACACCGTGGACTGGTACAGCAAGCGCCCGAGCCTGTGGGTCGAACCGACAACGGCCTGGGGCGAAGGCTCGGTCGATCTGCTGGAAATTCCTACGACCGGTGAAACCCTGGACAACATCGTCGCATTCTGGACGCCGAAGAAGCCGGTCGCTGCCGGTGAATCGCTGAACTACGGCTACAAGCTCTATTGGAGCGCCTTGCCACCGGTGAGCACCGAGCTGGCCCAGGTCAACGCGACCCGTTCAGGCATGGGCGGCTTCATCGAAGGCTGGGCACCGGGCGAGCACTACCCCACCGTCTGGGCCCGACGTTTTGCCGTGGACTTCAACGGCGGCGGCCTCGACCAGCTCCCCCCTGGCACCGGTATCGAACCGGTAGTGACCTGCTCCCACGGCGAGGTGAAGGACTTCAACGTGCTGGTGCTCGATGCGATCAAGGGTTACCGCATCACCTTCGACTGGTACCCGACCGACGACCGCGTGGACCCGGTGGAGATGCGCCTGTTCCTGCGCACCAATGACCGGACCTTGAGCGAGACCTGGCTGTACCAGTACTTCCCGCCGGCGCCGGATAAGCGTAAATACCCTTGATCCTTGCGCGTCAGGGATGACGCCATCGCGAGCAGGCTCGCTCCCACAGGGTGGGGTGTGGATCACAAATTCTGTGAACAACACCAATCCACTGTGGGAGCGAGCCTGCTCGCGATGAGGCACGTACAGACGCCGTACCATCCAGCCAAATAAACAAAAGCCCCGGCCAAAACGACCGGGGCTTTTTGTTTCAAGCTAACCCTTAATCGCGCAAATCCGACTCATGAATCGGCTGGTCCCGATGCGTGGCTCTCTGATACTGCGCTGGCCACGTGGCCTTGCGGCCCCCCAGGTCATCATCGGCATGCAACGCCCAGTACGGATCACGCAACAGTTCGCGGGCCAGGAAAATGATGTCGGCCTGGCAGGTCCGCAAGATGTGCTCGGCCTGGGCCGGTTCGGTAATCATGCCGACAGTGCCGGTGGCGATTTCCGACTCCTTGCGCACCCGTTCGGCAAAGCGCGTCTGATACCCCGGACCGGTGGGAATTTCCGCATTCACAGCGGTGCCGCCCGATGACACATCGATCAGGTCCACCCCCAGCGCCCTGAATCGCCGCGCCAGCTCCACGGTTTCATCCGGGTTCCAGCCATCCTCGACCCAGTCGGTGGCCGATACGCGCACGAACACCGGCAATTCCTCAGGCCATACCGCCCGGACCGCTTCGGTCACTTGCAGCACCAGCCGGATGCGATTCTCGAACGAGCCGCCGTATTGATCGCGCCGCTGATTGCTCAAGGGAGACAGGAATTGATGCAGCAGATAGCCGTGGGCTGCGTGGACTTCCACGACTTTGAATCCGGCCGTCAGGCTACGTTTGGCCGCCTCCACGAACGCCTGGATGACACCGGCAATCTGCCCCTCGTCCAGTTGGATCGGCTGGGTGTGCTGCGGATCGAAGGCAATCGGCGACGGGCCGACCGGAACCCAGCCGCCCTCCTCCGGTTTTACGCTGCCATGCTTACCGAGCCAGGGTCGCCAGGTGCTGGCCTTGCGTCCGGCGTGGGCCAGTTGAATGCCGGGCACGGCCCCTTGAGCGGTGATGAAGCGGGTGATGCGTTGCAGGGGGCCGATCTGTTCATCGTTCCACAACCCCAGGTCCTGATCAGTAATGCGGCCGTCGGCAGTGACGGCAGTGGCTTCGGTGAACACCAGGCCGGCACCGCCCACGGCGCGGCTGCCGAGGTGTACCAGGTGCCAGTCATTGGCCAGGCCATCGGCGCTCGAGTACTGGCACATCGGCGACACCGCGATGCGATTGGGCAGGGTCAATTGGCGAAGGGTATAGGGTTCCAGCAGCAGACTCATGGGGCACCTCTCGAATCAGTGGGCAGGCTCCAGGGTTCTGTTTGAAAAGTCGACGAGTGACAAAAGGTGCAACACCCGCCCCCGCGGGCAAAGAAATCCGACAAGACGTCACAAGGGCTATCAAGCAGTGCTTAGAGCCTAGTCGACAACCTGGGAGGCGGGAGGGTTCAGAACTTAAAAATCGACGGTGTGACGCAATGGTGTACCCCTGTGGCGAGGGAGCTTGCTCTCGCTGGGCTGCGAAGCAGCCCCGGCATTGCAGCCATCACATCGCAAGGGGACGCTGGCGCGTCCAGCGGGAGCAAGCTCCCTCGCCACAGAGTACGAACGCAAGATGGCGGCGTGTCTACCGCGGTTCGATATGGGCAATCATCAACTGCACCGTTTCCTGGCCGCGAAACTCGTTGAGGTCGAGTTTGTAGGCCAGTTCCACCCAGCGCACGGTGGGGTTTGGCCAGATATCGCGGTCGATGCCGAAGGCGATACCGTCCAGTTTCACCGAGCCGCATTCGCTTTTGAGGACGACCTTGAGGTGCCGTTCGCCCACCACGCGCTGTTCGACCAACTGGAACACACCGTGAAACATCGGCTCTGGGAAATGCTGCCCCCAGGGCCCGGCGTGACGCAGCGCCCGAGCCAGCTCCAGGTGGAACTCTTCCACCGCCAGGGTGCCGTCCGACAACAGGCGTCCGGTCAGGTCTTCTTCGCGCAATTGGCGGCGCACTTCAGCGTCGAACGCCTCGGCGAACAGTGGAAAATTCTCTTGCGCCAACGTCAGGCCCGCCGCCATGGCGTGGCCGCCATACTTGCTGATCAGCGTTGGATGTTGCGCCGCCACCACACTCAGGGCATCACGAATATGAAAACCCGGCACCGAGCGCCCCGAGCCCTTGAGCAGGCCGTCTCCGGCATCGGCAAAAGCAATGGTTGGGCGGAAATACCGCTCCTTCATCCGCGAGGCGAGGATCCCGATAACGCCCTGGTGCCACTGAGGATCGAACAGACATAAACCGAACGGCATGGACTCCAGCGGCAAGTCCTTGAGCTGGGCCAGCGCTTCACGCTGCATGCCCTGTTCGATGGATTTGCGATCCTGGTTCATGCCGTCCAGTTGCGCCGCCATCTCCCTCGCCAAGGCCGGATCGTCAGTGAGCAGGCATTCGATGCCCAGGCTCATGTCGTCCAGACGCCCGGCTGCGTTCAGGCGCGGGCCGAGGATAAACCCGAGGTCCGTGGAAGTGATACGAGAATGATCGCGCCTAGCCACTTCCAGGATCGCCTTGATGCCGGGTCGGGCGCGCCCTGCACGAATGCGTTCCAGGCCCTGATGCACCAGGATCCGGTTGTTGGCGTCCAGAGGCACCACATCCGCCACGCTGCCCAGTGCCACCAGATCCAGCAGTTCGCCGATGTTTGGCTGGGGGCTGCTGGCATACCGGCCCAGGCTGCGCAGACGCGCCCGCAAGGCCATCAGCACATAAAAGATCACACCGACACCGGCCAATGCCTTGCTCGGGAACTCACAGCCCGGCTGGTTCGGGTTGACGATGGCATCCGCCGCCGGCAGTTCGAGGCCCGGCAAATGGTGGTCGGTAACCAGCACCTTGAGCCCCGCCGCTTTCGCCGCTGCCACACCTTCGACACTGGAAATGCCGTTGTCCACGGTGATCAGCAACTGCGGCTCACGGGTCAGGGCGACCTCGACAATTTCCGGGGTCAGTCCGTAGCCATACTCGAAGCGATTGGGTACCAGATAATCGACATGGGCCGCACCGAGCAAACGCAGGCCCAACATGCCCACCGTGCTGGCTGTCGCCCCGTCGGCATCGAAGTCGCCGACGATCAGGATGCGCTGGCGCTGCTCCAGCGCCACCACCAACAGATCCACGGCCGCGTCGATACCCTTGAGTTGCTGATAAGGAATCAAGCGCGCCAGGCTCTTGTCCAGTTCAGCCTCGGACTGCACGCCACGGGCCGCATACAGGCGCGTCAACAGGGGTGGCAAGTCACCGAGGAATGGCAGGGTGTCGGGTAGCTGGCGGGGTTCTATGCGCATGGGGTGACAAAGTTTTCTCTGGAAATCGTGAAGGTAGTGGCAAGGAAAGCTTGGGTGGGAGCGGGCTTGCTCGCGAAAGCGGCGGCACATTCAACATCAATGCAAACTGATCTGCCGCCTTCGCGAGCAAGCCCGCTACCACAATGGCTCACTCAATACCGGGTCAATGGCTCAGCCGCGCTCACCCAGCAACCATTGCAACTGGACTTCATGCTGGCCGCGATCATCGGTCACGAAAATCGTCCCCTCGCTGATCATCACATCCCACTTGATCACGCGGGGCATGTCCTTAGCGAGCGTCTCCAGCACTTCCTGGGGCACGGCGGCGATGTTGACGTTCTTGAGGTTCTTTACCGCCGGGATCACCTTGCCTTCCCAGACTCGCAGGCTGCCGTAGGCCAGCAGGCTGGTGCGTTCGGTGCGGCGCGAGCACCAGGTCAGGCGGTCGGCGTCGGGCTGGCCCACTTCGATCCAGTGCAGCACACGGTCATCCAGGCTTTTTTCCCACAGCGCAGGTTCATCGACATCCGACAGACCTCGGCCAAATGCCAGCAGCTCGTTGTACCAGAAAGCGTAGGCCAACAGGCGCACGGTCATGCGTTCTTCGGTTTCCGAAGGATGACGGGCGATGGTCTGCTTCACGTTCTCGTACACACTGCGGTCGAGGTCGGTGAGGTTCAGTTCAAACTTATAGGTCGTGGACGGCTGGGCCATGAACGGGCTTCTTGATACGAGGAAAGGCGGCAAGTCTAACCGATGAGGCGGGCATTCCACGAATTGCCGACCATCAACCTGCGGCGACTGACGCCGGCCTATGATAAAACGCTCTTTCGTTCTGCCTTTGTTCTACAGGATCCGTCATGTCGCTTACTGCCAAACCCCTTGCGGGCGTCAAAGTCATCGAACTCGGCACCTTGATCGCCGGACCTTTTGCCTCGCGGATCTGCGGTGAATTCGGTGCCGAGGTGATCAAGGTCGAATCGCCCGATGGCGGCGACCCGTTACGTAAATGGCGCAAGCTGTATGAAGGCACGTCCTTGTGGTGGTTCGTCCAGGCGCGGAACAAGAAATCCCTGACCCTGAACCTCAAGCACCCCGAAGGTCTGGCGATTCTGAAAAAGCTGATCGGCGAAGCCGACATCCTGATCGAGAACTTTCGCCCCGGCGTGTTGGAAAAGCTCGGCCTGGGCTGGGATGTATTGCATGCGCTGAACCCGAAGCTGGTCATGGTGCGGCTCTCGGGCTTCGGTCAGACCGGGCCGATGAAAGATCAGCCCGGGTTTGGCGCAGTGGGCGAGTCCATGGGCGGCCTGCGTTACATCACCGGGTTCGAAGACCGGCCACCGGTGCGCACCGGCATATCCATCGGCGATTCGATTGCCGCCCTCTGGGGCGTGATTGGCGCACTGATGGCGCTGCGTCATCGCGAGGTCAACGGCGGAACCGGGCAAGTGGTGGATGTGGCGCTGTACGAGGCGATTTTCGCCATGATGGAAAGCATGGTGCCGGAGTTCGATGTGTTCGGTTTCATCCGTGAGCGCACCGGCAACATCATGCCCGGCATCACCCCGTCGTCGATCCACACCAGTGCCGATGGCAAGCACGTGCAGATTGGCGCCAACGGCGACGCGATCTTCAAGCGCTTCATGCAGGTCATCGGCCGTGAGGATCTGGCCAATGACCCGCAACTGGCCAGCAATGACGGGCGCGACAGCCGCCGCGATGAGCTTTACGGGGTCATCGATCGCTGGGTCAATTCACTCCCGCTCGATACCGTTATCGAGCATTTGAACCAGGCGGGAGTGCCGGCCAGCCGGATTTTCAGCGCCGAAGATATGTTCAGCGATCCGCAGTTCCTGGCCCGGGAAATGTTTCTCCAGGCCAAGCTGCCGGACGGCAAGGCGTTCAAGATGCCGGGCATCGTACCGAAACTCTCCGACACACCGGGCACCTCTGAATGGGTGGGACCGACGCTGGGTGAGCACAATGCCCAAGTGCTAGGCGAGCTTGGCTATGATGCACAGCAGATCGCCCAACTGCGCATCGACGGCGCCATTTGATGCGGTGAACGAAAGTCTGTGGCCACTGAAGATCAACTGTGGGAGCGAGCCTGCTCGCGATAGCGTCGGTTCAGTCGACTTGATATTGACTGACACACCGCAATCGCGAGCAGGCTCGCTCCCACAAGGGTTCGGCATCGCTCAGCGCCAGAGCACGCTAAAACCTTAAACGCCGGGCAAAAAGAAACCCCGAGAAGTGGGGAGACAACTCGGGGTTAAACGCGACCATTCAGGTCCGTACAACAAGCGACAAGCACCGGAGCACAATGCTTGATCTTGCTGGTAAAGGGTCTGACTCATCAGGACGTAGGAAGGTTCCCACGAAATAGTGTTCAATTTGGGAGAGCCATCACCTTGTCACGTGCCAGATTACGCAGCGCCGCGATCACACAGGGCTCAAGCCGGCCCTCGGCAATCAGCACGTCGCGGTGCAGGCCATCGACCACGTCCGTCAGTTGGCGTCTGTCGGTCAATTGCGCTTGGTTGAACATACGTTCGACCATGATGGCCCCGGAGGCATTCTTCAGCGTTACCAGACACTCGCCCCTGGCGCCAGAGGGAGTCAGCGTCACCTGATACGGGCTCAAAGCCTCACCCAGCAATAGGCTGATACTTTCCATTCGCTCACCCTTCAATAGTCCGAAAACAACTGCTTGTTCACAGTAAATGACCGTGGGCCGCAGCAGAAAGTTCGTTCGCATACCGAGCCGGTACACCTCGAAGCCGTTGAACCGAGCATGCGCGTCCAATATGACAGGCAAACAACAGCTACCGCTTGAAGAAATTTCCTCACGAGCAGCCTGCATCAAGCCAGCAATGGCTCAGCGCGGTTCCACCGGCGCCCGACATCGATCCAGCCTCCCAGCAAACCGCGCAACTGCCCATCGGCCCCATAAAAAGGCACCGACCAATGATAGATTTTGCGTAATCCACTCCTGAACATCAGTTGACGATCGACGAACCGGGACTGGCCGGTTCGCAGTTGCTCCATGACCTCTCCATGCAGCAGCTCGGCAGTCGCCGGCGGGAACACCGCGGAATCCGTCAGCCGGGTCCCCCGCAACTTTTCAAAGCGCGTCGCGAACTGCTCTTCGTAACTCTTGTTGCACATGATCAGGCGCCCTTCCAGGTCACGAATGAAGATCGGATCGGGAATGGCATCCATCAAGGCCCTCTGGAGCATCAACTGATCATTGAGGACAGCCTCGGCCTTGAGGCGCTGGTCGATTTGTATCTGCAGGCGGCGGTTCCAGAGCAGGGACAGCAGAGCGAACAACACGACCACCGTCACACACCAATAACCCCAGCGGGAAATCCGCAACCAGACCGATGGCGCCTGGCCAGGGGCGATACCGGCCATCCATTTGGAACGCAGCGCCCGCATTTCTTCGGCCGGAAAAGCTTCCAGCGCCTTGTTCAGAATACTCAGCAATGGGAGCAGATCCTGACGTACAGCCAGATAATCCGGTTCCCACTTGCCCTCCAGACTTCTTCCTACACGCAACTGTCCCGCCGGATAAAGGTGCACCCCGGTTTCGTTTTCAATGGTGGCGTGGGCCTCCCGGCTCTCCACCAGGGCCCTCGCTTCCCCGTAAGTCTTGACCGTGCGCAACTCGATGGCCGGGTAGTCGCGCCGGATCTGCGCCTCCAATGCATGCCGTGCCGGCAATGCCAGGATCTTGCCATTGAGCTGCTCCAGCGAATCGGGGACGGACTCCCCGTCGCGCCCGACGAATACCCAGCCGGAACCGCCAAAGGCGTGGCTGAAGCTCAGAAAATCCCTGCGTTCGTCGTTCATCGCCAGCGTGGTCGTCATGTCGGCCTCTGCGTTTTCCAGCATCGCCAGTAATTGTTCAGGGGAGAACGACTCCCGATGCACAAACTCAAGGCCTGTCATGCGCGCAATACGCTGGAGAATGTCGTTGTTCAGGCCGTTCCACTGCCCATGCTCATTCTTGAACAGGTACAACGGAAACTGCATCGAGGCCACGATGACCTGCGGGTTTTGCTCGATCCATTTCAATTCCTGCGGATCCAGCACCAACCGTTCGCCGGGGCCGAACGGTGGCGTTTCGTAGGTCGCCAACTGTGCGGCGTCCACCCCCAGTGTCCAAAACACCAGGACCAGGCCCATCATCCAGCCCAGGGCTGGTTTGCGTCTGATAAAAAACAACATCTGCATATCCTTCGAGATTACTCGCCCGTCCCTCCAAGGGCGAAAACCCGATCAGTTTGGCATGCAGAAACAAGAAAGCCCGTCAGGAGACGGGCTTCAAAATGTGACAGGTTTCAGCGCTCAGAGAGGCTTGCCGCGGTTGCCATGCTGACTGACAAAGGCCTGCACGGCTTTCAAGTCATTGGGCAACACGGTGCAACGCTCATCTCGCTCAAACAAATCAGAAAGATGTGCGGGTAGTTCGAGCGCTTTTCCTACACCGGCCTTCTCCACCGCTTCCGGAAACTTGACCGGATGAGCAGTGCCCAGGATCACCATCGGAATGTCCAGACTGCGACGGCACTCACGAGCGGCTCTCACACCGATGGCCGTATGTGGATCGAGCAATTCACCGCTCTGCTCGAACACCTCGGCAATGGTCTCGCAGGTTTGCGCATCATCCACCGCCAGGGAGTCAAACAGCTTGCGCGCTTCGGTCCAGCGCTCAGGCTCGACGCTGAAACCACCGCCCTGCCGGAAGCTGTCCATCAGGCCGGCAATTGCCGCGCCATTGCGACCGTGCAGGTCGAACAGCAAGCGCTCGAAGTTCGACGACACCATGATGTCCATGGACGGCGACAGCGTAGCGTGCAGGGTTTCCTTGACGTACTGGTTGCCGCTCATGAAGCGGTGCAGGATGTCGTTGCGGTTGGTGGCGACGATCAACTGGTTGATCGGCAGCCCCATGTTGCGCGCCAGATAACCGGCAAAGATATCGCCGAAGTTACCCGTAGGCACCGAGAACGATACCGAACGGGCCGGGCCGCCCAGTTGCAGGGCCGCGTGGAAGTAATAAACGATCTGGGCCATGATCCGCGCCCAGTTGATCGAGTTCACTGCGACCAGCCGCGTACCTTTGAGGAAGCTCTGGTCGGCAAAACTGGCCTTGACCATTTCCTGGCAGTCATCGAAGTTGCCTTCGATGGCGATGTTATGGATGTTATCGCCGAAAATCGTCGTCATCTGCCGACGCTGCACTTCCGAGACACGGTTGTGCGGGTGCAGGATGAAGATGTCGACGTTCTCGCAATGCTTGCAGCCTTCGATGGCGGCCGAACCGGTATCGCCGGAAGTGGCACCGACAATCACGACACGCTCGCCACGCTTTTGCAGCACGTAGTCCAGCAGACGACCGAGCAATTGCAGGGCGAAGTCCTTGAAAGCCAGGGTCGGGCCGTGGAACAGCTCCATCACCCATTCGTTACCGTTGAGCTGACGCAACGGCGCGATGGCGTTGTGGGAAAAGACGCCATAGGTCTCTTCCAGGATTTTCTTGAAGTCGGCGTCCGGGATGCTGCCGGTGACAAACGGGCGCATGACCCGGAAGGCCAGTTCGTGATACGGCAAGCCGGCCCAGGAGGCGATCTCTTCCTGAGTGAAACGCGGCAGGTTTTCCGGCACATAGAGGCCGCCGTCCGTGGCCAGGCCGGCCAGCAGGACATCTTCGAAATTCAGGGCCGGTGCCTGGCCGCGGGTGCTGATATAGCGCATAGGGGCAAACCTTTGGTTTGAGCTGCAAGCTACGAGCTGAAAGCTACAAGTAAAGCGGGGTTGCTTTTAACTTGTAGCGTGCAGCTCGTCGCTTGTAGCTGCTTCAGTTCAAGTGTTCGACGCGGATACGGACCACCGGCCCGACGACGCCCTGGAGAGCCTCCAACGCGGTGATCGCGTCGTTGATGCGCTGCTCGACCACTCGGTGGGTCAGCAGGATCATCGGCACCAGGCCATCGTGTTCCTCGACTTCCTTCTGCATGATCGACTCGATGTTGATACCACGCTCCGAAAGGATGCTCGCCACCTGAGCCAGTACCCCTGGGTGGTCCTTGGCCTGGATACGCAGGTAGTAGGCACTTTCGCATGCTTCGATCGGAAGAATCGGATGATCCGACAGCGAGTCCGGCTGGAAAGCCAGGTGCGGCACACGGTTCTCCGGGTCGGAGGTCATCGCACGCACCACATCCACCAGGTCGGCCACCACCGAGGAAGCGGTCGGTTCCATGCCGGCGCCAGCGCCGTAGAACAGCGTGGAGCCCGCGGCGTCGCCGTTGACCATCACAGCGTTCATCACACCGTTGACGTTGGCGATCAGGCGATCGGCCGGGATCAAGGTCGGGTGCACGCGCAGCTCAATGCCACTGGCCGTGCTACGGGCTACGCCCAGGTGCTTGATGCGGTAGCCCAAGGCTTCAGCGTAGTTCACGTCAGCAGTGGTCAGCTTGGTGATGCCTTCGGTGTAGGCCTTGTCGAATTGCAGCGGAATACCAAAGGCGATGGACGCCAGGATCGTCAGCTTGTGCGCCGCGTCGATGCCTTCCACGTCAAAGGTCGGATCGGCTTCTGCGTAACCCAGGGCCTGGGCCTCGGCGAGCACGTCTTCGAAGGTGCGACCCTTTTCGCGCATCTCGGTGAGAATGAAGTTCCCGGTGCCGTTGATGATCCCGGCGACCCAGTTGATGCGGTTGGCCGAAAGGCCTTCACGAATCGCCTTGATCACCGGAATGCCACCGGCCACGGCGGCTTCGAACGCAACGATCACGCCCTTTTCCCGCGCCTTGGCGAAAATCTCATTACCGTGAACAGCGATAAGCGCCTTGTTCGCGGTGACCACATGCTTGCCATTCTCGATGGCCTTGAGTACCAGCTCGCGGGCAACGGTATAGCCGCCCATCAGCTCTATGACGATGTCGATCTCAGGGTTCGTGGCCACTTCGAAGACATCGTTGGTAATCGCAATACCGGTCGTCTGGAACTGAGGCTTTGGCGTGCGCATGGCAATTTGTGCCACTTCGATTCCACGCCCGGCACGACGAGCAATTTCCTCGGCGTTGCGCTGAAGTACGTTGAAGGTGCCGCCACCGACGGTACCTAACCCACAGATGCCTACTTTGACCGGATTCACTCTTGACTCCCCATGAAACGGCCGACGCAAGGTCGGCCGTGAAATACAGCCGCGCAGCAACGCGACTTTGTGTTTAACGGCCCGACGAAGGTTTTCGCCGAGCCGAGATCTTCATAAACGCACTGCCCATGATCATTTGGCGCCAAGGGCCAGTTTGGCGACTTGTGGCGCCGGCTGGTAGCCCGGAATCACCTGGCCGTCCGCCAAAACGATGGCCGGCGTACCGTTCACACCGATGGACTGACCGAGGGCGAACTGCTTGGAAACCGGGTTTTCGCACTTGGCGGCCTTGATTTCCTTGCCATCGACCATCTTGTCCATGGCCGCTTTTTTGTCCTTGGAGCACCAGACCGCCTGCAACTGCTCATCACCCGGTGAACCCAGGCCCTGGCGCGGAAACGCCACATAGCGCACTTCGATGCCGCGCTTGTTCAGCTCCGGCACTTCGGCGTGCAGCTTGTGGCAATACGGGCAGGTGGTGTCGGTGAACACGGTGATGTGGGACTTGGTTTCACCGACCGCCGGGTAAACCACGGTTTCGGCAACAGGAATACCGTTGATCAGCTTGGAAATGCCCTGGCGTTCGGTCTTCTCGGTGAGGTTGACTGGCTTGCCATCCTTGAGCTCGAACAGGTTGCCCTGGACGATGTACTGACCGTCGGCGCTGGCGTAGAGCACGCGGCTGCCCTGGAGCTTGACTTCATACAGGCCGGACATGGGGCTGGCGGTGATGGTTTCGATCGGCACCTCCATCTGAAGGTTTTCCAGGCTCTTGCGGATAGCCTTGTCGGCCGCGTCGTCGGCGATGGCAACAGTACTGGCCAACGCAATGGCGGCGGCGGTGAACATCTGGATCAAACGCATGGGAGCTCCTGAGACGGACAAATGGGACGGGGAACGCCGACCGGCAGATTCGGGTTCCAACCGCCCACTGTGCAAACCGGCAAAGCCTACCACATAAGGCCCGCATGGCCGAATGCCGGTGATACAAGGCATATGGATGCCTTTTTTCTGTGTGCTGGCGTGGGTTCACATATCTGGCGCTCACCACAACTCCCTGTGGGAGCGAGCCTGCTCGCGATAGCGGTGGGTCAGCTTGCATTGATTTTGAATGCGCCACCGTCATCGCGAGCAGGCTCGCTCCCACATGGGCTATCGGGTACTCATCAATCCAGGGATCTTCATTCAGCCTCGGGGGTGATGCTTGGCGTGCAGATCCTGCAACCGCGCCCGAGCCACATGGGTGTAGATCTGAGTGGTGGACAGGTCGCTGTGGCCCAGCAGCATCTGCACCACACGCAAGTCGGCGCCGTGGTTGAGCAGGTGCGTGGCGAAGGCATGGCGCAAGGTGTGGGGGGACAGTGACTTGCCGATCCCAGCCACCTTGGCCTGGTGCTTGATGCGGTGCCAGAAGGTCTGGCGAGTCATCTGCTCGCCGCGCAGGCTGGGAAACAGCACGTCGCTGGGGCGCCCGCCCAGCAGTTCATGACGCGCATCGCGCATGTAGCGCTCAACCCAGACGATTGCCTCTTCGCCCATGGGTACCAGACGCTCCTTGCTGCCTTTGCCCATCACCCGCAGCACGCCTTGACGCAGGTTGACCTGCTCCAGCGTGAGACTGATCAGCTCGGTGACCCGCAGGCCGCACGCGTACAAAACCTCCAGCATGGCCCGGTCGCGCTGACCGATGGCTTCGCTGAGATCCGGCGCCGCCAGCAGCGCCTCTACATCGGCTTCGGATAGGGACTTGGGTAACGGTCGCCCCAGCTGCGGCATCTCCACGCGCAAGGTCGGATCCACCGCAATCAGCTTTTCCCGCAGTAAATAACGATAAAACCCACGCAAACCCGAGAGAAACCGTGCGGTCGAGCGCGGCTTGTAGTTCTGCTCCAGACGCCACGCCAGGTGATCGAGGATCAACTCTCGCCCGGCATTGGCCAGCTCCAGGCCTTGTTCCTGCAACCAGCCATTGAACAGCGCCAAGTCGCTGCGATAGGCATCGCGGGTGTTGTCGGACAGCCCCTTCTCCAGCCATAGGGCGTCGAGAAACTGGTCTATCAGCGGGTGATCAATGGCTGGCATAAAAACTCATGAGGGATGCGTGCGTACGCGGCCTCGAAATGGAAATGATGAGATGCAGGGTGCTCAAAGACCAAATCGCAGGCAACAAAAAAGCAGCCCGCAGGCTGCTTTTTTTGCATCGGAAGCTGGACTTAAGCCAGTTTTTCCTTGATGCGAGCTGCTTTACCGGACAGGTCACGCAGGTAGTACAGCTTGGCTTTACGTACGTCACCGCGACGCTTGACAGCCATGCTGTCGATTTGCGGGCTGTAGGTCTGGAAAGTACGCTCTACGCCAACACCGTTGGAGATTTTACGAACGGTGAATGCACTGTTTACGCCGCGGTTACGCTTGGCGATAACAACGCCTTCGAACGCTTGCAGACGCGAACGGTCGCCTTCCTTCACTTTCACCTGAACGACAATGGTGTCGCCCGGGGCAAAGGTAGGGATTTCTTTGGTCATCTGCTCTGCTTCGAGTGCAAGAATGATTTTGTTAGTCATGCTGTGCTCCTAAGGCAAGTCGTCGGACTTACCATCGATACGTTGTGAACTATCGTCCCGCTCGCGGATATATTCCTCGAGCAGCTTCTTCTCTTCTCCAGAAAGCGAGCGGCTTTCCAGAAGATCGGCGCGTCGTTCATAGGTCCGACCAAGGGACTGCTGTAAACGCCAACGCCGGATGTGCGCGTGGTTGCCACTTAGCAACACGTCGGGAACACGCTGATCCGCATACACCTCCGGTCGGGTGTAGTGCGGGCAATCCAGCAGACCATCCGTAAAGGAATCTTCCTCGGCGGAATCTGCATGCCCTAAAGCTCCAGGCAGCAGTCGTGTAACCGCATCGATCAGGACCATCGCCGGCAGCTCGCCGCCAGACAGTACATAGTCGCCAATCGACCACTCTTCATCGACATGAGCTTCAATAAAACGCTCGTCAATGCCTTCATAACGGCCGGCAATCAGGATCAATGCATCCGAATTTGCCAGCTCGCGTACCGCCGACTGAGTCAGCTGACGGCCTTGGGGCGACAGGTAAATCACCTTCGCGCCCTCCCCGGCTGCGGTTCTGGCCTGAACCAGAGCGTCTTCCAGGGGCTTGATCTTCATCACCATGCCCGGACCACCGCCAAACGGGCGATCGTCCACAGTGTGATGCCGATCCGTGGTGTAGTCCCGCGGATTCCAACAGGTAAGCTGCAACAGCTCCTGTTTCACCGCGCGGCTGGTTATGCCGTACTCGCTGATGGCGGAAAACATCTCGGGAAACAACGTTATGACTTCAACGCGCAAATTAGCCACGTTTAGAAATCCGCATCCCATTCCACCTTCATCTCGCCTGCTGCAAGGTCGACGGCCAACACGCATTGCTCGGTATAGGGCAACAGGCGTTCGCGATCATCCAGGCTGCCGACGCAAGGCTTGACCACCATGACATCGTTCGAACCGGTCTCGAGCAGGTGATCGATTTTCCCGAGCAATTGCCCGAGGTGGTCGATGACCTTCAGACCCACCAGCTGGTACCAGTAGTACTCGCCGTCGGTCAGTTCAGGGAACAGGTTGCGTGGCACGCAGATCTCAAAACCGGCCAGAAGACGCGCTTCTTCACGATCATCGAGATCCTTGAGCTTTGCGACCAGGAACTTGTCGTTCCCACGTCCGCTGACCAGCTCAACCTGTTTCACGCTACCTTCGCGCTTGAGCGTCCAGGTTTTGTAGTCCAACAGGTTTTTGATCGGATCAGTAAAGGAATACACCTTCACTTCGCCGCGAACGCCATGAACAGAATAGATTTTGCCGACAACGATCAAATCATCAGCATCTTTTGGCGTCGCGCTCATATTGCTCAGGCCGCAGCCTTAGCCGATTCCTTCAACAACTGAGCAACACGCTCAGAAGGTTGTGCACCAACGCTCAGCCAGTAGGCTACGCGCTCTTGGTTCACGGACAGACGAACTTCCTGACCACGGGCAACAGGGTTGAAGAAACCAACCTGCTCCTTGTGGGAACCGTCACGCGGGTTGCGGCTGTCGGTTACGGTCAGGTGGTAAAACGGGCGCTTTTTGGAGCCGCCAAGGGCAAGACGGATTGTTAGCATGTGAACATCGTTCCTGTAGTCGGTGCTGCAAATCTAAATGCACAGCGGGCATAGGTGCCCGAAAGGCCGCATATTCTAAGGAATATCCGGACTTTTGCAAATGTCTTTTTCCGGCGCCTGGCGCCATGCGATCAAGATTTGCCATAGAGCCGTCATGAAAAACGGCAGGTCAGCTCCCGTGCAGCACGGGTTTGCTGGAGATCCCCGCATCCGTGCGGGGCAACGCCGGCATGACAGCCGGCGCAGATTCTTTACATTTTCGGCATGCCGCCGCCGGGCAACATACCGCCCATGCCGCGCATCATCTTGGCCATCCCGCCCTTGGCGGAGAATTTCTTCATCATCTTCTGCATCTGCTTGTGCTGCTTGATCAAGCGACCGATGTCCTGCACCTGGGTACCGGACCCCATGGCGATGCGGCGTTTGCGCGAACCGCTGATCAGCTCAGGGTCGCGGCGCTCGGCCGGGGTCATGGAGTTGATGATGGCTTCCATCTGCTTGAACTGCTTTTCAGCCGCGCCCTGGGCATTGCCCATCTGCGCCAGGTTCACGCCACCGATGCTCGGCAGTTTGTCCATGAGGCCGCCGAGGCCGCCCATGTTCTTCATTTGTTGCAGCTGATCGCGGAAGTCTTCGAGGTCGAAGCCCTTGCCCTTCTTCAGCTTCTTGGCCAGTTTGTCGGCCTTGTCCTTGTCGAGGGTCTGCTCGGCCTGCTCGATGAGGCTGAGCACGTCGCCCATGCCGAGGATCCGCGAGGCAATACGCTCGGGATGGAACGGCTCGAGCGCTTCGCTCTTCTCGCCCATACCGATGAACTTGATCGGCTTGCCAGTGATGGCACGGACCGACAGCGCGGCACCGCCACGGGCATCACCGTCGACCTTGGTCAGGATCACGCCGGTCAGCGGCAGCGCATCACCGAACGCCTTGGCGGTGTTGGCCGCGTCCTGGCCGGTCATGGCATCGACCACGAACAGGGTTTCCACCGGGTTGATCGCGGCATGCAACGCCTTGATCTCGCCCATCATCTCTTCGTCGATGTGCAGGCGACCGGCGGTATCGACGATGACCACGTCGATGAATTTCAGTTTTGCTTCTTTAATAGCCGCCTGGGCGATGTCCACCGGCTTCTGGCTCAGGTCGGACGGGAAGAACGTCACGCCGATGTCGTTGGCCAGGGTTTCGAGCTGTTTGATCGCCGCCGGGCGATAGATGTCCGCGGACACCACCATCACCGACTTCTTCTTGCGCTCTTTAAGGAAGCGCGCCAGCTTGCCGGCCGTGGTGGTCTTGCCCGCGCCCTGCAGGCCGGCCATCAGCACCACCGCTGGCGGCACGGCGCTCAGGTTCAGGTCTTCGTTGGCGGCGCCCATCAGGCTTTCGAGTTCGGCCTGGACGATCTTCACGAACGCCTGGCCCGGCGTCAGGCTGCGCGACACCTCGGCGCCGACGGCGCGTTCCTTGACCGAATTGACGAAGTCCTTGACCACCGGCAGGGCGACGTCGGCTTCGAGCAACGCCATGCGCACTTCGCGCAGAGTGTCTTTGATGTTGTCCTCGGTCAGCTTCGCCTTGCCGGTGACATGGCGCAGCGTCTGCGAGAGACGGTCGGTTAGGTTTTCAAACATGCGCGATCCTTTCAGGCCCAGATAAGACCGGGATAATGGCGGCCCAGACCGTAAAAAATGTGCTCGGCGAGCCTGCGGCGTGGGCAGGTCGCGGATTATAGCGAAGACTGCGCCCGGCGCACACCTCGCCGTCAGTTGCGCTGGTCTTTCGTGCGATGGGGATTCTATGCCAAACTCAGCGCCTTTCGGGCCTGCCTAACAGGATTTATGCTCCCCTTGTCACCCAGTTTGCTTGCCTCCCTCGCCGCCGCTTGTCTTTATGCCGCTGCGACCCTCTATCAAGGCTCCCGCCTGGCCACCGGCGCCAAGGCGAACAAACGCCTGCTGGTCATGCTTGGCGTGCTGGCGGTGCTCGGCCACGCGGCCAGCCTTTATACCCACCTGATGACGCCCATTGGCCTGGGCCTGGACTTCTTCAACGCCGCCAGCCTCATTGCCGTGGCCGTGATCGCCCTGACGCTGCTGGCCTGTTCACGCATCCCGGTGGAAAACCTGCTGGTGCTGCTTTTCCCGCTGGGCCTGGCCACGGTGCTGCTGGCGCAATTCGCGCCGTCAGGCACGGTACAGATCATCGATGAAGAACCGGGCATCCTGGCCCACATCCTGCTCTCGATCCTCGCTTACGGCCTGTTCACCATCGCGGTGTTCCAGGCCTTGCTGCTGCTGGTGCAGGATCACCAGCTCAAGCACAAGCACCCTTCCGGGCTGATCCGCAACTTCCCGCCCTTGCAGACCATGGAAAGCCTGTTGTTCGGCTTCCTCTGGGCCGGCTGGACGCTGCTGTCGCTGTCGCTGATCTCTGGCTGGCTGTTCGTCGAAAACCTGTTCGCCCAGCACCTGGTGCACAAAACACTGCTGGCGTGCCTGGCGTGGGTGGTGTTCAGCGTACTGCTGTGGGGCCGAAATCGGCTGGGCTGGCGCGGCCATAAAGCCATTCGCTGGACCCTGGCCGGTTTCTGCCTGCTGATGCTGGCGTACTTCGGCAGCAAGCTGGTTCGTGAATACATTCTGCATGTCTGACGGACGCCTCTGATGGATATGTTGCCCGTGGGCCCGCTGTTCGCTGTACTGGTCGTGCTGATCCTCTGGTCCGCCCTGTTCACGGCCATCGAAGCCGCCCAGCAGCATTTGCTGGCCCAACGCAAGGCTTCGCGCGCCGGTGACAAACCGCTGGCGAAGCTGAGTTTCCCCCGGGACAGTCTGATTCTGTGCAATACCCTCTGCCGCGCCCTCGCGGTGGTGATCGGAACACTGCTGGCAATTTTTACCTGGCTGCAACACGGCCCCTTGGTAGCCTGGCTCGGTACCAGCGCGGCTCTGCTGGTCTTTGCCGATTACCTGCCGCGCACCCTGGCCACCCGCCATCCCGATGCGGTACTGGCGTTGGGTAACGCCTTGCTTGGCGTGCCCTTGAAGATTCTTTATCCATTTGCCTGGCTGTTGAATGGCATCAGTCAATTGCTGCTGCGTCCGTTTGCCCGCCAGGCAAGCGTGGTACAGCAAAACGACGATGAAATGCCCACACCCGCGCGCAACGATCACGACCCCGAACACAACAGCGGTCGGCCGCATCCGGTTTCCGGCATCCATGCCCTGGACAACATTACCGTCAACGATATTCTCGTACCCCGCAGTGAGGTCGATGGCATCAACCTCGACGACCCCATCGGCGACATCATTGAACAGTTGCGCCTGAACCGCCGCACTCGCCTGCCGGTGTTTCACAGCGACATCAACCAGGTCGAAGCGGTGCTCAACACCCGCCAGATCCGCCACCTGCTCAAGGACGCGAGCCTGACCCAGGAAGCACTGCTGGCTGCCTGCCACGAACCCTACTTCGTTCCCGAGAGCACGCCACTGCAGCTGCAATTGCTGAATTTCCACAAGCAGCAACGGCGCCTGGGCATGGTGGTGGACGAATATGGCGAAGTGCTGGGCATTGTCACCCTGGAAGACATCCTTGAAGAAATCGTCGGGGAGTTCGAAAGCGAGCACAGCCTCGACAACCCCCACGTCCATCCCCAGCCTGATGGACGCCTCATGATCGATGGCGCCGCGTCGATCCGCGAACTGAACAGGACCCTGGGCTGGCACCTGCCTTGCGAAGGCCCCAAGACCCTCAACGGCCTGGTGACCGAAGCACTGGAGACCATTCCCGAAAGCCCGGTCTGCCTGAAGATCGGCCGCTATCGGCTGGAAATCATCGAAACCGTGGATAACCGCGTCAGCCAGGTGCTGGTGTGGCACAACAGTTCGGTGCCGCTGGCGTCCTAAGCCCTTGCCACAGGGTTGTGCGCAAGCGCCACTATTGTGTACGGGCTCTCTTGTTGAATCGTTAGCCCCCTTCCTATACTCAACCCGCTTATCCAGCGCGCGCCAGCGAGCCGAGGGAGTTCGACCATAATAATTAGCTCCAACGGAGCACATGACTGTCAGGGATAACCGCATGACAACGACCACTTGCAACGAAGCTGTGTCTGCCCCGCCGACGAACTCCGCCACCCGCGTGGCGACCGCAAGCTTCATCGGCACGGCCATCGAGTTCTATGACTTCTACGTCTACGCCACGGCTGCGGCCCTGGTGATCGGGCCGGTGTTCTTCCCGCAAACCTCAGGCACGGCACAAATGCTCTCGTCCTTCCTGACGTTCGGCATCGCATTCCTCGCTCGCCCGCTGGGTTCGGCGCTGTTCGGCCACTTCGGCGACCGGATCGGGCGCAAGTCCACGCTGGTGGCGTCCCTGCTGCTGATGGGTGTGTGTACCACGCTGATCGGCGTACTGCCCGGTTACGCCAGCATTGGCGCCTGGGCGCCGATCCTGTTGTGCGTGCTGCGCTTTGGCCAGGGGTTGGGCCTGGGCGGTGAATGGGGTGGCGCAGCGTTGCTCGCCACTGAGAACGCGCCCAAGGGCAAACGCGCTTGGTTCGGTATGTTTCCCCAACTGGGGCCCTCGATCGGCTTTCTGGCGGCCAACGGATTGTTCCTGACCCTGGCCATGACCCTGGACGACGAGCAGTTCCGTTCCTGGGGCTGGCGCATCCCGTTCCTGCTCAGTGCGGTGCTGGTGATCGTCGGCCTCTATGTGCGCCTCAAGCTTCATGAAACACCCGTCTTCGCCGATGCCATGGCCCGCCAGGAACGGGTGAAAGTTCCGCTGGTCGAGCTGTTCAGCCAGTACTGGGCGCCGACGTTGCTGGGTGCCGCGGCGATGGTGGTGTGTTATGCGCTGTTCTACATCTCGACCGTGTTTTCCCTGAGCTACGGTGTGTCCACCCTCGGCTACAGCCGCGAAACCTTCCTCGGCCTGCTGTGCTTTGCGGTGCTGTTCATGGCCGCCGCGACGCCGCTGTCGGCCTGGGCCAGCGACCGCTACGGCCGCAAACCGATATTGCTTATCGGGGGCGTACTGGCAATTGCCTCGGGTTTCCTCATGGAGCCCTTGCTGACCCAGGGCACAACCTTGGGCGTGGCGCTGTTCCTGTGCATTGAGCTGTTTCTGATGGGCGTGACCTTCGCCCCCATGGGCGCCCTGCTACCGGAGCTGTTTCCCACCCATGTGCGCTATACCGGCGCCTCGGCCGCCTACAACCTGGGCGGCATCGTCGGCGCTTCGGCCGCCCCGTTCTTTGCCCAGAAACTGGTGGCAATGGGCGGTTTGAGCTACGTCGGTGGTTATGTCTCGGGGGCCGCGGTGCTCAGCGTGATCGCGGTACTGTGCCTGAAAGAGACGCGCCATAACGATTTGAACAGGGTCGCCTGAACCCTCGGTGCGGGTCCGGCAACAGGCCCGCACCGAACCTGTCACAAGGCTGAATGCCTTGCAATGAAATAACAGCTAACAATCGCCCACCATTGAAACCACCCCTCACCTGCCCCATCTAAGACCCATACTCCATTGCGCAGGTGCCCCATGAGCGACCAGCACTCTACTGAAGCCACGAACGATTACGCCGACTCCGAACACATCGAACACACCTCCTCCGGCACCGGCCTGGCCCTGCCCGGCCAAAACCTGCCGGACAAGGTCTACATCATTCCAATCCACAATCGCCCGTTCTTCCCGGCCCAAGTGCTGCCGGTCATTGTCAATGAGGAACCTTGGGCTGAAACCCTGGAATTGGTCGCCAAATCCGAACACCATTCCCTGGCGCTGTTTTTCATGGACACGCCCCAGGAAGATCCGCGCCACTTCGACACCTCAGCGCTGCCGCTGTATGGCACGCTGGTCAAGGTGCACCACGCCAGTCGCGAAGGCGGCAAACTGCAGTTCGTTGCCCAGGGTCTGACCCGCGTGCGCATCCGCACCTGGCTCAAGCACCATCGCCCACCGTACCTGGTGGAAGTCGAATACCCGCACCAGCCAAGCGAGCCGACCGACGAGGTCAAGGCCTATGGCATGGCGTTGATCAATGCGATCAAGGAACTGCTTCCACTCAATCCGCTGTACAGCGAAGAGCTGAAGAATTACCTCAACCGCTTCAGCCCCAACGACCCGTCGCCCCTGACTGACTTTGCCGCCGCACTCACCTCGGCCACCGGCAGTGAGTTGCAGGAAGTGCTCGATTGCGTCCCCATGCTCAAGCGCATGGAAAAAGTGCTGCCGATGCTGCGCAAGGAAGTTGAAGTCGCGCGGCTGCAGAAGGAGATTTCTGCCGAGGTCAACAACAAGATTGGCGAGCATCAGCGCGAATTCTTCCTCAAGGAGCAGTTGAAGGTCATCCAGCAGGAGCTGGGGCTGACCAAGGACGATCGCAGCGCCGATATCGAACAATTCGAGCAACGGCTGGAGGGCAAGGACTTGCCGGCCCAGGCGCAAAAGCGCATCGAAGAGGAAATGAACAAGCTCTCGATCCTGGAAACCGGCTCGCCGGAATACGCGGTCACCCGCAATTACCTAGATTGGGCGACGTCGGTGCCGTGGGGCGTGTATGGCCAGGACAAGCTCGACCTCAAGCACGCGCGCAAGGTGCTCGACCAGCACCATGCCGGGCTGGGGGACATCAAGGACCGCATCCTCGAGTTTCTCGCCGTGGGTGCCTATAAAGGCGAAATCAGCGGCTCCATCGTGCTGCTGGTGGGGCCGCCGGGGGTGGGCAAGACCAGTGTCGGCAAGTCCATCGCCGAAACCCTGGGTCGGCCGTTCTACCGTTTCAGCGTCGGCGGCATGCGCGATGAAGCCGAAATCAAGGGCCATCGGCGCACCTACATCGGTGCTCAACCGGGCAAGCTGGTGCAGGCGCTTAAAGATGTCGAAGTGATGAACCCGGTGATCATGCTCGACGAGATCGACAAGATGGGTCAGAGCTACCAGGGCGATCCGGCCTCGGCCTTGCTGGAAACCCTCGACCCGGAGCAGAACGTCGAATTCCTCGATCACTACCTGGACCTGCGCCTGGACCTGTCGAAAGTGCTCTTCGTGTGCACCGCCAACACCCTGGACTCGATCCCTGGCCCGCTGCTGGACCGGATGGAAGTGATTCGCCTGTCCGGCTATATCACCGAAGAGAAGGTCGCCATCGCCAAGCGCCATTTGTGGCCCAAACAACTGGCCAAGGCCGGCGTGTCCAAAGGCAGCCTGAATATCACCGACAGCGCCCTCAAGGCCCTGATCGACGGTTATGCCCGTGAGGCCGGGGTGCGGCAGCTGGAGAAACAGCTGGGCAAGCTGGTGCGCAAGGCGGTGATGAAACTGATCGATGACCCGAAAGCCGTGATCAAGCTCGGGCCCAAGGACCTTGAGGCATCGCTGGGCAAGCCGGTGTTCCGCAACGAGCAAGTGCTGTCCGGCATCGGTGTGATTACCGGCCTGGCCTGGACCAGCATGGGCGGCGCGACGCTGCCGATCGAAGCGACGCGCATCCACACGCTCAATCGCGGCTTCAAGCTCACCGGGCAACTGGGGGAGGTGATGAAAGAGTCAGCAGAAATCGCCCACAGCTACGTCAGCTCGCATTTGAAGCAGTTTGGCGGCGATCCGAAGTTCTTCGACGAAGCCTTCGTTCACTTGCACGTACCGGAAGGCGCCACCCCCAAGGACGGTCCGAGTGCCGGGGTGACCATGGCCAGCGCCTTGCTGTCCCTGGCTCGCAACCAGGCGCCGAAAAAAGGCGTGGCCATGACCGGCGAACTGACCCTCACCGGGCACGTGCTGCCCATTGGTGGGGTGCGCGAGAAAGTGATCGCAGCGCGACGGCAGAAAATCAATGAGCTGATCCTGCCGGAAGCCAACCGGGGCAACTTCGAAGAACTGCCGGACTACCTCAAGGAAGGCGTCACCGTGCACTTCGCCAAGCGGTTTGCCGATGTGGCCAAGGTGTTGTTCTGATAGTCCTGTAGCGCTTGTGCGGGCCTCATCGCGAGCAGGCTCGCTCCCACAGTGGCTTTGTGTTGTTCACAACATGTGTGATCCACACCAAACCCTTGTGGGAGCGAGCCTGCTCGCGATAAGGCCATGAGATCCAACACATGCCCCGCTGACACACCCAGTAGCATCTTCGGTTATGCTCGCCGTTCGTCGTGAATGCCGGAGCCCTTATGTCCCTCACCCGCCTGCTCGTCCCTTTCAGCCTCGCCCTGCTGAGTGCCTGCGCCACGCAACCGAAACACAACGTGACCGTGGAAAAACTGAGCCAGTGCCCGGTGCAGCTCACTAACGGCCAGAACCTGATCCTGAATTTGCCCAGCAACCCCAGCACCGGTTATCGCTGGGCGGTCCAGGATTCGGCTGGCGGCGTGCTGAAGGCCTTGGGGCCTGAGGTTTACCGCAACCCGGAAGACGCCGGCATCGTCGGCGCGGCCGGGGTATCAACCTGGCGTTTCCAGGCATTTGCTGCCGGAACCGGTCGCTTGCGACTGACTTATCAACAGCCCTGGGCACCTGAAGTACCGCCGGTGGAAACCTTCGACTGCGCCATTTCGGTGAATTGACCATGGGTTGGCTGATCCTTGCATTGATGGGCGCGGCCACCTATGTGTACGGGCTCACTGTGCATGCCACCCTGCTGTGCCTGCTGGTCAAGCCGATGCCGGTGCTGGCCCTGCTCGGCTGGCTGCACGATGCGCCACCCAGCGAATATCGACGCTGGATCAGCCTGGGCCTGATTTTCTCGCTGGTGGGCGATGTGCTGCTGGCTTGGCCCGGGGATCTGTTCGTGTTCGGCCTTGGCGCGTTTCTGCTGGCGCACCTGGCCTATCTGAAAGCCTACCTCAGCGACTGTCGCCGTCCGGCGTTGCTATCGCTGGCCCTGGCATTGGGGCTTGGCGCAACGCTGCTGGGGATTCTGATATCGAGCGGTCTGGGGCCTTTGCTCGTCCCGGTGATTGTCTATGGCCTGGCCATCAGCGCCATGCTCTGGCGTGCGCTGGCGCGATTGGGTACTGAAGTCCCCGAGCGCTCGGCCTGGCTGGCCGCTGCCGGGGCTCTGGCGTTTGTGTTTTCCGACAGCGTCATTGGCATAAACCGGTTCGTGGCGCCCTTTCATGCCGCGCCTTACCTGATCATCATCAGTTATTGGCTGGGCCAGTGGGGCATTGCGGCGTCGGCCTTCACTCAAAAAAACCACTGAACCAGAGAGCAAGCCCGGCGCTCACAAAGGCTCGCTCCCAGAGGTTTTTTGGTTAAAATGCCGGCCTTTTCACCACCCATGCCGCTGGAACTGCCGTGAGCAAAGAACCCGATCGTCTATTCGCCCAGCCCCTGGCCCAGGTGCCTGACTTCGCCTTTAACGAGGACGTGGTGCGGGTGTTTCCGGACATGATCAAGCGTTCGGTGCCGGGTTACCCGACCATCGTCGAGAACCTGGGCGTGCTCGCCGCGCAATTTGCCCAGCCGGGCAGCGTCCTCTACGACCTGGGCTCGTCCCTGGGCGCGGTGACCCAGGCCCTGCGCCGCCATGTGCGCACCGACGGTTGCCGGGTGATTGCGGTGGATAACTCGGCGGCCATGGTCGAGCGCTGCCGCGAGTACCTTAACGGCCAGGACTCGATGTTCCAGGAGTTGCTGCCGGTTGAAGTGATCGAAGGCGACATCCTCGCCCTGACGTTCCAGCCGGCCTCGGTGGTAGCGCTGAACTTCACCCTGCAATTCATCGCGCCGGATCAGCGTACCGCCTTGTTGAGCCGCATCCGCCAGTCCCTGCTGCCCGGCGGTGCGTTGATCCTCTCGGAGAAGCTGCGCTTTAACGATGAACAAGAGCACGCGCTGCTCAACGACCTGCATGTGGCGTTCAAGCGTGCCAACGGCTACAGCGAGCTGGAAATTGCCCAGAAACGCAGCGCCATCGAAAACGTCATGAAGCCCGACAGCCTCGAAGAACACCGCGAACGCCTGATGGCCGCCGGGTTCTCGAAAGTCGTGCCGTGGTTCCAGTGTCTTAATTTTGCCTCGTTGATTGCCCTGCCATGATTGATCTGTCTCCCCTGGCCCGCCATCTGGCCGGCACCCCTCTGGCCGATTGGGCCGCGACGCTGCAAACGCAACTGGACAGCAAAATGGAAAAGGGTCATGGCGACCTGGAGCGTTGGCAAAGCGCCCTCGATGCCTTGCCGGTGCTGCAACCGACCCGGATCGACCTGCTGAACGGCCTGACCCTCGATACCGATTGCAGCGACGAAACCCGTGAACAGATGCGAACCGCGCTGATGGGCCTGTCGCCGTGGCGCAAAGGGCCGTTCGACCTGTTTGGCGTGCACGTTGACACCGAATGGCGTTCGGACTGGAAGTGGTCGCGGGTGGCCCCGCACCTTGATCTCAAAGGTAAGCGCATCCTCGATGTGGGCTGCGGCAACGGTTATTACATGTGGCGGATGCTCGGCGCTGGCGCCGACACGGTGATCGGCGTCGATCCCAACTGGCTGTTCTTCTGCCAGTTCCAGGCCGTGCAGCGTTACCTCGCGCAGCCCAACGCCTGGCACCTGCCATTTCCATTCGAGGCGCTGCCGCCGGAGCTGGAAGGCTTCGACACAGTGTTTTCCATGGGTGTGTTCTACCACCGTCGCTCGCCAATCGAGCATTTGCTGGCGCTCAAGGATTGCCTGGTCAAGGGCGGCGAACTGGTCCTGGAAACCCTGGTGATCGAGGGCGATGAACATCAGGTTCTGGTGCCCGAGGACCGTTACGCACAGATGCGCAACGTCTGGTTCCTGCCTTCAGTCCCAGCCCTGGAACGCTGGCTGCGCCGCGCCGGGTTCAGCGATGTGTGCTGTGTGGACGTGAGCTTGACCACCGTGGAAGAACAGCGCAGCACCGAGTGGATGAAGTATCAGTCGCTTAGCGACTTTCTCGATCCCGCCGACCACAGCAAAACCATCGAAGGACTGCCGGCGCCAATGCGGGCGGTGATTGTGGCGCGGAAATAAATCGCCCAGGTACCACAAACCCCTCTGTGGGAGCGGGCTTGCTCGCGAAGGCGGCAGCACATTCAACATGAATGCAAGCTGACCCACCGCTATCGCGAGCAAGCTCAGCTCCCACAGGGTACAGCGTCAGTCTTGGGATTTGGCTCTGCGGGCCTTGAAGAACTCGCTCAACACCGCACTGCACTCGTCAGCCAACACCCCGCCCTCGAACATCACCCGGTGATTGAGAAACCCCTGGCTGAAAAACTGCCCCTGGCTCTGCACAATGCCGGCCTTGGGCTCCAGGGCGCCGTAGACGACCCGGGCGATGCGCGAGTGAACGATGAGGCCGGCGCACATGCTGCACGGCTCCAGCGTCACATAGAGGGTGCTGCCGGGCAGGCGATAGTTGCTCACGGCCTGGGCGGCGGCGCGGATGGCGACCATTTCCGCATGGGCGCTGGGGTCGTGGCCGCTGATCGGGCAGTTGAAGCCGCGGCCGATGATCTCACCGTCCTGCACCAGCACCGCGCCCACCGGCACTTCACCCAAAGCCGCGCCTTGTGCGGCGAGGCTCAGGGCTTCGCGCATGAAATCCTGGTCACGGCTGCGGTCGATGATTTTGGCGGGGCGAATCTGGCGCATCACGCCACCTCGATGGCGGCCATCAGGCCGGTTTCCATGTGGTCGATCACATGGCAATGGAACATCCACACCCCCGGGTTATCCGCCACCAGCGCGACCTGCGCCCGCTCGTTCTTGCCCAGCAGGTAAGTGTCGGTGAAATATGGGATGACCTTGTGCCGGTTGGACGCAATCACTTTGAAGCTCATGCCGTGCAAATGGATCGGATGCTGGTACTGAGTCATGTTCTTCAATTCAAAAATGTAACTCTGGCCTTTTTTCAGCGTGGCGATTGGCCGGTCGGCGCAGGTCTTGTCGGTGATGTCCCAGGCCTTGCCGTTGATCTGCCACAAACTCGGTGGTTTGCCGTTGTCGACATTGACCGACACCGAACCGACCCACTCGAAATTGAAGTTGAGTTTCTCGGCATTGGCCAGGTCCGGCTCGGCCACCGGGTTAGGTGGCAGCGCGGGCGGCCACTGGGCCGGCGCCTCGTTGTTGGGCACGGAGCGCAAAGTGCCCAGCCGCACCGGACCATTGCGCAATGACAACTCCTCCCCGGCCGCCGGCGCCTTGATCGCCAGACAAATGCGCATGCCCGGACCCAGCCAGTATTCCTTGCCCAGCGGGCGCGGCGCGACAGGGTTACCGTCCAGGGCGTAGATCTGCGCCTCGACGCCAGGAATGTTGATGCGGTAGGTCAGGGTATTGTCCAGGTTCAGCAAGCGTACCCGGGTGATCTGTCCGGCCGGCAGATCAATCACCGGCAGCGGCACGCCGTTGATGGTCGACAAACGCCCGGCCGTCCCTCCACGGGCCGCTTCACGGGGAATGCTGAAGGCGACGAACTCGCCTTGCTCATCCACATGCCAGTTCTTGAGGCTGAGGGTTTGTTCGTATTTGAAGCCGGTGGGCTCACGCTCCTCGACAATCAAAGGTCCAACAAGCCCGCGACCGAGCTCTTCGCTGCTGTTGACGTGGGGGTGATACCAATAGCTGCCGGCGTCCGGCACGCGGAATTTGTAATCGAAGTATTCACCCGGCAGCACCGGCAATTGCGAGACATACGGCACACCGTCCATCTCCAGCGGCAGACGGATACCGTGCCAGTGAATGGTGGTCGCAACCGGCAGGTGATTAATGAAGCGCACCCGCAACCATTCGCCCTGACGCACCCGCAATTCAGTACCCGGTGCCGACGGACCAAAGGCCCAAGCCTGGGTCTTGTGCCCGGCCACCAGCTCCACGTCCAGGGGCGCGGCGATCAATTCATAGTCGTGACCGGCCTCGGCATCGGCCATCTTGCCCAACCAATACCGCGACGCGCCCCCCGCCCCTACGCCAACGACAACAAGACCGGCCAGGCCACCGAGTATTTGGCGACGGGTAAAGGACATTAAGCGACCACCTCTTGAATCTGCGACGGACCCTGGGGCCCGCAAAAGGCGAATACGATACACCTGCAATTGAGAAATATTAAGTGAAGGATTGTCGCGTCGCCCGGTCGAGCCATCATCGTCAGATGCGACAAGGGCGCCTAATGGCGCCCCAAGCGGTTCAGACCGTCACCCAACCAAAACTTCCAACTCTCTGACAGCCAAGCCAGGTAACCGCCGCCCCTCTTTCGCAACGTTGACCTGCAAAGCCACCTGCGCCAGATCCAACACGTGCTTGGGAAGTGAATAGCTGCCCTTGGCCTGCAGCCAGGTCAGGATGTCTGCCAAGTGCCAGATAGACGAACTCCCTTCGTGCACAGGCGTCGGGAAGCTGCCAGGATGAGCCAACATCAGCTTGCGCATGTTCTGTCGAGATACGCCTACGATTTCGGCTACGTCGGTCAGCCCGACCCAATCAGGAGCAACCTCGATCAGTTTGGCCGACGGCACCGCGCGGCGGACATCGCCCAGGGCACTAAGCACGGCCTTGATCGCATCCTCAGCCTCCCGAGTGAACTCAAGCGCCAGCCGCCCCGGTTGCCCAATGCCTACCAGAGCGTCGTCGCAGCCAGCCTCACCCAGCCGCTCGACCAGTTCATCCGCGGGACAGTCATCACCAGCGAGCTGATATTTCAAGGTAAAGGTGTATTCCATTTCCTAGTCCTCAGCACCGTCATCAGCTTCGCGCCAATTACGATGCGCAGTGCAATTGTCCACAACGCGCCGCAATGCTCGCGCGTGATTGCCAGGGTTCTTTGGCGTGCTCCATATCGACGTAATACAGAACTCACCGCAGCGGCAGTCCTCATCGTTATAAGGACAATAAGCCCGCCCCCAGGCGTGACTACCGCCAACTACTACACGCCAGCCCTGCGCTTCGGCATGCCTAAGCACTTCTTCGACCTCTTTCTTCGGGTGCGAGGGACGACTCATCCGTGATCTCCAGTATTCGCATGGCCCACCAGGTTGTCAATCGACAACCTTGGCCCGCTCTTCAATAGCTGCGATTCCCGCAGGCCATACCGCCCGATGATAAGCGCCTCTCGGCCCCCGCTGAGACGGTAATCGTAGCGAAACGTGACGGGAAAACCGCCTGACAGAAGCTTTCCTCAGGAGACCCGCAGATGAGAAATAGTAAGGCCAGTCAAAATGAAAAAACCCTGGAGAGGTTATCCACAGGGTTTTCCTGTACACATCGATACGGTGGTCATTCGTGCAGCATGCGCAGATAAGAGACTCTTCGCGCATCTGCTGCGTTGAATCAGCAACTTGGGGATCGAAATCGGATCTATAAATGGCGCGCTTCGAACTGGGATAGGCTGGTCGCCACATCCTGCCATCGCCGCCCTAACTTAACCAAGAACTACACCGCCAATGCCGACTTCAATGCCGATGCTGCCAATTGCCAAGGTGTGTTACGACAGATGATGAGTAGATACTTTTCCTGTCGTGGGACATTGGCCGGCTTCTATAAAGCCTGGATGGTGATGGTCAGCGCGCTTCTCATCGCCTGCCAATCGCCGCGCGAGGCACTGCAACAACTGGCTGAAGAGCACGGCCGACAATGGGAGGTCTTGCCAGGCCACGCCTTCCCCCTCCTCATACTTGCGCCGCACACTGGGGAAAAGATGACTCGCCTGCGTGTCTACCTGGAAGGCGATGGCCATTCCTGGGCGACGGCCACTCAACCCAGCCTGGATCCGAGCCCGCACAATCTGTTAGTGCCACGACTGGCGGTCGATGATCCGACACCGAACGCGTACCTGGCACGCCCCTGCCAGTTCGTCATGGCCGCAGCCTGTCAATCAGCACTCTGGACCAATCGCCGCTTTTCTCAGGAAGTGGTCACCCGTCTCAGCCAGGCGCTGGACCAACTGAAACAGCGATATGGCAATAGGGAGTTCGAACTGGTGGGGTATTCAGGTGGAGCCGCTCTCGCATTATTGTTAGCGGCACAGCGCAATGATGTTACCCAGGTGCAAACCCTTGCTGGCAATCTCAGTCCACGTCTGTGGGCGACGATGAAAGGACTGTCGCCACTCGACGGTTCACTGGATCCGCTGGACTATCGTAGTCGACTCGCCTTATTGCCCCAGCGTCATCTCATCGGAGAAGCAGACCTGATTGTTCCAGGTCGTTTAGCTGATAGGTACCAACAGGCGCTGGGCTCGCCCCTTTCCCAATACGTCCATGTACCAGGAGCCAGCCATGATAGGGGGTGGGAAGCGACATGGAGCCGGTGGGCCAAAATTCCATTGGCACATGAGAATCCTGAGATTAAGGGTGGGCACGTCCGTTTAAAAACATCCGAACACCATTCCCCCTAGTGCCTGACCCGGGCGTGACCACGACGGCGACCTTAAGTTCCGCTTATTGCTGAATAACCCTATAAAGCCTCAAAAAATAACTGTAACGTCGCATTTTTTAGCTTTTTCTTCGTCATTTATTCTTTTTATGGTGATTTGCCCTACAAGCATCGTGTAAATTTCACCGCGCTTGAATCAGCACTTCACTGACAAGCTGGCAGGGAAGCCTAAAACAGACGCTGACGCGCAGGTTGTTCTCTGTCAGTTTCTACCCTGTAAGGATACTGTCTTGAACATCTCCCACCTGCGCCGCTCGTTGTTGGCGCTGTCCATCGCGGCTGCCACTGCCACGGTCCATGCCGCACCCGCACCCGACTTCAACCACGACCTGAGCACAGGGGCATACAGCAGCTCCGGTGACGTTTTCAATAACGCCACCTTCACCGGGACGTCGCAAAACGCTGGTGTAGAGCTGACCGACGTGACCCTGGCGGGCAACCTGGTCAACCAGGGCAACATCAACCTGACGGCCGCGAACCCCAGCGACATCCCGGCCGGCCTCGCCATGACCCTCAATTCCACCGTCGCTGGCGATCTGGTAAATCATGGCGACATTACGGTGAGCGGCAATGGCGCCATGGGGCTGGACCTGTATCTGGCGAATATCGCTGGCGAAGTGAACAACAACGGCAACATCACTGTGACTGGCGAAGATGCCAACGGCATGATGATCACCTCGACCCAGGCGAACATCAATAACTCGGGCACTATCACCGCTCGTGGCATCGACTCTGCGGGTATCGAGATCGAGAACGCTCGCTTTACCGGTCAGATGACAGGCGCTCCCTTCAAGAGCGATATCAACAACAGCGGGACTATCTCCGCCGATGGAGTCGGTATCCATTTTCGCAGTCTCGACACCTCCGGCGGTTTCGACATCCTCACCATCAGGCAGACAGGTGGCCTGATCGAAGGCGGCACCGCAGCAATTCTGGCGGACGACAATGCCTCCCCTTCGTATTTCTACTGGCAAGGTGGTCAGGTCAAGGGTGACCTGCTGGGCCTGAGTGGTGTGCTGGTGCAAGGGGACGCGATGTTCGATGGCTCGACCATCCGCGCCGGTTTCGTCGATATCGACGGGGGCCGCCTGACTCTGCTTCGCCCGCAGACTACGATTGTGGGCGACCTCGACATGGACAGCGAGACTGCGCGTTTGCGCCTGCTGCTGGACAACAACACACTGCCCAACACGCCGATCCTGAAAGTCACCGGCAATACCTACTTCTCTCCAGGCAGCCAGATCGAACTGCAGGCTCGCTCCGACGACTTCCGCACGTCGGGCACCCGCTACACCCTCATCAACTCTGGCACTTGGGAAGACCCGCAGAACCTGTCCGTGGTTTCCTCCTCGGCGTTGCTTGAGGTGAGGAACTTCGGCATTGAAGGCCAGGACGTGAAAGCACTGGTTGCCACCCGCAGTGATGAGGCGATCACGCAAGACCTGCTGGGTGCCCGTGGTTCGCGCAACGCGGTGAACGCCATCAATCCGTTCAAGAACACGGTCATGGGCCAGTTGGACGAAAGTGACCCGGTATTCCAGCGTTTCGCCAACGCCGCCACCAGTGAAGATCTGGCCAAACTTGCCGAAACCCTGACCCCGGACGTCAGCCGCGGGGCGATCAACGCCGCCACCAACAGCCAGAACCTGGTCGCAAGTGCCATCAACCGCCGCGCCAGCAAAGCGCGTAGCGGTCTGTCCTCCGGTGACGTCCTGGCAGAACAAGGCGTATGGCTGCAAGCGCTGTCCAGCGATGCCAACCAGGACAGCCGCCACGGTATCGACGGCTACGACGCCAACACCAACGGCATCGCCGTGGGTGCCGACGGCAAGCTCAACGCCGATACCACCATGGGCCTGGCTTACAGCTACCTGACCAGCGACGTCAAATCCGACCTGGGCCACAAAACCGACGTCAGCGGCCATGCACTGACCCTGTACGGCAACTGGACCCATGACAACTTCTTTGTCGACACCTCGCTGATGTATGGCTGGAACGACAACGAGTCCAAACGCTACATCGCCGGTACCCGCGCCAAGGCCGATTACGACAGTGAGATCTTCGGCGTCAACGCACTGGCAGGCTACACTTTCCAGCTCGACAAGCAGTGGCTGCTGGAACCACAGATCGGTGCGCGTTATGCCAACGTGTCGATTGATTCGTACCGTGAAAAAGGTAGCTCAGCCGCCCTCAACGTCGGCAGCCAGCGTTATGAAATCGGCGAAATGGGCCTGGGCGCTCGTCTGGCGGCCGCTTTTGACGTAGGTGTGGGCAGCCTGGAACCGGAAGCCAAGCTGATGGCCTGGCACGATTTCATCGGCGACAAGGCCGGCACCACCTCCACCTTCGTACTCGGTGGTACCCCCTTCACCACCACAGGCGCGACACCGGCGCGCGACAGCTACGAGCTGGGACTGGGCGCGAACTACCGCGTGGGCGCGTGGAGCGTGGGAGGGACGTACAACTACCTGACCAGCAGTGGTTTCGACGCCGACACCTTCACTGCGAACGTGCGTTACGACTTCTGATCAACGTGTTCGTCTGAAACAACAAAACCCGCCAATGCGGGTTTTGTTGTTTGAGGCTGATGGTAAAGCCCGTAGCGTCTGGCGATGTCACCTGCCTGACTGAATATCACCCAGGTCACAATTCTGTTTCGACCTGGGGCTCTCTAGTTTTTTACTTATAAAACAGAGAGCTGCGGATCAGCCTTATTCCCACTCAATCGTCGCCGGCGGCTTGCTCGACACGTCATACGTCACGCGGGAGATGCCTTCGATTTCGTTGATGATCCGACCGGAAACGGTTTCCAGCAGCTCGTACGGCAGGTGTGCCCAGCGCGCGGTCATGAAGTCGATGGTTTCCACGGCGCGCAGGGCCACGACCCAGGCGTAACGACGGCCATCGCCGACCACGCCAACCGATTTCACCGGCTGGAACACCACGAACGCCTGGCTGACCTTGTGGTACCAGTCGGCCTTGCGCAGTTCTTCGATGAAGATGTGGTCGGCGCGACGCAGCAGGTCGGCGTATTCCTTCTTCACTTCACCAAGGATCCGCACGCCCAGGCCCGGGCCCGGGAATGGGTGGCGGTAGACCATGTCGTACGGCAGGCCCAGTTCCAGGCCGAGGCGACGCACCTCGTCCTTGAACAACTCGCGCAGCGGCTCGACCAGCTTGAGGTTCATTTCTTCCGGCAGGCCACCGACGTTGTGGTGGGACTTGATCACGTGGGCCTTGCCGCTCTTGGCGCCGGCCGACTCGATCACGTCGGGGTAGATGGTGCCTTGGGCCAGGTACTTGATGTTGTCCAGCTTGCAGGATTCGGCATCGAATACGTCGATGAAGGTGCGGCCGATGATCTTGCGCTTCTTCTCCGGGTCGGACTCGCCGGCCAGGTTGTTCAGGAACTGCTCTTCGGCGTTGGCGCGGATCACCTTGACGCCCATGTTCTCGGCGAACATGGCCATCACTTGCTCGCCTTCGTGCAGGCGCAGCAGGCCGTTGTCGACGAAGACGCAGGTCAGTTGATCGCCGATGGCCTTGTGCAGCAGCGCGGCAACCACCGAGGAGTCCACGCCGCCGGACAAGCCGAGCAGTACGTTGTCGGTGCCGACCTGGGCGCGGACCTGGGCGATGGCGTCTTCAGCGATTTTCGATGGCGTCCAGAGGGCTTCGCACTCGCAGATATCGAGGATGAAACGCGACAGGATGCGACCGCCTTGCTTGGTATGAGTCACTTCCGGGTGGAACTGCACGCCGTAGTAACGGCGGTCATCGTTGAACATGCCGGCGATCGGGCAGCTCGGGGTGCTGGCCAGGATGTGGAAGTCTTCCGGCATCTTGGTGACCTTGTCACCGTGGCTCATCCACACGTCGAGGCCAAACAGGCCGTCGGCATCGATATGGTCTTCGATGCCGTCCAACAGGCGGCTCTTGCCGACCACGTCGACGCGGGCATAACCGAACTCACGCAGGTCGGAGCCTTCTACCTTGCCGCCCAGCTGTTCAGCCATGGTCTGCATGCCGTAGCAGATACCGAAGACCGGCACGCCCAGGTCGAACACCGCTTGCGGGCAACGCGGGCTGTCGGCTTCGTGCACAGACTCGGGGCCGCCGGCGAGGATGACGCCTTTAGGCGCGAATTCGCGAATCGCTTCGTCATCCATGTCGAACGGATGCAATTCGCAGTACACGCCGATTTCACGCACGCGGCGGGCGATCAGCTGGGTGTACTGGGAACCGAAGTCGAGGATCAGGATGCGGTGAGCGTGAATGTCGAGGGCCATGACTCATTCTCATGTAGTGAATCAGAAACAACTCGGGGCTGAATGAACAGCCCCGGTGATTAACGTTTTGCTGAAGGCCTTAACCTACGCGGTAGTTCGGCGCTTCCTTGGTGATCTGTACGTCGTGGACATGGGACTCGGCCATGCCGGCACCGGTGATACGCACGAATTCCGGCTTGGTGCGCATCTCTTCGATGTTGGCGCTGCCGGTGTAGCCCATGGAAGAACGCAGGCCGCCCATCAGTTGATGGATGATGGCGCTCAGGGTGCCTTTGTACGGCACGCGACCTTCGATGCCTTCGGGCACCAGCTTCTCGGCACCCGCAGAGGAGTCCTGGAAGTAACGGTCGGAAGAGCCTTGGGCCTGGGACATGGCACCCAGCGAGCCCATGCCGCGGTAAGCCTTGTAGCTGCGGCCCTGGAACAGTTCGATCTCGCCTGGCGCTTCTTCAGTACCGGCAAACATCGAACCCATCATCACGCAGGAGGCCCCGGCGACGATGGCCTTGGACAGGTCACCGGAGAAGCGGATGCCGCCGTCGGCGATCAACGGTACGCCAGTGCCTTCAAGGGCTGCGGCGACGTTGGCGATGGCGCTGATTTGCGGCACGCCGACACCGGCAACGATGCGGGTGGTGCAGATCGAGCCTGGGCCGATACCGACCTTGACCGCATCGGCGCCAGCTTCGGCCAGGGCCTTGGCGGCAGCGCCGGTGGCGATGTTGCCGCCGATCACCTGCACTTCAGGGAAGTTCTGCTTGACCCAGCGAACGCGGTCGATCACGCCTTTGGAGTGACCGTGGGCGGTGTCGACCACCACCACGTCGACGCCGGCATTGACCAGGGCCGCGACGCGGTCGCCAGTGTCCTTGCCGGTGCCGACCGCAGCGCCTACGCGCAGACGACCCTGGTCGTCCTTGCTGGCCAGCGGATAAGCCTTGGCTTTTTCGATGTCATTGACGGTCATCATGCCCTTGAGGGCGAACTTGTCGTCGACGATCAGCACGCGCTCGATGCGGTGCTTGTGCAGCAACTCGCGAACTTCGTCCTTGCCGATGCCTTCCTTGACCGTGACCAGACGCTCTTTAGGCGTCATCACCTGACGGACGGTGGCGTCCAGGCGGTTCTCGAAACGCACGTCGCGGGAGGTGACGATGCCGACCAGGTCGCCATCGTGCAGCACCGGAACGCCGGAGATGTTGTGCATGCGGGTCAGTTCGAACAGATCACGAACCGTGGCGTCAGCCTCGATGGTGATCGGGTCCTTGACCACGCCAGCCTCGAACCGCTTGACCTTGCGCACTTCGGCGGCCTGCTGTTCGATGGTCATGTTCTTGTGGATGATACCGATACCGCCTTCCTGGGCCATGGCAATGGCCAGACGGGCTTCGGTCACGGTGTCCATGGCGGCGGAAACCAACGGGATATTCAGTTCGATGCCACGGGTAAGACGGGTTTTGAGACTGACTTCGTTAGGCAGTACCTCGGAATAACCGGGCACTAGGAGAATGTCGTCGAAGGTCAGAGCTTCTTGGCTGATACGCAGCATCGCGGGGGCTCCCGAGCGGGAAAATGGAAGCGCGCCATTATATACATGCACCCCCTCTGGCTCAATGTAAAACTCTGTCTATTATTGTCGGGGTGATTGAAGGGGCTAAACACTGCCCGATTGCTACACATTCCCTTGTGGGAGCGAGCCTGCTCGCGATAGCGGTGTATCGGTCAACACCGTGCCAACTGACCCGACGCCAATCGCGAGCAGGCTCGCTCCCACAGGGGGGGAATCGCTCTCTTACAACTCCACCTTCACCCAACTCACCGGCTGATCCAGCCAGTCGGCGAACTCGTCGATAAAGTCCTGCTTGAACCCCGCCTCGAGCCAGTTGTTGAAGATAAACCCCAAATTGGAAAAGCCACACGGTTGCAGGAACAGAAACCCGTTGATGTCATCTTCATGCCCACACTCTGGGCAGGTGAAGTTGTCGGTGCGGGCCGGCATCCAGTCTTCCAGGCTTTCGAACAGCGCCTCGCCGATTTCCTTGCGGCATTCGGCGCAGCCCGCTTCCTCGAGAAAGCCTTTGGCCGGGGTATAGATGCAGCGCTTGGTGATGATTTCCAGGCCATTGACCGGTTCGCCAAACGGCAAGGCCTCAGGGTGCGTGACCACCTCGCGGGCGCCGGGGGCGATGGCGTGGGCCATGCGATTGCCGGTACGCCCGCAGGTGGTCAGTTGTTCTTCGACGATATTCTTGCGCACCAGCCAGCGCACAACCGCCCGGGCCCGAGGCTCGTGGACCGGCAAGGAGGAAATTTTCGGGACGATGATGCTTTGCGAATTCATGGGACATCCTGCGGCGAATCTACGGGTGGCGACGAGCAAGCCCGCGCCCACCTTGAACCTATGGGCAATGGTGCATTGTACCGTGCCAATTCCCGGAAGGTTTTTCGGTGAACATGGAGATTGAGCAGCGAATGCCCTTATCATGCTGCCCATGATTAAAGATCCCTTTGCCCGACTGGGCCTGGACCGCGAGGTCCTGACTGTCAGCCAGCTCAACGGCCGTGCGCGGGTGCTGCTTGAAGACGTGTTCAGCAACATCTGGGTCGAGGGCGAAATTTCCAACCTTGCCCGCCCTGCCTCCGGCCATGTGTATTTCACCCTCAAGGACAGCGGCGCCCAGGTGCGTTGCGCACTCTTCCGGCAAAATGCCGCGCGGGTGCGTCAAGCCCTCAAAGACGGACTGGCGGTGAAAGTACGCGGCAAGGTCTCACTGTTCGAGGGCCGCGGCGACTATCAGCTGATTCTCGACACCGTGGAACCGGCCGGCGATGGCGCCCTGCGCCTGGCCTTCGATGCGCTCAAGGAAAAGCTCAGCGCCGAAGGCCTGTTCAGCGCCGAGCGCAAGGTGCCGCTGCCGGCCCATCCGCAACGCATCGGCATCATCAGTTCGCCCACCGGCGCGGTGATCCGCGACATCATCAGCGTGTTCCGCCGCCGTGCGCCGCAGATTTCCCTGACGCTGATCCCCACCGCCGTACAGGGCCGCGAAGCCACCGCGCAAATCGTCCGTGCGCTGAAACTGGCGGATGCCCGGGGGTTCGATGCGCTGATCCTGGCCCGAGGCGGCGGCTCGCTGGAAGACTTGTGGTGCTTCAACGAAGAAGCCGTGGCCCGGGCGGTGGACGCCTGCGTCACGCCGATCGTCAGCGCCGTCGGCCATGAAACCGACGTATCCATCAGCGATTTCGTCGCTGACGTGCGCGCCCCGACCCCGTCCGCCGCTGCCGAACTGCTGGCCCCCGATGCCGGCGACCTGGTGCGCCGGGTCGAAAGCCTGCACCGGCGGCTGGTGATGCGCATGCGCGATCGCCTGATGCGCGATCAACTGCGCCTCGAAGGGCTGACCCGACGCCTGCGCCACCCCGGTGAGCGCCTACGCCAGCAAGCCCAGCGCCTCGACGACCTGGACATGCGCATGCGCCGGGCTTTCGAGCGCAGCCTCAATACCCGCCGCGAACGCCTGATCCGCCTGGAAACCCGCCTGGCCGCGCAACATCCGGGGCGGCACCTGGCACTGCTGCGCCAACGCCTGGACAGCCTCGCCGCGCGCCTGCCCCGGGCCATGCGCGAGGGCCTGAAGGCGCGACGCCTGCAACTGCAAAACCAGATGCAGACGCTGCACATCGTCAGCCCCCTGGCGACCCTCGGCCGCGGCTACAGTATTTTGCTCGACGAACGCGGCCAGGCGATCCGCAACGCCGCGCAGACCCAAACCGGCCAGCGCCTGACCGCGCGGCTCGGTGAAGGCGAACTGCTGGTGCGGGTCGAAGACAATCACCTGACGCCGGTCACCCTTTCTCTATTGGATTGATTCATGCCGCGATATCTCGCCCCATTGCTCTTGCTGTGCCTGACCTTCAACGCCAACGCCGACAGTTACATCACCCGTCTGCTGAACAAACCGGTGCCCGGCGGCGTGGCCGTGGTGGACCTGGGCAGCGCGGCCCAGGCGCCAAAAGCCAGTTACCAGGGCAAACCGGTGCTGGTGGTCAAGGAAAAGGACAACTGGCTGGCGATTGTCGGCATCCCGCTGACGGTCAAGCCCGGCACCCAGCAGATCAGCAGCGGCGGCAGCACCCAGCCGTTCGTGGTCGGCTATAAAAAGTACCCCGAGCAACACATCACCCTGAAGAACAAGCGCCAGGTCAATCCGAACCCGGCGGACCTCAAACGCATCAACGCCGAACTGGCCGTGCAACTGAAGGCCTATCGCAGCTTCAGCCCGAACATCCCCAGTAACCTGCTGCTGGACAAGCCGGTCAATGGTCCGATGTCGAGCAAGTTCGGCGTGCGGCGCTTCTTCAACGGCGAAGAACGCAACCCCCACGCCGGCCTGGACTTCGCCGTGCCCGCCGGCACACCCATCAAGACTCCGGCCGCTGGCAAGGTGATCCTCACCGGCAATTACTTCTTCAATGGCAACACCGTGTTTGTCGATCACGGCCAGGGTTTCATCAGCATGTTCTGCCACATGTCGAAGATCGACGTGAAGGTCGGCCAGCAGCTCAAGCGCGGCACGGTCGTCGGCAAAGTCGGCTCCACGGGCCGGGCAACTGGCCCGCACATGCACTGGAATATCAGCCTGAACGATGCGCGGGTGGATCCGGCGATTTTTATCGGGGCATTCCAGCCCTGAGTTTTTGCGGTGAAGCTGCCGGCCTGACCGCGAGCAGGCTCGTTCCCACATTTGGATCTCTTGTGAACACAACATTTGTGACCAACAGAAAATCCCTGTGGGAGCGAGCCTGCTCGCGATGACGGCAGCCACATCACCACCATCCAGCGAATTGCCAAGCTCAAAACATCGACGCAATTTCCAAGATGAACACTTCGAACCTGCGCGATTAAATCTCGCAAACCCGCCTAAAAACAGAACTTATCTCAATTTTTCCCGACTGCTTGCGATCCGCCCTCCGCGCGGTTAGGGTTGAAGGCATGAAAACCTCTCACACCCTCATTCAGCTTCGCCAGCACCGCAGCCTGTGCCTCGTCAGCGCACGACTGCCGGGCTGAATCGCGGCACCTCGTTCCGGCTGTAAAGCCACCCCGTTCGAACCACCGGCAGGCCGCCTTTTCCCGGCCACGACAATAAAAGGATTCTGCGATGAGCATGCTCAAAGACCCGTCTTCCAAGTACCGCGCCTTCCCGACCATCAACCTGCCGGATCGCACCTGGCCGTCGAAGACCATCACCGCCGCGCCGATCTGGTGCAGCTCCGACCTGCGTGACGGCAATCAGTCGCTGATCGAGCCGATGGACGCCGCCAAGAAGCTGCGTTTCTGGAAAACCCTGGTCGCTGTGGGCGTGAAGGAAATCGAAGCGTCGTTCCCGGCGGCTTCGCAGACCGACTTCGACTTCGTGCGTACCCTCATCGAAGAAGGCCACATCCCGGACGACACCACCATCCAGGTGCTGACCCAGGCCCGTGAAGACCTGATCGCCCGCACGTTCGAATCCCTGCGCGGCGCGAAAAAAGCCATCGTCCACCTGTACAACGCCACCAGCCCTTCGTTCCGCCGCATCGTGTTCAACCAGGACAAGGAAGGCGTGAAGGAAATCGCGGTGAATGCAGCCAAGCTGTTCGTCAAATACGCCGCCCAGCAGCCAGAAACCCAGTGGCAGTTCGAATACTCGCCAGAAACCTTCAGCGCCACCGAGCTGGAATTCGCCAAGGAAGTCTGCGACGCAGTGATCGAGGTCTGGAACCCGACGCCTGAGCGCAAGGTCATCCTCAACCTGCCGGCCACCGTGGAAGTCGCGACTCCGAACGTCTACGCCGACCAGATCGAGTGGTTCGGTCGCAACATCACCCGTCGCGACAGCGTGCTCATCAGCCTGCACACCCATAACGACCGTGGCACCGGCGTAGCCGCCACCGAACTGGGCCTGATGGCCGGCGCCGACCGTGTCGAAGGCTGCCTGTTCGGCAACGGCGAACGCACCGGTAACGTCGACCTGGTGACCGTCGCGCTGAACCTCTACACCCAGGGCATCAACCCTGAGCTGGATTTCTCCGACATCGACGGCGTGCGCAAAGTGGTCGAAGAGTGCAACCAGATCCCGGTGCACCCGCGTCATCCGTACGTGGGCGACCTGGTTCACACCGCGTTCTCCGGCTCGCACCAGGATGCCATTCGCAAAGGTTTTGCCCAGCAGAAACCGGACACCCTGTGGGAAGTGCCGTACCTGCCGATCGACCCGGCCGACATCGGCCGCAGCTACGAGGCGGTGATCCGGGTCAACAGCCAGTCGGGCAAGGGCGGTATCGCCTACCTGCTGGAACAGGAATACGGCATCAGCCTGCCGCGTCGCATGCAGATCGAGTTCAGTCAGGTGGTTCAGCGCGAAACCGATCGCCTGGGCCTGGAAATGACCGCCCAGCAGATCCATGCCCTGCTCCACAGCGAATACCTGCAAGCCAACACCCCGTACGCGCTGGTCAGCCATCGTCTGCAGGAAGAAAACGGCAACAGCGCCGTGGAAGTCGAAGTGGCCAGCAAGGGCCAGGGCGAGACCAACCTGCACTGGCGCGGCAAGGGCAACGGCGCGCTGGAAGCGCTGGTGGCCGGGCTGCCGATTCCGGTGGAGATCATGGACTACAACGAACACGCCATCGGCGCCGGCACCAACGCCAAGGCTGCGGCGTACATCGAGCTGCGGGTCAACGGCGAGCGTGCGGTGCACGGCGTGGGCATCGACGAAAACATCACTACCGCCAGCTTCAAGGCCCTGTTCAGCGCGCTGAACCGCTCCCTGAGCCAGCCGGAAGCCAAAGCGGCCTGATGGTTTAGCTGAAATGCAAAAAGGCCCTGGGGTGTGAACCCTGGGGCCTTTTTGTTTGGCTGATGACTTGGGTGACTGTTCCGGCCTCATCGCGAGCAGGCTCGCTCCCACAGGGAATCTGAGGTGGGCACAGGATTTTGAACCCGCTGAAGATCAGTGTGGGAGCGAGCCTGCTCGCGATGGCGGCCTGTCAGGCAATACAAGTCTCAGGCATGGGTATCAATCGAAATAGTCATCGCCTGCAGCAAAGCGGCCTGCAAGGTCTGCAATGTGGCCTGGGTCGCCATGATCTGAGTCTGGATCGCCATGGCTTCCTGGGCTTTCTGCTCCTGGTTGGCCTGGCTTTTCTGCACGCGAGCCAACTGGGCTTGCTGCTCGGCCAGCAGTTTTTCAGTTTGCTCTATCTGTTTTTTCAGCTGCTCGATGACATCGCCGCTGCCGCTGGCTGGAGCACCGCCGATGTTCGCGCCACTGGTGTCAACTTTCAACTGGCGGTCTTTGTCTTCGCTGGCGTCAGTCGATACCGCAGGGCTGACTGCTGCTTCGTCTTCCGCACCCTTGATGGAAACCTTGGGTGCAGAGAGAGGGTATGGATTTACCGTGATTGCGCTGATGCTGGTCATAAGGGACTTCTCCTTGGCTGCCCCGGTTATCGGCAAACACCAGCGCTTCTGAAGGGCTGAAACGTTTCAATCAGATGAATTCAAAACGATCGGCATCCAGGTTCGCCGGAAAGCGAGTGCGATATGCCGCCAGCTCCGCCGCACTCAGGCACACAGTGAATACCCCGTCGGCCTCACCGGTGCTGAGCAGGGTTTCACCCTGGAAGTCCAGCACCTGACTGTCACCGGTATAGGCAAAGCCCTTGCCGTCGTGGCCGATGCGGTTTACCGCGGCCACGTAGCACAGGTTCTCGATTGCTCGGGCCGGCAGCAGACGATTCCAATGCTGGCGCCGCGCGCCGGGCCAGTTGGCGGTGTACAGCAACAGGTCGGTGTCCTCGGCGTCGCGGCTCCACACCGGGAAACGCAGGTCATAGCAAATCAGCGGGCGGATCCGCCAGCCGTTGAGTTCGAACAGCACCTGGCGCTCGCCCGGCGTGTAGTGATTGTGCTCACCGGCCATGCGGAACAAATGACGCTTGTCGTAATGCAGCACTTCGCCGTCCGGTCGTGCCCAGAGCAGACGATTGCGATGGCTGCCGTCGGCGGCCTGGATAATCACACTGCCGGTGATCACCGCTCCGAGCTTCGCAGCCTGAGCCTGGAGCCACTTATGCGAAGGACCGTTTTCCGGCTCAGCCAGGGTCTCGGACTCCATGGAAAAACCCGTGGTGAACATTTCCGGCAGGATAATCAGGTCCGCCCCGCGCGCCTGCGCAAGCAAGCCCTCGAAATGTTCCAGGTTGGCCTGGCGATCGTGCCAGGCCAGGGTGGTCTGGATCAGCGCAACATTGAGATTGGGCAAGGTACTCAGATCACGCATAGTTTTTCCGCCGCTTCGCGCAGCGTCTCCTCGCGTTTGGCAAAGCACAGGCGCACCAGGCGCTGGCCTTCGGGTGGGTTCTGGTAGAACACCGAGACAGGGATCGTCGCCACGCCGTGCTCACGGGTCATCCAGACTGCCATGTCGACGTCATTGAGGTCCGGGCGGATCTGCGAGTAATCCACCAGTTGGAAATAGGTGCCGGGTACTCGCTTGAAACTGAAGCGCGAGGGGGCCAGCAAATCGCAGAACAGGTCACGCTTGGCCTGGTAGAAGTCCGGCAGTTCTTCGACGTGCTCCGGGTGATCGGCCATGTAGTCAGCCAGGGCGTACTGCAACGGCGTCACGCCGCAGAAGCTGACGTACTGATGCACCTTGCGCAGTTCCGCCGTCAGGGCGGGTGGCGCCACCACATAGCCGGTTTTCCAGCCGGTGACGTGGTAGGTCTTGCCAAACGAACTGACCACAAAGGCCCGCCGGTACAGTTCTTCATGGGCCAGGACACTGGCGTGGGCGACGCCGTCGAACACCAGGTGTTCGTAAACTTCGTCACTGATCAGGTAAATATCGCGGTCACGAATCAGCGCCGCCAACTGGTCGAGTTCGGCGCGGCTGATCAGCGCGCCACTGGGATTGTGCGGCGTGTTGAGAATGATCATGCGCGTACGCGGGCTCAAAGCTTCACCGAGCTTCTGGAAATCGATGGCGAAATCATCCAGGCCCAATTGCACATGCACACAACGGCCACCGGCCAACTCGACGGCGGGCTCATAGCTGTCGTAGCAAGGGTCGAACACGATCACTTCGTCGCCGCTGTGAACCACTGCCGCGATGGCGCAGAAAATCGCCTGGGTCGCACCGGGGGTCACGGTCACTTCCTGGTCGGCATCGACGGTGACGCCATAGCTGCGGGCGATCTTCGCCGCGATCTGCTGGCGCAGCGCCGGCAAACCGGTCATGGGCGAGTATTGGTTATGCCCTTGGGCGACATGCCGGCCGACTGCATCGCGCAGGGCCTGCGGACCATCGAAATCGGGAAACCCCTGGGACAGATTGAGCGCGCCGGTCTGCGCGGCGAGCTGGGACATCTGGGTGAAGATAGTGATGCCGACATTCGGCAACTTGCTGGTGATCATTGGGGGTTCCCTGCGTCTACACCCGGCTCTGGTGCGGCGCGGGAGAGGTCGAGGATAGCCCAATCGCCGGGCATGAAAAAGGGTGCCACCAAGGGCACCCTTCTTACGCTGACACAACTCATACCCTGTGGGAGCGAGCTTGCTCGCGATGGCGGTGGATCAGCATGCATCCCTGTTGATGTACTGCCGCTATCGCGAGCAAGCTCGCTCCCACAGTGGAACTGCGGTGACTATCGATCAGCGTTTATCACGACGCTTCTTGTCGGCCTTCTTGTGGTGCGACATCAAGCGGCGCTTCTTGTTGACCTGACGGTCGGTGAGCGTGTTCTTGTTGCCTTCGTACGGGTTCTCGCCGCCCTTGAACTCGATGCGGATCGGCGTGCCGACCAGCTTCAGGACGCGGCGATAAGTGTTTTCCAGATACCGGACGTACGACTTGGGCACCTTCTCGATCTGGTTACCGTGAATCACGATGATCGGCGGGTTGGCACCACCCAGGTGAGCGTAACGCAGCTTGATCCGGCGGTTGTTGACCATCGGTGGCGCGTGCTCGCCGACGGCGTCTTCCAGGATCTGGGTCAGACGGTTGGTCGGCCAGCGGGTGACCGCCGACTTGAACGAGTTCTGCACCGACGCGTAGAGGTTGCCCACGCCCGTACCGTGCAAGGCCGAAATGAAGTGGATGTCGGCGAAGTCAACGAAGAACAGGCGACGCTGCAGTTCGATCTTGACGAAATCCCGTTCGCTAGGCGTCATGCCGTCCCACTTGTTGATCGCGATGACCAACGCACGGCCGGCTTCCAGGGCGAAGCCCAGCAGGTTCAGGTCGTGATCGACCACGCCTTCGCGGGCGTCCATCACGAAGATCACCACGTTAGCGTCTTTGATCGCCTGCAGGGTTTTGACCACGGAGAATTTTTCGACTTCTTCGTGGATCTTGCCGCGCTTGCGCACACCGGCCGTGTCGATCAGCGTGTACTTCTCTTCGTTACGCTCGAACGGGATGTAGATACTGTCGCGGGTGGTGCCGGGCTGGTCGTACACGATGACCCGGTCTTCGCCGAGCATGCGGTTGACCAGCGTCGACTTGCCGACGTTCGGGCGGCCGATGATGGCGATCTTGATCCCGTCTTTTTCGCTAGGGCCAGGAATGCGCTTGGCTTCCTCGCCTTCGGCAACGATTTCTTCTTCACCGTCTTCCGGTTCGTCTTCGTCGTCTTTGGGGAAATCAGCCAGGGCGATTTCCAGCATCTGGGTGATGCCACGACCGTGGGCGCCGGCGATCGGGATCGCCTGGCCCATGCCCAACGGCGCGAATTCAGCGCGAGCCATGTCCGGGTCGATGTTGTCGACCTTGTTGGCCACCACGTAGGAACGCTTGTTACGTTTGCGCAGATGCTCGGCGATCATCTGGTCGGCGGCGGTAAAACCGGCCTTGGCGTCTACCAGGAACAGCACCACATCCGCTTCTTCGATGGCGAGCAGCGACTGCTCGGCCATTTTTTCGTCCATGCCGTGTTCATCACCGGAGATGCCACCGGTGTCGACCAGAATATAGGTACGCCCTTGCCACTTGGCCTCACCGTATTGGCGATCACGGGTCAGACCGGACAAGTCGCCGACAATGGCGTCGCGAGTCCTGGTCAGGCGGTTGAACAAGGTGGACTTGCCGACGTTCGGTCGGCCCACCAGGGCGATTACGGGAACCATGCGGCTCTCCACTTCGTTATTTCAGAAAATACAAAAGCCGCTGCGAGGCAGCGGCTGGTGCTCGGGGGCCATCCTGTGGGAGCGAGCCTGCTCGCGAAAGCGTTGGATCAGTCGACATCCATGCCACTGGACCACCGCATTCGCGAGCAGGCTCGCGCCCACAAAAATGAAGCCGCTTGGGATTAACCCAAGCATAGTCTTACTTGATGGTCAGGGCTTCCAGTTTGCCGCTGTTGCCATACACATAAATCATGTTGCCCACCACCAGCGGACGGGCACGCAGGCCGTCGCTGTCGATGCGCTCACGGCCGACGAAGCGACCGTCCACCTGGCTGAGCAGGTGCAGGTAACCTTCCAGGTCACCGACTGCAACGTAGCTGGAGAACACTTCCGGGGCCGACAGTTGACGACGGGCCAGGGAGTCGTTGCTCCACAATGCGGTGGTGGAACGCTCGTCGACGCCTTCAACCGTGCCCGAGGACAGGCTCACGTAGACGCTGCCCAAACCCTCGGCGACACCGGCGTAGCTGGACGCATCGCGCTGCCACAGCGGGCGACCGCTTTCCAGGTCCAGCGCCGCAACGCGTCCCTGGTAGCTGGCAACGTACAGAGTACTGCCAGACAGCAGCAGGCCGCCGTCGATGTCGACCACGCGCTCCAGCTCCGAACGGCCCTGTGGGATGGCCACGCGCTGTTCCCAGACCGGCACGCCGTTGGAAATATCCAGGGCCACCACTTTACCGGTCGACAACCCGGCCACCGCGAGGCGGTTGGTGACGATCGGCGCACTGGTGCCGCGCAGGGTCAGTACCGCCGGAGTGCTGTCGTACAACCAGCGCTGCTCGCCAGTGGCGGCATCCAGACCGATCAGGCTGTCATCCTGGGTCTGTACCACGACCACGTCACCGTTGGTGGCCGGCGGTGCGAGGACTTCACTGGTCACGCGAGCGCGCCATTTCTCTTCACCGCTGCTGGCGTCCAGGGCCACGATTTCGCCCTTGAGCGTGCCGATCATGACCAGCCCGTAACCCACGCCAACGGCGCCGGAAACGGGCAATTCGAGATCCTGCTCCCACTTGACGTCGCCATTGGTGCGATCCATCGCCATCACCACGCCAGTGACGTCGGAGGCATAGATAGTGTCGCCATCGATGGCTGGCACCAGCATGTTGTAGGTTTCACCCTGGCCGTCACCGATGGAGCGACTCCATTGCTTCTGCAGCACGACTTCTTCTTTGAAGTCGGTCAGTTCGGCCGGTGGCAGTTCTTTCTTGCTGTTGCTGCTGCAACCCGCGGCCAGAATGGCCAGAGCCAGCAATGCTGCATGTTTCCAACGGATCACGTCACGCATCCCCTTTGGCCAGGTCGTCCAGCTTGATTTGCAGGCCACCGACCGCGGCTTCATCCGACAGCGCAGCCTTGGCTTTTTGGTAGGCCGCATGGGCCTCATCAGCACGACCAAGCTGTACCAGCAGGTCGCCCTTGAGTTCTTCGCGGGTCGCCAGGAACGCCTTGTCGGCATCACCGTCGAGCAGCTTCAACGCATCTTCGGCCTTGTTCTGCGCCGCCAGCACCTGCGCCAGGCGCTGACGCGCCACTTCGCCCAGGGTCGGGTTGACCGGCTTGTCGACAATGGCCTTCAGCTCGGTGGCGGCGTCGTCCAGCTTGCCGGTGTCTACCGCGACCTTGGCCACGAACAGACGGCCATATTGCGCGTAGGCGGTGCCGCCGAATTCGTTGTCGAGCTTGCCAGCCAACTCCGCCACGCGGGCAGCGTCAGGCTTGCCGTCCGGGGTCAGGGTGGTTTCCAGCAACTGCTGATAGAGCATCGAAGCGCCTTGCGCCTGGTTGCTCTGGTACTTCTGCCAGGCCTGCCAGCCGAACACGATGACCAGCGCCAACAGGCCGCCAGTGACCAGCGGCTTGCCGTTGCGCGTCCACCAGTCCTTCAAATCCGCCAGCTGTTCATCTTCGGTACTCGACACCCCAATACTCCTTAATCGCTAAATCGGCTGTTTGACAGCTTCAACCCTGCACGACGCAGGTGGCCAGGTGTGCGGCAAGCGCATCCCAGGCAATGCTTTGTTGTTCGCCCTGGCCACGCAGGGGTTTGAAACCTACCACTTGCTGGGCCAATTCGTCGTCACCAAGAATCAGTGCATACAGCGCACCGCTCTTGTCGGCCTTCTTGAACTGGCTCTTGAAGCTGCCGCCGCCGGCGTTGATCTGCAGGCGCAGGTTGGGCAACTGGTCGCGGACCCGCTCGCTCAGCGCCAGGGCCGCCAGTTCGGCTGCTTCGCCGAAGGCGCACAGGTAAACGTCGACCTGACGGGCGATTTCCTGCGGGATCTTGTCCAGCGTCTCAAGCATCAACACCAGACGTTCGATGCCCATGGCAAAACCCACGCCCGAGGTCGGCTTTCCGCCCATCTGTTCCACCAGCCCGTCGTAACGGCCGCCGGCACACACAGTTCCCTGGGCGCCCAACTTGTCGGTGACCCATTCAAAGACGGTCTTGCTGTAGTAATCCAGCCCGCGGACCAGCTTCGGGTTGATGACATAGGGAATACCGACGGCATCCAGGCGCGCCTTCAGCCCCTCGAAGTGCGCACGGGATTCATCGTCGAGGTAGTCAGCCATCTTCGGCGCATCGACCAGGATCGCCTGCGTGTCGGCGTTCTTGGTATCCAACACCCGCAGCGGATTGGTCTTGAGGCGGCGCTGACTGTCTTCGTCCAGCTTGTCCAGGTGAGCGGACAGGAACTCCACCAGCGCTTCGCGGTAGCGCCCACGGGACTCGCTGGTGCCCAGGCTGTTGAGTTCGAGCTTGACCGCATCACGAATGCCCAGCTCGCCCCACAGGCGCCAGGTCAATACGATCAGCTCGGCGTCGATGTCCGGACCGTCGAGGTTGAATACCTCCAGGCCTATCTGGTGGAACTGGCGATAACGACCTTTCTGCGGACGCTCGTGGCGAAACATCGGGCCGATGTACCAGAGTTTCTGCACCTGGCCACCACCGGTAATGCCGTGCTCGAGCACTGCACGCACGCACGCCGCCGTACCTTCGGGGCGCAGGGTCAGCGAATCGCCGTTGCGGTCTTCAAAGGTGTACATCTCTTTTTCGACGATGTCGGTCACTTCGCCGATGGAACGCTTGAACAGTTCGGTGAACTCGACGATCGGCATGCGGATCTGCCGGTAACCGTAGTTATCCAGCAAACGCGCCACGGTGCCCTCGAAATAGCGCCACAGGGGCGTCTGCTCGGGCAGGATGTCGTTCATGCCACGAATGGCTTGCAGGGACTTGCTCACAGGTAATCCTTAAATTCGTTCGACTCAACCACGCGCGATTACAGCAGCGTCGGCCTCGACCTTTTCGGCCGCTTTCTGGCGGATCAGTCGTTCCAGTTCATCCACCAGATTGTCATTCGTCAGTTTCTGCGACGGCTTGCCGTCGATGTAAATCAGGTTCGGTGTACCGCCGGTGAGGCCGATATGGGCTTCCTTGGCTTCACCTGGCCCGTTGACCACGCAACCAATCACCGCGACATCCAGCGGCACCAGCAGGTCTTCCAGGCGCCCTTCCAGCTCGTTCATGGTCTTGACCACATCGAAGTTCTGCCGCGAGCAGCTTGGGCAGGCGATGAAGTTGATGCCACGGGAACGCAGGTGCAGGGACTTGAGAATGTCGTAGCCGACTTTCACTTCCTCCACCGGATCGGCCGCCAACGAGATGCGGATGGTATCGCCAATTCCTTCGGCGAGCAGCATACCGAGGCCGACGGCGGATTTCACCGTGCCCGAACGCAACCCACCGGCCTCGGTGATGCCCAGGTGCAGCGGCTGGACGATTTCCTTGGCCAGCAAGCGATAGGCTTCGACGGCCATGAACACGTCGGAAGCCTTCACGCTAACCTTGAAGTCCTGGAAGTTCAGGCGCTCCAGGTGCTCGACATGGCGCAGGGCCGACTCCACCAGTGCAGCCGGGGTCGGTTCGCCGTATTTCTTTTGCAGGTCTTTTTCCAGGGAACCGGCGTTGACGCCGATGCGGATCGGAATACCACGGTCGCGGGCGGCATCCACCACCGCACGCACGCGGTCTTCGCGACCGATGTTGCCCGGGTTGATGCGCAGGCAGTCCACACCCAGCTCGGCCACGCGCAGGGCGATGCGGTAGTCGAAGTGAATGTCGGCCACCAGCGGCACTTTGACCAACTGCTTGATTTTGCCGAACGCCTCGGCGGCGTCCATGTCCGGCACGGAAACCCGCACGATGTCGACACCGGCGGCTTCCAGTCGGTTGATCTGCGCAACGGTGGCGGCCACGTCGTTGGTGTCGCTGTTGGTCATGCTTTGCACAGCGATGGGCGCATCGCCGCCAACAGGAACGTTGCCGACCCAGATCTTTCGCGATTCGCGACGTTTGATTGGAGATTCGCCGTGCATGACTTATTGACCCAACTTCAGGCGAGCGGTCTCGCCACTGGTGAACGGAGCCACGTCGACCGGTTGGCCGTTGTAGCTGACCTGCGCGCCACGGGCATATCCCAGGCGCACAGCAAACGGCGGCGTGCCGTTGACGGAAGTGCTGTCGCCCTTGCGCTTGAGGCCACTGAACAGCACCTTGCCGGTGCCATCGGTGATCTGCGTCCAGCAGTCGGCGGTAAATTGAATCTGTACCTGGCCTTGACCGGCTGCGGGAGCGACGGGCGCTACCGCAGTGGTGGAGGCTGTCGGAGTTGCTGGCGCTGCGGCTGGCGCAGCCGGAGTCTCGATGACAGGGGCTGGTGTGCTCGGTACAGCTGGCGCTTGAGTAGCCGGCGCATTGGCGGTCGGGGCTGGCGTGGTGGGTGCAGCAGGCGCGTCTGCCGGAGCGGCCGGCACACTCGGTTCAGCACCGACGGCCGGATCTGCGCCATCCTGCCCCTGAGGCAACACCAGGTTGGTCTCCCCTGCGCTCTGGCCTTCCACCACAGCCTGATCTTCCGGCTCATCCAGTGGATGTATGCGAGTGGTGCCGTCGGCGCCTTCGACCTCGACATGCTCAGGGTTCATGGCGATGGGATCCTTGGCGCGCAAGGCGGCCTGGTCCTGCCACCAGAGGAAACCGCCACCAATCACCGCGATCAACAGCAACAAACTGACGATTCGCAAAATGGTGTGGGAAACGCGAACCGGCTCTTCGATGCGGCCCAGGCTGTGCACGCTGCTGCCCTGGGCGTCGGAACCGGTGTATTGATCGAATTGCTGGACCAGTTCGGTCTGGTCCATGCCGAGCAATTTGGCGTAGGCACGGATGTAGCCCCGAGCGAAAGTATGCCCAGGCAATTTATCGAACGCGCCGGCTTCCAGGTTGCCCAGGGAAGCCACGGTGAGATTGAGCTTGAGGGCCACCTCTGCCAGCGACCAACCATTGCTTTCGCGAGCTTGGCGCAGGGTCTCACCGGGATTTACGCGAGTCGCTGCTACAACTTCAGGATGCGCCGCTTTCATCATTGCTCCGACAGGTATTGCTGATATTCCGGCGTACCGGGATAGAGTCTTTTTAGTTGCAGGCCAAAACTGGCGGCCTTGTCACGATCTTCGAACACGTGGGCCAGCCGAACACCGAGCAATAGACTACGTGCATTTTGCTCGCTCAGCAGGCTAAAACGTTCGTAATAATCGCGCGCGGGCACATAATGCCTGTCTTCGTAAGACAACTCAGCCATTTCCAGCAATGCCCGTGGCTGCTGGCGGTTGAGCCGCAGCGCTTTTTCAAGCTGCTGGCGAGCCAGATCACGCTGGCCGAGTTTCGAGGCCGTCATGCCCAGGTTTTCAAACACCCGCGAACGCTCGGGGTAAAGGGTATCGGCGGTCGCCTGCTCGAAGCGCTCGTAGGCCTCTTTGTAACGCTTCTGCTCGAAAAGGAAGCTGCCGTAGTTGTTCAGGATCCGCGCATCCTGCGGCACAGCGGAGAGCGCCTTGCGAAAATGCGCGTCGGCCAGTTCAGATTCCATCTCGGCCTGGAATACCAACGCCAGGGCCGCGTTGGCATCAGCATCTGAATCGTCCAGCTCCAGGGCTTTCTTGAGCGGCACCTTGGCCCGCTCGGTCATGCCCTGTTGCAGATAGCCTATGCCCAGTTGCACATAGGCTTCACGCGCCTCGTCGCGCCCCTTGCTGGTTTTCATGGGGTTGTAGTCACCCGACAGAACACAGCCGGTGCAAAGACCGGCCAACAGCAACAGCAGCGCGAAGCGCAGGGACATAGAGTTCCTCTCTTAGTGACTGTTCGCAGCGTTTTGCGCGACATCGTCGGCGGCGTTCAACTCACGCACGGCAATGTAGCGTTCACTGCGACGGGTGCGATCCAGCACCTGTCCTACCAATTGGCCACACGCGGCATCGATGTCTTCGCCGCGGGTGGTACGCACGGTGACGTTGAAGCCCGCGTGATGAAGCTGGTCCTGGAAGCGACGAATCGCGTTGTTGCTCGGACGCTCGTAACCGGAATGCGGGAACGGGTTGAACGGGATCAGGTTGATCTTGCAAGGGATGTTCTTGAGCAGCTCGATCATCTCGACCGCGTGTTCAACCTTGTCGTTCACGTCCTTGAGCAGCGTGTACTCGATGGTCAGCACGCGTTTTTCGCCCAGGGACGACATGTAGCGCTGACACGATTCCAGCAGCATCTTAAGCGGATATTTCTTGTTGATCGGCACCAATTGGTTACGCAATGCGTCATTGGGTGCGTGCAGTGACAACGCCAGGGAGACGTCGATGTGCTTGGCCAGCTCATCGATCATCGGCACCACGCCGGAGGTGGACAGGGTCACCCGGCGCTTGGAGATGCCATAACCCAGGTCATCCATCATCAGGTGCATGGCAGCGATGACGTTGTCGAAGTTCAACAGCGGCTCACCCATGCCCATCATCACCACGTTGGTGATGGCACGGTCGACGGTCGCCGGGACGCTGCCAAAGGATTTGTTGGCAATCCACACCTGGCCGATCACTTCGGCGGCGGTGAGGTTGCTATTGAAGCCTTGCTTGCCGGTGGAGCAGAAACTGCAATCCAGGGCACAGCCTGCCTGGGACGAAACGCACAAAGTGCCGCGTTTGCCCTGGGGAATGTAGACGGTCTCGACGCAGCTGCCGGACGCCACGCGCACCACCCACTTACGGGTGCCGTCGCTGGAGATGTCCTCGCTGACCACTTCCGGACCGCGAATTTCAGCAACGGCCTTGAGCTTTTCGCGCAGGGCCTTGCTGACATTCGTCATGGCGTCGAAGTCGTCGACGCCAAAGTGGTGAATCCATTTCATCACCTGGCCGGCACGGAAACGCTTCTCCCCGATCGAGTCGAAGAATTTCTCCATTTCCGGCTGGGTCAGGCCCAACAGGTTGGTTTTGCCGTTCGATGTAGTCATGGATTCACCTTCACTCAAAAGCCTGGGCTTAGCGAGTGGTTACTTCAGTAGCGGAGAAAAAGTAAGCGATTTCGCGAGCAGCAGCGGCTTCGGAGTCCGAACCGTGAACGGCGTTGGCGTCGATCGACTCAGCGAAGTCAGCACGGATGGTGCCGGCAGCAGCTTCTTTAGGGTTGGTGGCGCCCATCAGCTCACGGTTGCGAGCAATGGCGTTTTCGCCTTCCAGCACCTGAACGACAACCGGACCGGAAGTCATGAAGGCAACCAGCTCACCGAAGAAGCCGCGCTCGCTGTGCTCAGCGTAGAAGCCTTCGGCTTCGGCTTTGGACAGTTGCTTCATTTTCGAAGCTACAACGCGCAGGCCAGCGTCTTCGAAGCGGGTAACGATCTTGCCGATCACGTTTTTAGCAACGGCGTCAGGCTTGATGATGGAGAAAGTACGTTGAACAGCCATGGTGTAACTCCAGAAACGGTAATTTGCGAAAAATTAAACCCGCGAATTATACGCGGGTTCAGGGGTATTGCCTAACCTGCCAGGTGGATCAGTCGATTTCTTCGATCCAGAGCTGTTGGACGGCCTCCAACACCTTCTCGCCACAACGGCCAGAGGTATTGTCGAAATCGGGAAGCTCCATGATCCAGCGCTGCAGATCGACAAAATTCACAGTCAGCGGATTCACGTCCGGCTTGGCTTCGGCCAGTTCTTCTGCGATGCGTTGTACATCATTCCAACCATAGCTCATGACAGTGTCACCATCAGTGCGGCGCTTCGGCCGCATGGTTAAGCGAATATTTCGGAATTTCGACGGTCAGGTCTTCGGTGCCGACAATGGCTTGGCAGCCCAGACGCGATTGGGCTTCCAGGCCCCAGGCCTTATCGAGGAAATCTTCCTCCAACTCATCCGCTTCTTCCAGCGAATCGAAACCCTCACGAATAATGCAATGGCACGTAGTGCACGCACAGACGCCGCCACAGGCACTTTCCATCTCGATATGGTGCTCATGGGCCAGCTCGAGAATGGAAATTCCGGGCTCACACTCCACGACCATGCCCTCGGGACAGAACTTCTCGTGGGGCAGAAAAATCACCTGCGGCATCAGTTATTCCTCAATTTCATTCAGGTTGCGCCCCGCCAGGGCGGCTTTGACCGTCGAGTCCAGGCGGCGGGCAGCAAAGGCATCGGTGACTTGCGACAGACGCTTGGTCTGCTGCTCGATGGCATAACCATCGGTGCCTTTAATCAATTCAGACAATTCCTGCATTTGCAGCTCGATCACCATGCGTTCCTCGGCGTCCAGCAGACGGTCGCCATCGGCCTCAAGAGCGGCCTGCACGGCTTCGACCAGACGCTGGCCGTCGACCTGTTGCTCGCGCAATACCCGGGCGACCTTGTCGTCGCTGGCATGCTGGAACGAATCCTTGAGCATTTTGGCGATTTCGCCGTCGGTCAGGCCGTAGGACGGCTTGACCTGGATGCTCGCCTCGACGCCCGAACCCAGCTCGCGGGCGGAAACATTGAGCAAACCGTCGGCGTCGACCTGGAAGGTCACGCGGATCTTCGCCGCACCGGCCACCATCGCCGGGATGCCGCGCAATTCGAAGCGGGCCAGGGAACGGCAGTCGCTGATCAGTTCACGCTCGCCTTGCAGCACATGAATCATCATGGCCGACTGGCCGTCTTTATAAGTGGTGAAGTCCTGGGCGCGGGCAACGGGGATGGTGGTGTTGCGCGGAATCACCTTCTCCATCAGGCCGCCCATGGTTTCCAGCCCCAGGGACAATGGAATCACGTCGAGCAACAGCAGCTCGCCGCCGTCGCGCTTGTTGCCGGCCAGTGTATCGGCCTGGATCGCGGCGCCGATGGCAACCACCTGGTCCGGGTCGATTTCAGTCAGCGGCTGGCGGCCAAAGGCCTCGGCAACGGCTTCGCGAACCCGAGGCACACGGGTCGAACCACCAACCATGACCACGGCCTTGACGTCTTCGAGCTCCACGCCGGAATCACGCACGGCGCGGCGGCAAGCCTTGAGGCTGCGGGCAACCATGGGCTCGATCAGCGCATCAAAGGCCTCACGGCTCAGTGCAGCCTTCCAGTCGCCGTACGCCACTTCGACACTTGCAGCGTCGGTCAGGGCTTCCTTGGCGGCGCAGGCCGTTTGCAGCAGGTGACGTTGCGCGCCCGGATCAAGGTCGGCGGACAGGCCCGCTTGCTCGATGATCCAGCCGGCGATGGCGTGATCGAAGTCATCGCCGCCCAGGGCGCTGTCGCCGCCGGTGGCCAGGACTTCGAATACACCGCCGGTCAGGCGCAGAATGGAGATATCAAAGGTGCCGCCGCCTAAGTCATAGATCGCGACGAGGCCTTCGGCGTGCTGGTCCAGACCGTAGGCCACCGCAGCGGCGGTCGGCTCGTTGAGCAGGCGCAGCACGTTCAGACCGGCCAGCTTGGCCGCGTCCTTGGTGGCTTGACGCTGGGCGTCGTCGAAATAGGCCGGGACAGTGATGACCGCACCGACCAATTCGCCGCCCAATGCCGCTTCGGCGCGCTGGCGCAGCACCTTGAGAATGTCAGCGGAAACTTCCACCGGGCTTTTCGGGCCCTGCACCGTTTCAATGAACGGCATGTGGGATTCGCCGTCGACGAAACGGTACGGCAGCTGATCACCCAATTGCTTGACGTCGGACAGACCACGCCCCATCAGGCGCTTGACCGACACAATGGTATTGAACGGATCGGTCGCGGCGGCCAGCTTGGCTGACTCGCCCACTTCCACATGATCGGCGTGATAGCGCACGGCGGACGGCAGGATCACTTGCCCCTGCTCATCGGCCAGCGGTTCGGAAAGACCGCTGCGCAACGCAGCGACCAGGGAATTGGTAGTACCCAAGTCAATTCCCACAGCCAGGCGACGCTGGTGCGGTTGTGGACTTTGGCCGGGTTCGGCGATCTGCAGTAGGGCCATCGTAATCAGGACTTATCTGTAATCAGGCGTGCGACCGGAGCGGCACTGGGTTAATCGTCGAGGCGCTCTTCAAGCTGGCGCACTTCGTAGGTGAGCTTGTCGAGGAACTGCATGCGCCGCATCAGGCGTTCGGCCTGTTCGCGTTGCGCGGCATCGTCCCAACAGGCTGCGAAGCTTTCATTCAAGGTGTGCTGGGCGTCCTTCAAGCGGCGCTTGAACACCGCGACACCGGCCAGATCGGCGCTGTCCTGCAGATCTTCGAGTTCTTCGCGCCACTGCATCTGCTGCAACAGAAACTCGGGATCATGCACGGTGACTTCCAGAGGCAACTCATGACCACTGATGGCCAGCAGATAACGCGCGCGCTTGGCCGGGTTCTTGAGCGTCTGGTAAGCGTCGTTGAGGTTCGCCGACTGTTCCAGCGCGCGCCGCTGCTCTGCCTCCGAGGCATCAGCGAAGCGGTCGGGATGGACACCGCGGGCCAGCTCCAGATAACGAGCGGACAACTGCTCGATATCCAGGGAAAAGCCCGGCTGCAACTGGAACAAAGCAAAATGACAAGGAGTACCCACAAGCCGCCTCAGATGTTGAAGCTTTCGCCGCAGCCACATTCACCGCGCACGTTGGGGTTGTTGAACTTGAAGCCTTCGTTCAACCCTTCCTTGACGAAATCCAGCTCAGTGCCGTCCAGGTACGTCAGGCTTTTCGGGTCGATGATCACTTTCTGACCATGACTCTCGAACACCTGATCGTCTTCGCCCACTTCGTCGACGAATTCGAGCACGTAGGCAAGACCAGAGCAGCCCGTGGTGCGAACACCCAGGCGGATACCCTCGCCCTTGCCGCGCCCCTCAAGAGAGCGCTGCACATGCTTAGCTGCCGCTTCTGTCATCTGGATAGCCATGAAAACTCCTTACCTGTGCGCGGATCAGATCAAGCCTTTCTTCTGCTTGTAATCGCGAACGGCAGCCTTGATGGCGTCCTCGGCGAGTACCGAGCAGTGGATCTTCACTGGCGGCAGGGCCAGTTCTTCGGCCAGCTGAGTGTTCTTGATGGTTTCAGCCTCATCAAGGGTCTTGCCCTTCATCCACTCGGTGGCCAGGGAGCTGGACGCAATGGCCGAACCGCAGCCGTAGGTCTTGAACTTGGCGTCTTCGATGATGCCTTGCTCGTTGACCTTGATCTGCAGACGCATGACGTCGCCGCACGCTGGGGCGCCGACCATGCCGGTGCCAACATCAGGATCCTGCGCGTCCATCTTGCCGACGTTGCGCGGGTTTTCGTAGTGGTCGATGACCTTTTCGCTATATGCCATTTGCTTCAATCCTCATCAGTGAGCCGCTCTGGTGGCGACTTCTTCAGTGCGCCGCCCACTCGATTTTCGAGATGTCGACGCCGTCTTTGTACATGTCCCACAGCGGCGAAAGAGCACGCAGCTTGGTAACGGCCTCGCAGACTTTCTGCGCGGCGTAATCGATTTCTTCTTCGGTGGTGAAGCGGCCGAAGGTGAAGCGGATCGAGCTGTGAGCCAGTTCGTCGTTGCGGCCCAGGGCGCGCAGTACGTACGAAGGCTCGAGGGACGCCGAGGTGCATGCCGAACCGGACGACACGGCCAGATCCTTGAGCGCCATGATCAGCGACTCGCCTTCAACGTAGTTGAAGCTCAGGTTCAGGTTGTGCGGTACGCGGGCGATCATGCTGCCGTTGACGTAAAGCTCCTCGAGGTGCTCGACCTGCTTGAAGAAGCGGTCGCTCAGGGCCTTGATGCGTACGTTCTCGGCGGCCATGTCTTCCTTGGCCACACGGAAGGCTTCGCCCATGCCGACGATCTGGTGGGTCGCCAGGGTGCCGGAACGCATGCCACGCTCGTGACCGCCGCCGTGCATGGTCGCTTCGAGGCGAACACGCGGCTTGCGGCTCACGTACAGCGCGCCGATGCCTTTAGGGCCGTAGGTCTTGTGGGCGGAGAACGACATCAGGTCGACTTTGAGCTTCGACAGGTCGATGTCGACCTTGCCGGTGGACTGAGCCGCGTCGACGTGGAACAGGACGCCCTTGGAGCGGGTCAGCTCGCCGATGGCCTCGATGTCGTTGACGGTGCCGATTTCGTTGTTCACATGCATGATCGAAACCAGGATGGTGTCGTCCCGCAGTGCGGCTTCCACCATGGCCGGAGTGATGATGCCGTCTTCACCTGGCTCGATGTAGGTGACTTCGAAGCCTTCACGCTCCAGTTGGCGCATGGTGTCCAGGACAGCCTTGTGCTCGATCTTGGAGGTGATCAGGTGCTTGCCCTTGGTGTGATAGAAGTGCGCGACACCCTTGATTGCCAGGTTGTCGGACTCAGTAGCACCAGAGGTCCAGACGATTTCACGCGGGTCGGCATTGACCAGGTCAGCGACCTGGCGGCGGGCGTTTTCGACCGACTCTTCAGCTTTCCAGCCGAACACGTGGGAGCGGGACGCCGGGTTACCGAAGTTTCCGTCGACCAGCAGGCATTCACTCATCTTTTGCGCGACACGCGGATCAACCGGGGTGGTCGCAGAGTAATCAAGGTAAATCGGCAATTTCATGGACTTTCTCCTAAATCAGGCTGGCTGGCGTTCCGCTTGCTCTGCGGCGGTCATTCGACGGCGGACGCTTCAATCTTGTCCAGGTGCGGCGTCTTGCCATTGCAACGACGCTGGTCCTGACGCTGGGCTACTTCCTGCACCTCACGACGAGTTACAAGGTCAGCCAAGCTGATACCGCTAAGAAATTCGTGGATCTGCAGGCTCAGGTCGCACCACAAGTGGTGGGTCAGGCAAGTATCGCCGCCATGGCAGTCGCCAAGGCCCTGGCATTTGGTCGCATCGACCGATTCGTTCACCGCGTCGATCACCTGGGCAACCTGGATGCCCTGCATGTCGCGTGACAGCTGATAACCGCCGCCGGGGCCGCGCACACTGGAAACCAGGTTACTGCGGCGCAGCTTGGCGAACAGCTGTTCAAGGTAAGACAGGGAAATGCCCTGGCGCTCGGAGATATCGGCCAGGGACACCGGCCCGTGCTGCGCATGCAATGCCAAATCCAGCATCGCGGTCACGGCGTATCGGCCTTTTGTAGTCAGTCGCATGGACAATTACCACGGAGTTCGGAATGGGGCGAGTATGCAATTCCCGAGTATTTAAGTCAAGTATAAGACCTAGTGCTTTACTCAGGTTTACCCGCAAAAGAGCGCGCGCATCATAGCAAAGGCTGGCCAGTGGCGACCAGTGATACCGCGTTAACGTTCATCGCGAGCAGGCTCGCTCCCACAGGAGGTCTTGGGTGGCTGCACGATTTGTGTACACCACAGATCCAATGTGGGAGCGAGCCTGCTCGCGAAGGGGCCTACAGGATTTCAGCCCGCCTGACTCTGATCCTTATCCTTCACACACGCAAAATCTTCCTCGCGCAGTTCAGGCAGGTCCTTGGCGCAGTAATTACTGCCCAGGTCCTTCAGGGCGCCGCACATGCCCTCCAGGCGCCCATCGACGGCCTGCAGGTGATCGAGCAGTTGATTGATGGCACGGGCGACCGGGTCGGGCATGTCTTCGCCAACACCGTAGGCATCGAAGCCGATCTTCTCGGCCATGGCCTTGCGGCGGGCGTCCTGCTCGTCATCGGTCTTGACGATGATCCGCCCCGGAATGCCCACCACGGTTGCTCCGGCCGGCACAGCCTTGGTCACCACCGCATTGGAGCCGACTTTCGCCCCCGCTCCCACCGTGAACGGCCCGAGCACCTTGGCGCCGGCACCGACCACCACGCCGTCTTCCAGCGTCGGGTGGCGCTTGCCTTTGTTCCAGCTGGTGCCGCCGAGGGTAACGCCCTGGTAGAGCGTCACGTCATCGCCGATCTCGGCGGTTTCACCAATGACAATGCCCATGCCGTGGTCGATGAAGAACCGCCGACCGACCTTGGCGCCCGGGTGGATCTCGATTCCGGTCAGCCAGCGTCCGAAGTTGGAGACAACTCGAGCCAACCACTTCCAGCCCATGCCCCACAAGGCACTCGACAGGCGATGGATCCAGATGGCGTGCATGCCCGGGTAGCAGGTCAGCACTTCAAAGGCATTGCGCGCCGCCGGGTCACGATGGAAAACGCTTTGGATATCTTCACGCAAACGATCGAACATCTTTATTCCTTCCGCTTAATCAGCTCGCCACGGGCCGCTTTCTGGGTTTCCGTGAGGATGCCGCGCAATATATTCATCTCCGCCCGGCTGACCGAGCTTCGTCCGTACAACCGACGCAGGCGCGCCATCAAGTGCCGGGGCTTGTCCGGGTCGAGAAACTCGATGTCCACCAGGGTCTGCTCCAGGTGTTCATAGAGCCGCTCCAGCTCGTCCATGGTCGCCAGTGTCTCACTGCGCGGCGACGTGGCCTCGAATTTTTCCACCTTGCTGGGCTTGCCTTCGGCTGCCAGCCAGGCCATGCGCACTTCATAACTCAACACCTGCACCGCCGCCCCGAGGTTCAGGGAACTGAACTGCGGGTCGGAAGGGATATGCACGTGAAAGTGACATCGCTGCAGCTCTTCGTTAGTCAGGCCGGAATCTTCACGGCCAAACACAAGAGCGATCTCAGCGCCCTGCCCGGCTTCCTCGACCACTTTCGTTCCGCATTCGCGGGGGTCGAGCAGCGGCCAGGGGATACGGCGGTCGCGGGCGCTGGTGCCGAGCACCAGGTTGCAGCCCACCAGGGCGTCTTCCAGGGTGGCGACCACTTGGGCGGCTGCCAGGATGTCACCGGCGCCGGAAGCCCGGGCGTCGGCTTCGTGATGGGGAAACGAGCGTGGCTCGACCAGCACCAGCCGCGACAGGCCCATGTTCTTCATGGCCCGCGCAGCCCCGCCGATATTTCCCGGATGGCTGGTATTGACCAGGACGACACGAATGTTCTGCAACAAGGGAGGCGCTCTCGAACACGATAAAGGGAGCAAATCTTACCTAAGCACCTACCGTTAAGCTATGAAAGCGAACACCAACCTTCTCCTGGGAAAACTTTCTGATAGAATGCGCGGCTTTCTTTAACAACCTTAGGTGACACATCCATGCAGCCCATGCTGAATATCGCGCTGCGCGCCGCCCGCAGCGCCAGTGAACTGATCTTCCGCTCCATCGAGCGCCTGGATACCATCAAGGTCGATGAAAAAGACGCCAAGGACTACGTGTCCGAGGTTGATCGCGCCGCCGAACAGAAAATCGTCGACGCACTGCGCAAGGCTTACCCGAACCACTCGATCCTGGGTGAAGAGACCGGCATGCACGCCGGCACCGGCATCGAAGGCGAAGAGTACCTGTGGATCATCGATCCGCTGGACGGCACCACCAACTTCCTGCGCGGCATTCCTCATTTCGCTGTCAGCATCGCCTGCAAATACCGTGGTCGCCTGGAACACGCCGTCGTGCTGGACCCGGTTCGCCAGGAAGAATTCACCGCCAGCCGTGGCCGTGGCGCCCAGTTGAACGGTCGTCGCCTGCGCGTCAGCGGTCGCACCAGCCTGGACGGCGCCCTGCTGGGCACCGGCTTCCCGTTCCGCGATGACCAGATGGACAACCTGGACAACTACCTGGGCATGTTCCGCGCCCTGGTCGGCCAGACCGCCGGCATCCGCCGCGCGGGCGCCGCGAGCCTGGACCTGGCATATGTCGCCGCCGGTCGTTTCGATGCATTCTGGGAGTCGGGCCTGTCCGAATGGGACATGGCAGCAGGCGCCCTGCTGATCCAGGAAGCCGGTGGTTTGGTGAGCGACTTCACCGGCGGCCACGACTTCCTTGAAAAAGGCCACATCGTTGCCGGCAACACCAAATGCTTCAAGGCTGTGCTGACGGCCATCCAGCCACACCTGCCGGCTTCGTTGAAGCGCTAAGCAGCTCGGCTACAGAAAAAGCACCTTTCGGGGTGCTTTTTTTATGCCTGTCTCACACCGCTCACTGATCGTTCCCACGCTCTGCGTGGGAATGCATCCGGTGACGCTCTGCGTCACCTCTAGAAGCGGAACGCGGAGCGTCCCTGGCGGCATTCCCACGCAGAGCGTGGGAACGATCAACATTCACACCGCTATCGCGAGCAGGCTCGCTCCCACAGAGGATGGGTGGCGGGCCATAAAATGCGGGCGTAAAAAAAGCACCCCGAAGGGTGCTTCTTCATAACCGCTGGATCACTGAGCCGGTTCGTTCTGCCCCAGGATCAGTTGGCCTTCCTTGTTCACCGGGATCTGGTTGCCCGGGTCGCGGTCCATGCGGACTTTGCCTTCCTTGCCATCGACCATGTAGCGAACGTCATAACCTACAACCTTGTCGCTGATGTCATTGACCGTATTGCAGCGAGTTTGGGTGGTGGTGTAAGTGTCGCGCTCCTGCATGCCTTCCTGAATCTTGTTACCGGCATAACCGCCGCCGGCCGCACCCGCCACGGTGGCGATTTTCTTGCCGGTGCCGCCGCCGATCTGGTTACCCAACAGGCCACCGGCCACGGCGCCCAATACGGTACCGGCGATCTGGTGTTGATCCTGGACCGGCTTCTGCCGGGTCACGGTGACGTCCTTGCACACTTCACGGGGGGTCTTGATTTGTGTTTTAACCGGGTCCACGGCCAATACTTGCGCATACTCAGGGCCGCTTTTGACCAAGCTGTAGGTGGCTACCGCACCACCGGCAGTCACACCGACAGCACCCAATACCGCACCAACCAGCATCGATTTGTTCACTTGAACCTCCTGACCATCACATGCGGATTTATCCGCGCTTCTCCCAGCCTTGGAGCACAAAAAAAGGCGCGAGTTCAACTCGCGCCTTTCAGGCCGTGACGGACGGAGACCAAACCTTACGGTCGGTCGTCCACTTCCGTATCTGTGGCCACCGGGGGAATCAGATCCTCGGTGCTCAGGTTCAGCCAGATCAGCACCACGTTGGCGATGTAGATCGACGAGTAAGTACCCGCCAATACACCAATGAACAGCGCAATGGAGAAGCCGAACAGGTTGTCGCCACCGAAAATCAGCAACGCGCCGATCGCCAGCAACGTGGAGATCGACGTCGCCATGGTCCGCAGCAGGGTCTGGGTGGTCGAGATGTTGATGTTCTCGATCAGCGAGGCCTTGCGCAGCACACGGAAGTTTTCACGCACCCGGTCGAACACCACGATGGTGTCGTTGAGCGAGTAACCGATGATCGCCAGCACCGCCGCCAACACCGTCAAATCGAAGGTGATCTGGAAGAACGACAGGATGCCCACAGTCACGATCACGTCGTGGATCAGCGAGACAATCGCGCCCACCGCGAACTTCCACTGAAAGCGGAAAGCCAGGTACAGCAGGATCCCGCCCAGCGCCATCAGCATGCCGAGGCCGCCCTGGTCGCGCAGCTCTTCACCCACTTGCGGGCCGACATACTCGACACGCTTGACCTGCGCCGGGTTGTCGCCGCCGGCCTTCTGCAAGGCCTCGGCCACTTGCTGACCCAGTTGCGGGTCTTCACCCGGCATCCGCACCAGCAGGTCGGTGGTCGCGCCAAAGCTCTGCACCACAGCGTCGGTGTAACCCGAGGTCATCAGTTGCTCGCGCACCTTGGTGACATCGGCCGGACGCTCGTAGGTCAGCTCGATCAGCGTACCGCCGGTGAAATCCAGACCGTAGTTCAGGCCCTTGCTGAACCAGCTGAACAACGCCAGCAAGGTCAGCAATACAGTGACGCCGAACGCAACGTTGCGAACGCCCATGAAGTTGATTGTACGTAACATGGCAGCCCCTTAAATCCACAACTTCTTGAAGTCACGGCCACCATAAATCAGGTTGACCATTGCACGGGTCACCAGAATGGCTGTGAACATCGAGGTAAAGATCCCGAGGGACATGGTCACTGCGAAGCCCTTCACCGGGCCAGTGCCCATGGCGAAGAGAATCCCGCCCACCAGCAAGGTGGTCAGGTTGGCATCGATAATCGCAGTAAATGCCCGGCCGAAGCCTTCGTTGATTGCACGCTGGACCGACATGCCCGCGGCGATCTCTTCACGAATCCGCGAGAAGATCAGCACGTTGGCGTCCACCGCCATACCCATGGTCAACACGATACCGGCAATACCCGGCAGGGTCAGCGTAGCCCCCAGCAGCGACATCAGCGCCAGCAGCAGCACCATGTTCACCGCCAGCGCAACCGTGGCGATCAGGCCGAAGAAGCGGTAGATGGCGATGATGAACAGCGAGACAAACAGCATGCCCCACAGCGATGCATCGACACCCTTGGCAATGTTGTCGGCACCCAGGCTCGGGCCAATGGTGCGTTCTTCAGCGAAGTACATCGGCGCAGCCAGACCACCGGCACGCAGCAGCAGGGCCAGTTCCGAGGATTCACCCTGGCCATTGAGGCCGGTGATGCGGAACTGACTGCCCAGTGGCGACTGGATGGTCGCCAGGCTGATGATCTTTTTCTCTTCCTTGAACGTCTGGACCGGTACGTCTTTCTCGACACCGTTGACCACTTGCTTGGTGTAAGTGGTGGTCGGCTTCTGCTCGATGAAGATCACCGCCATGCTGCGACCGACGTTGCTGCGCGTGGCGCGGCTCATCAGTTCGCCGCCGTGGCCGTCCAGGCGAATGTTCACCTGTGGGCGACCCTGCTCGTCGAAGCCCGCCTGGGCGTCGGTCACCTGGTCACCGGTGATGATCAGGCCGCGCTCGATCTGCGCCGCCGGACGACCGCCTTCACGGAACTCGAAGCTCTCGGTGGTAGCGCGGGAAGCACCCGGTTCGGCCGCGAGACGGAATTCCAGGTTGGCGGTCTTGCCGAGGATACGCTTGGCTTCGGCAGTGTCCTGCACGCCCGGCAGCTCAACCACGATGCGGTTGGCGCCCTGGCGCTGCACGATCGGCTCGGCCACACCCAGCTCGTTGACCCGGTTACGCACCGTGGTCAAGTTCTGCTTGATGGAGTATTCGCGGATTTCCGCCAGCTTGGCCGGGGTCATCGCCAGACGCAGCACCGGCTGACCATTGAGGTCGGCTGGCACAATGTCGAAATCGTTGAAGTTCTTGCGGATCAGCGCACGGGCCTTCTCGCGTACATCTTCGTCAGTGAAACCCAGCTGAATGGCACCGTCGAGCTGCGGCAGGCTGCGATAGCGCAGGCGCTCTTTACGCAACAGGCTCTTGACGTCGCCTTCGTAGACTTTCAAGCGTGCATCCAGCGCTTTGTCCATGTCCACTTCCAGCAGGAAGTGCACACCACCGGACAAGTCCAGACCCAACTTCATCGGATGCGCACCGAGGTTGCGCAGCCATTGCGGGGTGGTCTGGGCCAGGTTCAGGGCCACGACATAGTCGTCACCGAGGGCCTTGCGCACCACGTCCTTGGCCGGCAGCTGGTCTTCAGCCTTGAGCAGACGCAACAAACCGCCCTTGCCGCCTTCGGCAATGGTCGCGGCCTTCACGTCGATACCGGACGCCTTGAGCGCTGTGCTCGCACGGTCCAGATCGGCCTGAGTGACCTGCAAGGCAGTGCTTGCGCCACTGACCTGAATGGCCGGGTCATCAGGATAAAGATTGGGAGCGGAATAAATCAGACCGACCGCCAGCACCGCCAGGATCAGTAAATATTTCCACAGAGGGTATTTGTTCAGCATCACGCCGCCCGCTTATGACGCGGGGCGCCTTGCGCGCCCCGTCGATTGAATAGAAGTTGTTACTTAGATCGCTTTCAGCGTGCCTTTTGGCAGCGTGGCCGCGATGGCGCCCTTCTGGAATTTCATTTCAACGGTGTCGGACACTTCCAGTACCACGAAGTCATCGGCCACTTTGGTGATCTTGCCAGCGATGCCGCCGGTGGTGACCACCTCATCGCCCTTTTGCAGGCTGCTGAGCAGGTTCTTCTGCTCTTTGGCACGCTTGGCCTGTGGACGCCAGATCATCAGGTAGAAGATGACCAGAAAGCCAACCAGGAAAATCCACTCGAAACCGCCACCCATTGGCGCTGCTGCAGGGGCAGCGGCATCAGCCATGGCATTAGAGATAAAAAAGCTCATTTAGCACTCCAGTTGCAAGTATTGAATCTTAGGATCGGAAAACTCAGTCCAAGGGCGGAACAGGCAACCCGCGCTTGGCATAGAAGGCATCGACAAAGGCGGCCAATGTACCCTGTTGAATAGCCTCGCGCAAACCAGCCATAAGCACCTGGTAATGGCGCAAATTGTGGATGGTATTCAACATGCTACCCAGCATTTCGCCGCACTTGTCCAAATGGTGCAGATAAGCACGGGAGAAGTTCTGGCAGGTGTAGCAATCGCAGGTCGGATCCAGCGGCGATTCATCATGGCGATGGAACGCGTTACGGATCTTCAGCACGCCTGTATCAATGAACAGATGCCCATTGCGGGCATTACGGGTTGGCATCACGCAATCGAACATGTCCACACCGCGGCGCACACCCTCAACCAGATCTTCCGGTTTGCCAACGCCCATAAGGTAACGAGGTTTGTCAGCCGGCATCTGGCCCGGCAGGTAATCGAGCACCTTGATCATTTCGTGCTTGGGTTCGCCCACCGACAGACCGCCGATGGCCAGGCCGTCGAAGCCGATCTTGTCGAGGCCTTCGAGCGAGCGCATGCGCAAATCCTGGTGCATGCCGCCCTGGACGATGCCGAACAGCGCCGCCGTGTTCTCACCATGGGCGTTCTTGGAGCGCTGGGCCCAGCGCAACGACAGCTCCATGGACACCCGCGCCACGTCTTCATCGGCCGGGTACGGCGTACATTCGTCAAAGATCATCACGATGTCCGAGCCCAGGTCGCGCTGGACCTGCATCGACTCTTCCGGCCCCATGAACACCTTGGCGCCATCCACCGGAGAAGCGAAGGTCACGCCCTCCTCCTTGATCTTGCGCATCGCGCCCAGGCTGAACACCTGGAAACCGCCGGAGTCGGTCAGAATCGGACCTTTCCATTGCATGAAATCGTGCAAGTCACCGTGGGCCTTGATCACCTCCATGCCCGGGCGCAGCCACAGGTGGAACGTGTTGCCGAGGATGATCTCCGCGCCCGTGGCCACGATGTCCCGTGGCAGCATGCCCTTGACCGTGCCGTAAGTGCCCACCGGCATGAACGCGGGGGTTTCCACCGTACCGCGGGGGAAGGTCAGACGACCGCGACGAGCCTTGCCATCGGTAGCAAGCAACTCGAAGGACATGCGACAGGTGCGACTCATACTGTTTCCTCGGGTCCGCGTGGCGCGGGGTTACGGGTGATGAACATCGCATCACCGTAGCTGAAAAAGCGGTATCCATGCTCGACGGCGGCCTTGTAGGCGGCCATGGCTTCGGAATAACCGGCGAACGCCGAAACCAGCATCAACAGCGTGGATTCAGGCAAATGAAAATTGGTGACCAGGGCATCAACCACATGAAACGGCCGGCCCGGGTAGATAAAGATGTCAGTGTCGCCACTGAACGGCTTGAGCACGCCATCGCGCGCAGCGCTTTCCAGAGACCGCACACTGGTGGTCCCCACCGCCACCACCCGCCCACCGCGCGCACGACAGGCCGCCACGGCATCGACGACTTCCTGGCTCACTTCGAGCCATTCGTTGTGCATATGGTGATCTTCGATACGCTCCACCCGCACCGGCTGAAACGTGCCGGCACCGACGTGCAACGTCACAAACGCCGTCTCCACGCCCTTGGCGGCAATCGCCTCCAGCAGCGGCTGATCAAAATGCAGCCCCGCCGTCGGCGCCGCCACCGCCCCCAAGCGCTCGGCGTACACGGTCTGATAACGCTCGCGGTCCGAACCTTCGTCCGGGCGGTCTATATAAGGAGGCAACGGCATGTGCCCGACACGGTCGAGCAGCGGCAACACCTCTTCGGCAAATTCCAGCTCGAACAACGCATCATGCCGCGCCACCATCACCGCCTCGCCGCCGCCGTCGATCAAAATCGACGAACCCGGCTTGGGCGACTTGCTCGACCGCACATGGGCCAGCACACGGTGACTGTCCAGCACCCGCTCCACCAGAATCTCCAGCTTGCCGCCGGAGGCCTTCTGGCCAAACAAACGCGCCGGAATCACCCGGGTATTGTTGAACACCATCAAATCGCCCGGGCGCAAATGCTCAAGCAAATCAGTGAATTGACGGTGAGCCATGGCACCGCTGACCCCGTCCAGGGTCAACAGTCGACTGGCGCGACGCTCGGCCAGAGGGTGGCGAGCGATCAGCGAATCAGGGAGTTCGAAGGTAAAGTCAGCAACACGCATGATGGGGTTCGTCTAGCAGGGCCGGAAAGTCTAGCGGAATTATCAAAAATTCACCATGAAACGTGATTGACCAACGGTAGGCACCTCTCTATACTTCGCCGCCATTGAGCCCTGATGGCGGAATTGGTAGACGCGGCGGATTCAAAATCCGTTTTCGAAAGGAGTGGGAGTTCGAGTCTCCCTCGGGGCACCATCTTAAAGAAAGACCTTGAAATTCAAGGTCTTTTTTTTCGCCTGCAGGAAAGTGGTATTTCGCGACTAACGCAGATCCCAACCAATCCCCCACCCGCTTTTGTGGTGGATGGATAAATCACCGCACCCTTTGTGGCGAGGGGATTTATCCCCGCTGGGCCGCGAAGCGGCCCCAAATACCAACCCCATGGTGAGGAAGAACCAGTGGTAGAGAAGAACCGGTGGGGGGGAAACCTGTGGCGAGGGAGCTTGCTCCCGCTTGAGCGCAAAGCGCTCACAAAAATATCACCGCCCCCACCGATGCTCCGATCTGCCACTGCAAAGGCATAACCCATCAACCCAGCTCCACCCCACCCTCCCCACCCAGTCACTAAGGATTTCACCCCATGGAATTGCTGCTGGAAACGGTCGCTCTTTACTCCCTCAAGCTGGCTTATGAGACGGAAGGCCACAGCCCGATTCTGCGGGATGATCCGTTGATGGGCAGTTGCGACCGTGAGGTTTTTGAGTTGTTGATACGGCGGGGCGATCTGGCTGGGATTCAGGGCGAAATCGGTCGATGCCTGGATTTAGCTTTGGGGGCGATTGGTGGGGTGGATACGGTGCTGGGCCGAGAGCTGCATCGTCTGGCTGCGGATTTCAGGGCAGTGCAGAAAATGGACGACCTTTACGCTCCGCTCATCGCGCTTCACGGTTATGTGAAAGATATTCTATAAACCGGAGCGCTCGTTCCCACGCTCCGCGTGGTAACGCATCCCGCAACGCTCTGCGTTGCAGACTAAACAGGCAGAACACACTCCTACGCAGGTAATCCATGGACGACATCATCGCAGCGATAGGCAGTTGGCTAACCGAAACCCATGAAGCGAAGCGGCGGATGGTGAGCAACCTGGAAATGCTCTTTTGGATCGCCTTCGGGATTGCCAGCGTGATCGCCGCGAAGGATCACGCTGCGAAACGTAAGGCGCTGATGACGCGAACGGAGCAGGCCTTGCCGGAGAAGGAACTCGTCGCGACGTCGTTTAGTGACGAAGAAGGTCGTGCGGTTAAATATGTTGGCACCCTGCGGCGGGTTGAGGGCGGGTATACCGTTGGACTGACTCGGGAGGCTAATGGGGAGCGCACCGAGTCGTGTAGCGAGGTGATGCCGTCGTTGGAGAGGGTTGCGGCTTATCTTACTAGCTGTACGTCGTTTGTTTTGTCGGATTTCAAAGGCTGAAAATGTCGCGGTTGTGGCTTCATTACCGTGTGGTCAGCGACGAGATTCGTGCCCCGATAATCGCATTTGGGTACATTTAGGAAAAATAAAGCATCTCTAAACCTACAATTTAACGATCTCCCTTTTCGAAATATGCCGCCTGCGGTGGGCCAAGGGTATCAACACCGCCAGTTTGAGTCTTGAGATTGGCAGGATGCCCAGAGTAGAATAACGACACCATATAGACATCAGAAGGAATTGAATTCTACATCTTAATAATTACACATCTATTATATTATTTAGCTCAGCAATCAAGACCTGCGAGCGCCGATAAACAACCTACCATACAAGACGTAAAAATCGAACTAAACTCAACATGATTTTCGAGAGCCCCTTGAACAAAAAATATTACCTTAACAATCTATTAATTTCCCTCAGCCTACTCGCACTGGGCCTAACCGTTTGGTTTTACAACGAGCCGTTATACGAAGCGGTAAACCTTAGCTATCTAGCTATATCTTTCTGCAGCGCCTTCCTTTTTCCTTTTTCCCGAAAGCTTATTGAAGATACATGCTTGCGCTTTACCAGCCGTGAGTTTTGGACAACTGGACTATTGACTGAGAGCCCCGGAAAAAACGGACTCTACGTGATATATTTATTCATATGCATGGCTACAGCAATACCTTTGGGCGGTGGCTTTTTAATATATCTTTGGATAAAGAGAGCGGCCTAAATAGACCGCTCTAATTTCTGCTATCGGCTCAAAACCGAATCAAGAGCATCGTTATACATCTTGACACGTGCATCATTAATAAACGCACTTACCAACGCCATGATGAGACCAAATGCAACAATACCCATAGGGGTGGTAACTGATAGACCGAATGCAAATGCTATCAGACCCGTCGCGGCTGCGCCGGCAAATAGAGTTTCAACTTTCAATACCGTACTGTTCCAGTCACCAGTCTCATAACCTTTTTTGATTTCGACAAGCAGATCCATGGCGTCAATAGCTTTCCCCACGTACCCAAAAGCCTTACCAAAAATATTTAGATTCTTTGCCAACTCGCCCCTATCTAACGACTCAAGAGCGTTAGCAATTGCCGTCCGATCAGTGACATTAAATTTCTTGTTCAGATTATCCTTGTACTGATCGAATGCTCGCAAAGCTTCATCAGCGCTTCGAAGTACTTTGCCTTTCGCATCCTCAGACATCTGTTGAGCTAAAGTCGACATCTGCGTGCCAAATCTCTCACTTATATCTTTGTAAAAATCAGCAGTAAATTTAATAGCATCCTTTAACTCGTCATCTGCCTTGGCCTTTTCCTCTGCCAATCGCTTAGCCTCTGCTTCGGCTTTAGCCTTCTCTTCCGCCAACCGCTTAGCTTCGGCTTTGGCTTTCTCTTCTGCCAACCGCTTAGCTTCAGCCTTGGCCTTCTCTTCCGCCGCTTGGGCTACCGCAATCTTCGTCGCGAAAGTCTTAGTTTTCGCAGTGAGAATTCTAATCTCCTCGGTTAAAACCTTAACATTGTATGCCGCAGTACCAGCCGCGATAAAAAGATTATAATATGCATCCTTATCACGACGAGAGTAAATCCTATTTGCAAAATCGACTCCGTTCTGCTTAAAGTCTTTACTTAAAAAATCCCTTCCAAAAAAAGATCTGGATTTTGCAGTATCACTCTTAGCCTCAGCTTGCTTGGCCAGCAAAAGGGCGTCAATCGAAGCCTTTTTTTTCTTCAGCCCCTGTAGCGATTCATTAACATTTGATCCAGTAGCTGCATTAATTTGAAGTTCAAGATTGGCAGGAATATTTCGCACACTGGCTTTGTATGCGTCTTCAATTGTTTTTAGGGAGCCAGCCGCCACCACAAATATGGAAACTGCCGCACTGTCGTGATCTAGATTTATTCGCAGATCACTAAGCTTGGTTATGGGGCCGACCCCCTTAACCCATGGTTGGGGTTTCGCAATGTATCCACCACCTGGTATCGGTTTGGGCGGCTGCAGCGGCGGCGGATTAGGTGTAATTATGATTGGGGGTAATTCTATGGTTCCGTTTGTAGACATGATGTTCTCCTAATATGAGATCACACTGTTGATCAGTGGGATATCAGCACTGTTAAGGTCTCTATCGAGACCTACGGCTTCCGTGCCTGTGTTGCCCTCCGCCTCTAGAGCTGGGAGCGAACAAGGCAAAAATACTGTATAAAAACACAGCAATGAAATCAACAAAAATATGCATTTATGCATAAATCAATGCATAATCGAGCTTCGTAGGCTCGCTCGATCCGTCGGCAATGCACCTGCAGAGGCACGAATATCGAGTTAGTGGCTAGTGTGGGCGGTGTTGGATAGCTGCGGTTGGGGGGCCGTAGAAGCTATCGATTCGAAATACCGGGGTCAGGAGAAATACATCTGCCCCTAATTCCACTCGATTCCTCGTACTGGATGAAATTGGCATGTGCAACCCGCGCATCATCGATGAAATGGTGTACATGCTCGGTAATGGCACCGAAGGCTCGTGCCAATGACCGAGGACAAGCGGGCCGACAGGTACAAGAGTGGCGGTTGCTGTTTCTCTCGACGGGCGAGAAGACGTTGGCGCAGCACATGGCCGAGGCAAACAAGGAGCTGAAAGCCGGTATGGAGGTGCGCATGCTCGCCGTGCCAGCGGACGCCAGTAAAGGTCTCGGGATGTTCGACGTGTTGAGTGGCTTCGACGACGCAGCGGCCCTCTCTGACGCGCTCAAGGCGCGGGTAGCCAAATACTACGGCACGCCACTCACCGCCTTCTTGGCGGCCCTTTGTGAGCCCGGGAAGATGCACGGATGGTCAACGATTCTTCGCCGTACTCTGGAAGGCTTCGTCGCCAAAGCCCTTCCCGCCTCGGCCAGTGGGCAGGCACACCGAGCCGCTGCACGCTTTGGGCTGGCCGCAGCAGCCGGAGAACTGGCGACCGCACTCGGCATCACCGGCTGGCCCGACGGCACCGCGACCACAGCGGCACGCGTGTGCCTGAGCGCGTGGCTGAATGAGCGTGGCGGCGCCGGAAACCTTGAAGGCGATGCGATTTTGGCCCGTCTGCGCCAGATCATCGAGCGCTTTGGTGAAAGCCGCTTCACGCGCTGGGAAACCGCCGCCGCGAAGATCGATGAGCACGGGCCACGCACTATTGACCGGCTGGGCTTTCGCAAGACCCTGGAGCACGGCATGGGCGACACCATGCACACCACCCACACCTACTACGTACTGCCCGAGGCATGGCGATCCGAGATATTTCGGGGCATGAACATCAACGCCGTGAACAAGGAACTGCTGCACCGGGGTGTGCTGGAACCTGGTAGCGATGGCAAGGCATCGAGCTTGGTCCGGTTGCCCGGCCTGGGTCCGCAACGCTGCTACATCGTGAAGACGATACCGGGAACGGATGAGAGCGAGGCTCGGGCTGCCTGACGGCCTCCCTACTGATCGAGGTAGCGCCGGCTGATTCCCGGCCTCGCCAGCCGCTCAACCCAACCCAATCGAATTACACAGAGACGAAACAATGAACGACATCCAAAAACTGAAAGACCGCCGTGAACAACTGACCTCCGAAGTGGAACGCCTGCGAGCCGAATTCTTGCACTATGAGACCGCTCTAGCCGCCCCCGAGTCTATCCAGCGAGGCCGGGAGCGGGACGTGCAGGATCAGTACGCCGACCGGAAAAGAAAATGTGATTCACTGGACTTTGAAATCAATCAGTTAAATCAAAAAATTGTTCGACGCGAAAACATCGCCAATCACGAAACCCTGATGGCGGGCTACCGCGACGCCATGGCGACGTGGAAAGCCGACGAGCACGAGCTCAACGAAAAGCGCCAGAGTGTCAGCACACGCCTGAATGAAATCCGTCAGCAAGCCACAGACGAAATGGCGAAGGCTCGTCAGGCCGAGACAGAAGCGGCGACTGCCTATGCCCAGGCTGTCGCGTGGGGCGACACAGATGGCGAGAAGACGGCTAATGCTGACGCCCAAAAAGCCGCGAAAACCCTCGCGACTGTAGCCGAGCACAACCGTCGTCAGCAGTTGATCATCAGCGCTCTGGAACAAGAGCTGGACACCATCGACCAGCACATCGCTGAAGCGCAGCGAGAACACCAGAAGATTGAGAAAAACGCGCTACACCTCGCCAACGCCGTGCTTGAAGAGAAGTGGAATGAGGCCGCTCAAGCGTTGCTTGATGTAGGCGGAAAACTTTGCGCAGCGCGTCGAATGATCGACCGAGATCCGGTTGCGCTGCTCAAGCTCAACGTTCCAGAGCAAGGCGAAAATTTCAGCAGTTGGGACTGGAGTGACCTGTCGGAGCGCTCAGTGCGGTACAAGGTGCAAGACGTGCTGGCTTTGTAACGACCTGCCCCACCTGAAACAGCCTACGCGTGTGGGCTGTTTAAACACTGCCCAAGGATCAGCACTATGAACACTGCCACGCAGAACAGCCCCAGTCGTACCGAAACACTGAAGGCCAGGAAAACCCATCTGAGCAGCCTGCTCAAGCTCATGGGTTCTCGCTGGGGGAAAAGCACAGCAATACAAAGCCTCACCGCCAACGCGATCAAAGCAGAGCTGAGCCTCATCGATCAGCAATTGAAGCACCGGAGTTAACGCACGTGGAAGCCTATCCGGCTTCCGCTGCCCGCTCTATAGGTAATTGGTTGAGCCGACAGGTTTAACTGTTCAGTCCCACCCTCACATTTAAAAGGGCAGCTTTCGGCCGATTCTGTTGAAAAAGTCGGCCATGGTTTCCACGGTAGAAAAGTACGCGCCTGAGATTGAAATCTTTACATTGAGCAGAGGAATCCGGGCTCAGATTTCGCGTAGCGGCGCGCAAAAAAGGCGTTTTCAGCGGTCAGTATGCGGGGAGTCTGGAAGAACCGACTTTTTCAACAGAATCGGCCAAAAGCGGACTGTCGATTCTGATCACGATAAACCCAATCAATCCGATCCTGGCTACACGAATTCGGATGCAGACCAGTGGAGCGATTTTTTTCATTCACCAGGCCGGATTCGATAGATCAGCCATGCTTTGGCCAAGCTCCTATGAGAAGATTCGTGATAGCTTTCTCTTAATGACGACGGTGGCTACCCCCTTATCTGAAAGGACGCAACGATGATCAAATGCTTTCTATCACACAGCTCCCATGACAAGAAGCATTACGTCCGTGAGGTTGCTAGAAGAATGAAGAAAGAGGTCAAGGTTTTCGACGAGGAAACTTTCGAGGAGGGTATGTCCCCAATAGAGGAAATAATCAAAGGTCTCGACGAAAGCTCATTATTCGTGTTGTTCATCTCGGAGCAAGCATTAGAAACCCCGTGGGTTAAGCTTGAACTTGAAAAGGCCAAGAGCCTACTTGATGAGGAAAAACTTGCACGAATATACCCTATAATAATTGACCCAAATATTACCTACGCCGACGCTCGCATACCGGACTGGATGAGAGCAGATTTAAATATTCAGCCAATATTGAAACCTTCTGTTGCTGCCAGACGTATAAACACTCGCCTGACTGAACTTTCTTGGGCGTTTCATCCGCGATTAAAAGAGCGTCAACAAATTTTTGTCGGTAGGAACGAACAGATCAAGGAGATCGAGGAGCGACTTGATGACTTCTCCAAAAAAACGCCCGTCGTTTTAATATCATCTGGCTTGCCCTCTATCGGAAGGAAAAGTTTGCTGCAGCATGCGTTGCGCAAATCAAACTTAGTAAGGGAGTCCTATGAATGCCCTATAATATCGCTGAGTCCGTTAGATGGAATTGAAGACTTTATCTTAAAAATTTGTGATTTGGGTTTTATTGGTGACGGGGACATCCTTCAGCGTCTTAATGGCTCATTCGCTGAAAAGTTAGCGTTAGCGAAGGAAGTGGCCTCTCAGATAGTTTTTGAGAAAGAACGGATATTAATTGAGGATCGGGGTGTTCTTTTTCAAGGTAATGGTGATGTGGTGGACTGGTTTGAGGAGGTTGTACAATCAATCTCCCCAACTGAGCACTTAACATTTGTTGTAGCTAGCCAGTTTCGTTCAAAGGCGTCGCTCAATCGCCTGAACCCTATGTTTTATTCTATCCCATTAGGTGAAATGACTCCTGCGGAGCGAAACGGCCTCTTAACTCGTTATGCAAAATTTGAAGGTCTCGAGATTTCAAAGGCAGAGTATGGTTTTTTCTCGGATCTTTTAACTGGATATCCGGAGCAGGTACTTTATGCTATTCATCAAATCCGTGATCTTGGGCTATTTAAAGCAAAAAAAGAATCACACCTGATTCAGCAATATGGTGCTGACAAAGCAAAAGTGGTAATGGACGAGTTTGTCGGCGATGAAGTTATTCTAAATTTTATTTACCTGCTATGTAAGTTTGAGTTTATAAGCTATGACGTTTTATTTGATATAGCTGATGAGTCCGTGTACTTTCCGATCTTAGAAAGGCTTATTTCCTCTTCGGTTTGTGAGCGCATGGGGGCGGCAGCGGAATATCTAAGGGTGAACGAGGTAATAAGGGACTATGTGAGTCGAAGTCGATTTGGGACTTTGACGGGTTTCGAATCTAAAATCAAGGAGCACATTTCCTCTTTTTTGGAACGATATGAAGATGATAATTACGATATATCGGATTATATATTTTCAGCACAGGAGTCTCTTAGGCAAGGCAGTGGTATCCCGGATGATCTTATTATTCCGTCCGCCTTCGTAAAAACCATCAAAAAGCTTTACGACGAAGATCGCAACTATCAAGAGGCTATTCTCCTGGCCGATAGAGTACTTCAGCGCGAACGATATATGCACTCTAATACTGTGAATCATATTAGATTCATCAAGTGCCAGTGTCTGGCGCGCACTAGGAATTCAAATTTTTTCTCCGAAGTACGAAGCGTGCCAGAGCCAGACAGGTCATTTCTGCACGGTTTCTACTATCGATTGGCCGGCGATTATGTGAAGGCTGAAGAAAGCCTGACTCGTACATTGAACCAAAAAGGAAGAAGAGATCCGCGTGTTGTCGGAGAGCTAGTACTTGTCTATATGCAAAGTGACGAGTATGACTTGGCTTTCGACTTATCTAGAGAGCAATATAGAGGGCGGCCGGGCAATCTGATAAATGCTAATAATTATTTTGCCTGTTTGATAATCAAAGAACACACCGCTGAAAACAGAGCCGAACTTGAGAATATTATGAGTAGGCTGGGCTTTGACGGTTCCGATCGCGCACAAGAAATATTAAGTTCAGCTAGAGCTCGCATGCTTGCATATTACGATGGTGATGAGGTCGGCAGTATGGACTTGATTGAAGAGTCAATTCACCGCTTTTCAAACATCGACTACCCTATCCTGACCAAAGCTGAGCTTGCTGTTCACTTTCGAAATAAAACCAAACTTAAAGAGGCAGTTGATAGGCTTGAAAAATCCATAGGCCGCAATGCTCAAACCTACCGAACGTTTGTTAGATTTAAAGCAACTCTTTTGGCTATGGAAGGTAATGTGTCTCAAGCAAAAACACTGGTCAACAAAGAGCTTAAAGGATTAATTGGAACATCCTTGCAGCGATTGAATGAGCGACTTGAATACATCGGCTCTAAGTAACCATTTAATAACTCAACAAACTAGAGCTAAAAAATGGACGCCGGGCTAGACATATTAGATTGATCGACGTGTAACAACGCGACCAGCGGGTCTCTGATTTAAATGATCATCTGACGTTTGTGGGGCTTCGGCTGAATTCAGCCAAAGCTTCACATCAACTAACGCGGTAGATCGAATACAGCCCCTATCACAGCAACGGCCAGCCTTGCTTTGCCCGCACGGAACGGGACAAACCCAAATCCATAGTCTAATTCTGCCCCCATAATAATGTCCGCTATTGGCCGATTCTGTTGAAAAAGTCGACCACCGTTTCCACGGCAGAAAAGTACGCGCCTGAGATTGAAATCTTTATTTTGAGCAGAGGGTTCCGGGCTCAGATTTCACGTAGCTGCGCGTAAAAAAGGCATTTTCAGCAGTCAGTACGTGGGCAGTCTGGGAGGACCGGCTTTTTCAACAGTATCGGCCGATTGCTGCCTGTCGCAGAAAGCCCCATAGGCGACGTTCGTCGATTGAACAACGGCATCGATGGCTGGGCCGTTGAACGTCAGGGACCTGAAACCTGGGTCGAGAGCTACCCGCTATGATAGATAGCTCTAGACCATGGCGGCATTTGTAACGGAAGCCGCTAGCGAATATTCACGCTACGCCTGCTAGCGGAATTCGCGCTATGGGCTATCGTTTGTGCCAGCATATTGGAATCACGATCTGAAGCGCAGGTGATTTCGAGGCCAATAAGGATGGGCTGCGGTGTTTTCAAAAGCTGATGGCTCGGTACAGCCGCTACTTAATCATCTCTTGGGCGAGCAGCTACAAACGGAAGGTTTACGACATGTCTAGATGTACAGCACCGGTACATGGTCATCGTTCGGCAAGCGCAAGGGCAGCGTGTCCCGCATGTGGCAGCGGATATAGCGGGTACGGATCGCGATCGTATTCATCCTCGTCCTACGCACCATCCTATTCGTCCCCGTCTCATGGCGGGGGTGGTCGCAGTAGCGGCGGTTCATCCAGCAGCGCAAAGCCGCGCTGGTCGAAACCCGGATCCTCTGTGGCCTACACCTCCGCCGAGGTACGAACGCTCACGCCGGTACGCGAAAATGTCGAGAGGCGTGCGACAGTACCTGATCTACGTGACGTCTTTCTTTGTCACGCCTGGGACGACCGGAAAGGATCCGCGAAGGAGCTGCATGATGTACTCGAATCGCTCGGTGTTTCCGTTTGGTTCAGCGAGAAAGATGTCCTTCTAGGCTCTTCGTTACTGCGTGAAATTGATAAGGGATTGGCGAAGTCTCGAGTAGGAATTGTGCTGGTCACCCCTGCTTTGCTGCGCCGCCTAGCAGCCGAAGGCATCGCCGACAAAGAGCTTTCCGCGCTCCTCGCAAGGGATCTGCTGGTTCCCATCATTCACGACACAACATACGAATCGCTGCGCGAAGTCAGTCCTCTACTCGGTTCGAGAAGCGGCCTGAGCACTACTGAAGATACGTTTGCAGATATTGCGGCCAAGCTTTCCGAGTTGGTCGCCCCGTAGCTTCACTGTCCATGCTTACGGCTTTGCTTACAGACCCGTTATCAATCGAAGGAGTTGAACACATGAGTATTAAACCCGGCCCCAAACCGATCGCTGAATCCACCGGCAAAAAGGACCAGCGCCGTCGTGTTACTGAAGAAAACAAACCCAAACATCCTGATCTGGAAGTACATAAACACAAAAAAAGTGACTGACCTTAAAAGCAGTGAGAGGGGGGCGAGTCACGTAGGTTAGGCAGCTTCTGGTCGAAAGCAGACTTGAGCCCTGATACAGTTTGGGCTGCTACCCCTTTTTTGCGTGAATGAGACGGACAGCTAATGCCGTGAGCGCTTGTTTTTTAGCTTGGACTATACTTTATCCTAAGCTGTGCGCATTTCAGCCCACCCCCTATCTCAAGCAGCTGAGGTTGATTATGAATCTTGATAAGCACTCCCGTACTATTACCCTACAGTGCCCGACTTGTGGAGGCTCATCTTTTGAATTTGAAACGATTGAAAGCCCTGAAGTCAAATGCGTTCAGTGCGAGAGAGTAATTCAGCGCGATGAGCTTTTGCGCGAGAATAGTGAAACCATTCAGGAGAATTTAAATGAAGTAACATCAAACGTTTCAAAAGATATTACCGACCAGGTTAGAAAGACTTTGAAAGATGCTTTCAAGGGCAACAAGAATATAAAATTCAAATGATTAATTTTGTAGTCGATTCCGGAGATATAATTGCAGGAATTGCATTATTTTTTTCAATTTATGCAACATTCAAAACTATTAAGTTTAACAATCGGCAGCAAAAGCTGATTCTTACACAAGAGAAACTTAATCAGTTGCTGCTTGAGAAAGAAACCACAGTAATTGAGTTCGAAAAGCAAGCTGAACTCGGCGCGTCCTTTCTAAAACTGGGAAGCAACAAATATCGATTGAAGATTTGGAATAAAGGTAAGGCACTCGCACAGAATGTCTCAATAGAGTTCCCTGAAGGAAATGAAGTTATTTCAGAGCACGAGATCAATGAAAAGTTTCCGCTACAGTTCCTTGATGTTCATCAGGCAGTTGAACTCATTGCATTCGTGGGCCTCAGCACCAAGTCGAAGCACCTTGTAAAACTTGAATGGTCGGACGGGAGAATGCAGAGAGTTGAAAAGCTCATATGGGTAACGATCTAACAATCGCAACTTAAAGAAGTCTGCGAATGACCGCTTTTGGCCCAGGCTGTGGAAAAACGCTTCGCCAAAATTAAAGTATTCGCGTCTACGTTAAATCTGAAATTTATCGGCACGTCCGCAGGTGTGGAACTCGCGTAGAAACGCGATTTCCAGTCAAGTTGTGAGTACCTGCCGCGTTCAAAAACGTTTTTACACAGCCTCGGCCGGTAGCGGCCTATCACACCAGCGGGCTAATCGCTGATAGCTTGCTGACGCCTAGCAAAGTGCTCATACCTAACTGCCAATCGTTGCTGATGGACAAGCCTCTTTCCTATTTTAGGGTCTACTTCAGACCTCGGGAGCGTTACACCAGTTGGCTTAGTAACACTCCTAAAACTCATGCTCAAACACTGTGTTACGCCCAAAATATCCAATAAATACAGTCAGTTATCGACAACCGTTACACCAGTAACGTTCGTAACACTGCTTTTCAGACGGATGCGTATTCCCCCGCTCCCCGGAAACATCAATGCCACCAGCGAACGTCAGGAGCAGTTTCAAATGTTGCCGGGGACCCTGAGGTTTCTTTAAGACACGGGGTAGGAAACCCGCGTGATCGTGTTAGCGAAAAAGTGCACAGCTTAGTGAACAGGTGAACCTGGTGAACTGGTGGTTCACCTGAGCATTTGCCCTATCGCTTGGTAGCTCCGCCGGGGACCCTGGGCATTTCGAATGGGTACGGGGCAAAGAACCCGCAGCATCTTGTTAGCGACTGAGTTCTCTACGTCGGTTGACAGGTTGACGTGGTTGACAGCATCCCCAAGGTTGGCCGGGTTCAACCGTTCGCTATCAACAACACAATGGCTCACCTTTACCGTTGTGGTAACGATCCCCTTCTTTCGTCAGGATCCTTTCAATTTCAACGTTGAAATTTCAGTAAGCTGCAATCTCTGTTGCTACCAAGATCCCGCGGGTTTCATGCCCCGTATCCTCTCGATATCCTCAGGGTCCCCGGCGGCCTTCGGCGCCGTGGTCGGATGGTGTTAGCCTTACCCTTCACCTGCGGGTGGCATTTCGCACAAACCTTATGACCGCATAACCTTATTCCAATCTATTTCATGACCGACTTCTTCAAGCTCACGGCCCAGGGCATGCTTCCAATTACCGTCCAATGACTCATACACCACACCGGCATAATCGCTAGGTATTTCTAAATTTCCTCGCTTAAGTGCACAGACCTTTCCTCGCCCCAGACGACCGATGAAATACCCCAGCTCCAAGATGACGTTTTGGCGAGCCCGTGATTGAAGCGTTCCGCCTTTCACACATCCCTCATCATCAGGAGTAAGCAGTACAACCGCGAATCCAACATCTCCGTGGGCTTCGACCTTCTCAATAACCGTCCGACCTTGGTTAGCTTGCTCGTGCAATATCACGGCCTCGAAACCTACTTTTTCAAGGAAGCGCGCCACCATCTCGCGTGAGCCGTCGTCATGACCATGAACGACAAATACACGTCGCGATAAACCTTCCATCACTTCCCCCACATCCACCTTAGTCTCATGTTCATGCTCATAGTCAGCCAAGTCTTCCGCTAACGTTTTCTGTCCTTGCCGAAGAAGCTCGATAGCTCTTCTAATGTTTTTTTCAAGACGTCCAACGTAGTCCGTTGGCACTCCGTTGGTTCTGAAACGAGGGAAAAAGGCAAGAGAGGCCGCAGATTGCAAATCATTGTACGTAGACGTGTTCTCGCCGAAGCACCGTACGAGAGTGTCTTTGATTCTGACCTCCAGCCCACGTACCTCAGGCGTAAGGCCGCTACGCACAGAATTCAGATCGAATGCTTCGAGTTCGGACACACGCTCTCGCAGCCTATCGATTTTCCGATTGATATCCTGTTGCTGAGTTTGAAACTTGGAAGCAGAAGGTTCTGCTGGGGGCTGAACTCGGGCCATCGAAGACGTACTCCTTTGTGAGGTGCAGAACACTATCCCATATTAGAGGGTGTGCCAGCCCCCACCACCGTGTATCCCTCCATGTATCCCAAACCTCACAATCGGCCTGCGAGCCACGGATCTTATGGTAGTCTCGAGTCTCCCTCGGAAATAAAAGGTCTTGCTAGCAAGACCTTTTTTGATCCAGGCGGCACATAGCGCTGCAGCCCCTACCTCACCTCAACAATATCCAACGCCCGATTAGCCAACAATTCACTCACCTCAATCACCTGCAAAATCCCCAATGCAACATGCCGTCGCGACCCATCCAGATCAAACGCCAGATCACTGATCATGGCATTCGCCGAAGCCAGGTTTTCACTCAGATTCGCAAGCAAACACTCAGAATCAACCCCCGGATCAATCCGAAAAATGGAGTCGGTCTTGTCAGACGCTTCGCCCTTAGGCTTGGGTTTCAGGTAGTAATCCAGGGCACGAGTGGCCGCTTCGTCGAGCTTTTTGTTACGGGCAGACTGAGCACGGGATGTGGGTTCGTCTGTAACTGGAGGATTCGGTGTAATTTTGACCATAGCCTTAGCTCTCTTTGGTTGAGGCTACTTCCCGCTCGCGACTAAACGATTGGGAGGCAGCTGTACGCAGGTTAGTCGACCGACGAGCTAAGGAATCGGCGCGCCCGAGGGCGCCCTGCGCACAGCCACCATCGAGTGCAGGGATGGGGATACCTGACTGATGGACGCTTGAGCGACTTAGCAACGACGGGCGACTAAACCCGATCACTGATGAGCAGTGACAGGTCCCAAACTACCGATGCAACCCAAGGCGAACAAGCCGGCGGATTCTGGCGTAGTTGTAGGCAAAGGCGCAAGGCGAGGTCGGCTGGCGAATGGCGGGCGCCCAATGACTGACAGCCCGATCTGACGCTTCAGATTGTTCCGAGCCTCAAATAGCCAGTCCTACCGGTATTGAGGAAACCAGAACAACCACTTCAAGAAAGCGCCTACATCGCGCCCCTCTCTTCACGCGTTAGCGTCTGTCCTGCATTTTTTCCGGACGAGACTCACTACGTGGCGACACGCAAAAAAGACATCCCCCAGGTCCGAAACCCACCCAGCGGCGATGGGTATCACGTCACTTATCGGGACATGACCGCCAGCGAACTGGCCGAGCGCGAAACCCGACAGCAGGCTTACCAAGCCATGCTTGCCCGGCAGGCTGCCTATGAACAAGCGCGCTGGGCCACGGTGGATAACAAGCCGTTGTCCACCGCAACCGGATGCGTGTTTGCCAAGAGCTGCAAGCTCCCCAACGGCATCATCGATTACAGCAACCCCAACGGCTACGTGCCGGCAGATCTGGTCAAGCAGTACGGCGACCTCATGTGGCTCGGCGGCCGGAGCGCCGACCCGTCCGGCACGATTCCCCTCAAGCGGATCGGCGCTGGCACGGTTCCGGTTACCTTGGGCAGGCTCGCGCTGGGCGGTTCGGCAACTTCCACGGCTGCGGCTGCCGGCGGCACCGTCGGCGCAGCGCTGCTAACCGGCATCGTCGCCCTGCTCTGGCCGTCCAATCTGGGTGACAGCGCGCTCTACAGCGAAGACCAGTTACGCAACCTCAAACAGGCCCGCAGCCGCATGCGCCTGAGCATCGAGCAGCAGGCCGACGGCAGTCTCAAGGGGTATGGCTTTTACACCGGTCAAAACCACGATTGGGAAATGGTTGATGTTGTTCAGTTCACGTCGCGAGCCGATCAGTTCATCGCCGACCTGGGGGATGGCATCGAACTGATCTGGACACCGGCCACCAATCCAGCTGACACCCTCGGCATTCCCGCCTTGGAAGCGGCGCCCCAGGCACCGCCTATTTGGATCTACCCGCCGACGCCGATGGCTGACAGCATCATCGTCGATCCGATCTATCCGCCGGAGTACAGGGATTTCATCCTGGTGTTTCCGGCGGATTCGGGGGTTCGGCCGGTTTATGTTGTGGTGAGTACGGCCCATCATGACTACCACCCGAAACCAGATTTTTTACCCGCTTTTCCAAGTGCCAAATGGGCGCCACCCAAAACCCGCATGAAAGGAGGAGGGTTACGTCCTCGCTGGAAGGACAATGAGAAATTAATATATGAATGGGATTTCCAACATGGCGCAGTAGAAAAATATAACAAGCGTGGAAAGCACTTGGGCGAATTCGACCCTATTACGGGAGCCCAAACCAAACCAGCTAACCCAACGAGGTGGGTAGAACCATGAAACACAAAATAATGGGTGTCATTGCCGGCGACGACTTCGCTTCATACGAAAAAACGCTCTGCATTGACACTCAGGCTCTAGCAAAAATAATGAACTGGACCAAAGAAGAGAACTACTTTTACGATTACGAACTGAACACATCTCAAATTGAAGCATTGGAAAATGCTTGCTCAATAGAGCTGCCCCGAAACCTATTGCTTTTTTTAACCAGCAGCAACTAACTTTCAGAGCGACAGCTATTGTTTATTTGCACCGTTAAGGACCAATTCGAGACGTATCCCTGAGATCGGCGAAGCCACCGCCAAGCAGGGCTTTTCCATTCTTAAATTGCAAGGCTGCGAGGCATGAGATGAGCACCTATAAACCGTTGCACTGCGACCTGCACGACTACCTGGAAATTGCCTGCCTATGCGGCTATACGCTGGACATCGAGCTAACTAACGGCCAACGCCTGACAGCCCGTGCGATCACCACGCGAACCGCTTCCACCCGGGAAGAGTTTCTCGAAGTCGAAACCACGGACGGCCGCCAGGAGATTCGCCTCGATCAGCTATTGGCAGTTACGCCGCAGGATAAGAACGCCAGGTTTGGCCGAGTTGTGCTGGGCGACGAATGATCACCTAACATGGCATTAGCTGAAGCCAGGCTTTCGATAGGGTTTGCTATGGCTTCCGGCGTGCGATCACAAGGCGACGCGCACCCTCAACTCTTCTTTCCAAACAACCGCTCGGCAATCTGCCGGCCTCGCTCCAACCCTTCTTCCGTCAACCAGATCGACTTATTCCTGTTTACCGGATCGCTGATGAGACCTTGTTCATGCCTCGGTTCATGACCTCGAAGTCGAAACCTTTCCAGGCGTTGCCGGTGTCGGAGCTGAAGGCTGCCAATAAGGCAAGCACAGCTTCTTCTATCAATCTGTCGTCGTATTCCATGGTTGCTGCTCCGCTCGTGTTAGCAGGTAGCGTCGATTTTATGCCTCAGCGCGCCTTAAATCTTATCCGGTCATCACCTCACCAGCTTGCTCCAGCGCCAACCGATGCAAGGAGGCATCCGCCAGTTCCAAGTCATCATCCCAGCCTCACATCAAAGCCCCATTCACCCACTTGGGGGCAGGGATGACTGACTCGTTCCTTAGGTTCACGCCACATACCGTGCCCGGCTAAAAAACAGTGCCGCTCCGATGCCAATAGCACTGGTTGAGGCGATACCCAGATCAAAACCCGAGACGAAAGACGGCAGTGTAAAAATGCTCGCAAACCCCAGGGCAACCAGGGCGATGCCTAGCCATTTCCTGAGGCCGTAGGATTTCATATAGAAAAACAACAGCAGGAACACTACGTATGCCAACGCGTATAGGCCAAACTCATTCATAGTCATCCTTATCGAGTCTGGGAAGGCGGGGATTTTGTCTTAGCTGATGGGGTTTTTCGCAAATGGTACCGACTAAGCGCCTCAGGTAGGGTCGGTGATGTGCGACGCGAGATTGTGGGTCGCCCCCCGCGGATACCTAGCCTCAAATCAAGGCTTCTCTGACGGGTCAGCTACCTGGCGGTGGGTAGTCACGATGAAGGGCTTGCCGGCCAAGTCCATTTGTTCCAAGACAATCTTGTTCTTCTCCACCTCCTTGATGCGCGCCTGCCCCGATGCCCCTGCCGGGTAGATATCACTGAGGTTGGGCATGCTGGGGCCGACAAAATGCGCCACCATCAAAGGCGGAATAGCTACGCCGTCAAGCGTATAGGCCTTGGGCAACGTCTTCATCTGCTCCAATGTGAAGGAAAGGTACTCGCTGTCAGCACTCCAATTACCCGCGCCATTTACGCTGTATTCGAACCGATAGGGTTTCGAATGATCTGTCCCAACCAATGCGGCCACGCCGCTAACGTTGTAATGGTTGTTGGCGAAGTACTCGATCATGCCCTTGAACTCGAACTGAACCCCGCCGGCATTGGGATAGCTGAACTGCTCGGTCCAACGTCCAATGAAATGGCTTTTGTAGTAGTCGGTCCTCATTTCGGCCAACCAGGATGAAATGCTGGGGAACCCCGCCATTAAGCCAACAATTGCGACGATAACGGCCCAGCTTTTTACCGAGTACTGCCTAAGTGTCGAGACAACGGTCATCAATAGCTCCTAATCCATGAGGAGGCGTGCAGCTCTCCGTTTCGCCTGAGCCATTATTGCTTCAGGTCTTCAATCAGCTTACCTACAGCCAAATCAGACACCCGGGAAAACGCCGCACGCGCTGCTTCGGGATCGGTGGCGTACTGCTCAGGGGTGTAAGCGAGGGTGTTGCTTTCATTGAATGCCGAAATGGTATTGAAGTTGCGCCAAACCGAGGTGCCGCTGCGTTTCATGGAGCCGTTGACACCAATGACTGGGTAAAGCACAGAGCTGTAGTTTTTCAGGCTAAGCCCCCACTGCATGACCATGATTTCAACGTCGGCATCCGCTCTCTCGCCTTGCGCCACGATGGTGAACAGCCCTTCTTGCTTGATGCGCCTCTCGAAGCTTTCACGCACCAGTTTGCCCACATCGATACCGTGGGCTTGCATGTTGTTCAGAATCGCTTGGGAAATATCCGCCGTCGCGCCATCGGCCGCCTTGGTGCCCACGACCGAGCCGGCGCCCGTCAACGCGCTTGTGCCAGCGCTCGATGCTCCGGCCAACATGCCAGTCGCTGCGCCTGCTCCAGCACCCAGGCCTGCACCCCACGCCTGAGTCATGCTCGTGTATTTGAAGTTTTCTACGGCAAAGTACACGGGAAGGATCTTGATCGTTTTGATCTGGTGGCGGTCTTCGACACTCAAAGACTTGGTTACACACCCGGAAAGCAGGACGACCGAAAGCAACGCGAGAATCAACTTTTTCATGGGTGGGGAAACCGATTACCTGGATGAATGGGGGCTCTGGGCGCCATGACTGACAACCGTTTCAATAGAAGCGGTCTTCTTCTTTCATGCGATAAATGCGACCGAACGTCCTGAAGGAAATACACAGGAACACCAATGTCAGCAGTACACCGCCAGTCATGACAAAAAAACCGGAGCGATACGTGTGTAGCTCGGTGGCGATGCTATTTATTTTGGGAAACCACCTCACGGCATGGAAATCTTGTACTCGGCGAGCTTGGCCTTGTGCTCCTCACGTACGTACTTCTTGTTGACGATCTGCGAGAACTTCATGAAGTCGGCCTTGGCGCCGTCCTTATCTCCCAAATGGTCGTACGCGATCCCACGCTCGTAATAGGCCCAGGCATAGTCCGCCTGGCGCTCAAGGCCGGTGCTGAATGCTTCAGCGGCCTCTCGGTACTGACCCAGGTCTGTCAGCGCGAGGCCCTGATGATAGTAGGTCGGCATGTGGAAGCCGGAGCCCTTTCCGGCTTCTCCCAGTCCGTTGTCGAGGTTGTACTGCACAAGTTCAAGCGCTTTTTTCGGGTTGCCAGCGTCGCGATACATGCTGCTCAAATCCAGATTGGCGCGCGCATCAGGCTTGGCCTCCAATTGGATGGATTTTTCCTTGGCAGCCACCGCTTCGGGGAAATGCTTGAGGTTGCTGTGGGCGTCGGCCTGCACCGCGTAAATCAAACTTTCCAGCGAGGCGGGCAAGGTATTTTTCTGCAGGCATAGATCACCTTCCTGTAGCGCCAGAGGGTAATTTTCGGCTTTGGACGCCTTAATCTGATTTGTGCAGTGCGCGAGGTTGGCTTTTTGCGGGTTCTGCATTCCGGCACATCCTGTGAGGATGAGGGAGCAGGCGATCAGTGCGGGCCAGCGAGCATTCATGAAAAGCATCCTTGTTAGTCGAACAGACGAGCGTTGAGGTCAGGGCGATAGACCTGCAAGAGCGGCGCGGTCACGGTGCCTTGTAGCGAGCAGAACACGGTGGTGTGCCCTGCCAGCGGCGGTGTTGTGCCGCCCGTGTCGACCATCAACACGCGGTCTACGAAACCAAACGGAGTGACGACGCCGGGGCCGGTCAATCCTTCGGTGCGCCATTGGCCGATCGGGTCACCGACGCGGCGAATTTCGGCGCGGGTAATGGCTTTGCCCTGACCGACAAAACGCGCGTTATCGACGATCAATGGTTTGAGTTTTGCGGCCACCTCTTGCGGCGAACCATCGGCTACGAAACCCCAGAACAGAAAATTGCCGGCATTCTTGATGGTTTCGGCCTGGTTGTAATAGCCGACCATCTGCACGCCGTTGACGATCAGGGGCGTTTCGAAGTGTTGGTAAGTGCCACCTTCCTGTAGCGGGCTCATGATGGTCGGTGCCTTGACCGAGCCGTAATCACTCAGGCGCACGGTACCTGCCGGCAGGCGGGCGTCGCGCAGGCTCTCGAAGAAATGCGCATCGCAACGGGAAAATTCGGTCAGCAGTTGTTCGGGCGTGGTGACGGTCTGAGCCTGGGCAGTGCAGGCAGCGGCGACGGCGAGCAAAGCAACGCCAGAAAAAACAGAGCGGAACATTAGAATCATCCGTGAGGTGGAAACGAAGTCTGTCGGCCTATGAATCGCGAACTTTAGCAAGGCGGGCCTGCGGGAGAAGGCCTAAGTGCCGAAGCCTGCAGATAAGGCTACATAGCGAAGGGAACGGGTTTAATTTCAAGCCACTAAATAATTCCGGGGCCGGGTGTATCGGGTTGGGTGGTTTTGGGGCTGCTGCGCAGCCCAGCGGGGATAAATCCCCTCGCCACAAGTTCGGGTGCTCTTGCGTGGCCGTACGGCGGGATGTCATGTGCCGCTGGGCCCCACTTTGCTGTGATATTACGCAACCCAAGCCAGATCAGTTTGGTTGCCGCGTCGTCGGGGCGGGAGCTATCTATTACTTAATGATTGTTATCAAGTCGACGCCTTCAAATCGACGCCCAATGCCTGGGCAAATGCCTTCACCAGCGGACTGCGCACGATGTTGTGACGCAGGATCAGATTAAACGGTGTGCTAATGTGAATGAGGTCCGGCCGCAAGGCTCGCAATTGCCCTTCAGACACCATTGACGCGGCGTAATGCTGTGGGAGAAAACCCACGAAGCGCCCGGTCTTGATCAGCAGCGCCACGGCTTCCACCTGGGTCGCCGAGGCGGAAAAACTGTCGTACCGGGCAAAATTCAGTTTGTCGCGATGGATCGCGTAGCGATGGTTGATGCACTCGTACTCCTTGAGTACGTTGCTGCCGATTTCTGCGTCCGACACCGAAAACAACGGGTGGCCGATCGCGCAGTAGACCTCTGAGCGTTCTTCATACAACGCGTAATAGTCAAACTCTTCGCGCTTCTGATAAACCGGCACGATACCGGCCACCAGGCGCCCCTCTACGACCCCTCTTTCAACCTCATCCAGTTGTGAGGTCTGAAGTTGAAACCTTACTTTCGGTGACTCTTTATTTATTCGTTCAAGCGCTGCAACTAACGGCGAATTAATGTCGGAAATAGTATTGTCAATAACGCCCACACCCAGGTCGCCAACAAGTTCATTCTGCGCGGAACTAAGGCGATCACGAAAGTTATCGACCGAGGCAAATAAATCAATCGACGCCTGATAGACCAATCGGCCTTCTTCGGTCAGATGAAAACCCTCGCGACCTCGGGTGCACAAGCGCATACCGATACGAATTTCAAGGTCGGAAATTTGTTTGCTGATGGCCGCCAACCCCACATTCAGCTCGTTCTGCGCCGCACTGAAACCGCCAGCCTCGACCACGGCCTTGAACACTTTGAGCAGTTTGAAATCCAGCCCGCTGAGGGCCAGCGGCGCCCGATGCAGCGTTTTTGGCGCCGGGTTTCCGGAATTGGAAAGTGGGGTTTCCATAATGCTTATTTACCTCTGGCGCGCTATTCAACAACCTGTGTCCAACAACAAAAATAAAGCTGGCCAATAATAATGAACACAGAAAACCAGGCTTGGCAACCGCTAATAATCCCCGTACTTCAGTGCCAACTCACTGACTTCGAACTGCTAAAAGCTGACACTTCGATCAGCTCTCGCAACGCTGCAACTGCCCTCTTGAAAACTGCTTAGGCCGAACCACGCCCGAATTATTTCCGGCGGGTCTTCTCGGCTCTTCGCATCCATTTCAGTTCGCTTTACCGACGAGGAAAACAACAATGTCTCAACCCACCGAACGTCTCTGGGGGGCCCGTTTCAAAAGCGGCCCCTCCGAAGCCCTGGCGGCCCTGTCCCGTTGCCCTGAGCGTTACTTTCGCCTGACCCCGTACGACCTCGCCGGCTCCAAGGCCCATGCCCGTGAGCTGCAACGCGCCGGACTGTTGAGCGAGCAGGAAACCCACACCATGCTCGACGCGCTGGAAGGTATCGGCGCTGATTTCAAAGCCGGCAGCATCGCGCCAACGCTGGATGACGAAGACGTCCACACGTTCATCGAACGCCTGCTGACCGAGCGCCTCGGCCCATTGGGCGGCAAGCTGCGCGCCGGCCGTTCGCGCAACGACCAGACCGCCAACGACCTGCGTCTGTTCCTGCGCGACCACGTGCGCACCCTGGCCGTCGAAGTACTTGCCTTGCAACAAGCGCTGGTCGATCAGGCCGAACAACACATCGAAAGCATCTGCCCAGGCTTCACTCACCTGCAACAGGCGCAACCGATCGTCTTTGCCCATCACTTGCTCGCTCACGCCCAATCGATGCTGCGTGACGTGCAACGACTGGTGGACTGGGACATCCGCACCGCGCTGTCGCCACTCGGCGCCGCCGCCATGGCCGGTTCCGCCATCGCGCGCCTGCCGCAGCAGTCGGCTAGGGAAATGGGTTACAGCGGCGTCTGCGAAAACTCCATCGATGCGGTGGCTAGCCGCGATCACGTCGCCGAATTCCTGTTTATTGCCAGCATGCTCGGGATCAACATTTCCCGCCTTGCCGAAGAATTTTGTCTGTGGTCATCGCGGCAATTTCGCTGGGTTGCCCTGGACGATGCCTACGCCACCGGTAGCTCAATCATGCCGCAGAAGAAAAACCCGGACATTGCCGAACTGGCCCGGGGCAAGGCAGGTCGCCTGATCGGCAACCTCACCGGTCTGCTCTCTACCCTGAAATCGCTGCCGCTGTCATACAACCGCGACTTGAGCGAAGACAAGAACGGCGTGCTCGACAGCGTCGACACCTTGCTGCTGGTCCTGCCCGCCATGGCTGGGATGGTCGCGACCATGAAGGTCAACGTTGAAGAGTTGCGCCGCCAGGCACCGCTCGGGTTCACCCTCGCGACCGAAGTGGCCGACTGGCTGGCGGTGCGCGGCGTGCCGTTCAAGGAAGCCCATGAAATCACCGGCGCGCTGGTTCAAGCCTGTGAGAAACACGACATCGAGTTGTGGGAAGCCTCGCCGGCGCTGTTGGCCGAAATCGATCCGCGCCTGACCCCGGAAGTACGCGACAGCCTGACGCTAGAAGCCGCCATCGCTGCCCGTAGCGGTTGGGGTGGTACCGCGCCGCAGCAGGTGCGCGAGCAGATCGGCCGGTTGAAGACCGCCCTCGCCGCGCAACACGAATGGACCAAGAACTATCAGGGCTTCCGCCTCTGATAGACAACGCAAAACCCCGGTAGGAGCTGGCAAGCCGGCACCTGCAAGGAAATGTGTTTGACCTGCAATACCCGTGTTCGGAGAAACAACATGAGTCAGACTCAGGCAGAACGACTTCAGGCGGAGCGCAAACTGGCGGAAAACCAGTTTGATATAACCCAGTACGACCACGTGCCACGTCGTTACTACGGGCGGATTTTTTTCGCCACCGTGATCCTCATAGCGATCATCGGCCTGGTGCGCGCCTTTGCCGAAGGCAAGATCGAATGGTCGTACATCGGCCAGTTCCTCACCTCCCAAGCGATCATGTGGGGCTTGCTCAATACCATCGTCATGGCCGTGCTGGCGATGGGGCTGGGTATTGTGTTCGGGGTGATCACGGCGATCATGCGCATGTCGGCCAACCCGATCCTGCGTTACGTCGCGGTGACCTACACCTGGCTGTTTCGCGGCACGCCGCTGATCCTGCAACTGCTGTTGTGGTTCAACCTGGCGCTGATCTTCCCCACCATCGGCATTCCCGGCCTGTTCGAAATGGACACCGTGAGCCTGATGACGCCATTCGCGGCCGCCCTCCTGGGCTTGAGCATCAACCAGGGCGCCTACACCGCCGAAGTGGTGCGCGCCGGCCTGTTGTCGGTGGACACCGGGCAGTACGAAGCCGCCAAGTCGATTGGCATGCCACGCCTTCAAGCGCTGCGCCGGATCATCCTGCCGCAGGCGATGCGGATCATCATTCCGCCGGTCGGCAACGAGTTTATCGGCATGGTGAAAATGACCTCGCTGGCGAGCGTCATCCAGTACTCGGAACTGCTCTACAACGCCCAGAACATCTACTACGCCAACGCCCGGGTGATGGAGCTGCTGATCGTCGCGGGTATCTGGTACCTGGCCACCGTCACCGTCCTGTCCTTTGGTCAAAGCCGTCTGGAGCGTCGTTTCGCTCGCGGCGCCGGCAAGCGTTCTTGAGGAGCCCTACATGAGAAGCATCGTCAAGGCCGTGAGTCTGAATAAGTATTACGACCAGTTCCACGCGCTCAAAGACATCAACATCGAAGTCGAGCAAGGTGAAGTGCTGTGCATCATCGGCCCGTCCGGTTCCGGTAAAAGCACCTTGCTGCGTTGCGTCAACCAACTGGAAAAGATCGACAAGGGTGGCCTGTGGGTCGATGGCGAACTGGTGGGTTACCGCATCGTCGGCAACAAACTGCACGAACTCAACGAGTCCCAGATCGCCCGTCAACGTCTGTCCACCGGCATGGTGTTCCAGCGTTTCAACCTGTTTCCGCACATGACTGTGCTGCAAAACATCATCGAAGGGCCATGCCAGGTGCTCAAGCGTTCGCCCAAAGAGGCAAATGAAGAAGCCCTGGAATTGCTCGCCCGCGTCGGCCTGACCGACAAGCGCAACAGCTACCCGATCGAACTTTCGGGTGGCCAGCAGCAACGCGTCGCCATTGCGCGTGCATTGGCCATGCGCCCCAAGCTGATGTTGTTCGATGAACCCACTTCGGCACTCGACCCGGAACTGGTCGGTGAGGTGCTGTCGGTGATGCGCGACCTCGCGCAGACCGGCATGACCATGATCGTCGTCACCCATGAACTGGGCTTCGCTCGCGAGGTTTCCAATCGCATGGTGTTCATGGACGGCGGGCAGATCGTGGAGGCTGGAAGCCCCGAAGAAATACTAATAAGTCCGCAAAACCCTCGCACCCAAAGCTTCATTTCTGCCGTTCGAACCTAAGCGCCCTTTGGCGCTCACAACACTCAAAAGAGAACGACCATGAAGAACTTCGTAATCCCAGCAGTACTCGCAGGCTTGATGGCCTCCAGCTTCAGCTTCGCCGCCGAACTGCCGGCCAGCATCAAGGACAAGGGCGAGATCGTCGTCGCGATCATGCCGAACTATCCGCCGATGGATTTCAAGGACCCGGCCACCAACCAGTTGACCGGCCTGGACTATGACCTGGGCAACGCCTTGGCCGAACGCTTGGGCATCAAGATCAAATGGCAGGAAACTGGCTTCGAACAAATGATCAACGCGCTCACCACCGACCGCGTCGACATGGTGCTGTCGGGCATGACCGACACCGCCGAACGTCAGGCCAGCGTGACCTTCGTTGACTACTTCACCAGCGGTCCGCAGTTCTACACCCTGCAAAAGAACAAAGACATCAACGAGATCATCGACCTGTGCGGCAAGAAAGTCGGCACCAGCCGCCGCACCACCTTCCCTACGGAAATCGCCGAGTGGAGCAAGGCCAACTGCGAAGCGGCGGGTAAACCGGCGATCAACGTGGTGGGCACCGAAGGCTCCGCCGACGCCCGTGCGCAACTGCGCCAGAGCCGTATCGACGCGGCGATGCAAGGCAGCGAAACCCTGCCGTACCTCAAGACCCAGGAAAAGGACATGTACAAGACCGTGGGCCTGCCGATCTCGTCGCAGTTCACCGGCCTGGGCGTCAGCAAGAAAAAACCTGAGCTGAGCGAAGCGGTGAAAGTCGCACTGCAGAGCATGATCGACGACGGCAGCTACCAGGCGATCCTGAAGAAGTGGGAGCTGGAGCTGGGCGCGATCAAGACGGCGACCATTAACGCCGGGAAGTAACCGCAAGGAACAAGCCTGTCCGTTTGTTGTGGGAGCGAGCCTGCTCGCGATGGTGTGTCAGTCGACACGGGTGCGCTGATACGCCATCGCGAGCAGGCTCGCTCCCCCACGGATTGGGCTTTACCTATGAAATAGCTGGAGCACCACGATGTCCTCCTCACCCCAACCCACCTGGCCGGCGCCGCACAAAGCCTGCCTCGCCCTGGCCTTCGACCTCGACGGCCCCACCGGCGATGCCATGCTCAACGGCTCGATCTGGCACAAGCCTGAGTATTTCGGATTTGGCGGTTATGGTCCTTACCGGGCGCTGCCGCGACTGCTCGATCTGCTCGACGCCTTCGGCATCCCGACCACCTTCTTCGTCCCGGCCTGGGTCGTTGAGAACTGGCCAAAGCAGTGCCAGGCGATTGTCGAGCGCGGGCATGAGGTGGCGTACCACGGCTACAAGCACGAATCCTTTTACGCCCTGACGCTGGAACAGCAGAAGGACGTGATGAAGCGCTGCCGCGAGGTGTTCTGGAACCACTTGAACATCCGCGCCGAAGGCTTTCGCACCCCCTCCGGCGACTGGCGCGCCGAGACCCCGGCGATGCTGGTCGAGGCCGGCGTGACCTATTCCAGCAGCATGCGTGGCGATGACCGCCCGTACCTGGTGAAGGTGCCAGGTTTTGACACGCCCCTGGTGGAGATCCCCGGTCGCTGGGAGATGGATGACTACGCCTCACTGGCTTATACCCGCGCGCCGGATTTTCCGTCAGGGCTGGATCGCACCGCCAGCTATGAGCTGACCCTGGACAACTGGTGTCGCGAATACGACGGTGCCATGAATGAAGGCTTGTGCCTGACCACCCTGTTCCACCCCAAGATCACCGGCAAGCCGGGACGCATCCTGCTGCTGGAAAAACTCTTCGGGCACATGCGCCAGCGCAACGACGTGTGGTTTGCCACCTGCCGCGATGTCGCGCAGTGGTGGCTCAAGGAGCATCACCATGGCTGATTCGGTTTTCTGGCCCCAGGGCTACCGCTGCGCTGTCGTGTTGACGGTCGATTACAACGACATCCACGGCATTCTCACCCAGGCCCCGGAAGTCGCCGGGCGCGACAAGACCCTGTCCGTGTGGCGTTACGGCACACAACGAGGTGTCGAGCGCCTGCTGGGGCTGTTCGACGAACTGAAGGTGTGCAGCAGTTGGTTCATTCCCGGCATCGTTGCCGAAAAAAACCCGCAACACATCCAGGCGATTCAAGCAGGCGGGCACGAGATTGCCTGCGCCGGTTATCGCCACTGCAACTACGACACTCTCGACCTGGCGCAGCAGCGTGACGAAATCGCCCGAGGGTGTGCAGCGTTGCAGGCGCTGACCGGCCAGCGCCCCAGCGGTTTTCGCATCCCCGCCGGCAATGGCGCACCGGGGTTCATCGAGGCCTTGGGCGAACACGGCATAAGCTGGTCGTCGTCATGGCGTGGCGATGATTTGCCTTTCGCTCACCCTACCGCACCCGGGATTATCGAACTGCCGTTGCACTATGAACTGGAGGACGAGCCCTACTTCGCCTTCAACCTGAGCCCGGCGGTGCCACCTGCGCAATCGCGGATCGCTTCCTACAGTCACACTCTGGGCAATCTGCAAATGGACTTCGCCGGGTTTCACCGCTTCGGCCTGTGTTACGTGCTGCGCCTGCATCCCGAGATCATCGGTACGCCGGGGCGAATCGGCGTGTTGCGCGAGCTGCTGCGGGGCATCCAGCAGCACGATGATGTATGGATCGCCCGAGGTTGCGAAGTCGCCCAATGGTGGGCGGACTCGGCGCTGCCAACGGCCGGCGATCACCCCGCCTCGGTGTACGAGCGGCACTATCGGGACTACCTGCTATGACCGAGCGCCTGCAGCGACTGGCGCAGTTCTGCGTCGACACTCGCTTCGAAGACTTGCCTGCGGCGCTGGTGGCGCAGGCCAAACGGCACATCCTCGATACGTTCGGAGCGGCATTGGCCGGCGCGGACAGCGACGTCGCACGGCAGGCACGTCAGGTCTTCGAGGGCGAAACCGGCAACAGCCTGGTCTGGGGCACCAACCTGCGACTCGGCGCCGCCCAGACGGCAATGCTCAACGGCGTCGCCGCCCATGCGCTGGAACTGGACGACACCGGTGGCTGCGACCACTCCGGAGCGGTGGTCCTACCGGCGGTGATGGCCGCGGTGTCGATGGCGCCCGGAACGGTCAACGGTCGTGAGCTGATCACGGCCGTGGTGCTTGGCTATGAAGTCGGTCGCCGGGTGCTCGAAGCCTGCGGCGGCTATTCGGCGCACAACGGCGCGGGGTGGCATTCCACTGCCACCTGCGGGGTGTTCGGCGCAGCAGCCGCCAGTGCGCGCATCCTGAGACTGGACGCCGGGCAAACGCTCGCTGCGCTTGGCATTGCGGGCAGTTTCAGCGGCGGCTTGTGGGCGTTCATCCATGACGGTTCGCAAAGCAAGAAGCTGCACAGCGGTCGTGCGGCTGAAGGAGGATTGCTGGCCGCGCGATTTGCCCAGCAGGGCATCACCGGGCCGGCCAGGCTGTTTGATGACGTCTGGGGCGGTTTTCTCAAGACCCTGGCCGGGCCGACGGCAGAACCGCAAGCGCTGGACGCGGATCTCGGATCGGTGTGGAAACTCGCCCGCTGCTCGATCAAGCCCTATGCCTCGTGCCGTGGCACCCATTCGGCCATCGATGCGCTGGGGTTGCTGCTGGATCAGTTGCAAGTCGGCGCCGATCAGGTCGAAGACATTCAGGTGTCGTTGTGCGGGTTTCTACAGGACATGTGCGGTGGCCAGGATGTCAGCACGCTGCCGGCAGCGCAGATGAGCCTGCCTTACGCCCTGGCGGCGCGGCTGGTACACGGGCATTGCGGACTTGAAGCCTATGACGAGACCGCGCGCCGCGACCCGCGGATTGACCGCTGGCTGTCGCGCATTCGCCTTGAAGTTGACCCGCGACGGTCAGAGGATGGCGAACCCGTGGTCTGCGTGCGGACCGTGGACGGTCGGCAGGCGCGGCTGTGCGTCGATCCGCCCTTGGGTGCGCCAGCCAATCCGTTGAGCGATGCGGCGCTGGAGCAGAAATTTTTCAGCCTGGCGGAGCGAGTGATGCCGCGGGTGCAGGCCGAGGCGTTGCTGGGGCAACTAGCGCGGCTGGAAACGCTGGAGTCGGTTGGACTGCTCGAACGGTGGTTGGGTTGAAACTTTTATTGCCTGATCGGGCGTTATCGCGAGCAGGCTCGCTCCCACAATTGAATTACCTTCCCCTGTGGAAGCGAGCCTGCTCGCGATGGCAGTGCCTCGGCGCAAACAAACGCTAAAAACTGGAATAAGGACATCTGCCCCACCGTGGCCACTTACTCGCTCGTCATCCGCCGCCTGATGATCGTTTCACTGACTATCGTCGTCAGCCGCGCCATTACCAGCCCGTTGCTCACCCTGTTCCTGAGCAACAAACTCGGTCTCAACCAACAGGACGTCGGTTTGTTGCTGGGCATCGCGGTGTTCATTGCCACCCTGCTCGCGCTCTACGGTGGCTACATCATCGATCGCCTGGAGAAACGCCGGTTACTGATCCTGACCATGCTCTCCAGCGCCATCGGATTCGTACTGCTAACTTTCGCCCAGAACCTCTACCTGACTACCCTGACCCTGGTGATCACCGAAACCGCGTCGGCCCTGTTCCTGATCGGTTCCAAAGCGATCCTCAGCGAAAACCTGCCCGTGGGCCAGCGGGCCAAGGCGTTTTCCTTACGCTACACCCTTACCAATATCGGCTACGCCACCGGCCCGATGCTCGGCGTGGTGATTGCCGGGGTGTACCCGATTGCACCGTTCTTGATTGCCGGCGCCATCGCTTTCGGCAGCATCTTCCTGATGAGCGGCATTCCCAGCGACTCGGCCCCGGCCCCCGCGATCGGTCAGCCACAGAGTTTTCTCAAGACCCTGGTGACCCTGAAAAACGACCGCACGCTGATCATGTTCACCTGCGGCTGCCTGCTCAGTACCGTGGTCCACGGGCGTTTTACCCTGTACCTGTCGCAATACCTGCTGGTGGTCGAGGACTCCCAGCGCGCGCTGCAAACCATGGCGGCCCTGCTCGCCTGCAATGCGATTGCCGTGATCCTGCTGCAATACCAGATCGGCCGCTTTCTCAAGCGCGAACAGCTGCGCTACTGGATCGCCGGTGGCACCAGCCTATTCATCCTCGGTCTGATCGGCTTCAGCCTGGCCGACAGCCTGGTGTCCTGGTGCGTGGCGATGTTCATTTTCACCCTCGGTGAGATGATCATTTACCCTGCCGAATTCCTCTTCGTTGACACCCTGGCACCGGAAGAACTGCGCGGCAGCTACTACGGCGCGCAGAACCTCGCGGCCCTGGGCGGCGCGTTGAGCCCGGTGATCTGCGGCTTCCTGCTCATGCACACCCCAGCGCCGACGATGTTCTATGCCTTGAGCTTGTTGACGGCGCTGGGCGGCACACTGTGCTTCATGAGTGGGCGGCGAGTCGCGCTACAGCAAAATTGTGCAAACAAGCAGCATTAATATGAATGAGTCAGCATCCGTAACGAACGGCACACCGCGCCTCGCTCCACCCGCTCAGTCTTCAAGGCCCTACCCGTCATCTACGCACGCTTATGAAAATGTCTCTAACTCACTCCAGATGTGCTCGCCGCGTACAGACCCATCCGTGCATCAATCCCGTCTGAAAGAACTGTACAGGGGCGTCAAACCCGGCGGCCTTGATAAGGCTCGCGACCTGTTGCGCAGGCAGGATCGCAACATCTCTGGCGTAAGCAATACGCGCTCGCTCCAGCACTTCTGGCTGAAGACCGTCGGAGGACATCAATGTCATCCAACTGCGTAACAGCGCCTCATAGGCAGGCGATTCGGTATCAGAGGCGAGGTCGGCGTTCGCCAATATTCCGTGGGGTTTAAGGCGCTGGGCTATTTCGCGAAAGAACCTGGTGCGGGCATCTTCTTCCAACAAGAATTGGGAGACCAGCAAGCAGGTAGCCGCGTCGTAGCTGGCCTCGGCGACGAGCGTATCCAGGTAGCCTTCGTGAAAATGGCAGCGCGCGAGAAAGCCATGCTGAACGGCCCTCTGACGACAGACATCAAGCATAGCGCCCGAAGGGTCGACAGCAGTGAAATGCCAGCCGGGGAAGCGCTCCGCCAGATGGGCAAGTTCCGCCCCCGTGCCAACGCCGACGCAGAGTATCCGGGCATTTTCCGGCAGGCCGGCGAACTGAGATTCGAGCAGCAAATAGAGGGCGGCGCGAATCGGCGCCATCCTTTCCCATTGCTTGTCGTAGCTGACAGCTTGCTGGTCGAACAATATCTTGAGGTCTTCACTGCGCATAGGGCACCTTGTGTCGTGATAGACGCATCGCGTAACCGCGGTACTGCTTTCAGTATCCCAGACCTGTCAAGCCCCACACCTTTGCGGCCGCCATGCTGTGGATCAGCACTTCCCAGGACCCCAGTCGAGCATTGATATTAGGATTATCTCAGCAGGTTGCGAGGGGGGACTCAACCCGATCACTGACCTCGGCCTATTCTGACGCTGTCCCCTCTCCCACAGGCAGGCCCCATGATCCACTGCAAACGAGCCTACGAAGCAGCCAGCACCGAGGACGGCGTACGGGTTCTGGTGGACCGTCTATGGCCGCGTAATTGTCGCAAGGACGAACTCCCCATCGCGCAGTGGCTGCCGGAGGTGGCGCCTTCTCATGAGCTGCGCAAGGCGTTCAAAGCGGGGGCGGTTTCGTTTGAGCAGTTCAAGGTGGCCTATCGCAAGGAGTTGGCTGCGCGGCCGCAGTGTTGGTGGCGGTTGGTGGATGTTGCGCGGGGCGGCAATCTCACTCTGGTATATGCCGCCAAGTCCACGGTCGAGAACAATGCCGTGGTGTTGGCTGAATGGTTGGAGGATGAGGTGGAGAAGCGGGCGGAGGGGAGTTCGCCGGTTTGTTATTTGGGTGGGGAGTTCTGATGGGCGGCAGGATGGTTTTGGGGCCGCTGCGCAGCCCAGCGGGGGCAAGCTCCCTCGCCACAGGTTTGCTTAAATGCACAGCACGCCGCGAAACCCTCGCGCCGCGTAATACGACTGCACACCATTGTGATAAACGAACACCCGTTCATAACGATAGTCACCGAATAGCGCACCGCCGAGGGCGCGAAGTTCAGGGGGTGTTGCCAGCCAACTGGACGTTTTGGCATCAAACTCGCCAAGCTGCTGCAAGGCTCGGTACTGGTCTTCAGTCAGCAGGGCGATGCCCATTTCTTCGGCCATTTCCATGGCACTGCCTTTGGGTTTGTTTTCCTTGCGTGCGTCCAGGGCGGCGCGGTCGTAGCAGAGGCTTCGGCGGCCCGTCGGGCTTTCATTGGCGCAATCGCAGAAGGTGATGAGACCGGTCTCTTTATTCTGGTCGATGACGTCGGGTTCGCCGCCGGTGGTTTCCATGGCCTGAAGGGATTTCAGGGCGTTGGGGTTGGCTTCGAGCCTGGTTTGGACGTCGGCCCAGGGGAAGTTTGGGTGGCGCTGGGGGTTTTGTTCGAAGCGGGTTTTCAGGGTTTTGAGGAGGTTTTCCTGATCTTGTTTTTTCATCGTTTTGGGTCCGTGGGTGGTCGGTTCCAAATCTCACCAGTACCAGCGTAGCAACCCATTGAGGCGTGAGGTCAAAAACCATGATACGTGGCGATGCTCAACCCGATTTTCCCCTGCACATGAACTCGCCACGAGGTTGGGGCGCGACTGAATGGTTACCCCCCTCGTTACTCTAGGCGCCAACATTTATCGAATAATATCAAGAATTTTGCACGCTATCACAACGTCTGATACCGTGTTGAAATCGTGATACGGAAAAATGACCATGACTGCTATCCGCCAAGACCATGAGCTCTCCGAAAGGCGTGATCTGATCGAGCTCAAAGTCTACGTAGAGAACGTGCTAGGCCTGAAGCTGCGCTTGAAACCGTGGGAGCACGTCAAGATCCTTCCGTATGCATTGCGTGACCGCTACGAATTTTTTGTCACAGAAATCTTCGGGGCCGGCTGCCTCATTCTCAAGGAACGTCCACAGCGTGAAGCCAGCGTTGCGGATGTCGCCAAGCATATCCAGGCCATCCACAACTTGCAGGCATCCAACAAGTTGCCCGATACCGGCGACCTGATGATTTTCGTCACCGACACGCTTCCGAGCTATGACCGCAAGCGACTGGTGGAGAAAGGCGTCCAGTTCATCGTGCCGGGCAATCAGCTTTTTCTTCCGGCCTTTGGTATGGATTTGCGTGAGTATTACCGCCAGCGCCTGGAAAAACCTCAGGTCCTGAGCCCCGCCACCCAAGCCATGCTGATTCAATTTCTGATCAAGGGATGGCACCACCAGCTCCTGACCACTCGCGCAACCTTCGAGAAGTCCTTTACCTACGCGAAAATGACCGTCAGCAGAGCGATCAAGGAACTGACCGACTTGGACATTGTTAAGCCTGGAAAGGAAATGGGTGAGGCCGCGATCCTGTTTCACTTGTCCCCCAGGGAGACTTGGGAGATGGCCAAGGAGTCCATGCGTACGCCGGTCAAAAAAGCACTTTGGCTCAATGCAATTCCCCAGGTTTTTGACGACACCCCAATGTTGCTGGCCGGAGAAACGGCCCTGGCTGAAATGAGTCTTCTCGCCGGCCCAAAAGTCCCTTGCTATGCGATGACGGCAGCGCAGTTCGAGCATATTCGGGAGCATGCTCAAACTGAAAAGAATGCGGCCTACGGGGAGGAATTCGGCGCTTGGGGCTCAACTACGAAAACGGCCAAATCGAAACTCGAGACCACGGCGCCCTACCTTGAAGTGCCCCAAAACCATGCAGCGTGTTGCATTCAGTTTTGGAGTTATGAGCCACCACGCAGCAACTTCGCCACGGGGACGGTAGACCCCTTCTCTCTCTATCTGAGCCTCAAGGATGACCATGATGAACGCGTGCAAATGTGTCTGGATGAAATGATGGAGAACGTGAAATGGTAGTGGGTGTCGACCGGTTTCGAGAGTATTTCAGGGACTTCCAGGGCAGCTACGTTCTGATCGGTGGTGTGGCGGCCTCGATTGCTATGGAGGAACTGGGTGAAGAGTTTCGACTGACCAAGGACCTGGATATCGTCCTGGTCGTCGAGGCACTTGATCGTGCGTTCGTCGGGCAGTTCTGGAAGTTCATCAAGGACGGCGGCTATGCCATTCGCCAGAATGGCGACAGCGATGGAGACTCCCCGGGTTTTTATCGTTTTCAAAATCCGGAGGACAAATCCTTTCCCGTTCAGGTCGAGCTGTTTTCCCGTCTCCCGGATGGCCTCGAGCACGAAGAAGCGGCCAGAATGACCAAAGTCCCCGTGGAGGAGCAAGCCGCCAGCCTATCTGCGATCATTCTTGATGACGAGTACTACGCCTTTCTTCTGGACGGCGTCGATCACACCCTGGATATCAGCCACATTGGTGCCGACCGGCTCGTTCCCCTCAAAGCCCATGCCTGGCTTAACAAGAAGGCGCAGCTTGAGCAAGGTATTCCAGTAGACAGTCGCGATATCAAAAAACACTTTAGGGATGTGATCGTACTGACCGTCGGTCTCACCGAAGGAATGGCCCAGCTACCGGAACGGCTGGCGCGCGATTTGAAGAGCTTTCTTGACCAAGTGCCTGCTGAGCTGGCGTCAAATCCCCAAGCCTACAAAGGTGTAGATGGCCACCGTTTGATCAAGACGATTGAAGAAGCCTTCCGCCTCACTTGAATCATGTTTTTTGCACGCTATCAGATGTATTGATAGCGTGCGAGAAAGTTGTTACGACGTAGGGCATGTCCTCGAGCGTCATCCCGAACTTATTGTCACCAAAGGCTCGAACGGTTGGAGACGAACATCTAAGTCAGAGCACGACACGCCTCTGGTGATTGAAAGTAGATGCTCCTTCGATTTGTGCACATCCCAAACTGGGATTTAACGTTCGATGCCCCAACCTAACGCTCCGCCTCCCCCTGTGGATAAATATCACTGACATTCAACGACAACTTCGCAGCCACCTCATAACCATCAGCCTTGCTGAAGTTCAACTGAAACTCCTGATAAGCAGGACCGGCCAGCCAACGGTTAACTTGCAGACCTTGATACCTGGAGCTTTCCCCGGGCGTGAGTTGCCCGAACAGCGGATAGCCCGCGTCGGCAAAAATCCTGTCAGCTTCGAACCAGTCCATCTCCTTATCAAGGCTCACACGTTGCTCCACCATTGCCCATGCCTCTGGCGTGACCTTCTGGCCGACATCCAGGAAGACCACCTTGCTTTCTTTCGCGGCGATCAGGAAAGGCAAGGTCATGGGTGTGCCCGTCGAATCCAGCAGCTTGTATTTCATACCAGCGTATTCCCCACCGCCTTCTTCCCTGCGCTCCCATATTCGCCAATCGATGACGCTTTCCGGGTTGAAGCTGTTGTTGGTGAGGATGATTTTGTAGCGCTGTTTGAAGAGTACGTCCTGATCATCTTTATAGGCCTTGTAGAACGACACCTTGCTGTGTTCGGCGCCGACCCGGATGATGATCGGAGTCCTGCGGCTGGCGACACTGTCCTGATATTGCTGGTAACTGAAGAAAGCGGATGCAATGGAGACGAGTAAGGCGAGCGTCGCAATTCCATCTGTGCGGGTGAGGGTCTTGAACCATTTCATCATGAGGCGGTGTGTCCGGATATTCGTGGTGGATGGGTTGGCGTCTTCGCGAGCCTTGTCCGAATGAAGACCCAGAGGATAGCATTGAGCCATCAATCCTCAAGGAAGCCCGAAAATGCCTGGAACGCCCGCCCCTCTGAGCGTCACAACGAAGATCAGCTCATGACCCTCCTCACCGCCGACGCCATCGGGCAACGTGCTACGTTTTTCATCATCGTTTTATCCTGCTTGCTTGTCCTGGGCATCACGAAGACCTTGAGCAAAGCCCATCAAAAATCGAATCAAGACTCTCAGTTGTTCATGTACGGCACCATTGCCACGTCCTTCATCATAGTCATGTCTGCGGTACTGATTTGGGGCAGCAAGGATCTTCCCGCGTGGCTTCAAGGCATCGGCAGCATCTACGCAATCATCGTGGCAATACTCGTATCCCGGCATGAAGGCCGAAATGCCCAGGAAAGAAGCAGACGGGAACGAGCAGAAGATCACAGACGTGAAGCCCAAAGAGTCAACCAAGAGAAGATAGAAACCACCAGGGCGATCTACCAGATCGTGCTTCGCGCGTTCATGAGCTTCAGCTACGTGCGTGAGAATGCCTATGACAAGAGTCTGTCAGCCAAGGATATCGGCCCGCGCAAGGGCGAGCCCGACCTGAAAATAACAGGCGGCAAACAATGGCGGTCACTGGGTTTCAAGGCTGCCGACATTCGCGTACAGCTTCGGCAACTGGAAGCATTTGTAGAGCAACTGGAAAAAATTCCCCCCTTTGAGCATAGGGATGCAGTTCTCGCCCTGCTGACATCCGAATTCTGCGCCTCGATCAAAGTGTTATTGGCTGATTTGAAGACAGGCTGGAATATCGAAAGTCAACGAACGGCGCCCGGCTCCGGCGCAAAATCGACGATCAAGTACCCTCCTTGCGTAAAAAACGCCACCTACACAGAAACTGAAAAACTCATTGGCGTCACCGAGTATCTGGCCCATGGGATTTTTCATATGTATCTGGATGAGCCGGAGTGCAATCGTATCGAGGAGGTTTTCCTGAGTTGGTCCCAAAGGGCAAACAAAATTTTTTTAAGTCATGGGCCCCAGGCATCATCCGGTGCGCAAGAGGATGTTAATCAGGCACAGCAGAGCTGACTTTTACGACGACATTCCTGCATGGGTAGCTAAGGTGAAGTAACCCGTTAGCGGCTAGCACTGAACAGGAGGCCCGTATGAGGAACTTCACGATCCAACACATCGACCACATCGTCCTGCGCGTAAAAGACATCGAGCGCAGCCTCGCTTTCTATACGTCGGTGCTTGGTTGCGAGCTGAAGAAGCGCCGGGACGATCTTGGAATGATTCACCTCAGCACCGGTGTTTCGATGATTGATCTGGTTGCTGTCGACGGGCCGTTGGGTCGCGCGGGTGGGCCGGCGGCTGGCAAGCAAGGGCACAACGTCGACCACCTCTGTCTGCGCATCGAACCGTTTGATGAACAAGCCCTCATCGCTCATTTGGCCTCAGCCGGCCTGAGCGTTGAGAAAGCGCAGATGCGCTATGGCGCGGAGGGGAAAGGCTGGTCGATCTACTGCTTCGATCCGGATGGCAATCAGATTGAGTTGAAGGGCCCAGCGCTGGAGCCCTGAGCTTCTTGGTCTGTCTGGGCCAGTGATGTTGAATGGGCCGCCGTCATCGCGAGCAAGCTCGCTCCCACAGGGGGATGTGTGACGGGCACAAAATTCGTGAACACCACCAATCAAAACTGTGGGAGCGAGCCTGCTCGCGATAGCGGTCTGTCTGAACCGGTGATGTTTGATGGGCCGCCGTCATCGCGAGCAGGCTCGCTCCCACAGGGGATGTGGGGCGGGCACAAAATTCGTGAACACCACCAATCAAAACTGTGGGAGCGAGCCTGCTCGCGATAGCGGTCTGCCTGAAACGGTGATGTTGGATGGGCCACCGTCATCGCGAGCAGGCTCGTTCCCACAGGGGTTCTGTGGCGGGCACAAAATTCGTGAACACCACCAATCAAAACTGTGGGAGCGAGCTTGCTCGCGATAGCGGTCTGTCTGAACCGGTGATGCTGAATGTGCCGCCGTCATCGCGAGCAGGCTCGCTCCCACAGGGGATCTGTGGCGGGCACAAAATTCGTGAACACCGTCAATCAAAACTGTGGGAGCGAGCCTGCTCGCGATGGCGGTCTGTCTGAAACGGTGATGTTGGATGGGTCGCCGTCTTCGCGAGCAAGCCCGCTCCCACAGGGGGGTGTGGTGGACACAGGTTTTGTGGAGGTTATTGCGTCGTCGACTCAACCGCTCCCCGCACCCGCTGCAGCATGTTGATCAAATGCAACCGCATCGAAGCCCGGGCCGCTTCGGCATCATGGCGCGCCAACGCTGCGTAGATCTGCTCGCGCTCACGAATCACCAAGGCGCGATTCTCAGCCGTGACAGCTGGCCCGGCCTGTTGAACCACCGCGATCAACGTATTGCCCACATGGGCCATGGCATCGATAAAGAAGCTGTTGCCGGTGCACTGGGCGATCTGTAAATGAAATTCGAAATCCACCTGGGCGCTTTCGGCATCCGCGGCTTCAGAAGCGTTCGCCACATCCAGCGCTTCACGCATCGCCAGTAACTGCTGCGGCGTAGCGCGTTGGGCGGCGATGCCAGCGGCTTCGACTTCCAGGCTCTGGCGCAATTCGATCACCGCCAGCGCGTCGTACGCGCCACCCTTGACGTGCTTGCTGCCCTGGAAATCCCCCGGGCGAGCAGTGTCGACCACGAAGGTGCCGATGCCGTGACGCGTTTCCACCAGGCCTTCGGCCTGCAACCGCGACATGGCTTCGCGAACCACCGTACGACTGACGCCACGGTCCTTGATGATGACCTGCTCGGTCGGCAGTTTGCTGCCTGCGGGCAGTTCGCCGGCCAGTATCTGCTGCGTCAGATCGACCACCAGTTGCTGGGTCATGCTCAGGCGTCGATCGGGTGTGACACGGTCCATTGCACCTATCCATTAAAGCCAGACGATCGCGGCATTATAGCCGCGACCTAACGTCGAAACGCACTATAATGCCGGCTGATCACACTAGAGCAAGCCGATGACGGATCAAGCGTTATCTCCATTGAATAAACCGCGCCGCCTCGCCGAAACACTGGTGGACCGCTTTGCCCAGCGCATGCGTGAAGGCATTCTCAAGCGCGGCGAAAAGCTCCCCACCGAAGTGCATATCATGGAAGCCGAGGGCGTCAGTCGTTCGGTGGTGCGTGAAGCGCTGTCGCGCTTGCAGGCGGCGGGGCTGGTGGAGACGCGGCATGGGGTCGGCACCTTTGTCCTGGACATGCCGGCGCCGGAGGGCTTTACCCTCGGGCCGGCGACGATTGCCACGTTGTCGGATGTGCTCAACCTGCTGGAGTTTCGCCTGAGCCTGGAAGTCCAGGCCGCCGGCATGGCTGCCGAGCGCGCCACGCCCCAAGCCCTGGCCGAACTGGCCCAGGCGCTGGAAGCGTTGCTGCAAGGCCCGGAAAAGTCCGGCACCACCATCAATGCCGATTTCCAGTTCCATCTGAAAATCGCCAAGGCCGCTGGCAATTACTACCTGATCGACATCATGAAGCACCTGGGTACCAAGCTGATCCCACGTACCCGGATGAACTCCGCCTATTCCGGGCAGAGTGATCGCAGCGCCTACCTGCAGGGGATCAACGCCGAACATCAACAGATCTTCGACGCCATCGCCAGTGGTAATGTCGACGCAGCGCGGGCGGCCATGTACCTGCATTTGAGCAATAGCCGCATGCGCCTGTGTGAAACTCAACAACGCCAGGCTTTTTACAACGAATAATGCCCACTGATTCTGTGGGAGCGAGCCTGCTCGCGAAGGCAGTGGGTCAGTCAACATGAATGCCAACTGATCCGACGCTATCGCCAGCAGGCTCGCTCCTACAATTTAGAAGAAGCTGTATTTAACACCGACCCGCAGCCGCAACTGGCGATCGCTGTCGACCGAGTTGACTTTAATATCACCCACTTCAAAGAACGGCGCCCAGCGTTTATCCCACTGGTATTTGACCACGGCGTTCTGCTCATAGTCGTCGGTGCCGCCGTTATAGCGAATGTAGTCGGCATCGAAGTAAGTCAACTGATATTCATAGGCCCACGGTCCTTGGGGGCCATAGTTGATATAAATATCGTAACGATTGACCGTCTGATCGTCCTGCCCATTATGCGGCACGTCACGGTCGATCTTGTCGCGGTCCAGTTTGGCTGAATCCAAACGGTAGCGACCGGCGATGCTCAACTCTTTGGTCACGCGGTAACCCAGGCGCAGGCCCAGCTTGTAGGTGGTGGATTCTTCGTCGCTGTCCAAGGCCAACGAGGGCGTCAGCATCCAGCGATCATTGATCTTGTGCTGGTAGTTGACGGTAAATTCATGACCGCTGCCGACGGTATTGTCGAAGGCGACGTCTTGCCGGTCACCGGCGGTCTTGTATTTGAGTTCACCCTCCAGACCCAGGCCACTGTCCAGCCGAATACCAAACTTGGCACGGTCGGCATGCATACGACTTTTTTCCGCATATTGGTGGCGTACATTGATATAGCCGGTATCGGCCTGGGCAATAACCGAAGTAAACAAGGAAGCGAGAGAAAGTATTACCAATGTCTTTTTCATGTTTTTTTATTCTTGTTGGTTGAACGGGTTAGTTGGGTTAAACGCTAAATCACAGGCGAGCGCGTGCGCGGCATTGAAACCTGGGGTTCAACGTCTTTTACGGGTTAAAACAAGTGCAACTGATGAATCAGGGTTTAATTCAAACGGCGACAGGGATGCCTTGTATGTCGCGACTGGCCTGCACCAGCAAACGGGTGTACGCGTGCGTGGCACCGTCACTCGCCAGAAGCTGACTGTCGAGCGTCTCCACCACCCTGCCCTGCTGCATCACCGCGACCCGATCGCATAAGTGCGCAACCACCGCCAGATCGTGGGTCACCATCAGGTAGGTCAGGCCTTCCTGGCGGCGCAAGTCGGCCAGCAGGTTGAGGATTTCCGCCTGCACCGAGACATCCAACGCCGAGGTCGGCTCGTCCAGCAACAGCACCCGCGGACGCAGGATCAACGCACGGGCGATCGCCACGCGCTGGCGTTGGCCACCGGATAATTGATGCGGGTAACGAAAACGGAAGCTGTCGTTCAAGCCGACCTTGCGCAGGATCTCGCTGACCTTCTGCGCACGCCCGTCGATGCCGTGGATGCGCAACGGTTCCTGCAACGCGGCATCAATGGTGTAGCGCGGATGCAGCGAGGCGTAGGGATCCTGGAACACCATCTGCACCGTACGATAGTGGTTCAGCGGCAGGTTGCGGATCACGGCCTGGCCGGCGATCTGCAGTTGCCCGGTCCAATGCTGATACTGCCCGGCCAGACAGCGCAGCACGGTGGTCTTGCCCGAACCGGACTCCCCTACCAGGCCGAATGCCTCGCCTTCGGCAACACTCAAATCGACGTCGTGCAATACCGCGTTCAGTGCCGCGCCGGTGCCAAAACAAAGGTTCAGGCCGGCGATTTCAATCATGCTCATGACAGGCTCCTCAAGCATTCAACCACTGCGGGTCACGCTGCAACACCGGCAGCGTGGCGCGCCGATGATCCAGGCTCGGCAGTGCGGCCAGCAGGCCACGGGTATAGGGATGGCTGGCTTGATCCAGGTCGGCGGCGGCAATCGACTCGACCACACGGCCGGCGTACATCACCAGCACGCGGTCACAGAAATTCCGCACGAGATTCAAATCGTGGCTGATGAAAATCAGCCCGAGGTCGCGCTCGCTGACCAACTCCTCCAGCACGTTGAGCACCTGCCGGCGCACCGACACATCCAGGGCAGAAGTGGGTTCGTCGGCGATGATCACCTGGGGGTCGGTGATCACCATCATGGCGATCATGATCCGCTGGCCCATGCCGCCCGAGACTTCATGGGGGTACAGGTCGTAGACCCGCTGCGGGTCGCGAATGTGTACCTTGGCGAGCATGTCCAGGGCGCGTTCGCGGGCCTCGCGATGGGGCACTTTGTGATGGGCCAGATAGGCCTCGGCGATTTGTTCGCCGACCCGCACCACCGGGTTCAGCGAGTACTTGGGGTCTTGCATGATCATCGACATGCGCGCACCGCGAATCGCCTGGATCTGCTTTTCGCTGGCGGCCAGCAAGTCGATATCGGCAAAACGCAACGTCTTGGCGGTGACTCGCGCCGTCGGCGGATGCAAGCGCAAGAGACTGCGGCCAACGGTGGACTTGCCCGAGCCGGATTCACCAACGATGGCGAGTTTTTCCCGGCCCAAAGTGAACGACACGTCACGCACCGCCCGGGAGATTTTGCCGGCGTTGCGAAACTCCACACACAAGTCCTGTACGGCAAGTTTTATCTCAGTCATGGGGCTGCTCCTCAGGATTGGCTACGTGGGTCAAGGACGTCGCGCAAACCGTCGCCCAACAGGTTGAAGGCCAGGCTGACCAGCATGATCGCCGCACCGGGCGCCGCCACCAGCCACCAGCTTTCGAGCATGTAGCGCCGTCCGGTCGAGATCATGGCACCCCATTCCGGCAACGGTGCCTGGGCGCCGAGGCCGAGAAAGCCCAGGGCGGCGGCGGTGAGAATGATGCTCGCCATGTTCATGGTCAGGCGGATGATCACCGAGGACAGGCACATTGGAATGATGTGGCGCAGGATGACCCGGGTACTCGACGCGCCTTGAAGCTGCACCGCCACGACGAAGTCAGCGTTGCGCAGCGGCAGGGTTTCAGCGCGGGCGAGTCGGGCAATCGGCGGCCAGGCAGTCAGTGCGATGGCGATCACCGCATGCTCAAGGCCCGGGCCGAGGGCGGCGATGAACGCCAGCGCCAGGACCAGGCTGGGAAACGAGATGAAGATGTCGGTGATGCGCATGAACAGGCTGTCGACCCAACCGCCGAAGTAACCGGACACCGTGCCCACCAGCAAGCCGATTGGCCCGACAATCACGGTCACCAGCAAAACGATGTACAGGGTGATGCGCGAGCCGTAAACCAAGCGGGCGAAGACATCGCGACCGTATTCGTCAGTGCCGAACCAGTGGACGCTGCTGGGTGCTTGCAACGCCCCGGCAAGGTTCTGCAACAGCGGATCGTGACCGGCAATCCATGGCGCGAAAACCGCGACCAGCATCAGGGTCGAGACGACGATCAGGCCGGCAAAGGTCATCGGGTTGCGCAGCAGGAAACGCAGCAGGCGCAAGGCACTGACGGCCATCGCTGCCGTACTTGAAGATGGCAGCGCGGCACTGCCGGCTGCGCTGGAAGCAAGAGGCAGGTTCATTAGCGAGTCCTCGGGTCGAAGATCTTGTACAGCGCGTCGCTGATCAGGTTCAGCGTCACGAAGATGAGGCCGATCAGCAGGACACAGGCCATCACCGCGTTCATGTCACCGAGGAGCAAACTGCTGGTCAGGTACTGACCGAAGCCCGGCCAGGCAAACACGGTTTCGATCAGCACCGCGCCTTCCAACAGCCCGCCGTAGGCCAGCGCAACGATGGTCAACAGCTGCACGCGGATGTTGCCGAAGGCATGGCCCCAGACGATTCGCCGCTGGGACAAACCCTTGACCCGGGCGGTGATGATGTACTCCTGGGACAGCTGCTCGAGCATGAAGCTGCGGGTCATGCGGCTGATGTAAGCCACCGAGTTGAAACTGAGGATCACCGCCGGCAGCAGGATGTGGCGCAACGCGCTGCGAAAGGCCTCCCAATCGCCGGACCAGGCGGTATCGATCAACAGCAGCCCGGTGTGTTTGGGGATCAGCCCGTCATAGGCCAGGCCGATGCGCCCGACGCCACCGGCCCAACCCAGCCAGGCGTAGAACACCAGGAAGGCCATCATGCCGATCCAGAAAATCGGCGTGGAGTAGCCGAACAGCGTGATCAACCGCGCGATATGGTCCCCGGCACGCCCCTGATGTGTCGCCGCGTAGACGCCCAGCGGCAAGCCCGCCAACACGCCGAACAGAATGGCCAGGGTGGCCAGTTCCAAAGTGGCTGGGAAGACCCGGGCGATGTCGGTGATGACCGGGTTGCCGGTCAGCAAGGCCATGCCGAAGTCACCGTGCAGCAGGTCGCCGAGGTAGATCGCGAACTGCGTCCACAACGGTTTGTCCAGGCCTAGCTCTTGATACACCTGGGCGTAGGCCGAGGCGTCAGCGTCCGGGCCGACGATGGCCAGCACCGGGTCCAGGGGCATGACCCGTCCGATGAAAAAGGTCAGTAGCAGCAGCCCCAGCAGCGTCACCGCCACCGACCCGCTGCGCCGGGACGCCGAAGCGACCCGGGATGTCCAGATTGAAAAGGATGCAGTCGACATGTTCATTCCTGCCTTGGCCCTGCGGCCGTCGATTTCAGCGCTGCTTGTAAACGTCCCGAAGACGTGTGGTGGCGGCGGTATGGCCGATGTAGTTGCGCACGTCGGCGTGGATCACCACTTCGTCGACCATCTGTGAAACCGGCATGATTGCTCCGGCCTGCTGGTCGTAGAGGGTCTGGATCTGCGCGTACATTTCCCGCTGGCGCTCGGGGTCTTGCTCGCGCTCGGCCTGCTCGATCAACTGATTGAGCTGCGGGTTGAAGAACGAGGTGCGCCAGCCCTGGAAGTTGCTCAGCTTGGCTTCGGTGCGGTTGTCCGGGTTGTAGACCAGGGCCCGCAGGCTTGAATGCGGATGACGCTCCGCCCCGCCACCACCACGACCGACGAGGATGTCGAACTGGCGGTCGCGCATTGCACCGTAAATCTGATTTCCCGTGCCGGTGATGATCGTGGCCTGGATACCTGCCTGGGCCAGTGTCGCTTGCAGGCTGGTGGCGATGTTGATGAACGGCGGATCGGTCAGCGAGCGGATGCTCACCTTGAAGCCTTCGGCGTGCCCCGCCGCTGCCAGCAGACGCTTGGCCTCGGCCACATCCAGGCGATAGCCAGGATCTTCCAGGCGTGCCGGCAGCCCCAGTTGCATCGGCCGCTGATTGATCACCCCGTAGTGCGGCATCACCACATCGTTGATGCCCTGGTAGTCGATCAGCAGGCGGATGGCTTGGCGCACGCGGATGTCCTGGAACAGCGGCTGTTGCATGCTCATCGCCACATAATACAGCGTGCCACGGGCGATGCTCTGGATGCGTACCTCATCGACCTTGCCCAGCGCCTTGATGTCGGTGGCCGCCATGCCTCGGGCGACGTCCAGGTCACCGCGCTCGACCATCAGGCGCAAGGCCTGGGACTCGGTCATGTTGCGCATGATCACCCGGCGCAACTTCGCGGGGCCGCGCCAATAGTCGTCATGACGACTCATCAGAATCACGTCGTTGGCGCGCCAGATGTCGAGCTTGAAGGCACCGGAGCCGGCTGTGTGGGTCGCCAGCCACGCGGCGCCCTGATCATCACCGACCTGATGTTGCAAAGCGACCGAGCGATCAATGATGAAGGCGCTGGGAGAGGTCGCCAGAGTGTTAAGCACCAGCATCGGGTCGGTGCTGCGCGGCAGGTCCATGACAAAGGTATGCGGCCCTTCGGCGCGCATCAGTTTGCTGACGTTGTCGGCGGTGAAACCGTAGGCTTTCCAGGTCGAAGCCAGGGCGCGGTTGAGGGTGACCACCCGTTGTAGCGACCAGGCGACGTCTTGCGCGGTGAGCGGTGCGCCGGAGTGAAAACGCACGTCATCGCGCAACTGGAAGGTCAGGCGCATGCGGTCGGGGCTGACCTCCCAGGTTTTCGCCAGGGCCGGGATCAGCGTGTCCGGTTGCGCCGCGTCCTGCTCCAGGAGCATGTCATAAACGTTGGCGTTAACCTCGGCGACCTCCAGGCCGGTTGCCGCGGCGGGGTCCAGGGACAGCAGGTTGATCATGCTCATGCCCACCACCAATTGGTCGGCGGGCGTTTCGCCTTGAGCCAGGCTGACGGGCACCTGCACTGTGCACAGGGCCACGGTGACACACAGCAGCCTGGTCAGGCGCTTGGGCCAGAGTTTCATGGTTCAGTCCTTTCTTATATTTATAAAGACTTGTCGTCCGGGCAGCTATCGGCCGCGGACGTGGTGCGCGATCAATGTCGAGACAAGGTATTGGCCTCGATATACGCGAAGTTGATGTCCTCGCCCAACCCAGGCCGATCAGACAGGTGCACAAAACCGTCGGCGTCCATCGGGTCGACAATGCTATTGAGGTGCGCAGGGACTTCTTCGTAGTCGAGGAAGGGATGCAGCAGGCCGCGCTCGTACCAGCGGCAATTGCTGATTGCACCGACTACAGCCAGGTTCGCCGCGCCATTGCCGTGGACTTCACAGTCCATGCCGAACGACTCGGCCAGGTGCGCCACCTTCAGGCACGGCCCGATCCCCCCGACCCCGGCCACGCCCGCGCGCAGGATGTCACAGGACTTATGGGTGACCCAACTGGCGCGGCTGTGGAACTTGCCGGCGATGCTTTCCGGGCCCAGTACCGGGATGTCCAGATTGGCCGCCAGCCAGGCATAGGACTCAGCGGAATCTTCCATCATCGGTTCTTCGAACCAGGCGAAATTGAGTTGCTCGAGCGCCCTGCCAATGGTCAGCGCGTCCATGCGGCTGTACCAGTGGTAGCCGTCGAGCATCAGCGCGATGTCCGGACCGACTGCCTCACGCACGGCGGCGCAGGCTTGGATGTCCATCTGCGGATTCGGGGCGAAGGAAATCGGCGGCATCCAGGTGTGCAACTTGATGGCCTTGTAGCCGCGCTGGACCAGCTTTTCGGCGAACTGGCCGTACTCGTCCGGCGTGGACAAGCCCCCCGGCAGATCATCGCCACACATCGTCGAACCGTACGCCGGCACTTTGTCGCGATAGCCGCCAATCAGCTTGTGTACCGGCAACTTGAGCTTGCGCCCGGCCAGGTCCCACAGCGCTTGTTCCACCAGCGCCAACGCGCGGTCGGTGAACTGCCCGGCGCTGCCGCGCTGCCAGTGCGCCAAGTCTTGCCAGATGCTTTCGCGGTCCATTGGGTCCCGGCCGATCAGCACCTTGCGCACAAAGGACTCGATGATGTGCGGACGAACCAACTCAGGCGGACCGAAGGCATAGCCCTCGCTGCCGTCATCGCAGCCAATTCGCAGCAAGGCCATCTTGATCAGAACCTCCTCGCCCGGATGAGCGTGGCCGGCGCTGTCTTGAGCGCGGCGCGAAGGGGTGGAAAAGACTTCGACGTGAACGCCTGTGATTCTCATAAGGGGAAGAACACCATGTATTGTGATTTTTATTTGTATGTCGTCATACAACGTAGCTGATTATTCGGACGTTTCCGTCAGACTGTCAACCGGTAAATCACACAAAAACCAACATATGATGGGATTTCCATAGCGAAGAGGTTATTTCTCACATCATAAACAACAGAAGTCGTCATACCACAGCGTTACCAGGTAGGACTTGGAAAGACCGGAACACCGGCGATCAAAACTGTGGGAACGAGCCTGCTCGCGATAGCGCTCTGCTTGAACCGGTGGTGCTGAATGTGCCGCCGTCATCGCGAGCAGGGGATGTGTGGCGGGTACAAAACTCGTGAACACCACCAATCAAAACTGTGGGAGCGAGCTTGCTCGCGATAGCGGTCTGCCTGAAACGGTGATGTTGAATGTGCCGCCGTCTTCGCGAGCAAGCTCGCTCCCACAGGGGATGTGTGGCGGGCACAAAATTCGTGAACACACCGATCAAAACTGTGGGAGCGAGCCTGCTCGCGATACGGTCTGCCTGAAACGGTGATGTTGGATGGGCCGCCGTCATCGCGAGCAAGCTCGCTCCCACAGGGGATCTGTGGCGGGCATAGAATCTGTGAACACCGCGATCAAAACTGTGGGAGCGAGCCTGCTCGCGATAGCGGTCTGCCTGAACCGGTGATGTTGGATGGGCCGCCGTCATCGCGAGCAGGCTCGCTCCCACAGGGGATCTGTGGCGGGCACAAAATTCGTGAACACCACCAAAAAACTGTGGGAGCGAGCTTGCTCGCGATAGGGGTCTGTCTGAACCGGTGATGTTGGATGGGCCGCCGTCATCGCGAGCAAGCTCGCTCCCACAGGGGATCTGTGGCGGGCATAGAATCTGTGAACACCGCGATCAAAACTGTGGGAGCGAGCTTGCTCGCGATAGGGGTCTGTCTGAACCGGTGATGTTGGATGGGCCGCCGTCATCGCGAGCAGGCTCGCTCCCACAGGGGATCTGTGGCGGGCACAAAATTCGTGTTAAAGAGCGGTGGGTTGAGCCTTTCGTCTCAACCGAGGCGCGCATTCTACAGCGCTCTGTGTATCTGTCAAGCGGTTATTTTAAGAAGTTTTCAAAGTTTCCTCTGCAACTTCAACCACTTGCGCTTCCGATCTCTCGTTAGCGGGAGGCGAATTCTACAGCGTTACTCGCTGCTGTCAACACCTCTTTTTGACCGCTTTCGATCGAGAAGATCGAATCGTTAACGGAGCCAGAAAAACCGCCCCACTAACTGCTTCCCAAGCTTCGATGACCTGAAGCCCTGCACTGCCGAAAACCGCTTAACTCATTGAAACTCAAGGAGTTTTCCGTTTCGACTGTGCCGGAAGTGGGGCGAATTATAGACGTCCAGAATTTGCCGTCAACACCTATTTTCATATTTCTGTCACAACAGCCAAAAGCCCCCGCAAACACAGAGGCCGGTGCCCAAAGACACCGGCCTCTTCACCCACCTACCGCTTACAAGCTCGGGAAGGCGAACTGTGACGCCTCGTGGCTGGCACGCTGCGGCCAACGCTGGGTAATGGCCTTGCGACGGGTATAGAAGCGCACCCCGTCCGGACCATAGGCATGCAGATCGCCAAACAGCGAACGCTTCCACCCACCGAAGCTGTGGTAGGCCACGGGCACCGGCAAAGGAACGTTGACGCCTACCATGCCGACTTCGATTTCATCGCAGAACAACCGCGCCGCCTCACCATCACGGGTAAAGATGCATGTGCCGTTGCCATACTCGTGATCGTTGATCAGTTGCATCGCCTCTTCCAGGCTGTTGACCCGGACGATGCACAGCACCGGCCCGAAAATCTCTTCTTTATAGATGCGCATCTCAGGCGTCACGCGATCAAACAGGCAGCCGCCCAGGAAGAACCCCTCCTCATGCCCGGCCACGCTCAAACCGCGACCATCGACAACCAGCGACGCACCCGCCGATACGCCATCTTCTATATAGCCGCTGACCTTGTCGCGATGCTGACCGGTCACCAATGGCCCCATGTCCAGTCCGCACGACGTACCCGCGCCGATTTTCAGTGACTGGATCTGCGGCACCAGCTTGGCGACCAGCGCATCCGCCACCTGATCGCCCACACACACCGCCACGGAGATCGCCATGCAGCGTTCGCCGCACGAACCGTAGGCCGCCCCCATCAGCGCACTGACGGCGTTATCCAGATCCGCATCCGGCATCAAGACCGCATGGTTCTTCGCCCCACCCAGTGCCTGCACGCGTTTGCCGCGCCGGGTGCCTTCGGCATAGATGTATTCGGCAATCGGCGTGGAGCCGACAAAACTCAGCGCCTTCACCTCCGGCGCTTCGATCAGTGCGTCCACTGCAGCTTTGTCGCCATGCACCACGCTCAACACGCCTTTGGGCAGCCCGGCTTCCAGAAGCAATTGGGCGATCAGCAACGTCGAACTAGGGTCACGCTCGGACGGTTTGAGGATGAAGCAGTTGCCACAAACGATCGCCAGCGGGTACATCCACAGCGGCACCATCGCCGGGAAGTTGAATGGCGTGATGCCCGCCACCACGCCCAAGGGCTGGAAGTCTGACCACGCGTCGATGTTCGGTCCTACGTTACGGCTGTATTCGCCCTTCAGAATCTCCGGTGCCGCGCAGGCGAATTCAACGTTCTCGATCCCGCGCTTAAGCTCTCCAGCCGCGTCTTCCAGGGTCTTGCCGTGCTCTTCGCTAATCAACTGGGCGATGCGCGACTCGTTCTGCTCCAACAACTGCTTGAACCGGAACATTACCTGCGCTCGTTTGGCCGCCGGTGTGCTGCGCCAGGCAGGGAAAGCCGCCTTGGCGGCGTCGATAGCTTGCTGAACCGTCGCACGATCGGCCAGTGGCACCTTATGAATCGCCTGGCCGGTGGAAGGGTTGAACACGTCGGCGGTACGAGCGCTGTCGCTCAACAGTTCGCCATTGATCAAATGCGCAATGAGGCTCATGGGGACTCCAGAATGTTATCCACAGACGCCCGCTGCCGGACGCCCGTATTGAAAGCTATATAGAGGGACGCGTCAGTCGAGTTTGTTCAGCACTTCACCGACCGCATCGAACAAGCGATCCAGATCCTGTGGCTTGCTGTTGAACGTTGGCCCGAATTGCAGAGTGTCACCGCCGAAACGCACGTAGAACCCCTTTTTCCACAACGCCATGCCAGCCTCGAACGGGCGCACGATCGCGTCGCCATCGCGGGGCGCAATCTGGATTGCCCCGGCCAGGCCATAGTTGCGGATGTCGATGATGTTCTTCGCCCCCTTCAGGCCATGCAAGGCCTTCTCGAAATGCGGAGCCACCTCGGCCACGCTTTGTACAAGGTTTTCCTTTTGCAGCAGATCCAGTGCCGCCAAGCCTGCCGCGCATGCCACCGGATGCGCCGAATAGGTGTAGCCATGGGGGAATTCCACTGCGTACTCAGGCGTCGGCTGGTTCATGAACGTCTGGTAGATCTCGGAGCTGGCAATTACCGCGCCCATGGGGATCGCGCCATTGGTAACCTGCTTGGCAATGCACATGAGATCCGGGGTCACGCCGAAACTATCGGCACCGAACATCGAACCGGTGCGGCCGAACCCGGTGATGACCTCGTCGAACACCAACAAGATGCTGTGCTGATCGCAGATTTCCCGCAGGCGCTTGAGATAACCCTCAGGCGGCACCAGTACGCCAGCGGAGCCGGCCATCGGTTCAACAAACACCGCGGCGATGTTGGAGGCATCGTGCAGTTCGATCAGCTTCAACAGCTCATCGGCCAAGGCGATACCACCCTCTTTTGGCATGCCACGGGAATAGGCATTGCTTGCCAGCAACGTGTGGGGCAAGTGATCGACGTCCATCATCGCCTGGCCGAACAACTTGCGGTTGCCGCTGACGCCGCCCAGGCTGGTACCGGCGATATTCACGCCATGGTAACCACGAGCACGGCCGATCATCTTGGTCTTGGTCGCCTGGCCCTTGAGACGCCAGTAGGCGCGGACCATTTTCACTGCGGTATCGGCACACTCGGAACCGGAGTCGGTGAAAAACACATGGTTGAGGTTGCCCGGTGTCAGGCTGGTGATTTTTTCTGCCAGCTGGAACGACAGCGGGTGGCCGTACTGGAAGCCCGGCGAGTAGTCGAGGGTGCCCAGCTGTTTGGCGACTGCTTCCTGGATTTCCTTGCGGGTGTGCCCGGCGCCGCACGTCCACAGGCCCGACAGCGAGTCGTAGACCTTGCGCCCTTTGTCATCCACCAGCCAACTGCCTTCGGCGGCGACGATCAGACGTGGATCGCGCTGGAAGTTGCGGTTGGCGGTGTAAGGCATCCAGTGGGCATCAAGCTTGAGCTGGCTGGCCAGGGAGCCGGCAGCATGTTCGGGCATGTTCATCGACAGAACCTCGCAGGAGAGAAGCGACAGGGATCCAAAGGCGTTCTTGCAGCTAACTTGCCACGGCGATAAAGTCGATGAAATCCAACTTTTCTAACCTTCAGTCAGCGGATCACTAAACTATGAGCGCGCGTCGTCCCGATCCGCTGGCCCAGGTCAGCGACTTTGATATTCGTCTGTTGCGCATTTTTCGCAGCGTGGTGGAGTGCGGTGGATTCTCCGCAGCGGAGACGGTGCTTGGGATCGGTCGCTCCGCCATCAGCCAGCAGATGAGCGACCTTGAACAGCGTCTTGGCCTACGGTTGTGCCAGCGCGGGCGGGCGGGCTTTTCCCTGACGGAGGAAGGCCGCGAGGTCTATCAATCGGCGTTGCAACTATTAAGTGCACTGGAAAGCTTTCGCACCGAAGTCAACGGCCTGCATCAACACTTGCGCGGCGAATTGATCATCGGCCTGACCGATAATCTCGTCACCCTGCCCCACATGCGCATCACCCATGCCCTGGCCCAATTGAAGGAACGCGGTCCAGACGTGCAGATTCAGATTCGCATGATCGCCCCCAACGAAGTCGAACAAGGCGTACTCGACGGCCGACTGCATGTCGGCGTGGTGCCTCAGGCCAGTGCCCTTTCCGGGCTGGAGTATCAACCGCTCTACAGCGAACGTTCGCTGTTGTATTGCGCGGTCGGGCATCCGTTGTTTTATGTGGATGACCAACAACTGGACGACGCTCGCCTCAACAGCCAGGATGCCATCGCCCCGACCTTCCGCCTGCCCGCCGAGATCCAGGCCCACTACCAGGCACTCAATTGCACTGCCAGTGCATCGGACCGCGAAGGCATGGCGTTCCTGATTCTTACAGGGCGCTACATCGGTTACCTGCCGGATCATTACGCCAGCCTGTGGGTCCAGCAGGGACGGTTGCGCGCCCTCAAACCCACGGCCCGTTTCTATGATTTGAGCCTGGCGTCAGTCACGCGCAAGGGGCGTCGGCCTCATCTGGTGCTGGAGAGCTTTCTCCAGAGCCTGGCGGCAACCCGCTAACCCTTGGTCCGACATTGGCTGGGTTAGCCTGCCCCCAGCGAAAGGCTTTTAGCATGATGGCACTTGTCGGATCGCTGCCGGTGCGCTATCAACGCATTTGCTTGCCCCACAGACCCAGCCCGGAAACGCCCATGACCTTTGAAGTCCCTGCCCACGGTGGCAAGCCCACCAGCCGCATTCGTCAAAAAAACGAAGAGACCATCCTCAAGGCCGCCGAAGATGAATTCGCCCGTCACGGGTTCAAAGGCACCAGCATGAATGCCATTGCCTTGAAGGCCGGGCTGCCCAAGGCGAACCTGCATTATTACTTCACCAACAAGCTTGGGTTGTACGTGGCGGTGCTGAGCAACATCATCGAGTTGTGGGATAGCACCTTTAATACCCTCACCGCCGAGGATGATCCGGCCGAAGCCCTGACCCGCTACATCCGCGCCAAAATGGAGTTTTCCCGCCGCCATCCCCAGGCGTCCCGGCTTTTCGCCATGGAGGTGATCAGCGGTGGTGAATGCCTGACTGAATATTTCAACCAGGATTATCGCACCTGGTTCAACGGCCGCGCGGCAGTGTTCCAGGCCTGGATCGATGCCGGCAAGATGGACCCGATCGACCCCGTGCACCTGATCTTTCTATTGTGGGGAAGTACTCAGCATTACGCCGACTTCGCCACCCAGATCTGCCGCGTGACCGGTCGCAGCAAGCTGACCAAGCAGGACATGATCGATGCCGGCGACAACCTGATCCGCATCATTCTCAAGGGCTGCGGCCTGAAACCAACCTTTTAAGACCCTCATGCCTTTTACCCTCACCGGCTTTTGTGAATACCGCGAAGAGATTCGCAAAAGCCGCTTCATCACCCTCGCCGCCCCTATCACCAGCCCTGCCGACGCAGTGGCCTTTATAGAGCAGCACAGCGATCTGAACGCCACACACAACTGCTGGGCCTGGAAACTCGGCGACCAATACCGCAGCAACGACGACGGCGAACCGGGTGGCACCGCCGGGCGGCCGATCCTGGCGGCCATCGAAGCCCAGGCTTGCGATCAGGTCGTGGTGCTGGTGATCCGTTGGTACGGTGGAATCCAGTTGGGCACCGGAGGCTTGGCCCGGGCCTATGGCGGGGGCGCGAACAAATGCCTGCAAAACGCCGAGAAGGTTGAGTTGATCAGCCGTGTGGCGCTGCGCTGCACCTGCGGTTTCGCGGAACTGGCCCTGGTGAAACTGCGGGTCGCCGAATGCGGCGGATTGGTGAACACCGAGAGCTTTACAGCCAATGGCGTGGACTTGCAGGTGGCCGTGGGTGAAGCGCAGATCGAAACATTGCAAAAGCAATTGGCCGACCTGAGCCGTGGACGGATTCTGCTGGCCCGTTGAGCGCGAGGGGGTCTGCGACTTTTCAGGGCAAACGCCATCGTGCGACTTGCCCACATCCACTGTGCACCCGACTGTGGATAACCTGAGCACATTCCGCTGTAACCCTTCTGTCATGCGGCTTTGCGGCTGTTGTTCGTTTTTTGATCAAAGCACTGTTTTCTGTACGATTTCTTCAGAAAAACAAATGCTTGCGAGGTTTTATCACCTTTAGAAGAAAGCCGGGCGCTGGTTATGCCGGACCTTCAGGCTTGCGCACAATAACTGTGGAACATACTGTGGATAACCCGTTCATGGCTCACGCCGTCCCAAGAAAGGCATGGCTCGCAGCCGCCTGATCATTTTTTAACCACCCGTTTCGGGGCACAAACAGCGCCTCTATCACCTGCTCGCCCCATTGCGGTGCCCTATCCACAGCGAGGGTGTTGGCGGGTAAGCCAAGCCGATAGGCAAAGAGCGGGGCTTGCTGACATTTCCTGACCTACTGGCCAGGAAATTGCTTTATCCACAGGCATTCATGTCCCCTGACCCGAGCCTGTCATGTCCGACCTCGATTCCATCCCGCGCCTGCAATTGCGCAAGATCAGCAAACGCTACCCAGGTTGCCTGGCCAATGACGCCATCGACCTGAGCATCCAGCCCGGCGAGATCCACGCGCTGCTCGGCGAAAACGGTGCTGGCAAAAGCACCCTGATGAAGATTATCTACGGCGTTACCCAAGCCGATTCGGGCGAGGTGATCTGGCAAGGCCAACGGGTCGACCTGCGCAACCCGGCCCAGGCCCGCAGCCTGGGCATCGGTATGGTGTTCCAGCATTTCTCGCTGTTTGAAACCCTTACCGTGGCGCAGAACATCGCCCTGGCCATGGGCGCGGCAGCCGGCACACCGGCGCAACTGGAGCCGCGAATTCGCGAAGTTTCCCAACGCTACGGCATGGCCCTGGAGCCGCAGCGATTGGTCCACAGCTTGTCGATTGGCGAACGTCAACGGGTGGAGATCATTCGCTGCTTGATGCAGGACATCCGTCTGCTGATTCTCGATGAACCTACCTCGGTGCTGACGCCCCAGGAAGCCGAAGAACTGTTCGTGACCCTGCGGCGCCTGGCGAGCGAAGGCTGCAGCATTTTGTTCATCAGCCACAAGTTGGGCGAGGTCCGCGCGTTGTGCCACAGCGCGACGGTGCTGCGCGGCGGACGGGTGTCAGGGCATTGCACACCAGCGCAGTGCTCGGACCGGGAACTGGCGCAGTTGATGGTCGGCGAAGCGGCCGGGCTGATCGCGGACTATCCCAAGGTCAGCGCAGACAAAGCGTTCCTTGAGATCCACAAACTGTCATGGCCAAACCCAGACCCGTTCGGTTGCTCGTTACGGGATATAGACCTTGAGGTACGCAGCGGCGAAATCGTCGGTATCGCCGGAGTGGCGGGGAATGGGCAGGACGAGTGGCTGGCATTACTCAGCGGTGAAACGCAACTGCCCCGCCACAAAGGCGAGACGATCAGGTTCGATGGGCAACCGGTGGCGCATCTGCGCCCCAATGCCCGGCGCCGCCTCGGGCTGGCATTTGTTCCAGCCGAACGCCTGGGCCACGGCGCCGTGCCGCAATTGAGCCTGGCGGATAACGCCCTGCTCAGCGCCTTCCAACAAGGACTGATCCGTTGCGGCCTGATTCAACGGCGCAAGGTCGAGCACCTGGCCGAGGAGATTATCCGTCGTTTTGGGGTGAAGACGCCCGACACCAGAACCCCGGCGCGCAGCCTCTCGGGGGGCAACCTGCAAAAATTCATCCTCGGTCGGGAAATCCTTCAACAGCCCAGGCTGCTGGTGGCGGCGCATCCGACCTGGGGCGTAGACGTCGGCGCAGCGGCGACCATCCACAGGGCCCTGATTGCCTTGCGCGATGCGGGTGCCGCCATCCTGGTGATCTCCGAAGACCTCGACGAACTGTTCCAGATCAGCGACCGCCTCGGCGCTTTGTGTGGCGGGCGTTTGTCCGCCTTGAGGCCCACTGTCCAAACCCGGCTTAGCGACGTCGGCGGCTGGATGGCCGGCCAGTTCGACGCCCCTCAATCCCCTGATCCCGCGACGGTCTAACGGAGTTTTTATGCTGCTGTCTCTTGAACCCCGCGGCCAACAATCGCGCCTGATGCTCTGGTGCTCGCCGCTGCTGGCCGCCGTATTGACCCTGGGCTGTGGCTCGCTGCTGTTCGCCGTCCTGGGGCATGATCCGTTGCAAACCTTGTACACCTTGTTGATAGCCCCGATCAGTGATCTATACGGTGTGTCCGAATGGCTGGTCAAAGCCTTGCCGATCCTGCTCTGCGCCCTCGGCCTGGCGGTGGCCTACCAGGCACGAATCTGGAACATTGGCGCCGAGGGACAATTGCTATTGGGCGCCCTGGCCGGCAGCGCCGTCGCGGTGAACATCATCGGCATGCAAAGCCGCTGGGCACTGGTGCTGATTCTGCTGACCGGCACCCTCGCCGGTGCCGCCTGGGCCGGGCTCACGGCGTGGCTACGCACGCGCTTCAATGCCAATGAAATCCTGACCAGCATCATGCTCAATTACATCGCACTTAACCTGCTGCTGTTCTGCGTTCACGGACCGCTGAAAGACCCGGCCGGGTTCAACTTTCCGGAGTCGGCGATGTTCGGCGATGCCAGTCGCCTGCCATTGCTGGTGGAAGACGGGCGGCTTCATGCCGGGTTGTATTTCGCCCTGCTGGCACTGGTGGCGGTCTGGGTGTTGCTGCAGAAAAGTTTTGTCGGGTTTCAGATCAAAGTGCTGGGCCTGGACGCTCGGGCCGCCGGCTTCGCCGGCTTTCGCCAGAAGCCGTTGGTGTGGTTGGCGCTGTTGATCAGCGGTGCACTGGCCGGGCTCGCCGGTGTCTGCGAAGTGACCGGGCCAATCGGCCAACTGGTGCCGCAAGTGTCACCGGGCTACGGCTATGCGGCGATTACCGTGGCGTTCCTGGGACGTCTGAATCCCATCGGCATTCTGTTCGCCAGCCTGCTGATGGCCTTGTTGTACATCGGCGGCGAAAGCGCGCAGATGTCGCTGAACCTTCCCCAGGCAATCACCCAGCTGTTCCAGGGCATGATGCTGTTTTTCCTGTTGGCCTGCGACGTACTGATCCTGTATCGGCCGCGCCTGAACCTGCGCTGGGCCCGGCGCACCCGGACCACCGCCGTACAGGCAGGAGCGCTGTGATGGATATCGACCTGTTGAGCAATATTTTCTACGCCATGATCCGTTGCGGCACACCGTTGCTGCTGGTGGCTCTGGGTGAGCTGATCTGCGAGAAAAGTGGTGTTTTGAACCTGGGCCAGGAAGGCATGATGCTGTTCGGCGCGGTGATCGGTTTTATCGTCGCGTTCAACAGCGGCAACCTGTGGCTTGGCGTGCTGCTGGCGATGGCCGCCGGGATGCTGTTGTCGGCGCTGTTCGCGTTGGTAGCGCTGGTGTTCAATGCCAATCAAGTGGCCACCGGGTTGGCGCTGACGATTTTCGGCGTGGGGCTGTCGAGTTTTGTCGGGGCGGCCTGGGTCGGCAAGCCGCTGGCGGGGTTCGAGCCGCTGGCGATTCCCTACTTGAGCGACATCCCGTTGATCGGGCGGATGCTGTTTGCCCAGGATCTGCTGGTGTACCTGTCTTTTGCGCTGTTCGCCCTGGTGGCCTGGGTGATTGTGAAAAGTCGCGTCGGGCTGATCATCCAGGCGGTGGGGGAAAATCCCGATGCCGCCAGTGCCATGGGCCTGCCGGTGTTGCGGGTGCGGACCCTGGCGGTGCTGTTCGGCGGTGCCATGGCCGGGCTGGCGGGTGCCTATCTGTCGCTGGCTTACACGCCGATGTGGGCCGAAAACATGAGCGCCGGGCGCGGCTGGATCGCCCTGGCGCTGGTAGTGTTCGCCAGTTGGCGAGTCTGGCGCCTGCTGCTGGGCGCCTACCTGTTCGGCCTCGCCAGCATCCTGCACCTGGTGGCCCAGGGCTTGGGGCTGGCGATTCCATCGAGCTTGCTGGCGATGCTGCCGTACGTCGCGACCATTGTGGTGTTGGTGTTGCTGTCCCGGGACGCGGTGCGCACGCGGCTGTATGCGCCGGTGTCGCTGGGACAGCCTTGGCAGGCAGGGCATTGACGTAGACGGCGGCGCGCCTATCGCGAGCAGGCTCGCTCCCACATTTGATCGGGGTGACCGTCAGTTTCAGGCTCGCCCCATCTCTCCCTGTGGGAGCGAGCCTGCTCGCGATGAGGCCCGAACAGGCAATACCTGAACCAAGCCCCACACCAACTCGAAAAACAGGAAAACCCACAACACCGCACTGGCCCCATGAAGCAGTGCATACAGCATCCAGGCCGAAAACAAAAACCGCCCCGCCGCGTCATAACGCCCGTACAGCGGCTGCGGATCACGAATCCGCAGCACCGCCCACACGCAGACAATCGAGCCCAGCAGATTCACCATCAGCACATGCGCCGGCGCGAACGGCGGCAGTTCTCCAGGCAGGTCAAATAGCTGAGTCATACTCATCAACACATCATGCAACGCCGCAAAGCTCCACGGCGTGGCCAGCACGGCCGACACGATAAGGTCGTACCAGGCGCTGCCGCGCACCACCCGGCGATATTGCATCAAAGTCCACATACACCTTGCTCCAGATAATTGGGAAGCAAAGAGCCTAAAGCCTGGGGTATGCTCCAAGGTCAAGCCCTTCGGAGACCCACCATGCGCATCGGTGAACTCGCCCAAGCCTGTGCCGTCAGCCGTGACACCCTGCGCTTCTACGAGCAGCGCGGCCTGATCGCGGCGCAGCGCAGCGCCAATGGCTATCGCCACTACCCCGCCGACATGGTGCAACTGGTGCTCTACATCAAGACCGCCCAGCGCCTGGGTTTTACCCTGGGCGAGATCGGCGCAAGCGTCGCCGCCCTGTGGCAGGCGCAGGACCCTGACTGCGCCGTGACGCAATTGCTGCAAGACAAACTGAACCTGATCGAAACCCGTATGACCGAACTCGACGCGTTGCGCCATGAGCTGAAACAACGGCTCGGGCAACGCTGTCCATTAAATCCGTGACCTTTTTTCATCAAGGATGCTCCTCATGAATTCGGCAAAAAACGCATTGATCATTGGCGCCTCCCGGGGCCTGGGCCTCGGCCTGGTGAAGACGCTGCTCAGCGATGGCTGGAGCGTGACCGCCACCGTGCGCAACCCGCAGAACGCCGAGGCGTTGAAGGCACTGGGCCCAGTGCGGATCGAAAAGCTCGACATGGACGACCAGCAAGCCGTCATCACCCTGAGCCAGCAGCTCAAGGACGAAACCTTCGACCTGTTGTTCGTCAATGCCGGCGTCAAAGGCCCTGACAACCAGAGCCCCGGCGGTGCGACGCTGGCCGAAGTCGGCCAGTTGTTCTTCACCAACGCCGTGGCACCGATCAATCTGGCCCAGCGTTTCGTCGGTCAGATCCGCGACGGCAGTGGCGTGCTGGCATTCATGAGCTCCGTGCTGGGCAGCGTGACCATGCCTGACGCCCCGGAACTGGCGCTGTACAAGGCCAGCAAGGCGGCGCTCAATTCGATGACCAATAGTTTTGTCACTCAATTGGGCGAGCAGACATTGACGGTTCTGTCGCTGCACCCGGGCTGGGTGAAGACCGACATGGGTGGCGAAGGGGCGGACATTGATGTCGAGACCAGCACCCGCGGCCTGATTGATCAGGTCAATGCCTTTGCCGGCAAGGGTGGGCATCATTTCGTCAACTACAAGGGCGAGACGATTCCCTGGTAACCCAAGCCTTCCCCCTGTGGGAGCGAGCCTGCTCGCGATTGCGGCCTGACATTCACCATGATGTCGACTGACACACCGCTATCGCGAGCAGGCTCGCTCCCACATTTGAGCCTCAGCGAACTCTGGAAATGTGCCCCGCAACCTGAGTAAACTCAGCACCTCGCCCTACCCAACGGGCGACCCTGGATCAGCAGACAGGGCATCACTGAGCTGGCTAACCTGAACCCACTTTCAGAGGAGCCGGCCACCATGCCTGCGACCCGTACCTGGTTAAAAAATCCCCTCGCCATCTTCACGGCCAACGACCTCGATGCCCGTGGCGGTCTTGTCCTGCAAAACGGCGTGATCGTCGAATTGCTGAGGGCCGGCCAGCAACCCGCCCAGCCCTGCGACACAGTCTTCGACGCCGGCGAACATGTGATCCTGCCGGGGCTGATCAACACCCATCATCATTTCTACCAGACCCTGACTCGCGCCTGGGCACCGGTGGTGAACCAGCCCCTGTTCCCGTGGCTGAAAACCCTCTACCCGGTATGGGCGCGGTTGACACCGGAAAAGCTCGCTCTGGCGAGCAAAGTGGCGCTGGCCGAACTGTTGCTTTCAGGCTGCACCACAGCGGCCGATCACCATTACCTGTTCCCTGAAGGCTTGGAAAATGCCATCGATGTGCAGGTGCAAAGTGTCCGTGAACTGGGCATGCGCGCGATGCTGACCCGCGGTTCCATGAGCCTGGGCGAAGCCGACGGTGGCTTGCCGCCACAACAGACCGTGCAGCAGGGCCACGTGATTCTCGAGGACAGTCTGCGGTTGATCAGCCAATACCATGAGCGCGGCGACGGGGCGCAAATCCAGATTGCCCTGGCGCCTTGTTCACCGTTTTCGGTCACGCCTGAAATCATGCGCGCCAGTGCCGAGCTGGCGGAGAAACTCGACGTACGCCTACACACTCACCTGGCCGAAACCCTCGACGAAGAGGACTTCTGCCTGCAACGCTTCGGCCTGCGCACCGTGGACTACCTGGACAGCGTCGGCTGGCTCGGCCCGCGCACCTGGCTGGCCCACGGCATTCATTTCAATCCTGAGGAAATCACCCGTCTCGGCGCCGCCGGCACCGGCATCTGCCATTGCCCAAGCTCCAACATGCGCCTGGCCTCGGGCATCTGCCCTACCCTGGAACTCACCGCCGCCGGCGCACCGCTGGGCCTGGGTGTGGACGGCTCGGCCTCCAACGATGCCTCGAACATGATCCTGGAAACCCGCCAGGCGTTGTACATTCAGCGCCTGCGCTATGGCGCGCAGGCGATCACCCCGCAGCGAGTGCTGGGCTGGGCGACCCGCGGCTCGGCACAACTGCTGGGGCGCAACGATATCGGTGAGCTGGCGGTGGGCAAACAGGCTGACTTGGCGCTGTTCAAACTCGACGAACTGCGCTTCTCCGGCAGTCACGATCCGGTTTCGGCCCTGCTGCTGTGCGGCGCGGACCGGGCGGACCGGGTGATGGTCGGTGGGCAATGGCGGGTCATCGACGGGCAGGTCGAGGGGCTGGACCTGAAGGGGTTGATTGCTGATCACAGCCAGGCGGCGCGGGAGTTGATCGCCGGCGCCTGACCGGACGCTATCGCGGGCAAGCCTTGCCCCCACATCAAGGGTGGATGTATGAAGCAGCCTTGCCGTGAGACCAGTGGGAGCAAGGCTTGCCCGCGATACTCTTCTAGAGTCCCAGCAACGACAACATGATAAACGTCGCGAACAACACAAAATGGGTCATGCCTTCAATGGCATTGGTTTCCCCATCGTTGAGGTTGATGGCGCAGACGATCAAGGTGATGAAGATCATCACCGTCTGCACCGGGGTCATTGCCATCTGGAACGGCTGGCCGGTGTAGAGCGCCATCGCTTCCATCACCGGCACGGTGAGGATCACGGTGGACAGCGAAGCCCCCAAGGCGATATTCACCACCGACTGCATACGGTTGGCCAACGCAGCGCGCAAGGCGGTGAGGATTTCCGGTGCCGCGGAAATGGCAGCCACCAGAATCGCCGTAACCACCGGCGGCGCCCCTGAACCTTCCAGCCCCAGGTCGATGGCTTTGGACATGACCTCGGCCAACGCTCCGATCACTACGACGCCAAACACCAGCGCCGCGATGGAGAACGTCAGGCTGATGGGTTTCGGCTGGTTTTCCACCGGCTCTTTCCGACGGCGTTTTTCCGGGTAGCTGTAGCTGAAAAAGTAACTGTGAGGCCCCACCTGCATGCGCAGGAACAGGGTGTACAGCACGATCATCGCGCCGATGGTGAATGCCGAATAGAGCTTCCAGCTCTCTTGGGGAATGAACTCCGGCACCACCATCGACACGCCCATGGCGGTGAGGATCATCACGCTGTAGGTGCGCGCCGAATCATCGTTGTAAGCCTGCTCGCCATGCTTGATTCCGCCCATCAGCGCCGCAAGGCCAAGAATGCCGTTGATATCGAGCATCACCGCAGAATAGATGGTATCGCGCACCAGCGTTGGCGAGGCTTCGTTGCTCATCATGATCGCCAGGATCACCACTTCTACCAGCACCGCCGACAGGGTCAGGATCATCGTGCCGTAGGGATCGCCGACCTTCTCTGCCAGCAGCTCGGCGTGATGGGCCACACGCATGGAAGCCGCGACGATAAAGCCGATCAGGACCAAACCGCCGAGCAACGCCACGATCTGTCCGCTGCCCAACAGCCAGTGCTCCAGCGGATAGGCGAGCACTGCGGCGATCAGCGCCAGCAACAGCAGTTTTTCTTGCTTGATCAAAGTCAGCATCGCGGGCCTATCACCGTGGTCGGGGTCTTGAGCTACTGACTGTAGGGGGCGGCGAACGTTCGGGCGAAGTGACGCACCAGGGAGTGGCGAGTGGGTGGCAGGTGCACCTTTATCGATCTCAAGGACCTCATCGCGAGCAAGCTCGCTCCCACAGGTATTGCGTTGTCCTTGTGGGAGCGAGCTTGCTCGCGATGGCTGCCTCGAAAAGATCACAGATTTTGTTGTCCTATTGGTCAGCATTTTGCATTAGCGCTGTTCAGCCAACCTCACAACAAAATGGAGTTCGAGTTCATGCACAAGCGTCCCTTGAAGATGTTGCTTTGCGCCGTCGCTGCGACTGTCGGTCTGAGCGCCGGCCTGAATGCCAGCGCTGCCGACCCGCTGAAGGTCGGTTTCGTCTATATCGGCCCCATCGGTGACCACGGCTGGACCTACCAGCATGAACAGGGACGCAAGGAACTGGTGGCGAAACTCGGCGACCGAATCACCACCAACTACGTGGAAAACGTGCCTGAAGGCGCCGACGCCGAGCGGGTGATCCGCAACATGGCCAAGGACAAGTACGACCTGATCTTCACCACGTCCTTCGGCTACATGAACCCGACACTGAAGGTCGCCAAGCAATTCCCCAAGGTGACCTTCGAACACGCCACCGGCTACAAGCAGGACAAGAACCTGGGCACGTACCTGGCTCGCACCTATGAGGGTCGCTACGTCGGCGGCTTCATCGCGGCCAAGATGACCAAAAGCAAAAAAATCGGCTACGTCGCCTCCTTCCCGATTCCAGAAGTGATCCGCGATATCAACGCCATCCAACTGGCCCTGAACAAGTACAACCCCGGCACCGAAATCAAAGTGGTGTGGGTCAACTCCTGGTTCGATCCGGGTAAGGAAGCCGATGCCGCCAACGCACTGATCGACCAGGGCGTGGATGTGGTGTTCCAGCACACCGACAGCCCGGCGCCGATCCAGGCCGCCGAGCGGCGCGGCGTCTACGCCGTCGGCTACGCTTCGGACATGGCCCACTTCGGTCCCAAGGCGGTGCTGACCTCGATTGTCAACGACTGGGGCCCGCACTACATCCAGGCCACCCAAAGCGTGCTCGACCATAGCTGGAAATCCCAGGACTACTGGGGCGGCCTGAAGGAAGGCACGGTGAAACTGCCGATCAGCGACCTGGTGCCAGCGGCGGTCAAAGGCGAAGCCGAGCAGATCATCGCCGACATCGAGAGCGGTGCTTTCCATCCGTTCACCGGGCCGATCAAGGACCAGGCCGGCGTCGAGAAAATCCCGGCGGGCGTGAGCGCTACCAATGTGGAACTGGCGTCGATGAATTACTACGTCGAAGGTATGAAGGCTGAGATTCCCAAATAACTGACGAGTCAACACAAAACCCTGTGGGAGCGAGCCTGCTCGCGATAGCGGACTGACATGCAACGTTGATGTCGACAGACAAATCGCTATCGCGAGCCGGCTCGCTCCCACATCGGCCCCCTCACACAATCAGGAAAGCCGCATGAACAGCCTTCCCATCATCGACATCAGCCCGCTCTACGGCGATAGCCCCAGCGCCTGGCAATCGGTCGCCAACCAGATCGACCAGGCCTGCCGCCAGTGGGGCTTTTTCTACATCAAGGGTCACCCCATCAGCCCGGCTCGCATCACCGAAGTCCTGGACCATGCCCAACGCTTCTTCAGGCTGCCGGTAGAAGAAAAACTCAAGATCGACATCACCCAGACCCGCCATCATCGCGGCTACGGCGCCGTCGCCACCGAACAACTGGACCCGGCCAAACCCAGCGACCTGAAAGAAACCTTCGACATGGGCCTGCACTTGCCGGCCGATCATCCCGACGTGCTGGCGCACAAGCCTCTGCGCGGTCCTAACCGACACCCGGATCTGGCGGGCTGGGAACCCCTGATGGAGCAGCATTACCGCGACATGCAGGCCCTTGCCCAAACCCTGCTGCGCGCCATGACCCTGGCCCTCGGCATCGAGCGGGACTTCTTCGACACGCGCTTCACCGAGCCTGTGAGCGTGCTGCGCCTGATTCACTATCCGCCGCGTCACACCGCCAGCTCTGCCGAGCAGCAAGGTGCCGGCGCCCATACCGATTACGGCTGCATCACCCTGCTCTACCAGGACGCCGCTGGTGGCCTGCAAGTGCGCAACGTCAACGGCCAATGGATCGACGCGCCGCCCATCGACGGCACGTTCGTGGTCAACCTCGGCGACATGATGGCGCGCTGGAGCAACGACCGTTACCTGTCCACCCCCCACCGGGTGATCAGCCCGCTGGGGGTAGACCGCTACTCGATGCCGTTCTTTGCCGAGCCGCACCCCGATACGCAGATCCAATGCCTGCCCGGTTGTCAGGATGAGGGCCACCCACCGAAGTACCCGACCACCACCTGCGCCGAATTCCTGCTGTCACGCTTCGCTGACACCTATGCTTATCGGCGGGAACAACAGGCGGTGTAGTGGATCAGCCGGTCAGGTTTTACCAGACATTGCGGCCAGCCCCTGTAGAATGCCCGCCATCGATTCGCTGATGAGAAAAGAACATGTACGACTGGCTGAACGCCTTGCCCAAGGCTGAACTGCATTTGCATCTGGAAGGCTCGCTGGAGCCCGAGCTGCTGTTCGCCCTGGCCGAACGCAACAAGATCGCCCTGCCGTGGAGCGACGTGGACACCCTGCGCAAGGCCTATGCCTTCAACAATCTGCAGGAATTCCTCGACCTGTATTACCAGGGCGCCGACGTGTTGCGCACCTCCCAGGATTTCTACGACCTGACCTGGGCCTACCTGTTGCGCTGCAAGGCGCAGAACGTGATTCACACCGAACCGTTCTTCGACCCGCAGACTCACACCGACCGTGGTGTCCCGTTCGAAGTGGTGCTCAACGGCATCGCCGCGGCCCTCAAGGACGGTGAACAGCAACTGGGCATCACCAGCGGCCTGATCCTGAGTTTCCTGCGCCACCTGAGCGAAGAACAGGCCGAGAAAACCCTCGACCAGGCGCTGCCGTTCCGCGACGCGTTCGTGGCCGTGGGTCTGGACAGTTCGGAAATGGGTCACCCGCCGAGCAAGTTCCAGCGGGTATTCGACCGTGCACGCAACGAGGGCTTCCTGACCGTTGCCCACGCCGGTGAAGAAGGCCCGCCCGAGTACATCTGGCAAGCCCTGGACCTGTTGAAGATCCAGCGCATCGACCACGGCGTGCGGGCCATTGAAGATGAACGACTGATGCAGCGGATCATCGACGAACAGATCCCGCTGACGGTCTGCCCGTTGTCCAACACCAAGTTGTGTGTGTTCGACGACATGTCGCAACACAACATCCTCGACATGCTCGAACGCGGAGTGAAGGTGACGGTCAATTCCGATGACCCGGCGTACTTCGGCGGCTACGTCACCGAAAACTTCCACGCGCTGCACACCCATCTGGGGATGACCCAGGACCAGGCCACACGCCTGGCGCAGAACAGCTTGGATGCACGGCTGGTAAAACCCTAAGACGGGTGATGCCCCTTTGTGGGAGCGAGCCTGCTCGCGATAGCAGCATGACATTCGACATCGATGTCGCCTGACTTACCGCCATCGCGAGCAGGCTCGCTCCCACAAGAGTGAAGTGGTTTAACCGGCCACCGTACCCTCGCTCAACTCCTCCAATGTCTTGCCCCGCGTCTCCACGCCAAACAACCAGACCACCCCCGCCGCCACGGCGAAGCACAGCGCGCCCAGGGCGAACACACCGCCCTGTCCGGTAATGGGAAACACCAATCCGGTGACCAGGGGCCCGAGCAGCGAACCAATGCGACCGACAGCCGAGGCAAAACCCGAGCCCGTGGCCCGTGCCGAGGTGGGGTACAGCTCTGGCGTGTAGGTGTAGAGCACCGCCCACATGCCGAACAGGAAGAACTGCATCAAAAGCCCGGTGCCGATGAGCAGGCCCACGTTGCCGCCAAACACCGCGCTCTGACCATAAAGAAACGCCATCACCCCGCCACCCAGCAACGTGACCACGCACACCGGTTTACGTCCCCAGCGCTCCACTAGCCACGCCGCCATGAGGAAGCCGGGAATCCCGCCCAAGGAAATCAGCACGGTGTAATACACCGACTGGGTCACGGCGAATCCGGACTGCTGCAACAAGGCACTGAGCCAGGACGTCAGGCCATAAAAACCGAGCAAGGCGAAGAACCAGACGCTCCAGATCATCATCGTGCGCTGGCAATACAGCGGTGACCAGATCTGCGCCAGGGCCGAAAAGAAATTGCCCGGCGTGCTCTCGCCCCTCGGCAGACGAATCGGTTCAGGCAATTCTCCACGTCCCAACGAGGCTCGGACCTTGTCTTCGATTCGCTTGAGCACGGCGTCCGCCTCGTCCCCCCGGCCGGCCTGTTCCAGCCAGCGCGGCGACTCGGGAATGAAGAAGCGAATGACCAGGACGAACACCGCCGGCACCGCCAACACCAGGAAGATGTCGCGCCAGCCGATCACCGGCAACAGGAAATATGACAGCACGCCCGCCGCCACGAAACCCAACGGCCAGAAGCCATCCATCAACGCGATATAGCGGCCTCGGCGTGTGGCCGGGATCAGTTCCGAGAGCATCGACTGAGCGATCGGAAACTCCATGCCCATGCCGATACCCAGCAGGATGCGGAACAGCATCAGTGAATCGACGCTCTGGGCGGTCGAGCACAAATAACTGGCGACGCCCCACAACACGATGCTCCACTGGAACACCGGCTTGCGCCCGAACCGATCGGCCAGCATGCCCGACAGCGATGCTCCCAGTACCATGCCAAAGAAACTGGAGCTGGCGAGCAAACCTGCCTGGGCGGTGCTTAAGCCAAACTCGGCTTTGATCGAGCCCAGCAGGAACGTCATCATGGCCAGGTCCATGGAGTCGAAGAAAAACGCCAAGGCAATAATGATGAAAATAATCCGGTGGTAGCCGCTGATGGGCAGTCGCTCCAGACGTTCCGCCGCGCTGTAGCCGTGAGTATCCATGCTGTTTCCCCCAATCCAAAAAAATCCCAGGTTCGAGTGTGCGCGAACCTTGCTGGAGGCTATTGCTGAATACGACCTGTCGGCAGCCCTAGAACGCCATTTCCACGGTGTCCTGCGTGGCGAACCGATGGATTTCCTGCTGGCCAAGCACCGTTACCTGCAAGGCCCTGGAGTCGTTGGGCAAGCTCAGCCAACCGGACTGCATGAACAGTTGCAGCAACGCAGCACCCAAGGCGCCCCCCAGGTGCGGACGTCGCTCGCTCCAGTCCGGGCAGGCACAAGCGGTGCGGGCGTTGCGGTGGGCCAGCGCCTGGATGAACAGGCCGTGCCCGGCCAGCTCATTGGCACCTTTGTGAGTCACGATCACCCGCTGGTCGCCCTGCTCGATCCATCCGGCATCCAGCAGGCGCTGATACAGGTCGGCCGCCAGGGTGCCACCCAGATGGTCTTCGCAAAGCCTGGCCCGCATCAACGAAGCGGGAGCCGACGGGGCCTTGCCCGGCATGACTCCGCGCTTGAAGACTTCCGGAAGCTGGCGCGGCGTACTGGCCAGGGTCGCGCTGGCCAGCGCTTCGACGGCAGCGCCGATCTCGGGTGCCGCCAGGCGGAAAAACCGTTTGCGGCCACGGGCTTCGACTTTCAACAGGCCACCGGCGGACAGACGGCCCAGATGAGCGCTGGCCGAAGACGGCGACAGCCCGGCCAGCAACGCCAGCTCTTCAGCCTGCCGCGCAGTGCCGTCCATCAAGGCCCACATCATTGCGCTGCGTTTTGGGTCGGCCAGCAGCGTGGCGATCTGGCTGATGCAAGGTGCATGTTCCATGTATTCACTCCCTGTTGAATCATTCGTCTACTGCTCTGGCGCTAGTGACCAGCAATGGGGCCGCCCAAAGCGGCTCGACCGCCGCAAATCGCGCGCCGCTTCAGGCGGCCGCTAGTATAAGCGTGCGGATCGAGGTTTCCTGTCCTCCGGAAACCTTTGGAGGCGATTGTTCGTGAGGGAAAAGTCTCTATTTACGCGCGACTAATGGTCGTCCCCCGTCGAGAGGGCAAATTGTGCCGTCAACCGGCCACAACGCAGCTTGAGCATTTCCCGCAGCAGATTGATGGGTTTGCTCAGTTGCGCTCGGTGAGCACACAGCAGATTGAGCGGCGCGCGTTCGCATTGCAGATGCGGCAGAAGGATTTTCAAACGTCCGGCCAACACATCGGTTGAAACGTCCAGCCAGGACTTGTAAGCGATCCCCGCGCCTGCCACCGCCCAGCGACGCACCACATCGGCATCGTCGCTGAAGCGGTCGCCGCTGACGGTCAGGCTCATTTCCCGTTTGCCGTCATGAAAACGCCAACGGTCATGAACCCGCGTGCCGAGCATGTACAACAGGCAATTGTGCTGGGCCAGTTGCTCCAACTGAACAGGTTCGCCATGCCGAGCCAGGTAACTGGGCGATGCACACAGCACCCGGCGGTTATCCGGCGCGACCGGCAGGGCCACCAGGCTCGAATCTTCCGGCTTGCCATAACGCAACGCGACGTCCACCGGCTGCTTGAACAGATCAGCGATGCGATCACCCAGCAGCAGTCGCACGGTCAGCCCCGGATGCTCCTCCTGGAACGCGTCCAGCCAGGGCAGCAGCAGGTTGCGTCCCAAGTCCGAGGGGGCGGACAACTGCAACACCCCGCTGACCTGATCCTGGCCGCTGGTCAATAACCTGCGTCCTTCGTCGAGGCTGCTCAGCGCCGCACGGGCATACTCAAGGAAGCCTTCGCCCTCGGCCGTCAGGCGCAAACTGCGGGTAGAGCGCGCCAACAGCCGGGCGCCCAAGTGTTGTTCTATCCGCTTCAATGCGGCGCTGGCCACCGCCGCCGACAGGTCCATGACCCTGGCCGCGGCAGACAGGCTGCCCAGGTCTGCGGCCCGGACGAACAACTGCAAGTCGTCGAATCGAAACATGACGGCCTCATTATCAAAAAAACATTGAAAGAGCCTGTTCTTTTAGCCGGTTTTATCTCGGCGATAAATAGCTAACCATTGGCTTCATCGAACTCACTTCAAGGAGCCGCCCTATGAAAGCCATCGCCTACTACCATTCGTTACCGATCACCGACCCGCAATCGCTGCAGGACATTGAACTGCCGGAACCCACCGCCGGCCCTCGGGACCTGCTGGTGGAAGTCAAAGCCATTTCGGTCAACCCGGTCGACACGAAAATTCGCCAGAACGTCCAGCCTGAAGACGGCGCAGCCAAAGTGCTGGGTTGGGACGTGGCCGGCGTGGTCAAGGCGGTGGGCAATGAGGTCACGCTGTTCAAGGCGGGCGACAAAGTGTTCTACGCCGGCTCCATTGCCCGCGCCGGCGGCAACAGCCAATTGCATGTGGTGGATGAACGTATCGTCGGCCAGATGCCCAAGACGCTCGGTTTCGCCGAAGCCGCTGCCCTGCCGCTGACGGCCATTACCGCGTGGGAATTGCTGTTCGAGCGCCTGCAAATCCAGGAAGGCCAGGAAGATCAGGGGCAAAGCCTGTTGATCGTCGGCGCTGCAGGAGGTGTCGGCTCGATACTGACGCAACTGGCCAGCCAGCTCACCGCACTGAAAGTGATTGGCAGCGCTTCCCGGCCGCAGACACAGGACTGGGTAAGAGGCCTGGGTGCCGATCTGGTCGTGGACCATAGCCATCCGCTGAGCGATGTATTAAAGCAGGCAGGCCAGGCTCAGGTGACCCATGTCGCCAGCCTGACCCACACCGATCTGCATCTGGATCAATTGGTGGAAGCCCTGGCGCCCCAAGGCAAACTGGCGCTGATCGATGATCCCAAGGCGCTGGATGTGACCAAGCTCAAGCGCAAGAGCCTGTCGTTGCATTGGGAGTTCATGTACACCCGCTCGCTGTTCGAAACGGCGGACATGATTGAGCAACATAACCTGCTCAACCGCGTCGCCGCGCTAATCGATGCCGGCACATTGCAGACCACCGTGGGCGAGCACTTTGGCACCATCAACGCCGAAAACCTGCGCCGGGCCCATGCCCTGCTGGAAAGCGGAAAAGCCAAAGGCAAGATTGTGCTTGAAGGTTTCTAACCACCGATAAGGGGGCGGTTTTTGTAGAGGCAAAGCTTGCTCGCGATGAAGGTCGCGCGGTTCCCCGTCAGGCCAAGTCGTCGCGTATCGCGAGCAAGCTTTGCTCCCACAAAAAAAACCTGCACCGTCAGTCTGAGAATTGACCCTTGTCACAATTGCGATCGCATTCAGGTCTACACTCGAGGCCTTTGCAGCACAATCTTTTACGTGAGGAGGTCAGCAATGAAGATCCTGATAAAAGAAGTGGCAAAATCCCAGTGGCAAGTGCGTCTTGACCAACACGTCGTGACCTTCCGCACCGAGGCCGAGGCCCAGGCTTTCGCCACCACCCTGCAAGCGCGTATTCACGCACCTCACCGCTACCCTGAACAGCAGCAGCGAGCGGCCGGCTGAATCAGTCCTGGCCACTGGCTTGTGCCAGTGTCCGGGCCTGTTGCAGGCGGCGGGTCAGCATCGCTGCACCCACCACCAATAACCCGCAAAGGCTGATGACCATCGCCATCGGCACGGCACTGCCATCGTGCAGCGCCGCCACCAATGCGGCGGCACCGGCGGCCACGGAAAACTGCAGGCATCCCAGCATCGCCGACGCGCTACCGGCACGAGCACCCTGCCCACTCATGGCGCAAGCCGAGGCATTGGGCAGGATGCAACCCAGGCTGGCGATGCAAATGAACAGCGGAATCAATAACGGCCACAACCGCTCAGGGTGCAAGGAACTGACCGCCAACAAACACAGCCCGGCGGCGAGATAGACCCACACCGCGCGCGACAGCAGGAATGCCGGCCCACGTTTGGACAACAACCGGGCGTTGACCTGTGCCACCAGGATAAAACCCGCCGCGTTGGTTCCGAACAGCCAGCCGAAGTGTTCGGCCGGCACACCGTAGAGCTTGATGAAGACGAAAGGCGAACCGGCAATGTAGGCAAACATCCCGGCGATAGCGATGCCTCCCGTCAAGGCATGCCCGAGGTAGACCGTGTCGGTCAACAGTCGACCATATTGGCGCAACGCCCCGGACAATGGTTGACGCGGCACATGGGCCGGCAGACTTTCCGGCAGCCACAATGCCACGGCCGTCGCCGCCAGTGCGCTGAACAGCGTCAGGGCAATGAAGATCGATTGCCAGCCATGCAGGTTCACCAACAGCCCGCCAAGCATCGGCGCGAGGATCGGCGCCAGCCCCATCACCAGCATCAGTTGCGAGAACACCTTGGCCGAGCCCACCGCGTCGCATTTGTCGCTGACCACCGCCCGGGAAATCACCATGCCGGCGCATCCGCCCAGGGCCTGGACGAAACGGGCACCGATCAGCCATTCCAGACTCGGCGCATAGGCACAGGCCAGAGAAGCCAGGGTGAACAGACCGACGCCCGTCAGCAATGGAATGCGCCGGCCGAAGCGATCCGCCACCGGCCCATAGGCCAACTGCCCGATGGACAATCCGAGGAAATAAGCCGCCAAAGTCAGTTGGATGTGATTTTCGTCGGTGCCGAAGGCGGTCGCCATGGCCGGGAAAGCCGGCAGATAGAAATCGATCGCCAAGGGACCGAATGCGCTCAAGGCGCCAAGAATCAGAATGGTACGGAAGTTCATCGGGCGTCCAGGTTCAGGCGTCAGTCAGCAGCCCGACAGTCTAGCCCTGCCGGGCGCTCTTGAACATTCCGATAGGTCGCTAACTATTAAAAAATCTCAGGCGGGACTGGCCTCGTACCCCTCCTCTTTAATGGCTTGGAGCACGGCATCGACCGACAACGAACTCTGGACCTGAACGGTCCTGGCGCCCAGATCGATCTGCACCTGCGCCGCCGGATCCTTGGCCTGCACAGCCTCGGTGATGGCCTTGACGCAGTGACCGCAGGACATTCCCTGAACATTGAATGTTTGCATGAGATGACTCCTTGGGATTGAGGTTGCCAGCAGTTTCAAGCTTGCCATCATGGAAAGGTCAAGTTCTGACGAAAACTGCCGGGCTGGCAATCGCTGCCAAGCTCGGCCAAGCTGCACACATCAAGGATTTCACACCGGAGGTTCAGCCATGCGCTGGTCAGCGTTCAGCCTGTTTTGCATGCTCGGTTTGTCAGCGGTGAGCCCTCAGGCGTTGGCCGTCGGCGAAGACTACGGCGTGCTGATCATTTCCCGCGAGCGCCTGGAAGTGCCGACTTCCTGCGAAATCGGCATCTATATCGGCGATCAGCTCTCGGGGCGTTTGTTCCAGGAACAGAGCACCTCTTTCAACCTGCCACCCGGAAAGTTCTCCTTGCGCTTGAAGCTGCTGCCAGGCCAGGCGCCGGGCTGCAGCCCAGGCATGCTTGCGCCGGGGTCGCAGGATGTGACGCTCAAGGCTGGCGACATACTGAAGTTCCGCATTGCCATGACCCAGGAAGGGATGTATCTCAAGCCGGCTGAGCTGGGTTATTGACCCCTTAGATAAAAAGTGGGAGCAAGCCCGCTCCCACAAAGTGTGTGTGCAAGCGTTTGGATTAGCGCTTGACCTTCCCGGCGTGGCAAGGTTGATCCTGTAGTCATTCACTACAGGGAGCCTGTCCGATGTCTGAATCCACCCTTTTCGATCTGCCGATTGCCGGGATGACCTGTGCCAGCTGCGCCGGGCGGGTCGAGCGCGCCTTGAGCAACGTCACAGGGGCCAGCGCCGTCAGCGTGAACCTGGCGACCGAACAGGCGCGGATCCAGGCGCCCGAGGGCAGCCTGCCAGCCTTGATGCAGGCCGTCGAACAGGCCGGCTACAGTGTCCCCGTCCAGACGCTGGAACTGTCCATCGAGGGAATGACCTGTGCCTCATGCGTCGGCCGGGTCGAGCGTGCCCTGAGCAAAGTCGCCGGGGTGAACCGTGTCAGCGTCAACCTCGCCAACGAACGGGCCCACCTGGACTTGCTCGGCCGGGTCGACCCGCAAACCCTGATCGATGCGGTCAAGGGCGCCGGTTATGACGCCAGTGTCTGGCAGGCCGAGCAACCCCATGACGCACAAAGCAATCGCCTGAATCGCGAGCGCCTGGCCTTGGTGCTGGCGATTTTGCTGTCCGTACCGTTAGTGCTGCCCATGCTTTTGCAACCGTTTGGCGTGCATTGGATGCTGCCGGCCTGGGTTCAATTCGCTTTGGCGACGCCGGTGCAGTTCATTTTCGGTGCGCGCTTCTATATCGCGGCCTACAAGGCCGTGCGTGCCGGGGCCGGGAACATGGATCTGCTGGTGGCCCTGGGCACCAGCGCGGGTTATGGCTTGAGCATTTATGAATGGGCCATTGCCCGCCCTGGCAGCATGCCGCACCTGTATTTCGAGGCCTCGGCCGTGGTGATTGCCCTGGTATTGCTCGGCAAATACCTGGAAAGCCGCGCCAAGCGCCAAACCGCAAGTGCTATCCGCGCCCTCGAAGCCTTGCGACCGGAGCGGGCGATTCAGGTCATTGACGGGCAGGAGCGGGACGTCGCCATCAGCGCCCTGCGCTTGAATGATCGGGTGCTGGTCAAACCCGGCGAACGCTTCCCGGTGGATGGCGAAGTGCTGGAAGGCCAGAGTCACGCTGACGAAGCCTTGATCAGTGGCGAAAGCCTGCCGGTGCCCAAACAGCCCGGCGACAAGGTGACGGGCGGTGCCATCAACGGCGAAGGCCGCCTGCTGGTGCGCACCCTGGCCCTGGGCACGGAAACCGTCCTGGCGCGCATCATCCGCCTGGTGGAAGACGCCCAGGCGGCCAAGGCCCCCATTCAAAAGCTGGTGGATAAAGTCAGCCAGGTCTTCGTGCCGGTCGTGCTGGTGCTGGCATTGGCGACGTTGATCGGCTGGTGGTTGTATGGCGCCCCCCTGGAGACGGCACTGATCAACGCTGTCGCCGTGCTGGTGATCGCCTGCCCGTGCGCCCTCGGTCTGGCGACACCCACGGCAATCATGGCCGGCACCGGGGTGGCTGCCCGCCATGGAATCCTGATCAAGGATGCCGAGGCCTTGGAGCGCGCCCATGAAGTCGACACCGTGGTGTTCGACAAGACCGGAACCTTGACTTCCGGCACACCACGCATCGCCCACTTGAGCGCTCTGGACGGTGACGAAGACAAGCTGCTGCAAATGGCCGGCGCCCTGCAACGCGGCAGCGAACACCCCCTCGCCAAGGCGGTGCTGGATGCGTGTGCGGAGCGCGGCCTGGTTGTCCCGGACATCAACGACAGCCAGTCGCTGACCGGACGCGGTATTGCCGGCAGCCTGGACGGACAGCGTCTGGCCCTCGGTAACCGACGTTTGCTGGACGAACTGGGCCTGGCCCCCGGTTCGCTGAGCGAGTCGGCCCAGGCCTGGGAGACCGAGGGCCGAACCCTGTCCTGGCTGATTGAGCAAAACGCAACGCCACGGGTGCTGGGCCTGTTCGCTTTCGGCGACACACTCAAGCCCGGCGCCCTGGCGGCCGTACACGCCCTGAATGAACGCCATATCGGCAGCCACCTGCTGACTGGCGACAACCGCGGCAGTGCCCGGGTGGTGGCCGAGGCATTGGGCATCGCCAACGTTCATGCCGAAGTACTGCCGGCCGACAAGTCCGCCATCGTCCAACAGTTGAAGACCCATGCGGTGGTGGCCATGGTAGGCGACGGCATCAACGACGCCCCGGCCCTCGCCGCCGCGGACATTGGCATTGCCATGGGCGGCGGCACCGACGTGGCAATGCACGCCGCCGGTATTACCCTCATGCGCGGTGATCCACGGCTAGTGCCCGCGGCGCTGGAGATCAGCCGCAAGACCTACGCCAAGATCCGTCAGAACCTGTTCTGGGCATTCGTCTACAACTTGATCGGTATTCCCCTGGCGGCATTCGGCTTCCTCAACCCGGTGCTGGCCGGCGCGGCCATGGCCTTGTCGAGCGTCAGCGTGGTGAGCAACGCGTTACTGTTGAAACTCTGGACACCCAAACACCTGGAGGACAAGCGATGAACATCGGCCAAGCGGCCCGCCAGAGCGGCCTGAGTGCGAAGATGATCCGGTACTACGAATCCATTGGCCTGCTCAAGGCGGCTCATCGCACCGACAGCGGCTACCGGATCTACGGTGCCGATGACCTGCACACCCTGGCCTTTATCAAGCGCTCCCGGGACCTTGGGTTTTCATTGGAAGAGGTCGGCAAATTGCTGACCCTCTGGCAGGACCGCCAACGTGCCAGCGCCGACGTCAAGGCCTTGGCCCGGCAACACATCGACGAACTGAACCAGAAAATCCGCGAACTGGCCGAACTGCGCGACACCCTCCAGGACCTGGTGGAACACTGCCACGGCGACCACCGCCCGGACTGCCCGATTCTCAAGGAACTGGCGTCGGGGTGTTGCGAGAAGACAGTGCATGCTTGAGCGAAGGTGAGAGTGAGCCTGCTCGCGATGACGTCGGCACATCCTACATCCATGCAGGCTGATACACCGCTATCGCGAGCAGGCTCGCTCCCACAGGGGATTTGTGCAGGACGCAGGATCCATATACCCCCGAGAACCAATGTGGGAGCGAGCCTGCTCGCGATGACGCCGGCAYATCCTRCATCCATGCAAGCTGATMCACCGCTATCGCGAGCARGCTCGCTCCCACAGGGGATTTGTGCAGGACGCAGGATCCATATACCCCCGAGAACCAATGTGGGAGCGAGCCTGCTCGCGATGACGCCGGCATATCCTGCATCCATGCAAGCTGATCCACCGCTATCGCGAGCAGGTTCGCTCCCACAGGGGATTGGTTCCGAACGCAGGATCCATATACCCCCGAGAACCAATGTGGGAGCGAGCCTGCTCGCGATGACGCCGGCATATCCTGCATCCATGCAAGCTGATCCACCGCTATCGCGAGCAGGCTCGCTCCCACAGGGAGTTGGTGGCGGACGCAGGTGTTGAGGGCCTCACAAAAAACAGTGTGGGATTTTTTGGGCAGCCACAAAAAACCCGGCCTGGGCCGGGTTTCTGGTCAAGCGCTCACTGCATCCAGGGCGGAGGCGGTTCTTCGGTTTTGCCGGGTGGAGCGTCGTCAGCGGCGCGGACGGCCTGGCGGCGTTCCTCGTCCAGACGGGCAGCCTCGATTTCACGCATGATCCCGCCGACATCCGCCAGTTCTTCCGGCTCATCGAACTCGCCGGTCAGCACGCTGGCCGGGTGCAAGGTGCCAGCCTCATACAACGCCCACATTTCCTTGGCGTACCGGGTGCGCTTGAGCTCCGGGGCAAACCGGCCGAAGTAGGACGCCATGTTGCCCACATCCCGCTCCAGCATGCTGAAGGCGTGATTGTTGCCAGCGGCGTCCACCGCCTGCGGCAGATCGATGATCACCGGGCCCGTCGGCGTAAGCAGCACGTTGAACTCCGACAGGTCACCGTGCACCAGACCGGTACACAGCATCAACACAATCTGGGAGATCAGGAACGCGTGATACTCACGGGCCTGATCCGGCTCCAGTACCACATCGTTCAGACGCGGTGCCGCATCGCCGTATTCGTCAGCCACCAGCTCCATCAGCAGCACGCCTTCGAGGAAGTCGTACGGCTTGGGCACTCGCACGCCCGCACCGGCCAACCGGAACAGCGCCGCCACTTCGGCATTCTGCCAGGCGTCTTCAGTTTCCTTGCGCCCGAACTTGGAGCCCTTGGCCATGGCCCGGGCCTGGCGGCTGTTACGCACCTTGCGGCCTTCCTGGTATTCGGCCGCCTGACGAAAACTTCGCTTGTTCGCCTCCTTGTAGACTTTGGCGCAACGTAACTCGTTGCCGCAGCGCACCACATAAACAGCTGCTTCTTTACCACTCATGAGTGGGCGCAGCACCTCGTCGACCAGACCGTCCTCGATCAGGGGTTCAATGCGTTTTGGAGTCTTCATCAGCTTTTATTGTGGGTCCTTTATTACCGAACACGCGAATGACAGTCGTTATACGGCAATCCTCCCTCCACGGGGAGGGGTTGCCGACTTATGAACCCTTCGATGCACACAATGTGCCGGATTAAATCGACCGAGCCGAATCATAGCCGAGACAGCGCATAGCGTTGGCAACTGAATGCAAAGGCATTTGCGACAAGAGCTGACAGCCATGCCCAGTGCAGCTGATTCAATGTTTAAACAACTCCCCCGGGGTCAATCCAAACATCCCCTTGAACGCCACTATGAAAGCGGACGTGGAATCGTAGCCACAGGACAACGCCGCGCCGGTCACGCTATCGCCTTTTTCCAACGACCCCAGGGACGACAACAGCCGCGTACGCTGGCGCCAGGCGCGAAAGCTCAGGCCGGTTTCGCGCTGGAACAGACGCATCAGGGTTTTTTCCGATGTGCCCAGGCGCTCGGCCCACACTTGCAAAGTCACGTTCTGGTCGGGCTGTTCGATCAGCTCGTTGCACAACGCCAGCAGACGCGCATGCCGGGGAAGTGGCAGGCAAAAGCCAACCTCCGGCAGTGTTGCCAACTGGTCCAGCAACACTTGCACCAGTCGCGCTTGCTGGGTATCGCCCTGAGCGTAATCGGCCGGCAACTGACAAAAAGCCTTGATCAGCTCCCGCGCCAGCGGCGTGACCTCCAGCACTCGGCAGCGTTCATCGGCCCACGGACAGGCTTCGCGACGAACATAAAGGCTGCGCATTTCTGCCCGGGTGGAGGTCACCACATGATGCTCCAGGTCGGCAGGAATCCAGATGGCCCATTGTGGCGGGGCGAAAAAACTGCCTTCGGCGGTGTGCACACCCAGCACGCCACTGATGGCGTAGGAAAACTGCACCCAATCATGACGATGGGCCTGGGTCCACGAACCGGCGCTCAAGCTTTCGACACGGGCATAAAGCGGCCTGGGCAATTCCGTCAGGTCGGGAATGCGTCTTTCGAGTTGTTGGTGTCCGTTAGTCGGCATGGATTGGCCTTATGTCGCAAGACGGCTGCAAGTGCCGACGTTAGGCTAAGTCGACTTTTCTTACAACTTGCGGTGCCGTATGCACATTTTCAGACACCTCAAACGCCTGGTAACCGACTGGTTCCTGTGCGGCATGCTGCTTGCCACGTTGCTGGCGTATCTGTTTCCCAGCTTTGGCGCCACGGGTGGCGCCATGCATGCCGAGTGGGTGGTCAATATCGGCATCTTTGTCGTGTTCTTCCTGCACGGGATAAACCTGTCCGGCGAGCAGATCCGCCACGGTCTGAGAAACACCCGACTGCACTTGATGGTGCAGCTCTTTACCTTCGGCGTGTTTCCGTTGATCTGGCTGGTCAGCGATTGGCTTCTGGGCCGCCATGTGCCGTCACTGCTGATGCTGGGGTTCTTCTACCTGTGCGTCCTGCCCTCGACCATTTCATCCTCGGTGGCCCTGACCGGCAGCGCCGGCGGTAACGTACCGGCGGCGATTCTCAACGCGAGCCTGTCCAGCGTGCTGGGGATTTTCCTGACGCCACTGCTGGTCAGTTTCGTGGTCGGCAGCGGCGCCGGGGGTATCGATCTGGGTGCGACTTTGCTCGACCTTTGCCTGATGTTGCTGCTGCCGCTGGTGCTCGGACAGTTACTGCGCCGCTGGCTGGCCGGTTTTTTCGGGCGGTACAAACGCTACACCAGCATCATCGACAAACTGGTGATCCTGCTGCTGGTCTACGCGGCGTTCTGCAATTCGATGGTGTCCGGGATCTGGCAACAACAAGGCAACACCGTGCTGCTCAGTGCATTGCTTGGCAGTGCCGTGTTGCTGGCAATCATTTTGTGGATGACCACCCGCACCGCTCGGGCCCTGCGGTTCAGCAACGCCGATGAGATTGCCGCGGTGTTCTGCGCCAGCAAGAAATCCCTGGCGGCCGGGGTGCCGATGGCCGCGTTGATTTTCGGCAACAACCCCGGCCTGGGGCTGATCCTGCTGCCGATCATGATCTATCACCCGTTGCAGCTGATCGTCTGTTCGATCCTGGCCGAACGCTACGCCAACCGCCAACGGGAACTCATTCATCAACAACGCGAGGCGTCCCTCAACGCTCAATGATTGCCGTCACACCCTGGCCACCGGCCGCGCAGATGGAAATCAGACCGCGGCCCCGCCCCGCCGCGTCCAGCAACTTGGCGAGGTTGGCGACGATTCTTCCACCCGTGGCGGCAAACGGGTGGCCGGCGGCCAGGGAGCTGCCTTTCACGTTCAGCCGGCTGCGGTCTATGCTGCCCAACGGAGCGTCGAGGCCCAGTCGCGTCTTGCAATAATCCGGGGCTTCCCAGGCTTTGAGCGTGCATAACACTTGAGCGGCAAATGCCTCGTGGATCTCGTAGTAATCAAAGTCCTGCAACGTCAGGCCGTTGCGCGCCAGTAACCGAGGCACGGCGTAGGCCGGCGCCATCAACAACCCTTCTGCTCCGTTGACGAAATCCACCGCTGCCGTTTCGCCGTCGCGCACATACGCCAGGATCGGCACCCCCCGGGACTTGGCCCACTCTTCGCTGCCCAGCAGCACCAGTGACGCGCCATCGGTCAATGGTGTGGAGTTGCCCGCCGTCATCGTGCCCTTGGCGCTTTTTTCGAAGGCCGGCTGGAGGGCGGTGAGTTTTTCCAGGGTCAGGTCCGGACGCAGGTTGTTGTCCCGTGTCAGGCCGAGAAACGGCGTCATCAAGTCGTTCTGCCAGCCTTCGGCGTAGGACGCGGCCATTTTCTGATGACTTTCCAGGGCCAATTGGTCCTGCTCCTCCCTGGGAATCTGCCAGGTCTGAGCCATCAGTTCGCAATGCTGGCCCATGGACAGGCCGGTTCGTGGCTCGCCATTGCGCGGCAGTTCGGGAACGAGGTGCTGGGGACGCAGTTGCAGGAAGGTCTTGATTTTCTCAGCGGTGGTTTTGGCGCGATTGGCTTGCAGCAGGATTCTGCGCAGCCCTTCGTTGACGCCAATCGGCGCATCCGAGGTGGTGTCTACGCCGCCGGCAATGGCACTGTCGATCTGCCCGAGGGCGATCTTGTTGGCCGTCAACAGCACAGTCTCCAACCCCGTGCCGCAAGCCTGTTGCAGATCGTAGGCAGGGGTGGTGGGCGATAGCCGCGAGCCGAGCACGCATTCGCGGGTCAGGTTCAGATCCCGGGAAAGCTTGAGCACCGCACCGGCGGCCACCTCACCGATGTGCAGGCCATGCAGGTTATAGCGCTCGATCAGCCCCTCGAGCGCGGCGGTCAGCATCGCCTGGTTGCTGGCGGTGGCATAGGCCCCGTTGGAGCGGGCGAAGGGGATGCGGTTACCACCAATGATCGCGACGCGGCGTAGCTGTGTCATGAAGAACTCCCTGTGTATGTCCGGATGCGCCAATGGGCCTGCGGAAACCCGGCTCCCGCACAAGCTTAGGCTTTATCTGGCCAATCGAACGACTGATTGCCAATCATGGTCCACACTTTGAACCTCATCAGCCGGAGTGTGTTCCATGTCAGACCGTTATATCGACTTCGCCAATTCGCCCCTGGGCCTGCGTCTGGTCGGTGCGCTGGGCCTGCCATCGCCGGCCCGCCTGGAGCGCTGGCAGGCCGGGCGGCTGCGGCCGATCGAAGGTGCGTTGCTGTTGGGCGGCGGGCCGTTGACCGAACAGATCGGCGCATTTGCCAAGCGCCTGACCGATGCGATCTTCATCTACGGGGGCGAACCGACACTGGCCACCGAATGGATCCCCGGTCACGGTCCGAAAATCAAGGCGGTGGTGTACGACGCCAGTCATCTGGCGCAGGCCGACCAGCTCAAGCAACTGCGCGAGTTCTTCCAACCCCTGATGAAGAACCTCGACCACAGCGCCCATGTCGTCATCCTCGGCCGCGCTCCGGAAGGTCTCGCCGATCCGTTTGCCGCCAGCACGCAGCGGGCCTTGGAGGGCTTCAGCCGTTCCCTGGCCAAAGAGTTGCGTCATGGCGGGACGCTGCAATTGCTGTATGTGGGTGACGGCGCCGAGGCCCAACTGGAAGGTGCGCTGCGGTTTTTCCTGTCGCCCAAGAGCGCCTACGTTTCCGGCCAGGTCATTCGCCTTGATGCCTGCCAGGCCCAGGTCCAGGACTGGACGCGTCCGCTCACCGGCCTCAAGGCTCTGGTCACCGGCGCGGCCCGCGGGATCGGCGCCTCCATTGCCGAAACCCTGTCCCGCGATGGCGCCGACGTGATCCTGCTGGACGTCCCGCAGGCCAAGGCCGATCTCGAAGCCCTGGCTGCGCGCCTTAGCGGGCGCAGCGTGACGCTGGACATTTGTGCTGAAGACGTCGCTACACAGTTGACTGAACACCTGCCCGACGGCATCGACATCGTGGTACACAACGCTGGCATCACCCGGGACAAGACGCTCGCCAACATGACCCCGGAGTTCTGGGACGCGGTGCTGGCGGTCAACCTCAACGCGCCGCAGGTGCTGACCAAGGCCCTGCTCGACAGTGGCACTCTGCGGGACAATGGCCGAGTGATTCTGCTGGCGTCCATCAGCGGCATCGCCGGCAATCGCGGCCAGACCAATTACGCGGCAAGCAAGGCCGGGTTGATCGGCCTGGCCCAGGCCTGGGCGCCGGTCCTGCAACCTCGGGGGATCAGCATCAATGCCGTGGCCCCGGGTTTCATTGAAACCCGCATGACCGCCGACATCCCTTTCGCCCTGCGCGAAGCCGGGCGGCGCATGAGTTCCCTGGGCCAGGGCGGCCTGCCACAGGACGTCGCCGAAGCCGTGGCCTGGCTCGCCCAGCCGGGGACGGGCGCCGTTACCGGCCAAACGCTGCGGGTGTGCGGGCAAAGCCTCCTGGGAGCATGACCATGACGATCCAATGGCATGAAGTAAACGCCGCGCCCGGTATGTCCTCGCTGTACGTGAAAGCCGCGACACGGCGCAAGGTCACTGGAAAAACCTTGCCCCAGGACGGACTGCGCCAAGTGATACAGGTCGATCCGCAACGCCTGGCGGCCTATCGCAAAGTCTGCGGTTTTGCCGAAAACGGACTGCTGCCGCCGACCTACCCCCACGTACTGGCGTTTGCCCTGCAGATGCAATTGCTCACCGCCCGGGACTTTCCGTTCCCGTTGCTGGGGCTGATCCACTTGAGCAATCGCATCCGTGTACTGCGGCCCATGGGCGGGGTCAGCCAAGTGCAGGCTCGCGTCAACGTGCAGAATCTGCAAGCTCACCCCAAGGGCGCGGTGTTCGACCTCGTGACACGCATCGATGATCAATTGGGGCCGTTGTGGGAGGCCGAGAGCCAGATGCTTTGCAAGGGCGTCCAGCTTGACGGCGCGTTGGTGGAAGAGCCGCTGCAAGAGATTCAGGCATTGACTGAAGTGGCGCACTGGACCGCGCCGGCTGACATTGGCCGGCAATATGCCAAGGTGTCCGGCGATTACAACCCGATCCACCTGAGCGGCCTCAGCGCCCGGCTGTTCGGCTTCCCTACCGCCATCGCCCACGGCCTGTGGAACAAGGCCAGGACCCTGGCGGCGCTGGACGAACACTTGCCCGATGCCAACGTCGAGATCGATGTCACCTTCAAGAAGCCGGTGCGCCTGCCCAGCGAAGTGACACTGCTGGCGAGTGCCGCGGGGTCCAGTGGGGACTTGCGATTGATCGGTTCGGGGGAGTTGGAGCATATGGTGGGGAGCTGGCGGCCGGCTGGCTGAGGACCGGCATCTTTGTTGAATGTGCGATGGCTATCGCGAGCAGGCTCGCTCCCACATGGGTTCTCGGGCGTTCATGGGGCCTGCGTTCGAAACAAATCCCCTGTGGGAGCGAGCCTGCTCGCGATAGCGGTGGGTCAGCTTGCATCGATGTTGAATGGGCCGCCGTCATCGCGAGCAGACTCGCTTCCACATGGGTTCTCGGGCGTTCATGGGGCCTGCGTGCGACACAAATCCCCTGTGGGAGCGAGCCTGCTCGCGATAGCGGTGGGTCAGTTGGCGTCGATGCTGAGTCCGCCTACCGCGGCGGATAGTTCGCCAGGATCCGCGCAACCGTCTCACGCACTGCGGTGCTGCGATCCGTCGGATTGGGCGAGTTGCTGAGCATTCGTTCATCACTGCCACGCCACACCAGCTTGCCGTCCTTGCCATCGAGCAGGTCAATCTGCACCGTGGCGACCTTGTAGCTGATGTTGCGGGTTTCGTTGTACATCGGCCCGCCCCAATAGCCATTCCAAGGGCTGCCCCAACCACCGCCGTAGTTGGTCGTGATCTGTTGCTGGCGATCCTCGACGATCAGGTAGGCCTGGACCATCACATCCCCTCGCCCGCCAGCCTGGGCCGGGCGCAGACCGCGCTGGTCGAGTTGATCGGCAACCGCCTGACGGATCCGCTGTTCGGTCAGGTCGCTCTTGATGCGCGGATCATCGGGGCGATATTGCAGCGCCGGCTCTTTCCAGCTCCAGCTGCGGTAAGCCGAGAAATCCCGGCTGGTGTCAAAGTCGTGGTTGACCGGGGTACCCGCACAGGCGCCGAGCAACAGGGTAAAAGCCAGTAGAGCGATACGGCGAAACATGGTTTTTCTCCGTTGCGTAATCAACTTGGAGGATAAGCCGACAGGGCTTTTTCCACCGCTTCGCGAATGGCATCGGTGCGCGCGCTCTGACTGCCGCGCTGGCTGGTCTCGGCGCTGGCGCTCCACACCGGCTGACCATTACGGGCATCGAACAGGTCCACTCGCACCACCACGACCTGCTCCCGATAAGTGCGCACCACCGGCACCGAGTGATACATGCCATAGCCGGGGCCGTAGCGGTCGTAACGGTTATAGCCGCCGTAGTAACCGGAATCATAGTCGTCCCGAACCTGACGCACGCGCGTTTCCAGGCGCAGGTCGGCACTGACGAACAGGTCGGCCGGGCGGTTGTCATGCAATGGACGCAGGCCGCGTTGATCCAGGGCGTTGCTCACCGCTTCAGCCACCTGGGCCGAGTCCGCCCAAGCGGTGCCCGGTGGCAGTCGCCCGTTGAGCCAGGCCCAACTGCGATAGCGCCCGTAGTCACGGGGTGGCGCGGGGTAAGCGCTGCGGTCAAATACCGTGGCGGCCTGCGGCGGCGCCGGTGGCAGCGGGTTAGACGTGGCGACATACGGGTTGCTGCCCTGGCAGGCAGCCAGTCCCAGGCACAACACCAACAACCCTGAACGACCTTTCATTTCGCGCTCCGATTGCTCTTTCAGATCAGAGGGGACGGCAGACCCAGTGCAGATAACGCCCCAACCCGGCAAACGCCGGATGGCGGCGGTGAGCCAGCTCCATCTCCAGCAACTGCGCCAGCTCCACGCGGCCCTGGAACTCCACCGGCATGTAGTCATGGAAAACCCGCACGCCACTTTGAGTTTCGACCTGCCACACGCCTTCAAGTTGCGCCGCCAATTCCCGCGGATCAAGGGGTTGTTGCGGGGTCAGGCTCTGTTTTTCACCGGCCATGTCATTTTTGCGCAACTTGCGAAAATGCCCCTTGAGCAGGTTGCGATAAACCAGCGCGTCGCGGTTGTAGAACGCCAGGGACAACCAGCCGCCCGGAACCGTGAGTTGATGCAGCACCGGCAGGATCGCATGGGGTTCGGCCAGCCATTCCAGCACCGCGTGGCACAGCACCAGGTCGTAAGGCTCAGTGAGCTGGTCGGGCAGCGCCTGCCACGGTGCCTGAATGAACGTTGCGCTCTGACCGGCATCGGCGAATCGCTGACGGGCACCTTCGAGCATGGGCTCGGCTGGTTCGGCCAAGGTCACCTGATGGCCGCGCTCGGCCAGCCACAACGACATGTGGCCCAAGCCGGCGCCTATGTCCAACACACGCAACGGACGCTCAGGCAAGGCTTCAAGCAGATCGGCCTGCAGCACCGCCAGGCGGATCGCACCTTTGGCCCCACCGTAGATTTTTTCAGCAAAGCGCGTGGCGAGCTGATCGAAATGGCGATCGCTCATTGGCCGAACCGCCGCTCGCTGTCGGCCAGCTTGCTGCGCACCACAGCCTCCATATCCAACCCCAGCTCGCTGCACAGCAGCAACAGGTACAACACAATGTCACCGACTTCCTGCCCAGCGTGGGCCAGCTTGTCCGCCGGCAACTGGCGCGACTGGTCCTCGGTCAGCCACTGGAAAATCTCCACCAGTTCGGCCATTTCCACACTGGCGGCCATGGCGAGGTTTTTCGGGCTGTGAAATTGCCGCCAATTGTTACGGTCACGAATGGCATGCAGGCGTTCGGTCAGTTCAACAAGGTTCATCGGGGTCTCCTGAATGCGCATAGCTTCGGGGGGATGACGAGGGAAGGCAAGCGTCTCGGTACGAAGCGGCGTTTTGCCCCATAATCGAACGATCTTGGCCTTCAGCCGCTCTTACAACCAGAAGCCCAAGGCTCGATTCCGATCTCTCTCATCAGGATGTACACATGCAGGTAGAAAGCTTTTTCGAATGGCTCGGCCAGGCGCTCGGTTCGGTGATCCGGTTTATCGTCGACCTGCTCAGCGGCCTGTTCAACACCCTGGCCAATGCTGGCGGCAACTTTGTCGATGGCCTGTCGCGCACACTGGGCATGGACACCTCGATCATCAGCATCATTGCGCTGATCCTCGGGCTGATGCTGCTGTACTCGGCAATCCGCGCCTTCATGCGGGCATCGATCATCCTGGGCATTATCTGGTTGGTGCTGGGGTTGTGGTTGTTGAGCTGGATCATTCACTAGGGCCGAGAGCACTGTGTGGGAGCAAAGCTTGCTCGCGATACAGGCGCCTCGGCGCCCTGAAAGACCGCGTCATCTTCATCGCGGGCAAGCCTTGCTCCCACAGAGTTTTTTGAGATCGAACGCGGAGCGTCCCTAGAGGCATTCCCACGCGGAGCATGAGAACGATCATGCGAGAACCCGCTACAATCGCGCTCCGCCAAGGAGCTCGCATGTCCAACCTGATCACCGACTGGCGCGACCGTCTTACCCACCGCCGGGTATGGGCGCTGGCCGCGCCGATGATTCTCTCGAACATTTCCGTGCCGCTGGTGGCACTGGTGGACAGCACCGTCATCGGCCACTTGCCCCATGCCCATCAGTTAGGCGCGGTGGCGGTCGGGGCGAGTTTGTATACGGTGCTGGCCTGGGCCATGGGTTTCTTGCGCATGGGCACCACCGGGTTCGCCGCCCAGGCAGCCGGGCGTGGGGATGGAGCGGCGTTGAGGCAGGTGCTGCTGCAAGGTCTGCTGCTGGCGATGGGGTTGGCGCTGGTGCTGGGGGCGGTCGGCGTGCCGTTGAGTGGCGTGGCGTTGCATTTCATGCAGCCATCCGCCGAGCTTGAGCAGTTGACCCGGGACTTTTTCCACACCCGGCTGTTTGGCTTGCCAGCGGCGCTGGCCAGTTATGCGCTGGTGGGCTGGTTTCTCGGTGCTCAGAATGCCCGGGCGCCGTTGGCGATCCTGCTGGTGACCAACCTGGTGAACATCGCCCTGAACCTGTGGTTCGTGATCGGCCTGGACTGGGGCGTGACCGGTTCGGCCCGGGCGTCGGTGATTGCCGAGTGGACCGGCGCCCTGGTCGGTCTGATCCTGGCGCGCAACACGCTGCGGGCCTGGCCGGGGCAGATCGCCTGGGCGGCCCTGGGGGTGTGGCAAAGCTGGCGTCCGTTGCTGGCGGTGAACCGGGACATTTTCATTCGCAGCCTGGCGCTGCAAGCGGTGTTCTTCCTGATCACGGTGCAAGGCGCGCGTCTGGGGGATGCGACCGTGGCAGCCAACGCGCTGCTGCTCAATGGTCTGCTGCTGACAGCCCACGCCCTGGACGGTCTGGCCCATGCCGTCGAAGCGCTGTGCGGTCACGCCATCGGCGCCCGCGACCGCCTGGCCCTGCGCCGCTCGCTGGTGGTGGCCTGCGGATGGTCATTGATTGCCAGCGTGGGGTTTGCCTTACTGTTTCTGCTCGCCGGCCACCTGTTCATCGATATGCAGACCGATATTCCGGACGTGCGCGACACCGCTTACCGCTACCTGCCTTACCTGGCAGCGCTGCCGTTGATTGCGGTCTGGAGTTATTTGCTCGATGGCCTGTTCATCGGCGCCACTCGTGCCAGGGAAATGCGCAACGGCATGCTGTTGACCCTGTTGCTGGTGTCGCCGTTTGCCTGGGTACTGCAAGCGCTGGGCAACCACGGGCTGTGGATCACTTTCTTGCTGTTCATGGCTTTGCGCAGCCTGACCCTGGGTGCTTTCGCCTGGCGCATGCAACAGCGCGATAGCTGGTTCGGTGCCGGCGCCCATTGACCTTTTCAACCTTGATTGTCCTGCCACAGCCGCCGCAGGTGATCCAGGCGTTCGCGCTGCGAACCGCCTTTGAGCCCCGGCACGGGTCGGGCATTGGGGTATTGCAGGCGCAGCCATAACCAGTCATCGAGTACCGGTCGTTCGGTGAACCCCAGGGTCAGCCCTTGCTGCAAGTCCTCCCAGAGCAGGCGGAAATCCCGTCCGGTAGAACATGACCACTGCCAGACGTGGCGTTCCAGCAGACATCGCTGCAACTGACTTTGCTGCCAGTCGCTGAGGCTGTGTTCATTTTCCAGTGCCGGTACTGCCAGCCCCGGATTGCAGAGTTGCTGCCAGCCCTGGCTGCCGATGGTCCTGTCGCCCCAGGTCCCGCCGAACCAGCGCACCAGGCTGATCGGCCCCAGCCAGCAACTGAGTTCCCGAGGATCGCAACCGTCGAAGAAATAACTGGCCGTGTGAGGGTTGTAATAGTTCAGCAAGGCCTTGTGATGCAGGCCTAACGTCACCGTCAACATACGCCGCAGATGCGCCAGTAATTGCGCCTCTGACGCTCGGCTGACCAACAACAGCCCCGGCCAGGCGCCGGCATCCAGGTGACACAGGCTGGCCAGTGCCGGCGATTGCTGCAAATCCACCAGCAACGGACCATGCTCCCTCAGCCCGTGCAATTCGGTGCCTTCGAACAAGGCAAAGCGCCGGATCTCGGCGAACTGCTCCTGCAAACGCTGCGCGGTGTCCGGCGCACCGGGTACGTCGAGCAGCAGCCATTGCGGCGCTGATGCAGACATGGCGGCAGCATTCATGGAGCAGCGCCCGCGCCAAGCTGCGTGAGCATGCGGCAGGTGCACAACGGCTGGCTACAGGGGTTGAAGCTGCCGCCTCCGGGCAACAGACACAACAACACCAACGGCTCGGCACTCTGGATCGCCGCCAACAGAAGCGGGTCGAAGCCAGAGCCCTCATGGACTGGTTGGGACGTTTCACTCAGGGGGGATTCATCCGCGTCTTCCCGAGATGCCGGCGCGTCGAGCAGTGCGCTGATCAATGGACGGTCCGGGTCGCCCTCGATAAAACTCACCAGCACCTCGGAGCCCTTGCCAATGGCGTGCCCCCAAGCGGCCAGCTCAGGGGCCAACGGCAGCCAGCAATGACTGGGACTGGCTCCCTCCCCCTGATAGACCCAGTCGAACTGCACCGCCACTCGCCCCGCCACCTGCATCTGCGGCTCATCGACCGTGACCACCCAGCCGCGCTGCCGACTCAGCATGCGAGGTTTTGCCGCAACCCCGGTCGCCACGAACGGCCATCCCGCAGGAATGGCGCGAAAATGGTTGCCATACACGCCGGCCTGCGCGCGATGCTCGACTTTCGTCAACAGCCAGGGCTGGTTCCAGCCTTCGACAGGGTGCCCTGCCAGCGACAGCGTCCGGCCGCAATGCAGCCCCATCAGATCGCTGCGGCCCAAGGCTACCTGCTCCCCCGAAACATCGCTTTGTACACGCCAGTTGCGCACCGCCGGAGCCGTTCCCTCGAGCCTGTAAAACGTCTCGCCATCGGGCAGGGAATCGTCCGTGCTGTCAGCAAAAACCAGACAATGCCCATCCCGAGCCTGCTCGAAATGGAAGTAAATGCCCGCCTCGGCGCACACGCGTTGGAGAAATTGCAGATCTGACTCCCGATATTGGGTACAGAAATCGCGCAGCGGATAATCGCCACTCAAAGCCAGGCACACCTGGCGTCCGGCAATGCCGTGGGCCTTGAGCACCTGGCGAATGATTTGCGGCACTGAGCGGGCACTGAACACCCGCTGGCTGAATCGTTGCGCCAGGCACGCCAGCTTCGGCCCGATGCGTACCCGGCAACCAGCGCCCTGACGATGCTGGACAAGCTCGTGAATCTGCCCATGGATGCCCCGCCCTCCAGCGTCGAAACTCAACCAGACGCTGCGGTAGAGCAACCCGGCAAGGTCCAGGGGCGTATCGCCGATCAACAGCTCCACATCAAAGACAAAGGGTTCGCTGATGGCTTCGCTGCCCGTGAAGGCCACGACAACAAAGGATTCGGGCAGACCGGCTATCTCCAGACGAAATGACGGCTCGCTGGCTGGATCGGACATCGGCGTTTCTCTACAGGAGGGGCGGCTGAGGATTCTCGCTGAGAGCCATGGCCGAGTAGAGAGCCCAAGTACAAGTTAGGAAAGGGACTACACGAAATAAGGACACCACCGGTTAAATGCACCAGTGTTCGGAAATAACCGCGGCACAAATAAAAACGCCCTCCGGGACTATCCGAAAAAACCCGCAGCACACGGTGTATTTTCTGACAGTCCCGGAGGGCGTTCAGGCCGCCATCAGGAAGACAGGTAGGACGACCGCGTCAACCCCAGGCGCAGGGCATCCAGGAACTGGGTGCGTTCCGCGGCGCTGATACGGGCGCTGGCGCATTTGTCGCGGTAGTGGGTCATCAACTCCTCCGGCGACAGGTGCACGTAGCGCAGCATGTCTTCGATGGTGTCGTGGGTTTCGATACCGGCGTGGTACACGCTGCCGTCGGCATTCTGGTAGATGTTCACCGAGTCGGTGTCACCGAACAGGTTGTGCATGTCGCCAAGGATTTCCTGGTAGGCACCCACCAGGAAGATGCCCAACAGGTAATCTTCGCCCGGATTGAGGGAATGCACCGGCAGGCTGGTTTCGATGCTCTGCTCGTCGACGTACTGCTTGATCTTGCCGTCGGAGTCGCAGGTCAGGTCTTGCAGCACGGCGCGGCGCAACGGCTCTTCATCGAGGCGATGCAGCGGCAGGATCGGCAGCACCTGACCGATGGCCCAGGTGTCCGGCAGGCTCTGGAACACCGAGAAGTTGCAGATGTACTTGTCGGCGAGCTTGTCGTTGAGCTCATCCAGCACCTGACGGTGGGAGCGCTGGCGGGCCTTCAACGAGTTATGCAGGCGACGGCACACCGCGAAGTAGCACTGCTCGGCCAGGGCTTTTTCCGCCAGGGTCAGCTTGCCGTCGGCGTACTGGGCGGCCACGTCACTCATGTAGTGGGTGGCGCGCCAGTAGGTCTCGGTGACCATCTCGATATCGGTCGGGCCCAGCAGGTCAACCAGCCACTGCACGGTCTCCGGCAGGCTTTCCTTGTTTTCGATCACCGGCACGTCGTCGTGGTGCTTCTCGACGTCGGTCACCTGCACCACCAGCATCGCGTGGTGGGCGGTCAGGGAGCGACCACTTTCCGAGAAGATGTGCGGATGCGGCAGGCTCTGGGCATCGCAGAACTCCTTGAGCATGCCAACCACGACACCGGCGTAATCGTCCATGTCGTAGTTGATCGAACTGGCATTGCGCGAGTGCGTACCGTCGTAGTCCACGCCCAGGCCACCGCCAACATCGATGTGATCCACCGGCAGGCCGAGGTTGCGCAGCTCACCGTAGTAGCGGATCGCTTCCTTGAAGCCATGCTGGTAGTCCGCCAGGTTGGCGATCTGCGAGCCCATGTGGAAATGCAGCAGGCGGATGCCCTGATCCAGGCCAGCGGCGCGGAAGCGCTCGACCACCGACAGCAGTTGCGCGGCAGACAAGCCGAACTTGGACTTTTCGCCACCGGTATCGGCCCACTTGCTCGACGCCAGGGACGACAGGCGTACCCGCAGGCCGACCTGTGGCTTGACCTTGAGCGACGCGGCTTCTTCGATCACCAGGCCGACTTCGGATTCTTTCTCGATCACGATGAAGACGTTATGGCCCAGTTTCTGGCCCATCAGCGCCAGGCGAATGAACTCGCGGTCCTTGTAACCGTTGCAGACGATAGTCCCGCCCTTGGGCGCCAGGGCCAGCACCGCCAGCAGCTCGGGCTTGGAGCCGGCCTCAAGACCGATGGAAACGTTCTGGGTGGCGATGATGTTTTCGATCACCGCTTCCTGCTGGTTGACCTTGATCGGATAGAGCGCGGTGTACTGGCTCTGGTATTCCAGGCGCGCTATGTTGCTGTCGAACGCACCGGTGAGCTGGCGCACGCGGTCTTGCAGGATGTCGGGGAAGCGCACCAGCAAGGGCAGCGACAGGCCGCTCTGGCGCAACTGGTCGACTTGCTCGAACAGGTCGATGGGCGAACTGCCTGGACCGTTCGGACGGACTTCGACGCGACCGGCGTCATTGATCGCGAAATACCCGGCCCCCCAATGGCGGATCCCGTAAACACTGCGGCTGTCCGCAACTGTCCATTGGCTGCCATCGTCTTTGCGTGTGCGTCGTACGGACATCGAAGTCCCCTATAAAGAAGTCAAAATGCACCATCCGGTAGGAGGCTGGAGCAGTCTAGAGAATGGAAATGACGATTTGCCTGTAAGCAAGGTAGACCCTGCTCACAGCGCTGAGTTTAGAAACCCGTTCAGAACAGGCTCTGTGAAAACCATGTGGGCGACTTCGAACCGTGCTTCGTAGAAAGGGTTCGAATCAAGCCGAGGGTGGTTTTCACAGAGGCTGCTAGCCGCCGGACTTTTTCGCCTTGAAGCCGTGTCGGGTCAGTTCCGCCAGCAGCAGCTCGACGTGATCGCCCTGGATCTCGATGATGCCGTCTTTCAAAGCACCACCGGTGCCACAGCGTTTCTTCAACGTGGTGGCCAGTTCCTTGAGCGCGTCCTCGGCCAGCGGCACGCCAGTGATCGTGGTCACCGTCTTGCCGCCGCGACCTTTGCTTTCACGGCGCACGCGAGCGATACCGTCACCTTCCGGGATGGTGGTCTGTTTGCAGATGCAGGCATCCACCGGCTGGCGGCAATCAGGGCAATGACGACCGGCGTCGGTAGAAAATACCAGGCCGCCCAAGGCGGCGAAGGATGCGGCTTTTTTGGCCACCGGCAATCCTCTTGGGAGGACAAAGACTGGCCGGGCAAAAGTAAGTGCCCCGACCGCGAAGCCCCACTCAGGCAGGGGCAGCGCTACTGGATCGCAGACAGCGATTCAGCTTGAAAAGTCGCGCAGTGTAACGGCAAAAAGCTAACTTGCTAAGGGCCAATCGGCGCCAATTTAGCGCTTCTTTGCGACATCATCGCCATGGGCTCGCAAATAGCGCTCCAGTGCCGCCAGAGAGTCCGGGCAGTAAGGCTTGTGCTGGATTTCATCGAGCACCTGGTCGACCGCCAGGAAACGCGCCTCGAGTACCTCTTCAGGTTGCAGAATCAGCGGCCCGTCCCACACGGCCGAGAACGCCGAGCACCACAGGCGACTGCCGCTGTCTTCGAAATAAAAATGGTCATGGGCCGTCAGTTCGACGCCGCTCACGCCCAACTCTTCCGCCAGCTCTCGAGCCGCCGACTCGGCATAGGTCTCGTTGGCCTGCACCATCCCGCCGGCCGCCACGTCCCAGAAACCCGGATAGATTGCCTTGCTCAGGGTCCGCCGATGAACGCACAACTCACCGGCCGAGTTGAACAGCATGATGTAGGTGCCGCGCCCGATCAGACCGCGCTCACGCAGGTCCGAACGCACCAGGCTGCCAAGCAGGTTGTCGTCTTTATCGACCCAAGCGATAAGCTCGGCATCCGAGGCCACTCGATGAGCGACCTCCCGCGGACTTTCTTCCATCTGTCAGCCCTGGTTCAGCAGTTGCCGCAAGTCGATCACCGCCGCGTTGGCGCGGGAAATGTAGTTGGCCATCACCAGCGAATGGTTCGCCAATACACCGAAGCCGCTGCCATTGAGGATCATCGGGCTCCAGACCGGCTCCTGGGAGGCTTCGAGTTCACGAATGATCTGCCGCACGCTGACCGTGGCGTTTTTCTTTGCCAGCACATCGGCGAAATCCACTTCGATTGCGCGCAGCAAATGCGACAGCGCCCAGGCCTGGCCGCGAGCTTCGTAGAACACGTTGTCGATTTGCATCCACGGGGTTTCGACCACCTCCTCGTCCACTTGCGGTACCTGGCCCGGGGCCGTGACTTCGGTTTTCAGCGAGGTGTTGAGCTTGACCCGGCCCACGCTGGCCGACAGGCGCTGGGACAGCGAACCCAGACGAGTGCCGACATCGCCCAGCCAATTATTCAGGTTATCGGCGCGGGCATAGAACAGCGCGCTTTTCTGGTTCGGATCGGACAGGCGCGCCTGATAGCGGCTCAGCAGAGTGATGCCTTCCTGGTACTCCGACTCACTGGAGGGCAGCACCCAGCTGCGGTTATCGAAGTTGAAGCGCGGCTCGGCCTTGGCCAGGTCGGCGTCCTCGGCGGACTGGGACTGGGATCGGGCGAAGTCCTTGCGCAGAGCGCGGCTCAGGTCGCGTACCTGCACCAGCACGCCATATTCCCAGCTCGGCATGTTGTCCATCCACAGGCCCGGCGGGAACCGGTCGTTGGAAATGTAGCCACCTGGCTTGGTCAGCAGCGTTTCGGCCACGGTCTTGAGGGTCTCGACGGTGGTGTAGCCGATCACCATTTGCCGGCCTTCCTTCTCCGCGGCCGCCTGGGCGTTCTGCTGCACGGGGAACAGGGCGGGCTCCTGGCTCCAGTACCAGCCGACGGCAATGGTCACCAGCAAGTACAGGCCGACCAGGGTGGCCAGTGCCCGGCTGAAAAAAAGCCCACCCAGGTAGCTGCGGGTGGCCGATTTCGGCTCGGCGGCACGTTCAGGCGCGCTGCCCGCGCGGTTTTTCCAGTCCAGCATGGCGATGTCCCTTCAATCACTTGAGTTCACGGTTCGACCACAACCCTACGCCATCGTGCCTGATTTGAAACGCGATAATGCGGCGCAAATCATGCCGACCACGACAGGGCAATCGAACGGCCACTATAAAGGAAGCGCTGTCACCAGCCTACGAAACTGACCGGTCATAAACTGAATACCCTCCCAAGACAGATTATTGACGTATGACACTCATGCGAATGAAAAGAGGTGCTAGCATAGAGCCACCAGTCGATCTCAGCATGCACCCTAACTAGTAGTCAGGATATGACCGAGCCAGAAGACCCCAGCCGTGAGCGCCTCAAGCACCACTTTGCCCAGCGGGTAATTCACCAGGCTCGTCAGATCCTGGAGATCTGGCAGCGCCTGCAACGCAGTGAATGGTCAGGCGTCGACCTGTCGGAGCTCAGCGAAGCCAACCTGCGTTTGCTGCGCTTTGCCGAGCGCTTCGAGCAACCGGAGCATTGCCAGCTCGCCCAGGGCATCAGTCAATCGCTGCAAGCGGTGGAAGCCAATCGCGGGCGTCTGAGCAGCCACCTGATCACTGAAATCAATCGACTGATGCAGCGCCTGTCCCGCACCGGCCTGCGCCATGGCGATCAGCTCGAACAGACCTTCCTGCCGCCGCTGCGCAAACCCATCTACGTGATGTTGCAGGACCATGACCGCGCCGAGCGGCTGGCCAAGCAGTTGGAGTTCTTCGGCCTCAGCGCCCAGGCGCTCGACAGCGTGGCGGCGTTTCGGGCTTCGATGGTCGAGCGCCTGCCGGCCGCAATTGTCATGGACGTGGACTTCAGCGGCCCCGGCATCGGCCTGAAACTGGCCGCCGAAGCTCAGGAAGGTCTGGAGCAGCCGTTGCCGCTCTTGTTCTTCAGCCTGCTGGAAACCGACACGCCGACACGCCTGGCGGCGGTGCGCGCCGGCGGGCAGGAGTTCCTCACCGGCACCCTGGAAGCCTCGAGCCTGCTGGAAAAGATCGAAGTGCTGACCTGCGTTGCCCAGTACGAACCCTACAAAGTGCTGATCATTGATGACTCCCGTGCCCAGGCCCTGCACACCGAGCGCCTGCTCAACAGCGCCGGTATCGTCACCCGCACGCTGATCGAACCGATCCAGGCCATGGCCGAGCTGGCGGATTTCCAGCCTGATCTGATCATCCTCGACATGTACATGCCCGCCTGCACCGGCACGGAGCTGGCGAAGGTGATCCGCCACAATGACCGCTATGTCAGCGTGCCGATCATTTACCTGTCCGCCGAAGACGACCTGGACAAACAGCTCGACGCCATGAGTGAAGGCGGCGACGACTTCCTGACCAAACCGATCAAACCCCGGCACCTGATCACCACCGTGCGCAACCGAGCGGCCCGGGCGCGCAACCTCAAGGCGCGGATGGTCCGCGACAGCCTCACCGGTCTTTACAACCACACCCATATCCTGCAATTGCTCGAAGACTGCTGCTTCCGCGCTCGCCGCGAAGGCAAGCCGTTGAGCTTTGCCATGCTGGACATCGACCATTTCAAACGGGTCAACGACAGCCACGGCCACCCCATGGGCGACCGGGTGATCAAAAGCCTGGCGCTGTTTCTCAAGCAGCGTCTGCGCAAGACCGACTTCATCGGCCGTTACGGCGGTGAAGAGTTCGCCATCGTCATGCCGGACACGGATATCGATGCGGCCTATAAGGTACTGGATGAAATCCGCCAGCGTTTTGCCGAAATTCACTACCCGGCGCAGCCCCAGGACCTGTGGTGCACCTTCAGCGCGGGCGTGGTGCAGATGAGCGAAGAGTCCGACAGCCTGATGATGGCCAGCCAGGCGGACGAAGCGCTGTACCGCGCCAAGCACGCAGGGCGCAATCGGGTACAAAGCGCGCGGCAATCAAAGCAAAGTGCCACCTTTTCATCGGAATCCACCGATTCAGTCATAAACCTGTAACCCAAACGCAATAACTTCAAGCACTTACGATTCTGCCCTTGGTAGACCCTTGATGCGCCTGAAGCTGCTGACCAATCTCAATACCCTTCTTTTAGTTGCCGTGTGCCTTGGCCTGGCTTGCACCCTGTGGTGGTCGCAAATCGCCCTGGAGCGCCCCTATCTGTTGATGGAGCGCTACCTGAGCCTGTCGCGGCAGTTCCAGGGCGAGGTGGCGCGCAACATCGAAGATTACCTGTCCAGCGGCGACGCCTTGCGCCTCAGCGCAGCGACCCAGTCCATTGATACCTTGCAAAAGGACCTGGACCAATTTCCGCCCGAGTTGGCCAAGAGCTTGCGCCCAAGCCTGTCCAGCCTCGACGGCTTCAGCAAGACCGATCTGCTGGCCGCCGGTAAGCTGGCGGGCGATCCGCAAGCCCTGCTGTTGCAGGCCGAACGGGAGCTGAGCGCGAGCCTGGACCGCCTTGCGCAATACGCCAATGGCGCCCCGGCCTACCTGCCGCCGTTGTTCGCCGCTTCGCAACATCTGGGCCGACTGTCCCTCGCCCGGGACAAACTGGTCAGCAGCGGACGCAGCGAATTGGCCGCCGATGTCGAACGGGAACTGCAGAGCATCCGCACACAGGCCGAGAGCCTCGACAGCCTGCCGCTGCTGGGCGTGACAGCCAGCAACGAAGCGCAGGGCGATGATTTCGCTGCGCTGATGGGCTTGCAGACCCAGGAAGAAACCGTCGCCGAAGACGCCGGCATCGCCCTCAAGCGCGAACTCAACAGCCTGCTCGGCCGCTACCCTGCCGAACTGGGGCGCACTCGCGCATTGATCCAGAAGCGCACAGAACTGAGCGGCGCCACGCACTTGAAAATCGCCGATGTGCAACAGGCGATCGATGCCATGGAGTCGGCGGTTCGCGCCCAACATGGCCAGATCCAGGGCGAAGTTCGGCTGATTCAGGGATTGATGATCGGCCTGATCCTGCTGATCGCATTGCTCATCGACACCTTGCAGCGGCGCCTGGCCCGGACTTTGACGAATCTGGCACCCGCCCTGTCGACTTGGGCCGAAGGGGATTTCAGCCGCGACATTCATGTGGGCGCCAGCAACCGCGAGTTACAAGACATCCAGGCCTCGCTCAATCGCTTGCGGGCGTATCTGGTGGATCTGGTCGGCACCATTCGCCTGAATGCCGAGCAGGTCGCTGGCAGCAGCCGGGCACTGGCCGAGCTGAGTGGAGAATTGCACAGCGGCGCCGAGCACCAGGTCGGTGACACGGCGCTGATCCGCGACTCTCTCAGCGAACTGGAAGCGACCATTCAACAAGTGGCCGGTGACGCCAGCCAGGCCGCCGACGCCAGCCGTAGCGCCGGGCATGCTGTGGAGCAAGGGCAGAAAGTCATCGGCCTGAGCCTCACCGGCCTGCATGCGCTGGTGGGCGAAGTGCAAGGCAACGCACAAATGATCGAACAACTGGCCGAGGAATCGGCCACCATCGGCGGCGTGCTGACAGTGATTCGCTCGATTGCCGATCAGACCAACCTGCTGGCCCTCAACGCCGCCATCGAAGCCGCACGCGCCGGAGACATGGGAAGAGGTTTCGCGGTGGTGGCCGAAGAAGTCCGCTCCCTGGCCCAACGCACGGCGGGCGCCACTGCCGAGATCCAGGAACTGATCGCCCGCCTGCAACTGGCCGCGCGCCAGTCGGTGGACGGCATGCGCGCCCAGGTCGAACACGCCGAAGCCACCGCCAACCAGGCACAAGCGGCCGACGGCGCACTGGATAAAATCGTCGGGGCCATCCAGACCATTTCCGAAACCGCAGTGCGCATCGCCGACGTCACCGCCCAACAAAGCGGCGCCGTCAGCGAAATCCGCGATCACAGTGAGCGGATTCATCAACTGGGTGGGGATAATCTGCTGCGCATTGGTCAGGGGCGGGAACAGGGCGACAACCTGCTGGTGCTCGGTGGGCGCTTGCACACGGCAGTTCAGGCATTTCGGGTTTAAGCAGCACAGATCCCCTGTGGGAGCGGGCTCGCTCGCGATTGCAGTGGGTCAGCTTGCAGAAATATTGAATCTATCGCCGCCATCGCGAGCAGGCTCGCTCCCACACGGGTTTCGGGTTATTCCCAACATTGATGTTCACCACAGATCCCTGTGGGAGCGGGCTTGCTCGCGATAGCGGTGGGTCAGCTTGCATCAGTGCTGAATGTGCCGCCGCCATCGCGAGCAAGCTCGCTCCCACGCGGGTTTCGGGTTATTCCCAACCTTGATGTTCACCACAGATCCCCTGTGGGAGCGAGCCTGCTCGCGATTGCAGTGGGTCAGCTTGCAGAAATATTGAATGTATCGCCGCCATCGCGAGCAGGCTCGCTCCCACAGGGTTTAGCGCAGGCATCCCAGGGGCGGGTGACCGGATCTTGGAGCATGGTCACAAATTTCGCGCAAACATCGGTCATCGTGCTGGCTATTGCAGAGAACTGGACAGCCATAAAGGCTTTGCGGCATAGTCGCCGGGTTCTGACACCTGCTCACAGATAACAAGGAACAGCAGATGGCGACCCTATTGGTCCTGCACGGACCCAACCTGAACCTGCTGGGCACCCGCGAACCGGGCGTCTACGGGGCCGTGACACTGGCCCAGATCAACCAGGACCTGGAACAGCGGGCCCGCAATGCCGGCCATCATTTGCTCTACCTGCAAAGCAACGCCGAATATGAATTGATCGACCGCATCCATGCCGCGCGTGGCGAAGGTGTGGACTTCATTTTGATCAATCCCGCTGCTTTTACGCACACAAGCGTCGCATTACGTGACGCGCTGCTGGCAGTGAGCATCCCATTCATCGAAGTGCATTTGTCCAACGTGCACAAACGCGAACCTTTCCGCCATCACTCCTACTTCTCCGATGTAGCGGTGGGAGTGATCTGCGGCCTTGGCGCCAGCGGTTACCGACTGGCTCTGGAGGCCGCCCTAGAGCAGCTTGAAAAACAGGCAACAGCTTGAACAACAAGCGTTAAACGCCCCTGACCGACCCTTGGGAGTTGATGATTCATGGATATCCGTAAAGTTAAGAAACTGATCGAATTGCTGGAAGAGTCCGGCATCGACGAGCTCGAGATCAAGGAAGGCGAAGAGTCCGTACGCATCAGCCGTCACAGCAAGACCCCGGCCCAGCAGTTCTACGCGCCGGCACCGATGCAGGCCCCAGCCGCCGCGCCTGCTCCGGCAGCAGCGCCAGTTGCCGCCGCTCCAGCAGCACCTGCCGCGCCAACGCTCAACGGCACCGTTGCCCGTTCGCCAATGGTAGGCACGTTCTATCGCAAGTCTTCCCCGTCCTCGCCGTCCTTCGTTGAAGTCGGCCAGACCGTGAAGAAAGGCGACACCCTGTGCATCGTCGAAGCCATGAAGATGATGAACCACATCGAAGCTGAAACCAGCGGTGTGATCGAATCCATCCTCGTTGAAGACGGCCAGCCGGTTGAGTACGACCAACCGCTGTTCACCATCGTTTGAACCGCGGAGAGCCTTTGATGACTGCGAAGTTGGAAAAAGTTCTGATCGCTAACCGCGGTGAGATCGCCCTGCGGATTCTGCGTGCCTGCAAAGAGATGGGCATCAAGACCGTCGCCGTTTACTCCAAGGCCGACAAAGAACTGATGCACCTGGGCCTGGCGGACGAATCCGTCTGCATCGGTCCGGCGTCGGCTGCGCACTCTTACCTGCACATCCCGGCGATCATCGCCGCCGCTGAAGTGACCGGCGCCACCGCCATTCACCCTGGCTACGGTTTCCTGGCGGAAAACGCCGACTTCGCCGAACAGGTCGAAAACTCCGGTTTTGCCTTCATTGGTCCGAAAGCCGACACCATCCGCCTGATGGGCGACAAGGTATCGGCCAAGCATGCCATGATCGCCGCCGGCGTACCTACCGTTCCAGGTTCCGACGGCCCGCTGCCTGAAGACGAAGAAACCGCCCTGCGCATTGGCCGCGAAGTCGGCTATCCGGTGATCATCAAGGCTGCCGGTGGTGGCGGTGGTCGCGGCATGCGTGTGGTACACAAGGAAGAAGACCTGATTTCCTCGGCGAAACTGACCCGCTCCGAAGCGGGCGCGGCGTTCGGCAACCCGATGGTCTATCTGGAAAAGTTCCTGACCAACCCGCGTCACGTCGAAGTCCAGGTGCTGTCCGACGGCCAGGGCCAGGCCATCCATCTAGGCGACCGCGATTGCTCGCTGCAACGTCGTCACCAGAAGGTCCTCGAAGAAGCACCGGCACCGGGCATCGACGAGCAGGCTCGCGCGGAAGTCCTGGCACGCTGCGTCAAGGCCTGCATCGACATTGGCTACCGCGGCGCCGGCACCTTCGAGTTCCTCTACGAGAACGGTCGTTTCTACTTCATCGAAATGAACACCCGTGTTCAGGTGGAGCACCCGGTTTCGGAAATGGTCACTGGTATCGACATCGTCAAGGAGATGCTCAGCATCGCCGCCGGCAACAAACTGTCGTTCACCCAGGATGACGTGGTGATCCGCGGCCACTCGCTGGAATGCCGGATCAACGCCGAAGACCCGAAAACCTTCATGCCAAGCCCTGGCACGGTCAAGCATTTCCATGCTCCGGGCGGCAATGGCGTTCGCGTCGACTCGCACCTGTACAGCGGTTATGCGGTTCCGCCGAACTATGACTCGTTGATCGGCAAGCTGATCACCTACGGCGCAACCCGTGACGAAGCCATGGCGCGCATGCGCAATGCGCTGGACGAAATCGTGGTGGACGGGATCAAGACCAACATCCCGCTGCACCGCGACCTGGTCCGCGACGAAGGCTTCTGCAAAGGTGGCGTCAACATCCATTACCTGGAACACAAGCTGGCTGATCAGGCTTGATGTCCCGAGTGATGTAAAAAAGACCCCGGTCCATTGGCCGGGGTCTTTTTTTGCCTGTCTTTCACAATGGCGGCGAATGACTCAGCTCAGCGCTACCGTAGGGAGTGCCTGTGCTTCGATCTGCGCCCTCGTCGCCGCCCTGCCCTGCAGGGTGCGAACGCCACCATTGGCATTGGCTACCAACGGCTCACTACGCAAGCGCGTCATGAACCCACGCGCACGCACCGACACCGGGTCGGAACTCTGTTTCGCCCTCGCCAGCACCGGTATGTAGTAGCGCTCAACCTGACTCTGTGATGTCTTGAACACCGACGTCACCCCAGTGCGCAGATCCAGCGACACACCATAGGTATTACCGAAGCAGGAAGAATACGACCAGTGATCCCAGGTTGGCTGCAGCCCCTGGCGCCTCATCACCGATCTGACCGGCTCGCCAATATCAGCGCCTGTCAGCCAATCGCCGCCCACCAGAATGGCGCGAATATCCTTCGCTGCCCCTCCCAAACGCTGCTTCACGTCGCGAACACTGCGCTCGATCAGTGCGCGGATGTTGTGATCGAAATGAATGACCGCCCCGACCTTGGTGGTCGGGTTGTACAACGAAGCGATCACGCATGTCTGGGCGTTCAGGGAGAACAGATAGTTGTCTGCCGCCGTCTCGCTGAACCTGGCGACCACCGCCTCGCCCTGCAACGCGCCCCGCGCCACGTCCGGGAAGACATGCCCGGGAAACGCTTCGCGAAGATCGCTCACTCGCCCAAGGTTACGCACATCATCATTGCCGCCACTCATTCCAACGGGTTTACGCGCCCACTTGCCATTCGCCATCCTGTACACAGGCGGTTTGTAAAAGGCGCCGGGATAACGGGCATCCACCAGGCACAGACCATCGAAGTAGATATTCCCCCTCACCTGGTAGTACCTGCCCTTGTCGAGTATGTAGAAAGCATTTCGCGGCTGCGTAGCGCTGGACGGGCTGAGATAGGTGCCTTTGAAAGCCCCCTCGGTCACCTGCTGCAAATTCTTCGGCGTTTCCCTGACCGCCTGTTTCGGATCGAAACGGATCGGCTGGATCAGCGGCCCGCCCTCCCTGGCAGCGACTGATGTCACCTGCCTCAGGCGCTGAGCGGCCAAGGACATGGGCCTTACGGCGAGCTTCAGACTCCTGACAGCCTGACCGAGCAGCCGGGTCATGCTCATTGCCCCAAGCATGCCGAACAACGCGCCCCAGGTCGCTTGCAGCCAATGGCCGAGGGCGCGATCCGTGTCGCCCTGCCCATGCGCCTCGATCGCCTGCCTGGAACTGAGGGCAATGAAGCCGGCATCCAGCAACAGGGCAAAGGGCGGGTAAACCATGCACACCGGCGCGGAGGCGAAGAGCAGGCCCTTGAGCACCTGATCCCTGATCACCTCGCCGCGACTTTTCGTGACATCTTCCACGTCCGTGACAGCACGCTCGATGTAGGCATCGAACTGCGACGAGATATCCATTACCCGATTGAATTCGCGCAATACTTCGAGGCCACGGGTCGTGGTCGCCAAAGCCGTCAGCGAGCGCCTTACCGCGGCACGAGCACCAACGGCCACCCGCTCCAGTACGTAATCACGCAGGCGTGCGGCGACCGCCCCGGGGAAGTCCTGGTATGGGCGAAATGTGACGCCGTCGGGAGCGTCGGGCGTGTACAGCCAATAGGCGCCTTTGGGATCAAAGTAGGCAAAGACATAGACGCCCAATACCACATGACCGCCGACGGTAAACCGGATCAGACCTTCGCGCTGCACCACTGCCTGCGAACTCACTGAGCCGGTCACCGGCGTCGACTCACTCAGCAGCGTGATTTGCCGGGTGAGCCACCAGAACTCACGGGCGTTCAACAAGGACTTGCCCGTCGCGATCCGCAGGTCGCGATCCATCCGGGTCAGCAACAGGTTGCGGTAGGCATTGCGCCGCTTGGTGTATTCGGCAGCGCTGGCATCGAGGAACCTGGCGCGGATCTGCCGCGCATACTGCTCGCCCACGTAGGCCCGCCGGATGTAGGTCGCCAGCTCCGCACTGCGAACCTGCCCCAGGTCCTGCCCGATCGATGAGCGCACGCCTTTTCTGGGGTTGTCGATGCCCGAGTTGTCGTCATACCCATGGATGGCCAGCTCCAGCAAGCTGGCAACCTGGGTCTTGCCACTCGCCAGACCGGGTGTGTAGTCGATGAGCACCGTGGCAGGATCGACCGGTTCCTGCACCCCCTTGCTACGCATGTACGGTGCGATGGCTTGGGTGACGGTACGTTTGGCGAAGTCCACAAAGACCTCATAGCCGGCGATCTGCTCGTTGAAGACCTGCTGATGAACCAGGAGCTCCTGGCTCAAGCTGCTGATGATGCGTCGGGAGTCAAGCGGCAGGGCCGCGTACCACTGGGGCGATTCGTCCTGCTCCACCTGCGCCAGGTTGTTGGCCAGGCCCATTGCAACAGACGCCTCAAGGCAGGCTTTGAAGGCCATCGCAGTGCTCCTGAGGTCTTTGTTCAGATCCCATGCCACCGGCTTGTCCGCCACGCCGGCAAAGTACTCCCGAGCCACATCACGCCCGGCGGCAGAGAGTTGTTGCAATAGGTATTCGCGACCCGCCTGGCTTTCAATCCAGGCGCCTATCTCTGCATTCACGGACCGAAGCGAGGGCAACTCGATCCACTCCTGCCCATCTGGCTTACCGGGGGCATACAACAGCAGATCACTGACCTCGCCCGACCGGTCCTCGCGGTAAAACAACAGAAGATCGGAACACTTCAGTGCGTTTGGAAGCGCAAGGCAGGCCACACGCCAGGCACTGGCCGATTGCGCCGACGTCTCGTTCGCCCATAAGGTTTTGAGCGCCTCGTGATGGCTCACCTTCAAATGGCCCGCACAACGCGCCACGAACGCGCTTTGCTCCAGGCGCGCCACGAACCAATCGAGCATGGCGTCCTTCAGGTCTGCCCGGCCATATTGGCTGACCAATGCTGCCCCATACCCAGCGGGGGCATCCACGTCTGCCAGCAGTTGGGTAATGAACGCCGGCGAAAGAGGCTGGTTGCGCAGCATGGCGCCATTTTCCACCAGGAACAACGATATGGCGTCCGATCTTATCGGACCTGCCGCCAGCAATTCGCTCAGGCTATGGGTCTGCACCGGCTGGTCAATGATCCCTCGCCACTGCAACTGCACTCGAATGCCGTCAGGCTCGACTTCCATGTCCAGTTCACGCCTGACATAGTCCCTGGCCAGCCGCCGGGCAAACGCCTGCAGCGAGCCCAGGCCGTCGAGCAGCTCATCCACCAGCGCCTGCGCCTGCGAGGTCCGTGCCTCAAAAGCCTTCAACTGTTTACGCTCGACTTCACTCAGCGCCTTCAGCCAGCCAGGCAATTGCCCCCCAGCGATTGCCTGAAGACTCCGCCGTTCCTGAGCGGTTGCCAACGAGGTGATCTGGTTTGTGAGACGCCAGTGCGCCTGAAGGTTTTCAAGCTTCTCCCTCAGCTCATCGACGTCCACCCCCGCCAGTTGCTCCGGCTGGAAAATCCTATCGATCCGGGCCAGGTATTCAGCGAGCCTGTGCTTGACCACCTCCTCAAGAGAGGCGTCGCTCCCGGCCATGCGCCAGTGACGTTGCAGATAGTCTTTGTAGTGATGGGTAAAGCCCGCAGCGCTTGCTTCCACCACCTGCACGATGACTTCCCGACGCTCAGCCGCAAACCCCGGATCAGTCCCGCCGGGCCAGCGGTAAGGAGCATCCTGTTCTTCATCAAAAGCCATCGGCGTCTGGTCGATCATCCGTTGCAGCACCGCACCGAGCAGGGTGCCGATGAAGTATGGATCGATGTTGCCCTGGTAATAATGGGTGCGCAGTTGGACCAGCAGGTACTCTTCCAGCACCTCCAGCAAGGGCATCTGAGCGTGTAATCGCTGGTCGATAGCCGCCTGCCAACGTGCCAACTTCTCCAGAATGACTTGTGCTGTTTCCGCCTGCGGGGAAGAGACCGTCCCCGCGCCGCTCGTGTTGCTGTGCCGTTCGGCAGTGTTGTCCATCACATTCCTCCCTGTTGTGTGGACCCGCACCTTATCCGTCCTGCATTGCCCCCATGTCATACATATATATATCGAAACACCACGCCGGCGGCACGAGACTCGCTTATCCACTTTGATGGCGACCTGGCGTACACTGCGCGCCTTTGCAGCCCTGCGCTGCCTCCTGTAGATTTTTTTCCAAAGGTGCCCGCCATGCCTTGGCTGCAAGTACGTCTGGCCATCAGCCCGGAACAAGCCGAAACCTACGAAGACGCGTTTCTTGAAGTAGGCGCCGTATCGGTAACCTTCATGGACGCCGAAGACCAGCCGATCTTCGAGCCGGAACTCAATACCACGCCGTTATGGTCCCACACTCACCTGCTGGCCCTTTTCGAAGGTGGCACCGAGCCGGCCAGCGTGCTGGCACATCTGGAGCTGCTCACCGGCAGCCCGTTGCCCGAGCATCACAGCGAAGTGATCGAAGACCAGGATTGGGAACGCAGCTGGATGGATAACTTCCAGCCGATGCGCTTCGGTCAGCGCCTGTGGATCGTGCCGAGCTGGCATGCCGCGCCGCAGCCGGATGCGGTGAACCTGCTGCTGGACCCAGGGCTGGCGTTCGGCACTGGCACGCACCCGACCACCGCGCTGTGCCTGGAATGGCTCGACGGCCAGGACCTTAAAGACTGTAACGTGCTCGACTTCGGCTGCGGCTCGGGGATCCTGGCCATTGCCGCGCTGCTGTTGGGCGCCAAGGAAGCGGTCGGCACCGACATCGACGTCCAGGCCCTGGAAGCCTCCCGCGACAACGCCGGGCGCAACAACATTGCCCCAGAGCTGTTCCCCCTGTACTTGCCGCAAGACCTGCCACAGGTTCAGGCCGACGTACTGGTGGCCAACATCCTGGCCGGTCCGCTGGTGTCCCTGGCGCCGCAGTTGTCGAGCCTGGTCAAGCCGGGCGGACGCCTGGCGCTGTCGGGCATCCTGGCCGAACAGGGTGAAGAAGTCGCTGCGGCCTATGCCGCGGACTTTGATCTGGACCCCATCGCCAATCGCGATGGCTGGGTGCGCATCACCGGTCGTCGGCGCTAGAATGGCCGCCTGTATCAACCGGATTGCCGCATGACTGACAGTTTCGTCACCCAGTGCCCGCATTGCCACACCAGTTTTCGCGTCAGCCATACTCAATTGAGCGTGGCCCGCGGGGTGGTTCGCTGTGGCTCGTGCCTGCAAGTGTTCAATGCCGCACGGCAATTGCTGGAACAGCACACTGCCAAGGAAACCGTCACGCCCCTGGCACCGCCAATCAAGACGCCCGCCGCCGAATCCCCGCCCCGTGCGATCAGCCAGAAGCAATGGACCGCCGCCGAGCTGGACCTCGATGATCTGGACAAGGAACTGGCTCGACTGGAGCGGCGTGACAAGCGTGCGCCGGATACCTTCGGCCGACGTCGTGAAGACAACCTGAGCGCGCAACGCGACCCGCTCTCGAACGATCAGGAGCCTTGGTCCGACAGCCTGTACAGCGAATCCGCCAGCGAGCGCGACGAAACGGCCCTACAAACCCCGGTCGAACCGTTCGAGCCCCATGAACCGGCCCGCCCACCGCGCACCGAACCGTCCTTGCCCCTGACCCTGGAACCGCTGGAACCGGACGACGAGCCGGTCACCCCGCTACGCCTGGAGCCGGACGACGAGCCCCACGAACACCTGGAAAGTCTGTCTGCCAGCGATGATCACGATGATCACGACGAAGCACCGTTGCAAGCGGTGCCGACGCGCAAGGCACGCGAGCGCCATGAACCCGGATTACGCGCCGAGGCCCTTCAGGACCTGGATGACGATCCGCTGCAACTGGACTGGCGCAAGCGTCGCTCGCCCTGGGGCCGGCGTTTGCTGTGGGGCCTGTTGATCCTGTTCGCCGCCGCGGCCCTGGCCGGCCAGTACATCGCCTACCACTTCGAAGAACTGGCCCGTCAGGATCAGTATCGCCCGTGGTTCCTGCAGATTTGCCCGACCATCGGCTGCGACGTGCCGTCCAAGGTCGACATCGGCAAAATCAAAAGCAGCAACCTGGTGGTGCGCAGCCATCCGGAGTTCAGCGGCGCCCTGGTGGTGGACGCAATCATCTACAACCGTGCGCCGTTCTCCCAGCCTTTCCCGCTGCTGGAGCTGCGTTTCGCCGACCTCAACGGGCATCTGATCGCCAGTCGCCGTTTCAAGCCCGGTGAATATCTGGGCGGCGATGTCGAAGGCCTGGGGGAAATGCCGCCGCAGACGCCCATTCATATTGCCCTGGATATCCTCGACCCGGGACCTAAAGCGGTGAACTACAGCCTGAGCTTTCATTCACCAGAGTGATGCACACCAGGGCCGGGCGATTGGCGGCAGCTTTCTGACTCAGCGCACCCGAACCAAACCGCTGGCGATAACAAAATAGCTGTTCAGATTTTATCCAATTCGACCTTTATCCAGTCATCGAGAGCGGGTATCATGCCAACCCTTTTTCGAAGTCTCATGATCCGGCCCCACTTCAGGGAAGTCCTATGTCGGCGGTACGCATCGGCCCATATACATTACAGAACGGCCTGGTTCTCGCCCCTATGGCGGGCGTCACCGACCAGCCCTTTCGTCAGCTGTGCAAGCGACTGGGCGCCGGGCTTGTAGTTTCGGAAATGGTCAGCAGCGACATGAGTTTGTGGAACACCCGCAAATCGCGTCTGCGCATGATCCACGAAGGCGATCCCGAGCCCCGCTCGGTGCAGATCGCCGGTGGCGATGCCCAGATGCTGGCGCAGGCGGCCCGGGCCAATGTCGAGCTGGGCGCACAGATCATCGACATCAACATGGGCTGTCCGGCGAAGAAGGTCTGCAACAAGGCTGCAGGCTCGGCACTGTTGAAGGATGAAGCGCTGGTCACCGAGATCCTGCAGGCGGTCGTCGCCGCAGTCGATGTGCCGGTGACCCTGAAGATCCGCACCGGGTGGGACCGGGAGAACAAGAACGGCCTGACGGTGGCCAAGATCGCCGAACAGGCAGGCATTACGGCGTTGGCGGTGCATGGCCGCACCCGTGCCGACCTGTACACCGGCGAGGCCGAGTACGACACCATTGCCGCGATTAAGCAGGCGGTGTCGATGCCGGTCTTTGCCAACGGCGATGTCGACTCGCCCGAAAAGGCCCGGTACGTGCTGGACGCGACGGGTGCCGACGGGTTGTTGATCGGCCGGGCTGCCCAGGGGCGGCCATGGATTTTTCGTGAAATCGAACACTTCCTGCGCACCGGCGAAAAGCTCGCTGCGCCGCAACTGTCCGAGGTGGAACGTATTCTGCTAGAGCATCTGGCCGCGCTGCATGCCTTCTACGGAGAAGTCATGGGTGTACGCATCGCTCGCAAGCATGTGGGCTGGTATCTCGCAACCCTGCCGGGCGCCAGGGAGTTTCGCGCCCGTTTCAATCGTTTGGATGGTACGCAAGCACAATGCGCCGACGTTCAGGCGTTCTTCGCTGAGCGTTACAAGAGCCTGACAGGGGACGAAGGGGTGGCCGCATGACGATGATGACCGAGACTTTAGTGAGTGGAATAACACCCGTGAGCGACAACGTAAATTTGAAACAGCACCTCAATACGCCCAGCGAAGAAGGTCAGACCCTTCGCGGGAGTGTCGAGAAGGCGCTGCACAATTATTTCGCCCACCTTGAGGGCGCTGCCGTCACGGATGTGTACAACCTGGTGCTTTCGGAAGTCGAGGCACCTCTGCTCGAGAGCGTGATGAACTACGTCAAGGGCAACCAGACCAAGGCCAGTGAGCTGCTGGGCCTGAACCGCGGCACCCTGCGCAAGAAACTCAAGCAGTACGATCTGCTGTAAGCATTCAATCAAACCAGAAAGGCGCCCGCGTAAAAAACGGTCGCCTTTTTTGCTGACTTCCCTTGCTTTTGATGGAAATTGAAATGACCGACCAGACCACCCGCCTGCCGATCCGCCGCGCCTTGATCAGCGTTTCCGACAAGACCGGGATCCTCGAATTCGCCCGCGAACTGCAACAGCTGGGCGTCGAGATCCTCTCCACCGGTGGGACCTTCAAGCTGCTGCAGGACAATGGCGTCGCCGCAGTGGAAGTCGCGGACTACACCGGTTTTGCGGAAATGATGGACGGTCGGGTCAAGACCCTGCACCCGAAGATCCACGGCGGGATCCTGGGTCGTCGCGGCATCGACGACGCCATCATGAACGAGCACGGCATCAAGCCGATCGACCTGGTGGCCGTCAACCTCTACCCGTTCGAAGCCACCATCAACAAGCCAGGTTGCGACCTGCCGACCGCCATTGAAAACATCGACATCGGCGGCCCGACCATGGTCCGCTCGGCGGCCAAGAACCACAAAGACGTGGCCATCGTGGTCAACGCCAGTGACTACGCCAGCGTGCTGGAAAACCTCAAGGCCGGTGGCCTGACCTACGCCCAGCGTTTCGACCTGATGCTCAAGGCCTTTGAACACACCGCCGCCTACGACGGCATGATCGCCAACTACATGGGCACCGTGAACCAGGCCGCTGAAACCCTGTCGACCGAAGGCCGAAGCGAATTCCCACGCACCTTCAACACCCAGTTCATCAAGGCCCAGGAAATGCGCTACGGCGAGAACCCGCACCAGAGCGCGGCGTTCTACGTGGAAGCCAAGCCGGCCGAAGTCGGTATCGCCACCGCCACCCAGTTGCAAGGCAAGGAACTGTCGTTCAACAACGTGGCCGACACCGATGCGGCGCTGGAATGCGTCAAGAGCTTCGTCAAGCCCGCCTGCGTGATCGTCAAGCACGCCAACCCGTGCGGCGTGGCCGTCAGCCCGGACGCCGAGGGCGGCATCCGCCAGGCCTACGAACTGGCCTACGCCACCGACACCGAATCGGCCTTCGGCGGCATCATCGCCTTCAACCGTGAACTGGACGCCGAAACCGCCAAGGCCATCGTCGAGCGTCAGTTCGTCGAAGTGATCATCGCCCCTTCGGTCAGCGAAGAAGCCCGTGCCATCGTCGCCGCCAAGGCCAACGTGCGCCTGCTGGCCTGCGGCCAATGGTCGGCCGACCGCGCGCCGGCCTGGGACTACAAGCGTGTCAACGGCGGCCTGCTGGTACAAAGTCGCGACATAGGCATGATCGGTAGCGAAGATTTGAAAGTGGTGACCAAGCGCGCCCCAAGCGAGCAGGAAATCAACGATTTGATCTTCGCCTGGAAAGTCGCCAAGTACGTCAAGTCCAACGCCATTGTCTACGCCAAGAACCGCCAGACCATCGGCGTCGGCGCCGGCCAGATGAGCCGCGTGAACTCGGCCCGCATCGCCGCGATCAAGGCTGAACACGCCGGTTTGCAGGTACAGGGCGCGGTCATGGCCTCCGATGCGTTCTTCCCGTTCCGCGACGGCATCGACAACGCGGCCAAGGTCGGCATCACTGCGGTGATCCAGCCGGGTGGTTCGATGCGTGACGCTGAAGTGATTGCCGCGGCTGATGAAGCCGGCATCGCCATGGTATTCACCGGCATGCGCCACTTCCGTCACTAACAAGACAACGGCCGCACTGAAGCCGGCATCTGCTGCGTTGGAGCCGACCTCGATGATGCTCATTGCCAAAAGGCAACTCCGCTCATCGAGGTCGACTCCGCCTTGCATCTACCGACTTCTATTGCGACCTCCTATGGCGCAAAACGCCCTAGGCTCCAAACAGAATCAGCGTCATCCGAGGTTTTTGAAATGAATGTTTTGATCATTGGCAGCGGTGGCCGTGAACACGCCCTGGCCTGGAAAGTGGCTCAGGATCCGCGTGTGCAGAAGGTTTTCGTGGCACCGGGCAATGCCGGTACCGCCATCGAAGCCAAATGCGAAAACGTCGCCATCGACGTGCTGGCCCTGGAACAACTGGCCGACTTCGCCGAGAAGAACGTCTCACTGACCATCGTCGGCCCGGAAGTGCCGCTGGTCGCCGGCGTGGTCGATCTGTTCCGTTCCCGTGGCCTGGACTGCTTCGGCCCGACGTCCGGAGCCGCACAGCTGGAAGGCTCGAAAGCCTTTACCAAGGATTTCCTGGCACGTCACAAGATTCCGACCGCCGACTACCAGAACTTCACCGAGATCGATCCGGCCCTGGCTTACCTGCGCGAAAAAGGCGCGCCGATCGTGATCAAGGCCGACGGCCTGGCCGCCGGTAAAGGCGTGATCGTAGCCATGACCCTGGCCGAAGCCGAAGACGCCGTGCGCGACATGCTGGCCGGCAATGCCTTCGGGGACGCCGGTTCCCGGGTGGTGATCGAAGAGTTCCTCGACGGCGAAGAAGCCAGCTTCATCGTCATGGTCGATGGCAAGAACGTCCTGCCAATGGCCACCAGCCAGGACCACAAACGTGTTGGCGATGGCGACAGCGGCCCGAACACCGGTGGCATGGGTGCCTACTCCCCTGCCCCGGTGGTCACTACCGAGGTCCATCAGCGGGTCATGGACCAGGTCATCTGGCCGACCGTGCGCGGCATGGCCGAGGAAGGCAACGTCTACACCGGCTTCCTGTATGCCGGCCTGATGATCGACAAGGCTGGTAACCCAAAAGTCATCGAATTCAACTGCCGTTTCGGCGATCCTGAGACCCAGCCGGTGATGCTGCGCCTGCAATCGAGCCTGGTGCTGCTGGTCGAAGCGGCCCTGGCCCAGGCTCTGGACAAGGTCGAAGCCCAGTGGGATCCGCGTCCGAGCGTCGGTGTGGTACTGGCAGCCGGGGGTTATCCGGGCGACTACGCTAAAGGTAATGCGATACAAGGCCTGGAGGCTGCAGCCGGGCTGGAAGGCAAGGTTTTCCATGCGGGGACCGCGCTGAAGGATGGCCAGGTGGTCACCGCCGGCGGTCGCGTACTTTGCGCCACCGCCATGGGGTCCAGTGTCGACGCGGCTCAGCAGCAGGCCTACAAGCTTGCCGCCGAGATCGACTGGGAAGGCTGTTTCTACCGCAAGGACATTGGCTACCGTGCCATTGCCCGCGAGCGTGGCGAAAATCTGGAATAACCCGGCCATTCAGACCGGCAAGCGCCCATGGCCCTTGCCTGTCTGCTCCGGCGCCGCGCATAGTTATAATCTGGCATCAACCTACGAAGGGATTTCGCCGTGCGCTGGCTCAGGATTGCCATAGGTTTAACCGTCACCCTGCTGACACTGCTCTGCACGCTCCCGGCCCAGGCCGCGCCAGGCAGTGGCTGGGCGGTATTGCTCGACGAACAGGGCGACCTGAAGCTGAGCGACATCCGTTCTGCCCGCTACACCAATCAATTCAGCCCCATCGACCTGGACCGCCTGAAGGCCGCCGAGCCGGGTGGGGCATTGTGGTTGCGTTTCCGGCTGGCCCCCGACCCACATGAACAAATACTGCGCATCTTTGCACCCGACCTGTCTCGCCTGAACCTCTATGTGCTGGACGGCGATACCCTGGTGGACCAACAGGTCGGCGGGGATGCCCTGCCCCGTATCGAACAGCCCCTGCCCAGCAGCGATTACATGCTGGCCCTGCCGCGCAGCGACAAACAGCTGGACGTCTACCTGCGCCTGGCGTCCCGGCACGAACTGCGGCCCTATGTCACCCTGGAAACGGCGATTCAGGCGGCGGCCAACCAGAACCAGACGCTGATCTACGGGTTGCTGTTCGGCTGCATCGCGATGCTGATCCTGCACAACCTGACCCGCTACGCCTATACCCGCTCACGCAGTTGCCTGTGGCTGGCGGCCTGCGAAGGGTTGTTGATGCTCAGCCTGGTGCTGCTGTTGAACCTGGCTGGAGCCTGGCTGCCCGACTGGCCGGCCATTCAGACGCCGGGGGCCTATCTGGCCCTGCTGCTGACCGCGCCCTGCGGCCTGATGTTCGCCTACCGCTTCTTCGCCCCCGTGGGGCCGCACCCGTTGAACCGGCTGCTGCTGGGAGACATCGTGTTCATCACGCTCTGCAGCCTGCTGCTGTTGTTCGTGAACACACTGCCGCTCAATATCATGACCTATGCCCTGGTCGCGCTGGCCGGCCTGAGCATGCTGTTTGTCAGCGCCTGGCACTGGCAAAAGGGCTATCGCCCGGCACGGCTGTTTGTCGCCGCCATGGTGGTTTTCAACCTGGGCACGCTGATCATCCTGCCGGCCCTGCAAGGGCTGACGGAAGTCGCTCCCCAGGGCCTGATCATCACCCTGCTGGGGTTCATCTGCGTCAGCGGACTGCTGATGAGTGTCGCCCTGGGTGAGCGCCAGCGCTCGATCAACGAGAGCCGTTTCAGCATCAGCCGCGACCTGGCGGCGAGCAATGCCGAGATCAATGCCAAGGCCGAGTTCCTGGCCAAGATCAGCCACGAAATCCGTACGCCGATGAACGGCGTACTGGGCATGACCGAACTGCTGCTGGGCACGCCGCTGTCGGTCAAGCAGCGCGATTACGTGCAGACGATCCACAGCGCCGGCAACGAACTGCTGACCCTGATCAACGAGATCCTCGACATTTCCCGGCTGGAGTCCGGGCAGATCGAACTGGACGACGTGCAGTTCGACCTCAATGCGCTGATCGAGGACTGCCTGAGTATCTTCCGCGCCAAGGCCGAACAGCAGAATGTCGAACTGATCAGCTTTATCCAACCCCAGGTGCCGCGAGTGATCAGCGGTGACCCGACACGGTTGCGCCAGGCGCTACTGAGCCTGCTGGAAAACGCCCTGAAAAAAACCGACGAGGGCGAAGTGTTGATCGTCGTGGCGCTGGACGAGCGCAGCAATCAGCCGCGCCTGCGCATCGCGGTGCAGGACAGCGGAACACCCATGGACGCCGAAGAGCGCGACACGCTGATGCATGCCGAATTGCACAGCAAGAACTTCCTCTCGGCCACCCGCCTGGGCGGCAACCTAGGCCTGGTCATCGCCCGTCAATTGATCATGCTGATGCACGGCGAGTTCGGCATCAAAAGCGGCAGCAACCAGGGCAGTACCTTGTGGCTGACCTTGCCCCTGGACCCGGATCGCCTCGAACATCCGACTTCCGACCTCGACAGTCCGCTGCAAGGGGCGCGGGTGTTGATCGTCGACGACAATGACACCTGCCGCAAAGTGCTCGTGCAGCAATGCAGCGCCTGGGGCCTGAACGTCAGCGCCGTACCATCGGGCAAGGAAGCCCTGGCGCTGCTGCGCACCAAGGCGCACCTGCGGGACTACTTCGACGTGGTGCTGCTGGACCAGAACATGCCCGGCATGACCGGCATGCAACTGGCGGCCAAGATCAAGGAAGACCCGAGCCTGAATCACGACATCCTGTTGATCATGCTCACCGGCATCAGCAACGCGCCGAGCAAGGTCGTGGCACGCAACAGCGGGGTCAAGCGCATCCTCGCCAAACCGGTGGCCGGCTATACCCTCAAGACCACCCTGGCGGACGAACTCAACCAGCGCAACAAAGGCCAGGCGCCGAGCATTCCGATGGGCGCCGGTCCTGTCGTTCCGGTAAAAGTGCCCAGCGACTTCCGCATCCTGGTGGCCGAAGACAACAGCATTTCCACCAAGGTCATCCGTGGCATGCTCGGCAAGCTCAACCTGCAACCCGATACCGCCAGCAACGGCGAGGAAGCCCTCAAGGCCATGAAGGAGCAGCGCTACGACCTGGTCTTGATGGACTGCGAAATGCCGATCCTCGACGGCTTTTCCGCCACCCAGCAACTGCGTGCCTGGGAAATGGGTAACCAGCGCACCCGCACCCCCGTGGTCGCGCTCACCGCGCACATCCTGGCCGAACACAAGGAACGCGCCCGTCAGGCCGGGATGGACGGCCATATGGCCAAACCGGTGGAACTGTCGCAACTGCGCGAGCTGATCGAACACTGGGTGGCCCAGCGCGACCAGCAGAATCGTACAGCGCAGACGTCCTGAGCCGACAGACACCAAAACGCCTGATAGACTCCCCGACGTCTTTCTCCGCCTTGAGCCTCGACCATGCTTCATGTGTTGTTCAGCGTTTATCTGAAGATGCTGGTGCTCTACAGCCCCTTCTTCGTGCTGTCATGTTTTATCGGCCTGACTCGCGGCTACTCGCGCAAGGAACAACGGCGCCTGGCCTGGAAAGTCGCGATCGCGACGCTGGTGTCCAGCGTATTGCTGTATTTGTTCGGACGGGTGATTTTCAGCGTGTTCGGCATCACCGTGGATGCGTTCCGAATCGGCGCCGGCAGCGTGCTGTTCATTTCGGCGCTGGGCATGGCCCAAGGCAAATCAGCCGTACAGACAGATAATGTTCAGCAGGACGTGACCATTGTCCCGCTGACCATTCCGTTGACGGTCGGCCCCGGCACCATTGGTGCCCTGCTGGTGATGGGCGTGAGCCAGCCGCACTGGGACGACAAACTCATGGCCATCATCAGCATCGCCCTGGCCAGCTTTACCGTCGGCGTGGTGCTTTACCTGTCCAGCCGCATCGAGCGGATTCTCGGTGACCAGGGCTTACAGATTGTCAGCCGCCTGATGGGGTTGTTTGTCTGCGCGTTGGCCGCGCAGATCATCTTTACCGGGGTCAGAGGCTATCTGGTGCCCTGACACAGCAGCGGTCTGCTTGCGACGTAAGACCCCAGCGAGAATATCGGACCGTGGTCAACTCACCAGATTGCTTTCCTCCTCATACGATACGTGTGACAACTCTTTGAGCGCGACACCGTTGCTGGCATTCTGCAAAGCACCCAACTGCTCAATCAGTGTCGAGACGGTGTAATGCCGGTTTCCTCCAAAGCTGAGCACGACTTCTCCGCGCAAGTTGACATCCGCCGCATACACTTCACGAAAAATCACACTGTGCCCACTGTTCGGGTCGATGATCACCAGATGTTCATGGATGGGGCTCAGCAACAACTGGTCAGGCTCATCGTGCTCCCAGATCAACTTACCGGGGATTGTCTGCGCGCTGCCCAGCGAGTGCCGGCAATCGAGAATGACCGACTTGACTCTCAACCAGGCCGCTTTCGACAACCTGTAACTCACCGCGCCTTGTCCCATGCGCAGGACCAGAGTCGTAACATCGTCCGGCATCAGCGCAAGAAGATCATCAACCTTCATCTGGCCCTCAATAGCCAGAACCTCGGCATCACGCCGGATGTAACTGAGTGGCCCAAGATGCTCCATACCCGGCAAGGTCAGCAGCTTTCCGTTCCGGCTTTCATGAAGCAGCACGTTGCTCCGCTGCTGGGTGCCCAATAGTTCAAAGGACTCTGGAATGACCGTCTTGGGAACCCGAATCACACGCTCGGTCTCGGCGACGAACCATTGCAGGTTACCGGGCTCCTCCACTGACAGCAGTGCGCTGCGAAATGGCTGGGCCGCCAGCTGTTTGAGGCCCTCGAGCTTCCGGCCACCTTGTGCGACGACCCATTCGTGAGTGACGCCGGTAATCAACGCCGGCTCCCGGTCTCGCAGCACAACCACCACGCCCTCGAATGTCACGCCACGCAGCCCCACTCCTTCGACCGTCAGTTCGACAAACTGCCAGGGCGCCCATGCACGCTCCGCGGCGGGTAATGCATCAGCCTGCAGCAACTGCGAACCCTGGCCAAAAGCGGACTCCAGTTTCTGCGGATCGATGAATGCCTGGCGATAGACTTCGCCACTCGATACATCGAACAGCCAGGCCGCTTCGCTATCCGGGGTAACGCCGAGCAGGCGCACTTGCTTTGCATGCCCCCATTCAGCCAGCAACAATCGGTTGCCGACGTACCAGGCACACAACCTCGCGTCACCGTTCAAGTGGGTCAAGCCGATCAGGGCAAAGCTGTCGGTTGCGTATTGCCGGGCCAAGGGCTCCAATGCGGACCACCAGTGCGCCCGATCCTTGAGCCACACTTCACTCAAACCGCCCAAGGCCAGTCTGCCCTGGCTCGTCAGGTTGAAGAACAGGCCCTCTGACGTCAGGGCGACGTAGCCGCCGTCAACCGCCATGACGTTTTCCAGCTTCTGCGGGCGCATCCATGTTTCGGACCAGTGTCCCTTTCCCGCCACCTCGGTACGTTGCTTGCGACACAGTTCCTGTCTGAGCCGGTCATAGATGACAAACACATCGCTGTCGCCCGCCGGTGTCAGCAACGTCAGGTCAGTCATGTGCTTGATCGAGTCGGCCCAGCCACGGTGATGGTTGCGCCCGGGTGAGGGACGGATGATCAAGTCATCGCTACGGCGAACCCAGGCCATGTCCCGCCACTGCGCCTCGGGCTTCCAGCAAACCGAAACAAAGGGGGCAGGCCGCCAGTTGACGGTGATGAAGCTGTCCTTTTCGCTGGCGGATGGGGTAAAGGGGTAGCCGTTACCAAGGATCAGCGACCAGTCGGCCAGTGTTTCGCTGGCACTCAGGACCGACTCCAATGCCAGGTCCAGGTCCCGAGTGATCGAACTGAGCAGCAGTTGCCCCTCATGTATCACATAAACCAAAACATCGCGGGCCTGATCCTTGCGGGTGATTTGCTGAACGACATGAATCACCCCCTGTGCATCCACCTCGACGCGCTTGATGGTGCTTGCGACATTGCTTGCGCCCCACAGCCAATAACGATGGCTCAACAGCCCGGTCACCGCGTCGACTTGCCAGATGATCAGGTTCTGCGGGTCGTAGAAGTAACAGGAAGCACCCGCCACCGCCCCCAACACAGCGGCATCGACACCCGGCATATCGTCACGGATGTACAGGAAGCGGTCCTCCTTCGCGTCGTACCAGGCCGTAACGTAGCGGGGTTCGTCCGGTGCCTCGAACGGAATCAGATAATGGTGCACCGCCGTATACGGCATCACCAGGCGGTGCTTTTGAGCCAGAGTCTTGAGGTGCCCCTGCAACGCCTGTCGACTCATGCCCGGTGGCACATCCTGCTCGACGAGGGTGAGTTTGCGCGCCTGCAGCTCAACCTGAAACACTTGATTGTCGGAGATCTTGAGCACAATTTCATGGCTCCCCGTTCCCGTGAGCGTCACCTGGAGCTCACCGATAAACAGTTTCCCTGAACCCTCGAAACGGATGTCGCTCTCGCCGACCCAAGGGGCGTCCAATACCCAACTGGACTTCTGCGCAGGCCCCGACTCAAGGATCAGGCCCACGCCGGGATTGAGTCCCAACGCGCAGCGTTTTCCGGCACCCCGAATCCGATAGGCTACCTTTGCGTGCCAGACGGCAGGGAGAACGGGCACCCCCAGCGAGCGATCGACGGAATCGAGCCACACATCGATCACTGTTGGCCGATAGTCAGGCACCATGCGGTAGAGGATGTAGTCGCTGGGAAACGAATAGAACGAAAACAGGAACAGCCAGCCACCATCCGCTTTCCTTTTTTCCAGACGCCGGGCCGTGTCGAAACCGGTGTCATGGCGCAGGCTCGCGAAGGGAAGCGCCTTGTACTCGTAGCGATAACAGGTTTGCGGTGTGCAAGGCAGGACGACGACCTGGTCTGCCGGCGGCGTGAACTTGACCCGACCTGGCAGATTCAGCTCTCGACGGATATCGATTGCCCGGCGGTAATCGTCATCAAAGGTCGGCACGCCGAAATGATCACGTAGCGGATACAGCCTGGGGCTGTCCAGCACGAGCTCGGAGCGGGTCAGGTCCAGCGTCTGAACGATCAACGAAGAACGCGGCAGCCATGCCCCACTGGGGGCATCAAAGTGATAAGGCTGAAGATGAGCTTTTGTAGCCTCATCGAAGAAAAGCCCGACTTGCTTGGCTTCTTCAGCAATGGTGGCGAAACCCTGGGCCAGCGCGGCCACCCCCACCGCCAGCCCGCCCAGCATCACCGCGGCGCCGCCCAGAAACGCTCCGGCGGTGGTGGCACCGGCGGCGTAAGCGCCTACCGACAACGCCAGACCGGCCGAGTCGAACGCCAGTTGGGTGCCGAACTGCGCGCGTTCCACTTCGTTTCGGGCAGTCGACAACTGATAGATGTCGAAGCCGACATTCGCCAGTTGCAGCAGCCCCCCTGTCGCTTCGCTCACGCTGCTTCCCACCGCCGCCTTCACCACTGGCGCGACGGTACGGGCAATCAGTTTTTCTTCAGCCAGTGCCTGACGCACCAGCCCCACCAGGCCCGCGATATCCACCACGTTGCCGTGAACCAATTGCGCGTAATTGACATAGCCATGCAAGCGCACCGCCAGCGTCAGGGAGCGATCAGGCCCTTCCTGCCGTCTCAATGCATTCATCAATGCCTGTATGGCGAAACCGGCGTTCAGGGTATGGACGCTGCCCACTTCGGTGGGATCGCTGGGCACGGACGGTTTATTGGCCAAGGCTGAAAAACGTTCCGAGAGGTAGCTTTTTATACGCAAGAGTCGATGGTCGTCAGTGACGACCCGTACCAGGTGCTCGGGACTCTCAGGATCGATCAGGCTTATGCGGTACGATCCGTTCGACATGACCTCCAGGGTTTCGAACAACGGCACAAGGCCTGATGCCAATTGACCCGCCTGCTGAAGATGGGCCGTTGCCTGCGCGATCTGTTGCCCCCACCACTGGCCATCCAGCGCCAGCAGACAGTTGCCCAGTCGAGGATTACTCTGCAGCGACTGCCCCCGGGCATTGGCCAGGCGCTGCCTGACCGGGCGCAGCGCCTGCCCGGGCAGCGCGCCGGGTTGCAGCAGTTTGGAAACATCAATTGCACCAGACAATGCCAGGCTCGCCACCTTGGCACCGTCCAGGTCGATGAGATCGAAGGTCGGGCGCGCCGCATCGCCATACGCGGCGTAATAACTGGCCATCTCGTGCTGAAGGAAGAACTGCTCCAAGGCTTGCCTGAAGCGTGTCGCCTGCTGGAACTCGAATACGCCAAAGTTCGGATCGTAGAAGTGATACGTACTGCGCTCCCCCTCTAGGGTCTTGGCCACCAGCATGGCGTGATTATCGGAGTTGAGCATCAGCGTGCTGGTCGTGGTCCTGGCTTGCAGAATGTCCACCACCGCATTCAGATCCGAGCGCGCCAACCCACGGCCGACGTCGCCGATCTGCACGTCGCGCAACGACTCCACGCAGTTGAGGAACGTCTGCGAATCACTGGCCTGAGGCTCGATCACCCCCAGGTAGAACCGCTCACGCAAGGTGTTGACGCAACCTTGTCCTGCGACAAGGCTGCCGCCATTGCCAGGGCCAAGGGATAACAACGTCCGCCCACCCTGTCGCCATCGCCCTGGAGCAGCAGATCCTGAGGTACAAGCTTGATTGTGTCGGCATCGAAATCGTCCAGGACAGTACCGAGGCGTTCAACGACCCGGACACGGTATTCAAGCTTCGCCACCTGGCGGATCCGGGCGACGTGCTGGCCCCATTGGCGCAATGTCAAAGGCTGCTCCAGGGCGTTTTTCTTCAGGGCCAGGGCGGTCTCCTCATGCCCTGGCGGATACTCGGCCGCACTGGCAAGCCCGGCCAGAAAAGCCGGCGCCTTACGTTGGTACAACGCATGCTCGATCGTTGCATAGCCGCCGGCGCTTCCCTGGTTCGCGACGTTGTTGGCCAGGTTATCCAACTGCGGGCGTACCGCATCGAAGCTGCGATTATCCAAGGCCGTCGCACCGGTCAAGCCCCCCAGCAGCAGACGTTGCAGGGGACTCAATTGAGCGACTTCAAAATCACCTTTGGCGAGGCGCTCCAGAAGCTCAACGACGGACAACCGGCGCGTTTGCTGATCGCTCAACGATGCTGGCGGCAACGCACTGGCGCTTTGGGCGAGGATCGACTGACGTTCATCAAAACCCAGCGGTATCGCCTTGTCGAAAATCACCGTCCCGTCATGGCCCAGACTCATCATCTGCATGAACGGCTTACCCAGCTCATCGGCAAGATGCTGCAAAAGCTCGGTGGACAACACATGTCGCCCCTCGATCACCGGCCAGCCTTCATCGAACTGGAGCGTACGGTATTTGAGCAGCTCGGCCATATCGCCGGCATAACGAGCCTTGAACCGGCCCTCTTGCCAGCGTTTTTTCTCGTTAACGAGCCATTGCCCGGTGTCACTTTCGTTTTCCTTCCAGGAGTGATCCAGCTCCTCCTCGGTGGCCCCATTGACGCTGCCGACGGCGGCGATGGCCGCCTCCGCGCGCCACTGCTCGGCGGTTCGCGGGGTGAAATGCGCCCGGTGGTAATCGGCCATCCCCTCGCGCATGGCGGCTGGGCCGGTCAGGTAGATCGTCACTTCGCTCTGGGGGCGGATACCGTCGCTGTAGTAAGTGGCGGCCGCCTCCACCAGAAACGCCGCGGCCATTTCCGCTTCCGGCGACAGTTCGTGAAACGCACCGAAAACCTGCGTTGCGGCCTGACGCGCAAGGCCGATCATGCTCTGGGCATCGGTAAGGGCAACGTTTTGCTCATCGGCCAGGCGCGCGGTGGCATCGACGATTTCATAGTTGAGCCTGAAACGCTCGAGCACGGTTTTGAGCATCGCCGCCCCAGGGTGGCCCATCAAAAAAGCGTTGCTCAACGAGTTTCGCGCGGCAACGGCGCGCAGCTCGTACGGACGCGCCAGACGCTCCACCGGCGGGCGAAAAACGCGGTTCAACTCGGGCTGGCTTTTAGCGAACCGCTCCAGCGCATCGCGATGCTGCGACGGGATCGCGTGGAGATAATCCGTGTACTGGCTGCGCAATGCCTGACGGCCGGGCATCCAATCCGGGTTTCGATCAAGCAACAACTGCAACACCCCCAGGCGCGCGTCGGTCTTGAACTCACGAATGTCCACCTCCCCCAGTTTCTCCAGCAAGGGCGGCAGGTGATCGATATCGACATAGCTGCCCCCTTCGGCGAACAGGGCTTCGACACGCACAATGTCGGAGCCCCCGGCAAACATGCCACGCAGACTGATCTCGCGCTCGTAGATATCCCGCAAGTGAAGGGGTGCTTGACCGGCGGCAACGTCGCGCAGGCTCAGGCAACCCTCAGCCAAGGCCGTGAGGCTGAGGCGGTTATCGTTCATCAGGGTATTGAGCCGCGCCTTATCCTGGCCGTAGGCGCGAACCAGCAGATCGATTCGAGCCTCATCGGCACTGCCGCCGTTCTTCACAACCTTGGTGATATGCGCATACATCTGCTGCTTCAGGACGATGGCGCGTTCTTCATAACGGTCGCCCAACTCCAACGGATCGACACTGGCCTGCCCGCCATTGAGCATGGCATCGGCCTTCGCGGCTTCGACAATGATCCGGTTGGTCTCATAGGCCAGCAGCGCGTCGCTGTCATACCAGAGACTGAGGCGATAGCCCTGCGGGCCCATCACCTTTTTCCAGATATTGATGTAATCACGCTGAATCGCCCCGACGCCGCCCCCAAGCCAGACAAAATGCAGGTTTTTCGGCACTTCGGTAGCGGGTAGTTTCAACTGCTCGAAGCTGTTGTGCAGGCGCGCTTCGAAACCCTCGATTTTGTTTTGTATCTGCGCCAGGTTCGCAGGCCCGGCGCCATCGGTGCTCAGCGGCTCCGGCGCACGACGGCGCCGGCTGTTTCCCTGCAAGGTTCCCACCGCCTGCTTGAGCAGCCCCAACGGTTCCAACATGCGCGCAGAATCCAACAGGGCAATACAACCAAAGTAATACCGAAGCACCGAATCATATTGTTCCGAACCCTTGTACGGTATTAAGGCCTGTTCAAGATCCTTTAGTTTCAACAAACTCACAAAATCGACGTAGTCATCCGCCGATGAACGCTCAGGTTCACTCATAAACAATACTTCCATTTATCGTATATAACAGGACAGCCTTGCACGATGACCGCCGACAAGCGCTTCCAAGCACTCGGGCAGCCTCTGCATCAAGTCATCCAAAGAAATAATCTTGTCAGGAGAAGTTGCGCGCTCTCTCCTGCAATAGATAAGTAGCAGCCATCCCCAGTGCGCCCCAACAACAGCGTTCACTCAGGCCGCAAACAGCACTTTACAGTCCCAATCAATTTCAAAGCGGAAGCAAACATAGCCCACACTTCGAACGTTGTTCAACTCACAAGGAATTCAATAAGTTTCCGAACACAATGACTTAGCGCTCGCGCATCGAATATTTATTTCATTATTCAAACAAACAGGTATTCGCGACGTCTACAGCGTCAAACAGCGGGACGTCCTGTACCCACGAAGTCTCGAACATGACGAAGTCAGATAGAGGCGGCCCAGGCGGGCCGCCGGGTTTTATCAGAGCGGTTTGCTGCCATACCAACGCGGCGTGTACACCCAGTCGCCCCCTTCGGCGCGCGGGAATACACACGTGGTGGAGGAACCGATCAGCACCATGGTGCGCATGTCCACCTGGTCCGGGGTCAACTGTCCCAATGTCGTGACCCGTAGGGTCTGGCCCGGACGACCGATATCACGCCCCAACACCACCGGCGTGTGCGGCGTGCGATGTTGCGCAACGATCTCCAGCGCTCGCCCCAGCTGCCACGGTCGGGAACGGGAGATCGGGTTGTAGAACGCCAGGGCCAGGTCTGCTTCAGCCGCCAGATCCAGGCGTTTCTCGATGATCGACCACGGTTTGAGATTGTCCGACAGCGACATCACGCAAAAATCATGACCCAGCGGCGCACCGGCCTGGGCGGCGGTGGCGAGGGAAGCCGAGACGCCCGGAAGGATTTGCAGGTCGACGCTATGCCAATGGGCATCCGTCGACTCGTGCAGCGCTTCGAGCACCGCGGCGGCCATGGCGAACACGCCTGGATCGCCGGACGACACCACCACCACGGATCGCCCTTGGGCTGCCAGCTCGAAGGCATGACGGGCACGCTGCATTTCCTCGCGGTTGTCGGTGCAGTGCTGCACCTGATCGGGCCGGAAGGGACCGGCCATGCGCACGTAGGTTTCGTAGCCCAGCACATCGGTGGCACGGTCGAGTTCGGCGCGCACGGCCGGCACCATCAACTCGGCAGCGCCGGGGCCAAGGCCGATCACGGCAAGACGCCCGCGCGGGCGGCCGATCTGTTCGGGGTCGAGGGGCTGCTCGGCCACGGCGATGGCATGGCTGCCCATGACCTGTAGCGATGCCGGTTGGCCGAGGGCATCGCTCAACCCTGTTTCGAGGTTGCCATTGGTTGCGGCAAAACGCAGCGGCACACCCAAGGCCGATGCCGTTTCGTGCAGCTCAGGACGGGCCATGTCGCTGTCCGCCGCCAACAGGCACGCCAGCGACTGCGGCGCGAGGCCGGCCTGCTCCAGTATCGCGCCGATGTCCGCCGACGCCCCTGCACTCAACGCCACCAGCACATTGCGCGGATAAATACGCAGCTCATCCGCCGCCGGTGTACCCGCAGCACTGTCGATACGGATCGCCAACCGTGCCCGTTCATCCTCGGGTAACTGCGCCTGAGCCAGCCACGGCGCGGCGCCTTCGATGCGCACCGATTCACCTGCCAGCAGATCGGAGACAAAACGCTTACCTTGCTCCAGATCGCCGAGGCTGTAGCCACTCGGCGGATTGAGCAGGCAAGTGCCAAAACGCAATTCACCGCTGGTGGTGATCGCCGGGGTGACTTGCAGTGCTGTGGCGATATCACGGGCCATGACATTGACCCCGCCCAGCCCGCCAAGCAGCGGCACCACCGCGCTGCCGTCCTCGGCCACCGCCAGCACCGGCGGCTCGACGCCTTTTTCCAGCAGCAGCGGCGCCAGCGTGCGGATGACGATGCCGGCCGCGCACAGGGCGATGATCGGCGTGTCCTGTTGGTAGAGCTCGCGCAACGTCGCGCCGAACTCGTGGTAGGGACGATCCACGCCCTCAACCCGTCCGCTCAGGCCATGAATCAGGGCGTCAGGGTAGCGCTGCTGGATCCGCCGGGCGGTGGCGAGACTGCCCGGGCCGAGGATGACAATGGCCGGCACTTTGGAAGTCATCAACCCTGCCACCGTTCGCCGGGCACGATGATCAGCGAGAAGTACGGCGAGGACATCGGCTCGACTTCATCCAGCGGCACGATCTTCTGGTTGGCCATGGTTGCCCGCTCGACGTACAACGCCCGACCGTCCAGGCCCAGTTCCTGGAGCACCTGCCGGACCTTGGGGAAGTTACGCCCCAGCTTCATGATGACCGCCGCATCGGCGTCGGCCAGGCGACGTTTGAGATCGTCGTGGGGCAAGACGCCGGAGAGCACCGACAGGCTCTGGTTGCGATAGACCAGCGGCGCACCCAGCACCGAGGCGCCACCGAGCATCGAGCACACGCCAGGAATCACGTCGGCGTCATAGCGCTCGGCCAGGCGATCGTGCAGGTACATGTAGGAGCCGTAGAAGAATGGATCACCCTCGCAGATCACCGCCACATCACGACCGGCATCCAGATGCACGGCCAACTGCTCGGCAGCGGTGTCGTAGAAGTCGGCGATGACCTGTTCATAGGACAGCGGGGCCGGCAGCGCTTCGGTAGTCACCGGATAGACCAGCGGCAGCAACGTCTGCGCCTCCTGCAAATGCGCCTCGATGATGCCGAAAGCGTTGCCCTTCTTGCCCTTGGCGACAAAGTACGCCACCACCGGCGATTCGCGCAGCAGGCGCAGGGCCTTGACCGTAATCAGTTCCGGGTCACCGGGGCCTACGCCGAGGCCGATCAGACGTCCAGGCTGCTGCATCATTCAATCTCCGTAGCGAGGGCGTTGACGGCGGCGGCGGCCATGGCGCTGCCGCCGAGCCGGCCTTGCATGATCACGAACGGCACGCCACGGCTGTTGGCTGCCAGCATCGCCTTGGACTCGGCGGCCCCGACGAAGCCCACCGGGAAGCCCAGGATCAGTGCCGGTTTCGGCGCGCCGGCATCGAGCATTTCCAACAGGTAGAACAGCGCGGTCGGCGCGTTGCCGATCACCACGACACTGCCTTCCAGATGCGGACGCCAAAGCTCCAGGGCGGCCGCCGAACGGGTGTTGCCCAATTCAAGGGCCAACGCCGGCACGCTCTCGTCGCGCAAGGTACAGATCACCGGATTGTTCGCTGGCAGGCGAGCCCGGGTCACGCCTTCGCTGACCATCCGCGCATCGCACAGGATCGGCGCACCGGCGGCCAGCGCCTGGCGTCCCGCCGTGCCGGCGCCCTCGGAAAACTGCAGGCCATCGACGGCCTCGACCATGCCGCAGGCGTGAATCACCCGCACCGCGAGTTTTTCCAAGTCGGCCGGAATGCGCGCCAGGTTGGCTTCGGCGCGAATGATCGCGAAGGAGTTGCGATAGATCTCCTGACCGTCGCGGATGTAATCAAGCATCAAGGGGGCTCCGGGGGCGAGCGTCGAGCCAGTGGCCGAGCGCTTCAATAGTTAGATCGTGCGCCTGCAACGCGCCGAAACCCGGCAGCGTCGCATCGCGAAAATACAGGTCGTAACGACCGGGGGCGACCGCCAGCAAGGTGGCGGGCGCGACATGGGCCGCTGCGCAGGAACGCGGACAGCCCGAGAGATGGATCTTCAGGGCACGGCCCTGGCGTTGCAGCAGCTCGGCCAATTGACGAGCATCGGCCTTGGTGTCGGCCAGGGCTTTGCCACAGCCACTGGAGCCGGTACACGCGATGAGTTGCGCCAGGGGTTGCTCGAGCGAGCACAACAGCCCCAACTCCTCGAGCCGCGCCCGCACACCGGGCGCATCCTCGCGGCGCACGTTGGGCAACAACAGGCTCTGCCAGGGGCTGAAACGCAGGCTGGCGTCGCCCTTGTCCCGCGCCAATTGCGCCGCTGCGCGCAGCATGACGGCGTCGAGCCGGCCCAGAGGCGCCGCCGCGCCAACGTAGACCCGGTCGTCGTACTGGGAATGGATGCCGATGTGCAATCCGTCGATGGACTCGCCCCGCCGCCAATCCGGAGGGGGCTGCAACGCCACGCGGCGGGCCAACTGGACGAGGAACTCATCCCTCGGGATTTCGGCCAGCACGTGACGCATGCGCGTCTGGTCGGGACGGGCCAGGTCGAGAAACAACTCCAGCACCGCTACCACCAAATCATGTCCCTGGGCCAGGCGCACAGCGCCGTCCGGCTTATCCAGCGGGGTGCCGGCCAGCCCGAAGGCCAGCCACGGTTCGCCGTTGCGAACCAGCGCCGAGAGCCACAGGTCATGGTGATGTTCAAGCATCGCCAACCCTTCCCCGCCGTCCAATTGCACGGCGAACTTGGCCGACAGCTCATGGAAGCGTTCATGGGTTTGCAGGGTGAAAAGAATCCGCGCGGCCAACGGACGGGTATCGAGCAGCATCTGCCGGTCGATCCCGGCCGTGGGGCTGAGCATCAGGTTGCGCACGTCATCGCCGGCTAGTTTGCGGGGGCCAAGTCCGGCGTTCAGCAAGGGCTCGATCAACGCATCGTGCTGGGGCCCAATCCCACGGATTTGCAGGTTGGCGCGGTTGGTCGCCTCGATGACGCCACCGGCGAACCGCTCGGCCGCCAACGCCACGGCGTCGGCCTGATCCGCCTGGATGGAACCACCGTCGAGCTTGATCCGGCAGATCCCTCCGTCCAGCGCCTGGACGACACGCAGCAACCCCGGACAACCCGAGGGGCGTATGACGCTGGATGATGGACGTTCGTTCAAGGGCAAACCGGTCGATAAGGCACGCCGCAACGGCGAAGGCCCGCCATTATGCCTGCTTTGCCGGGGGGCATGAAAAGCTTGCTGGTCGGATTGCGGGCATCGCGCTGCGCCAGGGAGCCGATCACGGCCACAAAACGGGGGGAGCGAGCCTGTTCGCGATAGCGGTCCACCTGAAAGGGTGATGTTGAATGTGCCAACGCCTTCGCGAGCAAGCCCGCCAAAGGGGTTCGGTGTCAGGCACGCTGACGTAAGTTTCCGGCGCCTTCCATGTAGGGATTTTTACCTTAAAAAACAGGCACATATCTTGGAACACATGCTCATTTGAACAAGCCGCAAAACCCCGCTTTATTCAAAGGGCAACCACTCACTTCACTTCATGGGAATCTTTGATAAGGACATCAGGATATGCCACACACATCGAATTACGCCTACACCCCGGAACAGGTCACGACCGCATTCACCGGAATCACCGACACGCTGTTCAATGGCATTACGGTCGAGTCCGTCCCCAAAATGCTGATCGTCGCCGGATCGCAGGGATCGGGTAAAACCTATCTGCTGGAAAAAAGCCTCCTGCCCTCCCAACGCTACGACAATCATGTGCGCCTGTACCTGCCCGAGTACCGGGAAAAACACCCTCACTACGCCGAAATGATCAAACGCGGTGTGCTGCATGCTTATGAGCATACAGAGGCCTTTGTTCGAGAGGTTTGCTCGAAAATCTTCGCAGAGGCGTTCAGGAAAAAATACAACATCATCATGGAATGCGCGTTCGATAGCATCGATTTCGCGGCCTTCCCGGCGATGGCCACGGCAGCGGGCTATCAGCTGGAAACCCACATCATCGCCTGCAAAAAAGAGTTCGCTCATCTATCGAGTATCAAAAGAGCCCTCAGAAGCCTGGAAAAACAGGAGCTGGAAAGGTTCGTCACGCTATCGGCGCTCAATGCCAGCCTGGGCAACGCCCAGCCGACCCTGCTGGCTATCGAGACGGCGGCCAAAGCAGTCAGCGGCTCGCAGATATGCTTGTACGAGCGCGGGTTCGGCCCTTTGAAGGAACGGATCCTGCGCACCCAAAGCACCTATACCCTCGATCCGGACGGGACTTTGCTCATCGCGGGACCGAAGGTGGTTTATGCAAATGCCTTCGAGATCATCACCAACAACCGCCTCCACCTCATCGGCGACCGCGAAGAAATGGTAAAGGAGTGCCACCTGACACTGCTCAAGACCCAGCCCCATGCTGAACACGTACCCGACTCGGTCTACAACGATCTGTATGCCTATATCCTCAAATACGTCTACCGATGAATCGGCTGCCTGCTTGAGACGGTGATGTTGAATGTGCCGGCGCCATCGCGAGCAAGCTCGCTCCCACAGGGGACCTGTGGCAAACACAGACCTTGTGCCTCCCCCGATCAAAACTGTGGGAGCGAGCCTGCTCGCGAAGCGGTCTGTCTGAATCGGTGCCGCACGCCGGCAGGCTCCCAACGGCCCACGCCATAACCGAAGGCGCACGGTATGATGGCGGCCCGGTTCGCGTGCGCAACAAGCCCGCCGATCAAACCTATCCATTCGAGGAACAGAGATGACCCCCTGGCTGACCGTAGTGGGCATCGGTGAAGACGGCTTCAAGGGCCTGGGCCGAGCGGCTCGCCACGCTTTGCTGCAGGCCTCGCGTATTCTGGGCAGTGAGCGCCAGTTGGCGCTATTGCCGCTGTGCATCCGCGGTGAACGGGAGCTGTGGCCCAGTCCATTTTCCCTCGAACCGCTGCTGGCACGGCGCGGAGACCCCGTGTGCGTGCTGGCCAGCGGCGATCCCATGTTCTATGGCGTAGGCGCCAGCCTCGCCAAACACCTGCCTGGCGAGCAGATGCGGGTCATTCCAGCGCCATCGTCCTGTTCGCTGGCGGCGGCCCGCATGGGTTGGCCCTTGCAGGAGGTGGTCACCCTGTCGCTGGTGGCACGGCCCCTGGCGGCACTCAGCGCTCACTTATCCACAGGCGTCCGGCTGTTGCTGCTGAGCAACGACCGCCACAGTCCTGCCGCCGTGGCGGCGCTACTTCGCGAGCGCGGCTTCGGCCCCAGCCCCATGACCGTGCTCGAACATCTGGGCGGCGCCGCCGAACGGCGGATCGAAAGCTGTGCGGCACAATGGTCCGATCCCACCGTCGCGGACCTGAACCTGATCGCCATCGAATGCCGCGCCGAACCCTCGGCGTTGCGCCTGTCGCGCCTGGCCGGTTTGCCGGACACTGCGTTTGAACATGACGGCCAGCTCACCAAACGTGACGTGCGCGCCATTACCCTCGCCCGTCTGGCCCCGATGCCCGGTGAATTGCTCTGGGATGTGGGGGCGGGCAGCGGCTCCATCGGTATCGAATGGATGCGCGCCCACCCCAGTTGCCGAGCCCTGGCCATCGAGGCCGACGAAGGCCGCCAAGGGTTGATCGAACGAAACCGCGACACCCTAGGCGTGCCCGGTCTGCAACTGATCCGCGGGCGGGCACCGCAGGCTCTGGAAGGACTGGAGCCGCCGGACGCGGTATTCATCGGCGGCGGCGTAACCCGCGAGGGCGTGCTCGACGCTTGCTGGGCTCGACTCAAGCCCGGCGGACGGCTGGTGGCCAACGCCGTGACGCTGCAGAGCGAGATGACGCTGATGAACTGGCGCGAACTTCATGGCGGCGAACTGACCCGTATCCACATCGCCCAGGCCCAGCCATTGGGCGAGTTCGACACCTGGCGCCAGGCATTGCCCATCACCTTGCTCGACCTGGTCAAACCCTTCGATGCGTGACGAAACCGCCGAACAACCCGCGCCCCTGCGCAGCGGCCTGACCACCGGCAGTTGCGCCACCGCCACCAGTCTGGCGGCCGCCCGGCTGCTGCTTTGCGGCATCCAGGCCGATGCCGTGGAGATCGTGCTGCCCAAAGGCAAGCACGTGCAGATGCGCCTGGAATTCTGCCGCCTGACCGAGCAAGGCGCCGAAGCCGGGACGATCAAGGACGCCGGCGATGACCCGGACGTGACCCACGGCGCGCTGCTGTTTTCCCAAGTGCGGCTGACAGCCGAGCCTGGGGTGCGCTTCATTGCCGGGCGTGGCGTGGGCACCGTGACGCGGCCAGGATTGGTATTGGACGTCGGTGAGCCGGCGATCAATCCGGTACCACGTAAAATGATCGGCGACCACCTGGGACGGCTGGCCGAGCAAGCCGGGTATGCCGGCGGCTTCGAGGTCACGGTCAACGTTGAGGGCGGCGAAGCGCTGGCGCTGAAAACCATGAATCCCCGGCTGGGGATCCTCGGCGGCCTGTCGATCCTCGGCACCAGCGGCATCGTCCGACCATTCTCCTGCGCGGCCTACATTGCCTCGATCCACCAGGGCATCGACGTGGCGAAAACCAACGGTTACCTGCACATCGCCGCCTGCACCGGCAACGCCAGCGAAGACACCATGCGCCGGGTCTACAACCTGCCGGAAATCGCCCTGATCGAAATGGGCGATTTTGTCGGGGCGGTGCTCAAGCATGTGCGCAAGGTGCCCGTGGAGAAACTCAGCCTCTGTGGCGGCTTTGGCAAAATCAGCAAATTGGCCGCCGGTCACATGGACCTGCACAGCCGTCATTCAAGTATCGACCTGCCACAACTGGCGCAATGGGCAGCCGCCATCGGTGCCGATGAGGCATTGCAGCAAGGCATTCGCCAGGCCAACACCAGCCAGCAAGCCCTGGCGATGGCCAGCGCCGCTGGCATCGCCCTCGGCGACGCAGTCTGCGAACACGCCTTGGCCTTCGCTCGCGGCATCGTACCAGCCCAGGTCCAGGTCGAAGTCTTCGCCATCGACCGCCAGGGCGCCGTCGTCGGTCACGCCGGAGCTTTCAAATGAAACGCATCCTGCTGCTGGGGGGTGTCACCGAAGCCCTGGCCATCGCCCGCACCCTGGGCCCAACACACCTCTACAGCCTGGCGGGGATCGGCCGCGTTCCCACCGACCTGACCTGTCAGGTGCGCGTCGGCGGCTACGGCGGCGCCGAAGGGCTGACGCAATTCATTCGTGACCAAAGCATCGACCTGTTGCTGGATGCGACCCACCCCTACGCCGCACAGATCAGCCACAACGCCGCCCACGCAGCCCGCGCTTGCGGCATTCCCTGCTGGGCCCTGCGCCGTCCGGCATGGCAACCCCAGGCCGGGGATGACTGGCGCGAAGTGGCCGACTGGGCCGAACTGATCCAGGCCCTGCTGCCGTTCCACCGCCCCCTCTTCACCCTTGGCCGCGAGCCGCTGCAACACCTGCACGAAATCCCGCCCGAGCAATTCTGGACCCTGCGGGCCCTGGAGGTTTACCCCGGTAATGAGCGCTGCGAAGTCATAGGTGCTCGTGGACCGTTTCATATTGACGGTGAGCGCGAACTGTTCGAACGGCGGCGGATCGATGTGCTGATCAGCAAGAACAGCGGCAGCACGGCCACCGAGCCGAAGCTGGAAGTAGCGCGGGAGCGGGGGCTGCCGGTGTTGGTGTTGAAGCGGCCGGTGTTGCCGGGGGTGGATCGGGAGTTTGGGACGGTGGGTGAGGTGCTGCAGGGGCTTCGGCATTTGGTCTGACAGTCCCCTGCACCCAGGGCCGCTTCGCGCCCCAACGGGGATAAATCCCCTCGCCACAAAGAGTGCGCACACCCCTAGATTTTCAAAGGAATGCTATGGCCCTGACACGAAGCTATAAACACATGATGAAGCCCCTACTCTGCTTTTGAACGCAGAGCCGGAGATGATCAAAATCCCTTGCCATAAAAGCACTTCCTTGAAGATCTGTTGCTACTGTTAACCCAAGCCCTGCGACCCTACACCGCACGTGCTCTTTTTACTTATCAACCCCGATCAGGCTAAATACCGCCACCTGATCGACCATCGAGCGGATTGCCCCATGTCCCGACAACGGCTTGCATTTGCCTGGATCGCCTGCTTCGCAGTGCTGTTCAACATGCTTGCCATGCCGCTTTCCGGCAGCGGTGGGGCGATGGCACAGGCCCAGTCGCCAGCCGAGCAATTGCTGTGGGGCAGTTTCTGCTCTTCCAGCGGAACGAAACTGGTGGCGATTTCCCTGGGCAAGTTCGAGCAGAGCACGCCGCAGAACGACGATCACTCGACGATGCAGCATTGCTGGTGCTGTGCGGGGTCGCCGCCCTTGGTGGCGCTCACCGGGCACGAGCCGCAGTTGTACCTAAATGCTCAGCCGGCCCATCGCGGCGCTGCCCACCCACTGCTCGACAGCCCCACACCGCGCCAGCAATGGCCGAGCCTCAATCCCCGCGCCTCACCTCTGGCCTGATTCTTCCCGCATGCCCCTGCGCCCTGAATCGTTCCGGAGAATGACCCATGCTGAACAGACTTATCCTGCTGGCCGCCCTGCTGCTTCCCGTCGGCTTCGCCCAAGCTCACCAGTACAAAGCGGGCGAGCTTGAAATCGCTCATCCATGGTCCCAGGAGTTGCCGCCCAATGCGCCGACCGTGGCCGCGTACTTCGTGATTCACAACAAGGGCACAACCGCCGACAAACTGCTCAGCGTCGATTCGCCGATTGCCGACAAAGCCGAGCTCCACGAACACGTGATGCAAAACGACCTGATGAAAATGCAAGCGGTGCCCGTCGTTGATATCGCCCCCGGTGCGACTGTCACCTTCGCGCCGATGGCTTATCACGTGATGCTGCTGGGGCTGGAGGATCGCAGCCTGCTCAGCGACGGCAAACGCTTCCCTCTGACCCTGCATTTCGAAAAAGCGGGGGATGTCACGGTCGATGTCGCGGTGCAGAAAAAAGCCCCCGACAGCAGCAAAACCCAAACGCACGCCCACTGATCACCTTTGCCCATGCGAACGCCCCGCGCCAGGTCGGTCATGCCCCGCCGTCAGCTGATGAGCCTGACACGCGGCAGCTGGATCAGCCTGTTCGCCATGCTGATGATCTTTATCGGTCCGCTGATTTCTCAGTCGATGCCGATGGATCAGCGCATGTCTTCGTCCATGACCATGAACATGGAAATGGACATGTCGGCGGGCGTTCACGCCGAGCATGAAGCACCGAAAGCCGAACATTGCCCGCCCCAGAGCGAGCATCACGTACTGTGGGAAAAGTGTGGTTATTGCAGCCTGCTGTTCAATTGCCCCGCGCTGACGGGGGGGCATAGCTTCGCCGTCTTCGATACCCTGCCACCCCACACCTACACCAGCCCCTCGCCACGCCTGGGCCATGCCCGGACGTCATTCTTCCCCGGTGCCCGCACCCGCGCACCGCCCCTCGACGCGTAGACCCCCGACACTTACCTCACCCGGTCGCAAAAGACAGCCCCAGGTTGCCCGACCGTGTCGTTTACGTCTGTTCGATGGAATCATCATGTCCAGGTTTTCTGCCGACATCGCATTGGGCGCAGCCCAGGTTCGCTGCTCCCCGAACGAGCCACGGGTTCGTTTTCGCTACACCGCCACCGCACTGTGCGGCCTGCTGCTCACGCCCTGTGCGCTGGCCGACGAGCATGCTCACCACGAAGCTCAGATCGAAGAGCTGAGCCCGACGGTCATTACCGCCGTCGCTCCCAGCTCGCCCCTGACCGTGGTCACCAACCCCAAGGATCCGCGCCAACCGGTGCCGGCCAGCGACGGCGGCGATTATCTCAAGACCATTCCCGGCTTCGCCCTGGTGCGCAACGGCGGCACCAATGGCGACCCGGTACTGCGGGGCATGTTCGGCTCGCGGCTGAACATTCTCACCAATGGCAGCATGCTGCTGGGCGCTTGCCCGGGCCGGATGGACGCGCCGACGTCCTATATTTCGCCGGAAACCTACGACAAACTCACCGTTATCAAGGGCCCGCAAACCGTGCTCTGGGGCCCTGGTGCATCGGCCGGGACCGTGCTGTTCGAACGCGAGCCGGAGCAGTTCGGCGAACTGGGCACCCGGGTCAACGCCAGCGTACTGGCCGGTTCCAACGGGCGCTTCGACAAGGTCGTGGATGCGGCCGCCGGCGGGTCTTTGGGTTACGTGCGGGTGATCGGCAACACCGCTCATTCAGACGATTATCGTGACGGCAACAACGACACGGTGCCGTCGCGCTACGACAAGTGGAACGGCGACGTGACGCTGGGCTGGACGCCGGATGCCGATACCCTGCTGGAACTGACCGCTGGCAAGGGCGACGGTGAAGCACGCTACGCCGGACGTGGCATGGATGGCTCGCAGTTCAAGCGTGAAAGCCTGGGCTTGCGTTTCGAGCGTTCGAACATGGGCGATGTGCTGGATACGCTCGAAGCGCAGGTCTACTACAACTACGCCGACCATGTGATGGACAACTACACGCTGCGCACGCCGTCCGGCACCGGGATGATGGCCGGCCCCATGGCGTCCAACGTCGACCGCCGCACCCTCGGCGCACGCATCAAGGCCACCTGGCGCTGGGCCGATGTGCAATTGATCAGTGGCCTGGACGCCCAGACCAACGAGCATCGCCAACGCAGCAGCATGGGCATCGACACCTACAAGGAACGGCCGCGCACCAAGGACGCCGACTTTCATAACTACGGCGTGTTCAGTGAGTTGACCTGGTACGCCGCCGACCGCGACCGGCTGGTCAGCGGCGCCCGCCTCGACCGCGCCTCGGCCAAGGATTACCGCCAAAGCATCGGCTCCGGCATGTCCGTCCGGCCCAATCCCACTGCCGACCAAACCCGCGCCGACACGCTGCCCAGTGGTTTCGTACGCTACGAACACGATCTGGCCGACAGCCCTACTACCCTCTATGCGGGCCTGGGCCACGCGCAACGTTTCCCGGATTACTGGGAGCTGTTTTCGGCCAACGCCGGCCCCGCCGGTTCGCTGAATGCTTTCGACTCGATCAAACCGGAGAAAACCACCCAACTCGACTTCGGCCTGCAGTACAAAACCGAAACCCTCGAAGCCTGGGCGTCGGGTTATGTCGGGCAGGTGCGCGACTACATCCTGTTCGATTACACGCCCGGCATGATGGGCACCACCTCCCGGGCCGAGAACATTGATGCACGGATCATGGGCGGTGAGCTGGGCGCGGCCTACAAGCTGACCGAGCGCTGGAAAGCCGATGCAACATTGGCCTACGCCTGGGGCAAAAACAGCAGCGATGGCAGCGCCCTGGCACAGATGCCGCCGCTCGACGCCCGCCTGGGCCTGACCTACAGCGAAGATCGCTGGAGCGCCGGTGCCCTGTGGCGCGTGGTGGCCGCGCAAAACCGTGTCGACGAGAACAAGGGCAACGTGGTGGGCAAGGACTACGGCAAGAGTTCCGGGTTCGGGGTGTTCTCCCTCAACGGTGCCTACCGCATCAATAAACACTGGAAGGTCAGCAGCGGCGTCGACAACCTGTTCGGCAAAGCCTACGCCGAACATCTGAACCTGGCCGGCAACGCCGGGTTCGGCTACCCGGCGAGTGACCCGCAAGCCATCAACGAACCGGGGCGCACGCTCTGGACCAAGGTGGATATGAGTTTCTGAAAGCATCGCGGGCAAGCCTTGCTCCCACAGGTAGTTCATTGCTGAGGGGCACAACTTGTCCCACTGCACTGACAAGTACTGTGGGAGCAAGGCTTGCCCGCGATCGGTTGCGCAGCAACCGCAAAAAACATAACGATCACATTTGCCCTGCGGAGCGCTTCTAAAATGAGCCAACCGAAACCCAATTTCTACAACCTGGCCTGGCGCTGGCATTTTTATGCCGGGCTGTTCGTGGCGCCGTTCATGGTGATGCTGGCCCTGACCGGCATCATTTACCTGTTCAAGCCGCAACTCGACCCTCTGATGTACGGCAGCCTGCTGAACGTGCCGGCCGGCCATCACACGATGGCGGCGGACGACCTGCTCAAACAGGTCAGGCAAGCCTACCCTCAAGGCCAGGTCAAACAGTACCTGCCGCCGATCAATGCCGAGCGCAGTGCGCAATTCGTGGTGATCGACAAGGGCCGCGAGCTTAACGTGTTCATTGACCCGTACCATGGCGATGTCCTCGGTGAACAGGACGCCAAGGACAACCTGCAAGCCATCGCCCGGGCCATCCACGGTGAGTTGATGATCGGCACCGTGGGTGACCGACTGGTGGAAATGGCCGCCGGCTGGGGCGTGGTCCTGGTGGTGTCGGGCCTGTACCTGTGGTGGCCTCGCGGGCAGTCGTCGGCCGGAGTGTTGTGGCCACGCTGGAGCGCTCGCGGTCGTTTGTTCTGGCGCGACCTGCATGGGGTCGTCGGATTCTGGGGCGCGGCGTTTCTGCTGGTGATGCTGCTCAGCGGCATGACCTGGACCGGCTTCTGGGGCAAGCAATATGCTGACCTCTGGAACCGCTTCCCGGCTGCCATGTGGAACGACATGCCCAAGTCCGACGTCGCCGCCGGCAGCCTCAACAATGCGCACCGCCAGACCGTACCCTGGGCCGTGGAAAATACCCCGATGCCGATGTCCGGCGACCATGCCGAACACATGGCCCACGGCGGCGCCCATGAAGGTCCCGCCGCGCCGACCATAAGCCTGCAAGCGGTGCAGGACATCGCCACCGAACGCAAAGTGGAACCTGGCTACAGCATCACCCTGCCGACCACCGCTACCGGCGTATTCACCATCGCTGTATTCGCCGACGACCCGCGCAACGACGCGACCCTGCACGTGGACCAGTACACCGGCAAGGTCCTGGCGGATGTGCGTTGGGAACATTACAGCGTCGTCGCCCGCGCCACCGAAACCGGCGTGATGCTGCACGAAGGCAAGATGTTCGGCCCGCTGAACCAGATCATCGTGTTGCTGATTTGCCTGATGATCCTGCTCAGCGCCGTCAGCGGCGTGGTGATCTGGTGGAAGCGTCGGCCCCAGGGCAAGTTCGGCGTACCGGCACTGCGTCACGACTTGCCGACCTGGAAGACCGGGGTGTTCATTATGCTGGCCCTGGCGGTGGTGTTTCCGCTGGTGGGGGCGTCGCTGCTGGTGATGGGGTTGCTGGATCGGCTCGTCACCCGTTTCAATCGCCAGCCTGAGGTGGTTTCATCTTCAAGTTGAAGACAGTGCGTTAACGAAAGACGGCGCGAAACCTCTACAATCGCGCCCGCCTTGCGAATTGTGAACACGGTGTTCCTGTGGGAGCGAGCCTGCTCGCGATAGCGGTCTGTCAGCCACCTCTGCGCAGGCTGATCCAGCGCTATCGCGAGCAGGCTCGCTCCCACAGGGGGCTGTGTCTCGATCCAACCATTTGAGTAGCTGCATGACCGCACTAACCCTCTCCCACCTCGCCTGGACACCCCTGGGCCATGGCCACTGCCATCATCAGTTCCAGCTGCGTGACGCCACGTTGCAGGTGGGTGCCGGGGAGTTTGTCGGGTTGATCGGGCCCAATGGCAGCGGCAAGACCAGTCTGTTGCGCTGCGCCTATCGGTTCAGTCAGCCGGAGGCGGGAGAGGTCAAACTTGACCATCACAACGTCTGGAAACAGTCCTCGCGCTGGTGCGCCCAACGCATCGCTGTGGTGCTGCAAGAGTTTCCCGACGCCTTCGGCCTGACGGTCCAGGAAGTCGTCGCCATGGGGCGCACGCCCCACAAAGGCCTGTTCGATGGCGACAGTCACGAAGACCGCCGTCTGGTCATCGAGGCCCTCGAAGCGGTCGGGTTGCAAGGCTTCGGCGACCATGCTTTCGCCACACTCTCGGGCGGGGAAAAGCAACGGGTGATCCTGGCTCGCGCCCTGGCGCAGCAGCCGCAGGTGCTGATCCTCGATGAGCCGACCAATCACCTCGACCCGCGTTATCAACTCCAACTGCTGCAACTGATCAAACGCCTGGGGATCGGCACCCTCGCCAGCATCCACGACCTGAACCTGGCCGCCGCGTTCTGTGATCGGCTCTACGTCATCGACCACGGACACATCGTCGCCAGCGGCACGCCCAAGGAAGTGCTGACGGTCACGCTATTGCGCGACGTCTTTGGCGTGCAGGCGCTGATTGACGAACACCCCTTGGCCGCCCACCCCCGAATCACCTGGATAACCCAACCATGATCTTGCGTTCCCTGCTGCTTCTGCCGCTGCTGCTCGGCAGTGCACATGCTTTGGCCGAGGCCACCCGCTACCCATTGACGATCCAAAGCTGCAATCGCGAAGTCACCTTCAACCAGGCGCCGAAACACGCCGTCAGCCATGACATCAACATGACCCAGATGATGCTCGCCCTGGGGCTCAAGTCGCGCATGGTGGGCTACAGCGGCATCAGCGGCTGGAAGTCAGTGACGCCCGACATGGAGAAAATCCTCGATGGCCTGCCGGAGCTGGCGGCCAAATACCCGTCGGTGGAAACCCTGCTCAATGCCAACGTGGATTTCTTCTTTGCCGGCTGGGACTACGGCATGCGGGTGGGCGGCGACCTGACGCCGCAAACCCTGCAACCGCTGGGCATCAATGTGTACGAGTTGACCGAATCCTGCGCGTTCGTGATGAAACGCCCGCCGGCCACCCTGGAAGACACCTATAACGACCTGCGCAACCTGGGAAGGATTTTCGATGTGCAGGATCACGCCAATGAGTTGATCGCCTCGATGCAGGCCCAGGTGGCGCAAGTGCGCAAGCAGTTGCCTGCTGATCAGCCCCGAGTGTTCCTGTACGACAGTGGCGAAGACCGCGCCATGACCTCCGGCCGTCTCGGCATGCCACAGGCCCTGATCGATGCGGCCGGCGGGCGCAACATTCTTGATGACGTGCAGACCAGTTGGACCCGGGTGAGCTGGGAGAACGTGGTCGAGCGCAACCCCGAAGTGATCGTGATTGTCGATTACGGCGAAGTCAGCGCCGAGCAAAAGCAGCAATTCCTGCTGAACAACCCGGCCCTGCAATCGGTGGATGCGATCAAGCACCGGCGCTTCATCGTGATCCCTTACGTTCAGGCCACGCCGGGTATCGATAACGTATTAGCGGTGCAAACCCTGGCAAAGGGTTTTCACCGTCCATGAGCAATCGTCGCTATGGCGCGTTGCTGGTGTGCTTCGGTGCACTGATGCTGGTGTCGTGCGTGGTGTCCCTGGGGTTCGGTCCGGCGCGGGTGCCGGTGGCTGTGGTCTGGGACATTCTGCTGAACAAGGCTTTCGGTGTGGGTGACGTGTATTGGTCGCCCGGCCAGGAACATATCGTTTGGCTGATCCGCGTACCGCGCCTGCTGCTCGGAGCCTTGGTGGGCGCAGGACTGGCGTTGATCGGTGCGGTCCTGCAAGCGGTAACGCGCAACCCCCTGGCCGACCCGCACCTGCTGGGCGTCACGTCCGGCGCGACCCTGGGGGCGGTCATTGTGGTGCTGCATGTCGGTGAGATCATTGGTCTGCTGACCCTGCCGCTGGCCGCATTTATCGGCGCATTGTTGAGCATGTTGCTGGTACTGGCCATCGCCAGCCGCCAAGGCCGTCTGGAAAGCGATCGCTTGTTGCTGTGCGGCGTGGCGGTGTCATTCGTGATGATGGCGGCGGCCAACCTCTTGCTGTTTCTGGGTGACCATCGCGCCAGTTCCGCAGTGATGTTCTGGATGCTCGGCGGCCTGGGCCTGGCGCGCTGGGAATTGCTGGCGGTGCCGGCGGCCAGTGTGTTGCTGGGGCTGGGATTGCTGCTGGGCATGGCCCGGCCGCTGAATGCACTGATGGCGGGCGAACAGACCGCCGTGACCCTGGGCCTGAACGCGGCGAAGGTGAGGTTGTGGATTTTCCTGATCGCCTCGCTGATGACCGGCGTGCTGGTGTCCATCAGCGGCTCGATCGGTTTTGTCGGGCTGATGGTGCCGCACATTGCCAGGCGCCTGGTGGGTGCCGAACACCGTCGGCTGCTGCCTGCGTGTGTTCTGCTGGGCAGCCTGTTCCTGGTGTGGGTGGATGTGGCGGCCCGGACCCTGATCGCACCGGAGGACTTGCCCATTGGCGTCGCCACTGCCGCTATCGGTGGCCTGTTCTTCATCGGCCTGATGCGCCGTCGCTGAATCCACCCCCTGTTTCCCTGACTTGCAAATAACAGGGGAACTGCAAGCCTTCGCCCCAATGTGGCGCATCTGATCGCACCAGCGCCTAGGCCGCGGTCGCTAGTGGTGCATTCGCACTTTTACCCCAGCGCGCCAACCCCGCATTCTCAATGCCTTTGCCCAACCGGGCACACCCCTTGCAAAAGCCCCTTCAGCGTCCGCATCTGCCATCGAAAAAAACTCATAATTGCACGGAGATCGCACAATGAAGCGTCGTAGCTTGATCAAGGCTTTTACACTCTCGGCAAGCATTGCCGCGATGGGCATGGCCTGGACCGTCCAGGCCGCCGAAACCATCAAAGTCGGCATCTTGCATTCATTGTCCGGCACCATGGCGATCTCCGAGACGTCCCTCAAGGACATGGCGCTGATGACCATCGACGAGATCAACGCCAAGGGTGGGGTCAACGGCAAGCAGCTCGAAGCGGTGGTCGTGGACCCGGCCTCGAACTGGCCGCTGTTCGCCGAAAAAGGCCGTCAATTGCTGACCCAGGACAAGGTCGCGGTGGTGTTCGGCTGCTGGACGTCGGTGTCGCGCAAATCCGTGTTGCCGGTGTTCGAAGAGCTCAACGGCCTGCTGTTCTACCCGGTGCAATACGAAGGCGAAGAGATGTCGCCGAACGTCTTCTACACCGGCGCGGCGCCGAACCAGCAGGCCATTCCGGCGGTGGAATACCTGATGAGCGAAGAAGGCGGCAGTGCCAAGCGTTACTTCCTGCTGGGCACCGACTACGTCTACCCGCGCACCACCAACAAGATCCTGCGTTCGTTCCTGCATTCCAAAGGTGTGGCAGACAAGGACATCGAAGAGGTCTACACCCCGTTCGGCCACAGCGACTACCAGACCATCGTGGCCAACATCAAAAAGTTCTCGGCCGGCGGCAAGACCGCGGTCATCTCCACGGTCAACGGCGACTCCAACGTGCCGTTCTATAAAGAACTGGCGAACCAGGGCCTGAAAGCCACCGACGTACCAGTGGTGGCGTTCTCGGTGGGCGAAGAAGAGCTGCGCGGCATCGACACCAAGCCGCTGGTGGGTAACCTGGCGGCGTGGAACTACTTCGAGTCCGTGGATAACCCGGCGAACAAGAAATTCGTCGACGCCTGGAAGGCCTACGCCAAAGCCAAGAACCTGCCGGGCGCCGACAAAGCCGTGACCAACGACCCGATGGAAGCCACCTACGTCGGCATCCATATGTGGGCGCAAGCGGTTGAAAAAGCCAAGTCCACCGACGTCGACAAAGTCCGCGAAGCCCTGGCCGGCCAGACCTTCGACGCACCGTCGGGCTACACCCTGACCATGGACAAGACCAACCACCACCTGCACAAGCCGGTGATGATCGGCGAGATCCAGGCCGACGGTCAGTTCAACGTGGTCTGGCAGACCGAGGGCCCGATCCGCGCCCAGCCGTGGAGCCCGTTCATCGAAGGCAACGACAAGAAGCCTGACTATGCGGTGAAGAGCAACTGAGCCCATGGGTGTCGGTCCTGGATCCCGGGACCGACACACAACCTTGTGGGAGCGAGCCTGCTCGCGATAGCGGTGGGTCAGCTAGAAATGATGTGACTGACTCTCCGCTATCGCGAGCAGGCTCGCTCCCACATAAGAAAGAAGTTCGCGCAAGGCCAAGCATATGCCCACCGCCCTCTACCGCCTCATCCTCGCCCTGGTGCTGCTGTTGCCACTGGAGGCCCACGCCGGTGATGCCGAAGATTTCCTCGCCGCCAAGCCGCCCCAGCAAGCCACGCTGCTGGAAACCTGGGCCGCGCAACCGGAACCTGAGCGTGTCGAACTGATCAACGCCTTGCAACAAGGCCAGTTGACCGTCGACGGCCAGCCCAAGACCCTGCGCCTGAACAACCGCTTGCGAGGGTTGATTGAAACCGCCCTGGCCAGCCATCAACTATTGGCCGCTGACGCCAGCGTGCGCCTGAGCGCCGCCCAGCAACTGCAAAAAAGCGCCCGCCCGGCCCAACTGGCGTTTCTCGATCGGCAACTGGCCGGCGAGCAGGACGAAGACGTGCATGCAGCCCTGAGCCTGGCGTTGGCGAACCTGCAACTGGTGGACCCCAACCCGTCGGTTCGCCTGGCTGCCGTGCGGCTATTGGGAGAAACCGGCGATCCGTTGGCCCGCACCCGCCTCGAAGGCCTGCTCGAACCCGGCGTTGAAACCGACGCCACGGTACGCACCGCCGCCGAAACCAGCCTCGGCCAGGTCAAGCGCAAGCTGCTGATCGGTGAATTGCTGGGCCAGGCCTTCAGCGGCATGTCCCTGGGCTCGATCCTGCTCCTGGCCGCCCTGGGCCTGGCAATCACCTTCGGCCTGCTGGGGGTGATCAACATGGCCCACGGCGAGATGCTCATGTTGGGGGCCTATTCCACCTACGTGGTGCAGATGCTGTTCCAGCGCTTCGCCCCGAATGCCATCGAGTTCTACCCGCTGATCGCCCTGCCGGTGGCGTTTTTCATCACCGCCGCCATCGGTATGGTTTTGGAGCGCACGGTGATTCGCCATCTCTACGGAAGGCCATTGGAAACCCTGCTCGCCACCTGGGGCATCAGCCTGATGCTGATCCAACTGGTGCGCCTGGTGTTCGGCGCGCAGAACGTCGAAGTCGCCAACCCGGCCTGGCTGTCCGGCGGCATCCAGGTACTGCCGAATCTCGTACTGCCCTACAACCGCATCGTGATCATCGCCTTCGCCCTGTTCGTGGTGGCGCTGACCTGGCTGTTGCTGAACAAGACCCGCCTGGGCCTGAACGTGCGCGCGGTGACCCAGAACCGCAACATGGCCGCTTGCTGCGGCGTGCCCACCGGCCGCGTGGACATGCTCGCTTTCGGCCTCGGCTCGGGCATCGCCGGGCTTGGCGGCGTGGCCCTGAGCCAGATCGGCAACGTCGGCCCGGACCTGGGCCAGAGCTACATCATCGACTCGTTCCTGGTGGTGGTGCTCGGTGGCGTCGGTCAGTTGGCCGGCAGTGTGTTCGCCGCGTTCGGGCTGGGCATCGCCAACAAGATTCTTGAACCGCAGATCGGCGCCGTGCTCGGCAAGATCCTGATCCTCGCGCTGATCATTCTGTTCATCCAGAAGCGTCCGCAAGGCCTCTTCGCGCTCAAAGGACGGGTAATCGACTGATGAACCAGCCCCTGATGCTCACGGCCGCGCAAAAGGCCGGCCCGAAAGTCACCCTCGCCGTCGGCGTGGTGATCCTGGCAGTGCTGTTGAGCCTGCCGCTGCTGTCGCTGTTGGCAGTGGATAACCCGCTGCATGTCTCGGCTTACACCCTGACCCTGGTGGGCAAGATTCTCTGCTACGCCATCGTCGCCCTGGCGCTGGACCTGGTCTGGGGCTACGCCGGCCTGCTCTCCCTGGGTCACGGTCTGTTCTTCGCCCTGGGCGGCTATGCCATGGGCATGTACCTGATGCGCCAGGCCGCCGGTGACGGCTTGCCGGCGTTCATGACCTTTCTGTCGTGGAGCGAATTGCCCTGGTACTGGAGCGGCACCGACAGCTTTGTCTGGGCCATGTGCCTGGTGGTGCTGGCACCGGGGTTGCTGGCGCTGGTGTTCGGCTTCTTCGCCTTCCGCTCGCGGATCAAGGGCGTGTATTTCTCGATCATGACCCAGGCCCTGACGTTTGCCGGGATGCTGCTGTTTTTCCGCAACGAAACCGGGTTTGGCGGCAACAACGGCTTCACCAACTTTCGCTCGATCCTGGGCTTTGGTATCACCGAGCCGGGCACCCGAGCGGTGCTGTTCCTGGCCACGGTGCTGCTCTTGGTGGCGAGTCTGTTCATCGGCTGGCGCCTGGCCCGCAGCAAGTTCGGCCGAGTGCTGACCGCCCTGCGCGACGCGGAAAACCGCCTGATGTTCTGCGGCTACGATCCCCGTGGCTTCAAGCTGTTCGTCTGGGTATTGAGCGCGGTGTTGTGCGGCCTGGCCGGGGCGTTGTATGTGCCGCAGGTGGGCATTATCAACCCCAGCGAAATGTCGCCGACCAACTCCATCGAGGCCGCCGTGTGGGTGGCCCTCGGCGGGCGCGGCACGCTGATCGGGCCGCTGCTCGGGGCCGGTGTGGTCAACGGCATGAAGAGCTGGTTCACCGTGGCCTTTCCCGAGTACTGGCTGTTCTTCCTCGGCGCGCTGTTCATCGTTGTGACCCTGTATCTGCCCAAGGGTGTGATCGGGCTACTCAAGAAAAGGGGCGGATGATGCGAATCACACCCACAGCCGATTTCATGCTCGAACCCATACTGGATCCCAACAAAGACCAAGGCAGCAGTCGCGACGCCATCGGCCTCGGTCAGGCCGCCGGCAAGGGCCTGAACACCCGTCACGGCACCATCCTGACCCTGGAAGACATCAGCGTCAGTTTCGACGGTTTCAAGGCCCTGAACGCTCTTAACCTGTACATCGGCGTCGGCGAATTGCGCTGCATCATCGGCCCCAACGGCGCGGGCAAGACCACGCTGATGGACGTGATCACCGGCAAGACCCGGCCCAGCCACGGCAAGGCCTGGTTCGGTGAAACCCTGGACCTGACGAGCATGAGCGAAGTGCAGATCGCCCAGGCCGGCATCGGTCGCAAATTCCAGAAACCCACGGTGTTCGAAGCCTTGAGCGTGTTCGAGAACCTGGAGCTGGCGCTGAAAACCGACAAATCGGTGTGGGCCAGCCTGCGGGCCAAACTCACTGGCGAGCAACACGAGCGCATCAGCGAAGTGCTGGAGACCATCCGCCTCACGACGTCGGTCAATCGCGCCGCCGGGTTGCTGTCCCACGGGCAGAAACAGTTTCTGGAGATCGGCATGCTGCTGGTGCAGGACCCACAACTCTTGCTGCTCGACGAACCAGTGGCGGGCATGACCGACGCCGAAACCGAGTTCACTGCCGAGCTGTTCAAATCACTGGCGGGCAAGCATTCGCTGATGGTGGTGGAACACGACATGGGCTTCGTCGGCGCGATTGCCGACCACGTCACCGTGCTGCACCAGGGCAGCGTGCTGGCCGAAGGGTCGCTAGCGCAGGTGCAGGACAATGAGCGGGTGATCGAGGTGTATCTCGGGCGCTGAGGCGCAAAATTGCTTTTTATGTGGGAGCGAGCCTGCTCGCGATGGCGGTGTGTCAGTCAGCATCCATTCTGAATGTTCTGACGCTATCGCGAGCAAGCTCGCTCCCACAGGGGTTCGAGGAGAATCTGGAAAATGCTGCAAGTCGACAAGCTGCACCAATACTACGGCGGTAGCCACATCCTGCGCGGCCTGTCATTCGACGTGAAGGTCGGCGAGGTGACGTGCCTGCTGGGCCGCAACGGCGTGGGCAAGACCACCCTGCTCAAATGCCTGATGGGCCTGTTGCCGGCCAAGGAAGGGGCGGTGAGCTGGGAAGGCAAACCCATCACCACCTTCAAACCGCACCAACGGGTGCACGCCGGTATTGCCTACGTGCCTCAGGGCCGGGAGATTTTCGGACGGCTGACGGTGGAAGAAAACCTGCTGATGGGCCTGTCGCGTTTTCCCGCCGCCGAGGCCAAAGAGGTGCCGGCGTTCATTTACGAATTGTTCCCGGTGCTGCTGCAAATGAAACAACGCCGTGGCGGTGACCTGTCCGGTGGCCAGCAACAGCAACTTGCCATTGGCCGGGCCCTGGCCAGCCGTCCGCGCCTGCTGATTCTCGACGAGCCCACCGAAGGCATTCAACCGTCGGTGATCAAGGAGATCGGCGTGGTCATCAAGAAACTGGCGGCCCGGGGCGACATGGCGATTTTGCTGGTGGAGCAGTTCTACGACTTCGCCGCCGAACTGGCCGATCAATACCTGGTGATGTCCCGGGGCGAGATCGTGCAGCAGGGGCGCGGAGAAAATATGGAAGCCGAGGGTGTGCGCGGGCTGGTTACGATCTAGTCTGTAGCGCTCTAACGATAATCGGAAATCATGAACCTACCTGTCTCCTTACTGGCGCCTTCGGCCCTGTTCACCCCCAGCTGGCATGCCGAGCTGGAACTGGGTTATGCCCGGTTCGGTGACTGCACGCGTCCGGTGCAGCGCCGCCACAAAGGTCCGCTGCGGGTGCAAAAACACCTGTACGCCGAGGGCCCCGAAGTGTGCCAACACATCATCGTCCACCCGCCCGGCGGGATTGCCGGCGGTGATCGGTTGGACATCGCGGCCCACGTCGGCCCCGCTGCCTGGGCGCAGTTGACCAGTCCCGGCGCGGCCAAGTGGTATCGCGCCGCCGGCCCGGCCTATCAGCAACTGAACCTGAGCGTGGCCGCGGGGGCGACCCTGGAATGGCTGCCCCAGGAAACCATCGTCTTCAGCGCCGCCCAGGCCGAACTCAGCACCAGCATCGACCTGCAGGGTGACGGGCGCCTGTTCTACTGGGACATGGTGGCCCTCGGCCGGCCGGCCAGCGGTGAACGATTTGACCTGGGGCACTTCCAGTCGCGGCTGGACATCCGCCGCGACGGGCAGTTGCTCTGGCATGAACGCCAGCGCATTGTGGGCGGTGACGGATTGCTCGACTCGCCCATCGGGCTGGGCGGCGATCCGGTGTTTGCCACGTTGTTGGTGACCGGGGAAATCGATAGTGCGTTGCTGGAACAGTGCCGATCTCTGGGCCATGACGTGCGCGGCGACCTGACTCAATTGCCCGGCCTGATCGTGGCCCGGTGTCTGGCGAGCGAGGCGCTGCTGGCGCGGGGTTGGTTGATTGAATTGTGGCGTTTGCTCAGGCCTGCATTGCTTGGAAGAGAGGCCATGCCGCCCAGAATCTGGAGTACATGAATCTGCTTTCCTGTGGGAGCGAGCTTGCTCGCGATGGCGATGGAACATTCAACATTAATGTCGACTGACACACCGCTATCGCGAGCAAGCTCGCTCCCACAAAGGATCTCCCACAAGGAGATCTGTGTTTACAGCAAGAATTTTTTATCTGCCCTTATGGATTGCACATGGACCTGACCCCACGCGAAAAAGACAAGCTGCTGATCTTCACCGCCGGCCTCGTCGCCGAGCGACGGTTGGCTCGCGGCTTGAAGCTCAACTACCCGGAGGCGATGGCCTATATTTCCGCCGCCCTGCTCGAAGGCGCCCGCGATGGCCAGACCGTGGCCGAGCTGATGCATTACGGCACCACGCTGTTGACCCGCGAACAGGTAATGGAGGGCATCCCGGAAATGATCCCGGAGATCCAGGTCGAGGCGACGTTTCCCGACGGCACCAAACTGGTCACTGTCCACCAGCCGATCGCGTGAGGCCGCACCATGACCTATGACATTCGAGACGCCCGCCACGCCGACTTGCCAGCGATCCGTGACATCTACAACGACGCGGTGCTGAACACCACGGCGATCTGGAACGAACAGGCCGTGGACCTGGGCAATCGCCAGGCATGGTTCAGCGCCCGTCAATCGCAAGGCTATCCGGTGCTGGTGGTGGTCGATGACGAAGATAACGTCCTCGGCTATGCCTCGTTCGGCGACTGGCGACCCTTCGATGGTTTCCGGCACACCGTGGAGCATTCGGTGTACGTACGTGATGACCAACGCGGCAACGGCTTGGGCTCACTGTTGATGACGGCCCTGATCGAGCGCGCCAGGGCGTGCGGCAAACACGTCATGGTCGCGGCCATCGAAAGCGGCAACGCCGCCTCGATTCGCCTGCACGAGCGGGCTGGCTTCATCACCACCGGGCAGATGCCCCAGGTGGGCACCAAGTTCGGCCGTTGGCTGGACCTGACTTTCATGCAGTTGATCCTCAACCCAGGGGCGCTACCGCCTGCCGTCGACAAGGAGTGATGCCTATGAACCCCGCCCAGTTGCGCCGAGTCCACGCCGAGAGCTTTGCGCACTACCGCCAGGGCCTGATTGATCTGTTGCTCGACGCCGTCGGCTATGGCGCCAGCGTGGGGTTCATGGCCGATCTCGATGCGGTCCAGGCACGCGCCTATTTCGATGAGGTTCAGGCCAGTCTCAATCAGGGCCACTTGCTGCTGTGGGTGGTGGTCAAGGATGAACAGGTGCAGGCCAGCGTCCAACTTGCCCTGTGCCAGAAACCCAACGGCCTCAACCGTGCCGAAGTGCAAAAGCTGCTGGTGCGCGGCGAGGCTCGCCGCCGCGGCCTGGGCCAGCAATTGATGAGCGCCCTGGAACTCGGCGCCCGCCAGCACAAGCGCGGCCTGTTGTACCTCGACACGGAGGCTGGTTCCGAGGCCGAGGCATTCTACCGCGCCATGGGCTACACCCGCGTCGGTGAACTGCCCGACTACTGCCAGAGCCCGGACGGGACGTACACCCCGACCGCCATTTACTACAAGACTTTGGGGCAACCGCAATGATTCCAGGCCAATACCAGGTCCAGCCCGGCGACATCGAACTCAACGTCGGTCGCCGCACCCTCACCCTGAACGTCGCCAACAGCGGCGACCGGCCGATCCAGGTCGGCTCGCACTATCACTTTTTCGAAACCAACGACGCCCTGACCTTCGACCGCGCCGCCAGCCGTGGCATGCGCCTGAACATTCCGGCCGGCACCGCGGTGCGCTTCGAACCGGGCCAGAGCCGCGAGGTGGAACTGGTGGATTTGGCGGGCCATCGCCGGGTGTTCGGGTTTGCCGGGCGGGTGATGGGCGACCTTTAAGCCATAGGGTGCCAGCACCGGCCCCATCGCGAGCAGGCTCGCTCCCACAGGGGAATGCGATCAACTGTGGGAGCGAGCCTGCTCGCGATGAGTGAGCGAAGCGAACGGTTTCCACATTCAATTGAATTCCAAGGCAAGCACATGAAGATTTCGAGACAAGCCTACGCCGACATGTTCGGCCCCACCGTCGGCGACAAGGTCCGCCTGGCCGACACCGAACTGTGGATCGAAGTGGAAAAGGACTTCACCACCTATGGCGAAGAAGTGAAATTCGGCGGCGGCAAGGTGATTCGCGACGGCATGGGCCAGAGCCAGCTGCTGGCCGCCGAGGTCGTCGACACGCTGATCACCAACGCGCTGATCATCGATCACTGGGGCATCGTCAAGGCCGATGTCGGTCTCAAGGACGGGCGCATCAAAGCCATCGGCAAGGCCGGTAACCCGGACATCCAGCCCGATGTGACCATCGCCATTGGCGCCAGCACCGAAGTGATCGCCGGTGAGGGCATGATCCTCACCGCCGGCGGTATCGACACCCACATTCACTTCATCTGCCCGCAGCAGATCGAAGAAGCCTTGATGAGTGGCGTGACCACCATGATCGGCGGCGGTACGGGCCCGGCCACCGGGACCAATGCCACCACCTGCACCTCCGGGCCGTGGCACCTGGCGCGCATGCTCCAGGCCGCCGACGCTTTCCCAATGAACATCGGCTTCACCGGCAAGGGCAACGCCAGCCTGCCAGAGCCGTTGATCGAGCAAGTCAAGGCCGGTGCCATCGGCCTGAAGCTGCACGAAGACTGGGGCACCACGCCGGCAGCCATCGACAACTGCCTGAGCGTGGCCGATCAGTACGACGTGCAGGTGGCGATCCATACCGACACCCTCAACGAATCGGGTTTCGTGGAAACCACCCTGGCCGCGTTCAAGGGCCGCACCATCCACACCTATCACACCGAAGGCGCCGGTGGCGGCCATGCGCCAGACATCATCAAGGCCTGCGGCTTTGCCAATGTGTTGCCCAGCTCCACCAACCCGACCCGGCCATTCACCCGCAACACCATCGACGAACACCTGGACATGCTGATGGTCTGCCATCACCTGGACCCGAGCATCGCCGAAGACGTGGCCTTCGCTGAAAGCCGCATCCGTCGTGAAACCATCGCCGCCGAAGACATCCTCCACGACCTGGGCGCGTTCTCGATGATCAGTTCCGACAGCCAGGCCATGGGCCGCGTCGGTGAAGTCATCACCCGCACCTGGCAGACCGCCGACAAGATGAAAAAGCAACGCGGCGCCCTGCCCGGCGATGGCGAAGGCAACGACAATTTCCGCATCAAGCGCTACATCGCCAAGTACACCATCAACCCGGCGATCACCCATGGCATCAGCCATGAAGTGGGCTCCATCGAAGTGGGCAAGTGGGCCGACCTGGTGCTGTGGCGCCCGGCGTTCTTCGGCGTCAAGCCGACCCTGATCCTCAAGGGCGGGGCGATTGCCGCCAGCCTGATGGGCGACGCCAACGCCTCGATCCCGACACCGCAACCGGTGCACTACCGACCGATGTTCGCAAGCTTCGGCGGCTCGCGGCACGCCACCAGCCTGACGTTCATCAGTCAGGCCGCCGCCGAGGCGGGGCTGCCCGAACAGCTTGGACTAAAGAAGAGAATTGCCGTGGTCAAAGGCTGCCGGAATGTGCAGAAAACCGACCTGATCCACAACGACTACCTGCCGAACATCGATGTCGATCCACAGACCTACCAGGTCAAGGCCGATGGGGTGTTGTTGTGGTGTGAACCGGCTGATGTGCTGCCGATGGCGCAGCGCTATTTTCTGTTTTGAATGGAGTGAGGACCTGAGAGCAAGACTTGTGGGAGCAAAGCTTGCTCGCGATACAGGTGCCTCAACTCTTGAGAACCGAGTTGAATTCATCGTGGGCAAGCCTTGCTCCCACAGGTTGGCGCTTGTTCATTGAGCGTTTTTTACTCCACCAACCGCCCCAACCGCTGCTTGAGCATGCGGTTTTCGCTGCGCAGTTGCTGCACTTCTTCCAGCAGGTCCAGCGCCAGGGCGACACCTTCCCATTCCAGTTCCAGCTCGCGGCGCAGCTTGGCCGCACGCCGGGCCAAGACCAGTTCGTAATCGGTGAAGCGCCAATCCGCCGGGGCCGCGCCATGGGGTTCGAGAATGCCATGCTCGACGATTTCGATCACATGGACATCCGCCAACGCAGCGGCCTCGCAAAATTCCATCAGGTTCAGTTCAATGATCGGGTTGTTCATGGTCTGCTTCTCCCAATGCTTTAACTGTCGAGTCTAGCGCCTCAAAACAGTCAGAAATTCTCCCGCGGATCGAACGCAGCCTTCTTTGCCAGCTCCGCCCACAACGCCTTGACTGCCTCGTCGCTGGCCTTGGGCATCACGGCCTTGAGCTGTACGAACAGGTAACCGCGCTCGCCGGCCTTGTTGCGCAGGCCGTGGCCCTTGGCGCGCATGCGCTGGCCATTCTGGCTGCCGGCCGGAACCTTGAGGTTGATCTTGCCCGTGAGGGTCGGCACCGCCACTTCAGTGCCCAGTGCCAATTCCCACGGCGCCAGGGGCAACGTGATGATCAGATCCTGGCCTTCGACGTCGAACTTGGGGTGCGGGGCAAAACGAATGGTCAGGTACAAATCGCCATTGGCACCGCCGCCAATACCCGGCGCACCCTGGCCCTTGAGGCGGATGCGTTCGCCGTCGGTCACGCCCAGGGGAATCTTCACGTTCAGGCTTTTGCTGGTATTGCTGACGTGCTGGCCGGCGGCGTTGTACTGCGGCACCTGGAAGCTGACCTTCTTCGATTCGCTCGACAGGGTCTCTTCCAGGAAAATCGGTAGTTCCATTTCCACGTCTTGCCCTCGACGGCCGGTGCTGCGGCCTGACTGTCCGCCACCGAAACCCGGCCCGCGATTACCAAAAATCGAGCTGAAGAAATCCGAAAAATCGCCGGTGTCCTGTCCACCGCCAAAGCCGCCCCGGCTTTGCCAGCCCGGCGGTCCCTGGAAAGGCTGGCCGTGCTGGCCATAGCGACGCAGGTCATCGTACTCGGCGCGTTTGTCGGCGCTCTTCAGCGCTTCATAGGCTTCGGAGACGTCCTTGAATTTGGTCTCGGCATCCTTTTCCTTACTCACATCCGGGTGGTATTTGCGGGCCAGTTTGCGATAAGCAGCCTTGATCGTGGCGTCATCAGCCGTCGGCTCCACACCCAGAATCTTGTAATAGTCTTTGAAGTCCATCGAAGGATCACCATCCGTTATCGATATCGCACCGCCACCCGCAGCATGCTCGTGATACAAGTCCTGGGGTTTGACCGATCTCAAGGTTTGTGACCGGGCGGCGCTTCAGAAGTTTATCGGCAGCCGGTGGCGGTTCTTGTACTCGCCTTGTGGCTGCCAGGCCCATGCCAGCAAGTTTGGGGGTGCGACGCTGTCTTTCAAGGCCAGAGTTTACGAATTAGCAGATAACCGGCCTTCGAATCCGTGCCGCACTGACATACACTGCGCGGCCGTTTTTTCAACTGGAATCCGAAAGACATGAAAAACGCATCTCCGGCCCGTGCCTGCGGCATCGACTTTGGCACGTCCAACTCCACTGTCGGCTGGCTGCGCCCCGGCATGGAAACGCTGATTGCGCTGGAGGACGACAAGATCACCCTGCCCTCGGTGGTCTTTTTCAATCTCGAGGAACGCCGCCCGGTGTATGGCCGCCTGGCCCTGCACGAGTACCTGGAAGGCTACGAAGGCCGGCTGATGCGCTCGCTCAAGAGCCTGCTGGGGTCCAAGCTGATCAAGCACGACACCAGCGTGCTGGGCACGGCCATGCCGTTCAAGGATCTTTTGGGACTGTTCATCGGCCAGTTGAAGAAGCGCGCTGAGGCCACCGCCGGTCGGGAATTCGAAGAAGTGGTACTGGGTCGCCCGGTATTTTTCGTCGACGACGATGAAATGGCCGATCAGGAAGCGGAGAACACCTTGGTGGACGTGGCCCGCGCCATCGGCTTCAAGGAAGTCTCGTTCCAGTATGAGCCCATCGCGGCGGCCTTCGACTATGAGTCGACCATCGAGAGGGAAGAGCTGGTACTGATCGTCGACATCGGTGGCGGTACTTCGGACTTCTCCCTGGTACGCCTGTCGCCCGAGCGGCGCACCCATGACAACCGTCACGCCGACATCCTCGCCACCGGTGGCGTGCACATCGGCGGCACCGACTTCGACAAGCAGCTCTCGCTGGCCGGCCTGATGCCGCTGTTCGGCTACGGCAGCCGCATGAAAAGCGGCGCCTACATGCCCACCAGCCACCACATGAACCTGGCGACCTGGCACACCATCAACGCGGTGTACTCGCAGAAATCCACCCTGGCTCTGGGCAGCATGCGCTACGACATCGAAGACACCGGCGGCATCGACCGGTTGTTCAAGTTGATCGAACAGCGCGCGGGGCACTGGCTGGCGATGGAAGTGGAAGAAACCAAGATCCAGCTGACCCACTCCGACCAGCGCCATTTGCTCCTGGACCGGATCGAGGCAGGCCTGAGCGTGGACCTGAGCCGGGAACTGTTCGAATCGGCCATCGACGGCCTGCTGGAGCGGGTGCGCGGCAGCGTCACGCAATTGCTCAACGATGCCAACGTACGCGTCGATCAGGTGGATACGGTGTTCTTTACCGGTGGCTCCAGCGGCATCCCGGCACTGCGCAACAGCGTCTCGGCGATGCTCCCCCTGGCCCGGCATGTGGAAGGCAATATCTTCGGCAGTATCGGCAGCGGGCTGGCGATCGAGGCGATGAAGCGTTACGGCACGCAGGTCTGATTCAAGTTCTGCGGCGCATCTATCGCGAGCAGGCTCGCTCCCACATTGAACCGCATTCCCTCTGAAGGAACTCGCTCAACGGTGGGAGCGAGCCTGCTCGCGATGGCGTCAGAACAGGCGACGCCGATCAGATCAAACCATCCCCACCTGCTTCAACTCACTCTTCAAGTAAGCATAATAAATCGGCCCCGCCACCACGCCCGGCAGGCCGAACGCGGCTTCGAACACCAGCATCGCCATGAGCAATTCCCAGGACTTGGCGCTGATCTGCCCACCGACGATGCGGGCATTGAGGAAGTATTCGAGCTTGTGGATCACGATCAGGTAACCCAGCGCCGCCATTGCCACCCAGATCGACAGCGACAAGGCGACGATGGTGATCAGGGTGTTGGACATCAGGTTGCCAATGACCGGCAGCAGCCCCAACAGGAACGTCATGACGATCAGGGTCTTGGTCAGCGGCAGGTGGATGCCGAACAGCGGCAGCACCACCGCCAGGAAAATCCCGGTGAAGAAGGTGTTGAGCAGGGAAATCTTGATCTGGGCGAACACAATGTTGCGGAACGCCTTGACCAACAGGCTCAGACGGTCGAACAGCGCCGCCGCCAGGGGCTTGCGCTTGGTCAGGTCGGGGATGCGCTGCAGGGCGACGATAGCCCCCAGGACCATGCCGATCAACAACGTCACGAACATGTGGGCCGCATCCTTGCCCACCAACTGCAGCTCGCTCAGGTGCTTGCTCATCCAGTCGCCAATGGCCACCCGAAACTCGGCCGCGCTGGCCGGCAGGTAGGCGTCGATGAACGGTGGCAACTGCCCCCGGGCGCGGTCGACCACCGTCATGAACATGTCCAGGGATGCGCCAGGGTTTTCCGCCTCATGGAGCAGGAAACTGAAGGCCCCGGCGAAAATCAACGACAGCACACTGACCACCAGCGTGCCCAGCAGCGCCACCGCCAACCAGCGGGCCCGCCGGCCCTCGATCAGCCGTTGCAACTGCGGGGTGAGCATGTTGACCAGCTCGAACACCAGCAAACCGGCCAAAAGGCTCGGCAACAGGCGCAGTGGCAGCACCAGCAACAACCCACCAAAAATGATCACCCAACTGATCACCAACAAGACATGACGCTGAGAAAACGTTGGCATACAGCCTCAGAACAAAACGGCGTGAAAGGATCGGCAGTCTGCCAGCGTTCCACCAACAGCACTAGGGATTGTATCGGCTGACCTCGATCACAGTGCAGGTGTTTTTTGTAGCGCCTTTGCCGGCCCCATCGCGAGCAGGCTCGCTCCCACAATGGACCGGGCAGTGCAAATCAACTGTGGAAGCGAGCCTGCTCGCGATGAGGCCTTCACCGTCTGAAAAAATCCCGGCGGTTATTTTTTCTTCAGACACTCACTCATGAACGCTTTACGCGCATCGCCTTTCAGTGCCTGGGTCGTGGCCGTGGCGTTGCAGGTTTTCATGCGTTCCTGCGGGGTGCTGGCATCGACGGGGGTGGCCTTGAGGCAGTTGCTCATGAAGGCTTTGCGCTCGTCGCCCTTGAGGGCCTTGGCGGTGGCGTCGGCATTGCAGGTGGTCATCTTGTTCTGTTGGGCCGTGGCGGCGAAACCCTGGGAAGACAGCAGCAACCCGATCACCAACAAAGGAACACGCAGCATCTTCATGATGTTTTCTCCTGGCTGCCGCACGATGGGTACGGCGATGAGGTGCAGTGTAGACAACGCCTGTTACACCTTCATCTGCGCGAATTTCCGTGCCTGATTGACCGTCATCGCGAGCAGGCTCGCTCCCACAGTTGACCGCACTCCGCCAGAAGAAACCCAATCCGAATGTGGGAGCGAGCCTGCTCGCGATGACGGACAACCCGACCTGAAGCCCTACACGCCGGCAGCCTTCAACCGCTGCGCATGCTCGACGAACAAGCGAACCGGCTCGGCGCCCTTGCCCACCAGCCCCAGCGACTGGTTGATGATATCGAAGTGATCCAGCGGATAGTCATCGCCGATCACCGTGCCCAAATGCGAGCTGTAACGCCCGACCATGCCGTCGCACTGCCCGGCCTCACGCACGAAAGTGCGGGCGAACAGCCGGCAGCTCCGGTGGGTGCCATCAAACAGGTTACGCCCCCTGTTGGTCTTGCCTGGCTGCAAGGTTCCGGACCAGGAGTAATAACGCACGCCATTGACCACTTCCGGTCCGTTCCCGCCCCACGTTTCCGGCAGGCCCTGGGGATACTGCTGGTTGAACAGGGCCACGCCCGCGGTAGTGAGAGAGGCGTGGGACGCCTGGATATCCACCGGCAACCGGGGCCCGCGATAACCGGTTTCCAGCAGGCTCATCAGGGCGCCGATCAACCGCAGCAAAGCACTGAGCAGGCGACCCTTGGCGCTGTTGGCCGGGTAATGGGCCTGCAGGTAATCAGCCAGCTCGGACCCATGGTTGGTGCCGGCCACCGAAGTGACCGATGCCACCAGGTCCGGGCGCTTGGCCGCCGCGTAGCGTGCCGTGAGGGCGCCCTGGCTGTGGCCGATCAGGTTGACCTTCTGCGCACCGGTTTGCGTGAGGATCTCCTCGATCCGCGCGAGCAACTGCTCGCCGCGCACCTCGGATGAGTGCAGCGGTGACACCTGCACAGCAACCACCACTGCCCCACCCCGGCGCAACGCCGAGACGATCCCGTACCAATACGGATACAGCACCAGACGAATGAACCCGAGCATTCCGGGGACCAGCACCAGCGGGTAACGAGTGGCGCACTGTTGTGACATGGCGACATCCTTGATCAATAGGTGGTCAGCATCGGTATCGATGATGACCAGTCTATGACACCCGCGCCATCAGAACGTCTGCGCCAACCCCAGCAAGCGTTGCTCGGCCTCGGCACAGGATTGGGCGAAACTGCGCTCAGCCGACTCCTCACCTTCGGCGGCAACCACCGTCACATCGGTGATACCGATAAAACCCAGCACGGTGCGCAGCAGCGTGTCGGCGTGGTTCATCCCTTCAAGCTGACCACCCGGCCCGAAACCGAAGTCGCCACGACTGGTCACGATCAGCGCTTTCTTGCCCAGTACCAGCGGTTCGTACTGCGACACACCGTTATCCAGGCTGTGGTTGAACGTCAGCCCGATCCGCACGATCTGGTCGATCCAGGCTTTTACACCGCTGGGCACGCTGAAGTTGTGCATGGGCGCGGAGATGACCAACCGATCATGGGCCTGCAATTCCGTCACCAATGCATCACTGAGTGCCAGATCCGCCTGCATGGTCAACGGTCGGGCTTGCGGTTCGGGGTAGAACGCCGCCGCGATGAACGCTTCGTTGACCGGAGGAATCACGGTGCGCCCCACTTCGCGCCGGCTCAACTGGGAGTGCGGATGGGCCGCCTGCCAGGCCGAGACAAAGCTTTCGGTCAAGCGTCGGGAGTGAGAACGCTCGCCACGAGGGCTGCCATGCACGACAAGAATTTTGCTCATCTGAATCTCCTTGGGTTGCGACTACAATCAATAGAACCTTTCGGCTTAAAGCTTGATGTCCAACGCGGTAGCCGGGCAAATGAGGGCTCGTCACGCAAGATGAGTTAATTTCACCCATGGCACTTCAGGAGATCAGTAATGTTTGCCACGCTGCCCCTCAACGCACTGCGGGCCTTTGAGTCTGCCGCACGGCTGCTCAGCTTCAAGGCTGCGGCGGCGGAGCTGTCGGTGACACCCACAGCGGTTTCCCATCAGATCCGCGCCCTGGAAACCTGGCTAGGTGTGCAGCTGTTCGAACGCCAGCCGCGCCAGGTGCGGCTCACCGACGGCGGCCAACGCTTGTTCCACAGCCTGCACGGGGCCCTGCTGGAAGTGGCGCAAAGCGTCGACACCCTGCGCCCGCAACGCACCAACACTCACCTGACACTGTCCACCACCGCAGCGTTTGCCACCCTGTGGCTGGTGCCGCGCCTGGGCCGGTTTTATGCGCGTCATCCGAATATCAACGTGCGCCTGGACACCCACTGCGAAGTGGTCGATCTGCATCAGGACGCCAGCGTCGATCTGGTGGTGCGCTACAGCCTGGACAGCTACCCGAACCTGTACGGCCTGTGCCTTTTCGATGAACACTTCGGCGTGTACGGCTCGCCGGAACAAGTGGCCCTGGCCGCGCAGAGGCAGCCCACGCTGATCAGCGTGCGCTGGCACAATTCCAAACTGTATGCCCATGGCTGGGAAGCCTGGTGCGCTCAGGCCGGCGAAACCTGGCTGGCCCGGCAACCTTGCATGCGCGAGTACGATGAGGAGCATTACGCCCTGCAAGCGGCGATAGCCGGGCAAGGCCTGGTACTGGCGAGCAACATCCTCGCTTCCGAAAGCCTCGCCAGTGGCCTGTTGGTGGCTTATCGGCCGCAGATTCAGGTCAACGGCGCTGGCTACAGTGCCCTGTGCGTTCCAGGCCGTGAACGCCATCCGCCGGTGCGGGCATTCTTCCAGTGGCTGGAGGAAGAGGCGCGGCAGTCCGCTCATGCACTGAAAAATTCGGTAAAACTTTTCGAGGATCGCGTCACTCAGATTTAGAGCGATCACGCCAACAGAGCGTGACGCCCTACCGGATCAGCCTCCAGGAGAATGCTATGAGTGACATGCACCTATCCGATGTAACCACCCTGCGCGAACGGGCACGGCAGAACGTGCAGAACGGCGCGGTGACCGAGGGCTACAGCGCCGATCGACCGGAAGTCATTCGCCTGCTCAATGAAGCGCTGGCCACGGAGCTGGTGTGCGTGCTGCGCTACAAGCGCCACTACTTCATGGCCACCGGCCTCAAGGCCAGCGTGGCGGCCAGCGAGTTTCTCGAACACGCCAACCAGGAAGCCGAACACGCCGACAAGCTCGCTGAGCGCATTGTGCAGTTGGGCGGCGAGCCGGAGTTCAACCCCGACCTGTTAACCCGTAACTCCCACGCCCAGTACGTGGCGGGGAACACCCTCAAGGAAATGGTCTACGAAGACCTGGTCGCCGAACGGATCGCCATCGACAGCTACCGGGAAATCATCCAGTACATCGGCGAAAAGGACCCGACCACCCGGCGAATCTTCGAAGACATCCTGGCTCAGGAAGAAGAGCATGCCGATGACATGGCCGACATCCTGGCCGATTTGTAATACCGCTATCGCGAGCAGGCTCGCTCCCCCATTGAATCGTGTCCTGTCGCGGTCGATGTGGGAGCGAGCCTGCTCGCGATGGGGCCAGTAACCTCACCGCAAAGCCTGGCTAGCGGGTTGGTTTGACCGTCACCGGTGCCTTGCCGGCCTTCATCTGCTCCAGCAACGGCGCACACTGGTTCGGCTCGCCACCGCTGGGCGCAACCAGGGCCAACAACCCGGCCGCCGGCGCGGCAATGACGCCCAGCGCCACCATCCCGGCCCCACGCAGCATCAACGGCACGGCCTTGACGCCCGCCGCGGGCTTGGCGAAGGTGCCGCGCACGTACAAGGGCGAGCGCAGGGAAATCAAGCGCCAGCCCTTGGACTCCGGAGTGATGGTCAGGTCCAGTTGTTCGGTGGCCATGTTCGCCGTGCCATCGACATAAATGATCGCGTTCGCCGTGTCGAACACGAACAGGCGAGTGGTCGCCAGGCCGGTCTTGATGTCGAAGTCCGCCGCCGCGCAGTTGATCTTCACTTCCTCGTCGCCAAAGATTTTCCCCACCACATAGTTACCGACGTTCAGCCCCGCCAGTTCCATCAGCTCCCGACTGATGGCGCCGTCGTTGATGAGCATTTTCAACGTGCCGTTGGAGGTGCCCAGCAACGCCGCCACCGAATTGCCACGGCCGGTGATATCGGCATCGCCGTTCAGCTCACCGAAGCTGGTTTTCATCGGCGCGAAACCGGGGAACAACTCCTTGAGCTTGAAACCCCGCGCCGTCAGCTTCGCCTGTCCCTCAAGGGGCCGGGTGCGGCCGTTGAGGCGGATCTGCGCGTCGAGCCGGCCACCGGCCACACCGAAGCGCAGGGGCTCAAGGCTTAGTTGGCCGTCGTTGAGCACCAGATGCGTGTAAAGGTCGGTGAACGGTAACTGCTCACTGTGGACGATTCGTTTGCCAGTGAACTCCACATCGGCATCCATCACGCCCCAGCGCTCGGTACGAAACTCTTCCACGGGCAGCACTTTGTCGGACGGCTGTTTGCTCGCGCCGCCTCGGGCCTTTTGTTCGGCGTTGGAATCGGCGCCGATCAGGGGGGCCAGGTCGCTGAACAACAGTTGATTGGACACCAGCGCGCCACTGAGTTTTGGCCGCGGCTGGCTGGCAACGTAGGCCAGGTCACCGTGAATATCGCTATCGCCGATCTTGCCGTTGAAGGCCTCATAACGAAACAGTGCCCCGCCGGGCTCGTGGAGTTTGGCGATCAGGCGGCCATCGGTGGAATAGGGCGGCGAATCCGGCAGGGTCACGCCGGTCAGCGGATAAAGATTGGCCAGGCTGTTCCCGGCCAGCTTCAAGCGCAGATCCAGCGCCCCCAGGTTCATCGGGTCGGTCAGCGTGCCGGCCAGTTCGACACGGGTATCACCGATCTTCGCCTGAGCCTGCAACGGAAAAGGTTGCGAGGCATCCTGCAGAGCCAACAGGCCACCGACCTTGCCGGAGCCTGCCAGGTTCTGCCCGTGGTACTGGCCGTTGACCTTGAAGGCAAACGCATAATCCTGGGGAGCCGCACCTGCGTCCCGGGCTTTTTTCGCAGCATTGTCGCCGACGATATCGCTGAACGGGATGGGTTTGCCCAACGGGTCGATCAACAGGTCCAGGCGGGTTTTCAGCGTCTGGTCATCAATAGTGACATGGCCTTTGTCAAAGCCGATGGTACCAATGTCCACGACCCAGCTGGACGGCTCGGCGTCGGGGTCTTTCGGATCGAACTCGAACGTCCAGTTGGCGCGACCATCGGCCAGGCGTTGCAGGTTGGCGTCGGGCTCGGTCAGGTCGATGCGGGGAATTGCCACTCGCCGGGCCAGCAAGGCCAGGGGCGAAATGCGTAATTCGACGCGCTTGAGCGTGACCATTTGCGCAGTTTTCGACCAGTCCGGGTTGCCCAGGCTCAAGTCTTCGGCCACCACATGGGGCCACGGCACCCAGGCCCGCCAGCCGCCTTCCAGCGGTTCGCGCTGCCAGACCACCGCCAGGTTGCCATTGATGGCGAACGGGCGATGCAACTCTTCGGAAACCTTGGCATTGAGCGGCGGCTTTATCCGGTTCCAATCGAAGAACGCGATGACCAGCACCAATACGGCCAGCAGGAAAACAAGGCTGGCGAAGGTCCAGGCGAAGATTTTTGAGGTGCGCGTCATGCACAAGGCTCCTGATGACAAATCTGCGTCCGGACGGCGACGCCTTGGAAACACGAGCCTGTAATCGGCTCGTTGTGAAGAGTAGGACTGGCGATACGGCCAACTGGTTTAACACTTTGGGCGACGGGCGGTACAAAAAACTGAAAAAATCCTGACCAAACCGCCAACTACCTGTTACCGCCCCCGCACTTTTGCGTGGCATCAATGGGTACAAAATACCCACTGCGGTGCAAAACCACGCCTCGCAAAGGCCCGTTCTAGAGCCTTTCCACAGAACAATCAATTCCGTTGATTATTACCATTGCCTTTATGAACTTTTATATCGACTTATCGAGAGTAGCATTGCCTCCGTACCCACTTTATCGCCCTCCCAAGGAGCAATGATCATGAAACGCCAATTACTGATGAGCCTCACCCTTTCAATGCTGGCCTCCACTGCTTTCGCACTGCCAGCCTCCGAACAAGCCACGCCGCAGGTTAAAGACAGCCGTTCGGTCTATAGCCAGACCGTTGCTGAAGATGGCTTCGACCAGACCCGTCAAGGTCAGGAAGTGGCTGAAGGCGGCTACGAACGTACCCCTCAAGGTCAAGAAGTAGCTGAAGGCGGCTACGAACGTACCCCTCAAGGTCAAGAAGTAGCCGAAGGCGGCTACGAACGTACCCCTCAGGGCCAGGAAGTGGCTGAAGGTGGCTACGAACGTACCCCTCAGGGTCAGGAAGTCGCTGAAGGTGGCCGTGACCGCCTGGAAGAAAAAGGCCTGGTTGAAGGTGGCTACGAGCGCACCCCACAGGGCGCCATTGCCGAAGGTGGTGGTGACCGTGTGATCGAACGCAACAGCGCAGTGAGCTGAGCCCATGGTGGCCTGGAAAAAAGCCCGATTCCTGCAATCGGGCTTTTGACTTTCCGAGAACCTCGTTTTCCCCGCTATATCCCCCTCTACCGTTCGACGTCGGCAAAGCCGATTTGCTAGAGTGCGTCGCTTCCGTGAATCAGAAGTCAGCCCTGCGATGCTGCCCCGCGCCGAACAGAAACAACAGACCCGCAATGCCTTGATGGATGCAGCCCGTCATTTGATGGAGTGCGGCCGAGGGTTCGGCAGCCTGAGCCTGCGCGAAGTCGCCAGGACCGCCGGCATCGTACCCACCGGGTTCTACCGGCATTTCGACGACATGGACCAACTGGGCCTGGCTCTGGTCAGCGAAGTCGGTCAGACCTTTCGCGAAACGATCCGGCTGGTACGCCACAACGAATTCGTCATGGGCGGCATCATTGATGCCTCCGTGCGTATTTTCCTCGACGTGGTCCAAGCCAACCGTTCGCAATTCCTGTTTTTGGCCCGTGAGCAATACGGCGGCTCGCTGCCCGTGCGCAAGGCCATCGCCTGTCTGCGTGAAGGCATCAGCTCGGACCTGGCCGCCGACCTGGCATTGATGCCCAAGTTGCAGCACCTGGACCTTGCCGCTTTGAGCGTAATGGCCGACCTGATCGTCAAAAGCGTGTTCGCCACCCTGCCTGACATTATCGACCCACCCGCTCACGCTCTCCCCGAACACCTCACGCCCCAGGCGAAGATTACCCAGCAACTGCGGTTCATCTTTATTGGCCTCAAACATTGGCAAGGGCTGGGCAGTACCGAGTAGCCACCGAGACGTTTCCTTTGTGGGAGCGAGCCTGCTCGCGATAGCGGTGGGTCAGTCAGCGTTGATTTTCTGATGCACTGATATCGCGAGCAGGCTCGCTCCCACAGTGTTTCGCGAAAGCTGCAAAATGGTGCGCGATATCGACAAGCGCACCATAACGGCACGCAATCCGCCCCATCCTGAAACGCCATCCCAGCTATTTCCTACACCTTCTTCGATTGGCAAGCCCCTTGCTCTAAACACAGCACCGTTCATTGCTGGAAGCACTCCGATGCTGGTGATTCACCGCAGAATCGACACTCAACCCCGCTGGGACGCCGAGCTGCACCTGACCTTCGACGCCCGCAGCAAAAGCCGCCTGCGCTGTTTCAGTGCCGAGGGTGAAGATGTGGGGTTGTTCCTTGAGCGAGGTCAGCCGCCGTTATACGACGGCGAATGCCTGCAAGCTGAAGACGGACGCATCGTGCGCGTCTGCGCCCGCCCCGAACAATTGCTGCATGTCACCTGCGCCAATGCATTTGAACTGACCCGCGCGGCCTATCACCTGGGCAATCGCCATGTCGCCCTGCAAGTGGGCGATGGCTGGCTGCGCCTGCTGGACGATTACGTGCTCAAGGCGATGCTCGAGCAACTGGGTGCCAGTGCCGAAAACATAGAGGCTCCGTTCCAACCGGAACACGGCGCGTATGGCGGCGGCCATCATCATTCCCGACACGGCGACGAAGATTTCAACTACGCGCCACGCCTGCATCAGTTCGGCGTACGCACATGAACCCGGCGTGGGCGCTGCTGCGTCTGGCCAGCCCGCAATTGCCGATCGGCGGCTACAGCTATTCCCAGGGATTGGAGATGGCAGTGGATAACGGCCAGGTCAAAACCTGCGACGACGCCCGTCGCTGGATCAGCGATCAGTTGCTGTTGAACCTGGCACGCTTCGAGGCGCCTTTGCTACTGGCCCACTGCACCGCCGCCGCCGCCGACGACTGGGACGCCTTGCTGCAACACTGCGAGGAACACCGCGCCAGCCGGGAAACCCGCGAGCTGCATCAGGAAAGTCGGCAGATGGGTTATTCGTTGCAGCAGTTGCTGGGCGGCCTGCCGGAACTCGATGCCGCGGCACGGCGCTTTCTTGAACAACGTACTGAACCGCACCTGGCCCTGGGCTGGGCCTTGGCCGCCCGCGCCTGGAACATCAGCCCCCAGGACGCCCTGGCCGCCTGGTTATGGAGCTGGCTGGAAAACCAGTTGGCCGTCCTGATGAAGACCCTGCCCCTGGGCCAGCAAGCCGCCCAGCGCCTGACCAGCGAACTGCTGCCACTGCTGCAACAGGCTCAACACAACGCCTCGAACATTGATCCCGACCATTACGGCAGCGCCACGTTTGGCCTGTCCCTGGCGTGCATGGCCCATGAGCGCCAGTACAGCCGCCTGTTCCGTTCCTAGGAGACCCTCATGAATACACAACCTCTGCGCGTCGGTATCGGCGGCCCGGTAGGCTCCGGCAAAACCGCCCTGACCCTGGCCCTGTGCCTGGCCCTGCGTGAACGCTACAACCTGGCGGTGGTCACCAACGACATCTACACCCGTGAAGATGCCGATTTTCTGGTGCGTAACGAAGCCTTGGCGCCGGAGCGGATCATCGGCGTGGAAACCGGCGGTTGCCCGCACACGGCGATCCGCGAAGACGCCTCGATCAACCTTGAGGCCGTGGATCAATTGAACCGACGGTTTCCGGGGCTGGATCTGATCCTGGTGGAATCGGGCGGCGATAACCTTTCGGCGACCTTCAGCCCAGAGCTGTCGGACCTGACCATTTATGTGATCGATGTCTCGGCCGGCGACAAGCTGCCGCGCAAAGGCGGACCGGGCATCTGTAAATCCGACCTGCTGGTGATCAACAAGATCGACCTGGCGCCACTGGTGGGTGCGTCCCTGGAAATGATGGACAGCGACACCCGTCGGATGCGCAACGGCAAGCCGTTCGTGTTCAGCAACCAGAAAACCGGCCAGGGCCTGGAGCAGATCATCGCCTTCATCGAACGCCAGGGCCTGCTGACCGCCGCCTGATTTTTCAACTTCAACTGTTCACACGCTCAACAAGGAAGCTTATCCATGACATTCAAACGCCTGCTTGGCGCCCTCGCCCTGTTGCTGACCCCGGCCTTGGCCTTTGCTCACCCTGGCCATGGCGATAACGGCCTGATGGCCGGCCTCGGTCACCCCATCGGCGGGCTGGATCATCTGCTGGCCATGCTGGCGGTCGGCTTGTGGGCCGCCCAACAACAAGGCGCGGCGCGCTGGGCGCTGCCGTGCACCTTCGTCGTCAGCATGCTGATCGGCGGTTTGCTGGGCTTTGAAGGCCTGGACCTGCCTGCGCTGGAAAGCGGGATTGCCGCCTCGGTGCTGGCCTTGGGCCTGGCGGTGGCACTGGCGGTGCGCCCGCCGCTGAGCCTGGCGATTGGCGCGACGGCGGTGTTCGCGCTGTTCCATGGCGTGGCCCATGGTCTGGAACTGCCGGACATGACAAGCCCTTGGGCTTATGCGGCCGGTTTTGTCGCGGCGACGGCGGCGTTGCATGGCGCAGGCTACGCCGTGGTTCGCGTCTTGCCGCAAGCGGCCGCCCCTCTGGTGCGTCTGGCCGGAGCGGGTTCGGCGGCGGCTGGAGTGTGGTTGTTGGCGGGTTGATTTTCAGCACCCATCAAGGCTAATCGCGAGCAGGCTCGCTCCCACAGGGTATGGCATACGCCAATAAATGTGGGAGCGAGCCTGCTCGCGATGACGGACTGGAAGGCCTCGCCTCTCTCGAACTTGCCACTCTGCTACCATGTCGCGCAATCACCCCTCCAGCCGTGACGACGTCCACCAATGCCCGATGCTTCCCGCCCCGCTCCTGCACCTGAACTGACTGCCCTGTTCGCCACGGTACGTCAGCACTTTCACGACGTGATCGTGCCGATGTGGCAAGGCCCGGGATGGAATGCCGAGCTGGCGCTGCCCTATGAATCCCTCGATACCCGGCACAAGCCGCTCGAGCCCCAGCGCTACCGGGCGATGGCCTGTGCGCGACAGCTATACGTGTTCGCCAGCCTGATCGGCGAAGCGCCACAGGCCGAAGAACGGGCTGGCGCACTGTTCCGCTCCCTGCAGCGGCACTTCCATGATGGCGAACATGGTGGCTGGTTCTACAGCATTGACCCCCAAGGCGTACCGCTGGACACCGGCAAAGACCTTTACACCCACGCTTTCATCCTGTTTGCCTGCGCCCATTACTGGAGCAAGGTTCGCGAGCCGCTGGTGGAGTCGGTACTCAACGCGGCCCTGGAAGTCATCGCCCGGCGCTTTGCGACCGGAGACGGCCTTTACGAGGCCAGCCTGGGACGCGATTGGTCGACCCGCGCATCCGGCCCGCTGCAAAACCCGTTGATGCACCTGGCCGAAGCCTTCCTCGCCACCCTCTCGGTTCGCGACGACATCAACGTGCGCCAGGCATTGCTGGCCCTGTGCGATGCCATGTTCAAGCACTTCATCGACCCGCAGCAGCGCGTCATGATGGAGAAACCGGTCAAGGCTGTGGATAACTGGTTTGAGCCAGGCCATCAGTTCGAGTGGTATTACTTGCTGGCCTCATCGCCCTTGTTGCGCGGCGGCAAGTTGCACACAGCCCTTGATAGCAGCTTCAGCCGTACCGAACAGCAAGGCGTGAGCCCGCAGTCCGGCGCGGTGTGCGCCATGCTGAGCCTGGGATCACAGGTACCGCGGGACGCCACCCAGCGCATCTGGGCTCAGGCGGAATATTTGCGGGCACTGACATTACGCCCGGGCAATCAGGGCGCATTGCTGCATCAACTACGGGCGTTGCAGCAGCACTTCCTGCATGCCAAAGGCTGGAACGAATGCCTGGACGCCGACGGCACTGTCAGCCGCCAGGACATGCCATCGACCACGCCGTATCACCTACTGACCTGCTACCGCGGGCTGGCTGATTATCTGGCCTGACCGGTAAATCGCTATCGCGGGCAAGCCTTGCTCCCACAGACATTTGGCCGACCTTGCCCCATAGATGAGTCAACTCTTTGGGAGCAAGGCTTGCCCCATAGATGAGCCAACTCTGTGGGAGCAAGGCTTGCCCGCGATGAACGATAACGCGGTCTTACGCCTTGTTGCGCTCAATGGCAAACCCGGCCCAGGTCTGGCTCACAGGCATCAATTCCAGGCTGTTGATATTGATGTGGGCCGGAGTGTTGAGCACCCAGAAAATGGTGTCGGCGATATCCTGCGGCTGGATCGGCTCGGCCCCGGCATAGGTCGCGTTGTAGCGTTCCTGGTCACCCGCAAAGCGCACCAGGGAAAACTCGCTCTCGCACAGACCCGGCTCAATGTTGCTTACCCGCACGCCAGTGCCTTGCAGATCGCAACGCAGGTTCAGGGAGAACTGTTTGACGAACGCCTTGCTCGCCCCGTACACGTGGCTGCCAGGGTACGGATAGTTGCCGGCGATGGACCCCAGGTTGACGATCCCGGCACCACGGCCATGAGCGATCAGCCGCGGCAACAGCAGGCGGGTGCTGTAGATCAAACCTTTCACGTTGGTATCGACCATCGTGTCCCAGTCATCGAGGTCGCACTTGGGCGCAGGATCAACGCCCAGCGCCAGACCGGCGTTGTTGATCAAGCCCCGCAATTTGGCGAAGGACGGTGGCAGGTTGGCGATCGCCTCCTCCATGGCTGTGCGGTCACGCACATCAAGCACCAGACCATGGACTTCAGTCTGCTTCGACAACTCGGCGCACAGGGCAGTGAGGCGTTCTTCACGACGACCGGTCAGCACCAGTTTCCAGCCTGCTTCGGCAAAACGACGGGCACAGGCTTCACCGAAACCGGACGTTGCGCCGGTAATAAACAGGGTGTTGGACATCGTGTTCTCCTTGGGGCTCAAAACAGCCAATGAATGGAAATCGGCCCACAGCATGCCCGGCCTGGCACAGCATGGGCAAGACTTCTGGAAGCGAGGTTTCATTCGAGCATTGCTCATAAAACAACCAATCGGCGCCAGGCCTTATGAAACAAGGGCCACAGGCGGTTGCCCGCAACTTATCCACAGGCGGGTCCACAGCAATCGGGGGCAAGTGCAAACTTCCCAAGCCGCTGTGCATAAGGCTTTGCGAGGGATTTGGAAAATTTTTTCCCTTGACCCTGCAATGCAGGTTGTGCAGATCGACTTATCTGCTATAAGCCGACGGTAAAAAGAACGATGGCTTCAAGCCAGCAAATTCGGCCCTCAGCGCAGTCTTTCCAGAGTTTAATCACAGACTTATCCACAGGCTTGCGCACAGATTTTCAAGCCTTTGGCGACCCTCATAAAAGTGTTGACACCCCTCGTACCCGCTTGACCGAAATCCTCTGATCAAAAAACAACCACACGCCTGAAAGCCACGTATTCAGAGGCTTGCAGCCAGCTACTCCCACCTTACCCACAGCCGGTTCCACAGCAAACGGGGACAAGTCAAAACCGTGACAAAACAACTGTTTGCGGCGACTTTATGTCGCGGTTTCGCAGGGGCTCAGGATTGTTGTCCACAATTCTCGGGCACAGCGCCAAACCCTGTGGGAGCGAGCCTGCTCGCGATAGGGTCATGTCCGATATAAAGAGGTTGGATGGTCCGGCGCCACCGCGAGCAGGCTCGCTCCCACAAGGGGATGGGTGGTGGATTTGAAAGATAAAAAAACCGGCGATTCAATCGCCGGTTTTTTCATGGCTGGCCTTGTGTCAATGGCCGCCCAAATACGCGTTGCGCACCTCTTCGTTGACCAGCAGTTCCTTGCCGGTGCCGGTCAGGCGGATTTCACCGTTGACCATCACATAGGCCCGGTCCGACAGCCTGAGGGCGTGGTTGGCGTTCTGCTCCACCAGAAAGATCGTCATGCCGGTGGACGCCAGCTCCCGCAAGGTGGCGAAGATCTGTTTGACCACGATCGGCGCCAGTCCCAGGCTGGGTTCATCGAGCAGCAACAATTTGGGCCGGCTCATCAGCGCCCGGGCGATGGCGAGCATCTGCTGCTCGCCGCCGGACATGGTCATGGCCCGCTGGTTGCGCCGCTCCTTGAGCCGCGGGAACAGCTCGAACATGCGCTGCATGTCTTCGCTGGCGTACTTGTCACCGATGGGAATGGTGCCCATCAACAGGTTTTCCTCAACAGTCATGTCAGGGAATACCCGCCGTCCTTCCGGCGATTGCGCGATGCCGTTGGAGGCGATGTAGTGGGACGACTTGTGCGTGATGTCCACGCCCTGGTAGATAATCTGCCCACTCGCCGCCCGCGGCTGGCCGAAAATCGACATCAGCAACGTGGACTTGCCGGCACCGTTGGAGCCAATCAGGCTGACGGTTTCACCTTCCCCAATGTGCATCGAGACTTTTTTCAGGGCCTGGATCGGCCCGTAGAATACGTCCAGCTCCTTGAGTTCGAGGATAGGTCCACTCATACCAACTCCTCTTCATCGGCACCCAGGTAGGCTGCGATCACCTTCGGATCGTTGCGAATCGCCTCGGGACCGCCCTCGGCGATCACGTTGCCGTGGTCCAGCACCACGATGTGGTCGGAAATGCTCATTACCATGCCCATGTCGTGTTCGATCAGCACCACGGTCAGATCGTGCTCGTCGCGCAGCAGCCGGATCATCGCGCTCAGCGCTTCGGTTTCCTGAGGGTTTAGGCCGGCGGCCGGTTCGTCGAGACAGATGATCTGCGGGCGGGTGCACATGGCCCGGGCAATTTCCAAGCGCCGTTGCTGGCCATAGGAAAGTTCGCCCGCCAGCCGGTTGGCGCAATCCACCAGGTCCACCACTTCCAGCCAGTAGAAGGCGTGGTCCAGGGCATCGCTTTCTGCCTGGCGGTAACCCTTGGTGTTGAGCACGCCCGCCACCAGACTGCGATTGACCCACATGTGCTGAGCCACCAGCAGGTTCTCCAGCACGGACATTTCCTTGAACAGGCGAATGTTCTGGAAGGTCCGCGCCAGGCCTGCACGGTTCACCAGGTGGGTGCCGCCGAACATCTTGTAGAACACCCGGCTGGCGAAGGATTTGGGGGACACGAAGTCAGTGGGACGAAACGGTTCGCCCAACAGCTTGATGACATCGGTCCGCTCGCCGCGCACATTGAGCTCGATTTTGCCGCCTGTGGCCTTGTAGAAACCGGTCAGGCAGTTGAACACCGTGGTCTTGCCCGCACCGTTGGGGCCGATCAGGGCGAAGATCGAGTTGCGCTTGACTTGCAGGCTGACGTCGCTGAGGGCCTTGATCCCACCGAATTGCATCATCAGGTTTTCAACGGTAAGCACGACTTCGCTCATGGCGCTACTCCCTTACGCGGCGTCACCCCGGTACGACTGATGCGAATCAGGCCGCGCGGGCGCCAGATCATCATCAACACCATCAGCACGCCGAACAGCAGCACCCGGTATTCCGAGAAGCTGCGCAGCAACTCCGGCGCCACGGTGAGGACAAATGCAGCGATGACCACGCCCACTGTCGACCCCATGCCGCCCAGTACCACGATCGCCAGAATCAGCGCCGACTCGAAGAAGGTGAACGACGACGGGTTGACGAAGCCCTGGTAACTGGCAAAGAACACGCCTGCCAGGCCCGCCGTGGAAGCACCAATGGTGAACGCCGAGAGCTTGACCAGCACATGGTTCAGGCCCATGGAGCGGCAGGCGATCTCGTCTTCGCGCAAGGCTTCCCAGGCGCGACCGACCGGCATGCGGGTCAGGCGATGCTTGACGTAGAGCACCAGCAACACGGTGATGAACAGGACGATGTAGATGAACAGGAATTTGACGTTGGGGTTGTAGGCAATGCCGAAGAACTCGTGGAACGGCACCCCGCCCTCCTTCGCTCGCCGGCCGAACTCCAGGCCGAAGAAGGTCGGCGACGGCACCGGCATGCCATTCGGCCCGCCGGTAAACGACAGCCAGTTGTTGAGCACCAGCCGGATGATCTCGCCAAAACCCAGGGTCACGATGGCCAGGTAGTCACCGTGCATTCGCAACACGGGGAATCCTAATATGCACCCGGCCATCGCCGCCGCAATCGCCGCCAGCGGCAGCACCGTCCAGAACCCCAGCCCCAGGTATTGGTAACCCAGCGCCAGGCCATAGGCGCCGATGGCATAGAACGCCACGTAACCCAGGTCGAGCAGCCCGGCCAGGCCGACCACGATGTTAAGCCCCAGGCCCAGCAGTACATAGATCAGCCCGAGGATGACCACCGTGAGCACGTATTTGTTGGCAAAAAACGGGAACACGATGGCAATCACGATCAACGCCGGGATGATCCAGCGCAGGCGCGACTTGTAGTCTGGCGGCAGCACATGCACGCCGGAGCTGGTGCTTTCGAACCCCTGGAGAATCTTCAGACCCTTGGGGGTTTGCAGAAACAGGCTCAAGGCAAAGCGCCCGACCATCACGATCGCCACCAGCCAGCCCACGCGGGCCGGTTGCAGGTTGAAGCTGTAGCCGTCGAGCACCACGCCGACAATCGGCCCGAACACGATCAGCGAGATCAGGCCGGCCAGGATCGCGTCGATGACGCTCTTTTTGATATCAATCGGTTTATTGGCAGCAGACATACTTATACCTTCGCCACGTGTGGGCGACCCAACAGGCCTTGGGGACGGAAAATCAGAATCAGCACCAGCAGCGAGAAACTGAACACGTCTTTGTAGTCAGAGTTGATCAGACCGGCGAACAGCGACTCGGAGATGCCGAGGATGATCCCGCCCAGCATCGCCCCAGGCAGGGAACCGATGCCGCCGAGTACCGCCGCGGTGAACGCCTTGATGCCGATGATGAAGCCGGCATAGAAGTCGAAGGTGCCGTAGTTCATGGTGATCAGCACACCGGCCAGGGCCGCCATGGCCGCACCGATGACGAACACATAGGAAATCACCCGGTCGGTGTTGATCCCGAGGATGGAGGCCATCTTGCGGTCTTGCTGGGTCGCGCGGCACATGCGGCCGAGCTTGGTGTACTTGATGATGTAGGTCAGCAAGGCCATCCCGGCGAATGCGGCGACCAGGATGAAGATCTTGGTGTAGGTCAGCTGGACGAAGCCGCTGCCGATGTCCACGCGCATGGCGCCTTCGAGCAACGTGGGCACGCCCTGTTGGCGAGCGCCCTGGCTGATCTGGGCATAGTTCTGCAGGATCAGCGAAATGCCGATGGCACTGATCAGCGGTGCCAGGCGAGTGGAGTTACGCAGGGGTTTGTAGGCGACGCGCTCGATCACCCAGCCGTAGACGCCGGTCACCACCACGGTGAACACCAGCGTGCCGAGAATCATGAGGGGGAAGGATTCGATACCGAACCAGGCCAGCAGAGCCAGACTGATCGCCGCGAGGTACGCAGAGATCATGTAAACCTCGCCATGGGCGAAGTTGATCATGCCGATGATGCCGTAGACCATTGTGTAGCCGATGGCGATCAGACCATAGACCGACCCGAGGGTCAGGCCATTGATCAGTTGCTGCAGGAAAATACCATCCATAACGCAATCTCACGCATTTGAGAGACTGCACGCACACCGCTGCGACGGACCGGGGTTCAGCCGCCGACGCTGCACGATGTGCGCGCAGCTCTCGGGAGAAAAGACAGGTACTGCATGAACACGGGTAAACCGCCCGGCACCAGGGGCGCCGGGCGATTCAGCCGTTCATGTCACTTCTGTTTTTCCAGCTGATGGTATTTGCCGTCCTTGTCCCACTGGTAAACCACGTAGTCGGAGACTTTCAGGTCGCCCTTGGAGTCCCACTCCTTCTTGCCCATCACGGTCTGGACCGGATTGGCCTTGAGCCATTCGGCCGCGGCTTCGCCGTCATTTTTCTTGGCGCCGTTGAAACCGGCCGCCAAGGCCTGGACCGAGGCGTAGGCGTACAGGGTGTAGCCTTCCGGCTCGGTGCCCTTGGCACGGAACGCGTCCACCACGGCCTTGCTGTCTGGCAGCAGGCGCGGGTCGGCGCCGAAGGTCATGTACACACCATCCACGTATTGCGGGCCGCCGGCGGTGGTGACCAGTTCGTCGGTGACGATGCCGTCGTCGGACATGAATTTCACGTCCTTGAGGCCTTGCTCACGCAACTGGCGGACCAGTGGGCCGGCTTCCGGGTGCAGACCGCCGAAGTAGACCACGTCGGCACCGGCCGAACGGATCTTGGTGACCACGGCGCTGAAGTCTTTCTCGCCACGGGTCAGGCCTTCGTACAGCACCGGCTCCACGCCACGCTTGGCCAACTGAGCCTTGGTAGCATCCGCCAGGCCCTGACCGTAGGTGTCCTTGTCGTGCAGGACAACGATTTTCTTGCCCTTGAGCACGTCAACGATGTAGTCGCCGGCGACGATGCCCTGCTGGTCGTCACGACCGCACATACGGAACATCGCGCTCAGGCCGCGCTCGGTGACCTGCGGGTTGGTGGAACCCGGAGTGATGGAGATGATGCCGGCATCGCCGTAGACCTCGGACGCCGGGATGGTGGACGAGGAGCAGAAGTGACCGACCACGGCGAGAACTTTGTCCTGGTCGACAAAACGGTTGGCCACCGCCACGGCCTGCTTCGGTTCGCAGGCGTCATCGCCCGGTACCAGAACGATTTTCTCGCCGTTTATGCCGCCCGCTTCGTTGATTGCATCGGCCGCGGCCTGTGCGCCTTTCATGTACTGCTCACCAAATGCCGCGTTGGCACCGGTCATCGGACCCGCTACGCCGATCTTGACGTCGGCCTGAGCAAACGCAGAAACACCCAGCGCAGCTGCCACTGCGAGGGCCAGAAAGCCTTTCTTGTAAAACGTCTGGGACATGAGGTGGTGCTCCAAGGTTTTTTTTAGTTGGCACTGCGACTTCACTGAAAAGCTCAGAGCAAGCGCCGTGCCATCGGTTTTTTATTCTTAAAAAAGTCGCTGCTTTATTGTTATTTCGACTGTTTCGAGCCCTTTTTTATTGGGCGTGCAACCGTCTAAACCGCACAAGGTACAACCATAGAACCAAATGGGTACAACCCTCCCTGAGCCATCATTGCAACCATCACACGAAACGACGTGCAACCCACCTGTAACAACCCGCGTCACCGAACTGCACACTGGCGGTGCACAACTGCTACAACCCGCACCATAACAGGCTAGACGTTGTGGTGGAAAACGAGCGCTGCGGCAACATTTTTCAACATTCAGATCACAATTCGCAGGCACTGGCCGGCGTGATACAGCGAAAAACCCGCTTCATACAAGCAGCTGCGCAAGCCTGTCCCGGCCAGTGGCCGCATGGCGGCGAAGGGAATCGGCAGCGCGCTGGCGTCGCCGTGACACAGATAGTCGGCAAAGGCTTTGCCCACTACTGTGCCAGTCGTCACGCCGCGGCCGTTGTAACCCGTCACGGCCACCAGACCGGGGGCCGGCTCGAACAGGCGCATCAGGTGATCGGGGGTGAAGGCGATACACCCGGTCCAGGTGCATTCCCATTCCACCGGCTTGAGGTAAGGGAAATAGTGCTGTTGCACCCGGTCGGCCCACGCCTTGAGGAACCAGGTGGGTTTGCGATTGCCATTACCCAGGCTGCCCAGCAACAGACGCCCGTCCTTGTCCCGACGAATGCTGCTCAGTACCTGGCGGGTGTCCCACGAGCCCTGGCCGCCTGGCAGGATGCGCTGCGCCGCTTCGTCGGTCAGCGGAGCGGAAGCAACCTGATAGTAGTAACCGGGAAAGAAATTGCGCCGCAGCTCCGTCCAGTCACCTTCGGTGTAGGCATTGGACGCGATCACCACTTGCTCGGCCAGTACCGAACCCTGGGCAGTTTGCACCGACCAGCGCTGCCCTTGGCGTTCCAGGCGCGTGACGGGGGAATGATCAAACAACTGGCCACCAAGGTCGCTGGCAGCCTTGGCCAGCCCACTGGTGTAGGCCATCGGATTGAGCGTGCCGGCACGCCGGTCGAGCAATGCCGCAGCGATTTTCGAGGTGCCCGTGGCCTGGGCACACGCCTGGCCGGTGAGCAACTCCACCGGGGCGCCACGGCGCTTCCATTGTTCTTCACGACTGCGCAGGTCCGCTTCGCCCCTGGTGTTGTGAGCCATGTGCAGCGTGCCTTCGCGGCGCAGCTGGCAATCAATGTTGTATTTATCGACGAGGCTGAACACCAGCGCCGGCGCCGCCCCGAGCATGCGATTGAGCTGGCTGCCCACCGCTTCGCCGAAGCCGGCTTCTATCTCATCCGGCGGGATCCACAAGCCGGCGTTGACCAATCCGACATTGCGCCCCGACCCACCATGCCCGGCCCGATGGGCCTCCAGCACAGCCACGCGCTTGCCTTGTTCGAGCAAATGCACCGCCGCCGACAAACCGGTAAAACCTGCGCCGATCACGCAGACATCCACCGTGATTTCGCCGGTGAGGGCGGTATTTTCAGGTCTTTGCGGCGTCAGTTTTTCCCACAGACATTCTTCGCGTAACGGCATTGCCAGACTCCGGAAATGAAACCCAACCACTACACATAAACTCATTGTGGGAGCGAGCCTGCTCGCGATGCGGTTTACCTTGCAACATCCATGTTGGCTGATCCGACGCTATCGCGAGCAAGCTCGCTCCCACAGGGGATCTTCATCGGTCGAAGATCCAGTTTCTCAGTCGAAGGTAATCCCCTGCGCCAACGGCAGCTCCAGCGAGTAGTTCACGGTGTTGGTCTGGCGACGCATGTAACCGCGCCATGCATCGGAGCCTGACTCACGTCCGCCGCCGGTCTCTTTCTCGCCGCCGAACGCGCCGCCGATTTCCGCGCCGCTCGGGCCGATGTTGACGTTGGCGATGCCGCAGTCGCTGCCCACTGCTGACATGAATTGCTCGGCTTCACGCACGTCCGTGGTGAAGATGCAGGACGACAGGCCTTGAGGCACCGCGTTATTGAGTTGCAGGGCCTGGGCAAAATCCTTGTAGCCGACCACATAAAGGATCGGCGCGAAGGTTTCGTGGCACACCACATCGCTCTGCTCCGGCATCTCGACGATGGCCGGCGATACGTAGTAGGCATTCGGGAACTGGTCTTCAAGCTGGCGTTTGCCACCAAATACTCGCCCGCCTTCGCTCAAGGCCTGCTCCAGTGCATCCTGCATGTTTTCGAAGCTCTGCTTGTCGATCAGCGGCCCGACCAGGTTGCCTTCCAGCGGATGGCCGATGCGCACTTTCGAATAAGCGGCCTTGAGCCGGCTGACGATCTCTTCTTTCACTGACTCATGGGCAATCAGGCGGCGCAGCGTCGTGCAACGTTGGCCGGCGGTGCCGACGGCGCTGAACAGGATGGCGCGCACGGCCATGTCCAGATCGGCGCTGGGGGCCAGGATCATCGCATTGTTGCCACCCAGCTCGAGGATGCTGCGGGCAAAGCGCGCGGCGACTTTCGGCGCCACTTCACGGCCCATGCGGGTGCTGCCGGTGGCGCTGATCAACGCGACGCGCGGATCGTCCACCAGCGCTTCGCCAGCATCGCGGCCACCGATGATCACTTGACTGAGGTACGGTGGCGCATCGCTGAAGTTCTTCAGCACACGTTCGAACAACGCTTGGCAGGCCAGGGCGGTGAGCGGGGTCTTTTCCGAGGGTTTCCAGATCACCGCATTGCCGCACACCAGCGCCAGCGTGGTGTTCCAGGCCCAGACCGCCACGGGGAAGTTGAAAGCGCTGATCACGCCGACCACGCCCAGCGGATGCCAGGATTCACGCATGTGGTGGCCCGGACGCTCGGAGGCGATGGTCAGGCCGTACAACTGACGGGACAGACCGACCGCGAAGTCGCAGATGTCGATCATCTCTTGCACTTCACCCAAACCTTCCTGGGTGATCTTGCCGGCTTCCCAGGACACCAGCTCGCCGAGGTCGGCCTTGTACTCGCGCAGCAGGTCACCGAATTGACGTACCAGCTCGCCGCGGCGAGGGGCCGGCACCTGGCGCCACAGGTCGAACGCATGCTCGGCGCGGCTGACCTGCTGCTCAACCTCTGCGGCGCCCTCCCAGTTCACGGCGCCGATGCGACTGCCGTCGATGGGCGAATGCACCGGTTGTGTGCCGCTCTGGTACAAGGCCGGTTCAACACCCAGACGATCAAGCAATGCAGCAACCATGGTTAATTCCTCAAACAAAAGACAAAGAATTGGCAGCCGGACGATCACGGCTGATCAGACCTGTAGTTGTAGCTGGCCCGAGACTTGCCAACAAACGACCTTTAAGCGAGATATCATTCCGTTTATTCATGCTGGCCATGACCGGATAAGCAGCGCCACAAGAAATAAGGCCTCATCATGATCAATAAACGCTATTTGCCGTCGATCACGGCGCTACAGTGCTTCGAAGCGGTGACCCGACACCTGAGCTTCACTCGCGCCGCCGAAGAGCTGAACCTGACTCAGAGCGCCGTCAGCAAACAGGTCGCACAGTTGGAGGAACTGCTACAGCATTTGCTGTTTCGCCGCGTACGTCGACGCTTGCAGCTGACACCGGCCGGGGATTTGTACCTGGGGGAGGTACGAAAAATCCTTACGCAGGTGGAGATGTCGACCCACTACTTGCGCTCCTACGGCGGCGATACCGAAGTCCTACGGGTTTCCACACCGCCAACCTTCGGAGCTCGCTGGCTGGTCCCACGGCTCAAAGGCTGGCGCCTGCGGCACCCGAAAATTCATCTGGACCTGTGCAGCGAGCAGGAGGCCGACGACTTGCTTCAGGGGCGCAGCGACCTGGCGTTCTATTTCGGCCAGGGCTCACGGCCCGGCGCCGAATCCCTGAAACTGTTCGGCGAAGAGCTGGTGCCGGTCTGCGCGCCTGGCAATCTGCCGGCCCAGCCCTTCAGCGACCCGACGCAACTGACCGATCTGGTGCTGCTGCAAAACGCCTCACGCCCCCAGGCCTGGCACGACTGGTTCGCCAGCCAGGGTTATCACACCGAACACAGCTACCACGGGCCGCGCTTCGAAACGTTCTACATGTGCATCCGGGCCGCCCAGGTTGGCTGCGGCGTCGCCCTGCTGCCGCGCTTTCTGGTGGAAGAAGAACTGGCTGACGGCAAGCTGGTGATCCCCTGGCACTATGCGATGCCCAGTACCGATGCCTATTACCTGGCCTATCCTGAACATTCGGCGGAAGTGCCCAAGGTCAGGCTTTTTGTGGAGTGGATGCTGGAGCAGAACGAGGTTTCGATGGCACCTTGAGCATGGCTATCGCGAGCAAGCCTTGCTCCCACAGGGGGTGGGCACAGCTGCCGGTCGCACGCTCTTCTGTGGGAGCAAGGCTTGCCCGCGATGAGGCCCGTTGGCATATCCAGACACTCCAGCGGAGTACCCGCCGTTAAAAAATCGCTGGCAATACTCACCAGGGTTATGCGCCACTAGCCCCTTCACCACCAACCGCTGCACCCCGCTGCCCGCCGCAGCGGCCTGTCTGGAGATTCCCGCCATGAGCGAGAGTGTATTTGCCGATCGCATCGTGCAGAACCTGCTCGACACCGACTTCTACAAACTGACAATGATGCAGGCGGTGCTGCACAACTACCCCAACGTCGAAGTCGAATGGGAATTTCGCTGCCGCAACAGCGAAGACCTGCGCCCGTATCTGGCGGAGATCCGCTTTCAGATCGAACGCCTGGCCGAGCTGAGTCTGAGCGTCGACCAGTTGGGCTTCCTGGAGCGCATCAGCTTCCTCAAACCCGATTTCCTGCGTTTTCTGGGCCTGTTCCGTTTCAATCTGCGCTATGTGCACACCGGTATCGAGAACGGCGAGCTGTTTATCCGCCTGCGTGGGCCATGGTTGCATGTGATTCTGTTCGAAGTGCCGCTGCTGGCCATCGTCAGCGAGGTACGTAATCGCTATCGCTACCGCGAGATCGTTCTGGAGCAGGCGCGCGAACAGCTGTATCGCAAGTTCGACTGGCTGACCGCCAACGCCAGCGCCGACGAGTTATCCGAACTGCAGGTCGCGGACTTCGGCACCCGCCGGCGGTTTTCCTATCGCGTCCAGGAAGAAGTCGTCAACGTGCTCAAGCACGATTTCCCTGGACGCTTCGTCGGCACCAGCAATGTGCACCTGTCCCGCGAGCTGGACATGAAACCCCTGGGCACCATGGCCCACGAATGGATCATGGCCCATCAGCAACTGGGCCCGCGGCTGATCGACAGTCAGATCGCCGCCCTCGATTGCTGGGTGCGTGAGTACCGGGGCCTGCTGGGAATCGCACTGACCGATTGCATCACCATGGACGCTTTCCTCAAGGACTTCGATCTGTTCTTCGCCAAGCTGTTCGACGGCTTGCGCCATGACTCCGGGGACCCGGTCATCTGGGCCGAAAAAGCCATTGCTCACTACCACAAGCTCGGTATCGACCCGATGAGCAAGACGCTGGTGTTCTCCGATAGCCTGACACTGCCCAAATGCCTGGAGATTTTTCGGGCATTGCGTGGTCGCATTAATGTCAGCTTCGGTATCGGCACCAACCTGACGTGTGACATCCCGGGTGTGGAGCCGATGAGCATCGTGCTTAAAATGATCAGCTGTGACGGGCAACCCGTGGCCAAGATTTCAGACGAGCCCGGCAAGACCCACTGCAAAGACCCGAATTTCGTCGCTTACATGCGACACGTTTTCCAAGTACCTGCCGCCCTTTGACACACCAAGCAAGGAGTGAATTCATGCAAGCCGTACAGCGTGAGATTGCTGAACAGCTCAAGGTTCAGCCACCGTTCGCCGATGACGCTGCCCTCAAGGCCGAAGTCGCTCGTCGGGTGGGCTTTATCCAGGATTGTCTGGTCAACTCCGGACTCAAGACCCTCGTACTGGGCATCAGCGGCGGGGTCGATTCGCTGACCGCCGGCCTGCTGGCCCAACGCGCAGCGCGTGAACTGCGGGAGAAAACCGGCAACGCCGCCTACAAGTTCATTGCCGTGCGCCTGCCGTACGAAACCCAGTTCGACGAACATGAAGCCCAGGCCTGCGTGGACTTCATCGAGCCGGACGAGCGCCATACCGTCAACATCGGTCCGGCGGTCAAGGCACTGGCCAAGGAAGTGCTGGCGTTCGAAGGCAAAGGGCCGGGCTCCCGGGATTTCGTGCTGGGCAATACCAAGGCGCGGATGCGCATGGTGGCGCAGTACACCATCGCCGGTGCCGAGCAAGGCCTGGTCATCGGCACCGACCATGCGGCCGAAGCCGTGATGGGTTTCTTCACCAAGTTCGGTGACGGCGCCTGTGACCTGGCGCCGTTGAGCGGCCTGGTGAAAAACCAGGTCCGGGCTATTGCCCGAGACTTCGGCGCGCCGGAATCGCTGGTGGAAAAAGTCCCCACTGCCGACCTTGAGGACCTGTCGCCCGGCAAGCCCGACGAAGCCGCCCACGGCGTGACCTATGGCGAGATCGATGCGTTCCTGCATGGGCTGCCGGTGCGCGAAGAAGCCGCTCGAATCATTTGCGAGACCTATCGCAAGACCGAGCACAAGCGGGTGATGCCGTACGCGCCGTGACCGGCAATCCCTGTGGGAGCGAGCCTGCTCGCGATAGCGGTGGGTCAGTTTGCATTGATGTTGAATGTGCTGCCGTCATCGCGAGCAGGCTCGCTCCCACAGGATGTGCGGTTATTGGCGAGGCACAAAAAAGCGCCCTGAAACGGGCGCTTTTTTTATGCCTGATGTGATTACTTCAGGGTAACCGTGCCTTTCATCATCGAGATGTGGCCCGGGAACGAGCAGAAGAAGCCGTATTTCTCATCGGCGCTCAGTTTCGATACATCGAAAGTCACCGAGTCCTTCTCCTTGGCCCCAATGAGCTTGGTGTGAGCGATGATGCGCGCATCGCCTTCTTTCAGGTAGTTCTTGTCGATGCCGGCTGCCAGGCCATCGGTAGCAATCGGCTGCATGTCAGCTTCTTTGCTCAGTACCCAGTTATGGCCCATGACGTTCTTCGGCAAGCTGCCTGAGTGAGTCAGTTCAACGGTGAAGGTCTTGCAGCTCTTGTCGATCTCGATGGCCTTGGTGCTGAAGGACATCTGGTCGGTCGAGTCGATGGTGGTCTTGCACTCGGCTGCCATCAGCTGGCTGCTGGCCAGCGTCAACAGGGATACTGCAGCAAGTTTGGCAAACATGGTGAATCTCCAAGGCATGGTTAGAAAAATTCCGTCAATGGGGAAGACTGCCTGAATTTCAGACAAGTTCCTATGACCTGAGTCAAAGATTGTATACAACTTAAGGCTATCAGCCTGATGAGCATAATCAACCAGCCAAAGGTATGAGCCGGCCATATGATCAGCTCCATCACCTCTCTGGAGTACCGCATCATGAACCTCAACGGCCTGCTGTGCAGCTTGCTTGCCGCCTACGCCTGCGGTGCCAGTGGCACCTACGAAAAACCCCGGCGCGAGGTTTAATTGCTTTGCGCAGCCAAAGCCAGGCTTTACTCTGGTCCAGTTACTGACCACGGAGTAAGGCATGTCTTTAGCGTCTGTTTGTGTATTTTGCGGCGCCAGCACCGGTAGCCACCCAGCCTATCGTGAAGCGGCGCAGGCCTTGGGGCGTGCGTTGGCAGAACGAAAACTGACCCTGGTCTATGGCGGCGGCGCGGTCGGCTTGATGGGCATCGTCGCCGATGCGGCCCTGGCGGCCGGCGGCGAAGTGATCGGTATCATCCCGCAGAGCCTCAAAGACAAGGAAATCGGCCACAGCGGCCTGACCCGCCTGGAAGTGGTGGACGGCATGCACGCCCGCAAGGCACGCATGGCTCAGCTCAGCGATGCCTTCATCGCCCTGCCCGGCGGCCTTGGCACGCTGGAGGAGTTGTTCGAAGTCTGGACCTGGGGCCAGCTCGGCTATCACAGCAAACCGCTGGGGCTGCTGGAAGTGAACGGTTTCTACAGCAAACTCACCGGTTTTCTTGATCATATCGTCGGCGAAGGCTTCGTCCGTGGGCCCCACCGTGACATGCTGCAAGTGAGCGAATCACCCCACCACCTGCTCGATGCGCTGGACGAATGGCAACCGTCGGTGCAGCCAAAGTGGGCCGAACAAAAACCCAGCTAACGGCTCGACCCCGATACAGGGCAGAATACGCGCCGCTCAACCTCACCTTCGACCCCAGAGGATCGCCCATGGCCAAACCCAATTATTCCTTCGCCAAACGTCAGAGAGACTTGGCCAAGGAGCAGAAGAAAGAGGAAAAGCTTCAGCGCAAGAAAGCTACCGCTGAAGAAGAAGCAGCAGCACTGACCCCGGATACCGAAGGCGACGTGGCAGCAGACGTAGATGTTGATGCACCGAAAGATCAGACGCCCGACGCCTGATACCCTCAGGGCCCGATGATCTGATCCGGCCCCCCGGTTCTGTGTCCAGGGTCGGCAGCCTCGCTGCCGGCCCTCACAGCCCAGTCCGTTCCCACACTGGGATCTGTTTACGATTCAAGCGGCATCACCGTCACCCGCACTTCGGGGTCATGATCACCGCCGCCCAGAATGACTCCCCGCAACGGCGACACATCGGAAAAATCCCGGCCCCAGGCCAATGTGATGTGTTCCAGCGCCGGCTGAACGTTATTGGTCGGGTCGAAGTCCACCCAGCCCAGCACCGGGCAAAACACCGAGATCCAGGCGTGCGAGGCATCGGCACCGATCAACCGTGGCTGACCCGGCGGCGGTTGAGTCAACAGGTAGCCGCTGACGTAACGCGCCGCCAACCCGCGGGAGCGCACGCAGGCCAGCATCAGGTGAGCAAAGTCCTGGCAAACGCCCCGCCGCCGTTCCAGTACCTCCACCAGCGGCGTTGCCACCTGGGTGGCTTCGGCATCGAAGGTGAACTCCTCGAATATCTTCTCCATCAGCGCCCGCACGCCGAGCATCAATGGGCGCCCCGGCGCGAAACAGCTTTCGGAAAACTCGACAAAGCTGCGCTTGAGGTGCACATAGGGTGACTCGAAACGATAGCGGCACGCATCCAGCAACGGAGCAGCCATTGGCCGGCCGCTGTAGGTCAACGCATGACGGGTTGACTCCCAGGCGGGGGACAAACTGAAGTCCAGCACAGGACGCGCCAACACTTCCACGCTCAGACGCGCGTTGACCAGCAACTCGTCATGGGGCCGTTCGAACGCCAGGCGGGTCAGTGGGTTGCCGAACACATCCAGCTCATCGCGTCGGGTCGTCGGCTCCGGGCTGATCAACAACTGCTGCTCGGTGCAACGCTGCCACTCACAGGGGCGCGGCCACAGGTGAGCAAGCTGCTGGGCCAGGGATACCGGGCTGTCGTAATGGTAGTGGGTGTCGTGGAAGATCTGGTAACGAGCGCTCATCAGACGGACACCGTACGCTGGCTGACGTCATCGACGTGAGCGAAATGACGCAAGGCCAGGCGATCGGACACCTGGCCGCTGACGTCGGCCACTTCCTGCAACAGATCGGCCAAGCCATCGAGGGCTGCGCGCAGGCTGGCCTCGCCGAACAGCGGACTCTCCAGGCAACGCAGGTCAAAGCATGACAGGCGAGCGACCAGCTCTGGCAAGGCGGTTTCCCTGGGCGCGCCGAAGTCATCGTTCAAGCGCTTGAGGGTACGGGCCACCAGTTTCAACTGGAAGAGCACCGCGTGAGGGTTTTGTTCGTCCAGCAACAGCAGGTCGAGCACCGGAATCAACTGGGCCACCGCCAGGTAACGCGAACGATAGGTGATGCTGCTGTTGCCCAGTTCCAGCAACCAGTCCAGCCCCGCCTGGTCGAACACCGCCTCGCCTCGCAGGAACGCCGCCAGGCTGCTGCTGAGAAATTGCAGGCGCTCCAGACGACGACCGATCATCAGGAAACGCCAGCCCTCGTCGCGGGTCATGTCGTCCAACGCGAATCCGGACAACGCCGCCAGGGACATCACCAAACGGTTGAGAAAATCCAGCAACTCACCGAAATCCGGCTCCGCGGTTTCCAGCTCCATGGCTTCGCGCTGCAGCTCCACCAGTGCCTGCCAGTTCTCCCGGGACAGCTTGCCGCGAACCTGGGAGGCCGCCCACTGCAATCGCTGCAGGTTGGAACGCAGGCTGAACGACCAATCGTCCCCCAACAAGGCCGCCAGCAGTCGCTCGGGCAGTTCGCCCTCCTCCGGCAACAGCATCAGGCTTTCCCCCAGGGACACCGCCGACAGCAGCGCTTGCGGGTCGTCGCCATCGACATAGCGCGCCAGCATGATCCGCAGCAGCCGCGCACTGTCGTCACAGCGCTCGCAGTAGCGACCGAACCAGAACAGATTTTCCACGACGCGGGACGGCAGATAGGGATCACGTCGCACCAGATCGTGGACGCCCACGGTTCGCTGGGCCTTCCATTGTTCGCCACTGGGCGCCTGTTCGCCCAGGACCCAAGTGTCCTTACTGGCGCCGCCTCGCTGCATCGACACCACTTCAGCGTCGGCCTCGGCCGCCACGCGGGTCAGGCCGCCCGGCAGCACCCGATAGTCATCCTCCCCGGAAACGGCATACACGCGCATGCCGATGGCCCGCGGCTGAAGCTGACCGTCTTCGGCCTGCCAGACCGGTGCCTGGGACAGCTGCGCCAGTTCCTGGGCGACATAGGCGTAGGGACGCGCCTGCATGCGCGCGGCCAGAAGTGCACGCTGTTGTTCGTTCAGGTCGCGCCCCAATACCGGGCTGAAACTTTGGGAAGGAAACGCCGGTTTGATCAGCAAATGCGGCAGTTTTTCCAAGGCCTGGGCCAGCACCGGCGGCTCACCGCACCACCAGGTGGCGATGGACGGCAGTATCAGTTCCTCACCGAACAGAAACTGGCTGATCTTTGGCAAAAAGCCCAACAGGCCCGGTGATTCCAGCACGCCGCTGCCCAAGGCATTGGCCACCAGCACCCGGCCCTGGCGCACCGCCTCCAGCAATCCCGGTACACCCAAGGCCGAATCGGTGCGCAGCTCCAACGGGTCGCAGAAATCATCGTCGAGCCGGCGCATGATGGCGTGAACCCGTCGTAGCCCGCTCAGGGTCTTGAGGTACACCGTGGCGTCGCGAACGGTCAGGTCGCTCCCTTCCACCAGCGGATAGCCCAGCTGGCGCGCTAGGTAAAGGTGTTCGAAATAGCTTTCGTTGAACCGTCCAGGCGTCAACAGCACCACCAGCGGCGACTCGCCATCACTGGGGGCCTGACGCGCAAGGGTCTGCTGCAAGGTGCGGAAGAAACCGGCCAGGTGCTTGACCTTCAGGTCACGATACAAATCGGGAAAGGCGCGGGAGACGATCATGCGATTTTCCAGCGCATACCCGGCCCCCGAAGGCGCCTGGGTCCGATCCGCCGTGACCCACCAGCGACCGTCGGGCGTACGGGCCAGATCCACGGCATACAGGTGCAGGAAAATGCCGTCCGGTGGCGTTATGCCCTGGCACGGCCAGAGAAAATTGTTGTGCCCGAACACCAGTTCCGCCGGCAGCAGCCCCTCACTGATCAGCCGTTGCGGCCCGTACAGGTCGGCCAGTACTGCGTTGAGCAAGCGTGCACGCTGGGCGATGCCCGCCGACAGTTGCTTCCACTCCTGCGCATCGATCACGTGGGGCAGCAGGTCCAGCTCCCACGGCCGGTCGGCGCCCTTCGGGTCCGCATAGACGTTGTAAGTGACACCGTTTTCCTGGATCTGCCGGGCCAACAGTGCCTGACGCTGGAGCAGTTGGGCCGGCGTACTGCGCTGCAAATGGTCGAGCAGGCGGCGCCAGTGCCCGCGCACCGCGCCACTGTCGTCCATCAATTCGTGATAGGTGCCCGTCGTCAGCGGGTAACGGTCAAGCAGGTCAGGCATGGAAAGCTCGGCAGGCAGCAATGAAACGTGAGACTAGCGCAAGCGCATGACACCCGGATAGTTGAAATATCCGGGTGTCGTGTACGACTTAGGGAGCGCTCTCAAAAACGTCGCAGATCGAGCGTGAGGGGAAACTCGTCGTCCACTGTCAGGTGAGGTATCGGAAGTTTCCCAGGCGTGTGTCCGAGACGGAAAAAACGCGCCATTCGCCGGCTCTCCGCCTCATTGGCATTCACCGGCAGGCTGTCGTAATTACGTCCCCCCGGATGGGCCACATGATACTGGCACCCCCCCACCGAACGTTGCGTCCAGGTGTCGAGTAAATCGAAGACCAACGGCGCATGGACCGCAATGGTCGGCTGCAGGCAGTTGGCCGGTTGCCAAGCGCGAAAACGCACCCCGGCGACAAATTCGCCGACCCGGCCGGTGGCTTGAAGCGGCACCGGAACACCGTTGCAGGTCAGCAGATACCGTTGCGGCGCCAGGCCGCTAAGCTTGACCTGCAAACGTTCAAGAGAAGAGTCCACATACCGCACGGTGCCGCCCGCTGCCCCCTCTTCTCCCAGTACATGCCAGGGTTCAAGGGCCTGGCGCAATTGCAGTTCGATGCCGCTGACCGCGTAATCACCCACCTTGGGAAAACGAAACTCCAGGTGCGCGGCGAACCATTCGGCCCGCAGCGGGTAACCGGCGGCGTTCAGTTCATTGATGACGTCGGCAAAATCCTGTTCGATAAAATGCGGCAACAGGAAGCGGTCATGCAGTTCGGTCCCCCACCGCGCCAGCTTCGCAGGCAGGTAGGGCTCACGCCAGAACCGCGCCACCAGCGCCCGCAGCAATAGCTGCTGGGCCAGGCTCATACGGGCGTGGGGCGGCATTTCAAAAGCCCGCAGCTCCAATAGACCGAGACGCCCGGTGGCGCCGTCCGGCGAATAGAGCTTGTCGATGCAAAATTCGGCACGATGGGTGTTGCCGGTCACGTCGATCAACAGATTGCGCAACAGCCGATCAACCAGCCAGGGCGGGCACTCTTCGCCAGGTTGCGGCATTTGTTCGAAGGCAATTTCCAGCTCATACAACGCATCGTTGCGCGCTTCGTCCACCCGGGGCGCCTGGGACGTCGGGCCGATGAACAAGCCGGAAAACAGGTAGGACAACGACGGGTGGTTATGCCAGTAGCTGATGAGACTGCGCAGCAGGTCAGGGCGCCGTAGAAAGGGAGAGTCGGCCGGGGTTGCGCCCCCCAGTACGAAATGGTTGCCACCACCGGTGCCGGTGTGCCGACCGTCGATCATGAATTTCTCGGTGGTCAGCCGGGTCTGTCGCGCCTCTTCGTAAAGAAACTCGGTGCGCTCGACCAGTTCATCCCAGGTCGCGGACGGCTGCACGTTAACCTCGATCACACCCGGATCGGGGGTGATGCGAAAGTTACTCAGGCGCGGGTCGCTCGGAGGCTCGTAGCCTTCCAACAGTACCGGGCAATGCAGCTCCTCGGCTGTCGCTTCGATGGCGCTGACCAGTTCCAGATAATCCTCGACCCGCTCCAGGGGCGGCATGAACAGGTACAAACGCCCCTCGCGAGCCTCGGCACAAAACGCCGTGCGGGTAAGCCAGTCGGCGGATTCGTCGATCTGCGGGGCACGATCCTGCTCGGTTGCCGGCTCACCATGACGGGCCAGGCGTTCGGCATCGGGCAGCGCCGGCAGGTCCTGGTTCGGGTCGGTGGGATGAATGAAGGGGTATTCGGCCGCTGTCACCCAGGGCTGGGAAGCCAATGGCAGGCGGTAGCCCAAGGGCGAATCCCCCGGTACCAACCGGCAGTGACTATCGCGCAGGTACCATCGACCGCTTTGCCATTGATCGCCCTTGGCGGTACGCGCCAGCGGCAGGACCTGCCCGATCACTTTATCCAGGCCCTGACTGAAGACCTTGCGCAACCGTTCCCGCTCCAAAGCATCTTCCAGGCGGGGGTCCTGGGCCGTGACGTTCGATGGCAATGCACCTTCGCGCCAGAGGTAATAGAAATTGTCCTCGTAGGCTGGGAACACGAATCGCGCAGGAATTTTCAAACGCTCGGCAACGCTTGTCAGAAAGCGCCCGGCCATTTCGCCGTCGGCGCCGTAGTCCTGCTGCTCGTCGGCGATCAACGCACTGTTGTGCCAGATCGGCACTCCGTCACGCCGCCAATAGCAGTTGAGCGACCAGCGCGGCAACTGCTCACCGGGGTACCACTTGCCCTGGCCAAAATGCACAAGCCCCTGGGGCGCATAATGCTTGCGCATGCGCTGGAACAGCTCGGCGGAGAGGCGACGTTTGTCCGGCCCCAGCGCGGCGGTGTTCCATTCGGCGCCGTCCGGGTCATCAATCGAGACGAAGGTCGGTTCGCCCCCCATGGTCAGGCGCACATCGCCTTCCAGCAGGTCGGCATCAATTTTCCGGCCCAACGCCTGAATCGCCAGCCACTGCTCTTCGGTGTAGGGCTTGGTGACCCGTGGCGCTTCCCAGATCCGCTCGACGGACATTTCGTGGCTGAATTCGCACTCGCACGGTTCCACCAAGCCACTGATGGGCGCCGCCGAGGACGGATCGGGACTACAGGCCAACGGAATATGCCCTTCACCGGCGAACAACCCGGACGTCGCATCCAGGCCGATCCAGCCGGCACCGGGCAGGTAGACCTCGCACCAGGCATGCAAGTCGGTGAAATCCACCTCGGTACCGGACGGACCGTCGAGGCTTTTCACGTCGGCGGTCAACTGGATCAGGTAACCGGAAACGAACCGCGCGGCCAGGCCAAGGTTGCGCAACAACTGCACCAGCAACCAGGCCGAGTCGCGGCAGGATCCGGACGCATGCTCCAGGGTGTGCTCCGGGGTCTGGACGCCCGGTTCCATACGGATCAGGTAGTTGATGTCTTCGCTCAGGCGCTGGTTGAGCGCCACCAGGAAATCCACCGCCGGCAACGGCGTGCGGTCGATGCCGTCCAGATAGGCTTGGAATCTCGGCGTCAACGGCAGGGTTTCAAGGTAAGGCGCCAACTCCTTGCGCTCATCGGCGGCATAGGTGAACGGGATTTTTTCCGCGTAGGGTTCCAGGAAAAAGTCGAACGGATTGAACACCGCCATTTCAGCCAGCAGATCGACTTCAATGCGCAGCTCCCGGGTTTTCTCGGGAAACACCAACCGCGCCAGGTAATTGCCCTGGGGATCCTGCTGCCAGTTGATGAAGTGCTGATCGGGCGCGACCTTCAGCGCATAAGAAAGAATGCGCGTGCGGCTGTGGGCCGCCGGGCGCAGGCGAACGATCTGCGGACCGAGCTCGACAGCGCGGTCGTATCGGTAATGCGTGACATGGTGCAATGCGACGTGAATCGACACGACGTACCTCCTGCGAGCCTGGGCGTTATCGAAAGCGGCGCAAGACTTATGCCATGCAGGCAAGCCGGACACTTTCTTCGTCTACTCAAGGCAGTAGAGCACTAAAAGCGCGCGATGCTCGCATTCGGGTGCAAAGCTAAGCACATAAATGTGGCAGCGGTGGTAGCGAATCGACTCAACGCCGTGAGCGGGAGGCTTTGGCGGCCTGGATGAAGAGCTCGCGTTGGTGGCGGACTTCTACCAGTTTGCTGCGCATTTCGCGGTGACGTTTGCTGTTGAGCAATAGCAGCCCGAGCAATGGAAAAAACAGACCCGCCGCATAAACGAATCGATTCGGGCGATAACCAATAGTCGGCAAGACACACAACAGACAGACCACAAAAAGCCCGACAAACACCCAGACCCAACCCGCTCTGCCGCGCACGACCATAAAGTTGCTATGGACCAGAACCAACGTACAAATAGCAATGCATACAGCGGAAATTTTCGCTTGGCTCGACAACGTAGCGCGCACAAAAAAACTGTCGAGAAGAGCAAAGAGCGCCAGTAAACACGATATTTTCGCCACGAATATCGTTGCGATGAAGGTCGGAAAGTAGCGCTTCATAAAATGGATGAAAGTCGGATAGTTTTCCATCTAGCGTCCTTTCCTTTTCTTCTGTAAACGGACGGCAGACCTTATCGCCATACGCTCCTCGCGCAACTCCGACAATTTCTGGCGCATCTCTCGATGGCGCTTACTGTTGAGCAATAGCAGCCCCAGCAACGGGAACAACAACCCCGTCACATAGGCAAAAGGATGCGGCTTGTAGCCGTAGGTGGGGAGGACCGTGAAGAGACACGCCAGATAGAACACAACGATGGCACGAACACCCCATGACCGCCCCCTGATCATGACAAAATGGCTCAACGCCAAGAGCAAAGAGAGGATCAACGCAACCAGAAAAGAATACTTGGCCCGTTCAGGATCGCCTCGAAAGTAAGTGCTAGAGACTAATGAAATTGAAGCGGAAACCGCGAAACAGGCTAGAAAAAAAGCGCAGATGAAGGTTGGAAAATAATGAGCGAGGAAAGTGTTCAATGAATGCTTGCGGTCCATTATTCAACTTCCTCATACAGCCCCACGGCAATTGTCTTCAGGTTCCCAGACAAGCTACTGCCCGTTAAGCCGATGGCGGCCCCCAGAGAGTCGCGAATCTGGGTCACGGTCGCGTGATTGATCTGGGTAGCCGTGAAACGCTTTGCAAGCGTCCCCGAACGCTGGCGAAGCTTCAATAGTTTGTTAGTCAGGCTTGGGTCCTTCAGTGTTAACAACTCTTTGGTCAATGCCTTTCTTTGCTGACGAGTCAAACCTTTGGAAAGCTCGTACCAACTCCTGCCAGTCGAGACCTTCCTCGCTTGCAAGAGTTTGAGCGTTGTTAAAGTGGATGCCCCGGCTCCCAGCAATGACGCGGCATCCAACACTGGCATTGCGTAGCGATACCAGTCCTCACTGTCCATATCATCATTAGCTGCTGGATCGTTGAGTTCGTTGTAGGTACGCATGCTCCCAACCACGCACTGCGCAGTACTGGCAGCGGCGGCGGTTGCCCCCACGGCTGTGACAACCAGGCTTGCACCCGCTGTAAATGGAACTGCGATCGTGCCACTGAAAACCACAATCCAGCCCAGAATGGCGCCAGCGCAGGATAACGTCGTATTGACAGCCTCTCCCACTAAACGAGACTCACGCGGGTTGTTCTTTACCTGATCAGCAAACTGAGCCGGCGCAATGTACTTCTGCGCCTCGCGCAAGATGATCCGCTTGGGCTTGATACTGCAAATCGGCTTGAACTCGCGCAGGGTCACCACGTTGAATTCGGCATCGATGTACACCACGCCAGCGCCGACGATACTGGGATCGGCGTCGATGGCCGCGAACAGGCGCGGCAGGTTGATCTGGCTTTCGATGCGTTGGCGGGCCATGAACTGGGAGGGGCTGTAGTCCATGCCGATACCCGGTAAAGGGGTACTCATATGAATCGTCCTTGAAAATCCGAGGGTGAGAACTTTATTGCCTGTGTGGCCGTGATTGCGGGCAAGCCGGGCTCTGCCAGGGCCAACACTGACATCTGTGGCGAGGGAGCAAGAGCGGTGTTTGGCTTTATTGCACGGAACTGACTGGCATTGGCGGTCGCCACGATAGCAAACGAGTAGCACAGCCGCTAGAAAGCAAAACGCCAGCTTTTAAGCTGGCGTTTGCAATGTGGCTTGGCGATCAGCGCGGTACGACTGGCTTGCGCGCCGGTTTCGGCCCTTTGCCCTTGGCGGCGTCCTTGCGCTCCTTGGCGGCCTGCTGGTTGCGGGCGAATGCCGCGGCCTTGGCCTGCTCGCGCTTGTCCCACGGGTTGCCGCCGTCGCTGGCGCGCGGTGGCAGACCGGTGTGCTGGGTCAGGATCTTGGTGGTTTCCTTGCCTACCTTGTGGCTGCCAGCCGGCGTCGAGTTCTTGCGACGGGCGCTCTGGTAGCTGTCGGTGGCTGGCTGGTGCAACGGAATCAATTGATTCTTGCCCGGCCCGATCAGGTCGGCGCGGCCCATGCGGGTCAGCGCTTCGCGCAGCATCGGCCAGCCCTTGGGGTCGTGATACCGCAAGAAGGCCTTGTGCAGGCGGCGCTGCTCCTCGCTCTTGACGATGGTCACCGCGTCGCTCTTGTAGGTGACCTTACGCAGCGGGTTCTTGCCCGAATGGTACATGGCCGTGGCGGTGGCCATCGGCGACGGATAGAACGCCTGCACCTGGTCAGCGCGGAAACCGTTGCCCTTGAGCCACAGCGCCAGGTTCATCATGTCTTCGTCGGTGGTGCCCGGGTGGGCGGCGATGAAGTATGGAATCAGGTACTGCTCTTTGCCGGCTTCCTTGGTGTACTTCTCGAACATCCGCTTGAATTTGTCATAGCTGCCGATGCCCGGTTTCATCATCTGGTTGAGCGGACCTTCCTCGGTATGTTCCGGGGCGATCTTCAGGTAACCACCCACGTGGTGGGTCACCAGTTCCTTGACGTATTCCGGCGACTCGACCGCCAGGTCGTAACGCAGGCCGGAGGCAATCAGGATTTTCTTCACCCCAGGCAATGCCCGGGCGCTGCGGTACAGCTGGATGAGCGAAGAATGGTCGGTATTGAGGTTCGGGCAGATACCGGGGAACACACAGGATGGCTTGCGGCACGCGGATTCGATTTCCGGGCTCTTGCAGGCAATGCGGTACATGTTCGCGGTCGGGCCGCCGAGGTCGGAAATGACGCCGGTGAAGCCCGGGACCTTGTCGCGGATCTCTTCAATCTCGCGAATGATCGATTCTTCAGAGCGGTTCTGGATGATCCGGCCTTCGTGCTCGGTGATCGAGCAGAAGGTGCAGCCGCCAAAGCAGCCACGCATGATGTTCACCGAGAAACGGATCATCTCGTAGGCCGGGATCTTTTCCTTGCCGTACGCCGGGTGCGGAACACGCGCGTAAGGCATGCCAAACACGTAGTCCATTTCCTCAGTGGTCATCGGAATGGGTGGTGGGTTGAACCAGACATCGACTTCACCATGCTTCTGCACCAGAGCACGGGCGTTGCCCGGGTTGGTTTCCAGGTGCAGCACGCGGTTGGCGTGAGCGTAGAGCACCGCATCGCCACGAACCTTTTCCACCGACGGCAGACGAATCACGGTCTTGTCGCGAGTCATGCGCGGGCTCGCCAGAATCTGCACGACCTTGGCTTCGCTCGGGTCTTCAACCGGACCTTTCTCTTGCTCGATGGCGCAGGCAGCGGTGTCCTGGGTGTTCACATACGGGTTGATGATCTTGTCGATCTTGCCCGGGCGGTCGATGCGGGTGGAATCAACCTCGTACCAGCCTTGCGGGGTGTCGCGGCGGATGAACGCGGTGCCACGGACATCGGTGATGTCTTCAATCTTGTGGCCATAGGACAGGCGCTGGGCGACTTCGACAATCGCCCGCTCGGCGTTGCCGTAGAGCAGGATGTCGGCGCAGGCGTCGATCAGGATCGAGTTGCGCACCCGGTCCTGCCAGTAATCGTAATGGGCGATGCGGCGCAGGGAGGCTTCGATACCGCCGAGCACGATCGGCACATGCTTGTAGGCTTCCTTGCAGCGCTGGCTGTAGACCAGGCTCGCACGGTCCGGCCGCTTGCCCGCCATGCCACCCGGGGTGTAGGCGTCGTCGGAACGGATTTTCTTGTCGGCGGTGTAGCGGTTGATCATCGAGTCCATGTTGCCGGCCGCGACGCCAAAAAACAGGTTCGGCTCGCCGAGCTTCATGAAGTCGTCTTTGGACTGCCAGTTTGGCTGGGCAATGATCCCGACGCGAAAGCCCTGGGCTTCCAGCAGCCGACCGATGATCGCCATGCCGAACGACGGGTGATCGACGTAGGCATCACCGGTCACGATGATGATGTCGCACGAATCCCAGCCGAGCTGATCCATCTCCTCCCTGCTCATGGGCAGGAACGGCGCGGGGCCGAAACATTCGGCCCAGTACTTGGGATAGTCAAATAACGGCTTGGCTGCTTGCATGTCGATGACCGGTATGAAAGATGAAAAATCGCGGGCGCGGAATATAGCACAAAAATTAACCAATTCCGACGGCTATGGTCGGAAATCGGTGGCGCACCGCACATCAAATGTGGGAGCGAGCTTGCTCGCGAAAGGGCCAGCACATTCAATGCATGTGCTGACGGTTACACCGCTATCGCGAGCAAGCTCGCTCCCACAGGGGAAGTGCAACCTTCTGGAGAAGGGGCTCGCTCCCACAGGAGCCAAACAGGTTACTCGTCGTCATCAAAATTGTAGCTACCCGGCGCCAGGTTCTCGAATCGGGTGTATTTACCGATAAAGGCCAGGCGAATGAAGCCGATCGGGCCGTTACGCTGCTTGCCGATGATGATTTCGGCGATGCCCTTGTGCTCCGTCTCCGGGTGGTACACCTCGTCACGGTAGACGAACATGATCACGTCGGCGTCCTGCTCGATCGCTCCGGATTCACGCAAGTCGGAGTTCACCGGGCGTTTGTTGGGGCGCTGTTCCAGGGAACGGTTCAACTGAGAGAGCGCCACCACCGGGCAGTTGAATTCCTTGGCCAGGGCCTTGAGGGAACGGGAGATTTCGGAAATCTCGTTGGTCCGGTTGTCGCCACTGGAGCCCGGAATCTGCATCAACTGCAGGTAGTCGATCATGATCAGCGCGATATCACCGTGCTCACGCACCAGGCGACGGGTCCGGGCGCGCATTTCCGAAGGGCTGATACCGGCAGTATCGTCGATGAACAGCTTGCGGTCGTTGAGCAGGTTGACCGCCGAAGTCAGGCGCGGCCAGTCGTCATCTTCCAGTTGGCCGGAACGGACCTTGGTCTGGTCGATACGTCCCAGGGACGAGAGCATACGCATGATCAGCGATTCACCTGGCATCTCCAGGGAGTACACCAGTACGGCCTTGTCGCTGCGCAGCACGGCGTTTTCCACCAGGTTCATCGCAAAGGTGGTTTTACCCATGGACGGACGGCCGGCGACGATGATCAGGTCCGATGGCTGCAGGCCGCTGGTCTTCTCATCGAGGTCGGTGTAGCCGGTGGACAGGCCGGTGATGGCGTTGTCGGTGTTGAACAGGGTGTCGATGCGGTCGATGGCCTTGGTCAGCAGATCGTTGACGCTCACCGGGCCACCGGTTTTTGGCCGGGCCTCGGCGATCTGGAAGATTTGCCGTTCCGCTTCATCGAGGATCTCGGCAGCGGTTCGGCCTTCCGGGTTGAAGGCGCTGTCCGCGATTTCGGTGCTGATACCGATCAATTGGCGCAAGGTCGCCCGTTCGCGCACGATCTGGGCATAGGCCTTGATGTTGGCGACAGACGGCGTGTTTTTTGCCAACTCACCCAGGTAACCGAGGCCGCCAACCTGAGACGTCTGGCCTTCCTTGTCCAATTGCTCGGCCAGGGTCACCACGTCGATCGGCATGTTCTGATCGGCCAATCTTGCGATGGCACGGAAAATCAGGCGGTGGTCATGTCGGTAGAAATCGCCGTCGGATACTTGATCGAGCACGCGTTCCCAGGCGTTGTTGTCCAGCATCAGACCACCGAGCACGGCCTGTTCGGCCTCGATGGAGTGCGGAGGCACCTTCAGGGCTGCGGTTTGCAGATCGTATTGCTCGGGAGCGGTGATTTCGTTCATGGCCACTTGATTCTTTTGGAAACGCAGGGGGTTTTGAAAATCAGCAATTGCAGAAAGACAAAGGGCACGACCTGTAAACAGGATCGTGCCCGATGTTACCGACTAGTACCCGAGGGTGCCAGCCGACAGGTATTGCTTAAGCTGCTACCACGACAACGCGTACGGTGGCTTCAACTTCGGCGTGCAGGTGCACGGCTACGTCGAATTCGCCTACGTTGCGGATGGTGCCGTTCGGCAGACGAACTTCGCTCTTCGACACTTCAACGCCAGAGGCGGTCAGTGCGTCAGCGATGTCGTGAGTACCGATCGAACCGAACAGCTTGCCTTCGTCGCCAGCGGTGGCAGTGATGGTCACTTCCAGCTCGGCCAGTTGGGCAGCACGGCTTTCAGCCGAGGTCTTACGGTCTGCTGCGGCTTTTTCCAGCTCAGCGCGACGCTCTTCGAACGCGGCCAGGTTGGCAGCGGTCGCAGCGGTGGCTTTGCCGTAAGGCAGCAGGTAGTTACGACCGTAACCGGCCTTAACGTTTACTTTGTCACCCAGGTTGCCCAGGTTGGTGACTTTTTCCAGAAGGATCAGTTGCATGTGAAAATCCTCTAACTTTTAACCTTCACCGTTCGCGTTGTCGGCGTCTTTCGGCGCCATACGACCGCGAAAATCAATCAGGCTGTCGACGATGGCCAGGACCACCAGCAACGGATAGATCAGCTGCATGAACAGCAACAACGTGACGTACAACCCCACCAGCCAGAACCTGGCCAGTCGCTTTTGCGCCACCAGCCCGTGAATCAGGGCCAGAGCGGCAAATACCAGCGGTACACTGCACAACGGCGTGAGCATGGCCATCTGCGGACCGAAGTTCGGCCCCAGAAGCATGCCCGCCAGCAGCAACATCGCCAGCCCAAGCGGGAAACGGATGGCGCGAAATTCGCGACCAAAACCACCCGGGTTGTACAACAACGCCTGCCAGTAGCGCCCGATAATCAGGCTCAGCACACTGACGATTTGTAACAAGGCCGCAATCAGGCCGGTCAGGACCGGTGCGATCAGGGACGCGAAACGCGCTTGCTCCTCTACCGACATCTGCTGGTAGAGATCACCGAGGGCCTCGGGCAGGATTTTTATCAAAGCCTGCGACAGCATCTCGATCTGGGGCGCGAAAGCCACCCCGAGCACCACTGAAAACACCACTCCCATCGCTATGCTGACCAGCAGCACGCGGTTCCAGGATTCGCTTGCGCGCAACACCAACGCCAGCGCCGAAGACCCCAGCAGCACCATCAGTGCCCGCGGGTCAGCGGAATACAACCACCAGAGCAAAGCCGGCAGCAGTCCCAGAGCAAGAACGCCAAGGGCGTCCTTCAATCCGCGCCGCAGGAGTACAAGACTCACCGCGGCAGCACCCAACCAATACAACAACGGCAATGCCGCGCATCCAGCCACTACCAGAGTGGCCTGCATACGACCGCGCATGATGAACTCAGCTAAGGCGCGCATGCATTCAATCCTTTGCTACGTGTCGACTGCCCGGTCTCAGCGGCCGTGGCTGTCGGTGTAGGCCAGCAGGGCCAGGAAGCGGGCGCGCTTGATAGCGGTGGCCAGCTGACGCTGATAACGAGCTTTGGTACCGGTGATACGGCTTGGAACGATTTTGCCGGTCTCGGATACGTAGGCTTTCAGAGTGTTGAGATCTTTGTAATCGATCTCTTTCACGTCTTCAGCGGTGAAGCGGCAGAATTTACGACGACGGAAGAAACGTGCCATGTGATTGGCTCCTTAAAAGGTCCGTGGATTACTCGTCAGCGTTATCGCTGTTGTCGCTGTCGCTATCGCTGTCATCGCCATCGGCGCTGTCAGAGTGCTCAGGACGGTCGCGACGCTCACGGCGCTCACTGCGGTTTTCTTCAGCCTTGAGCATCTCGGATTGGCCGGTGACGGCTTCTTCGCGACGGATGACCAGGTTACGGATCACTGCATCGTTGTAGCGGAAGTTGTCTTCCAGCTCGGCCAGGGCCTTGCCGGTGCATTCAACGTTCAGCATCACGTAGTGAGCCTTGTGAACATTGTTGATTGCATAGGCCAGTTGACGACGGCCCCAATCTTCCAGACGGTGGATTTTGCCGCCGTCTTCTTCGATCAGCTTGGTGTAACGCTCAACCATGCCGCCGACTTGCTCGCTTTGATCCGGGTGGACCAAAAAGATGATTTCGTAATGACGCATGAATGCTCCTTACGGGTTGTAGCCTGCCGCTCAAAAACGGTCAGACAAGGAGTGAATGACACTTATGGACTTGTGGACGCTAGACACATAAGTGCCTGCCATCACAGCAAGGGGCGCAATTGTAGAGAAGGGCCGAGGGCGGCGCAAGGTGATTGGTGATTATTTGAACAACCCCAATGTTTACCCACACAAACCATTGTGGGAGCGAGCCTGCTCGCGATGAGGGCGCTCCATTCAACATTTGCGTTGAACGGCACTCCGCTATCGCGAGCAGGCTCGCTCCCACAGGAATACAACTGGATCAGGATTTCTTGGCGGCCGCAGCAACCTTGACGCTACGCTGGCGCTGAGCCTCGAACAGGCACACGCCGGTCGCGACCGAAACGTTGAGGCTGCTGACACTGCCGGCCATCGGCAGCTTGACCAGGTAGTCGCAATGCTCGCGGGTCAGGCGCCGCATGCCCTTGCCTTCGGCCCCCATGATCAGGATCGTCGGGCCCGTCAGGTCCTGGTCATAAATGCTGACCTCGGCCTCGCCCGCCGTGCCGACCACCCACAGGCCACGCTGCTGGAGTTTCTCCAGGGTACGCGCCAGATTGGTCACGGCCACCAACGGGATCACTTCCGCCGCGCCACAGGCGACTTTACGCACCACCGGCGTCAACGTCGCCGACTTGTCTTTAGGTACGATCACCGCCAATGCACCCGCCGCATCGGCCGAGCGCAGGCAAGCGCCAAGGTTGTGAGGATCGGTCACGCCATCCAGTACCAGCAACAATGGCGCGCCTTCAGTGCGATCGAGCAACTCGTCGAGCATCGCCTCGCCCCAGACCTGGCTCGGGCTGACCTCAGCCACCACCCCCTGGTGCACACCTTCGACCCAGGCGTCCATTTCCCGCCGTTCGGCCTGGCCGACCGCTACGCGATTCTCGCCAGCCAGCTCGATCAGGGTCTGGACCCGCGGATCACTGCGGCCTTCCGCCAGCCAGATCTGCTTGACCCGCTTGGGATGGTGACGCAGCAATGCTTCCACGGCATGCACACCGTAGATTTTTTCCAACTGACTCATGACTTGGCCTTGGGTTTACGCGCCCCGCCGCTCTTGGCTGGGGCCGAGCCCGCTTTCGGCGGGCCTTTACGGTGTTTGCTCGGCTTGCCGGTCGCCTTGTCCGGCGCCGACCGTCCGGTCTTTCCCCCAGACGCCGCTTTACCGCCGCTCTTGGCTTCGGCGAGCAACGCCTGTTTCATCTCACGACTTTTGCGCAGCTCGGCGTTTTTTGCCGCCGCATCGCTTGGGCGATAGGCTTCGACGGCCTTTTCCTTGGCCGGACCGCGACGCCCGGACTTGGCCGCAGCAGGCTCGGCGGCGGTCTTGGCCGCAGGCGCAGAAGTTTCAGTGCCGCGCTTCTTGCGGCCAATCGGCGCGCTGATGGTTTTTTCCGCCATCTCGAAGTCGATCTTGCGCTCGTCGAGATCAACGCGCATGACCCGCACTTCGACCGTATCGCCAAGACGGAAGCTGCGACCGGTGCGCTCACCCGCCAAGCGGTGATGCACGGGGTCGAAGTGGTAGTAATCGCCCGGCAGCGCGGTGACGTGCACCAGGCCTTCGACGTAGATGTCGGTCAGTTCGACGAACAGGCCAAAACCGGTCACGGCAGTGATCACGCCCGGGAACGACTCACCCACGCGATCCTTCATGAACTCGCACTTGAGCCAGTTCACTACGTCGCGAGTCGCTTCATCGGCACGGCGCTCGCTCATCGAGCATTGCTCGCCGAGTTGTTCCAGGGCCGCCTCGTCGTAGGGGTAGATGCGCGCCTTGGGAATGGTCATCGCACCGGCACGTTTGACGTGCGGGGTGTCCATCTTCGAGTGGATCACGCTGCGGATCGCCCGATGCGTGAGCAAGTCAGGGTAACGACGGATCGGCGACGTAAAGTGGGTATAAGCTTCGTAATTCAGGCCGAAGTGGCCCTGGTTATCGGCGCTGTATACCGCCTGGCTCAACGAGCGCAGCATCACGGTCTGGATCAGGTGGAAATCCGGACGATCCTTGATACTGGCCAGCAGGGCCTGGTAATCCTTGGGCGACGGACCGTCCTTGCCTTTGTGCAAGGACAGGCCGAGCTCACCGAGGAAGGCCCGCAGTTTTTCCAGGCGCTCCGGCGGCGGGCCATCGTGGACCCGGTACAGCGCAGGAATCTCGTGCTTCTTCAGGAACTCAGCAGTGGCGACGTTGGCGGCCAGCATGCATTCCTCGATCAGCTTGTGGGCATCGTTGCGCACCGTCGGACGAATCTCGGCGATCTTGCGCTCGGAGCCGAAGATGATCCGGGTTTCCTGAGTTTCGAAATCGATCGCGCCACGCACGTGACGGGCCGCCAGCAGCACTTTGTAGAGCGAGTACAGCTCTTTGAGATGCGGCACGACATCGGTGTATTCGCCACGAAGCTTGCGCGATTCGGCAAGTTTCGGGGTTTCCAGCATCGCGCTGACCTTGTTGTAGGTCAGGCGGGCGTGGGAATGGATCACCGCCTCGTAGAAGCAGTAGTCGGTCATCTCGCCGGATTTGGAGATGGTCATCTCGCAAACCATGGCCAGGCGATCGACGTGAGGATTGAGCGAGCACAAACCGTTGGACAGTTGCTCTGGCAGCATCGGTACGACGCGCTCGGGGAAGTACACCGAGTTGCCGCGTACCTGGGCTTCGGCGTCCAGCGCCGAACCGAGTTTCACGTAGCTGGAAACATCGGCAATCGCCACGTACAACTTCCAGCCGCCGGAGAACAGGCGCAGCTTGCCAGGCTTGGCTTCGCAGTAGACCGCGTCGTCGAAGTCCCGGGCGTCTTCGCCATCAATGGTGACGAATGGCAGGTGACGCAGGTCGATGCGCTTCTCTTTGTCTTTCTCTTCGACTTCCGGCTTGAGCTTGGCGGCTTCTTTCAGGACCGCTTCGGGCCAGACGTGGGGAATGTCGTAGGTGCGCAAGGCAACATCGATTTCCATGCCCGGCGCCATGTAGTTGCCGACCACTTCCACCACATCGCCCTGGGGCTGGAAGCGCGGGGTTGGCCAGTGGGTGATTTTCACCTCGACGAACTGACCGACCTTGGCGTTGGCATTGCGGCCCGGGGTGACCAGCACTTCCTGCTGGATCTTCGGGTTGTCGGCGACGACAAAGCCGATGCCACCTTCTTCAAAGTAACGGCCGACGATGCTTTCGTGGGCACGGGACACTACTTCGACGATCACGCCTTCACGGCGGCCGCGGCGGTCCAGGCCGGAAACCCGGGCCAAAGCCCGGTCACCGTCGAACACCAGACGCATCTGCGCCGGGCTCATGAACAGGTCGTCGCTGCCGTCGTCCGGGATCAGGAAGCCGAAACCGTCACGGTGACCGGCGATGCGGCCCAGGATCAGGTCAAGCTTGTCCACGGGCGCATAGGTGCCGCGCCGGGTGTAGATCAACTGCGCATCGCGCTCCATGGCGCGCAGACGGCGGCGCAGGGCTTCGAGCTGGTCTTCGGTGGTCAGACCGAACTCTTCGACCAGTTGCTCGCGGCTAGCAGGCGAACCCCGATCGGCGAGATGCGCCAGGATCAGTTCGCGGCTAGGAATAGGGTTTTCGTATTTTTCCGCTTCACGAGCGGCCTCGGGATCGAGGGACTGCCAATCGGCCATTAGAGAGTTTTCACCTTGTCTATATGCGGGTTAGTTTGGCATAGGCGTAATGAAACGGGAAATTTCAAGCATCCAATGCCTTTTTCTGAAGCCTTTTGACCCCTCTTGAAGCCCGGAAATGCACCGCTCGTGAAATTTAGCGGTTTTTTTCTCGTGAGGGGTTTACAGTTAAAAACACGCTCCGTATAGTGCGCGCCATCGACGACGCACACACGTTGCCGATACTGCCCAGATGGTGAAATTGGTAGACACGCCAGCTTCAGGTGCTGGTGACCGCAAGGTCGTGGAAGTTCGAGTCTTCTTCTGGGCACCAATTTCGAGCGACAGATCAATGATCTGCCAGCTCCCCAAAAACCCGCGAAAGCGGGTTTTTGCATTTTCGGCCCCTGGAATCCGACTGGTAATTACTAAAACAAAAACAGGGGTTTACAGATCAAAACTCGCTCCGTATAGTGCGCCACATCGACAGCGGCAACGCTGAAGATGCTGCCCAGATGGTGAAATTGGTAGACACGCCAGCTTCAGGTGCTGGTGACCGCAAGGTCGTGGAAGTTCGAGTCTTCTTCTGGGCACCAATTCAAGCTTCAAGGTTACGGCCTTGAACTCACAAAAACCCGCGAAAGCGGGTTTTTGCGTTTCTGGGGTTGGCGATTTATTGGCTGACGACAAGATGCCTCTGAGCCACTGAAACCGCTATCGCGCACACGGGATCTCCAGCGCTCACAGATACTCTGTTCACAGTGGATCAATGTGGGAGCGAGCCTGCTCGCGATGAGGCCAGCCCATCAAGCCCGGAACTGCCCCAGGCTCGCCTTCAACTGCGCCGCCAGACTATCCAATACCTTGCCACTGGCCGTGGTCTCGACCACAGCCTGAGCCGCTTTCTCGGCCTGGGCGTGAATGGTTTCCACCCGCCCACGCACCGCTTGCGCACCTTGCGCCTGGTGAGCCGCCGCTTGCGTGGCCAGACCGATGGCCGCATGCACCTGCTCTACAGAGGTCTGTACCGACTGCTGCAAGCGCGCGCTGTCACGCAGCACCAACAACCCCTCGCTGGCCTGACGCCCGGCCTGGCCGATGGCAGCCACCGCCTCGCGAGCGCCCTGCTGCAGCGCGACGATATGCGCCTGGATGTCGCCGGTCGAACTCTGGGTCTTGCTTGCCAGCGCACGCACCTCGTCGGCCACCACTGCGAACCCGCGCCCGGTTTCCCCGGCCCGCGCCGCTTCGATGGCCGCGTTCAAGGCCAGCAGGTTGGTTTGTTCGGCAATGCCGTGAATGACCGTGAGCACCACTTCGATCTGCTCGCTCTGTTGCGCCAGCCGCTCGATGACTTTTGCCCCCGTGTCGACCTGCCCGGCCAGCGCTTCGATCAAACCACCGACCTTGGCCGAGGTTCGGGTGTTTTCGTCGGTGGCCTTGCGAATCTCCACCACCTGCTGCAAGGCAGCCTGCATCGCCTGGCTTTCCGATTGCGCTTCATCGGCCATCTGCGACAACGCTCGCAAGCTCTCGGCCACTTCATCACGCTGCATTCCGGCCGCCGCATCGGCACCGGAGTTACGCAAGGTCATTGCACCGATTTCCACACCGGTGCGCTGGGCCACATCCCCCGCCTCTCGCACGATGGGCTGCAACTTATCCACAAAACGATTGACCGCCGAGGCCATCTCGCCGATTTCGTCCTTGCTGCTGATTTGCACGCGCTTGGTCAGGTCGCCCTCACCCGCCGCCAGATCGTTCATCGCGGCAATCAACAGTTTCAAACGATTGACCACTCGCCGCCCCAACACCACCGCCAGCAGCACCAGCACGCCAAACCCCACCAGCGCTAGACCCAGGCCGATCCGCCAGCGCAAAGTGCCCGCAGCGTCCTGTACGGTGGTGGCGGTGTTGGCCTGCATTTGCGTCGCGGTGGACTGAGCCGACTCCAGGCGCCCGCGCATTGCCGTGGCGCTGTCGGCTGCCGCCCCCTTGAGGCTATCACCCACCAACTGGTCACCACTGGCGATCAAGGCCGAGAAGCGCTGGTCCAACGCCCCCAGGTCAGCTTCAACGGAGGCCGTGGAAACGCCCATCAACACCTTGCCGATCTCTACGCCGTTGGGGTTGATCGAGGCCTCAAGGTAATACACCGAAGGGTCGTTCTTCGCCGCGTCCAACACCTTGTCCAGCGCCCGGTCGCCCTGGCCTTTCTCCAACAAAGCCTTGTTGATCGGGTTCTCCCGATTCAGGTAGCGAGTCAGGTGCTGGCCGGTGGCGTCGTCATAAATGACGAAGAGTACGTTGGGATTGCGCTGGGCCCGACGGGCAAACTCGGAGAGCGCAGGCACGTCGCTGTCCCACATGGCGCGGGGCGCAACCGAAGCCAGGAGTTGCGCCATATCATTGGCAGAGTCCTTGAGCGATTTTTCCAGCGTCGCCCGCAACTGTGCCTGCTCATCCTTCAGTCGCGCAGATAAACCGGCGGTGAGGCGCTGACGAGTGCTGGCAGACAAGCTGTCCAGGCTCGACGTGACTTCACGCCCGGCCTGCTCCAGTTCGCCAGACAACTTCTGGCTGTCGCCGCCGAGCCGCGCCTCCAGATCAGCCTCCAGCGCAGTGACCGTGCTTCGCGTCAGCGCGACAGCGACCAGCACCTGCACCAAAAGGGCGACACCAAGAGTAACGAACACAGGCCGCAACAGGCGGCTTTGTAACAATGAGAGAACGGCCGACACAGGGAATCCCTCTACTAACGCCATTAATTTGATGGCACTTCACAAGAAGCACTTATTATTCATGGTGTATAGCAAGTGTCGTGCCGTCTGGCAGGCAGAAACGACAAAGGACCCAAACGAGGGTCCTTTGTGTTTTACATCAACGGCTTATCAGGCAAACGGGTGACGCAGAACGATGGTTTCGTTGCGGTCCGGCCCCGTCGAAATAATGTCGATCGGTGCACCGACCAACTCTTCGACGCGCTTGATGTAATTGCGAGCCGCTACTGGCAGCTCTTCCAGGGTCTTGGCACCCACGGTCGACTCAGTCCAGCCTGGCATCTGCTCGTATACCGGCTCCAGACCGATGTAGCTGTCAGCGTCAGTCGGTGCGTCGATGACCGCGCCGTCCTGATTCTTGTAGCCCACGCAGATGTTGATGGTTTCCAGGCCGTCCAGTACGTCCAGCTTGGTCAGGCACAGGCCCGAGATACTGTTGACGTCGATGGCGCGACGCAGGATGACGGCATCGAACCAGCCGCAACGACGGGCACGGCCAGTGGTGGCGCCGAACTCATGGCCACGCTTGGCCAGGAACGCACCAACATCATCGAACAGCTCGGTCGGGAACGGACCCGAACCGACGCGAGTGGTGTATGCCTTGGTAATACCGAGGATGTAATCCAGGTACATCGGGCCGAAACCCGAGCCGGTGGCGATGCCGCCGGCAGTGGTGTTGGAGCTGGTGACGTACGGGTAGGTACCATGGTCGATGTCCAGCAGCGACCCCTGGGCACCTTCGAACATGATGTCCTTGCCAGCGCGACGCAGCTCGTGCAGCTCGGCAGTGACGTCGAGCATCATCGGCTTGAGCAGCTCGGCGTACTCCATGCATTCATCCAGGGTCTTCTGGAAGTCGATGGCCGGCTCTTTGTAGTAATTGACCAGAACGAAGTTGTGGTAGTCCAGCAACTCGCCCAGCTTGGCGGCGAAGCGCTCACGGTGAAACAGGTCACCGATGCGCAGGCCACGACGGGCCACCTTGTCTTCGTAGGCCGGGCCGATGCCGCGACCGGTGGTGCCAATCTTCAGCTCGCCACGGGCCTTTTCGCGGGCCTGGTCCAGCGCAACGTGATAGGACAGGATCAGCGGGCAGGACGGGCTGATACGCAGGCGCTCGCGCACCGGTACGCCTTTCTCTTCCAGCTTGATGATTTCCCGCAACAAGGCGTCAGGGGCAACCACCACCCCGTTGCCGATCAGGCACTGCACGCCTTCGCGCAACACGCCCGACGGAATCAGGTGCAGTACGGTTTTCTCACCGTCGATCACCAAGGTGTGACCTGCGTTGTGGCCACCCTGGTAGCGCACTACGGCGGCAGCATGTTCGGTCAGCAGATCAACGATCTTGCCTTTGCCCTCATCACCCCACTGGGTGCCCAGGACTACGACATTCTTACCCATAACACTTGTCCTCATTCGCGCAAACTTGGTGCCGGCCGCGGCCGGCAGGAAAACTCAAGAAGCCAGCGGCAATACTTGCCAAAGCCCGTTCTGCTGAATCAATTGCCGGTCGCAGTCCGCTTCACGGGCGGCGGCCAAAGGCTGCCCAGGCAAGGCCTGGACGACACGCTGACCCTCACTGCGCAACTGGCAGACCGTCTGCCAGAGTGCTGCATCCGTACTGTCAGGCATCCAGATACCGCCAGACGGTAGCTCGACTTCAGCACGCCCCAGGGTCACCAGGGTTTTCAAATCGGTAGAGAAGCCGGTCGCCGGACGGGCACGACCGAAGTCGGCGCCAATATCATCGTATCGACCGCCCTGAGCGATGGACTGGCCAACCCCCGGCACGAACACCGCGAACACCACACCGGTGTGGTAGTGATAACCGCGCAGTTCACCCAGGTCGAAGTACAGCGGCAACTCGGGGAAACGCACCGACAGTCGCTCGGCAATCGCCAGCAAATCGTCCAGTGCCGCGAGCACCGGCGCCGGCGCATGGGCCAGCCGCTCGCGGGCAGCGGCCAGCACTTCGCGACCGCCGCACAGATCCACCAGCGCCCGCAACATGCCGGACAGATCGGCCGGCAGGCCTTCGGTCAGACTGATCACTTCATCGATGGCCTTGCGCTGCAAGGCATCGAACAACTGCTGCTCCACTTCGCCGGACAAACCGGCCGCACGCGCCAGGCCACGATAGATGCCAACGTGGCCCAGGTCCATGTGGACATCCGGTACGTCGGCCAGTTGCAGCATGGCAAGCATCAGGCTGATGACTTCCACGTCGCTGCTCGGGCTCGCATCGCCATACAACTCGGCACCCAGCTGGATCGGACTGCGCGAAGACGACAGGGCGCGCGGCTGGGCGTGCAGCACACTGCCGGCATAGCACAGACGGCTCGGACCTTCACGACGCAGGGTGTGGGCGTCGATACGCGCCACTTGCGGCGTGATGTCGGCACGAAAGCCCATCTGCCGGCCCGACTGCGGGTCGATAACCTTGAAGGTGCGCAGATCCAGGTCCTGGCCCGCGCCGGTCAGCAGGGATTCCAGGTACTCGATATGCGGGGTAACGACGAATTCGTAACCCCAGCTCTGGAACAGATCCAACACCTGCCGACGCGCTACTTCAATACGCGCAGCTTCCGGTGGCAGTACTTCTTCGATGCCATCTGGCAGCAGCCAGCGGTCTACCGTTGCCATTACGCCATTCCCCTATGGTCCGGGCGGCCAGCCCTCGGGCAAGCCTTGAGTGAAGCAGAAAGTGCCCGCCACATGCGCAAACCCCGCGCATGAGCAACGTGACGAATGGCCTGTAGTCGGCCTCGCCAAGCACTTTCCTCGAAAAACCTGTCGAGCCGTTCAACCCGACGCCTGCAACAAAAACCGCAATCGAACGTGCAGACGCAAAAAAGCCGGGAATTTCCCGGCTGCCGCATCATACACACGTTTTCCCAAAGGATCACCCCGCCCGACGCTTTAGCCGCCGGGCGGAGTGCTTCAGGTCAACGTCGCATCAAGGCTTGGACTTTTCCAGGTACTGGAAGAAGTCGCTGCTTGGGTCAAGGACCAGGACGTCGGATTTGTCCGCAAAGCTTTCACGGTAGGCACGCAGGCTACGGTAGAACGCGTAGAACTCCTGATCCTGACCATAGGCCTTGGCGTAGATCGCAGCGGCCTGGGCATCACCGTCACCGCGCAGCTCTTCCGATTCACGGTAGGCTTCGGCCAGCAATACGCGACGCTGACGATCGGCGTCGGCACGGATGCCTTCAGCCAGCTCGTTACCCTTGGCGCGGTGCTCGCGAGCTTCACGCTCACGCTCGGTGCTCATCCGCTCGAACACACTGCGGTTCACTTCCTTGGGCAGGTCGATGGCCTTGACCCGGACATCGACAACTTCGATACCCAGCTCTTTTTCCGCCATCGCGTTCAGCGAACGAGTGATGTCGGCCATGAGCGCATCACGCTCACCAGACACGACTTCATGCAGCGTACGCTTACCGAACTGGTCACGCAGGCCCGACTCAAGACGACGGGACAGACGCTCGTCGGCAATCTGCTTGAGACCGGAAGTCGCGGTGTAGAAGCGCTCGGCATCTTTCACGCGCCACTTGGCGTAGGCGTCCACCATCACGGCTTTCTTTTCCAGCGTCAGGAAGCGTTGTGTCGGTGCATCCAGTGTCATCAGGCGGGCATCGAACTTACGCACCTTGTTGACGTACGGCACTTTCACATGCAGGCCCGGCTGGACATCCGCCTGGACCACGCGACCGAATTGCAGCAACACCGCACGCTCGGTCTGAGCCACGATGTAGAAGCAGTTCCAGGCAGCGATCGCCACGACGACACCGACAATAAGGGCGATCAGCGATTTATTGCTCATCAGCGACTCTCCCTGGTACGTGCTTGCTGTTGCTGCTGCTCCGCCGCCGCGCGGGCATTGGCTTCATTGCTGGCCGCTGCCGTGCTGGACGGTGGCGTGCCGGTTTTACGACCGCCTTCGACCATCTTGTCCAGCGGCAAGTACAGCAGATTGCTCTGGCCGTTCTTGTTGCCGGTCACGAGGACCTTGCTGGTGTTGCTGAAGACTTCCTGCATGGTGTCCAGGTACAGACGCTCGCGGGTGACTTCAGGCGCCTTGCGATACTCGCTCACCAGTTTGGTGAAGCGATCCGCCTCACCCTTGGCGCGGGAGACCACTTCGTCGCGGTAACCGTTGGCATCTTCAATGATGCGCTGGGCCTGACCACGGGCTTCCGGCACGACGCCGTTGGCGTAGGTCTCGGCCTGGTTGCGCGAACGCTGCTCGTCTTCACGGGCACGGATCACGTCATCGAAGGCTTCCTGGACTTCACGCGGTGCCGCTGCGCTCTGAACGTTGACCTGGGTAACGGTGATACCGGTGCGATAGGTATCGAGGAACCTTTGCAGGCGCTCCTTGATTTCGCTGGCCATCAACTCACGACCTTCAGTCAGCACCTGGTCCATGGCGGTAGAGCCCACCACATGACGCAAGGCACTTTCAGTGGCGTGCTGCAGGCTGATTTCCGGTTGGTCGACGTTCAGTACGAAGTCTTGCAGATTGGAAATCTTGTATTGCACGGTCAGCGGCACTTCGACGATGTTCTCGTCTTCGGTGAGCATCTGGCCCTGCTTGGTATAGGCACGCTCACGCGTGACGTTTTCCATGAACTTCTTGTCGATCGGCGGGAAATAGATGTTCAGACCCGGACCGACAGTCTCGTAGTACTTGCCGAAGCGCAGCACCACGGCCTGCTCCTGCTCGTCCACGACATATACCGCGCTGTACAGCCAGACAGCCGCGAGCACGACGAGACCAATGCCGAGCAGGCCATAACCGCCACCCTTGCCCGAACGGCCACCACCATCGTCACCGCGTTTCTTACCACCACCGAACAAACCGTTCAGGCTTTCCTGCAGCTTTCGGAAGGCCTCGTCGAGATCCGGTGGCCCCTTGCGGTCGCCGTTGTTACGACGTTTTCCACCCCAGGGATCCTGATTATTCGAGTTGCCACCCGGCTCATTCCAAGCCATAGCGCTCTCCATCTGATAAAGCAAAGACGCACCCACGGCGCGCCGACCAATGCTACAGAATGCCTGACACAGCTTTCTCAGGCTTTTATTGCAAAGTGTGTTGCTCGATGAATTCCATCGGCTGCAGCCCTTCGCGACTGACCAGTCGATTGAGCTCCGTCCGAGGCAGGCGAACCGCCAGCAGGCAGACGCCTTCTTCGTCGTGTTCTTCTTTCTGCACCGCTCCGAGTTCAAAGAACTGGGCCCGCAGCCGAGCGAAACGTTGCGGCAACTTCAGCGTGCCAACAAACAAGTCGTTGCCCAGCAGCTCCGCCACGGCCTGCTTGAGCAGGTCGAGGCCGGAGCCGTCGCGGGCCGATAACCAGACCCGCTGCGGTTTGCCATCGGCATCACGCTGGATCTGCGGCTCCACGCCTTCGAGCAAATCGAGTTTGTTGTATACCTCGAGGATCGGCAAGTCCTGGGCTCCGATCTCGCCCAGCACCACCATGACCTGCTCGATCTGCAGCATCCGGTCCGGCTCGGCGGCATCGATCACGTGCAGCAGCAGGTCGGAGTTGCTCGACTCTTCGAGCGTAGCCCGGAAAGCCTCCACCAGCTTATGCGGCAAATGCCGAATGAAGCCCACGGTGTCGGCCAGCACAATCGGCCCGAGGTCGTCCAGATCGAGCCGGCGCAGGGTCGGATCGAGCGTGGCGAACAACTGGTCGGCGGCGTAGACATCGGACTGGGTCACGTTATTGAACAGCGTCGATTTGCCGGCGTTGGTGTAACCCACCAATGAAACCGTCGGGATATCAGCACGCTTGCGGCCACGCCGGGATTGCTCGCGCTGGCTGCGGACCTTTTCCAGACGCCCCTTGATCTGGCGCAGGCGAACCCGCAGCAGGCGCCGGTCGGTTTCCAGCTGGGTCTCACCCGGACCGCGCAGACCGATCCCCCCCTTCTGCCGCTCAAGGTGGGTCCAGCCACGAACCAGGCGCGTACTCATGTGCTCAAGCTGGGCCAGTTCGACCTGGAGCTTGCCTTCATGGGTACGGGCGCGTTGGGCGAAGATATCGAGAATCAACCCCGTCCGGTCGATCACGCGACACTCGAACACACGCTCGAGGTTACGCTCCTGACTGGGCGTGAGGATGTGATTGAAAATCACCAGGTCGACCTGCTCGGTTTTGACCAGGTCGCGCAATTCCTCGACCTTGCCGCTACCTATCAGGTATTTGGCGGTTGGCCGATGACGCGGCACGTTAAAAAACGCGACGGTCTCGGCGCCGGCCGAAAGTGCCAATTCCTGAAACTCCTGCGGATCTTCGCGCGCCTCAGGGTCTTGTCCATCCAAGTGAACGAGAATGGCCCGCTCACCCCCACCGTGGCGCTCAAAGAACAAAGGAGACTCCTATCAAGCGTTACCCGGTTCAGCGTCACCGGCTTCGGATTCGGTTGCGCTAGGCAGACGAATCGCACGCACAGGCACTACTGTCGAGATCGCGTGCTTGTAGACCATCTGGCTGACGGTGTTTTTCAACAGGATGACGAACTGGTCGAAAGACTCGATATGGCCTTGCAGTTTGATCCCGTTGACCAGATAGATGGACACCCCAACTTTCTCTTTACGTAAAGTGTTCAAGTAAGGGTCTTGTAGCGAATGCCCTTTTGACATGTGCCGCACTCCTTTAAGGATCAATAATTAAAATCGGAATCAGATGGCTTGGGCCGTCACACCCCCAAGGATAGACGGCAATTGCAAGGACTCAGCTCAATATGGAGATGGTCCCAAGGTATTTCAAGGCGCGCGGCAGATTGTCGCAATCAAGACTGTCAAGCCAATGCAAGTCAGTCCAGCTCCGCAGCCAGGTGAACTGGCGTTTCGCCAATTGGCGCGTGGCAATGATTCCACGCTCCTGCATCTCGGCTGACGTCAGCTTGCCGTCCAGATAGTCCCAGACCTGTCGATAACCCACCGCACGTATAGACGGCAACCCGGCATGCAGGTCACTTCGCTCACGCAGGGCTACGACCTCGTCTATGAATCCCTGTTCCAACATTAATGTGAATCTTTGTTCAATTCGCCGATGCAGCACTTGCCGGTTCGCCGGAGCGATGGCCAGATTGGCGACAGTATAGGGCAATTGTTGCATTCCCGAAGCGGCTGCTTCAGTACTTTGCGCAGATTGTCGCTGTCGCAGGGCCGTCATGCTCTGCCCGCTGACCCGATAGACCTCCAGCGCCCGGCTGAGCCGTTGCGGGTCGTTGGGGTGAATGCGGGCCGCCGACTCCGGGTCGATGACCGCCAGTTGCTCATGCAGGGCTTGCCAGCCAAGGCGTGCAGCCTCTTCTTCGATCTGCGCGCGCACGCTGGGATCGGCAGCCGGCATGTCCGCCAGCCCCTCGACCAGAGCCTTGTAGTACAGCATCGTGCCGCCCACCAGCAGCGGAATCTTGCCTCTGGCGGTGATGTCGGCCATGGCCTGAAGGGCATCGCGACGAAAATCCGCTGCCGAGTAAGCTTCGGCCGGATCCAGGATGTCGATCAGTCGGTGCGGGAACTCGGCCAGCAGCTCTTTTGACGGCTTGGCCGTGCCGATGTCCATGCCCCGGTAGACCAAGGCCGAATCGACGCTGATCAGCTCGCAGGGCAGCACTTTGGTCAACTCAATGGCCAGGTCGGTCTTGCCGGCTGCGGTCGGCCCCATCAGAAAGATCGCAGGTGGTAACTGGCTCATCAACGACCGCGCAGGAACAGTTTGTCCAGGTCGTCCAGGCCCAGTTGGGTCCAGGTCGGCCGGCCATGGTTGCATTGGCCGCTGCGCTCGGTGTTTTCCATATCCCGCAGCAGGCCATTCATTTCCGGCAAGGCCAGACGCCGGTTGGCGCGGATTGCGCCGTGGCAGGCCATGGTGCCGAGCAGTTCGTTCAGGTGCGCCTGGATCCGGTCGCTGGTGCCGTACTCCATCAGGTCCGCCAGCACGTCGCTGACCAGTCGGTTGGCCTCGGCCTGCTTCAACAACGCCGGGATCTGCCGGATCGCCAGGGTTTCCGGGCCCAGGCGCTGCAGCTCAAAGCCCAGGCGCTGGAACCAGCTCACATGCTCCTCGGCGCAATCGGCCTCACGCTGACTGACCGCCAGGGATTCAGGCACCAATAGCGGTTGCCCGCTAAGGCCTTCGCTGGCCATGGCGATCTTCAGCCGCTCGTACATGATCCGCTCGTGGGCGGCATGCATGTCTACCAGGACCAGGCCCTGGGCATTTTCCGCGAGGATATAGATGCCTTTGAGCTGCGCCAGGGCATAACCCAGTGGCGGAATGTCACCCTGGCCGTCCGGCAACGCCGCCGCACCGGCCTCAGGCAGGGGCTTGAAGAACTCGCGATAAGCCGCCTGAGCTTCGGCGGCGGGCACGCTCGATTGCGCACGCGGGGTGTATTGGTACTGGTAACCGCTGCCCGCGCCGGTCCCGGCGGCGTTGTAGGTCGGCTGGGGCTGGGGTTGCTCCAGCAGTGCGTTGGCGGCCAGGCGCATTTCGCCCTGAGGCCCGAATTCGCCAGCCTCCAGCCCCGTTGGCCGGACCATGCCGGCAACTGCCGCCGGTGCCGCCAATTGATCTTCGGGGCGCACATCGCCCAAGGCGCGGTGCAAGGTGCCGTAAAGGAAATCGTGCACCATGCGCCCGTCACGGAAGCGTACTTCATGCTTGGTGGGATGGACGTTGACGTCCACCACCGCGGGATCGACTTCGAAAAAAAGCACGAACGTTGGATGCCGACCGTTGAACAACACGTCGCGATAGGCCTGGCGCACCGCATGGGCCACCAGCTTGTCGCGCACCGCCCGCCCGTTCACGTAAAAGTACTGCAAGTCCGCCTGGCTGCGAGAAAAAGTCGGCAGCCCGACCCAGCCCCACAGGTGCAGGCCATTGCGCTCCACTTCGATGGGCAGAGCCTGCTCCAGGAACCCGGCACCGCACACCGCGCCGACGCGTCGAGCACGGGCCGCATCATCATGGGCCTCGTGCAGGCTGAGGATGGTCTTGCCGTTGTGGCGCAAATGGAACGCCACGTCAAAACGCGCCAGCGCCAGACGCTTGATGACTTCCTGCAAATGATCGAATTCGGTCTTCTCGGCCTTGAGAAACTTGCGCCGCGCCGGGGTATTGAAGAACAGGTCGCGCACTTCCACCGAGGTGCCCACCGGATGGGCCGCGGGCTGGACGCGAGAGGCCATGTCCCGGCCTTCGGTCTCGACCTGCCAGGCCTGGTCGGCTTCGCGGGTACGCGAGGTGAGCGTCAGGCGCGACACCGAACTGATGGAGGCCAGCGCCTCGCCACGGAACCCCAGGCTCATGACCCGCTCGAGGTCTTCCAGATCGCGGATCTTGCTGGTGGCGTGGCGCGCCAGGGCCAACGGCAGGTCGTCGGCAGGAATGCCGCCACCGTCATCGCGCACACGCAGCAGCTTGACACCGCCCTGCTCGACATCCACATCGATGCGCCGGGCCCCGGAGTCGAGGCTGTTCTCCAGCAACTCCTTGATCACCGACGCCGGACGCTCGACCACCTCACCGGCAGCGATCTGGTTCGCCAGCCGGGGGCTGAGCAGTTCGATGCGGGCAGTGCTGCCGGTCAGTTCATCGCTCATTGCTTGACCACCACTTCGTTGCCGGGAATGGTCAGGGTCTGGCCGATCTTGAGCTCGTCGCTCTTGAGATTATTGGCACTGCGCAACGACGCGGGCGACACCTGATAGCGCACCGCGATCATTGCCAGGGTTTCGCCAGGATTGACCCGATGGTCTCGCGGCCCCTGGGCGATCTTGCCGGAGTCTCGTAGCCAGGCGATGTAGGTGCCCGGTGGCGGGTTCTGCTGGAAGAACTGTCGCACGCCGCTGCTGATGGAACGGGCCAGGGCCTGTTGGTGGCTGGAGGATGTCAGCTTCGAGGCTTCGTTGGCGTTGGAGATGAACCCGGTTTCCACCAGAATCGACGGGATATCCGGTGACTTGAGCACCATGAACCCGGCCTGCTCGACGCGTCGCTTGTGCAGCGGCGTGACACGTCCAATGTTGCTCAAGACTTTTTGACCGACGTTCAGGCTGGACGTCAGCGAGGCGGTCATCGACAAATCGAGCAGCACGCCGGCGAGCATGCGGTCCTTGTCATCGAGGCTGACGTTACCGGCACCGCCAATCAGGTCGGAACGGTTTTCGCTGTCAGCCAGCCAACGGGCGGTCTCGGAGGTGGCCCCCCGGTCAGACAGGGCAAACACCGAGGCCCCGAACGCGGCTTTTGAAGGGGCGGCGTCGGCATGGATCGAGACGAACAGGTCCGCGCCCTTCTTGCGGGCGATTTCGGTACGGCCACGCAAGGGGATGAAATAGTCTCCGGTACGGGTCAGCTCCGCGCGAAAGCCCTTCATACCATTGACCTGGCGCTGCAACTCACGGGCGATGGACAACACCACGTCCTTTTCACGCTGCCCTCGCGAGCCAGAGGCACCCGGGTCCTCCCCCCCGTGACCGGCATCGATCACAACGATGATATCGCGCTTGCCGGAAGGCGCCGGCGGTAGCTTGAGAGCAGGCTCGGTCGGCGTGACCGGCACCGCCGGCACTGTGGCGACTTTGGTCGGCGGCGCAGGCGGTGGCGCGGCATCGCCCGGGTTGTCGAACAAGTCCACCACCAGTCGGTTGCCGTACTGGGCGTTGGGCGCCAGGGTGAAGCTTTTCGGGGTCACCGCCTTATTCAGATCGACGACCACCCGCAGGTCAGTCGGCGTGCGCTGAGCCGAGCGAATGGCCGTGATCGGCGTGTTGGCGGTGGCGGCTGTCAGCGGCGCCCCCAGGGATGCGCCATTGATGTCGATCACCAGGCGATCCGGAGCGGTCAGGGTGAATACGCTGTGCTGCACCGGCCCCGTCAGGTCGAACACCAGACGAGTGTTGTCCGGCGCCCGCCACAGACGAACGCTGCTGACCTTCGTCTGTGCCACAGCATCGACGGCCAGTGCCGTAAGCAACATTCCTACGACAGCAACCACCGCGCGAAAGCGCATACCAAACCCCATCATCAATTAGTTTCCAGTGCCAAAGCGGCACACCACGACTCGCCACGCGAGCCTTGCGGCGTCAGTATCAACGAACGCCCGCCGTTCTGCGCGCCAATGGTAATGGTCAGGTCGGGCTTTGGCAAAAAGCCTGCACCCTTCTGGGGCCATTCGATCAGACACAAGGCGTCATCTTCGAAGTAATCGCGGATACCGAGGAATTCCAACTCTTCAGGGTCCACCAGTCGGTACAGGTCAAAATGGAAGGCACGAATGTCGCCGATTTCGTAGGGTTCAACCAACGTGAACGTAGGGCTTTTCACTGCGCCGACGTGTCCCAGGCCACGAATAATGCCGCGGGACAAGGTGGTTTTTCCCGCGCCGAGGTCGCCCTCCAGAAAAATCAGACCATGGCCTGCCGTGGTACGCGCAATGCGCGCCCCCAATTGCGTCATGGCTTGTTCGTCCGCCACGTACAGGGTTACTTCAGACACGGTGAATGCTCCTCCAACAACTGACGAATGGCCGGGATCAGATCGGTCGCCGCCAATCCCCGGCCCGACTGACCGGCTTGCGCACCGGCATTGGCATGCAGCCACACCGCCAGGCAGGCGGCGTCAAAGCCATCCATGCCTTGGGCGAGCAACGCACCGACCACCCCGGCCAGTACATCCCCGAGGCCTGCCGTGGCCATGGCCGGATGGCCCTGGCTACAAACCGACAGGCGACCGTCTGGACTGGCAATCAGGCTGCCAGCGCCTTTGAGAATCACTGTGGCCGCGTATTGTTTGCTCAATGCGTGGGCCGCCGCCGGACGATCGGCCTGCACCTGAGCCGTGGAGATACCCAGAAGCCGCGCCGCCTCGCCCGGATGAGGGGTGATCACACAGTGCGCGGGCAAACTGACCGCGCCACTGCTCAGCAGGTTCAGCGCATCGGCATCCCACACCTGGGGCAGCAATGCGTTGGCCGCCGCCGACAACAAGCTACGTCCCCACGCAGCCTGACCGAGGCCCGGCCCCACCACCAACACACTGACCTGCTCAAGCAACCCCATCAATTGGTTTGCTGAGTGGGTGCCCTGCACCATGACTTCGGGTAAACGCGTCAGCGCAGCGGACACATGCTCGTTGCGAGTGGCCATGGACACCATCCCCGCGCCGCAACGCAGGGCACTCTCGGCGCTCATCTGGATAGCCCCGCCAAAACCTCGATCGCCGCCGATCAATAGAACATGACCGAACTTGCCTTTGTGGGATGTGCGCGCGCGCGGCGTCAGACCCGGCAGATTAGCGGGCTGCAGAAGCCGGGCCGTGGCCGGCGCCGCCTCGACGATGTCGGGATCGGCATGCAGATCATTGAATATCAGTTCACCGACCCGGTCCGCCGCATCGCCTGTGAACAGGCCCAGCTTCAGGCCGATAAAGGTTACGGTCAGGTCGGCCGTCACTGCCGTACCCAGCACCCGTCCCGTGTCGGCACACAGCCCCGAAGGGATATCCACCGCGGCCACTGGCAGGCCACTGACATTGATGGTGTCGATTGCCCGAACGTAGGGCTCGCGTACTTCGCCACTCAATCCCGTGCCGAGCAAGGCGTCGAGCAGCACGCCGCGCAAGTCGGACTCGTCCGACCATGGCTCCACCGGCACACCCACCGCCACCGCCTCGGCGTGGGCATTGGCGGCATCCCCCTGCAAACGCCGGGGCTCACCCACCGTCAGCACCCGCACTGACCAGCCGGCACGGCGGGCCAGGGTCGCCACCAGATAACCGTCGCCGGCGTTGTTGCCATGCCCGGCCAGCACGGTCAGCTCGCTGGCGTCTGGCCAGTGCCGGACAATGGCGCGCCAGGTGGCGCGGGCGGCTCGCTGCATCAATTCGAAGCCAGTCGTGCCTGCCGCAATCAGCTGTGCGTCAAGGGCCCGAACCTGCGCGGCACTGTACAGCGCGTCGGGAAAATCATCTTTAGTGTGCGGCATGCGTCTTCGGGCTCCGATGTCTGGCAGAATTATACGCATCTCAGCTCCGGTTTCTCTCGCCTCATGCCCGTCATTCCCACAGACCTCCCCGCCCTCGCCCAATCCATCAAGGACTGGGGCCGCGAGCTGGGTTTCCAGCAGGTCGGCATCAGCGGCCTGGACCTGGCCGTGCATGAGCAACATTTGCAGCGCTGGCTCGACGCGGGCTATCACGGCGAGATGGACTACATGGGCGCCCACGGCAGCAAACGCTCGCACCCCGAGGAACTGGTGCCGGGCACATTGCGTGTGGTTTCCCTGCGCATGGACTACCTGCCGGGCGACACGCAAATGGCGCAGATGCTCGGCCAACCGGAAAAAGCCTACGTCTCGCGTTATGCATTGGGCCGCGATTACCACAAATTGATCCGTAAACGCGTGCAGCAACTGGCAGAAAAAATTCAGGCGGTCATTGGCCCCTTCGGTTATCGCGCCTTCGTTGACAGCGCACCGGTGCTGGAAAAAGCCATCGCCGAGCAGGCCGGCTTGGGCTGGATCGGTAAAAACACCCTGGTACTGAACCGCAAGGCCGGCAGCTATTTCTTCCTGAGCGAACTGTTCGTCGACCTGCCGCTGCCGGTTGACCCGCCCCACGCCAGCGAACACTGCGGAAAATGCACCGCATGCCTGGACATCTGCCCTACGAATGCCTTCGTCGGCCCCTACGTCCTGGATGCCCGACGCTGCATTTCCTACCTCACCATCGAACTCAAAAGCGCCATCCCCGAGGAACTGCGGCCATTGATCGGCAACCGGGTGTTCGGTTGCGATGACTGCCAGATCGTCTGCCCGTGGAACCGCTTCGCCCGACCGTCCGGAGAAAGCGACTTCAAACCGCGACACAACCTGGACAATGCCGGGTTGGCCGAGTTGTTCATGTGGGACGAGGAAAAATTCCTCAGCAGTACCGAGGGCTCGCCCCTGCGCCGCGCCGGGTACGAACGCTGGTTGCGCAACCTGGCGGTGGGGCTGGGAAATGCACCTTCAACCATCCCGGTCATGCAAGCGCTTGAAGCGCGGCGCGATTACCCATCGGAACTGGTGCGCGAGCATGTGGAGTGGGCGTTGCGCCAACACGCCGAGCGTCAGACCTCGTCGTTGTAGACGAACTTCGGCATTTCCCAGTGAAAGCGGATCGCCAGGAGCCGCAACAGGAAACCGCCGAACAAGGTGATGAGGATCGCCTGCTCGCTCGGCAACTGCAGATAGACACACAGCATGTAGCACCACGCCGCGGCAAACGAAACGCTGGCATAGAGCTCGCGACGGAAGATCAGCGGGATATCGTTGCAAAAAATGTCACGCAGGATGCCACCGAAAACGCCGGTAATCACGCCACTGACCGAAGCCACCAACATGCCATGGCCCATTTCCAGGGCGGTCATGCAGCCGATCAGGGTGAACGCCACCAGGCCCACGGCGTCAAGCACCAGGAACAACGAGCGCAAATGGCGCATCCAGCGCGCCAGGATCACCGTCAGCATCGCGGCCGCGGTGGTCAGCACCAGATATTCCGGGTGCCTGACCCAGGTGAGCGGGTAATGACCGAGCAGCACATCGCGCACCGAGCCGCCACCCAACGCGGTGACGCAGGCGATCAGCACCACGCCAAACCAGTCCATGCCACGACGCCCGGCAGACAAAGCCCCAGTCATGGCTTCGGCGGTGATGGCGATCAGGTAAAGCATCAGCAACATGATGGCGGTCCTTGCAGGAAGGCGCGCAGTCTAGCCAGTTTGGGCAGGCACCAAAAGAGGGCGCGACACCGTCTTCTGCCTGAGCGCCATGCCGCCCGTTCAAACTACCCCTGTGGCGAGGGAGCTTGCTCCCGCTCGGCTGCGCAGCAGTCGCCAAACCGGACAACTCGATCTACCTGAAGCTGTTGGGCCTGCTTCGCAGGCCAGCGGGAGCAAGCTCCCTCGCCACAAAAGCGTGCTCGCACAACAGCCGAGGAGCCGACTTAGAACTTGATGAAGTGCTTACGGTAGTGCTGCAGCTCGGCGATGGACTCGCGGATATCGTCCAGGGCCAGGTGGCTGCCGCCCTTCTGGAAGCTGTCACGCACCTCAGGTGCCCAGCGGGCGGCCAGTTCCTTGAGGGTGGAGACGTCCAGGTTGCGGTAGTGAAAGTAGCTTTCCAGGGATTTCATATGGGTATAGAGAAAGCGACGATCCTGGCAGATGCTGTTGCCACAGATCGGTGACTTGCCCTTGGGCACCCACTGCTCAAGAAAGGCGATGGTTTGGGCTTCGGCCTCAGCCATGCTGATTTTGCTCTCGCGCACCCGTTGGGTCAGGCCTGAGCCGCCGTGCTGGCGAGTGTTCCATTCGTCCATACCCGCCAGGACCTCGTCGCTGTGATGGATCGCGATCACAGGGCCTTCGGCCAGGGTGTTGAGATCACTGTCGGTGACGATGGTGGCCATTTCGATGATGACGTCGGTGTCCGGGTTCAGACCGGTCATTTCCAGGTCGATCCAGATCAGGTTCTGCGGGTTCTGCATGGGGGAGCTCCTCGGCGTAGCTGCGCAGTTTAGCTTAGGCTTTGAACGAAAAGTGCCTGCGCGACGATCATGCTGCGTTGAAAACAGCCTCGGAATGCTCATTGACCACCAGTCAACGACGTTTCCTCGCCTGTTTTCGCCCTGCCTGATCGCTGCTCGGCGACTTTTCGTTCAAACCCGAGGCAGGGCCTTGAGCGTGCTAAACTCGCGGCCGTTTTTACCTAATCGCTGCATTCTTCATACGGAACACCCATGGCCAAACGCCAACTCAATCGTCGTCAAAACTGGCGCATCGAAAAGATTCAGGGCGAGCGCGCCGCCCGCGCCGCCAAACGCGAATCCAGCGCGGTACAAGCGCTGGAGGGCGGCGACCTGGGCCCTGAACAGACCGGCCTGGTGATCGCGCACTTCGGTGTACAGGTCGAGGTCGAGGCCCGTGAAGGCGAATTGGCCGGCCAGGTATTCCGCTGCCACCTGCGAGCCAACCTGCCGGCCCTGGTCACTGGTGATCAGGTGGTCTGGCGTGCCGGCAACCAAGGCATCGGCGTGATCGTGGCTCAACTGCCGCGCCACACCGAACTGTGCCGTCCGGACAGCCGAGGCCAGCTCAAGCCGGTGGCGGCCAACGTCGACATGATCGTCATCGTCTTCGCCCCGCTACCCGAGCCCCACGCCAACCTGATCGACCGCTATCTGGTCGCGGCCGAACACGCCGGCATCCGCCCCTTGTTGCTGCTCAACAAATTCGACCTGATCGATGAACACAACGCCCCGGCGCTGAACGCACTGCTCTCGGTCTATCGGCACTTGGGCTACCCGGTGCTGGAGGTTTCGGCTCACCACGGCGACGGCATGGAAAAATTGCAGGAACAACTGGACGGGCGCATCAGCGTGTTTGTCGGCCAGTCCGGTGTCGGTAAGTCGTCGCTGGTCAACAGCCTGCTGCCGGAAGTCGAGACGCGCGTCGGGCCGCTGTCCGAGCTGTCCGGCCAGGGCACTCACACCACCACCACTGCGCGGTTGTTCCACTTCCCCGGCGGCGGTGAATTGATCGACTCGCCGGGCATCCGCGAGTTTGGCCTGGGCCACGTCAGCCGAGCCGATGTGGAAGCGGGGTTCATCGAGTTCAACGACCTGATCGGCACCTGCCGTTTCCGCGACTGCAAGCACGACCGCGAACCCGGTTGCGCACTGCTCAAGGCGCTGGAAGACGGTCGTGTGCAGCAGCAACGGATGAACAGCTATCGCTCGATCATCGCCAGCTTGCCGGAAAGCAGTTACTGATCTGAAAGGAAGGCAAGCCGGACACAGTTGTGGCGAAGGGATTTATCCCCGCTGGGGCGCGAAGCGCCCCCCCTTTATCACCCCGAATATCAGATGAAAAAAGAGGGGCTGCTTCGCAGCCCAACGGGGATAAATCCCCTCGCCACAGGTTTACGCTCGCCAGTCAGGTCACTGCGCAGGCGGCTCGGCCGGTTTCGGCGCGAGATCATCGAACAGATTCAGACGTTCGCGCACCTCATGGGCGGGAACAGGCTGCTGGTCCGCCGGCAATGCGTTCGGATCCGCCGCCGCGCCGGGCGTAACCGGCACTTCACCCGGCGCGCCGGCGCCCTGGGCCGGGTCCGGCGCCGGGTCATCGGTTTGCGAACCTTCGATGGCTTTCTGGGCCTTCTTGGTCAACACCACGATATCGATCCGCCGGTTGACCGGGTTGAACGGGTCTTTGCGGTCGAACAGCGCCGAGGAGGCATAACCGACCACCCGCGCCACCTGCTCGTCCGGATAACTGCCGGCCACCAGGGCCCGACGAGCCGCATTGGCGCGATTGGCGGAGAGTTCCCAGTTACCGAAATCGCCTTTGCCGATGAAGGGCTTGGCATCGGTATGACCACTGATGCTGATCTTGTTCGGCACCGCTTTGATGGTGTCGGCCATGGCCAGCAGAATATCTTCGAAATAAGGTTTCAGGCGCGCGCTGCCAGAGTCGAACATCGGACGGTTCTCGGCGTCCATGATCTGGATGCGCAAGCCGTTCGGCGTGATTTCGAACAGGATCTGGTCCTTGAACTTCTGCAGTTGAGGGTTCTCTTCGACTTTGTTCTGCAACTCTTGCAGCAACAACTCCAGACGCTCTCGCTCGACCTCCTCGGCCATGCCTTCGGCGTCATTGGCGTCTACCTTCGCCTTGTCGGGCTGAGGCTGGGATTCGACTTCAGGGTTGAGGGTGTTTTCCGGCGCCAGGACCGGCGAGCCGCCCAGGTCGATGATATACGGCGTGCCGCTTTCGGAAAAACCCACCGGGTCCTTGAAATAACCGGCGATGGCGATTTTCTGCTCTGGAGTCGCGGTGGACAGCAGCCACAGCACCAGAAAGAACGCCATCATCGCCGTCGCGAAGTCGGCGAAGGCGATTTTCCAGGCGCCCCCGTGATGCCCGCCGGCTATGCGCTTGACGCGCTTGATAATGATCGGCTGGTTGTTTTCCATCTTAGCGACCGCGAACCGCTTGTTCTAACTCGGCGAAGCTTGGACGGTGCGCCGGGTACAGGACCTTGCGACCGAACTCCACAGCCAGCGATGGAGGCATGCCCGAAGCCGAGGCCACGAGCGATGCCTTGATGGCTTCGTAGACATTGAGTTCTTCCTTGGCGTCGTGGGCCAGGGAATGGGCCAACGGGCCAAAGAAGCCATACGCGGCGAGAATACCGAAGAAGGTACCTACCAGTGCCGCACCTACGTGCAGGCCGATAGATGCCTGGTCGCCTTCGCCCAGGGAGGCCATGGTCACCACGATGCCCAATACCGCCGCGACGATACCGAAACCCGGCATGCCGTCGGCGATGCCGTTGACCGCGTGAGACGGGTGCTCCAGATCTTCCTTGAGGCTGTACAGTTCCATGTCGAACAGGCCTTCGAGCTCATGGGGAGCCATGTTGCCGGACGACATGATGCGCAGGTAATCACAGACGAACGCCGTCATGCGCTCATCCTTGAGTACCGTGGGGTACTTGGCGAAGATCGGGCTGGACGCTGCGTCTTCGATATCCCCTTCGATCGCCATCATGCCTTCGCGGCGGCTCTTGTTGAGGATCTCGTAGATCAGCCCCAGCACCTCAAGGTAGAAAGTGTGGCTGAAACGCGAGCCGAACATGCTCAAGGACTTCTTGAGCACGTGCATCGTCATGTAGCCGGGGTTGGCTTGCAGGAATGCGCCAAGGGCCGCGCCGCCGATGATCAAGACCTCAAAGGGCTGGACCAGGGCGGCAATCTTGCCATGGGAGAGCACGTATCCGCCCAGAACGCTCGCGAACACGACAATGATGCCGATAATTTTAGCCATAGATAGAAAGTACTTATTTAAGTCGGGTTCAAGGTCATATTCGGAAGCTGAAAAATCTCTTCTTCTACTTATCGGCAAAACTGCGCCAGACTATAGCCAGTTCAGGCGAAAAGCCAATTTGCCCCGTTCCGGGCGTAGATACTCCCTATGATGATCGCGTCCAGCCATGGCTAATGAAACGAAGGTTCCAACTCCACGACCGAACACGCTCGAAGGCTGGGTCAAGCTGCTCGAGGGCGTCCATCTGCCAGTGCCGCAAGCCAGTCATGACCTGGTCTGCAAAGCCATTGCCGACAGCCGCCGCTCACTGCGCGACATTGCCGAGCTGATCCAGGACAGCCCCGCCCTGGCGCTGAGCGTCATTCGTGAAGCCAACCATCACACCCATGGCAACTTTGCCGAACCGGCAGAAAATCTCGAAGTGGCCATCAACCGCCTCGGCCTCAAGCGCACCGAAGAACTGCTCGCCCGACTGCCCTCGTTGCCGGAACAGCAAATCCCCCTCGCGCTGCGCCAACTGCAATTGATCAGCCAGCACGCAACGCAACAGGCCAATGGTTTTTTTGCCAGCCGCCTGGCGCGGCTATGGCAAGACATCCACTGGGGCAGCCTGCTGTTTCTGTCACCGCTCTGGCCACTGGCCCTGACTCATCCGGGATTGCTGGGCGAGTGGGAATTGCGGGTTGTCCATAAAGGCCAGTCAGCGAGCAAAGTGGAGCGCGAGTTGTTCGGCGTCAGCCTGCTGAAAATCTGCCTGGCGCTGGTAGAGACCTGGCGCCTGCCGGTCTGGGTGGCGCAGGGCTACCGCCTGCTGCTCAACGAACGCCGCGAGCTGGTGAAAGTCCTACGCATCGCCCGGGACAGTGAACACCCGCTGCGCCAGCAGAATCGCCTGGACGATGACCCGACCCTGCGGCGCTGGCTCAATCAGCCAGCCAACACAGTGCTGCTAGCCAACGGCCTGGCCCTTTCAGCGCAACAGGCGTGGGACGGCCCTCACAGCACCCGCTGGCAATATCTGACAAGTTTGTATCTGCAGATGTCCATGGATGACGTCCAGCAGCAATTGCACCAGCAAGCCGTCATCAGTGCCCGCCACAACACCATGCCGGACCTCTGGCATCCGGCTGTGGCGTTGATCTGGCCCTGGGGCAGCCGACGCGTCCACCCGGGGCTGCTGCCGGCCGCCCCGCCCAGCGCCGAAGACCTGACCCAGTGGCGCAAGCAATGCGCCGAATTGCTGCTGGAACCGAGCCCGTTCAGCAACGCCATGCACCTGACCACCTCGGCACGGGACGCCTTGGTGGCCTGCGGCATGCGGCGAGTGATGATTCTGATGGCCGACCGCAGCCAGACCAGCTTGCGCGTGCATCAGATCGCCGGCCTGCCCAAAGAAGCGGCGGCCATGAGTTTTTCCATCAGCCAAAGCAAAGTGTTGCAACGGTTGCAGGCCCAGCAGGCCCAGGTTCGCCTGAACCCGGACAACAACGCTCAGTTTTCGGCGTTGCTGCCGCCGGGCCTGCGCAGCCTGTTTCGCGGCGAACACCTGCTGTTGCGTTCACTGACCTGCAACGGCCGGGTGATCATGCTGGTGGCGGTGGACCAGGGCGGCGGGCCCTTCTCGGACGTGACGGTGCAGGCCTTCGGCAAAACCGTGCAGTGTATCGAACGCGCCTTGCACAGCTTTACCAACCGCGGTCGCTGATCTTGATACAATCTTTTCCCTTTGCGCCCCTGGAGACCTCACATGCCTGACTTCTCTGGCTTGCCGCTGGTAATCGAGCCGAGCGACCTGCTGTCGCGCCTCGACGCCCGCGAACTGATTCTGGTGGACCTGACCAGCGCCGCCCGCTATAGCACCGGGCACATCCCTGGCGCACGCTTCGTCGACCCCAAGCGCACCCAACTGGGCCAGCCCCCGGCACCAGGCCTGTTGCCAGCAAAAGCCGACCTCGAGACGCTGTTCGGCGAACTGGGGCACAACCCGAATGCGGTCTACGTGGTCTATGACGATGAAGGCGGTGGCTGGGCCGGGCGCTTTATCTGGCTGCTGGATGTGATCGGCCATTCGAACTACCACTACCTCGACGGTGGTTTGCTGTCGTGGCTGGACGAAGGCCTGCCGGTGTCCACTGAAGTGCCGCCGCCCGCCACAGGCCCGGTGAGCCTGACCCTGCACGATGAACCCACCGCCACCCGCGAATACCTGCAAAGCCGCCTCGGTGCCGCTGACCTGGCGATCTGGGACGCACGCGGGCCGCTGGAATATTCCGGCGAGAAAGTCGTCGCAGCCAGGGGCGGACATATTCCCGGCGCGATCAACTTCGAATGGACCGCCGGCATGGATCAGGCACGCAACCTGCGCATCCGCAGCGACATGCCGCAGATCCTCGAACAGTTGGGCATCACGCCTGACAAAGAAATCATCACCCATTGCCAGACCCACCACCGCTCTGGCTTCACCTATCTGGTGGCCAAGGCGCTCGGTTATCCGCGAGTCAAAGGCTATGCCGGCTCCTGGGGCGAATGGGGCAACCACCCTGATACCCCCATCGAGCTCTGAAGGTTCTTAAGGACAGTTAATGAAAAACCGCTTGTTCATCCTCAGCCAATACCTGCTACCCCACCACCTGCTGTCTCGGCTGGCCGGCTGCATTGCCGAATGCCGCGTGCGCTGGTTCAAGAACGCCTTCACCCAATGGTTCGCCAAACGTTATCAGGTGGACATGTCCCAGGCGCTGGTCGAAGACCTTACGGCCTACGAGCACTTCAATGCGTTCTTCACCCGAGCGCTGAAAGAAGGCGCCCGCCCGCTGGACCCAACACCGGGAGCGATCCTCAGCCCCGCCGACGGTGCCGTCAGCCAACTCGGTCCCATCGAGCACGGCCGGGTATTCCAAGCCAAGGGCCACAGCTTCAGCGTGCTGGAACTGCTGGGCGGCGATGCAGCCAACGCAGCGCCGTTCATGGGCGGCGATTTCGCCACCATCTACCTGTCGCCCAAGGACTATCACCGCGTGCACATGCCACTGGCCGGCACCCTGCGGGAAATGGTCTACATCCCGGGACGGATTTTCTCGGTGAACCAGACCACCGCCGAAAACGTTCCGGAACTGTTCGCCCGTAACGAGCGCGTGGCGTGCATTTTCGACACCGAGCGCGGGCCGATGGCCGTGGTGCTGGTGGGCGCGATGATCGTTGCCTCCATCGAAACCGTCTGGGCCGGCCTGGTGACGCCACCCAAGCGCGAACTGAAAACCTTCCGTTACGACGAAGCCGCCCGGGCGCCGATCCACCTGGAGAAAGGCGCCGAGCTGGGCCGCTTCAAACTGGGATCGACCGCCATCGTGCTGTTCGGCCCGAATCAGGTGCAATGGGTCGAAGACCTGGTGGCCGGTTCGCCGGTGCAGATGGGCCAGGGGTTGGCATTGCCAAAAGCCTGATTCACGCCCTTGGAAGCCGGCCTGTGGGAGCAAGGCTTGCCCGCGATGAACGATAACGCAGTCTGAAACAAAGACCGCGGCGCCTGCATCGCGAGCAAGCTTGGCTTCCACAGCACATCCAGCGCGGCGCGCTTCTCTGTCAGCTGCTAGAGTTGGGAACATCCCTTTCATTTCCCGCCGGAGCCCATCCACGGCATGAATGAGACCAGCCCTCTCCAGCTTTCGCGCGTTCTGACACCGACCCAGTCGCGCCTGTCGTTCTGCGACGCCACGCCGCGCGACCTCAAGCGCTGGATCGCCAACCTGCCCAAGGCCAATATCGGCGAAACCGCACGCCTGTTGTACCAGGCCATCGGCGAACTCAACCAACTGATCACCCCCAGCGATAATCGCCTGCAACTGCTCGAATTGTTGCGGCCCGAGGTGTATTACGTCTGCAAACACCTGGAGCGGCATTTTTTGCAACAGGCCATCGTTCTGGATGAGCGCTCGCGCAAGATCGTCAACCTGTGCCAGGCCCTGCAAACCCAATTGGCCATGGGTTACAAACAGATCGTCGCGCGCATCTCGCCGAAATACTCCAAGGACCGCGCCCGGCTGCTGAGCACCGCGCTGCAACGCGCGATGCATGCCCTGGACGGCACGCTGCTGCGTATCAGCCAGTTGTATAGCCCGGTACCCGAAGGGCTGTGGCTCGATTTGCATCAGTTGTACCGAATCGCCTGCCACCATCGGCTGCAACACCTCAGCGTCAGCGATGAACTGGCCAGCCAGGTGCACCAGTTGAATGTCGAGCAAACCTACGTGGTCGCCCTGCTGCTGGGCACCTCACGCAGCAATCAACTGCGCCAGGGCCAGATTGCGCGACTCGTCGAGGTGCTCGAATCCTGGAGTCAGAAGGTCACGCTGGACCCGGCCACCACCGCCACGAGCCTGTTCGCCGTTGCACCGCAACTGGATATCGGGCCGCGCTATCGCTCCAAGTTCAGGGCCGAGCAACAGCCCAGCCTGCTGGGTTTCGATCCGCAGCCGCTGGTGCGCGCCATTGCCACTCATCTGGAGCAACCCGACGATCACACCTTGCCCGTGCCTGGCGCAATGAACGCCGACACCTTGCATCACCTGCAAGCGGCCTGGGGCGAAGCGGTCGAACGCAGCTTCCAGCGCACGGAGGGCAACGGCACGCTGACGCTCTGCGTGGGCATGAGCGCTTTGCACTATTACCTGGGCGGCGAGCGCTCTTTCAGCGAAATCCTCAAGGACTCTGCAACGCGCAAGGCCCGGTTCGAGGCCACACCGACCAAGACCAACGACACCTGGAGCCAGGCTTTCGACGCAGCTGCGGCCGGTGACAGTGATCTGTTGCCCTATGAAGAAATCGAGTACCCGGTCAATCCAGCCGATGACGACGGCGCCAGCTCCGACAACCAGCACCACTTCGCGACCTACGACCTGCCCATCATCAATCACAGCCCCGGAGGTTACTGCCTCGGCTGGCCGAAGGAGGTGCCTGAGCAACTGCAGGCCGGGGAAATGGTCGGCATTCGCGACACTAACGATCAAGCCTGGAGCATCGCCGTGGTGCGCTGGATCAGGCAAGTGCGCAATGGCGCCATGCAAATGGGTATCGAGCTGGTCGCGCCCCATGCCCAGCCTTGCGGGCTGCAACTGGTACGAGAGAAGGATGAGCATGGTCACTACCTGCGAGGGCTGCTGCTGCCTGAGATCAGCGCCATTGATCTGCCTCCCACCATGATCGCGCCCCGTCTGCCTTTCCAGGAAGGCCAGCAAGTGCTGATCAACACCAACGGCCAGGAACGCCGCGCCAGCCTGGACCGACGGGTGACCAGCACGCACAGCTTCAACCAGTTTGCTTATCGACAGGAAGACTCAGCGACCACCGGAGATGGCCACGACAATGAAGGGGATTTTGATTCGTTGTGGAAGTCGCTTTAGACCGCCAATACATAACCCTTTGTGAAGAGAGAGCTCTCTGTGGGAGCAAAACTTGCTCCCACAGATAAATCCCCTTGCCACAGGAGATTGAGTCAGAGCTGCCCGTCGCGATCCCTGAAGCCCAGCAGATACAACACCCCATCCAACCCCAGGGTTGAGATCGCCTGCCGGGCCGACTGCTTGACCAGCGGCTTGGCCCGGAACGCCACGCCCAGACCGGCGATCGCCAGCATTGGCAGGTCATTGGCGCCGTCGCCGACGGCGATGGTCTGTTCCAGGCGCAGGCCTTCCTTCTCGGCCAGTTCGCGCAACAGATCCGCCTTGCGCTGGGCATCGACGATCGGCTCGACGGCCACGCCCGTGACCTTGCCATCCACGACTTCCAGTTCATTGGCGAACACGTAGTCGATGCCGAGTTTGGCCTGCAACTGCTTGGCAAAGTAGGTGAAGCCCCCGGACAGGATCGCGGTCTTGTAGCCCAGACGCTTGAGTTCGGCGAACAGGGTTTCGGCGCCTTCGGTCAGGCGCAAGGAAGCGCCGATGGAGTCCAGCACGCTGACGTCCAGCCCCTTGAGTAGCGCCAGGCGCTCCTTGAAGCTAGCGCGAAAATCCAACTCGCCGGCCATGGCTCGCTCAGTGATGGCCGACACCTTGTCGCCCACGCCGGCGGCCTTGGCCAGTTCGTCGATGACTTCGGCTTCAATCAGCGTCGAATCCATGTCGAATACCGCCAGGCGACGGTTGCGGCGGAACAGCGAGTCTTCCTGGAACGCGATGTCGACATTCAACTCCTGGGCCACGCTGAGGAACTCGGCACGCAGCGCCTGGGGATCGGCCGGCTCGCCGCGCACGGAGAATTCGATGCAGCCCTTGCCCTTGTCATCCGGCGTATCCAGCGGCATGCGCCCGGACAAACGGTCGATGTGGTCGATGTTCAGGTCGTATTTGGCAGTGATCGAACTGACCCGCTGCAATTGCTCGGCGGTAACCTTGCGGGTCAACAGGGTCACGATGTGACGCTTCTTGCCCTGGCCATTGACCCAATGCTGGTAATCGGCTTCGGACACCGGGGTGAAACGCACCTGTTGGTCGAGCTTGTAGGCGGTGAACAGGATGTCCTTGAGCACCGACTTGCTTTGCTCGGCGTCCGGGATTTCAACCAGGATGCCGAACGACAGTGTGTCGTGAATCACCGCCTGACCAATGTCGAGAATGTTCACACCACCCTGGGCCAGAACGCCGGTAATGGCCGCAGTCAGACCCGGACGGTCACTGCCAGTGATGTTTATCAGGACGATTTCGCGCAAGGCGCACCCCCGCAGGTGGAAAAAAACCGCATTCTACCCACTTTCAGTGACCATCGGGCACCGTCGGTGCTTTGCCGGTCATGGGCCTGTCGCTATACTGCGCGTCAATTTCACGGACAAAGAGCCGAGCTCAGTGAACCGGCCCACGCCAGTCAAAACCGACAATTTCTTTCTGCTGATCTTCCGTGCACTGCGCCACCGTCGCGTGCCGATTGCATTGCGCATTGCCAGCCATAACGTGATCCTGGTCGCCCTGGCCCTGGTGATCTATGCCTGCGTGATGGGCCTGCAGTTCAAGCAGGCAATGCACGAACAGGCCGACGCCCTGGGCGAGAGCCTGACCACGCAGACCGCCACGTCCGCCACCGAGCTACTGGTGTCCAACGACATCCTCAGCCTCAACGTGCTGCTCAACAACCTCACCAAAAACAAACTGGTGGCCCACGCCGCCATTTATAGCGTGGACAACCGCATCCTCGCCGAAGCCGGCCAGCGTCCCAAGCCGGGCCTGCTGGGCGAATCCGGCGGCATGTACCAGAGCAGGATCACTTTCCAGGACGTGACCGCCGGGCAACTGCGCATCAGCCTGGACATGGACCAGTTCCAGCAGCCGATGACCATCAGCCTGCAAAGCATGGGCATCCTCAGCGCGATATTGCTGGCGCTGGCGCTGGCCTTGAGCTTGCGCCTGGGACGGCACATCTCTACGCCATTGCTGCAACTGCGGGTCTGGCTGCGGGATATCGACGAGCACACCCCAGCGACCCAGCGCCAGGACGAAATTGGCGATCTGGCTCGGCAACTGCACGCCAGCTTCGCCCCGGAACCTGCCCCCGTGCCGGAGCCTGAAGACATCGACTACAGTGACGACGACGAAGCCGAACCAGGTTTCGAAGTGCGTAACCTGCGGGACCCGGACTTCGATGAAAGCCAACCTCTACCCGCCTCCAGGCCCGGGCCACGCCGGGTGGTCCGCACGGTAGAGGACGATGAAGACGACGATGCTTTCGCCGACCTGCGTGACGACTCAATCGCCGATGAGCCGCAATCGGTCGCCAGACCCGTCGCCTCGGACCTGCCCCAACACAGTGCCGTGCTGGCCGTGCAACTGGGCGCCCAGGACCAACTGCGCCGGCTGCCCCAGGCGCGCCTGAAGGAACTGCTTGAGCGTTACCGCGACTGCCTCGACCAAGCCGCATCGCTGTATCAGGGCCAACTGCACACCCTGAACGATGGCAGCACGCTGATGCTGTTCCACACCGAGGACAGCGGTGATGACTACCTCACCAACGCCATTTGCTGCGGTGAGTTGCTCAGAGCCCTGGGACACCAGTTGCAGATCGAAGTCGCCGACAGCGGCATCACCCTGCAATTGCAGTTGGGCCTGACCTTGGGTGACGGGCTGTTCGGCCTGAGCCAGATCGACCTGCTGCTGACCGAAACCGCCCAGGACGCCCTGGCCCTGTCGCAACACAGCCGCAATCTGCTGCTGGTGGAGCGCAAGATCAACGACGACGCCCTGATCCGCCAGCGCGCCCGCATCCGCCCTATCGCCAGCCCGGAAGGCGCATGCTGCGTCGAGCGACTGATGGAGCCTTATCCGTCGATGCTGGAGCGACAACTGGCGCGGATGCATGAGCGTCAGGCCTGAGCCTCAACACCTGAAATGACGAAGCCCGCAGATGAGTGATTGTCTGCGGGCTTTTTTGTGGCCTTCGCCTACCTCATCGCGAGCAAGCTCGCTCCCACAGGGACCTCTGCTAGCCACAGATCCAGTGTGGGAGCGAGCCTGCTCGCGATGAGGCCGGCATAGACACCCGAGACAGCACCCCACAGAAACAACAAAGCCCGCATCAACGCGGGCTTTGTTTTGCATCCAGTTCAACCATCAGAACCTGAACACTTCCATGTCCGTACGGATCGGCAAGGCCATTGGAATCTTGTCCTTTTCCTTCTCGACCTTTTTGGTCGCTGCAGGAGCAGATTTGCGCGGCACCTCTGCGACAGGCGGCTGGTTGGCCAAAGGCTTGAGCGCCACGGACAGTTGCTCGGCCAGACGTTGCAGCAGCACGCCCTGAGCCTGGACCTGCGCCGCGGTACCGCCGGCATGTTGCTCCTGCAGATGAATGATCCGGTTCTCGCGAACCTTTCCGCGACGATCGATCAGGCGCCACTGGGCATCCAGTACCGCCGGTTGCGATTCGCCCGAATCCAGCCGGGTAATCGACAGCAAGACCTGAACATCCGGGGTAAAGCCCTGGGTGGCCGGCGCGAGTACTACGCGCTGGCTGTCCAGATGCCCGGCGACCTGACGCAGCAACAGCTGGTCAATGTCCGACGACAGGCTGCCGGCCCAACGACCGTCGGTGGCGGCCTGCAGGCTGCCGTCCGGTTGGCGTTGCAATAGGGTTTCACGTTGCAGGTAATCGGCAATCAATACCGGGCCCAGTAATACCGCCATGCCTGCGCTTTGTGCAGGCTGGGCCGGGTTTCCGCTGTCGAGTTGATACAGCGACACTGGCTGATTGACGCTACAGCCCGCCAAGCCAAGCAGGCCGGCGAGCCACAAAATAGGAAGGCGCAGAGCAGTCATCGTCCCGTCCAGGTGGCGGCCACAAGGCTTACCACAGTGAAAAAATACTCGGTCAATATGAAGAACGCTCGGCCACGCCGGCGCTTGAAAGGGCCTATCATCCGTGAATATGCGCTCCGACTCCAGCGCGAAAGTGCCGATCTGCGGCTTTTAATCGCAGACCGAGCGCTCTAGCACGCTTAATTGAGGTTTTCGACGAGCAGTGCATCGACCCGCTGAAACCCTCTCGGAAGCTTGTTGCCCCGCCGACCGCGTTCACCTTTGTAGTGTTCAAGATCGTCTGCCTTCAACGAAAGCGTACGCTTTCCAGCCTGCAGCACAAGCGTGGCGCCTTCCGGCAACACTGCAATATCCGTGACATATTCCTCACGACTTGCCACCCGTTCGCCGGAAATACCGATGATCTTGTTGCCTTTACCTTTACCCAACTGTGGCAAGTCACTGATTTTGAAGACCAGCAACCGACCTTCGGTCGTCACCGATGCCAGCCAGTTGTTCTCACGATCGGACACAGGTCGCGGCGCTATGACCTTGGCGTTATTCGGCAGGCTCAACAACGCCTTGCCCGCCTTGTTCTTGGCTTGCAGGTCCTCACCCTTGACGACAAACCCGTAGCCGGCGTCCGACGCAATAACGTACAGCCCGTCATCATCAGGCATCAGCACGCATTCAAAAGTTGCACCCGGTGGAGGAGTTAATCGACCGGTCAGTGGCTCGCCCTGTCCGCGAGCCGATGGCAGGGTATGCGCCGGCACCGAATAACTGCGCCCGGTGGAGTCGACGAACACCGCAAACTGGTTGGAACGCCCGGCCGCCAGGGCCTTGAAGCCATCCCCGGCCTTGTAGGAAAGCCCCGTCGCGTCAATATCATGACCTTTGGCAGAGCGTACCCAACCTTTTTCTGACAGCACGACAGTCACTTTCTCGTTCGGCAGCAGATCGTGCTCACTCAGCGCCTTGGCTTCGGCGCGCTCGACGATAGGCGAGCGACGGTCGTCGCCGTAGGTTTCGGCGTCCTTGAGCAGTTCGGTGCGCACCAGCTTCTTGAGCTTGGCTTCGCTGCCCAGCAAAGCTTGCAGCTTGGCCTGCTCCTTGAGCAGTTCATCCTGCTCGGCCCGCAGCTTCATCTCTTCCAGCCGCGCCAGTTGCCGCAGGCGGGTATCGAGAATGTAGTCGGCCTGGATTTCGCTCAAGGCGAAACGCTCGATCAGGCTGGCCTTGGGGTGCTCCTCGGTACGGATGATATGAATCACTTCATCCAGGTTGAGGTAGGCAATCAGCAAACCGTCCAACAGGTGCAGGCGACGTTCGACCTTGTCCAGGCGAAATTGCAGGCGCCGGCGCACGGTCTTGACCCGGAACTCCAGCCATTCCACCAGCAGCGCCCGCAGGTTTTTCAGCTGTGGCTTGCCGTCCAGACCGATGATGTTGATGTTGACCCGGTAGCTGGACTCAAGATCGGTACTGGCAAACAGGTGCTGCATCAGCGCGTCATGATCAACCCGACTGTTGACCGGAATAATCACAATCCGGCAGGGGTTCTCGTGGTCGGATTCGTCGCGCAGGTCAGCGACTTGCGGTGCTTTCGACGGTTTTGCCTGCATCATCGCGGCAATCTGTTCCAGCACCTTGGCCCCGGAAACCTGGTGCGGCAGGGCGGTGACGATGATGTCGCCATCTTCGATGTGGTACACCGCGCGCATACGCACCGAACCGCGACCGGTTTCGTAGATCTTCAGCAGGTCGGCGCGCGGGGTGATGATTTCCGCTTCGGTTGGGTAGTCCGGGCCCTGAATGTGTTCGCAGAGCTGCTCCACCGTGGCTTTGGGCTCGTCCAGCAAACGCACGCACGCGGTGGCCACTTCCCGCAGGTTGTGGGGCGGCACATCGGTGGCCATGCCCACGGCGATACCGGTGGTGCCATTGAGCAGGATGTTCGGCAAACGCGCTGGCAACACCAGGGGTTCATCGAGAGTACCGTCGAAGTTCGGCCCCCAGTCCGCGGTGCCCTGGCCCAGCTCGCTGAGCAGCACTTCGGAATAACGCGACAGCCGTGCCTCGGTGTAACGCATGGCAGCAAAAGACTTGGGATCGTCTGGCGCACCCCAGTTCCCCTGGCCGTCCACCAGGGTGTAGCGGTAGCTGAACGGCTGGGCCATCAGCACCATGGCTTCGTAGCAGGCCGAGTCACCGTGAGGATGGAACTTACCGAGCACGTCACCGACGGTACGCGCCGACTTCTTGTGCTTGGAATCGGCATCCAGCCCCAGCTCACTCATGGCGTAGATGATCCGCCGCTGAACCGGCTTCAGACCGTCGCCGATGTGCGGCAAGGCGCGGTCCATGATCACGTACATGGAGTAATTGAGGTAGGCATTTTCGGTGAAGTCAGCCAGCGACCGGCGCTCTACGCCGTCTAAGCTGTCTGCAAGAATGTCGCTCATGCGGGCCTCATCAGTTCGTTGTCTGGCGCAGCAACATGGTGCCGCCGCGCTGGGTAAATTCAAGTTTGTTCAGGGCGCTCATGCCCAGCAGCACTTGCGTGCCGCCCAGGCCTGGCGCCACCAGGGCACGGACATCGCGCAATACGATGTCACCCAATTGCAAACGGTCGATACGGGTGCGATAACCCTCGCTCAAACCGTTGGCGGTGCTCAACGTCACACCGAAACCTTTTTCCAGCTTGAGGCGCGCAGCCAGCTCCTGCGGGATCGCCACGTCCGTGGCGCCGGTGTCGAGCATGAAGTCCACCGGTTGGCCGTTGATCTGGCCGCTGGCGACAAAATGCCCCTGTTTATTGCTGACCAGCTTCACCTCGATAAAACCTTCACCCTTTTGCGAATACACCTCGGTATTGGGATTCTGCGCACGCTGCTCCCACTGGGCAAAAAACCGCGTCGCCAGAAACAGCGCCGCGCACCAGGCCAGTATCATCAACACCCGGCCGGCGCGCTTGCCCGGCGGTTGCTGGCTCATGGCGTGGCGCCCCAACCACCGTCCGGCGCGGCAAAGCGCCAGATGATCGGCCGCCGTTCACCGTCGGCCCGTGCCCCGTCGTTGTTATCCAGACCAACCCAGGCGCCCTCGGCATCCACCACCAGCGCTTCGGCCAAGCCGTAGTTCTGTGAATAACGACGGTTTTCCTGCAACGCCTCGGCGGCGAACGACCAGCAACGCTCCACTTGAGCGGTTTGCGAGTCACGCCGGCAAATCTGATAAGCGTTGCGCTCCAGGGTAAACAGCTTGCCGTCGAACAGTGACAGATCGGCGAAATCCCGTGATACCGCCCGGGCATTGAGAAACTGCTCAGGTTGCATCTGCTTCCCCGCTTCACTGAGCAACACGCAGTTGCCATCACACTCCCACACCGCTTGCTGACGCTTGATCAGCAACAACCCGCGACGCTCCCGCTCAGCGGCCAGCCATAGCTGATCACCGGCCGGATTGATCGCCAAGCCTTCAAACAACGCATTGAAATGCAGCAACATGCCGCTGGCCCGCGCCTGGCGGATCATCGCCGGTCCGATTTTCAACCAGGACGCGGCGCCCGTCGGCGACACCTGCAACACCGCGGCATGGGATTCACTGACCACGTAGCGATTGCCGGCACTGTCACAACTGATGCCTTCGAAATCCAGCTCGCCACCGCGCAGGTACGACGCAGCCCAGGTCCGCGATCTCAAACCCCACGGCAAACCGCTGTCCGGCACCGGCGGCACCTCGATTTCAACGGCTTCTGCCTGCCAGACCGGCGCATCAGAAGACTTGAGACGGTAGATCCGATCGTCATCGCGATCCGACACCGTCCACATTTCACCCCCGCACACGGCCAGCCCGGACAAGTTACCGCCACGCAAATCCTCGACGGCATGCTCGGACAGCAACTTCAACTGCGGTGCAGGACCTGCGACCACCACCCCCGCCCACAGCAACAACGCCAGGGCGAAACCGTTGCGCATCAGGCCAGCACCTCGGCCAGGTCCCCTTTGGATTCGAGCCAGGACTTGCGATCGCCAGCGCGTTTTTTCGCCAGCAGCATGTCCATCATTTCCGAGGTCGCTTCGAAATCATCCAGGGTCAACTGCACCAGGCGGCGCGTGTTCGGATCCATGGTGGTTTCGCGCAGTTGCGGCGGGTTCATCTCGCCAAGGCCCTTGAATCGGGTGACCTGCGGTTTGCCGCGTTTCTTTTCGGCCACCAAACGATCAAGAATGCCATCGCGCTCAGCCTCGTCCAGGGCGTAGTAGATCTCTTTGCCCAGGTCGATGCGGTACAGCGGCGGCATCGCCACGTAGACGTGACCGGCGTCCACCAGCGGGCGGAAATGCTGGACGAACAACGCGCAGAGCAACGTGGCGATGTGCAGACCGTCGGAGTCGGCGTCGGCGAGGATGCAGATCTTGCCGTAACGCAGTTGGCTCATGTCCGCGGCGCCCGGATCGACACCGATGGCCACGGCAATGTTATGCACTTCCTGGCTGGCCAGCACTTCGCTGCCGTCCACTTCCCAGGTGTTGAGGATCTTGCCGCGCAACGGCAGGATCGCCTGGAACTCTTTGTCCCGCGCCTGCTTGGCCGAACCGCCGGCGGAATCACCTTCCACCAAAAACAGCTCGGAACGCATCGGGTCCTGCCCGGCACAGTCAGCGAGCTTGCCGGGCAACGCCGGCCCCTGGGTGATGCGCTTGCGCTCGACCTTCTTGCTGGCCTTGAGGCGCCGGCCGGCGTTGTTGATCGCCAGTTCTGCCAGGGCCAAGCCGGTTTCCGGGTTAGCATTGAGCCACAGGCTGAACGCGTCCTTGACCACCCCGGAAACAAACGCCGCCGCTTCGCGGGACGACAGACGCTCTTTGGTCTGGCCGGAGAATTGCGGCTCCTGCATCTTCATCGACAATACGAAGGCAATGCGCTCCCAGACGTCTTCCGGCGCCAGCTTCACGCCACGGGGCAGCAGGTTGCGGAACTCGCAGAACTCGCGCATGGCGTCGAGCAAACCCTGGCGCAACCCGTTCACGTGGGTGCCGCCCTGAGCGGTGGGGATCAGGTTGACGTAGCTTTCCTGGACGCTTTCACCGCCTTCGGGCAGCCACAACAGCGCCCAGTCCACCGCTTCCTTGTTCCCGGCCAGGCTGCCGCAGAATGGCTCGTCCGGCAGGCGTTCGAAACCGTTGACCGCGTCCACCAGGTAAGAACGCAGGCCGTCCTCGTAATGCCACTCGACTTTCTCGCCGGTGGCCTTGTCCTCGAAACTGACCAGCAGCCCCGGACACAACACGGCCTTGGCCTTGAGCACGTGCTTGAGGCGGGTGACGGAGAATTTAGGCGAATCGAAATACTTCGGGTCCGGCGCAAAATACACGCTGGTCCCGGTGTTGCGCTTGCCGACGGTGCCGACCACTTCCAGTTCGGTGGCCTTGTAGCCATCGGCGAACGTCATCTGGTATTCGTTGCCGTCACGCTTGACCCGCACGCGGACCAGGGTCGACAAGGCGTTGACCACGGAAATACCTACCCCGTGCAAACCGCCGGAGAACTGGTAGTTCTTGTTGGAAAACTTGCCACCCGCATGGAGCTTGGTGAGGATCAACTCGACGCCGGATACGCCCTCTTCAGGGTGAATATCCACCGGCATACCGCGACCGTCGTCGCTGACTTCCAGCGAGTGATCGGCGTGCAGGATGACCTGCACCGAACGGGCGTGCCCGGCCAAGGCTTCGTCGACACTGTTGTCGATGACTTCCTGGGCAAGGTGGTTCGGCCGACTGGTGTCGGTGTACATGCCGGGGCGCTTGCGCACCGGGTCGAGGCCCGAGAGGACTTCGATGGCGTCTGCGTTATAAGAGCTAGCGCTGGGAGTGGCCATGGGGTCTCGTCGTCAGTGTTCAATGAAAAAGAGGCGATGGCTCACAGCGACGTGAAGTCGATCGCCTGGTACAAATCGGCGCCAATGCCGGCAAAACTCAACAGCGCCGGCAACTGCTGGGCAAACCCTTGGAAACTGTGGTCGCCGCCGGCCTGGATGCGCAAGGCACAGGCGCGGTAATACTGCTGGGCGTGGCGATAATCCAGCGTTTCGTCACCGGTTTGCAACCATACCTGATACCGCTGCGGATCCTGGGGCGCCGGCACTTCCAGTTCGGCCAGGGCCGTGACGTGGTCGTGGGTCAATTCCCAGGTTTCATCGGTGTACAAATTCTTCTGCGTGCCCAGGTAACCGTCGAACATCCGATGGGGGCTGACTGCAGGGTTGACCAGCAGGGCCTTGAGCCCGTGGCGCTCGGCCAAGTGAGTCGCATAGTAGCCGCCGAGCGAGCTGCCGACCAGCAGTGGGCGGCCCAGTTGTGCAATCGCCTGTTCCAGCTGACCGATGGCCTGGCGGGGGTGGTGATGCAAGGCGGGCACCTGTAGCTGGTCGCTGAGGCCGAGGCGTGCCATTACTTCGATCAACTGACTGGCCTTGGTCGACGCTGGGGCGCTGTTGAAGCCGTGGATGTAAAGGATCGAACCCGACATTGCCGACTCCCTGGGTGTTGGGCAAAGGGCGGAGTTTACAGGGAGATTGCGGTGATTGGGGGGGATTTGCCCGTGTTGTCGCCTCCTATGATCCGTCGATCACAGCACCTGTGGGAGCAAAGCTTGCTCGCGAGGCGGCTTTGTAGCCGATCTGTTTCTCCCGGTTGTACTTCGATCAAACTGTGGGAGCGAGCCTGCTCGCGATGGCGGTCTGATTGAGTACATATCCATTGCTGCGGTAACGGCTACTTATGGTTCCGCTCTTACAGCGGCTCACTTTTGAGAAGCGCAAAAGTAAGCAAAACGCTTTTGCCCCACCACTCGGCACCTCGCCTAGGCTCGGTGTGCCCTCACTCCGGCATTGCTCCGTGGGCCCGCCGCGAAGGGCCATCCATGGCCCAGCGCGGCTATCCCGGCATCCATGCCGGGATGCCCACTCCACAATGCCTGCGTTCGGCCAGCGTGGTTAACGGGGCGCCCAAGATCAACGTCCACCGCGAGGCGGCCTGAGAGCCGACCTGGCTTAGCGTGATCGCGTTTCTCCTGTGGGAGCGAGCTTGCTCGCGATGGCGATGGGTCTGCTTGCATCAATGCTGAATGTGCCGCTGCCATCGCGAGCAGGCTGAACTGGCCTAATGATTTTGGACACTTCAATCGGGCGCTATGATGGCGCCCAAATCTGAGGTGTTTGGATATGCGCAAATCTTATTCCAGTGAGTTCAAGCTCAAGGCTGCCAGCATGGTGCTGGACGAGGGCCAGTCCGTTCCCGAAGTCTGTGCCAGCCTGGATATTGGCCCTACCGCCTTGCGCCGTTGGGTCGACCAGGTTCGCAAAGAGCGCTTGGGTTCGACCCCCGAGGGGGCTAAGGCGACTTCCTCCGTGGCTGAAGGCGGCACCGTGGTTTACACCGCTTCGGTTAACGCCCCGGTGACCGGCGCTCCGCTGGTGATCACCCTGTCGAATGGTCAGAGCATCACCATTCCAGTCGGCTCCAGCTCCGGTTCGGTCAACTTCGTTACCCAGAACGACGCCCTTGCTGGCGGCGACAACCTGAGCGTGAAGATCGACGATGCTCAGGGCGGCAACTACGAAAAACTGGACATCGACGCCACTCCAGCGGACACCACCGTTACCGACGTGCAGGACACCACCGGCCTGAGCCTGAGCGCTACCGACTCGGTTGCTGAAGGCGGTCAGATCACCTACACCGCAACCCTGACCAACGCTGCTGGTACTCCGGTCACCGTGACACTGAGCAACGGCGCTGTAATCAACATCGCTGCCGGCGCTACCACTGGCACAGTAACTGTCGATGCGCCAAAAGACGACGTCTACAAAGACGCCGGCAAAGTCGAAGTCAGCATCGATAACGCCACGGGAGGTAGCTTCGAGAACCTCGTTCCGAGCACGACTCCGGCAGTGACTGATGTCACCGATACCATCGACACGTCGACTGTCAGCCTGACCGCGACTTCCTCCGTGGCTGAAGGCGGCACCGTGGTTTACACCGCTTCGGTCAACGCCCCGGTAACGGGCGCTCCTTTGGTCGTCACCCTGTCGAACGGTCAAAGCATCACCATCCCAGTTGGCTCCAGCAGCGGTTCGGTCAACTTCGTGACCCAGAACGACGCCCTTGCTGGCGGCGACAACCTGAGCGTGAAGATCGACGATGCCCAGGGCGGTAACTACGAAAAACTGGACATCGACGCCACTCCAGCGGACACCACCGTTACCGACGTGCAGGACTCGACCGGCCTGACGCTCTCGGCCACTGACACTGTTGCCGAAGGTGGTTCGATTGTTTACACCGCAACCCTGACCAACGCCGCTGGTTCGCCAGTCACCGTGACCCTGAGCAACGGCGCCGTGATCAACATCGCCGCTGGCGCCACCACCGGCACGGTCACTGTCGATGCGCCAAAAGACGACGTCTACAAAGACGCCGGCAAGGTCGAAGTCAGCATCGACAACGCCACCGGCGGTAACTTCGAAAACCTGGTACCGAGCACCACGCCAGCCGTCACCGACGTGACCGACACCGTCGACAACACCATCGTCAGCATCACCGGCAGCACCTCGGTCACCGAAGGCCAGGCCGCGACGTACACCGTGAGCCTGACGAACCCGGCGCAAACCGAAGTGACGCTCAAGATCGTCTACAGCGGTACCGCCGCCGACGGTACGGACTTCACCGGCGTCTACACCGTGAAGATTCCGGCCAATGCCACCAGCGCCACTTTCAACGTGGCGACGCTGGACGACAAGATCACCGAAGGTACCGAAAACTTCGTGGTCAAGATCGACTCGGCCACCGGCGGCAACTTCGAAAACCTGGCCGTCAGCGGCACCAACGGCAGCGTCAGTACCTCGATCATCGACAACGATGCACCGCCGGTACTGGACCTGGATGCCAACAACTCCAGCGGCAAGACCGGCGCCGATTACCAGGTGACCTTCACCGAAGGCACCACCGGTCCGGGCGTGTCCATCGGCGACACCGACCTGAAAATCACCGACCCGGACAGCACGATGCTGACCGGCGCCACCATCGTGCTGACCAACCGTCAGCCCGGCGATGCGCTGAACCTGGGTAACAGCGTCAACGGCATCAGCATCAACGCCAACAGCACCAACGGCACGGTCACCCTGACCCTGTCGGGCAATGCGACGCTGGCCGACTACATGCAGCAAATCAAGAACATCAGCTTCACCAACAGCAGCGACGACCCGAGCACCGTGCCGCGCATCATCACCGTGACGGTGACCGACGGCACAAACTACTCCAACACGGCCACCACCACCGTGAACGTGGTCGGGGTCAACGATGCGCCGGTCGCAACCGGCGGCGCGGTGACCGGTACCGAAGACACCTCGTTGATTCTTGGCTGGTCGACCTTTGGTGTCAGCGATGTGGACAGTTCGGCATCCAGCCTTGGGGTAAAAATCACCGGACTGCCCGCTGACGGCAAGTTGCAGTATCTGGACGGTGCAACGTGGAAGGACGTGGCCAACAACCAGACCTTCACCAAGGCCGACATCGACGCCGGCAAACTGCGCTTCACACCGGATACCCATGAGTCCGGCGCCAACGGCAACGCGAACGGCGTGGGCGATCAGAAATCCGATTACGCGCAGATCAAGTTCCAGCCAACCGACGGTCAGGCGCTGGGCACTACCGGCACCGTGAAGATCGACATCACGCCGGTCGCTGACGCACCGACCCTCAACGTAGCCGGGAACGCCGTGACCTCCACTGGCCTGGTCAAGGAAGTCTGGACCGGTCTGTCGGGCCTGGGCACCGATGGCAGCGGCGCGCCGTCCGGTACGCTGAAGTCGGTGATCGATGCCGCCGGAACCCCCAACAGCAGCACCACCGTGAACAACGTGCAGTCCGACAGCAACGTGAATCCGGGCACCGCGTCGAAAACCTCGGGCCTGATTTTCCTCGAAGCTGGCAAGACCTACACCTTCAGCGGTACCGGCGATGACAGCCTGTTGGTGACCATCGGTGGCAAGGATGTCGCGGGCATCACCTGGGGAGCGGGCGGCAAGCTCAATGGCTCGTTCACCCCGACCACCAGCGGCTACTACACCCTGGACATCTACCACCACAACCAGACCGGCCCGGGCAGCTATGACGTGAACCTGTCGGTCAACGGCAGCACCCCGACCGACCTGAGCAGTGCCGGCGTGCCGCTGTACACCGGCGTGGCTGATCTGGTGAATGCGGGCGTGACTGTTTCGGACCTGCACGGCACCAATGGTGAAGGCTACTACGACGGCTTCAAGCTCAACGAAGGCGCCGAAGGCGGCAGTGTGAACCTGTCGAAGATCACCACGGCGCTGACCGATACCGACGGCTCCGAAAGCCTGAGCGTGAAAATCGGCGGGATCCCGGAAGGCAGCGTGCTGAGCGACGGTGCCGGCCACACGGCGACCGTGGGCAGCAATGGCGAGGCCTCGGTCACCGGCTGGAATCTGGGCAGCCTGACCCTGACGCCACCGACCTACTACAACGGCCAGTTCAACCTGACCGTAACCTCGACTTCCACCGAAGCCCTCGGCGGCTCGGCAACCACCACGGCGCAGATACCGGTCACGGTTCATCCGGCGGTCTACAACTCCGCCACGGCCACCTCTGGCAGTGACAACGTCACCGGCACCGACGGCAACGACATTGTGGTCGCCGACATCGGCGGGCTGACCGTCGTGCCAGGCGTCAACTACAACATCGCCTTCATGGTCGACAGCTCCGGCAGCATGAGCGCAGCGTCCGTCACAGCCGCCAAGGACTCGTTGACGTCGGTGTTCAACACCCTCAAGCAGAGCATGGGCGGCAACTCCGGGACGGTGAACATTTTCCTGGCAGACTTCGACAGCCAGGTGAATAAAACCGTATCGGTCAACCTCAAGGATCCGAACGCACTCGCGCTGCTCAAAAGTGTGCTGGATTCGATGGTGTCCGGCGGCGGTACCAACTACGAGGACGTGTTCAAGACCACGGCCAACTGGTTCAAGAGCAGCGAAGCCCTGAGCAACACCGGCGCGACGAACCTGACGTACTTCATCACCGACGGCCAGCCGACCTACTATCAGTCCGGCGAGCAGACGAACCCGACCTTGTATGGCGACGTGAAGCTCGACAGTCTGATCACCACGACCAACTACAAGCTGGGCCAGACGTTCAGCGCCGAGCTCGACAGTACGCACCGCGTTCAGGTCGATGAATCCGGCAATCTCACCCTGCTCACCTGGAAAAAATCCTGGGGCGGTTACTGGAGCAGTGAGGAATTGGGCACATTGCGCGCCCAAGGCGACGGCACCTATGAGTTGTCGTACCGCGACGGCACCGGCAGCAGCACCGGCTCGACCACCACCAGCAACTCCCTGAGCGCTTTCGCGCTGTTGAGTTCGGTATCTGGCGTGGAAGCCATCGGCCTGAACAAAGGCGTGACGCTGGATGACCTGAAGGACTACGACTCGGACAAGACTCCGCAGACCAACATCGATCCCAAGAACCTGGCCGACTCCATCATCGGACACACCGAAGCGACCCTGCCGGGCGCTGACACAGTCAACGGGGCAGACGGCAACGACATCCTGTTCGGCGACCTGGTGAGCTTCAATGGCATCGCCGGCGAAGGTTATCAGTCCATTCAGGCCTTCGTGGCCCAGCAGAGCGGTGTGGAAGTCAGCAAAGTCACCACCAGCAACGTGCACCAGTACATCACCGAGCACTACAACGCTTTCGATGTGTCCGGTGCCAACGATGGCAATGACACACTGCTGGGCGGTGCCGGTAATGACATCATCTTCGGCCAGGGCGGCAACGACCTGCTCAACGGCGGCAAGGGCAATGACATCCTGCTCGGCGGCAAAGGCAACGACACGCTGATCGGCGGCCAGGGCAACGACACCCTGATCGGTGGTCTGGGTGGCGACACCTTCGTCTGGAAGTCCGGCGACACCGGCACCGACGTGATCAAGGACTTCAAGGCCAGCGAGGGTGACCGGATCGACCTGCGGGATCTGCTGCAGGGCGAAACCGGTAGCACCATCGACAACTTCCTGAAGATCAGCACGGTCGATGGCGTGTCGTCGCTGCAGGTCAGCACCTCCGGCAAGTTCAACGCGGGCGACGCCGCAGCGGCCACCCCTGATGTGACGATCAAGCTGGAAGGTAACAACTGGTCGAACATCAACCTGAACTCGTTGATCGCCGGCAGTGATCCGACCATCAAGGTCGATCACAACAACAGCTGACCGTGGCTTAACGGCCGCCCTTAGGGGCGGTCGTACCGGGCTGCATCCAGGATGACGATTTTGTCGCCACCCTCCATACTCGCGCGCAGTTGGCCTATGCTGCCCAGCATGACGCCGCTTCATACATGAGGGATGCCCGATGTTTTATGTGCAACGCGATGCACAAGGCCTGCTGGTGCGCGTGGAAGCCACCGCTTATGCGGAGGCCACCGAAACCCTGCCGGCCGACAGCCACGAAATCCAGGACTGGTTCGCCAACCAGGCGGTAGAAAACAGCCTCAAGCAGCTCAAGCAGAGCGACTTGGAAATGATCCGGGTCCTTGACGACTTGATCCAAGTGCTGACCAGCAAAGGCGTCATCCGCGTCACCGACCTGCCCCCCGCGGCCCAGGCCAAGCTAATGGACCGCAACCAGGCCCGGGAAGCCTTGGGCGGGTTGAGCCGGTTGATCGATGATGATGAGAAGGGGTTGATCTAAGCCTGGTTCATCGGTGTCGGGGCTGCCCTCATCGCGAGCAGGCTCGCTCCCACAGGGGGATGGGGCAAGTCGCAGATATTGCCGTCACGCAGTTCTTATGTGGGAGCGGGCTTGCTCGCGAAAGCGGTGGGTCAGTTTGCGATGATGTTGGATGTGCCGACGCCTTCGCGAGCAAGCCCGCTCCCACAATTGGATTTGTGTCAGGGCGCAATTTTCCATTCGCCAACAGGCCTCTTGTGGGAGCGAGCCTGCTCGCGATGGCCATCTTCAATCCGCCACAGGCCTGTCAGTTCGACGTTTGAACCTCAAGCCGATCCATCGCCCGCTCCACCAACAAATGCACCCCGTCGGCCATTCGGCTGATCGCCAGAATCACGCTGCGGCGCGAGCCGTCGACGTCATCAGCCAGGTCGGCGGCGATGGCGCTGATGGACAGCAGGTCTTCGGAGGCATTGGCCAGTAAGGTTTCGGTGTCGATGTTCGGGGATACGATGAAGAGCTGGCCTGCTTGGGCCTCGTCGACGGGTTTGGGTTTGAGATAGTAGTCGAGAGCGCGCTCGGCGGCTTCGTCGAGTTTTTTTGCTTGCAGGGTTTCGACTCGGGATTTGGATGAGGGCTGTGGAGGGTTAGGCGTAGCTTTGAACATGGTTTGGGCTTCCTATTCAATTCAGAGCCGCCCTGGCTCGCTTGCACGCGATGAAGGGTGGCAGCTATGTGCGAGTGTGCAAGACCGAGTAAGACAACGCCCAAAAACCTCGGCAGACCCGAAGGTCTCCCGCACACAGCTGCCATAAAACATGAGCACGAATGCACGATAAGTGGCTGGTGATATTGTTGGGCGTCTTTCTAACCGGCTTGCACGCCGGTGTCACCGTTTTTTCAGTGACAAACCCAGACTAGCCACGGGGCAGACGCCGGACAAGTTCACCAAGTTCGCCACAACTCGAAGGAAATCTCCTAGGACCTGACTTTTAGAGGGGGTGTATATCCGTTTCTGCGGTAACGGCTACTGGCGGTTCCGCTCTTACAGCGGGTCACTTTTGGAAGAGCGCCAAAAGTAACCAAAAACGCTTTGCCCCACCACTCGGCACCTCGCTTAGGCTCGGTGTGCCCGAACGAAGGCATTGCTCCGGGGGCCGCCGCGAAGGGCCATCCATGGCCCAGCGCGGCTACCTCGGCATCCATGCCGAGGTGCCCCCTACGCAATACCTACGTTCGGCCAGCGTGGTTAACGGGGCGTCCCAGATCAAAAGCTTGGCGAGGCGGCCTGACAGCCGACCTGTTTTCTGATGACCGCGTTCATCCTGTGGGAGCAAAGCTTGCTCGCGATGGCGGTGGTTCAGTTGATGAAGATGTTGGATGTTGGATGTGTCGGCCTCATCGCGAACAAGTTTTGCTCCCACAAATCCTGCTTAAACTGGTCTGATGGTGCACAGCCGCAAGAGCAGGTCGGCTATAAGGCCGCCTCGCGAGCAAGCTTTGCTCCCACAAGTGCCTGCTCAAACAGGTCCGATTGATGCACAGCCGCAAGAGACAGGCCGGCTATAAGGCCGCCTCGCGAGCAAGCTTTGCTCCCACAGGTTCTGCTCAAACAAGTCTGATTGGTGTACACCCGCCAAAGCCAGGCCGGCTGTCAGGCCGCCTCGCTTTTGATTTTGATCTGGGGCCCCGTCAACCACGCTGGCCGAACGTAGGTATTGCGTAGTGGGCATCCCGGCATGGATGCCGGGATAGCCGCGCTGGGCCATGGATGGCCCTTCGCGGCGGGCCCACGGAGCAATGCCTGCGTTCGGGCATGCCGAGCCTAGGCGAGGCACCGAGTGGTGGGGCAAGACCTTTTGGTTACTTTTGGGGCGTTTGCCAAAAGTGACCCGCCGTAAGGGCGGAACCATAAGCCGCCGTTACCGCAGCAATGGATATGTACTCGGTCATAAGGTCAACAAACCTCACCCCCAACGCCGAGGCTCCCCAACCAACTGCCCCTGCACCCCAAACAACCCCATCTCCCGAATCACCGCCAACTCCCCCTCCGTCTCAACCCGCTCGGCAATCAACGGCAAGTCAATACTGTGAGTAGCACGCTGGATCGCTTCAATAAACAGGCGCTTGTCACTCTCCTGATCAATGGCACGGATATAGCTGCCATCGATCTTCAGATAAGCCAACCCCAACCGCGACAAGTTGCCAATCATGCTGAACCGCCCACCAAAACGCTGCAGGCTCAGGGAGAAACCAAGCTCACGCAGGTGCCGAGTCAACTCCTCCAGCACCGCTTGCTCCGGCAGTTGCTCTTCACCAATCTCCAGGGTCAAGCGCGGCCCAAGGTTGGAATGCGCCCGCAGGATCTCAAAGACCTTGTTCAGCGCCTGCGGATCGGCCAACGTCGCCGAAGACAGGTTCAACGCCAGGGACTGGTCATGCCCGGCCATTTGCTTGAGCACCTGTTCGAGCATCAAACGATCCAGACGCGCGGTCCAACCGAAGCGCTCCAGCCATGGCAGAAAACGCCCGGCGGGGATGGTCTGGCCCTGCTCGTCCAGCAGCCGTGACAGCACTTTGTAATGCAGCACCACCTGGGTGTCCTGGGCGGCCACCACCGGCTGGAAGTACAGCTCGAAGCGCTGATTGCTCAAGGCCTGGTCGAGCAGATTGTGCCAGGCATGATGATCGTCACCGACGCTGGCCGAGGCGCTGTGGTCCAGGCAGGCCCAACCCGGTTCGCCCTGGCTTTCGGCCTGGGCAAGGGCCTGGTCGCCGAGCTGGAGCACGGCTTGCGGCGAGTCGCCATGGACGAATGGAGCCAGTCCGATGGAGGCCACCGAAGCCACATCGGTCGCACCGGTGGCATGCAGGCTGGCCAAGGCGCTTTCGAGGTTCTGCGCCAGTTGCAGCGCTTCCTCGCGCACCAGCCCCGGCGCCAGCACGGCGAACTCCCCACCGCGGATGCGCGTCACCATGTTGTGGGTTTCAGGGTAGCGGGCGCATTCACGCTGTAATTGTTCGCCCACGGCCTTGAGCAACTGGTCGGTGCGCTGCCCGCCCAGCCGCTGGTTCAACCCGGCCAGGTCCTTGACCCGCAGCAACAGCAGATAACCGGAACTGGCCTGCTCGGGGTTGCTCACCCGGGCGTGGAGCTGCATTTCGAAATACCGCCGGTTGGCCAGGCCCGTGAGATTGTCCTGATAAGACTCGACCCGCAGTTTTTCGCTACGCTCGGCCTGCTCCTGAAACAGCGCCTTGAGCTTCTCGACCATCTGGTTCATCGCCTGCACCACCCGGCGCAGTTCCGGGGTACGCGGCAACTCCGGCAGGCTCAGGAACTCGCGACGGGCGATGGCATGGGACTGGTGCACCATGTAATCCAGCGGCTTGAGCTGACGACGCAGCAGCAAGGCCCCCAGCACCGCGCTCACCGCGCCGCACAGCAGCAGCCAGCCCAGGCTGCCCAATGCGCTCTGCCACAGCTTGGCGAGGGCGAACATCGGGTGGCTGACCACTTCGACCCGCGCCGCCTGTTCCCAGCCACGGCTAACAATCGCATCGCCACCGGCCGGCTCCAGGCCGATGAGCTTGATGAACCATTGCGGCACGTTGCCGGCGTCGGGCGTGCCGGTACGCTCGACGAGGGTTTGGTCGGTGGCGACATCGACCACACGGATGGTTGCGTAATAGCCGCTGTCGAAAATCGAACTGACCATCAGCTCCACCATCGCCGGGTCGTCGATGTTCGGCGTCAGGGACAGCGCCAGCGCCGTGGCCGCGTCCTGGGCGTGGGAGCGCAACTGGTTGACGTACTGGGCCCGCGAGCTTTCCAGACTGACCATGAAGCTGCCGCTGAAGGCAACCACCAGGAACAGACAGATAGCGATCAACAGCTGTTTGAACAAGGACATCTGAGCGCGCGCTCCTAGTTAGTCGTCTCGACCGGAAAACCTTCGGCCTGCATTTTTTTCAACACATCCTGCCACCGGGACAGGCGCTTGGTGTCACCCACTTTCTTGTTGCCCTTGGCGCCTGGCAGCCACAATCCCTCGGCATTGAAAGAGTAGACCGGCAACAGATCGGTCCGCTGGCTGGCCGGCAGGATGCCGTCGATCAGGCTGTCGAGTACCAGCGGCATGGCATCGGGGGTTGCGTAGTAAGTGAGCACCATGTGCGCACGGTTCTGCCGCAACGCCTTGACGTAAGTGATGCGCAGCTTGTCACTGGACACCCCCAGACGACGCAGGCTGAAGTACTTGGCAATGGCGTAGTCCTCGCAATCCCCGGCCCCTTTCCACAAGGCCTGGATCGGGGTCTCCCAGTAATCGACCTGACGCCACAAGTCGATGTCTTCGACGTAGCGCACCCGTTTGTTGAAAAACAGGTTCACCACCTTGAGCTGCTCAAGCTCCGGCGTCTGCTTCTGGGTCGCCAACAATTGCTGCCAGGCATCGATCCGTTGCTGCCCTTCGCCCAACGGCCCATATAACGCTTGCGCCCGCCGGCTGATCTGCGCAAAGTCCCAGTCAGCCTGCAGGCCGCCCAGCATGAGGCCGGCCAGCAACAATGTCGAACACAGCCAGCGCAAGGACCTGGGAACAGGGAAAGGTGCAGCCAAGGGAAATACGTCCAAAAAGGGCCGTGGGAAATGCGTTGGATGGTGAAGCCTGGCCCGGCAAAAGACAATGGCAAGGTGCGATCACCACGAGCAGACTAAACTTTAGTTCAGGAACCGGGGCCGCGAGGTTTTGACGGCTTGGCAATCTGTAACTACTGTTGGCTTGGATCCAATTTTTGTTACTACCAGTCAGGGTGCGTTGTCGTGACACAGAAGCCCAAACCGCTAAGCACTATCCAGGTCAACGGGCCCATTCCCGCTGCCCAGGCCCGCTCAATCATCGAAGAATCCCTGCGCGAGGCCATACTCGACGGGCGCCTGCCCTGCGGCACCGCCCTGCGCCAGCAGGAACTGGCCGACCTGTTCGGCGTCAGCCGCATGCCGGTACGCGAGGCCTTGCGCCAGCTCGAGGCGCAATCACTGCTCAATGTGGTTCAGCACAAAGGCGCCGTGGTAGCCCCGTTGATCACCAACAATGCGATCGAAACGTACGCCCTGCGTTCGGTCCTTGAATCTTTCGCATTGCGCCTGTCCATTCCCCTCCTCGATGCCGAGGACCTGGCCATGGCCGCCCATTACATCGAGCAACTGGAAGCCCAGACCGACCACGCTGAAATCGGCAGGCTCAACCGGCTGTTTCACATGTCGCTTTATCACAAGGCACCCAACAGCAAACTGCTGGACCTGATCGAGCGCGAGCTCAATGAGGAAGAACGCTTCTTGCGCTTCCATCTGTCGTCCATGGGCTTGGGCAAACTGACCCAGGACGATCATCGCGCGCTGCTGGAGGCCGCTACGGCGCAGGACATCGACAGAGCGGTTGCCCTGCTGGAGCTGCATCTGGAAAAAGCCTGCGTCACCATCCGTCGCTATCTGGAACAACAACCAAGCCGTTGACCTGCCCCCCGCGCCCCGAGGGGCGCATCACTTTCTTACACATCCCTCCTACACGGTTTCTCGCCCGCCCGACGAGGCCGCAGCGTAGCCGCGCCCTGTCGCCCCCATCAGTTCAATGGCACTGCCATCGATTTGGGCCCACTCTTGCGTTTGTCGATTAAAAAACAGACCTGAAGAAGTCAGCGCCTGGCCGCAGCCAGGCGAATCGAAGCCAACACGCAAGGAGCACCGCCCAACCGGCGGGATGATCGGAAGTCCGTCCGATGTCCCCCCCATAAAACAACAACTTCTTATTTCCCTGTCCCCTGAAGTGCTCCGAGTGAGGCATTCACTCAACTTCTTCGATTCTGATACTTCTCTATCGGAAGGAGCGGCTTCGCCTGAATAAAACTTATATTAAAAGTTTTAACACCCCTCTTCGCGCCCAATAAATAACCCACTTTAAATAATTAAAAAAACACTTGCCGCTTACTTGTTCGGTGTATTAGTTTTTTATCCGTCGAGTTGTTATCGACCGCTTACATTTATGGCTTAGGCCTTAAAAACCTTGCCCGCACGCCATGAATGCGCAGTTAAGACGAGCACTTCAATACTTTCGAAACTTATGGACTCCGGTTCAGGCACCCGCTCGTTTTTATTAAAGCCCGGGTGACTTTTCCGAACAAACATCATTGATGAGGACGTTCCGATGCAGCCAACCAAAGAACAACTATCTCTGAAAAAACACGCCCTTGGCCAACACCCGGTTTTTTCTGAAATAACATCAATCGATCTGCTGCGCCGCTTTATGCAAAGCCATGTTTTTGCCGTGTGGGATTTCATGTCACTGACCAAACGGCTGCAACGGGAGCTGACCTGTGTCCACTTGCCCTGGTTACCGCCGGCCGACCCACACGCTGCACGTTTGATCAACGAAATCGTCCTGGGCGAGGAGTCGGATGACCGCCCCGGAGCCGGCTATTGCAGCCATTTCGAACTGTACCTGGACGCCATGCGCGAGGTTGGCGCCGATACTCGCGCCATTGAGCAGTTCATCACCTTGCAACAGGAAGGCGTCAGTCCCGAAACAGCCTTGGAGAGCGTCGAAGTGGAGCCGGCGGCGGCCCGGTTCGTCCGCCAGACACTGCAAACGGCGCTGCACGCACCGGCCCACAGCGTGGCCGCCGCCTTCGTGCATGGTCGCGAGAGCGTCATCCCGCAGATGTTCCAGCGCATGCTGGACGCCTGGGGCATCGGCCTGGATCAGGCGCCGACGTTTCGTTATTACCTGCAGCGGCACATCGAAGTGGATTCCGAGGACCACGGCCCGGCAGCGGAAAAACTCTTGGCCCGACTGATCGATGGCGACCCGCAGCGCGAAACCGAGGTGCTGGCCGCTGCACTCGCCGCCGTCCAAAGCCGCACCGCGCTGTGGGACGGGTTACGCCAGAGCATGGCCCAACCGCTTGCGCAGGTGGCGCCATGAACGCTGTCGAATACCAATCCTTCGCCGACGCCTGGGAAAGCCGCGCGACCATCCGCACCCGGCCACGGCGCCGGGTCGAAGACGACGACAAGTTGATCTTCCCCATGAGCCGTCAGCCTCTGGTGCACAGCCAGACCTTCCTCAGCCACTGCCCGCAACTGCGCGATTTTGTGCTGGTGCAGAGCCTCTACAAGTTCATCAACGATGTGGTGATCTTCGAGACCGAGCTGGTGGACCACACCGCCCGGCGCATTGCCAAGAACAGCTTCGGCATCGAGTTCCCGTTCGCCTGCCGCTACGACGCAATGACGGTGGTAGTAGACGAGGATTATCACGCACTGGTGGCGATGGACTTCATGCAGCAGACCATCGACATGACTGGCATTGCGCCGATCCCGTTGCCCGATCAGATCGAGCTCAGCCGCGCCATCCCGGCGACGCTGGCCCAGGCACCGGAGCATTTGCTCAGCGCCGTGGAGCTGATCTGCATCGCCATTGCCGAGAACACCGTGACCAACGAGGTGGCGGCATTCGCCCGGGATGATTCGGTCAAGGCGTCGATCAAGGGCCTGATGGCCGACCACTTGCTGGATGAGGGACGGCACTCCGGATTCTGGACGCGCCTGGTGCAAATCTACTGGCGCAGCGCGCCCGAAGCTGACCGCGATGCGATTGCGCGACTGATGCCCGGCTTCATCAGCCAGTACCTGGCGAGCGATCTGCAACAGGCGTTCGATTTCCAGCTGATCGCACACCTGCCCGTCGACGAATCGGTGCGCCAGTCATTGCGCGAGGAGGCCAGTGCGCTGGCGTATCCCATCAATCGTTTTCACCCGTTGGTGGGCAATATCACGCGCTTTTTTCGCAGCAGCTCGATGCTGGCGTCCCCCTGCGTGCGTGACGCCCTGGCCGACTACCTGACCCCATGAGGATCCGCCCATGAGACGCCTCGAAATTGCCGTGTCTGGCACAAGCCAGGCCATGACCGACCTGGCCCAGGAGCTCGAACTGCACGGCCACGGTGTTGTGCATCTTGAATCAGCGAACCACCACACAGCGGTAGACCTGTTGATTGATGACGGGACGCTGCCCTGCACCCTAGACGCCCGCTCAAACCTTCAGGTGCGTGTGGCGCTCCAGGCTTTTCCCGGCCAGGCATTGCCACAGCCGGTGGTGGTTTTCCGCGACAGCGCGCATCGGCCGTTGTCCCAGGAAGTGATCGCCCCGCAAGGCTGCGGCAACGGCCAGTCTTTGCGACTGCGCGCCTTGGCGGGTGTGGTCGAGCACGGTGCGCGACTGGTCAGCCAGCTTTCCCGGGACGAAGCCTGCTTCGATCACTGGCCGACGGTGCAGACCGACGCCTGCGATGAATCGTTGCAGGGACTGGATGTGTTGGAGCCGCTGGCCTTCGAACACCACCTCAATCGGCCCGCGGTGCCTTGGCTGCTGGCTGCAGCCGAAGTGCCGGTCATGCATGACATCGAGCAGCGCATGCTCAATGACGGTACGCAAGCGGCCCTGTGGGTCGACGGTCAGCTTGTCGATTACAAGTCCTTGCGCAGTCTGGCGTTGCGCTTGCAGGAGCCGATGCTCAAGCAACTGGCCGGGGCAAAACCTGGAGTGATTGGTGTCTGCCTGCCCAAGTCCGCACAGTTGTACGCAGCTATCCTGGCGGTGCTGGGTTGCGGGGCGGTGTACCTGCCGCTGGACCCGCAGCACCCCGCGCAACGACGGCGCTTTATCCTGGAGAACGCCAACGCCGACTTACTGCTGCACGACGGTGACAGCGACCTGGGCGAGCTGTCGCTGCCGACGCTGGATGTACGCAAGCTGCCTTCACCCAAACCCGGCATCCCGGCCTCGCTGATCCGCCGCGTGGTGGACAGCGACGAACCGGCCGTGGCGATCTACACGTCCGGCACCACCGGCCAACCCAAAGGCGTGCTGCTCAGTCATCGCAACCTCAGCCATTTCTGCGCCTGGTATAGCGACTATGTCCGCTTACAGCGTGACAGCCGGGCATTGCAGTTCTCCACCATCAACTTTGACGCATCGCTGCTGGATATCCTGCCGACCTTCATCCAGGGTGCGACGCTGGTGGTGCCCAGCGAAGACCAGCGTCGCGACCCGCAGCAACTGGTGGCGCTGATTCAGCAACAGCGTGTCACTCATGCTTTCCTGCCGCCCGCGCTGCTGAGCGTGATGCCGCTGGATGCACCGTTGGGGCTGGAACATCTGATTACCGGCGGCGATGTCTGTGAGCCGTTCGTGATCGAGCAGCTCGCACCGCAGTGCAGTTTCCACAACATCTACGGCCCCACCGAAACCACGGTGCTGGTCACCACCCGGCAATTCGGTGTCGGTGACAACAACCGCAACCTCGGTGTGCCCATCGCCAATGGCCGGGTGCTGATTCTGGATGAGCAGCTGCAACCGGTGCCCCAAGGCACACCGGGCGAGCTGTACATCGCCGGGCCTGGGGTCGGCCTCGGCTATCTGAACGACCCGACGTTGACCGCGAGCCGCTACCTCAACCTGACGCTGCCCGACGGGCCAACGCTGCGGGTATATCGCACAGGCGATATCGCCCAATGGACCGACCACGGCATCGAACTGTGTGGTCGGCGCGATAACCAGGTGAAGATCCGTGGCTTCCGGGTCGAACCCGAGGAAATCGAGCATTGCCTGCGCGACAGCCAGTTGTTTCGCCAAGTAGCGGTGGGGGTCGATGACCGACGGCGGATCCTGGCGTTTCTGGTTCACCCTCGGGAAGAGCGGGCCGGCGCTGCCCTTCAGGCTTTGCGCGAGCATGTACAAAACGCGCTGCCCAGCTACATGCACCCGGCGGCCTACGTGCAATTGCCCAGCCTGCCCTACACCAGTAATGGCAAAGTCGATCGCCGGGCCTTGCTCGCCACGGCGGTGCAAGTGCAGGTCGGCAGCCATCGGCGCCAGCCGCAGAACGTTCTGGAAACGCAGCTGCGGCAACTGTGGGCCGAGTTGCTGGAGCTGCCGGTCGACGACATCGCCACCGATGAAAGCTTCTTCAATCTCGGTGGCCATTCGATCCTGCTGTCACAACTGTTGCTGGGGGTCCGCGAAGCCTTCGGGCGCAGCCTGTCGATCAATCGCTTCATCGAAGCACCTACGCTGATCACGCTGGCGAAGTTACTGGACGATCCTGCGCAAAACAGCACATCGACCCTCAGCCCCCAGGCCTTGATCGATGCGCAAGCGGAACTCAACCTCGATCCCCTGCCTGTCAGCCGGTGTGGTGATGTGCACAAGGTGGTGGTGACCGGCGCCAACAGTTTTCTTGGGGTACACATCGTCGAGGCCTTGCTGGCCTGGGGCGCCACCGAAGTCGCGTGCCTGGTGCGCGAATCCGGCGGACAAAGCGCGGCCGAACGCTTTGCCCAGGCCCTGCGGGACAATCGGCTGAACCACCTGGACCTGAGCCGCGTCAGTGTCTACGCCGCCGACATCACCCAACCGCAATTGGGTTTGCCAGACGACGTCTATGCCCGCATCGACCGCACCTTCGGCGCGTTGGTGCACAACGCCGCCCACGTCAATCATGTGCTCGACTACGAGTCTTTGGCGCGGGACAACGTGGAGCCGATCTTCGAATGCCTGCGCCTGTGTGAAGGGCGCAGCAAGAAGATCTTCAACTTCGTCTCTACGCTGTCGGCGTCCAGTGCGCTGGATGCCGACGGCCAGGTCCTGGAGCAGCCCGCCGCAGAGACGCCGCCGATCTACATCAAGAACGGCTACAACCTGTCCAAATGGGTCGGCGAACGGATCCTGCAGCGCGCTCGGGATCGCGGGGTGTGGGTCAATCTGTTTCGCCCCGGCAACATCAGTTTCAACAGCCTGACCGGGGTCTGCCAGCCCCACAAGAACCGGTTGATGTTGATGCTCAAGGGCTCGATCCAGCTCGGTCAGGTGCCGGATCTGTCCCTCAACTTCGACCTGATGCCGGTGGACTTCCTGGCGCGCTTCATCGCCTTCCACGCCAGTCGTTATCAGCCGACGCAGGCGGTATTCAACCTGCACAACCCCGAGCCCTTGAGCTGGGACGCTTATGTGGCGTCGTTTCGTGACAGCGGCCGGGAATTTTCCCTGGTCAGCGTCGCCGACTGGCAACGGCAACTGGGCCGGGTCGATGCTGACAATGCGCTGTTCGGCGTACTGGGTTTCTACCTCAACGGTTTCGAGGAAGACATCGGCGACATCTCGTTGATCAACCACGCCAACGCCCGGGCCGGTGTACGGCAGATGGGTGCCCGCTACCCGGAAAAATCCCCGGCCCTGCTGCGCCGCGGCGCTGATTACCTCAAGGCCATCGATTTCATCTGAAGCACCCCTCAACTGTAAAAAAAGGAGCAAGACCATGAATGCACTTCAACCCGACACCTTGATCAAGAACCCCCACGCCTGCGAGGTCGAAACGTCAGTGGAAGTACCCGCCAACGCGGCGAGCGTCTGGGCAGTGGTGGGCAATTTTGCAAGGTTCGATCGATTCATCCCGGCACTTGAGCACATCGAAATGACCGGCGAGGGCGTGAGGTCCCTGCGCAAGAAGTTTTTCCGCGACGGGCAGAACCTGGTGGTGGAACAGCTCAACAGCCATGATGACCAGGCCATGCACATGACCTGGACGCTGATCTACAACACCCTGGGCATCGATAACCTGTGGGCGGCAATGCGCGTCGAGCCCCTGGCGGACAACCGCTGCCGCGCTACCTGGACCATCATCGCCGACCACACCGATGCCCATACCCCGTCCGGCTTCCGAGATTTCCTGCAAGGGTTTGCCGATGAGGCGATGGGGAATGTGCAAGTGATGTTCAAGTAAACCTTGTGGGAGCGAGCCTGCTCGCCAAAGCGGCGGGTCAGCTGGCGATGATGTTGGCTGTGCTGTCGCCATCGCGAGCAGGCTCGCTCCCACACTGATTTCGGTTGGGCGCAAGATCCAGTCACACCGCCAATCCCCTGTGGGAGCGAGCTTGCTCGCGAAAGCGGTGGGTCAGCTGGCGATGATGTTGGCTGTGCTGCCGTCATCGCGAGCAGGCTCGCTCCCACACTGATTTCGGTTGGCCGCAAGATCCAGTCACACCGCCAATCCCCTGTGGGAGCGAGCTTGCTCGCGAAAGCGGCGGGTCAGCTGGCGATGATGTTGGCTGTGCTGTCGCCATCGCGAGCAGGCTCGCTCCCACACTGATTTCGATTGGCAGCAAGATCCAGTCCCACCGCCGATTCCCTGTGGGAGCGGGCTTGCTCGCGAAAGCGGTGGGTCAGCTGGCGATGATGTTGGCTGTGCTGTCGCCATCGCGAGCAAGCTCGCTCCCACAGTTTTGGTTCCGGGGTGGGCGCAAGATCCAGTCACACCGCCAATCCCCTGTGGGAGCGAGCTTGCTCGCGAAAGGGGTGGGTCAGCTGGCTGATGATGTTGGCTGTGCCGCCGTCTTCGCGAGCAGGCTCGCTCCCACACTGATTTCGGTTGGCCGCAAGATCCAGTCACACCGCCAATCCCCTGTGGGAGCGGGCTTGCTCGCGAAAGCGGCGGGTCAGCTGGCGATGATGTTGGCTGTGCTGTCGCCATCGCGAGCAGGCTCGCTCCCACACTGATTTCGGTTGGCCGCAAGATCCAGTCACACCGCCAATCCCCTGTGGGAGCGAGCCTGCTCGCGATGGCGGCGGCACGGTTGGCGGTGAGGTCGGCTGAGATCAGATCTTGAAGCTGTCCACCAACTGCTTCAGCCGATTGGCCTGTTGCGACAGGGCATCGCAATCCTTCAGGGTTTCATTGAGGTTGGCGACGCTTTGCTGGTTCAGCAGGTTGATGTGGCTGACATCCATGTTGAGGGTTTCCACCACGGCGGTCTGTTCTTCGGTGGCCGCGGCCACCGACTGGTTCATGCCGTCGATTTCACCGATGCGCTGCGTCACGCTGACCAGCCGCAGACCCGCCTGGTTGGCCACTTCCACACTTTCTTCGCTGGAAAGCTGGCTGGCGTTCATCGTCGTCACCGCTTCACGGGAACCGACCTGGAGCGAGGTGATCATCTTGTGGATTTCTTCCGCCGACTCCTGGGTGCGGTGCGCCAGGTTGCGCACTTCATCGGCCACCACCGCAAACCCACGCCCGGCTTCACCGGCACGGGCCGCTTCAATGGCAGCGTTCAGCGCCAGCAGGTTGGTTTGCTGAGAGATGCCCTTGATCACGTCCAGGATGTGCCCGATGTTGTCGGTGCTGGCGTTCAGGGTTTCGATCTGGGTGCACGAGAGGCTGATCTTCTGTGACAGCTCGGTCATGGCCTGGATGGTTTTTTCCACCACCTGGCGTCCGTCATCGGCTTGTTCGCTGGCACCGCTGGCCTGTTGCGAGGCGTCGGCGGCATTGCGGGCGATTTCCTGGGTCGCGGCGCCCAACTGGTTGATGGCCGCCGCCACGCTGTTGGTGCGGGCGCTCTGTTCGTCGGAGCCAATGAGCGAGGCATTGGACGAAGTCATCACCCGCTGCGACAGGTCATGCACTTGCCGAGTGGCGGAAGACACTTCCGAGATCGACGCGTGAATCCGCTCCACGAATTGGTTGAACGAGCTGCCCAGCTCACCGAACTCATCCTTGCCCTGTACCACCAGACGCCGGGTCAGGTCGCCTTCACCTTGGGCGATGTCCTGCATGGCGCGCCCCATGGTGGTCAATGGACGCATCAACACCTGGATCAACAGGCTCAGCAACAACGCAATGGCCGCCACCGCCACAAACATCGCAATCAGCGCCGAGGTACGGAAATGGCTCAGCGGTGCGTAGGCCTTGTCTTTGTCGATCGACAGACCGATGTACCACTGGGTATTCGGCAGGCCTGCGACGGGGGTAAACGAAAGAATGCGATCCTGCCCATTGAGCTCAACCTCCTGGATACCTTTCTCGATGCGCACTGGCGTACCGGGGTAGATGTCCTTGAGGTTCTTCATCACCTGGTCCTTGTCCGGGCTGACGATGACCTGGCCGTCGCCGCTGACCAGAAACCCATGGCCGATGCCGCCGAAATCCACGGAGTTGATGATTTTCACCAGGGTTTCCAGGCTCAGGTCGCCCCCCACCACACCGAGCAACTCACCGTTGTGCTTCACCGGCAGGGCGATGGTCACCACCAGGCCGCCGACCGCAGCCAGGTAGGGCGGGGTCAGCATGGTTTGATCGATGGTGACTGCCTGTTTGTACCAGGGGCGCTGGCGCGGGTCGTAGCCGTCGGGCATTTTTGCGTCAGGGCGCTGGGTGAAGACGCCGTTGGCCTGACCCACGTAAGTGAACTGGAAATTCGACGTCAGCGCCGGCTGATCCACCAGCCCCGGCAGATCGGCACCCGCGCCCTGGTGCGCAATATTCTGCGCCAGGTTTTCCAGCACCAGCACCCGGCCGCTCATCCAGTTCTGGACGCTGCTGGCCGTCAGGTCGCCGGACTGCTGGATGGAGGATTCGAGACTGCTGCCAATGGTTTTTCGTTGCAGGTAGTCGTTGTAGAGCGTGAACAGGGCAAAAGCCAGAACGACCACACCAGAGGCGGCCAGAAGGATTTTATGGCTGAACTTCAGATTCATCGACAGGCTTCTTATGCAGGGAGTGGGGGTGCATTCCGGTTGCAGCATTCATGTCACAGCGCGGGCGGACTTGTGATCTGCTCCACTTTGGTGCACGCATATAACGCTGTCGGCAAAAGTTAAAAAAATATGAGCCCTTTAAACAAATGGGCGACGGAAGGACACGGTGCGTCGAACGGTGGTTGCAAATTCACTGACCCCTGACGACAATGCGACCTATTATCATTTGCGACATCCAGGCCTTCGCGTTCATGTCATCTCCCGAGTTTGCAGTACAGACGCTCTACAGCAACCATCACGGCTGGCTTCACACATGGCTGCGCAGCCGCTTGGGCAATGCTGCCGACGCAGCGGACCTGGCCCAGGACACCTTCGTGCGCCTGCTGCAACGCACCGAACGCCTGGAGCTCAAGTCGCCCCGCGCCTTTCTACGCACCATCGCCCAAGGCCTGGTGATCGATCATTGGCGCCGGGAAGAAATCGAACGCGCTTACCTGGAATCCATCGCCCACCTGCCACCCGCCCAAGCCCCCGACACCGAAGCCCAGGCCTTGATCCTGGAGCTGCTGGAAGCCATCGCCAGAATGCTCGAGGGCCTGAAGCCGAAAGTGCGCAGGGCATTTCTGTTGGCCCAGTGCGAAGGCCTGACGTACAAGCAGATTGCCGAGCAGATGGGCATTTCCTTGCGCTCGGTGGAACGATACGTCGCCGATGCGCTGTATCACTGCTATGTGTTGCGCTATGAAAGCTGAGCCTGTGGATAACGTGTTGAATCGACGCAGCGGCCCATCCCAACAGGTAGTCAGGCAAGCGATCAACTGGCTGCTGCGCCTGCGCAACCATGCTGCCAATCCGGCCTTGCGCCAACAATGCGAGGTCTGGCGCGCCGCCCATCACGAACACGAATTGGCCTGGCAGCGGGTGCAAGCGCTGCACAGTGAGTTGACCTCGAACCTGCGGGCGGTCCCCGGCGCCCACGTCGCTCTCGACACCCTGGAAAACAGCGCCCAGCGACTCGGTCGGCGCCAGGCCTTGAAACTGTTGTCGGGGGTGGCGCTGATAGGCTCCGCCGCCTGGCTGGGCAAGGACCTGGGCTGGCAGCCGTGGAGCGCGGATTTCGCCACTGCCACCGGCGAACATCGAGGTTTCCAGTTGCCCGACGGTACGCGGCTTGAACTGAACACTGACAGCGCCGCCGACCTGGACTACACGACCGAGCATCGCCTGATCAGCCTGACGCGAGGTGAAATCATGCTCACCTGCGGTCGCGATCCCGAGCGGCCGCTGCTGGTGCGCAGCCGACATGGCCTGTTCGAAGGGCTGGACGGGCGCTTCGTGGTGCGGCAGGACAATGCCTGCACACGCCTGAGCGTCACCCGTGGCAGGGTCGCGATCCTTTCGCACCGTGGCGCCGATGGTGCCCCGCTACAGGTGAGCGCCGGGCAGAGCTATCTGCTCAGCTCATCGACAGCGACCATGGCGCCGCCGCTGGATATGGACATCGGTGCCTGGGCGGAGGGTTTGCTCGTGACGCGCAACATGCGTCTGGAGGACTTCCTCAACGAGGTAGGACGTTACCGCCAGGGCTATCTGAAATGCGCCGCGTCGATTGCGGACCTGCGCTTGTCAGGCGTTTTCCGCCTGGAAGACACCGACAGGTTGCTGGCCGTCCTGCCGCGCACGCTCCCCGTTCAATTACGCTATCGAACCCGTTGGTGGGTCACGGTGCAGGAATCGGTCTGATTTTTTTTGGCGGGTTTTGCGCGCAAGTCCGGCTAGGACAGTAAGCAACGCTTATCTGCCCTTAGCGACTCCAACGGAAACCCACAATGACTGAGCGCGTAAACCTCAACATCCCCTTTGGCTGCTCCTCGCAAACAGGCCTGTTGCGCCATGCCATCCGTGCTGCACTGTTCTGCACGGTGTTGAGTGCGGGCGCCGTGCCGATGTTCGCCGTCGCGGCGCAAGACGGTGTCACCACCGCGCGCCAGAGCTACAACATTGCCGCCGGCCCCCTGAACGATGTGCTGAACCAGTTCGCTCGTCAGGCCGGCATCACCCTGGCAAGCACTCCGCAGCAGACGAGCGGCATCCAGTCCCCGGGACTGCACGGCGAGTATTCGACGGACCAGGCCCTGAGCCATCTGCTCAGCGCTTCAGGCCTGACCGCCGTCAGCCCGGATGGCAGCAGCTATGTGCTGCAAGCCGAGGCCTCGGGCGGCACGTTGGCGCTGCCGACCACCGACATCAAGGGATTTGCCCTGGGTAACGCCTTGGGCAGCATGGCGGGCTACAACGCCACCCACAGCCAGGTCGCCACCAAGACCAGTACCGCCCTGCGGGAAACCTCGCAAAGCGTCTCCGTGGTCACCCGCGAGCAAATGGACGACCAAGGCGCGCAAACCGTCTCCCAGGCCATGCGCTACACCCCAGGGGTATTGACCAACCCCTACGGCGCGACCCATCGCTACGACTACGTGGCGATGCGCGGCTTCAACGATGGCTCGGTGGACAACATCTACCTCGACGGCCTCAAGTCCATGGGCGACAGCGGCACCTACAGTTCCATGCAAGTCGACCCGTACTTCCTTGAGCGGGTCGACATTCTCAAAGGCCCATCCTCGGTGCTCTACGGGCGCAGCTCGCCCGGCGGCCTGGTGGCGCTCACCAGCAAGAAACCGCTGTACGAGGCCTATCACCAAATCCAGGCCACGGTCGGCACCCAGGGCCAACGCGGCATGGGCTTCGACTTTACCGGGCCGGTGGATGATGACAAACGCATCGCCTATCGCCTGGTGGGGCTGGCGGATACGTCCGACACGCAGTTCGACCACACCAAGGAAAAGCGCTTTGCCCTCGCCCCCACGGTGAGCATCGACTTTACCGAAGACACGTCGCTGACGCTTCAGGCCTACCTGCAGCACGACCCCGACGGTGGTTATCACGGCGGCATGCCGGCCGACGGCACCTTGCATCAGCGCAACGGCAAGCGTATCTCGGAAAATTTCTTCGAAGGCGAGCCAGGCGTCGATGGCTATGAACGTGATCAGCAGTCGTTCGGCTACCAGTTCGAACACCGTTTCAACGATGTCTTCACCGCCCGGCAGAACTTCCGTTACCTGGACTCCCAAGTCACCAATGATCAGGTCTACGCCTACGGCTGGACCACGCCGACCAGCAACGAGCTGAACCGCTACTACACCGGTGCCGAAGAAAAACTGCATTCGTTCATCGTCGACAACATGCTGCAGGCTGAATTTTTCAGCGGGGCGACCAAGCACACCGTGTTAATGGGCGCTGACTATCAGCGGCGCAAGACCGTGGTGGATTGGACCAGCGGCAGCCTAGCCCCGATCAACGCCTTCGACCCGGTCTATGGCAACTCGGCCATCACCTACTTCAGCCCCACCAGCTACCTGCGGCGCCTGGAACAGACCGGTGTCTACCTGCAAGACCTGATCGAGATGGATAAATGGCGTTTCTCCCTGGGCCTGCGTCAGGACTGGGTGAAAACCTCGGATGAAAACCGCATCGCTGAGTTCGGCCGCCCGGAAGGCACCGAGATCAACGACAAACGCAGCAAGCTCACTGGCCGTGCCGGGGCGCTGTACCTGTTCGACAACGGCCTGGCGCCGTACGTCAGCTACTCCGAGTCGTTCAACCCCAACTCCTACGCCGACAGCGCCGGCAACCCGCTGTCGCCGACCGATGGCAAGCAATGGGAACTGGGCCTGAAGTATCAGCCACCGGGTACGGATGACCTGTACACCGCCTCGCTGTTCCGCATCGACCAGGAGAACCTGGCGACCAAACTGCCCCAGGAAAACTTCTACCGCGCCGTCGGTGCCGTTCGCTCCCAGGGCCTGGAACTGGAAGCGCACCTGCAACTGACCGAGCAGTTCAAAGTGCTGGGCAGCTACACCTTCACCGATATCGAATATTCGAAATCGATGATCAGCACGTTGAGCACCGCCACCGACATCATCGAAAACAAGGGCAACTCACCGACCCAGGCCCCACGCCACATGGCTTCGGTGTGGGCGGACTACAAGTTCGACAGCGGCGCGCTCGATGGCCTGAGACTGGGCGGTGGCGTACGTTATGTCGGCTACAGCTGGGCCGATGCGGAAAACACCATGAAGGTGCCGTCCTATACGTTGTTCGATGCGTCGGTGGGGTATGACCTGGGCAAGGTCGGCTTGAAAGGCGTGGACGTGCGCCTGAACGCAAACAACCTGACCAACGAAACCTACGTCGCCTCCTGCGCCAGCCTGAGCTACTGCTACCTGGGCGAAGAACGCAACGTGGCGGCGACGGTGAGTTACCAGTTCTGACCCGTTCTCTTTGGTAACTCATTCTCTGTGGCGAGGGAGCTTGCTCCCGCTGGACGCGAAGCGGCCCTGTTTTTTGGGGGGCTGCTGCGCCACCCAGCGGGAGCAAGCTCCCTCGCCACAAGGTTCGGTTTTTACTTCTCGAACCTGTTTGCGTCAAACCCGCACCGCATCCCCTTCCTCCCGCACCACACCCTCTTCCCGCACAAACCGGTTCGCCCGCCCAAACGTGCCGAAATCATTGAACCGCACGCCCATCTCACGCATCACTTTGTGGGCCACCGGCACCGTCATCTGGCGGATGTAGAACGGCTCTTTGACCACGAAATGATGGACCCCGTGGCTACTGCCGAAGTTGAAGCAGAACGCCTGCAATGGCCACAGCCACCAGGGGTTGAGCACCTGGGTTTGCTGGATGACATTGCCCGGCTCGATGTCGCCGTAGTAATGCATGTTCGAGCTGATGAAATGCAGGCAAAAGGTGCGCAGCACGTTCGGGCCGATGATCACCACCGCTGCGATATCGATCACGTGCATCACTGCCAGCGTGGTCGGCGACCAATCAATCGACGTGCCAAGCAAATAGGCGACAGCGTTGGCCCCATGGAAACCGAGAAACACGTACCACGCGCCCCAGTGCAACAGCGCCAGCGGGAAATACACCTTCAGCGTGCGCTTGAGGATGCTGCGCTTGTGCGCCCAGGTCTTGGCCCGCAGCAGGCGAATGAAGGCCGACATCACGTTGTCGCCCACCATCAGCAAGCGCGCCAGCCCCCAGGGCTCGCCATTGGTAATGGCCCGCTCTTCCAGGTCGGCCTCGCTGCCGGACACTTTGTGATGATTGAGGTGCAAATGGCGGCGGATCCACGGGTTGATGGTGCTGGGCCGCGCCAGCCAGACCAGGCCCATCATCAGGTTGTGGGGTGCACGTTGCTTGCGAAAATACATGCTGTGGATCAGGTCGTGTTCCAGCTCGTGGGTCAGTGAAGCGAAAAAAGCGTTGAGCAGCAGGCATGCCCAACCGGCCAGGTGACCGTTGATGTAGAGCAGCGCCGAACCGACCATCCCGGCCAGGGCGAACGCCAGGATGCCCGCGCCCAACGCATCCTGATGACGCAGGATCGGGTAGCGCTGGCGCAGTTCTTCGCCTCGGGCCAAGACCACCTGGCGAATATGGGCCGATCGCTGTTGTGCATTCAATCGCTCGGGGCTTGCGCAAGTGCCGTGCATGGCTTACATCCTCTTCTATCGATGTGCTCATCCTGCCGGGCGATGCCCCCTAGGGTGGTAGCCGTAAACGCCAACCTGTTGACCGCAAGCGCCAATCGCCATGACTGAACCCACCTCCCTCGCCAGTTGGACCCGCGCCCTGCGCAAACAGCTTGATGCGTTGGGCCTGGACAGCCATGCCCTGTGCCTGGAGGCCGGGCTCGATCCGCAGTTGATGGACGACCCGAATGCCCGTTATCCGCTCTCGGCCACCACGCGCCTGTGGGAACTGGCCGTGCAGGCCAGCGGTGATCCGGCGATCGGCCTGCGGGTTTCGCGCTTCGTCAGTCCCACCACGTTCCACGCTCTGGGTTATGCCCTGGTGGCCAGCGGCAGTTTGCGAGAAGTGTTTGAGCGAATCGTGCGTTATCACCCGGTGGTCAGCGATGCGTTGATGCTGCAACTGAGCCGCTGCGAAGACCGATACCGCTTCACGCTCGACGTGCCCCAAGGCCGGGCGACGCCGGCCTTTGAAGCCATCGATGCGTTCGCCGCGATTTACGTGCGCACGTGTCGCAACCGACTGGGCCGCGATTACGCGCCGCTGGCGGTGTACTTGCGGCGCCCGGAACCGACGGACCCCGGCCCCTGGCATAAAGTGTTCCGTTCACCTGTGTATTTCGGCGCCGAGCAAGATTGCCTGGAATTCAGCCTCGTCGATTTCGACAGCCACCTGGACGACGCCAATCCGGAGCTGGCTGAACACAACGAGACGGTACTCAAGCGCACCCTCGCCCAGCTCCAGCCGCTGACCTGGGAGCGCAAGGTGCGAGCCGCTATCGAGGCCCAACTGCCCGAAGGCGAACCCAGCGCCGAGCGCATCGCCCAGGCCATGCACCTGAGCCTGCGCAGCCTGCAACGGCATTTGGCCGATGAAGGCTGCCGCTTCGACACGCTGCTTAACGAATGTCGGGAAAACCTGGCACTGCTGCACCTGCGCGACCCGCAGTGCTCACTGAGTGAAGTCGGTTATCTTCTGGGCTTTGCCGATGCCAGCAGCTTCAGCCGGGCGTTCAAGCGCTGGACCGGAATGACGCCGGGGCAGTTTCGGGATGGGTTGCGCTAGGGGTTTGCGTTGGCTGGGCCGGCCCTATCGCGAGCAGGCTCGCTCCCACATTGTCTTGAGGTGAACTCAACATTCAGGCCCGCCACCAACGCTGTGGGAGCGAGCCTGCTCGCGATAGCGGTGGATCAGTCGATAAAGGCCTTCAGATCGTGGTCAATGCCCGCAACCGCTCGATATCCAGGATTTCAATCTCACCATAAGCCAACTGCACAATGCCCTGGGCCTGAAGGTCCTTGAGGATCTGGTTGGTGGTCTGGCGCGACAGTGAGAGCATGAGCGCCAGTTGCTCCTGGGGCAGTTGCAAGACCCGTCGCGCCGGTTCGATTTCGCCGTAGCCTTCGGCGATCATCAGCAGGCGATTGGCAACACGTACCGGGGCGGGCATCAGGCTCAGGTGTTCGAGATTGATGAAGGTCAGGCGCAGTTTGTGGCTCATCAGCCGTGCAATATCTCGCCAATAGACCGGATGTTCTTGCAGAAACGCCATCAACGGCGCCTGAGGCAAGTGCAGCAAGGTGCACTGGCCCACGCTCACCGCGTCATGGGTGCGCGGCTGGCCATCGAACAGGCAGATTTCACCAAACCAGTGGGGGGCTTCCACCACACTGAGCAGCGCTTCCTTGCCCTGTTCGTTCACTGCGCCGATCCGTACCGCGCCCTCCAATACGGCGTACATCCCGCAGGGTGGGTCACCGCGCTGAAACAGCCGATGCCCCGGCACCAGGCGGCGCACCCGCGACATGCCCAACAGACTACTCTGTAACTCAGCGGGCAAGTGGCTGTACCAGTGACCGGCCAACAGGTGCGAGTGCCAGGGATGGGTATTCATGGAAACTCCGGGACAAGTGTCGGCTAACTGACAGAACGCCTCGTGGAACCCGGGCATCATGCAGGCATCACCTCAGGAGGAACAACAATGAAAAGCCTCGTTGATCATCTCAGTCAATACGCTGCCTACCACCGCGACCCACGCAACATCGCCACGCACTTCATCGGTATTCCGCTGATTTTCGTCGCCGTCGCCGTACTGCTGTCACGGCCGGGTTGGCCGGTGGGCGCGGTTCTGGTGTCGCCGGCGCTGCTGATAGCGGTAGCCAGTGCCTGGTTCTATCTACGCCTTGAGTTGCGCCTGGGGGTGCTGATGACGGTACTGCTGGCCCTGGCGCTATGGCTGGGCCAGGTGCTCGCCGCGCAAAGCACCTTGGTGTGGCTGGGCAGTGGCCTGGGGATGTTCGTGGTGGGCTGGGTGATCCAGTTCGTCGGTCACTATTACGAAGGCCGTAAACCGGCGTTCGTCGATGACCTCACCGGGTTGATTGTCGGGCCTCTGTTCGTGGTGGTGGAGGCGGGTTTCCTGCTGGGGCTTCGTAGCGAACTGAAGCGGGCCATTGAAGAACGCGCCGGGCCCGTGGCCTTGCGTCACCAACGCTCGGCCGTCTGAATCTGTGGGAGCAAGGCTTGCCCGCGAAGGCATCGCCTCGGTCTATCAAGCTACACCGAGGTGTTTGCATCGCGGGCAAGCCTTACTCCCACAAGCTCGCTCCCACAAGAGTCAGGCCTTACCGCTCAGGTTACAGCGCACCAAACTCGACCCGTATCGTCAGCGCGCCGGTGTTATCTTTCAAGCCAGACCCATGTTGCCCGGTCAGGTCATCGTTGATGCACAGTTGCAGTTCCCCTTGCTGGTCGCTCGGAACCTGCGCCAGATCACCCACCAGGAACGGCGTTCCATCGTTGCCCACACGACCGATCAAGGCGCCTTCGGCGGCACCGGGCAAGGCATAGCTGCTGTAGTCGATGTGCCGCGAACCACCGTTTCCATCGACATTGCCGCCCTGCGGACTCGCGCACCATAACCCACTGACGTAGCGAACCACGCGCGGTATCAACCCGTTGATCTGCACTCCAGTGCCCTGCCAGGCGATGTTGGATTGGACCTGCATGGTCACCGCCTTCAGGTCGTTGGCCACGGTGTCCCCGGCTTGGAACGACAGCGCCGCAATCGTCAGGCTCGGGTTCGAGGTGCCCGTGCTGGGGAACACGCCATCGCCCACCAGAAACAGGTTCTTGTGGTCCCAACTGCGCTGGTATTTGTCCACCACCGACTTGGCTGGATCATCGCCCATGCGATAGGTCCCCATCAGGTGTCCGGCGCCCTGGAAGCTGTAATCTTCGCCTTTGTAGTTGAAGGTCCCTTTGCCAATGGGTGCTGTCAGTTCCACGGCGCCAAGCAGGTCCTTGATGATGTGGCTCGCCAGTATCTTCGCCTGCCTGAAACCTTCCTTGGTGTAATCGGACAGGTCGTAGTGGATTTCCGGCCGAAGAATGCCGAGCCCGTCCTTGTAGTTATCCGTCGAGGGCACGATGTAGCTATTGGACTGGTCGGGATGGTCTTCCACCTGTTCCACCAGGAAGCCGATCCGAAACTGGCGGATGAACAGTTCGTTGAGTTTTTTGATCAGTGCCGTGCCGTACAGCGCTTCAGTGGGCGGCGGCGGTGTCTCTTTCGCCGGCAATGGATTGGTGCGACTTATGTTCTTCCCGTCGATAAAATCGGCCACGGTGACGTAAGGATCGCCAACCGGCCAGTTCCAGCCTTCATTGCCAATTTCGATGCGCCATGCCGCTCGCTGGCTGCGGAAGGCACCGTCACGCAGGCTCTCGATGCCCGCCGTGGACACCGGGCCACGATATGGGAAAACCGTCTTGCCTTCCGGCATCAGCCCCCACGCCAGGTAAATCGGATGATCGGACAGGCTGCGTCCCACCTGCCCGCTGCTGTTGGCCACACCTTTAGGCCAGTCCGGGGTTTTGGAGTTGAGCAACAATTTAGGGGTTTCGATGGCATGGGCCGCGATCACGTAACGCTGCCCGATGGCCACACCGTTTCCCGTCTTCGGTCCCTCGCCAAGCTGATATTGAATGAATTCGATGCCATTGATGTTCTTGTCCGGGCCCACGGTCACTTTGCTGGCCACGGTCCGGTACATGACCCGGACCTTGCCGGTGGCCCGGGCCTTGTTCATGGTCACCGTGGCGTCGTACTTGGCCTGGATCGGGCAGATCGGCGTGCAGTTGGTATTGCCGGCACACACCCGGCGCCCGGCGTAGGGCTGGGAATTGCGCCCCGCCGGGGTCGGACTGACCACCAGCGGCAAGCCGTCGAACGTCTGCCCGGTCACGGCGCTGACAAAACTGCCGTCAACCAGTGACAGCGGAATGCTGTGCATCGGGAATGAATAGCCCTCGGGAAAGGTCATGCCCAGATAAGCCTGGTCGGCGACATTGGCCGACACACCGATTTCCGCCTCGGCCCGGCAATAGGCACTTTGCAGATCGTCGTAGCCGATCGGCCAGTCCACCCCGACGCCGTATTTGCTCTTCAGGCGAAAATCGTTCGGCACCATGCGCAGGCACGTTCCGACCCAATGCCAGGTCGTCCCGCCGCCCACCCGTTCATAGGTGCTGTTGAAGGGCAACGGGCCTTTCTGCACCAGGTAACTGATTTCCGGTTTGTCCCAACCCAGGATCAGATCGGCGATGGTTGCCCGCGGGGCATTTTCCTTGGTCGGGTCGCGCGGTGTGTCCAGGGTCGATACCGGAGGATAGGGCGACTCCGGGGTTTTCAGGGTCGCCGTGTAGAAGCGCTCCAGATACTGCGTACGATTGGCCGGGATCTCCGGGCCCGATTCGAGCACCAGCACATCCACGCCAGCCATGCCCAACTGATAAGCGATGATGCTGCCGGCCAGCCCCGCACCAACGATGACCACCTCTGCTTGTTCGGTACTCATGACGAAGCTCCTTGCTGCGCGTTGGCAGCTACTCCGGTGTAATCCTCAAGGCTGGGCGGCGTCGTGTTCCAGTAGCCGAAGAACATCTCGCTGTAGCCCATAGGGTGAGCCTGGGCGGCTTTCCAGGCCCATCCATTGATATAAGCCTGGTCGGACACCACCGTCTGCTCATCCTTTTTGAAACTCGCCGCGTCATAGGGTTGGTACCAGACGCCCAGCAACCACAGCTTCATGATCGAACGCGCGGCTTTGGCGGTCTGCGTGTCGGCCGGTAGCGCTCCGTCCATCAATACCGCTTGGGCGATCTGATCCGGGGATTGATTGTCCCCCGCCAGGTTGGCGTATTGAGTCAGCAATGTACTGAGCACATCAGGCGTGATTCTTGGCGTGATGAATTCAAGAAACAGCGGAGGCAAACCCACCTGGTCGATCGCCGGTGCCAATCGCTCAGTGGAAATGCCAGTCAGGACCGATGAAAGGCCTACGAAATTTTCCAGTTCACTGCTCATGCTTGACTCCTTGTCCAGTCGTGGACTGCGCGCGTTCGAGCAAATAGGTGAAATCCGCGAAGCTGGTGCGCGGCGATTCGGTGACATGGGTTGCCGCATTGCCATGACACGCCATGCAACTGGAGGACGCTTGGGGCACGGTGCCCTGGATGTAGGTTTCCAGTGTGGCGTTGGCCAGGAACAACGGGGCAGGATTGCCCAGCGGGTTGGCGGCTGATATCTGACAGTTGGGCTGTGGTGCCGACGGCCACTGGGTACTGATCAATTGATAGTTCGCCCAGACGCTCTGTGGGTTGACCGTACGCAACAGCGCTTGATAGGTGGCGTTCAGGGTTTTGGTGGCTTCGGTCAGCGGTATCTCACGCACGATCTGCGAGGGGGTTGCCTTGACCGCCGGGTTCCATGGCCGGGGCGGCGGCTGGTTGATATCGCTTTGGCTGGCAGCGTTGTAGAACAGATAAGGTCCCACCCGTTGGGCCGGGGGGGTGGTCTGTTCGGGTACGTTTTTTACATGTTCAAAGGTCGACCAGACCCACTGCGCGGCGCTGTCGGTCTTGTGAACGATGTGCAGTCCCACCAACCCCACCGGTTCGGACTTGCACGACTCCCCGACAATGGGTCCTTTGCTCGGGTCGCTGTTTCCCGGTGTATAGACCAGCGCATCGACGGTGTGAAAATCCTGCGGACGATCATTGGCGCCCAGCACTTTCCACGATGCTTTCACCATCAGCGCGCCGACGTCCTGTGTCTTGGCCGAGCCGCAACTGAAAGCCACGGCGTTGGTCGGGTTTGCGGCAAAAAACTTCTGCTGGCCTTCGATGCTGTACAGACCATTGTCGACAATGGAATTGAACATCGATCGGTTGACCACGATTTCGTTGCGCGTATAGGTACCGTTCTGATCCACCAGCGGGCCGCTCTCGAAAGGCTGGATAAACTCATCCAGCACATCGGGCACCTTGCCCATCTGCTGCAACAGGCGCCCGGACTTGAGCGACTTGCACGCTTCGGGAAGCGTCGCCGGCGCGTCCCAGGCCAACGGCGCCTGACCCTTGGCCCGGAAGATCTGGTAGCTCTCTTTCCAGCTTTCCCACACCGTTGCCCCATCCTGCTTGCCGATGGAGGTGCCGGTATTGGGATTGCCGTTGTCCAGCGCCGGCCAGTTCAGGGCAATGAAGGTCTGCCATGACAGGTCATCGAAATCGCGCTGAAGGCTGGCCAGCGTGGGATGTTCCTCGGCAACCGTGACATCGAAGGGTATCTGCGGTGACAACGAGGGGGTGGCGCTGACGGATGGGCTCAATAAAACGCTTAGCAAGGCACAGCCAAACGGGCCATGCCGACTGACTTCCATTCTCATGCTTTATCTCCTTGGCATCAGGGCGCCAGGAGATAACACCGGTCCGTCATTGGACTCTTACTGCCTCCTGGCAAGTCAGAGTCTAGGTAGGGATTTAGATGGGAAAAGGTATTGGTGTAGAACCAATCGAAGCAAGGTTGGGCGGGGTTATTCAGATTCTGATCGGGGCGTGAGTGGGACCGCCATCGCGAGCAGGCTCGCTCCCACAGGAGACTGGGGCTGGGCCGCAGATGTTGTGGCCGACACCGCTCCCACAGGTTTTTTTGGGTTGCCCACAGACTTGTGGTCAAGCCCATTCCACTGTGGGAGCGAGCCTGCTCGCGATGCTTTTGATCCTAGAGGTTAGCGACTTTCTGCCAGACCTTCGGCTTGAAGAACAGCGTCTCGCCCTTCGCCAGGCCCACCAGACTGTCGTGGTCCTTCACCACTTCAGCTTCGATCAGCTCGCTCTGGCCTTCCACCTTCAGGGTCACCCGGGTGGTGGCACCCAGCGGGCGAATGTCGCGCACTTCGGCGGCGTGGTGATCCTCCAGTTCCGAACGCGACAGCGAGACTTCGTGAGGGCGGAACAGCACATGCCGGTCTTCACCCAAGTGCAGGCGGTTCGAGTCGCCGAGGAAGTGGTACACAAAATCACTGGCCGGGTTTTCGTAGACATCGCCCGGCGAGCCGATCTGCTCGATCACGCCCTTGTTCATCACCACGATCCGGTCGGCGACTTCCATGGCTTCTTCCTGGTCGTGGGTCACGAACACCGAGGTCAGGTTGATGTCCTCGTGCAACCGCGCCAGCCAGCGCCGCAGTTCCTTGCGAACCTTGGCGTCGAGGGCGCCGAAGGGTTCATCCAGCAGCAGCACTTTAGGCTCCACCGCCAGGGCACGGGCCAGGGCGATACGCTGGCGCTGGCCGCCGGAAAGCTGTTCGGGGTAACGGTCGGCGAGCCAGTCCAGTTGCACCATGTTCAACAACTCGTGGACCTTGGTCGCGATCTGGCTTTCGTTCGGGCGTTGGTTTTTGGGCTTCATGCGCAAGCCGAAGGCAACGTTGTCGAACACCGTCATGTGGCGGAACAGGGCATAGTGCTGGAATACGAAACCGACGTTGCGATCACGCACGTCGTGGCCGGAAACGTCCTCGCCGTGGAACACGATGTTGCCCTGGTCCGGGGTTTCGAGGCCGGCGATGATCCGCAGCAAAGTGGTCTTGCCGCAACCCGACGGCCCCAGCAGGGCCACCAACTCGCCGCTCTGGATGTCCAGGCTGATATCGTCCAGGGCCTTGAAGGCGTGGAAATTCTTGCTGACGTTACGAACTTCGATCGACATGACTTATTCCTCCGCGGCGCTGGCGCGCAGGCGGTTGATTCGGTTTTCGCTCCACTGCTTGAGCAGCAGGATGAAGAGCGCCAGGATCAGCAACAGGCTCGCCACAGCGAACGCGGCCACGTGGTTGTATTCGTTGTAGAGGATCTCGACGTGCAAAGGCAGGGTGTTGGTGACCCCGCGAATGTGCCCGGACACCACCGATACCGCGCCGAATTCGCCCATGGCCCGGGCGGTACACAGCACCACGCCATAGATCAGCCCCCACTTGATGTTCGGCACGGTGACATGCCAGAACATCTGCCAGCCATTGGCACCCAACAGCCGCGCGGCTTCTTCTTCCTGGGTGCCCTGCTCCTGCATCAGCGGGATCAGCTCACGGGCCACGAACGGCACGGTGACGAAGATCGTCGCCAGCACGATGCCCGGCAGCGCAAACACAATCTGGATGTCGTGATCCGACAGCCACGGCCCGAACAGGCCCTGGGCACCGAACATCAGCACATAGACCAGGCCGGCGATCACCGGCGACACCGAGAACGGCAGGTCGATCAGGGTCACCAGCATGCTCTTGCCACGGAATGAATATTTGCTCACGCACCACGCGGCGCTGACCCCGAACACCAGGTTCAGCGGCACCGAGATCAGCACCGCGATCACCGTGAGCTTGAGCGCCGACAGGGCATCGGGTTCGAAGATTGCGGCAAAGAACGCCCCCAGGCCCAGCTTCAGCCCCTGGGAGACTACGATGAACAGCGGCAGCAGCAGGAACAGCGCAAAGATCAACCAGCCAAGACCGATCAGGACTCGCCGCGATGTTGCACTGCCGCGGCGGGCGGCGTTGGTGGAGGCCGCGTAAATAGACGATTGGGACATGTTCGCGCCTCCTTATGGGGTTTCGATGCGCCGCTGCAGCAGGTTGATCAGCAGCAACAGGACGAAGGAAACCACCAGCATCAGCACGCCGATGGAGGTGGCGCCGGTGTAGTCGTATTGGTCGAGCTTGACCATGATCAGCAGCGGCAGGATCTCGGTTTTCATCGGCATGTTGCCGGCGATGAAAATCACTGACCCGTACTCACCCACGCCACGGGCAAAAGCCAGGGCGAAGCCGGTCAACCAGGCCGGCAACAACGCCGGCACAAGGACGTGGCGGAACACCTGCCACGGCTTGGCACCGAGACAGGCGGCGGCCTCTTCGACTTCACGGGGGATATCGGCCAGCACCGGCTGCACCGTGCGCACCACGAACGGCAGCGTCACGAAGGTCAGCGCCAGGGTGATGCCCAGCGGGGTGTAGGCGATTTTGAAACCCAGGTCGGTGGCGAACTGGCCGACCAGGCCGGTCGGCGCATACAACGCCGTTAGCGCGATACCGGCCACGGCGGTGGGCAGGGCGAACGGCAGATCGATCATTGCATCGATGATCTTGCGACCGGGGAAGGTGTAGCGCACCAGCACCCAGGCCAACAGCGTACCGATCACACCGTTGATGATCGCCGCGCACAGAGCAGTGCCGAAGCTGAGCTTCAAGGCCGCCAGCACCCGTGGCGCGGAGATGATCGCCCAGAACTGTTCCCAGGTAAGTTGGGCGGCATGTACGAACATTGCCGCCAGGGGTATGAGCACAATCAGACTGAGGTACACCAGGGTGTAGCCCAGCGTCAGCCCGAAGCCGGGTATGACGGGGGATATGCGACGCGACATAAAGGTCCTTGGTTGAGAACGCGCAAAAACTGTGGCGAGGGGATTTATCCCCGTTGGGCTGCGAAGCAGCCCCAAAGCAGCCGACTCAATTCACCTGAGCATAAAGACATGCCAGATTCAGGGCCGCTTCGCGCCCCAACGGGGATAAATCCCCTCGCCACAGATTCAGTGTCCGGCCTTAGCTTGTAATCAGCTCATTCAGGCCTGCCCAGCTTACTGCGCCTGATAGATCTGGTCGAAAATGCCGCCATCGTTGAAGAATTTCGGCTGGGCGGTTTTCCAGCCACCGAAGTCCTTGTCGATGGTCACCAGGTCCAATTTCGGGAACTGCCGGGAGTACTTGGCGGCCACGTCCTTGTCACGTGGACGATAGAAGTTTTTCGCGGCGATTTCCTGGCCGGCCGGGCTGTACAGGTGCTTGAGGTAGGCTTCGGCGATCTCCAGGTTGCCTTTTTTCTCGGCATTCTTGTCCACCACCGCCACCGGCGGCTCGGCGAGGATCGACAACGACGGCACGACGATGTCGAACTTGTCCGCGCCGCCGTCTTCTTTCAGCGCCAGGAAAGCTTCGTTTTCCCAGGCCAGCAACACGTCGCCCTGACCGTTGTTGACGAAGGTAATGGTCGAGCCACGGGCGCCGGTATCGAGGATCGGCACATGCTTGAACAGTGCTTGTACGTATTGCTTGGCCTTGGCTTCGTCACCACCGTTGGCCTTGAGGCCATAGGCCCAGGCGGCGAGGAAGTTCCAGCGAGCACCGCCGGAGGTCTTCGGGTTCGGGGTGATGACCGACACGTCATCCTTGATCAGATCGCCCCAGTCCTTGATGCCCTTGGGGTTGCCCTTGCGCACCAGGAACACGATGGTTGAGGTGTACGGTGTGCTGGCTTCCGGCAGGCGTGTTTGCCAATCCGCCGGCAGGGACTTGCCCAGCTTGGCGATTTCGTCGATGTCGCCAGCCAGAGCCAGGGTCACCACGTCAGCCCGCAGGCCATCGATCACCGCCCGACCCTGCTTGCCCGAGCCACCGTGAGATTGCTGGATCTTCACGCTATCGTCCGGGTGCGCTTTCTTCCAGAAACTGGCGAATTCGGCGTTGTAATCCTGGTACAGCTCGCGAGTCGGGTCGTAGGACACGTTAAGCAACTCGTAATCCTTGGCGACGGCGGAACCTGCAAAAACAGCGCTGGCCAAGACGGCCAAGGCATAACGGCGAATTGACGGCATGGTGAAAACTCCTGGAATTCCGGTTTTTTATGTTTGTGAAGTGTTGGTCTTCAACCCGGTTTGTGGCTCGGCTGCTGCAACCGGAATTTTTCCTTGCGCTCGATCTGGACGACTTGCGCGTTGTGCACGGTGATTTCCACCGCGCCAAAACGAAGGTCCCGCAAGGCATTGAGGATCTCGCGCAACAGAGTTGCTTCGTCCTGACCGTCAACGCTGCGTAGAGATGCGCTCATGCTATTGCTCCTTGAATGCCTGGAAGTGGGCGGCACCGTTTGTGGCGTAGGAGCAATACTAGATAGGCTTAGATATTCTTAAAAAGACTATTTAAGAATTTTTATATAACCAAAAACACAAACAGCCGATGTGCAAAGGCAATTAATTGATTGCGGGCGCGCGATCCCAATCCAGCTGGTGCGCGGCAACGGGTCGCCCGAACCAGTAGCCCTGCCCCATCCCACAGGCATGTTCCAGCAGAAACGCTGCCTGCTCGCGCTGCTCGATGCCTTCGGCTTGCACTTGCATACCCATGCTGCGGGCCAGGGCGATGATTACCTGGACAATCGCTGCGTCGTCCTCATCCCACGGCAACCCGGCCACAAAGCCCTGATCAATCTTGAGCTTCTGGACAGGCAGGCGTTTGAGTCGCAGCAACGACGAATAACCGGTACCAAAATCATCGATAGCCAGTCGCACCCCCAATTCCCGCAGACGGTGCATTTGCTCCAGGGCCACTTCCGGATCGTCCATCACCGCGCTTTCGGTCACTTCCAACTCCAGACAGGCCGGGTCCAGGCCTGAAACGTGCAGCACCCGCGCGACCTGTTCGTACAACTCGCGACGGGCGAACAGCCGACTGGAAACGTTGACCGCGACAAACGATAACGCCACCCCAGCCTCCTGCCATTGACGCATCTGTCGACAGGCCTGCTCCATGACCCAGGCATCGATTTGGGCGATCAGCCCGGTGCGCTCGGCGATGGGAATGAACTCGGCCGGCGAAACCAGCCCGCGCTCGGGATGCTCCCAGCGTACCAAAGCCTCGACACCGATCAGGCGGCTGGTCGCCAGATCGTGTACCGGCTGGTAATGAACCCGCAGCTCCTGCTGCTGGAGCGCGCGTCGCAGTTCGAAGGCGATCTCGACTCGTTGCTGGGCATGAGCGGTGAGTTCTTCGGTATACAGGGCGTAGCCATCGCGCCCGGCACTCTTAGCCTTGAACAACGCGGAGTCGGCATTGCGCAGCAGTTGCCCCGCGCTGAGGGCATCCCCGGGAAACAGGCTGATGCCCACGCTGGCATTGATGAACAAGAGCTGGTTTTCGAGGCGCAACGGTTCTTTCAGGGCATCGATAATGCGCTGGGCCAGCACCGCCGCCTGCGCCGGCTGCGAGCAATTTTCCACCAGCACCGCAAACTCGTCGCCCCCCAGCCGGGCCAAGGTCACGCCTGGCGCAAACAACCCCCGGAATCGCTCCGCCACGCTCTTGAGCAATTGATCGCCAACGTGATGCCCCAGGCTGTCGTTGATGTTCTTGAAATGGTCCAGGTCCACCAGCAACAAGGCGCAGCCGCGTTTGTGCAACTGCGACGACGCCAGCGCCTGCTCGGCGCGATCGGAAAACAGCAGGCGATTGGGCAGACCGGTCAGCGGATCGTGGTGGGCCAGGTACGCCAGTTCGTGCTCCGAATCCTTGATCGCGCTGATGTCCGAAAACACCGCGACGTAATGGCTGACCTGACCGTTATCGTCGCGAACGACGCGGATCGTTTGCCATTGCGGGTAGATCTCACCGCTTTTACGTCGGTTCCAGATCTCGCCGCTCCACTCGCCACGGCTGCCCAGGGACGCAAACATCTCCTGGTAGAAATCCGCCCCATGACGGCCAGACTTGAACAGGTTGGGCCGCCGGCCCAACACCTCATCCCGGGCATACCCTGTAATCGTCATGAAGGCGCGATTGACGTGCACGATCAGGCCGTTCGGGTCCGTCACCAACACCCCTTCGCGCGTGCAATCGAAGACGGCGGCGGCCTGGCGCAAACGTTCGCCGTCGGCACGGTGTTCACCTTTTCCGAAAAGCCGGGATATCCGCACACCCGCCAGGAAAACCAATCCGGCGCTGACCAGGACCCAGGCATATCCGTTGATCAACTGCCAGCGAAGCTGATCGGCAGATTGATCGAAAAAGCTGCTCAATAAATAACCAACCAGCTGCAGCCAGACGACCGACAGCACGAGATAAAGCAGCGCTCCACGCATGGCGCTGCGGTGATAGACGGTCATTCGGCGATCCATGTCCCCACAAAGAGGTGGGAATTATAGAGTAAGAAACATCCTGCCACTGTTATCTGAAAGGCCGACTGGTTTTATCTGTGCGGCAGGTGATAATGCAACGGCTGTTTCTATCTTTATCGAGGGCCCTATAGCCTATGTGGTACGAAGGTTTTCTTGGCTTGTCGCCCTGGTCACTGGTGGCAGTCACCCTGCTGATGACCCATGTCACGATCATTGGCGTCACGGTCTACCTGCACCGTTATTCGGCTCATCGCTCCCTGGAGCTCAACGCCGGCCTCAAACATTTCTTCCGCTTCTGGCTGTGGTTGACCACGGCGCAGAACACCCGCGAGTGGACCGCTATCCACCGCAAGCACCACGCCAAATGCGAAACCGTCGATGATCCCCACAGCCCGGTGATCAAAGGCCTGTCCACCGTGCTGCGCAAAGGCGCCGAACTCTATCGCGCCGAAGCGGAAAACCCCGAAACCCTGCGCATCTACGGCAAGAACTGCCCTGATGACTGGATCGAGCGTAATCTCTACAGCCGCTTCCCACTCATGGGCGTGGCGATCATGGGCGTCATCGACCTGCTGCTGTTCGGCACCATCGGCATCACCATCTGGGCCATCCAGATGATGTGGATTCCGGTCTGGGCCGCGGGCGTGGTCAATGGCCTGGGTCATGCCGTGGGCTACCGCAACTTCGAATGCCGCGACGCGGCGACCAACCTGGTGCCCTGGGGCATCCTGATCGGTGGCGAAGAACTGCACAACAATCACCATACCTACCCCAATTCGGCCAAGCTGTCGGTACGCAAATGGGAGTTCGACCTGGGCTGGGCCTGGATCCAGGTATTCAGTTTCCTGCGCCTGGCCAAGGTCCAGCGCGTCGCGCCGATCGCCCACCGTGTCGAGGGCAAGGGGCATCTGGACATGGACACCGCCATGGCGATCCTCAACAACCGTTTCCAGATCATGGCCCAGTACCGCAGGCTGGTCATCGCGCCGCTGGTCAAGCAGGAACTGGAAAAGGTCGATCACTCGGTCCGCCACCAATTCCACCGGGCCAAACGCCTGTTATCGCGGGAAACCAGCCTGCTGGATGAGCGTCACCACGCGCGCATCCAGAGCATGTTGGAACACAGTCAGGCGTTGAAGGTGATCTACGAAAAACGCCTGGCCTTGCAGCAGATTTGGGCCAAGACCAGCAGCAACGGCCACGACATGCTCGCGGCCATCAAGGAATGGATTCACGAAGCCGAGGCCAGCGGCATCCAGTCCCTGCGCGACTTCGCTGACCAGCTCAAGACCTACTCGCTACGGCCTGCAACGGCCTGATAAGCAACCCCGCCAGCCGGCGGAATGCTGTTCACTTAAAAAGATGGCGCTTCTCCTTGAGTGGGGAAGCGCCTTTTTTTGGGGGCCTTGTGATTGAGCAGACGTCGCACATTGGCATAGCTGCCGGGACAGCCATAAATGAATGATCCGTTCACAGGGTCAGACGCGAGGCACTCGTGGTTCGGGTTAACGACCACGATATTCTTTTAATACGCGAGCATGCCTAACGGGACGGAATGGCCCGCAGGTCGTCGGCGATAAAGCGGCTCAATTGGCCGGTGTAGAAGCCTTCGACATCCGAGTTACCTCTGTTGGTCAGAGCGCCCACCATGCTTCTCATGTTCTGGAATTGCCCGATCGCGCCGCCCGGCATCAGGCCCTGACGGGCCTGGGCAAAGTGCAAAACCTCTGCGCCGGCCTTCTTCACCTTGACCTGATAGCTGAAATCGACACTGGCGAGGAGCGTGCCATCGGCAACGATTTTGCTCATGAAGCCGCCTTGGGTGTCTTGAATACGTCGCGCGTAGACGCTGTTGACGTCCAGCAGATAGTCGGCGGTTTCCTTGCTGGAGGCATAGCGATTGTCCTCGAGCAGGCGACCGATCAGGTCGGTGTGCAATTGCTCACGGACCTTTTCGTCAGGCAAAAAGCGATCGTTCTTGCCTACGACTTCAACGTCGAAGGTGTCGATCCAGAAGGTGGCGGTTTTGGGAATCGTTACCGGAGTGGCGGAGACATAGTAATCGGGTTTGGAGGCACAGCCCGCCATAAGGCAGAGGGCCAGGAATATGGCAAAAACGCGCATGTCTGAATTCGTCCCTGAAAGGTAGTGGCATAGTGACAGCTTCATTCTACGGAGTTTGGACGGGTTCTCAAGTTTTGGCGGCAGCGGATGGCGGCAAAACCCCGGCCGTTGCAGACCGGGGCGATTTTATGGGTGCGGCTTCCGGATAACAGTTGCAGACCGCGTCACTCCCCCGCCATCTCTACCACCGTCTTCCCTTGCCCACGCCCCTGCGCTACTTGCGCAAACGCCTCATTCACGTCTCCCAGGCCAAACCGATGTGGGTCTACCTTGATGCGCAGTACCCCGGCCTCAACCAAAGCCGCCGCTTCGCGCAATATCCGACCATGGTGCTCGCGCCCCTTGCCGGTCAGCAACGGCATCAAGGTAAACACCCCGGAATAACTCGCCCCCTTGAACGACAACGGTGCCAGGCTGTGTTGTCCCCAGCCGAGACAACTGAGTACGTGGCCGGTATAGGTTTTCACTACGTTGAAGGACGCATCCAGTGTCGAGCCGCCGACGGTGTCGTAGACGATGTCGAAGCCTTCGCCGCCGGTGTGCTGGCGCACGTAACTGTCGGTGTCCTGCGCCCGGTAGTCGATAGGGGTCGCGCCCAGTTCACGGATGAAATCCAGGCTGGTGGCCGAGCCGGTGGCATAGACCTCGGCGCCGCGGGCCTTGGCAATTTGCACGGCCATTTGACCGACGCCGCCCGCGCCGCCGTGGATCAGCACTTGTTGGCCGGCCCGAACATTGGCCCGGTCTACCAACCCTTCCCAGGCGGTGATGAAGACCAATGGCAAGGCTGCCGCTTCGCGCATGCTCAACGAACCGGGCTTGAGCACAATCAGGTGAGCATCGACGGCAATGTATTCGGCCAGCGCACCCTGGGCGCCGCCGATGCCGCCGGCCATGCCGAACACGTCATCGCCGGGGGCGAAATCGTGCACGCCCTCTCCCAGCTCAACGACTGTTCCGGCCAGATCGATACCCAGTACGGCGGGCAGCGGCTGGCGGGCATGAGCGCCGCCACCTGCCGCGATCTTGGTATCCAGAGGATTGATCCCTGCGGCGTGAACCCTGATCAATACCTGTCCTTTGCCGGGAACAGGCCGGGGAATGTAGCGAACGACCAGCGGAGCCTGAGCGGTTTGGGCAATGGCGGCGAACATGGTGTTGTTCATGACAGTAAACCTCCAATGAGTGGGTGAGTACATGTTGCGGCCGTCGACGCATTCCGATAAGTAAGCAACTATGGATAGGATTTATTCCAACCAGAGGCCAAATCCCGATGGATCTATTCGACGCGATGCAGATGTTCGTGCGAGTGGTAGAGCGCGGTTCGTTCTCGGCGGTCGCCCGGGAGCTGAACCTGGGTCAACCAGCGGTCAGCAAGCAGATCCGCGCGCTGGAACAACACCTTGGCGGTGCGTTGTTTGCCCGCAGCACTCGCCATCTTGCGCTGACCGACCAAGGCCAGCGTTTCTATATCCACAGCAAGGAAATACTCAGCAGCCTCGACACGGCCCGGCTCAGTTTCACCCGTGGCCAGGAGCAGATCGCCGGCCCTTTGCGTGTGGCCGCCCCGGTGAGTTTCGGGCGGCTGTGCATTGCGCCCTTGATGAGGGAGTTTTTGGCGCGCCATCCACAGGTTCAAATCGACCTGAAACTGAACGACCAAAATGAAGATGTGCTGAAAGAAAACATCGACGTCGCCATTCGTATCGGCGTGGTGAAAAACGAAGGGCTGGTCGCGGTTTCCCTCGGCGATAGTCCGCGCCGGGTGTATGCCGCTCCCGCCTACCTGCAACAACACGGCACCCCGCTGGAGCCGGCGGATCTTGCCCGCCACAATTGCTTGGGCTTCACGCTGCTGGAGCATTACGACGTTTGGCGTTTCGACCAGCAGGACAAACAGCACCGCGTGACGATCAAGGGCAATGTCACCAGCAACAGCAGCGAGGCAATTCGCGAGATGGTTCTTAGCGGGCTGGGCATTTCGCTTTCACCGCAGTGGTTATTCGCCGCGGATGTTCGCCAGGGAACCGTGTCCAGCCTGCTGGAGGCTTATCAACCCGTAGCGCTGCCCATCAGCGCCGTGTTCAGCCAAGACCGGCGCCGCTCGGCAAGAACTCGCGCCTTTGTGGATTTTCTGCGCGAGCGTCTTTGAGCAGCCGGTTATGCGTAACGAACCTGACTGATATCAATCGCCACCAGCAATTCCCCCTCCACCGCCTGATCGTCCGCATCCCGCCGATACGCCCGGCGCTTGCTGGGCATGCACAGCCCATCGGCCTTGATGTAGTCCTCCACATACTGGGCCGCCGGCAGGCCACCGCTCACGTCCACGGTGTAATCATGCCGGCGCAGCAGATAGTCATCGCCAAAGTAGAAGTCCTGGACCGGGCAGTGAGTGGCGAGGGTGTCCGGGAAGTTCACCCGCAAGCGGCGCCAGACCTGGCCACCTTCCTTCCAGGGTTCCAGCTCCTGGCTGGTGACACCCGGAAAAGTAAACAGGAACGGCATGGTCAGGTAGGACCAGAGCGCATATCCATTGAAGTAGGCACGGTGAAGCGGATCCCACGGAGTGGTTTGCTCGTGCTTGAAGAACGAAGCCCTGGGGTCCGAACGCTCAGCGATCACTTTGCCCTCGGTGGTTTCGATGGCGATGCGATCAGGCGTGAAGGCGGTGCGCTGGTTCAGCGCACCGAACGGCATGACCGAGGCGCGCTGTTCATGCAGCCAGACAGTCATCTGCCGTGGAGCATTGTCTTGCGTTAACCCCTTCATGGCCCACAACGAACCGCCGGTCACAAGAGTGACCTGGACAGTGTTGAAAGTGTTCCAGCGCTCGAGACCGCCGTGGGCAATCAGGACTTGTTCCAGCAGGTCGTGCTTGTGCGCCTTCATGATGGCCGTCCTCCTCAAGTTGGAAACGGGGTCATTCATGAGTGTAGTCGTGCACCTGGGGCAGAGTCCTTACGATTCACAGGCCAACGAGGCCTGCGCGGTCTTCGAATGCCGGGCGGGAAAATACGCCGCCGCAGCCACACCCACCGCGCCCATCACCACGCAATACCCCACGCACACCCATGGGCTCCACGGCATCAGTGCGATCAGCACCAAAGGCGTCACGCTGGCCCACAAGGCATAGGCAATGTTGTAGGTGAACGAGATGCCGGACACGCGGATTTTCGGCGGAAACAGGCTGACCATCACCGATGGCACCGCACCGACCACGCCGCAACCCAGGCCCGCCACAGCGTAGGCCAGGCCCAGCCAGGCGCCGCCGCTGATCAGGCTGGCGTAGAGCACGGCGATGCCCATCGGCAACAGCAGGCTGTAGAGCATGACAGTGCGCCAGGCGCCGATGCGGTCGACGATGAGGCCGGCCAGAACGCAGCCGATGTTCAGGAAGACGATGCCCAGGCTGCTCAAAGCGAACGTGTGACTAGGGGTCATGCCGAAACTTTTTTGCATCACGGTCGGGGTGATGACCACGAACACCACCACGGCGGACGTCAGCACGCAGGTGAGAATGGCGGCGGGCAACAAGGCGTGGCGATGGTCCCGCAGCACGGTGCGTAGCGGCAGTTCCGTCGCGCCCTCGCGCTTGGCTTGCAGGGCCATGAAGATCGGCGTTTCGCTCAGCCAGCGGCGCAGCCAGACGCCGATTACACCGAAGACCCCACCCAGCAGGAACGGCAAGCGCCAGGCGTAATCGAGAATTTCTGCTGCAGTGAATATCTGCGCCAGCGCCGTGGCGGTCAGGGCGCCCAGCAAATAGCCGAAGGTCAGACCAGCCTGGAGGAAACCCAGCGCGTAGCCGCGATGCTGCAGCGGTGCATGTTCGGCCACGAACACCCAGGCGCTCGGCACTTCGCCGCCCACCGCCGCGCCTTGCAGGATGCGCAGCGCCAGCAGCAGCAACGGGGCGAAATAGCCGATTTGCGCGTAGGTCGGCATCACGCCGATAAGCAGGCAAGGCAAGGCCATCATCAGGATGCTCAGGCTGAACACCCGCTTGCGCCCCAGGCGATCGGCGAAGTGCGCCATGAGGATGCCACCCAGGGGCCGTGCCAGGTAGCCGGTGGCGAAAATCCCGAAACTTTGCAACAGGCGTAGCCATTCGGGCATTTGCGGCGGGAAGAACAGTTGGCTGAGCACCAGGGCGAAGAAGACGAAGATGATGAAATCGTAGATTTCCAGCGCGCCACCCAGGGCGGCGAGGCCCAGGGTTTTGTAGTCGGATCGGCTGAATCGGGCGTCTGGCAGATGAGTTGTGGCAGTCATGGGCAGATTTAAACAAGAAAAGTTTTTGAGAAGGACGGTTCAGGCGTCTTGGCCGTCGTCCATGGGCTGTGCCGGTGGTTGGTCTGGCTCAGCGTCTTCGGCCTCTTCAGCAGGCAGGAAATCCTTGCGGCTCTGGGCGATGGCCCGGCGTATTTCGTCGCCTTTGGTGGGGCAGTTCTTGAGGCGGGCGATGCCGTCGGGTTTCTGCGTCATCGCCATCCTCCGGTATGAATGAACAGGGGCTCGATAGTGCTCGCTTTTGGCGCGTGATGCCAATTTTGTGGTTGAGGGTTGCTGCCCGACCCAGCGGGAGCAAGCTCCCTGGCCACAGGGAGCTGTTGCTTGGGTTAGCGGTGGTAGCGACGCACTACGCTACTGTTGCGCAAGACGTGACCGTTGATTCTTTCCATCAGTTGAGGGCGTGTGAGGCCGGCTGGCAAGGCGTGCGGGGGCAGGTCGAGCGCGTATATCTGAATCAGGTAATGGTGAGCGCTGTCGCCGATAGGTGGGCAAGGGCCTATATAGCCGCGGGTGTTTTTACTGTTGGTACCGCTTACGCCTTCAAGGGCGGACTGGGTGCCCATGCCGGTCGGAATATGCCGCGTGCTGGCCTTGATGCCGTAATGAACCCAGTGGTCGACTCCCTGGCCTTTCTGGCCGTCCGGGTCGTGCATGACAATGGCGTAGCTGAGGGTGCCGGGCGGGCCCGCTGTCCAGCTCAAGGCCGGGGAAATGTTCTTACCGCCGCAGTTGTTGGCGTCACTGGCGGCCGCCGCGGTGAACAGCCGGTTATCCGACACACCTGGCATGCTGAGGGTGAAACGTTCCTGAGCCTGGGCCGCCCCTTGTGCGCACAGCACGAGGGCGATGGCCGCCAGCCAGGGAGTAAGGGAAGTCGATCGAGTCATACCGGGCACCTTATGCAGATCAGGCCATGGACGGCCTGCGAACTATAGCCGCAGCGCCTGCCAGGTTTCAGTGACAATTACGATGAACTTCGAATCCGCCACATCGATCTGCGTTGACCGTGATTCGCGACATCACCCATCCCCCTGTGGGAGCGAGCCTGCTCGCGATGGCGATGGTTCAGTTGGCATCCATGTTGACTGAAATACCGCTATCGCGAGCAGGCTCGCTCCCACATTTTGATTTGTGCTGACCGTACTCTGTGGGAGCGAACGCGGCGTTTTGAAGGAAATCTCCGAGGAACTGGAAAGCAACAAGATCAACAATCACAGCCTGCGGCAGCGCTTACACCGAGTGATCGACCGGCAGGTGAATCACCCGGGGCCTTTCCAGCGGTGCCAGTGGCGGCGGTTGCAGTTCCGGGCTCAGCAGATGGAAATGCGCCACGACGTGGCTGATATCACCGTCCTGGTTGTTATGGATGATCTTGGAGCCGGGCCGGCGCAACGTGTCCAGACGCGCGTCGGTCAATTTGAAGCTTTCGCTCAAGCTTTGATCGTCCACCACCGGCGCTGGCAGCCGACGCTGGGCGAAGCTGCGGCTTTTGCGCTGCTGATAGCGCGCCCAGGTAATCAGGATCACCGCGTTGACCAAGGCGATCCAGCCATATATCTGCAACGTCCCGAGCGTGTCCATGAGCGAGCCACCGAGGCGCGGGCCTGCCTGGCTGTCAAACAGGGGCCAGAGCCCGTTGACCAACAGATACAACAGCCCCAGCCACGCCAGCACGGTAAAGAGCGCATCGATGACCACCAGAAAAGGTCTTTGTCGGGTCCTGATAATTTTCATCGGATCACTTCCTCTTCTTCGTCATCGAACGGTTTGATGCCGCGATCCGGGCTGACCCAGCGCGCGCGTTTCTGATGCTGCCCGAACAGCACTTTCGGGAAACTCACCAAGGTGGTGAACAGACTGATCAGCCAGAACACCAATGGGTACCACACCACCCAGAACATGATGTGCCACAAACCTTTTTCGTAGCGGCGATCGATCAGGATGCTCACCGCGAACTGCATCAGGCACACCACCGCCAACAGCAACCCGGTGAAGGCCGGTGGCATGAGGTGATCGACCGCGATGGCCGCTGGCATTTCGACGAATTTACCGGCGCCCCAGAAGATCACCGACAGCAGGAACGTGAACGCCCAACCGGTGGACAGGCAATATTCGAACAGCAGCGGCCACAGGTAGCGGTGGCGGTATTGCCAGATGCCGCGGATGTTCTTGAACAGCACTTCGGCCCCGCCCTGGGCCCAGCGCAGGCGCTGCCGCCACAGGCCGCGCAGGGTTTCGGGCATGAGGATCCAGCACAGGGCACGGGGTTCGTAGAAGATACTCCAGTGGTCCAGTTGCAGCTTCCAGCTGATGTCGATGTCTTCGGTGATCATGTCCGGGCTCCAGTAGCCGACCCGGTGCAGGGCCGTACGACGGAAGGCGACGATCACACCGGAGACGGTGAAGATCCGCCCGAAGACGCGCTGGGTACGCTTGATCAAGCCAATGATCGAGGAGAACTCGCCAACCTGCACCCGGCCGATCAAAGTCGAACGAGTACGGATACGCGGATTACCGGTCACTGCACCGAGGCGGGCATTGTCCAGCATCGGTGCCACCAGGTAGGCGCAAGTGTTGGGTGCCAACAGCGCATCACCGTCGATGCACACCAGGTATTCACTGCGCGCCGCGATGGCGCCCATGCGCAGGGCCACGGCCTTGCCCTGGTTTTCCGCCAGATGCAGCACGCGCAGGCGCGGGTCATCAGCCGCCAGTTGGTCGAGCACTTGCGCGGTGTTGTCTTTCGAGCCGTCGTTGATGGCGATGACCTCGATGTTCGGGTAATGCTGGCCCAGCGCGGCGTGTATGGTATCGGCGACGTTGTCGCCCTCGTTGAAGCACGGAATCAGAATGCTGATCAGCGGTTCCCCGGCCAGCGGCGGCGGCAGGGTGTCGTCCTTCCACGGCCAGTGACGCTCCCAGTGCAGCCAGAAATACAGGCCGCCGGCGATCCACAGCCCGGACATGAACAGCGGGTAAAAGAACACGAAGTCCATCAGGAATTGCCCGGTGACCAGGAAGATCAGGCCCAGGGGCACCCCAAGGACGATCGCCAGCACCAGCAGGGCGAGCAGTCTGTCGAGCATGTCAAGGATTCCACTTGTTGGAGAGCGCCGGCCGCACGGTTTTCACAGCGGGCTGGTCTTCGATGAAGTTGTCCGGGTAGTAGCCGAAACTGGTCACGCCTGAACGCTTGAGGCGTCCCATCCATTCGGCCAATTGTTCGCCGTCGATGTCGCTGACCGGTTTGCTGTGCCAGTCACGGGCCTGCAATTCGAACACCGTGCGCTTGAGCGCACCGGGGCGGGCCTTGACGGTCTCCACCAGGCGCTCAAGCCAGGGACCGGATTGCTCGCGGGTCTGCTTTTCCATCAACGGCATGGCCATCGGGGCCGTCCAGTTGTAGGCGCCAAGAAAGTCGTCCAGGTTCTGGGCGAACCAGGCTTCGCTTTCGGGATTGAGCATCGGTTCGGCAAAAATATTGCGCGCTGTCAGCACCTGCGGGCCACGAATCGCGCGGACCTTGGCAGTGAGCTCGTGGGTGAAGTCGATCAGGTAGCGGCTCTTGAAACGAGTCCAGCGCTGCATCGCCGCTGGGTCGTCCCGCAGGGCGGCGATGGACGTCGGCAGGCCGTTGGCGGCATAGACTTTCAGGGCGGCGGGGCCGGCGTCCTCGAAGTCAGAAAACACGGCGTCGTCGTGGTACAGAACGCCGTCCACCGAACTCATCCGCGCCAGGTCTTCGTAGATTTCGCCGATGACCCGCCGCACGCTCGGATCGAAGGGCGACAAACGTACGTACTGATCCGGGTCCACACCCGTGCGGCCGGTTTCCGGGTCCCAACGTTGTACGCGGGGCAGTTTCGAATCCAGGCCAAAACTGAGCACTGGCATCCAGGCGAAGACCTTGGCGTTGGCCCGGGTTTTCAGTTGCCACGCAACCCGATCGAACAGATCGGCCCGTACCGGCAGATGACGGTTGGGAAAGTACAGCGAATGCACCAGACCATCACCTTTCGGATCGGCAAAGGCTTGCAGGAAAACGGTGTTGGCGCCCAGGTCGTAAATGCGCTGGATCAGCTTGCCGACATTGGCTTCCTGCTGCACAGGATCCGGGTCATAGACGTAATCCAGGTCGACATGGACCACCCGCAACGGGTCCATGGTCTGCACGCCGACGACGCTCTCGGCGAAGTGCGCACCATCCGGATCGGAGGCCACCAGAAAACGCGGGCCACTCATCAGGTTATTGAGGCTGTCCAGACCATCTTCCAGAGTCAGGGCCATTTGGTAGCCTTCGCTGCCAATCACCTGCAAGGCGGTGCCATCGGCGGCACCGTAGGGCCAGACCCACACGCGCGGACTGTAGCCGGTGACCTTGCGGATCTTCTCGGAAATGGCCACCACGTCCTTGCGCTGGCGAGCCTGGAAATCAGCTTCGCTTTCATAACGACCGGTGGCGGGATCGTAGCGCCGGGTCGTCGCCGCCGGTTGCAGGTTGCCTTGCGGGTTGGCCAGTACCCCTTTGTGATTGGCGTCGGTGTGGGCGGCGATTTCCACCAGGCCCGATTTCGAGACCTCGCGAATTTGCTCCCAGGTCAAAAACTCGGAGCGCTTGCGCGGCACTCCAGCGAAGTCCACCGGCTGGTTCGACGGCGTGTCGATCCAACTACCGACCGGGGCCAATAGCGCCGGCCAGTTATAGGCGCGCAGGATCGGCATGACGCGGGTGTAAAAGCTTGAGTAACCGTCGTCAAAACTCAACAACACCGCCCGCGGCGGCAGTTCCGGGCCACCGTTGCGAGCGGTGATGATCTGGTCCACGGTTACCGGCTGGTAGTTGTTTTCCCGCAGCCAAGCCAATTGCTCGATCAGGCGTTCGGTACGCACGGCCACGAGCGCCTGGTCGGGGTCGCGGTCTTCCACGTCGTGATAGGCGATGCCGAGCACATGGTTTTTCGGCCACGGGGCGTCGTTGGCCGCCAGCGGGCGCTGTGAGGGCGCTGTGAACGCCGGGGCTTGCTGGGCACAAGCGCTGATCAGCAAGACCCCCAGCAGAAGGATGAATCGCGAAATGACAGGCATCTTCAAACTCTTCTAGAAGCGGTAGGTGAGGTCGACAAGCAGGCGCAGATCGCTTTCGCGGTCGCCGTCATAGGGGCGGTTGAGCCAACTCAGTGCGGCACCTGCCTCAAGCACGTCGTTCCAGATAAAACGCTGGCCGTAGCTGAGCAGGCCCATGGCACCGGTGCTGTGGTCGCGCTGGCTGTAGGTACCGGCGCCGGCCTGGAACTGCTGACTCCACGTCGTTTCGTAGCGGCGGTACAACACATGATTGGCGCTGACGGTCGGCATGACGCTCAGATCTGACTTGGGGTTGAAGTAGGGGACTTCGTCAGAGCCGCTGTTGCGACTGGCACCCACTTCCAGGCCCAGCTCCACTTGCAGCCGCGGAGCGCTGTAAATGCCTTCGCGACCGGTGAGCAGGGTTTCGAGACGGTTGTTACCGTCACTGAAATGCGATGGGCTGACCGCCAGTTGCCACTCCCGGCTTTCATGGGCACGCCAGCGAACAAAACCACTGCCGCCGTTGGCGCGGATACCGCTGTTGAGCGCCCGCAGCGGGGTGGCGGCCGAGAGGTAATCCAGGCTGCCACCGTACTGCCAGTGATCGTTGATGTCCCGGGCCACGGCCAGGCGTGCCCCCTGCTTGTCACCGGAGCCGTACGAGTGGTTGGAGACTTCCGCTTCCAGCGTCATGTCACGGGTGCGGCGCTCCACACCCAGACGCTGCCAGCGATGGTGGCCGGTGCCTTCTTCGAAATCACCGGTGGCGTAACCGACGCCACCGAATAGCCGCCAGTCTTCATTGATGGGTGGGCTGTAGAGCAGCGTTTCAATGCCGAAGTCGCGACTACCGGTGACTGCACCGGCATCGCCGCTGCCGCCGCCATAACTCTTGCCGGTGTAGGCTTCGATACGCAGTTCAGCCATGTCGTGCACTTCGCGCTGGCGTTGCAGGCGTTTGACGTGGGCGTTCTCCGGGTACCGGGCGACCACGTCATCGGTCAGCGCGTCCATCTGCCGCCACTCCTGCAGATCCATGGCGGCGCGGGCCTGGGCGACTTCCAGCTCACGGTTACGCGGGGTCGTGGTCTCGACTTCCTTGAGCAGGCTTTCAGAACGTCGCGGCCATTGCCGGGCCTGATACAGATCAGCCTGGGCCAGTCGCAACCCGATGTTGCCGGGGCCTTGATTGACCAGGGTCGCCAGACGCGTCTCGGCGGTGGGCAGGTCGGCGCCATATGTGCCGGCCTGAGCGGCGAGTTGTTGTGCGTCCATCCACTCGTCATTGGGGTTGCCGATGGGCAGCCCCTTGAGCTCGACGCGTGGTTGCTGGGATTTGGCCAAGTCTTCAGCCAGGGCACGGGCCTCTTCGGATTTTTCACTTTCCAGCAGTGCGTAGTAGAGCGCGGTGCTGTCTTCGAAGCGGTCCGCCGGATCGGCATCAGGTGCCGTCAGTACCCGGCGGTACAGATCGACGGCAATCTCCGGTTCACGCTGCTCCAGATAGGAGGACGCCACCCAGCGCAAGGCATAGGTGGGAATGGCAACCCCTTCGGCGAGCAGCCTTTGGTATTCAGCAATCACTTCAGCTCGTCGAGCACGGGCGTTCAGGGCGCCGATGCGGTCGATGCGCCAGCGCAGTACATCGTCATGAGCCTCGGCCACCGGAGTCCAGGTGGCGAGCAGCTTGTCGTAATCGGCCAGGGCGCGGTCTGCGATAACGAAGCGATCCTTCTCGCTGCGGCTGGCCATGTCCGCCAGGCGCACCCGTTCAGCCGCAACATCGCCCTCCAGTCGCCGCTGCACGCCCTGATCGATCAACCCGGGTTGCAGACGAGCCAGGCGCAAGGCCGGCTCAGGCAAGCGGGCACGTTGCAGCGCAATGATGTATTCGCGGGCGACCTCAAGATTGTTGCCGGCGCGGGTAAAGGCCTGGTCGTATTCGAACAGCGCCTCGTGTGGACTGTTGGCACGGGTCAGGGCATAACCCAAGGCCAGTCGACGCGTCGGGTCCTCAGGTTTGGCTGCGACCATGGTCCTGGCACGACTGACTGCTTCGTCGGGTTTACCGGCGTCGGCCTGGGTTAAGGCCAGACCCAGTTGCAGATGGGGATTCTGAGGTTCGACGATTAAAGCCTGGCGATAGAGCGCGGTGGCCGAGTCCCAACGCTTGAGATTGCGATAGGCACGTGCCGTTGCAGTCAGCGCCGCAACGGGCAGGTCGCGATAGCGGCCTTGGGCTTCATAGACTTTCACCACCTCGGCATCGAAACCGGCCCAGCTGGCAATCTGCAGATGGTCACTGATTTGCGCGGTGCTGGCCTGATCGACCGGGACCTGGCGCAAGGCGGTCAATGCAGGCGTGTAATGGCCGGCGCGAGCGTCATGCACCATCTGGTCATAGGCGGTATCGGCAAACGCCAGCACCGGCCAGCACAATTGGCTGCACAGCGCGAGGCGAAACAACGGGCGCAAACCACATTGAATAAAGGGACCCACAGTACGCGGCATTCGTCAGCATCCTTACATGGCCAGCCGGGTCGCAGTGCCCCCTTGCCCATCAAACAGGAAGCCGGATCAAAGGAATCCAGCCAAGCTCTAATGGACCTAGTTTTGCACTCTGGAGCGGGTCGTTTTCCAAAACGCCATAATTCTTCAGAATCGATGCAGATTTTCGCGGGCAAAAAAAACCGGCCTGTGCGCAATGCACAGGCCGGGCTTTGGATGTTGCTCCAGTCGATTACTGGATGGTTACGCCGCCACCCAACTTGTTCATCACAAACGCGGTGAATTGTTCGACTGTCATCTTCTGACCGTTGAAATCAACTTGATTGTTGGCGTAGTGCAGCTTGGTGACCACATCGTTGCCTTCAAGCGTTGCCAGCTCTGTGCCCACCGCCATCGCGCTGAACATATCGCTGGTGGCAGTGGCCTGATCGGCGATCAACTTGGCGTCGGTCTGGCCTTCCATTTTCGCCTGCACGGTCAACAGATCAACCAGCATCGGCTTGGAGACTTTCAAATTGAAATCCAGCAAGGCGAGCAACTGACGACCCAGTTGATCAGGCGGCAGGTCCATGGATTGCGGCTTGGTAAGGTCGATGACCAGCGTCGCGCGGCTTTCGCCATTGGCTGTAGTGAACGACAGATTCTCCAGTGCCACTTGCGGGCCGCCGGCCAGGAGTTTTTCCAGGTCGGCCTTGACCTGCGCCTCCTCAGCCTCGCTCAGCACCAGCTCTGGCGCTGGCTCACCGGCTGCTGCCGCTTCAGCCGCCGCCTGCTCGTAGGGTTGCAGCTTGGTTTGATAGACCTGCATGAGCGACATGGTGGCCGGGATGTCCAGGTTCTTCAGGCTGACCGCCATCTGCGCAGAACCGATAGCCTTATCGTTGAAGGACAACTCACCGACCTTGTAATCAGCACGCCCCGATGCGCTGGTGCCATTTTCGGTGCTGTTGTTCTTCATTTCGAAGTTCTTCAGGCCCAAGACCGACTTCTGCTCACCAAAAGTAGTCTTGCTGTTGCTGAGCATCAAAACGTTATCACCCATGTAATAACCATAAGTGCTCTTGCTCAGGTTGCTGGCGAGCGTCAGGCCGTTGAGCTCGACTTGCACCGGCGTCTGGTCTTCAGCAACAGTGGTCAGCTTGAAGCTGTCCATATAACCGTCAGCCTTGATTTTCTCTGCCTGGGCGCTGGAGGCCAGGTCGATCTTCAGACCAGAGAAACTGAGCTGGGACTGTTCATCCAGCTTGGTGTCCAGGGGCAGCAACTCGAACGTGCCGTGGGTCGACTGGTCGTAGCCCAGGTTGACCACACCTTTGAGCGGCGACTTGTCCTTGGCAGCGACGAACCATTTCTCGGTCAACGGCGTGCGTTCAAGTTCGGTGTGGCTGGTAGCCATGACCGGCAACCATTTGAGCGTCATCAGGCGCGAGAACGGCAGCGGGCCATGTTCGATGTTGTCGACGAACAGCAATTCAACCGGTTCATCACCAAACATCTCGCCTTCACCTTTGAGGCGATAATGGGCGGTGCTGCTGAAAGTCCCACGGTCCAATGACACCAGCTCGATCGAAGCCGTGCCATTTGACCCGGCCAGGGCCGTTTGCATTTGCTTGTTGCTGTCGGCAATGGCGGTTTGCAGCACTCCTTCGAGTTTCGTTCCGGTGTACCAGGCGCCACCCGCGCTGATTGCACCGACGACCACAACGATTCCCAGAAGTACGCTTGCTGATTTATTCATGAGTGATCCGATCAATATCCATGGTTGAAAAAGCCGTCGTCTTCCCTGACACCGCTAAGGGTGTGGCTCGACGCCGCGAAGTGGAGGGAGATTACCATCAGGCATGCCAGCGGGCCCAATGTTTAAAGGGGGGAAGCGTTTTCTTGAGAGAGGGTCTACGAATATTGAACTTCAATCTCATCGAGTTGATGGTCGAACGTCTTCAGCCGTGCCGTCCAGGTGTACACCAACACTTCGAAATCACGATTGATCACCGTCGCGCCCGATGAGTCCGCGCGAGGATCGCAGAAGTCCAGTTGATAGCGCTCCCGCGCCATAGCGTTAGCGACGTCGCAGAGCTCACGAGCGTTGTTCAGCCAATGCCAGTCGTCTTCGGCGACCTGTTTGTCCAATGCCGCACATTGGGTCTTCAAGGCCTCGAGACTTTTTTCCAATGGAGTACCGGTGAGTTCACCCATGACTTCCTGGAATGTGCGGCCAGGCTGCCAGTAACTGCCCCAGAAGTAACGATCGAAGACCGTTTCGACCCGGCGTAATGCAACCTTGGTATCCCAGATCAGCACCAGAGTCTTGCCCTGCTCAAGATGCTTTTTTTTGATGCGTTGGCCTTGGAGCGATGCCCAGGCCACGATTGCGATGGATATCACACCGATCAGCGCAGCCGCGCTATCGAGGAAGATCAGTGCTTTGTCGATCTGGTGAGTCAGCATGACGCCATAGAAATAAGTGGCCGAAAGCAACACCAACGCTGCGAGGGCGCACCAGAAGCCAGGAGCATAAGGGTTTTTCATTATTGGAATCCCCATGACCAGTGACGTCGCGGGCCATTTTTCAGATGCCCCGACTATCACAGCATAGCAATGGCCACAGGGTTTGCCGTGTGTGGCCAGCAATCATGAGGGGCGATCCGATTACCGGCCCAAAACGACAGAACCCCTGTCTGCATCAGCAGACAGGGGTTCTGGGAATTCAATCTTGACGATGACCTACTCTCACATGGGGAAACCCCACACTACCATCGGCGATGCATCGTTTCACTGCTGAGTTCGGGATGGGATCAGGTGGTTCCAATGCTCTATGGTCGTCAAGAAATTCTGTGACCGGCCCGTTCAACAGTAACGTGCCAGCGAAAATCGATAACTTCTACTAAAACAAAACCCCTACCTGCGTCAGCAGATAGGGGTTTCGGAATTTAATCTTGACGATGACCTACTCTCACATGGGGAAACCCCACACTACCATCGGCGATGCATCGTTTCACTGCTGAGTTCGGGATGGGATCAGGTGGTTCCAATGCTCTATGGTCGTCAAGAAATTCGGTAGCCAGCGCGTGCCTTGCGGTCACGTTCCAGCGAATGGGTATGCGATAGGTTTGTGTGTTGTGCGAACTTTCGGTTCATAGCGTCTTCACACACCGCAATCTGGTGCCCTGTATCGGGTCAGCAAATTGCTTGGGTGTTATATGGTCAAGCCTCACGGGCAATTAGTATGGGTTAGCTCAACGCCTCACAGCGCTTACACACCCCACCTATCTCCTGCACAGCATGAGTCGTAAAGGTGAGTGCTGGGACAACGCCCCGATGGAGCGTTTCTTTGGGAGCCTGAAATCAGAGTGGGTGCCAGACGATGGCTACAGCTCGGAGCATGAAGCCCGCGTGGATGTGCAACGTTATGTGATGCGATACAACAACGTCAGGCTCCATAGCTACAACGACTACCGGTCGCCGGTAGCCATGGAGAAACTGGCGGCGTGAAACCTTAACTGGTGTCCAGAATTACTTGACCAGTTCAGGCTCGCTCCCACAGGGATTTGTGGTGAATGCGATACCTGAGAACAACTCGAAAAAAATGTGGGAGCGAGCCTGCTCGCGATGGCGGTGGACCAGCTTGCATCAGCGTTGGATGTACCACCATCTTCGCGAGCAAGCTCGCTCCCACAGTTGGATTGAAGTACTGCCACCGGAGACAGGTCGGCGATAAGTGCTCCCACACAATGCTTCCGCTCGGCGCTAGCGCGGATCGACGATATCCAACGCCCGGTTCGCCAACAATTCACTGAGTTCGATCATCTGCTGGACTCCCAGGGCGAAATGCCGACGCGAGCCTTCCAGGTCGAAGGTCAGGTCGCCGAGCATGGCGTTGGCGGAGGCTAGGGTTTCGCTGAGGTTGGCTAGGAGGGTTTCGGTGTCTGCGCTCTCCGCGACGGAGAACAGTTGGCTTGAGGGTTGTTTCTTCTTGGGTTGGGGCTTGGGGTCGAGATAATGGTCGATGGCGCGCTTGGCGGCTTCATCGAGTTTTTGGGGATCGAGACCGGCGTGGGGTGATGAGGGATCAGTTTCGGGGGGATTGGGTGTGGCTTTGAACATAGGGTGACACTCCGTTTACTGGTTGGAGCTACCACGTTCGTTTCCAAGCGAGGGGGTGGCAGCCGTACGCAGGTTGGAAAACCGGGGTAAACGAGCCCGACAGACCCGAAGGTCTCCCGCGCACAGCCGCCATAACGAAAGCATGGTCAAAAAACGACCGCAAGCATACGTTATGAAGGGCGCTTTCGCGCCGTCTACTTATCGGATTTCCAAGCCCGGCCGCTGAATTTGCAGCGACGGAAAAAGACTAGCGACAGCCCTTCCCACCCGGCAACCGCCAGAGTTCGTCGGAAAAATCTACTGCAGCCCGGAGGCCTGTCCGACCATTCCCACAAACCCTGGTCGGCTGTCAGGCCGCCATCGCGAGCAGGCTCGCTCCCACACTGGTTTCGGTCGTTTATAAGATCAGTGCCCACCGCCAATCTTGTGGGAGCAAAGCTTGCTCGCGATAGCGGTGAGTCTGCTTGCATCAATGCCGAATGTACCGCCGCCTTCGCGAGCAAGCTTTGCTCCCACAGATCCTGCTCAAACAAATCGGATGGGTGTACACCCGCTAAAACCAGGCCGGCTATCAGGCCGCCTCGCGGTGGAGGTTGATCTTGGGCGCCCCGTTAACCACGCTGGCCGAACGTAGGTATTGCGTAGTGGGCACCTCGGCATGGATGCCGAGGTAGCCGCGCTGGGCCATGGATGGCCCTTCGCGGCGGGCCCACGGAGCAATGCCTTCGTTCGGGCATGCCGAGCCTAGGCGAGGCACCGAGTGGTGGGGCAGAAGCGCTTTGGTTACTTTCGCGCTTTTCGAAAGTGACCCGCCGTAAGGGCGGAACCATAAGTGGCCGTTACCGCAGCAATGGATATGTACCCGGTCAACAACATCCTGGCCGGCTGTAAGGCCGCCATCGCGAGCAAGCTCGCTCCCACAGTTGGGCCGAACTTAATACCCGTTGGAGCCATAGTCCGGGGTAAACGCAAACCCAACCACCCGCTCAACCCCCGTCTCCAACCGCCCATCCGGCAAGAGCCGCAACCACCGATACCCCGGCGCCTGCCCCCCCACCGCAAAATCCTCACTCCCCGGCTCAAACTGAATACAGGTCGAAGGCGAAGCCAACAAACGAACCCCCTCACGCACCTGATCAACCTCCTGATGCACATGCCCCCACAGAACAGCACGCACCTGAGGAAACCGATCCAACACCGCAAACAGCGCCTCAGGATTACGCAACCCAATCGGCTCCATCCACGCACACCCAATCGAAACAGGATGATGATGCAGGCACACCAAGTGATGTCGCTCCGGCGCCTCGCTCAAAGCATTGGCCAACAGAATCAATTGCTCCTCGGCCAAAAACCCCGGCACAGAACCTGGCACGGCAGAATCGAGCATCGTCACCCGCCAATTGCCAATGTCCACCACCGGATCGAGCAACGTACTCTTGACCGCCGCCTCAAGCATCACCTGCGGCTCATCATGGTTACCGGGAATCCAACGCGCCGGCGCGTCGATACGCGCACTCAGCTGCCGAAACGCCTCATAGGACTGCAGCGTACCGTCCTGGGACAAATCCCCAGTGGCAAGCATCAGATCGATGCTCGGCTGCTGCCTGAGCACCAAGTCAATGACCGCCCGCAGGCTGTCGCGGGTGTTCATGCCCAGCAACGAAGCGTCGGCCTCGGCAAACAGGTGACTGTCAGACAGTTGGACCAGCAGCGCCGTATCGGCGGTGGTCAAGGTGGATACGCTCGGCAAATCGCTCTCTCCCAGGCGCGACTACGCCATTGGATGAAGCGGCAATTATGCTGGGGAAGATCGAAAGGGGAAACCCGCGAACCGGAACCGGTTCACAACCAGTGTCCAGTTTTTGACCGGCAGCTACCGAACAACCTCGAATTCGTGGCCCAGCGCCAGGCAATGACTCAGCCATTCCCCCAGAAACAGGTTCAACTGGGCCTTTTCATCCGGTTGGTGCATCGACGCATTGGGATAAGGATAGATGCCGCGAAAACGTCGCGCATGTTCGGCGCTCACGACTTCGGCCATGCGCGCATCGTGATAGACCTGCACTTCCAGTTGCGGCACCGGCAACCAGGGCAGGCTGTGTTCCTGGCGCACTTGCAAGGTGGTGGTGTATGGGCAAGTTTGCAGCACTTCAATGGCCAGCACGCCGAGCATCTGGTCGCCATGGGTCACGGCGATGCGCCGGGGCGCGGGGTCGTTGCGCATGTCCGGCAACAAGCGCATCAGGCGGGCGTAGTTGGCCTCGCAGGCGGCCTGCAACCCGACCAGATCGACGCGATAACGGTCGCGCAGCTTGCTTAAGACCATAGCCCCCTCACTTCATCGCGATTCAAGGCCAGCCATTGCAAGGCAATGATGCTGGCCGCGTTGCAAATCTGCCCGTCGCGCACTGCTTGCAAGGCATCTTCAAAAGCCCAGACCTTCACACGAATGTCCTCGGCTTCTTCCACAAGCCCATGCAGGCCACCTGCCCCCGCACTGTCGCAACGCCCCAAATAAAGATGCACGAATTCATTACTGCCGCCCGGCGATGGAAAATACTTGGTCATCGGCCAGAGCGCAGCGAAGACAAGCCCAGCTTCCTCCTGCGCTTCGCGATGAGCAACTTCTTCCGGTTGCTCGTCCTTGTCGATCAGGCCGGCCACCAGTTCCACCAGCCAGGGGTTGGTGGTCTTGCCAATGGCGCCGACGCGAAACTGCTCGATCAGTACCACCTCATCGCGTTGCGGATCGTAGGGCAGCACGCACACCGCGTCATGACGCACGAACAGTTCACGGCTGATTTCACGGCTCATGCCACCGGCAAACAACTCGTGGCGCAGGTGGACGCGATCGAGTTTGTAGAAACCCTGAAAGCAGTTTTCACGCTTTACGATGTCCACGGCGCTCGGTGTGGCGTTGGCGAAATCGGTCATGACAGTCCTCGTTTGCAGCGGATCGATGCGAGGTTCCAGCCTCGGCTTCGCGCCATCCTAACGCGCCCGTACCGTTTGATGCAGCCCCTTTCCAGTCATCGGGATAGACGGCTGCCCTCAAAGCCACTCTAATGAGCTTAGTGGCGAACTGATTGCCCTGCCGACAGTCGAAGCGGGTAACTTTTCGCCTTTCCCTGTTTCATGAAGGACGCCCATGTCGCTTTTCAAAACCCTTTGCGTGGCCGCTATTGCCCTGACCCTGGGCGCTTGCCAAAGCCTGTTCCAGCCCAACTACCGCGCTCCGCTGGAAACCACTCGCGATGCCTCGGAACAACTACAACCAGGATGCGCCAGCGCCGACTGCCCCCTGGTCAACATTGACACCCTGCGCTTTCCCGCCGAGCCGGCCTTGGACGGCATTATCGAGAAACGCCTGCTGCAAATGACCCGCACCACACCGGACGCTCCGGTGGCGCCGACGCTGGCCGCCTACCGCGAGCAGTTTTTGCGCAGCGCCGCGCCGCGCAACAGCAGTTACTTGCAAGCCAAGGTACGGGAGCAGCATGACGGCTTGGTGATCATCGAATTGTCCAGCTACCTGGACACTGGCGGTGCGCACGGTACACCGGGTCGTGGTTTCATCAACTATTCACGCCAACAGCACAAGGTATTGACGCTGTCGGACATGCTGCTGCCGGGCCAGGAAGAGGCGTTCTGGAAAGCCGTGCAGGTCGCCCACAACAGCTGGCTGATCAGCACCAAACTGGATCAGGAACCGGAGTTCGTGAAGCAGTGGCCGTTCCAGAAAACCCCGAACGTGGCGCTGACCTACGGCGGCGTGATCCTCAAGTACCAAGTGAGCACCATCGCGCCATACGCCCTGGGCCACATCGAACTGAAGATCGCTTACCCGCGCCTCAATGGCATCCTCAAGCCCGAGCTGTTTCCCGGCCGTAGTTGAAAGCCCGGCCCAGTATCAGTTGCAGCAACCCTGCCAGGACCAGCGACGGCAGGGTGGCGCCGATGTCCGGGTAGAAGTTGGCCAGCAGGTGATAGGTGCTCACCCCGCCCAGCCAGGCCAACAGTGCCGGCCAGCACAACGCCGCTGACACGACCCGGCTGGCGCGCTTGCGCAGGATGAAGTGGTCCACCAGCACCACCCCGAACAGCGGTGCGAACACCGAGCCGATCAGCAACAGGAAATTCTGATACTGCGCCAACGGCGCGAAGCAGGCGATCAAGGTGCAGACCACGCCAATCGCCAAGGCCAGGTGCTCGACTTTCAACCCCGTCAGCATGCCGCTGGACACCGCCGCCGAGTGGATATCAGCGAAGGCATTTTCCGATTCATCCAGCAAAATCAGCAGCAGCGGGATGCCCAGCCCGGCGCCCGCCAGGGCCAGCAACAGCGCGTTGACTTCACCGCTCGGCGCGAACGCCAGGGTATAGGCCACGCCCAGGCTCATCAGCCAGAAATTACCGATAAAGAACCCCAGCGCGGTGCCGCCGAAGACGTTTTTTGCGCGTTTGCCGAAGCGTGAGTAGTCGGCAATCAGCGGCAACCAGGACAGCGGCATGGCTATCGCAATGTCGAAACCGACGGCAAACGGCATCGAACCATCTCCCGCCCGCGCCCACAACGCCGCCAGATCAGCCTTGGCAAACAGGTTCCAGGTCAGCCAGATGCACGCCGCCAACAGCAGCCAGATGCCCCACTTGCGCAGGACCTTACGCACGAACGTCAGCGGCCCGCTCACCGCCAGCAGGGTCGCCAGTGCGCCGAAAAACAACGTCCACAGCAGAGGGTTCGAGCCCAGGCTGCCCTCGCTGAAGGCCCGGGCGCCGAGCAGGCTGGCGGCGTCACGCATGACGATGATTTCGAATGAGCCCCAACCGATCAACTGCAACAGGTTCAACACCGCCGGCACGCTCGCACCCTTGCCACCCAGGCTGAGCTTGAGGGCGGCCATGGCCGACAGGCCGGTGTCGCTGCCGATCACCCCGACGGCCGCCAGCAGCAAGACGCCCACCAATGTGCCGAGGAAAATCGCCAGCAACGAACCGCTCAGGCCCAGGCCCGGCGCGAGCAAGGCGCCAACCTGCAAGACCATCAGGCCGATGCCGAGGGAGAACCACAGGGAAAACAGATCGCGGGCGCCGAAGACGCGCCTGTCCAAGGGGACGGCGGCGTCGGGGGAGTAGGTGCTGGGTTGGATGTTCAAAGTTGTTATCTCGGGGGATATTTGTTGTTCTGGCGATTGCTATCGCGAGCAGGCTCGCTCCCACAGGAGATTTGCGGCGAACACAAAATTTGTGAACAACCGAGATCCACTGTGGGAGCGAGCCTGCTCGCGATGACGGCGGTGAAGTCACCGCCGCCCTCAGCATTGATCAGACTTTCTTATAAAGCTGACTACCTTCCTTCTTGAACCGCTCAGCCTGTTCCGCCAAGCCCTGGGCGACATCGACATCCACCGCTTCAATGCGCTGGTTGGCCGCGTACTCGCGCACTTCCTGGGTGATTTTCATCGAGCAGAACTTCGGCCCGCACATCGAGCAGAAATGCGCGACCTTGGCCGAATCCTTCGGCAGGGTTTCATCGTGGTACGAGCGGGCGGTGTCCGGATCCAGGCCGAGGTTGAACTGGTCTTCCCAGCGGAACTCGAAACGCGCCTTGCTCAAGGCGTTGTCGCGGATTTGCGCGCCTGGGTGCCCTTTGGCCAGATCGGCCGCATGCGCGGCGATCTTGTAGGTGATGATCCCGGTCTTCACGTCATCCTTGTTCGGCAGTCCCAAGTGTTCTTTCGGGGTGACGTAGCAGAGCATGGCGCAACCGAACCAGCCAATCATCGCCGCACCGATACCGGAGGTGATGTGGTCATAGCCCGGCGCAATATCGGTGGTCAGCGGGCCGAGGGTGTAGAACGGCGCCTCGTCGCAGCACTCCAGCTGCTTGTCCATGTTCTCTTTGATCAACTGCATCGGCACGTGGCCCGGGCCTTCGATCATGCACTGCACGTCATGCTTCCAGGCGATCTTGGTCAGCTCGCCGAGGGTTTCCAGCTCACCGAACTGCGCTTCGTCGTTGGCGTCGGCAATCGAACCCGGACGCAGGCCATCGCCCAGCGAGAAGCTGACGTCGTAGGCCTTCATGATTTCGCAGATGTCTTCGAAGTGGGTGTAGAGGAAGTTCTCTTTGTGGTGCGCCAGGCACCACTTGGCCATGATCGAACCACCACGGCTGACGATGCCGGTGACGCGCTTGGCGGTCATCGGCACATAACGCAGCAGCACGCCGGCGTGGATGGTGAAGTAGTCGACGCCCTGCTCGGCCTGTTCGATCAACGTGTCGCGGAACAGCTCCCAGGTCAGGTCTTCGGCCACGCCGCCGACTTTTTCCAGGGCCTGATAGATCGGCACGGTGCCGATCGGAACTGGCGAGTTGCGGATGATCCACTCGCGGGTTTCGTGGATGTGCTTGCCGGTGGACAGGTCCATGACCGTGTCCGAACCCCAGCGAATCCCCCAGGTCAGCTTCGCCACTTCTTCTTCGATGGACGAGCCCAGTGCGCTGTTGCCGATGTTGCCGTTGATCTTCACCAGGAAGTTACGGCCGATGATCATCGGTTCCAGTTCGGTGTGGTTGATGTTGGCCGGGATGATCGCGCGCCCCCGGGCGATTTCGTCACGCACGAATTCCGGGGTGATGACTTTCGGCACACTGGCACCGAAGCTGTGGCCGGCGTGTTGCTGGTCCAGCAGGCCGGCGGCGCGGGCCACTTCCAGCTTCATGTTTTCGCGGATGGCGACGTATTCCATCTCAGCGGTGATGATGCCTTTGCGCGCGTAGTGCATCTGGCTGACGTTGGCGCCGGGTTTGGCGCGACGCGGGTTGTTCACATGGGCGAAGCGCAGTTTGGTCAGCTCGGGATCGGCCAGGCGTTCCTGGCCGAAGTTGGAGCTCAGTCCCGCCAGGCGCTCGGTGTCGCCACGGGCTTCGATCCACGGTGAGCGCACATCGGCCAGGCCTTTGCGTACGTCGATGATCACATTCGGGTCGGTGTAGGGACCCGAAGTGTCGTACACCACCACGGGCGCATTGATTTCGCCGCCAAAGTCGGTGGGGGTCACGTCGAGGCTGATTTCGCGCATGGGCACGCGAATATCCGGGCGGCTGCCCTGGACATAGATTTTTTGCGAGCGGGTAAAGGGCTGAACCGATTGCTCATCGACCTTGGCCGAATCACTGAGGTTGGTCGCGTTTTTTGATTTTGTCGTCATCACGGGCTCTCCAGACACACATCCAGGCAGTGGATTTTTGTCGGAGCGAACCTGTAACGAATGGACGCGTCCCTGCACGAGAGTGCGGACGCTGTGCTTGCTGCTCGAGGCTGCTCGAAGATCGAAAGTCGATTGTCGAACAACATCCCGGACGAAGCACAAGAGGACTCGCCGGGTGACGAGAAATCTTGTTCCCTACGCAGGCGCTAACCTGATCAGGTTCAACGGGATCCGAAATTATTCGATCTCAGCCTCATAGCAAGGCACCCCGACAAGAACCCGGCCAGTCTAGACACAACCACGCCAGAACGCCATCGCCAGGGCAAAAGGCGTGATGAATGGCGCATATACAGGATTGTTGCCGTGCGCGGGCGCAACTACACTCGCTACGCCGCGCCTCTTGTGCGCAATCATTTGAGAAGTAGGGAACGCCTCATGCTGCGCAAACTCTCACTGGCCCTTGCCGTGTCTTGTGCGTCCAATGGAATGGCCTGGGCTGCCGAAGCGCCCTTGACCACCAAAACCGATCTGGTGAGCGTGTACCAGGAAGCGGTGGACAACAACGCCGACCTGGCCGCCGCCCGCGCCCAGTATGGCGCCCAGAAAGAAGTGGTGCCCCAGGCGCGCGCCGGGTTGCTACCCAACCTGTCGGCCGGTGCCGACCTGAACAACACCCGTACCGAGCTCGACGAGCCCGCCATGACCGCCTCCCGTAGCGGTACGGTCTACCAGGCCACGCTGTCCCAGCCGATTTTCCGTGCCGATCGCTGGTTTCAGTTCCAGGCGGCGAAGTCGGTCAACGAACAAGCGTCGCTGCAACTCTCGGCCACTGAACAGAACATGATCCTGCAAAGCGCCGAGAGCTATTTCAACGTGCTGCGCAGCCAGGACAACCTGGCCTCGACCAAGGCCGAGGAAGCGGCGTTCAAGCGTCAGCTCGACCAGTCCAACGAGCGCTTCGACGTGGGTCTGTCGGACAAGACCGACGTGCTGCAATCCCAGGCCAGCTACGACACCGCGCGAGCCAACCGGATCCTGGCCCAGCGGCAGGTCGACGACGCCTTCGAAGCCCTGATCACCCTGACCAACCGTCAGTACAACTCGCTCCAGGGCATCGTCCACACGCTGCCGATCCTGCCGCCGGCACCGAACGACGCCAAGGCCTGGGTCGATACGGCCGCCAAGCAGAACCTCAATCTACTGGCCAGCAACTACGCCGTCACGGCCGCCGAGGACACCCTGCGTCAGCGCAAGTCCGGGCATGCCCCGACCCTCGATGCGATCGCCCAATACAAAAAAGGCGACAACGATGGCCTCGGTTTTACCAACCCCAGCCCCACCGGTCAGCGTTATGGTGGCGATGCCGAGCAACGCACCATCGGCCTGCAATTGAGCATCCCGATCTACAGCGGCGGGCTGACCAGCTCTCAGGTTCGCGAATCCTACTCGCAACTGACTCAGACCGAACAACAGCGCGAGGCCCTGCGCCGGCAGGTGGTGGAGAACACCCGCAACCTGCACCGGGCGGTGAATACCGATGTGGAACAGGTCCAGGCCCGCCGCCAGTCCATCATCTCCAACCAGAGCGCAGTGGAAGCCACGGAGATCGGTTACCAGGTGGGCACGCGCAACATCGTCGATGTACTCGATGCCCAGCGTCAGCTGTACACCTCGGTGCGCAACTACAACAACGCCCGCTACGACTACATCCTCGACAACCTGCGGCTCAAGCAGGCAGCGGGTACGTTGAGCCCATCGGATCTGCAGGACCTGTCGCGCTATCTCAAACCCGACTACAACCCGGACAAGGACTTTCTACCGCCGGATCTGGCACAGGCTGCGGCGGAGCAACTGCGCTCGCGGCCGACGCAGTAACCCCTCGGAGGGAAGCCCCCTCAGCAACCTCCCTGTGGGAGCAAGGCTTGCCCGCGATGAATACAACTCGATCGCCCTGGAACCGGGGCGCTTGCATCGCGAGCAAGCGTTGCTCCCACAGATACTCAGTCGATCAACCGCCCCAACCCCTCCAGTAACCGCTGCAACGCGCCCTGATTGGTGCGCATCACCGCAAGCCCCGCCTCGGCCATGCGCTGGGCATCGCGAGGCAGTTCGAACAGGCGTTGTACCGCCAAGGCCAGGCTTTCGGCGTCTTCGACTTCCGTCAGCGCCCCGGCCTCGCGCAGTTGCGCGGCAATTTCGAGGAAGTTGAACAGGTGCGGCCCGCTGAGCACCGGTTTGGCCAGTGCCGCCGGTTCCAGCAGGTTATGGCCGCCGTTGGGTACCAGGCTGCCGCCGACAAACGCGCTGTCGGCCAGCGCGTAGAGAAACAACAGCTCGCCCATGGTATCGCCCAACAGCACCGTGGTCTGGGCAGTGACAGGCTGTGCGCTGGAACGCCGCACCGTGGCGAAACCTTCGTTCTCACACAATTGATGCACTGAATCGAAACGCTCGGGATGGCGCGGCACCAGGATCAGCAACGCATCGGGATAACTGGCGAGCAACCGACGGTGGGCGGCCAGCACCACCTCATCTTCGCCTTCATGGGTGCTGGCGGCGATCCATACCGGGCGCTCCGTCGCTTGCCACTCATGGCGCAAGGCGCTGGCGCTTTCCAACAGTTGCGGGTCGATGGTCAGGTCGAACTTGATCGAACCGGTGACCTCGACGTTTTGCGCGCGGGCACCCAACTGGCGCAAGCGCTCGGCCTCGGCTTCGGTCTGGACAGCGAACAGGCTCATCTCGGCGAGCATTGGCCGGGTGAGTTTGGGCAAACGTGCATAACCGCGCGCAGAACGCTCCGACAGTCGCGCGTTGGCCAGGGCAACAGGGATGCCGCGCCTGGCGCATTGATGAATGTGGTTGGGCCACAATTCGGTTTCCATGATCACCGCGAGCACCGGCCGAACCCGATCGAGGAAACGGTTGGCCGCGCAGGGCAAGTCGTAGGGCAAATAGCAATGCTGGATGCGCGGCTCGTTGGCGAACAACGCCTGGATGCGCTCGGAACCGGTGGGCGTCATGCAGGTGACCGTGATCGGCAGTTGTGGATAACGTTGCAGCAAGGCGCGGATCATCGGCGCGGCGGCAATGCTCTCGCCCACCGACACGGCGTGGACCCAGATGCCTCCCGGCACCATCACCGGCAACCCCCAGGAAAAACGCTCGCCGATGCGCCGGGCGTAGGCCGGCGCCTTGCGTGCCCGCAACCAGAGCCGAATCGCTACCAGTGGCAGCCCCAGATAAAACAATGCGCTATAGAGAGTTCTGTTCATGGCGGCGGAGTTTATCGGGTTTTCAGCCGATCGCCTGCAACTGCACGGCAAAACGTTCCGCCAGCCAGCGCGCGGCCGGGCCCAAAGGCTCGTCGCGGCGCCAGACCAGTTCCACCACCAGGGCCGGCGGGGTCCACTCACTGTTGAGCTCGACCATATCCCCCAGGTACGCCGGGTACTGCACCACATGCCGTGGCAGCCACGCCCAGCCCAGGCCGCTTCTCAGCCATTCGGCCAAGACGTAGAAACTGTCGGCGCGCCAGACCTGCGGGCTGGCCTGTTCACTCCCGGGGTAGACACTGGACTGGGTCGCCATGAGCAATTGCCGATGCCGGGCCATTTCCAGGCAGGTCACGTAATCATGGCTCGCCAGTGGATGCCCCCTGCCACAGACCGTGACCATCTCGACGCTGCCCAGCACCCGGCGCTCCAGCGCTTCGGGGATCTGGTCGTGATAAAACAACAACCCCAGGTCAGCGCGGCGCTCCACCAGTTTGCGCGCCACATCGCCCTGCGCGGCGCTGGCCAGTTGTACCTCGAGGGTCGGGAACCGCTCGGCCAGGGCCGCCAGGCTGTCGATGACCGGCTGATAGGGCATCGCCTCATCCTGAGCCAGGCGCAACATCGCCTCCTGACCGCGCATCAGGGCCAGGGCCCGGCCATTGAGACGCTCACACTGGCGCAGCACTTCCCGCGCCTCTTCCAACAAGGCCTCGCCGGCTTCGGTGAGCTTCGGCTGGCGGCCACTGCTGCGCTCGAACAGCGTCACGCCCAGGTCGGTTTCCAACAACGCAATCGCGCTGCTAATGGCCGATTGAGCCTTGCGCTGGTCCCGCGCCACGGCGGAAAACGAACGTTTCTCGGCGACACCGACAAACAGCCGCAGCTGCTCCAGATTCCACAGAACACTCATGCCCCGACCTATCTCGTATACAGATAGGTAATGACTTTACCCCATCTGACCGTGCCCTAAAATGTCCACACAGAAAGACGCACCCTTCAAGAGGATTTTCGCCTATGAACGCTTACTACTACCTGGCCATCGCCATCTGCGCCGAAGTGATCGCCACCGTGTCGATGAAAGCGATCAAAGGCTTGAGCACACCCCTGCCTCTGCTGCTGGTGATCGCCGGCTACGGCATCGCATTCTGGATGCTGACCCTGGTGGTGCGCACCGTTCCGGTGGGCGTGGCATATGCGGTCTGGGCTGGGATGGGGATCGTCATGGTCAGCGTGGCGGCGCTGTTCATCTACGGGCAGAAGCTGGACGTGCCGGCGATGCTGGGGATGGCGTTGATTGTACTGGGGGTGGTGGTGATCCAGCTGTTTTCCAAGACTGCCGGGCACTGAAAACATGGATTAATGGGGCTGATAGCACATGTGTGGCAAGGAGAAATCTGTGGGAGCAAGGCTTGCCCGCGATAAAATGACGCGGTCTCTCTGGAACCGAGGCGCCGGTATCGCGAGCAAGCGTTGCTCCCACAGGTTGAGCGGCGAAAACTCCATCCATCGAGTCTGTATACTGCGCCCTCGTCTTGAACACTGAGGTCGCTGCATGCCATCCGTTATTTCCACCGACGTTCTGATTGTCGGCGCCGGAGTCGCCGGCCTCTGGCTGAATGCGCGCCTGCGCCGCCAGGGCTTTTCGACTGTGTTGGTGGAAAGCGCCAGCCTCGGCGGCGGGCAGAGCATCAAATCCCAGGGCATCATCCATGGTGGCGCCAAGTACGCCTTGCACGGTGCCCTCACCGGCGCCTCGGAAGCCATCGCCGACATGCCACGCCGCTGGCGCGAAGCCCTGGCCGGCGAGGGCGAACTGGATCTGTCCGGCGTGCGCCTGCTGTCCGAAGCTCACTACCTCTGGTCTCCCGGCACCCTGGCCGGCAACCTCACCAGCTTCTTCGCCAGCAAGGCCGTGCGTGGGCGGGTCGATCAGGTCAAGGGCGAGCAACTGCCGCCGGCCCTGCAAGACAAGCGCTTCAAGGGCAAGGTCTATCGCCTGGCCGAGTTGGTGGTGGACGTCCCCAGCCTGCTTGCGCGGCTGGCAGATCTGGCCGGCGATGGTTTGCTGGCCGGCAAAGATATCGAGCCGTTGCGCGACGGCGACGAACTGATCGGCCTCAAGGTTGATGGCCGCGAGATCCGCGCCCAGCGTATCGTCCTCAGCGCCGGGGCCGGCACCGCCGATCTGCTCAGTGCCCTGGGCCTGGAGCAACCGGCCATGCAGCGTCGGCCATTGCACATGGTGCTGGTCAAGGGACCGAGCCTCAAGCCGCTGTACGCTCACTGCCTGGGGGGCGGGCCGAAGCCGCGCATCACCGTGACCACCCACCCGGCCGCCGATGGCCAATGGGTCTGGTACTTGGGCGGCGACATTGCCGAAGCCGACGGCGTGGCCCGCGAGCCCGCCGCGCAGATTGCTACCGCCCAGAAAGAACTTGGCCAATTGCTGCCCTGGGTCGACCTCAGCGCCGCACAATGGGCCACGCTGCGGGTCGACCGCGCCGAACCGCTGCAATCGGGCCTGACCCGCCCGGACAACGCCTTTCTCGCCGAACAGGATCGCCTGCTGGTGGGCTGGCCGACCAAACTGGCCCTGGCCCCGGACTTTGCCGATCGAGTGATCGCCACGCTGCAACGCGATGGCATCACCCCCAGCCATCCGGCGCCATTGCCGGACCTGCAGAAACCGCCCATGGGCATCCCGGCCTGGGAGCAACTGCTGCCATGAGCCAACCGACCCTGCACGACTTGCATCGCCCGCTGGGCAATAACGGCCCGCGGGTTTCACCCCTGGGCCTGGGGACCGTCAAGCTCGGCCGCGACCAGGGGGTCAAATACCCCAACGGTTTCCAGATTCCCGATGACGACGAAGCGCGCATGCTGCTCAAACTGGCGCGTGACCTGGGCATCAACCTGATCGACACCGCGCCGGCCTATGGCCGCAGCGAAGAACGCCTGGGCCCGTTGTTGCGCGGCCAGCGTCAGGATTGGGTGATTGTCAGCAAGGTCGGTGAAGAGTTCAGTGACGGCCAGTCGCACCACGATTTCAGTGCCGCCCACACCCGACTCTCGGTGGAACGCAGCCTCAAGCGCCTGGAAACGGACTACATCGACATGGTGCTGGTGCACTCCGACGGCAACGACCTGGCGATCCTCAACGACAGCGAGGTCTACCCAACCCTGGCGGCGCTCAAGCGCGAGGGCAAGATCGGCGGCTTCGGTTTTTCCGGCAAAACCGTCGAGGGCGGTTTGAAAGCCCTGGAGCAAGGCGATTGCGCGATGGTCACCTACAATCTGAACGAACGAAACGAGAAGACTGTCATTGACTACGCAGCCTTGCATGGCAAGGCCATTCTGGTGAAGAAAGCCTTGGCCAGCGGTCACGTCTGCCTGAACCCTGGCGTGGACCCGGTCCGGGCCAGCTTCGAACTGTTGTTTGAACATCCCGGTGTCGCCAGTGCTATTGTCGGCACCATCAATCCGCTGCACCTCGCCCATAACGTCGCGACCGTAGCCAAGGTCCTACGTAAAAACTGACGCCGCCCTGCGCGGCCTTAAGGAAGGAGCCGACATGCCGCGCACGCTCATCAGAAAAAACCCCAGCAACTTCAAGACCCTGCCCCTGTTCGTCGAAGCGACACCCGAAGGCCTGACTTACCAGAGCGTCGGGATGCCATTGAACTTTTCCCAAACCCTGCAGCGGCGCCGTCCGGTGACGGTGGACGACCCCGAGCGTTTTTCCCTGGAACTGGCAAACCTCGGTGTCTCGGTGCGCCTGACCCTGCACTGGCAGAACCGCGACTATTGGGTGCTGGTGCGCCAGCGTCGACAGGACCGCGGCGACGTGGTGCTCAAGTTGATTTCCGGTTATGTCCCGGCCCATGAGCTTAACCTGCCGCTGCTCACCGCCATCAGTGAAATTGCCGAAGAATGCCTTCTGGAAACCCCCGAGGGCTGGCTTGGCGGACGCTTCAATGACACCTGGTTGCCCGCGCCCTACGCCACCGCCCTGCATTATCGTGAAGCCTTGCCGTTTCGCCTGACGCCGCTGTCCGGTTCGGCCCGCCCAGTGCGCAGCGCCAACCTGCAACTGATCGAGCGACCACGCGCCTACGTGCACCTGCCGACGGCCTCGCTGCAACTGATTTACGATTTGCGCCTGGATGTGCCTAAGGAAGCCAAGTCCCTGAGCCTGTTTCATGTGGATGAGCGCCTGGAGGGAGACCAACTGGTGGCGCGCCTGGACCGCAAGCGACCCGATCTTTACCTGATGCCGCTACAGGACGGCCAACCCTTGCCCGAGCTGTACACCTTGAAGAAGGATCAACTGTACCCGGCCAGCACCCGCGGGCTGTACCTGGCGGAGAGTTTTGCCAGGCAGGACGGCTGGCTGGTACGAGACGAGCGGATTCGCTGGAAGGATTGGCTGCACCAGCAAGGGCTGACGCCACCGGGCAAGGAGTCGGGGCTGACCCGGCTGAGGGGCAAGGCCCGGCAATTGCTCAAGAAGATTGTGCCGCGCAAGGTGGCTCGTTAACGTCATCGAGTTGGTGATGGGCCCTGTGGGAGCGAGCCTGCTCGCGATGGCGTTGGACCCGTCAGCCTCGATTTGGCTGACACATCGCTATCGCGAGCAGGCTCGCTCCCACAGGTTGGCGCATTGCCTGACACATTGTCACCAGCAAAGGCTCAGTGATTGCGGATCTTTTCCACAATCGCCGTCGTCGAGCTGTTTTCCACCAGCCCCAACACCTTCACAGTGCCGCCGTAGGCCGCGACAATGTCCGCTCCCACGACCTGATCGATCCCGTAATCACCGCCCTTGACCAGCACATCCGGCTTGACCTCGCGCAGCAGGTTTTCCGGCGTGCCTTCGCTGAAGCTGATCACCCAATCCACCGCGCCAAGACCAGCCAGGACCGCCATGCGCCGGTCGACGCTGTTGATCGGCCGCCCCGGCCCTTTGAGACGACTCACGGATGCATCGTCGTTGACCGCGACGATCAGGCGATCGCCCTGGGCCCTGGCTTGCTCGAGATAGGTCACGTGGCCAGCATGCAGGATGTCGAAGCAGCCGTTGGTGAAAACGATTGTCTCGTTGTGGGCACGGGCGTCGTCGACGGCCAGCAGCAATTGCTCCAGGCCCAGCACGCCCCGCTCGGAGCCTTCTTCGCGCTGGATCGCGCGGCGTAGCTCCGGGGCGCTGATGGCGGCAGTACCGAGCTTGCCGACGACAATGCCCGCCGCCAGGTTCGCCAGGGCCACCGCATGGGGCAGTTCCTCGCCGGCGGCGATGGCTGCGGCCAGGGTGGAAATGACGGTATCGCCGGCACCAGTCACGTCGAACACTTCACGGGCACGCGCCGGCAGGTGCAACGCCGGATGATCGGGACGCAACAGGGTCATGCCATGTTCGCCACGGGTCACCAGCAAAGCGCCGAGGTCGAGGTCTTGCATCAGCTGTGCGCCTTTGCTCACCAGTTCGTGCTCATCGGCGCAACCGCCGACGATGGTTTCGAATTCGCTGAGATTCGGCGTGATCACGCTCGCGCCGCGGTAGATCGAGAAATCCTTGCCCTTGGGGTCAGCCAGTACCGGAATGCCACGGGCACGAGCGGCCTGGATCAGCGCCTGATGGTTTTTCAACGCACCTTTGCCGTAGTCCGACAACACCAGCACCTTGACGCCTTCGAGCAGGTTATCGACCTCCGCCCCGAGGGCCAGGGGATCGGTGGCGAACGGTTCTTCGAAATCGATCCGCAACAGTTGCTGGTGACGGCTCATGACCCGCAGCTTGACGATGGTCGGCTGGTGCGCAACCCGCTGGAATATCGCCCGCACGCCGGCGCCATTGAGGCTATTGGTCAGGCTGTCGGCGGCTTCGTCGTCACCGGTCACCCCCACCAGAGAGGCCGGTGCACCAAGGGCGGCGATGTTCAAGGCAACGTTGGCGGCACCACCGGGACGGTCCTCGATGTGTTCGACCTTGACCACCGGAACCGGCGCCTCAGGGGAAATCCGTGAGGTACCGCCATGCCAATAGCGGTCGAGCATGACATCGCCGACCACCAATACAGGGGCTTGATCGAATCGCGGCATGGACAACTTCATGGAGCATCCCACATACAAAATGAACAGGGCCGCGATATTAGCACAGGGTTGGCGAAGGCTCGTCCATGGCCCTCCTGACCTGCGCTTTTTTCATTCCTTTTGCAGCAGTGCCGAAAGTCGGCCAACGGCTTGGGCCAGTTCCACCTCGCTGGTATCGATCTCACAGTCGGGCGACAGCGGCGCCTCGTAGGGGCTGTCGAGCCCGGTGAAATTCTTGATCCGCCCGGCGCGCGCTTCCCGATACAACCCCTTGGGATCACGCTGGGCGCAAACTTCAAAAGGCGTGCTTACATAAACCTCCAGAAAGACGCCCTGAGGGAACAATTTTCGCGCCGTCTCCCGATCAGCGCGAAACGGGGAGATTGCTGCCACTATCACGATCAGGCCGGCATCGACCATCAAGCGCGCCACTTCGCCAATCCGGCGGATATTTTCCTTGCGCGCCTCGGCGTCCATCCCCAGGTCACGGCACAACCCCCGGCGCAGGTTGTCGCCGTCGAGCAGGCAGGTGTGCAAGCCTTGCTGGTTGAGCTGCACCTCCAAAGCATTGCCCAGCGCAGACTTGCCCGCACCTGATAGCCCAGTCAGCCAGATACAACGCGGCCTCTGGGACTTGATCGCGGCCCGGTCCTTTGGCGCAACAGCCAGTGCGCAAGGGCCAATCTCTGACTTTGGCATCAACACCTTTGACGTTTCATTCATAGCCGAGCATCTCGTAGTCACGTTGATACACTCGCCGTACCAAACGGCGGGTACGCACAGAGCAGATTTCCCGGACCGGCAACGCCACGCGTTGCTGGGTACGATTTACGTGGGGCAACGTTGCAGTCAACCCCAAATGCTCGCACACCCTTTGATAATCACGGCTCAGGTACTCCTGATAACCGATGAAGTCCATCGCCAAGTGGCCAAGGGAGTCGGTGAGGAAATCCGTCTGGGCGGTGAAATGCAATTGCCGTGTAATGTTTTCCGGATGCAGCCAGCGGGCGACGAAATCATCGAAGTCCCGATAATGACTTACCAGGTTTTGTGCGGCATGATCGCGTGCTCCCAACGTATTCCCTCGCAGGAAAGCATAGGCCGAATATGTGCGCTCCAACGGGTCACGGACAAAAGCAAATTTGAAGCTGCCCGCGTACTGCTCTGGAAATTGCTCCTGGTACCAGTACAGCGGCAAGTGACCCGGGCTGTAGCCATCGAACATGCCCGTGCAAATGCTGCTTCCGGCGCACTTGGGCACATGGATGAACAGACAAGCGCGCTGCGCGAAGGCTTTGGGGAAGCGGCAGTTGGCTGACATCGATTTGTTCACGATCTGTCGGTCAACCACCGACAAGCGTCCCAACAAGAAGGAGCGCTGCGACTTGGGCAGCAGCTTCCAGAGATAACGTTGCAGCATTCGAATACCCGCGCGCCGGGGGTTACCCCCTAATGATCCAAAATTCGTTCAGCAGGACTTCCTGTAGTCGGAACCATATCAAGCGCGGGTCATAGATTTATTGTGGGTTGGTCACTACAAGTAAGCGATTAGATACAAATGCCTGCAGGAGCACAGCCCCCCACAGGCTTGACCCGTACTCAGGCGATGTCCTGAGTGGGAGCGTCCAATCCCATGGCGTGGAGACGAGCATAATAGCCATTCTGCGCCAATAGCTCGCTGTGAACACCACGCTCGACAATCCGGCCCTGATCCATCACCAGGATCAGATCGGCCTTTTCGATGGTCGACAAACGATGCGCAATGACCAGCGTAGTGCGGCCTTTCATGACCTGATCCAGCGCGGCCTGGATATGCCGTTCGGACTCGGTATCCAGGGCCGACGTGGCTTCATCGAGAATCAGCAACGGTGCGTTCTTCAATAGGGCCCTGGCAATGGCCAGACGCTGACGCTGCCCGCCGGACAACAGCACGCCGTTTTCACCCACCTCGGTGTCCAGCCCCTTGGGCAGCTGCGCAATAAAGTCCATGGCGTAGGCGTCTTCAGCCGCCTTCTCAATATCGGCCCGTGGCGCGCCGGCCAAATCCCCGTAGGCGATATTGTTGGCCACCGTGTCGTTGAACAGTGTGACGTGCTGGGTGACCTGGGCGACATGTCGACGCAGGTTGCGCAGGCGATAGTCTTCTATTTCCACCTCGTCGAGAAAAATCTGCCCGACGTCATGGTGATAGAAGCGCGGGATGAGGCTCGCCAGGGTCGACTTACCGCTACCTGAACGCCCCACCAGTGCAATCATCTGCCCAGGTGCCGCCGTGAAACTGATGTCCTTGAGCACCTCCCGATCAGCGCCAGGGTAGGTGAAACTCAGATTGCGAACCTCCAGACGGCCGCTGACGCGCTCCTTCTCGACCGTTCCCCTGTCGACTTCCGGCTCGACGTCCAGTTGTTCAAAAATGCTTTCAGCACCGGCCACGCCTTTCTGGATGGTGGAGCTGACTTCCGAAAGCTGGCGAATCGGCTTGGGCAACAAGCCCGCCGCGGTAATGTAGGCCACCAGATCGCCGGCCGTCGCATCGCCACGCAGAAAAAGCACCAGGAACATCAGAGCCGCCATGGCGGTGTAAATCACCAGTTGCAGCATGGGTGTATAGACAGCGCCGGTGCGAGTCATGCGCAGTTGTTTATCGGTATTACCCTGGCTGGCATTGGCAAAGCGCTGCTTTTCGTAGCCCTCGCCACCAAAACTGCGCACTACGCGGTACCCCTGGATGGTCTCGGACGCGACATGAGTAACGTCGCCCATGGCCACCTGGATTTTTTTACTTTGCTTGCGGAATTTTTTACTGGCGCTGCTCACCATTAATGCAATCAAAGGCAGGATCGCCAACATCACCAGCGTCAGCTTCCAGTTCATCCAGACGAGGTAAGCGAAGAGGAAGACCACAGTGAGACCTTCACGAATCACCACCTTGATAGCATCGGTGGCGGCGCCGGTAACCATGGTGACGTTAAACGTGATTCGGGAAATCAGATGCCCGGAGTTGTGCGTATCGAAGTAGCGGTTAGGCAGCACCAACAGCTTGTTGAACAGTTCGACCCGCAGGTCGTGCACCAGTCCCAGGGATACCCTGGCCAGGTAATAGTTTCCCAGGAACGACCCCAGGCCCTGCCAGGCAGCGATCAGAATGATCAGCAGCGGCACCGCCATCAGCAGTTTCAAGTCCTTGAGATACGGAACGGTGGGAAAGAGCACCGCATTGGGATTGCTCAGACCATCGACAAAATATTTGAGAATCCCCGCCAACATGGGTTGGGTGGACGCAAATATCACGAAGCCCAGGATACTCAGCAGGAAAATGCCAGCGTAGGGTTTGACGTATCCCAGCAAACGAAAATAGATCTTCAGGCTGGAATCCTGTTCCGTTTTGGGCGGTGCGTCACTCATTGTCGAGCTCACTGATTAAGAAGAACACGGAACTTTATCACAGGCGCCCGGCTTGGCCCGTGCCCAGACCAAAACCCCGGCCAAGCCGATCGGCAGCCAACTGATGAACCATTCCGCGCGAGGGGTTCCTGTCAGGCTCGCGGCGTCGAACTGCATCGCCAGGAATGAAAATACCCACATGCCCAGCACGCCTCGGCCCAGCAGGGTGTCCCGGGCACGCCAGGCTTCACGCAGCACAGCGAACCAGACAGTGCACCAAAGCAGCAGCCCAGGCAGCCCGAGCTGAATGGCAACGTGGCTGAACAGGTTATGCGCGTGATCAAAAGAGTGGCCTGGAGTCGCGACCCTGTAGTCACCCGCCAACCCCAAGCCACCCCACGGCCGTTCGGCGATCATATGCAGGCTCGACATTAAAATCTCGGGCCGATAGGACGCACCTCTGGCCATCACCAGCGGCTCAAGCAACCAGAAGGTCAGCATGGCCAGCACCACAGTCATGGCGGCGATGACCCGTGTACGCTGGTCGGTGCAGTAAAGAGGCATTGCCAGCACACTTAGCAACAAGGCCAGGGCCGCGCCGCGACTCTGGGACATCACAACAAAGACACCCAGCACAGCCAACGCCAACGCCCAAAGTACCTGCAACCCGATATGGCGCGGCACCCAGTGCAGCATCCAGACCGCCGCCAGCCCAATCACGTAGGTGCCCAGGATCGGATGGGAAAGCTTGCCCAACCCCTCCAGGCGCGCCACCCAGTTGCGCCCTTCAATGCCGTAGAAGTCGACAATCGACACCAGCGCGACGAGCGCAAGCCCCAGCCCTCCCCACTGCATGATACGAATCACTCGCTCGGGCTGACGATTGGCAAGGATTGGGAAAAACAACAGGAACGCCAGGATATAGAGCAGTCGCTTGGCTTCGCGGCCTGGCTCCGGCACCTCGGACCATAACAGTGTAATCAGCGCCCAGGCCGCCAACGCCAGAAGCGCCAGGTAAATCAACCGCTGGGCACGCCACACCTCCAACAGCCGATGGCGCGCTGACCAAGCGAAGATAATCACCGGCAACCAGAGAAACGCGATCAAACCTTGCTGATAGACCTTGTTGGTCGGTGCCAGGGCTATCGCCATCAAAAACCATAACAAGCCAAAGGCCATCCACACCTGTGCCCAACGCGTCGCGTACATCTATCGCTCCTAAACGGTCTACCAGCCAAAACCGGCATGGTTAAAACACAAACTTTTGGGCATCATGGCCCGCTACGGCACCGGTTCTTTTTTCAACAAGGCTTTCCTACGATGCAATCCTCACGGCTTCCCCAAGCCGCTTTGAATCAATTGATTGAAGGCGCCAGTATTCTGGAGGCCGACGGCCACGGCCCGAAAGTCTATCTGTTGCAGGATGGGAATATCCTCAAATTGTTTCGCCTCAAGCGGTTTTTTTCTTCGGCCCTTTTACGGCCTTATTCAGCGCGGTTCATCAACAACGCGACCCGATTGCAGGAACTCGGCGTGCCTACGCTCGAAGTGCTGGCCTTCTACAAATTGCAAAAGCCCGGCATGACCGCCGTGCTGTATCGACCTCTGCCAGGAAAAACCCTGCGTCAACTATCGAATCAGGAAAACTTCAGTTGGCAGCAGACCCTTCCGACACTGGTCGAGCTGATTCGCAGCCTTCACGCTCGTGGCATTTATTTTCGCTCATTGCACCTGGGTAACATCGTCGTCACTCCTGAGAACAAGCTGGGACTGATCGACGTGGCCGACATGCGCTTCCTGCGCTCCCCACTGCCACGCCGCCTTGTGCGTCGCAACCTGCAACATTTCGCTCGTTATATTGCCAGGGAGAACCTGAACGAGAGCTTTCCCATGCAGGCACTGGAAAGCGCCTTACTGTCTGCCTGAGATCAACTCCCGAGCAGTCTGGCTGAAACTCAGCCAAGCCTGCTCAGGGGCCAGCGCCTGGTACTGGGCCTGCGCCACGGCGTCGGCTGGAGCCTGTGAGGCCAGCGTAATCACCTCACTCCATGCCACTTCGTCATTGACCGGTGCGTACCAGCCGGTATCCCCCAGTTGCTCACGGAATACAGCGATTTCGCTGGCCAGTACCGGGATGCCTGCCAGTATTGCTTCCTGAAGGATCAGACCAAGCCCTTCGTCGAGTGACGGAATCAACACCCAGTCGAATGCCTTATAAAGCGTCGCGACATCCTCCAGATGCCCAGTCAACAAGACCTTGCCAACAAGATCCGGCTGGGCGATCCGAGCCTGGAGCGCATCGCGTCTCGGCCCTTCACCTACAATGACCAAGCGCCAATCGCCATGGCCCGACGCCGCTCGCGCGAACGCGTCCAACAAGCTGGCAAATCCCTTTTTACCCACCAGCCGGCCGACGGCACCAAATACACGCCGATCTGCAGAGGACAAACCCAAACGAGCGCGAGCCTCCTCACGGGACTTGAGTGAAGCCTGAAAGGCAACCGGATCGAACGCGCTGCGTAATGCAACGACCGGCAGGCCGAGTTCGTCCTGCAGCGACGTAGCCAAGGTCTCGGAGACTGCCGCCAGACTCAGGCGCGAAGCGGGAAACCCGCGCAGCAACTCACGGCTTGTAATGTGCAGGCGTGTCGCGCCATGGAAGATCACCACCACGCGGATCTGAGGCATGTCCTTGAGCACAGGCAAGAGAGTCCGGGCCACGCCCAGGCCATCGAGCAATACCACGCGGGCATCACTGTCGAGCAAAGCCTCCCGAAAACGGCTTCGCATCCAGGGTCTGAACAGGCGCCAGATGTGCCGCCCCTTGAGTCGGGCTGACGTCAGATTCCACTCATGCGCGGGCCCGACATCGACCTGACAGTCAGAAGCCGCCCCCTGCAAAAGCCAAGTTTTTACGGGCATCCCAGGCTCGATTCGCGAAAGGATCTGATGATGGACCTTGTGTACCGAAGCAAACGGCAAACCGCCTGCCCACATAACATTGATAATGCTCATCAAGCAGCAAACCTTTTATCGCCGACCAGGATTCGTGCTTCGAGACATCTAATAATTGATAATCCAGCCAACGCAGACTCCGAGCAAAAGAACCAGAAAGAGCTTGATTTGCTCTCTGCGTCTGCGACGCGCTTTGCGCTGACGCTCGACAGGGACTTCGACATGGACGCCGAATCCGGTATGCAAAACAGCATCCCCTTCCAGCGTGACCGCCGTCAAGTTCAGTTGCGCATAGCGAAGCGACAGTGCCTTCTCGCCGCCATAGCCCGCAAACGGGGCACACAGCTGATACTCCTTCAGGCGTCGCAGGCCGGGATTGAGGGAAAAACTCTGCCACTCGGGCTTGTCGGATATAAGCGGATAACACGGCACGCCGCCGACGATCTCACGCTCGCCCAGGCGAATGTAAGGGCTGTGTACACACAGGTCGTAAACATAGTTGCGCAGCCATACCTGTAGGATCTCTGGACGTAATTCGAGAATCTTGCGCGAGTCTTCTACAAAGGCCGGGCGATAGAACTCCCAGTCGTCTTCACAGTGAAAGATGTAAGGGGTCTTCACATGCCCGTACGCCAGGTCAATAGACGCCAATTGCCCCAGCTTCGGTCGATTGACTAATACGGTACAGCGATCCTTCCAATGCGCTGGGATAACTGCATTTACGCCCTCGTCGCCGGCATCTTCGGTAATGAAGACTTCACGAATCGGCGCGGTGTTGAAATGGTCGAAGCTCTCAAGGGTTCGCTTGAGCAGATCGAGCCGACCGCAACTGGTCACCACCAGGGTAATGTCACTTTCGTCGGAAAACTGCACCTGAAATACCATTTAGTCAAACGCCATCCGAACGCCAGATGGCTGAACGGTTCCCGTCAAACGCCCAATTTCAGGCGCAATTTTTCCAGCAGACTCAACGGTGCACGAGGCCGCAAGGGCGGCTCCAGTGCCTCAACGATTTTTTGCCCGATGCGTGCGAAACTGAACTGTTCCAGCGCCAGCTCATGGCCGTTGCGCGCAATACGATGGGCCAGTTCGGGGTCAGCTCGCAGTCGGTAAAGCTTTTCCTGAAGCTGCGCAACGTCGCAATACAACACCACGTTATGCATGTCCTGCAACCCCAGCGCACGCGCTTCATCGACCCCCTGATCGAAAGCCAGCAGCACACAACCACAGGCCATGGCTTCGAAATTCTTGATCATGAACTCGCCCATACCCACATCGGCGCTGACAAAAAAACGAATGCGGTTCAGGGTCTCGCAATACTCTTCCCCGGACTTGGTGCGGGTTACCACCAGCGGCTCAACGCGTGCCAACTCATCCAGCAGTATCTTGCGCCCACTGTAGGCGGCGCTGTTGGTGCTTCCTACAAAGGCCAGTTCGATATCCCGCTCGCGATTCTGATTTTGCAATAACGATTGATCGTAGCCTTTGGGTACGAACACCGCATCGAAACCTTCGGTGCGAAGACGTTGAGCAACCATGAAACCGGAGCTGATGACCCGCACCCATGGCAGACGACGATAATGGGCACTGAACTTGCCCGTGTATTTGCACGCAATGTAGTTCTGATAGGCGTCGTGTTCCAGGATCACCAGATTCGGGATCGTGCGAATGAATGCCGCCTGGCGGATCTCCTGCTTGAAGCGCAGGAAAAATACGATCCGATCGTAACGCGATACGTCCACGTGACGCCGGAAATACCCTCGCAAGTTACGCTGCTCATTGCTGTCGAGCCAGCGCAGGTCACACTCGCAATGGGCTGCCACGCCTTCATAGAGGCGGTCCAGGATGGCCCGCTGCTCTTTCTGGACCAAAAATAAAACTTTCATCGTCTTCCTTGCGGCACCGAACGACTTGATAAATAACCCGGTATCGCGCCGGGCGGACTTCCCCGCCTCATCATGCGAGGCTGCTACGCCGACGCCAACTGCGGATCTTATTGGATCAGGCCCTTGACGCCAGTTCGGCGACCATAGGCAAACGCCAGAAAGCCTCACGAGCAGCCCGATCGGAAAAGCGTTCACGCAAGCGATCAAGCATCAGCTCTGCACACCTGCGACGCTGCAACTCGTCCATGGCCGCCAAGTGTTGCAGTCCCTGCGCCATATGCTCGGCATCGCCTAGCGGAAATAAAATGCCGACACCCTCCACCACTTCCTTTGCTCCACCGCAGGCGGTGGCCAGTAGCGGCACACCGGCGGCCATGGCTTCGAGCAGCACCATGCCGAACGGCTCATGGTCAGAACTCAGAGCGAATACATCAAAGGCGCGAAAATAGCGACGCGCTTCAGGCACCTGACCGAGGAACAGCACACGGTCGGCAATGCCCAGTTCCAGCGCCAGTTCCTTAAGGTCTTGTTCCAGACGGCCCTTGCCGAGAATCACCAACTGGCTATTGGCGGGCAAATACTCCAGCGCCAGGGCAAAACCTCGCAACAGCGTGGCCTGGTCCTTGTCCGGGTGCAGACGGCCAACATTGCCGACAATCCAGGCCTGGGCATCCAACCCCAGGCTATGCCGCGCTTCGTCCCGGGACACCAGGCCAGCCTGTACGGCTTCCAGGTCGATACGGTTGTAGAGGGTCTGGATCCGGCTAGCCGGCCATTTCGGCAAGAGACGACGAATGTCGTCACGCACTGCATCGGAGACACCAAGCAGGCTCAGGCGTTTGCGGAAAAACTGGACGAACACCCGTCTGGTCAACCGCTGATAGTCCCCCAACGCGTGGTGCACTCCGATCACCGGCAGACCGGTAGCGAGCAAGGTGATGTAGATCGGCTTAAAGCGATGGGCGATGCAAAAACTGAAATTGCGCGAGGCGGCAATCTTTCTCAAATCGCTGATCGCGCCCAGCTTCAAGCCTCTGATGGCACTGGAGCTGTACTCCATGAACAGCACCTCGTCAGAGGCGCAACGGGCGGCCACTTCCGTATCGGCCGCCCCGGTAAGAAACACTGTCGTCACGCGATAGCCAGTGCCTGCGAACAGACTGGCATACTGACGGGCGCAGTCGAGGAACGGCCCATCGTAACCGTGACAGAACTGCAATACATGCCGCTCAGCCGAACGTGTCATATGCATCCACGCCGTCTTTGACCACCAGAATATCCTCCATGATCAGGTATTGCAGGTCAGAGCCAAAGAACATATTCAGAGCGTCCGTAGGCGAGCAGATCATCGGTTCGCCACGGCGGTTGAGTGAGGTATTCAGGGACACGCCGTTGCCGGTCAGTACTTCCAGGGCCTTCATCATGTCGTAATAGCGTGGGTTGTATTCACGCTTGAGTACCTGGGCCCGGGATGTGCCGTCTTCGTGGACGACTTCCGGCACGCGGGTTTTCCACTCTTCAGCCACTTCGAAGGTGAACGTCATGAACGGCGCGGGGTGATCGACCTTGATCATCTGCGGTGCGACCGTGTCGAGCATCGACGGGCAGAAAGGCCTCCAGCGCTCGCGGAACTTGATCTGTTCGTTGATGCGATCGGCCACGCCGCTGGCGCTCGGGCAACCGATGATCGAGCGACCGCCCAAGGCACGCGGGCCAAACTCCATGCGCCCTTGGAACCAGGCCACCGGGTTGCCGTCGACCATGATCTTGGCGATGCGCTCAGGGGTGTTGTCGATCTTGCGCCACGCAGGCTTGCTCGGATGGCGGGCGCAGGCGGCGATGACGTCTTCGTTGCTGTAGGCCGGGCCGAGGTAGACGTGTTCCATCTTCTCCACCGGCACGCCACGGGCGTGGGACACATAAGCTGCCGCCCCCACGGCGGTGCCGGCATCGCCGGAAGCCGGTTGCACGAACAGTTCCTTGACGTCGTCACGGGCGATGATTTTCTGGTTCAGCTTGACGTTCAACGCACAGCCACCGGCGAACGCCAGCTTGCCGGTTTCCTTGAGCACGTCGCCCAGATAGTGGTCAATCATCTGCAGCGCAAGCTTCTCGAACAGCGCCTGCATGCTGGCCGCGTAGTGGATGTACGGCTCGTCGGCGATGTCGCCTTCACGTTTCGGGCCGAGCCATTCGATCAGCTTCGGCGAGAAGTAGAAGCCTTTGCCCTTCTCTTTATATCGACGCAGGCCGATCACGTTGGCGTAGTCGGTATTGATCACCAGTTCGCCGTTTTCAAACGAGGCCAGGCGCGAGAAGTCGTACTTGCTGGCATCGCCGTAAGGCGCCATGCCCATGACCTTGAACTCACCGTCGAGCATCTCGAAACCCAGGAACTCGGTGATCGCGCCATACAGGCCGCCGAGGGAGTCCGGGTCGAAGAATTCCTTGATCTTGTGGATCTTGCCGTTTTCGCCGTAGCCGAAGAAGGTCGTGGCGTATTCACCCTTGCCGTCGATGCCCAGGATCGCGGTTTTCTCCTGGAAGCCCGAGCAGTGGTACGCACTGGAGGCGTGGGCCAGATGGTGCTCGACCGGCTCGATCTTGATCTTTTTCGGATCAAAACCCAGCTGCTCCAGGCACCAGACAATCTTGCGGCGATAGCGCTTGTAGCGACGGTTGCCCATCAGGATCGCATCGAGGGCGCGATCCGGGGCGTACCAGTAACGCTTGGCGTAATGCCAGCGCGCTTCGCCGAACAGGCTGATCGGGGCGAACGGGATTGCCACCACGTCGACGTCGGACGGCTTGATGCCGGCCTGTTCCAGACAGAACTTCGCCGACTCGTAGGGCATGCGGTTCTTTGCATGTTTATCGCGTACGAAGCGCTCTTCCTCGGCCGCCGCGATCAGCTTGCCGTCGATATACAGCGCTGCGGAGGGATCATGGCTAAGGGCGCCGGACAGGCCAAGAATCGTCAATGCCACAGGGGTCTAGCCTCTTAATGTCTGCATGCGAGGCGACAAACGCCTCGAAAAAAGATGTGCCGCACGCCGGGGCGCGGGGCAGCTAAAGGGCGGGATTATAGCTTAAAAGCGTTGGCAAGCCTCGTAGGAGCTGCCGAAGCTGCGATCTTTTGATTTTGATCTTTCCCTTGAACCTCAAGGGGTAAAACAAAGATCGCAGCCTTCAGCAGTTCCTACACAGAAGACGTGCCAAAGCAGCTATCGGGGCACCCTTCAAAAACTTTTGGGCAACCGCTGATCAATCACCTGATACAACGCACTGTCTTGCGGCCAGTTGCGCATGAACCGCGCACGATCCCTGGCATAGGCGGGGGTGAAGCTGGAGAGGCTGCGGTGCTGGCACATGGAGTCCAGGTCGATCAGCGCCCAGCGATCGTCCTGCCAGAGCAGGTTGTGGCCCTTGAAATCGCCGTGACTGATACGCTCGCGGATCAGGCCGGCGAACAACCGGTCCAGCGCCAGCAACTCAGGCTCGGGAGCGGCGCCGTTTTCGACGTAAGGGGCCAGGCGTTCGATGATGTCAGGCCCCGACAGGTGCTCGGTCACCAGGTAGGCGCCGCGACGCAGCCACAGAAAACGCTTTTCCAGCAGCGCCAGCGGCTTGGGCGTGGCGATACCGAGGAACGTCAGGCGATGACCTTCGCGCCAGGCATGCCAGGCGCGGCTCGGACGCCAGAAGCGCTTGAGCCAGTGGGCGAAGTTTTTGATGTTGTAGCGCTTGATCAACACAGAGCGCCCGTCCACATCGACTTTACCAACGCTCGCCGACCCACCGGTCTTGTATAAGTGGCCTTGGTCAAGCAAGGCATCGGCCTGCTCCAGTACCGGCGCCATGACCGCCTCTTCATCACGACGAATCGCTCGCAAACCGAACGGACCACGCTGCACGCTGAACAGACTGCACTCACGCCCGACTTTTTCCAGAAAGTCATTCAGGCGCCAGGCGTACACCTTGTCGATCTGTTTTTGCAGCGCCTCCATGGGCAATGCGTGCTCGGCGTTGCCCAGCAGGTAATGCACCAACAACTCTTCGTTGAAAGGCTCGAGGGATTTGGGCAACTGGGCGAAAAATACCCCCAGGTTTTCGAGCACTTTGTTGCGCGACAATGGCTGGCCCGGGGTTTCGGCGCGGATGCCGGCGCCGTCGATCAAATAGAGTTTGCCGCCGTGACGCAACAGATTGTCCAGGTGCAGATCTTCCTGCCACAGGCCTTTGCTGTGCAGTTGTGCAATCGCTCCCAACGCCTCGGCCAGTACCGCCGTTTGTTCGTCGGCGAGCAGTGGCAGGCCCTCGACCTGTTTCCAGGCGTCCCCGAGGCTTTCGGCCCCCTCGAGCAATTCGAACAGCAGCCAGCCACCCTCGCCTTCTTTCAGGCCATCGGCCAGCAACAGCGGCGTAGTCAGCCCCTGCTCGGCCAGCAGGCGCACGCCTTGCAGTTCGCGGTGAAAGTGCCTGCCCGCTTTACTGCCGACCAGCAACTTGGCCAACACCGGACGACCGCGCCAGACGCCAGCACCGACGTAGCGCTGTCCCGGCAACACACGCAACAGGGAAAGCAGCTGCAATTGCGCCGGGCCGGCGGCGTCCGCCAGCTCCAGGCTCAAAGGCAGGCTGGGACTGCGGCCGGCGTTCTTCAATTCGGATAAATGCATCAACGAGCCTCCTTATGGCTGCGCCGGGCGGTCAGACGAGTCATCCAGCGGTCAACCAGTGCACTCTTGAGCGGTTGATCCAGGTAGGTGCAGAGCATCTGGCGCACATCGTCGTCACTCCAGGCTCGCGCGCGACGCAGCAAGGGCTCCAGGTCCTTGATTCGATCCCGCTGACCGAACAATAGCGGCCGGGTCTTTTCGAGGTCGATCAACTGCGCCTGATAGCCACTGGCGGTGGCTTGCAGAAAAATGTGCTTGGGGTAGAAGCAACCATGGACCTGGCGCATGCCGTGCAGGCGTCGCGCCAACTGCCCGCAAGCCTGCAGGACGGTGGCGCGTTGCGTCGCCGCCAGGCTGGACCAGCGTTGCAGCAATGAATCCAGGTCATCCCAACCGTCCAGGGCACGCGTCAGCAGAATCGCCCGCACCTCCCCGCCCACATTGCGCTGACCATAGAACACCGCTTGCAGGGCCGGAATCCCCAGTTGGCGGTAGCGGCTGATGTTGCGAAACTCCCGGGAAAAGCTGGGCTCGCCGAAGGGGTGGGACCACGTCCTGGTGAGGTAATTACTCTGGCGCTTGAGGTAATAACCCCGCCCTTCCAGTTCCAGCCGGAAGACACTGCTCCAACCGCCGCCCGCGGTGTTGGGTTCATCCACCGCATCCAATTGCAGGTCCCAAAGGGCTTCGAAGCTATCCAGGCCGTGGCGTTGCAACAATGACTGGTCTTCAGTCGCCAGAAAATCAGTCATTCACGCCCCTCGAAAAATCTCACTACGTGACGGATGCGCTTCTTGTCACACGCATCGAGCCGGTTACGCTGGCGATACTGCAGGTAAAAACGCAGGCGCTGAGTGGCCGACAAATGATACTTGGCGACCTTGTCCAGGCACGCCAGGTCCTTGGTGATGCGATAGTTGAGCCAGAAGCCGCGCCAGAAATCGCCGTTGGGGCAATCGATAAAGAACAGCCGTGACTGCTCGTCGATCAGCAAGTTGCGCCATTTCAGATCGTTATGGGTAAAACGATTTTCGTGCATGGTCCGGGTATAGCCGGCCAGTTGCCGACTCACCCCGTCGACCCAGGCACGATTGGCCAGCCTTGGATCGTGACGCCTTGCCAATGCCGAGAGGTCTTCGGTGCCCGGCAGCTCGCGCGTGATCATCGCGCCACGGTCATAGGCTGCGCCACGTCGCTCCAGCCCCCAGGCCACGACTTCGGCAGTGGGGATACCCCACTTGGCGAAGCGCTTGAGGTTCTGCCATTCGGACTTGACCCGCGGCTTACCCAAGTATCGCCGCAGCCCCTTGCCGGCCCCGGTGTAGCGCTTGACATAGTAATTCACGCCGCTGCGCTGTACCCGAATCACCTCGGACAGCGGGTCCCGCGTCAGACGCTCGCCCTCTAGGGCGAACACTGCATCAAGACTGCCGAAATCCTCTGCCAGCTCAGCGTAGGAAGGCTCCAGTACCCAACCCGACATCAGAGCGCGCCCCCGTACCGCAGCTTGCGCGCATAAAGCCGGTTGGCTTTGCCTTCGAGCCAGGTCAGCAGCGAAGCTTCTTCGGCCAGGATCCGCCGTAGCGGCTGCTGGAAATAGCCCTTGAGGAAGCGCAACTTGTCACGCCGGGTCAGACCGATGTCCAGTGCAGAGAAATACAGCGCCGCCAGGTCCTTGTTGCGCCAACGAAGGGGGATGGCCGGACGGATCTGCGCACGGTGCAGGTCGATCACAGAAAGTTTGAAATCCGTGGCGGTCACGGGCTTATCGGTGTGCAGCAGAAAGTGGCAGATGTAGCAGTCGCGATGGTTGACCCCGGCCCGATGCATCATGCCGGTCATGCGCGCCACTTCGGCGATCAGGGCTCGCTTGAGCTTCGGCTGTGGCGGCTGCTTGACCCAGTCCATGCTGAGATCTTCGAGACTGACGGTCGGCGCCAGTTCTTCGGTGACGATGAACGAATGCTGGTCGGCCGGGTTGCTGCCTTTCTCGCCATAGGCGACGGCGGTCATGGTTGGCACACCGACCTGCTGCAAGCGCTGGATGGCTTTCCATTCCTGTCCCGCACCCAGTACCGGCAACTTGGCGGTCAGCAGGTTCTTGAAGATCTCGCGCCAACCGATGCCACGGTGGATTTTCACGAAAAAGCCACGACCATCCACCTCCGTGCGCAAGGTGCGCCGGGCTTCCAGTTCGCGATAGACCTCGCCCTTGAGCGCCTCGACTTCGGCGAACGCATCGCGTCCGGCCCAAAGGCTCTTGAACGGTTCGGCCAGCATCAATTTCATTGTGCGTGCTCCGCCAATATCACATCGGCCGCGTGCTGCGGCATGCTGTAGAGGTCGGCCGTCTCGGCGAAGGCCAGACCGTTGCGGCTCCAGGCCGCGCGTGCGTCGGCGTCACCCAACATCCGCCCCAGGTACTCGGTGAGCTGCGCCTGTTCGAACGGCTCGTCCAAGACCAGGCCACTGTCGGCCTCGGCGATGTAATGGGCGTATCCACACACCGCACTGACCAGCACCGGCAAGCCGGCCACCAGCGCTTCAAGCAGTACGGTGCCGGTGTTCTCGTTGTACGCCGGGTGGATCAACAGGTCGGCGCCCAGCAGGAAACGCGGAATGTCGCTGCGGCCCTTGAGGAAGCGTACGTTGTCACCAAGCCCCAACGCGGCGCTCTGCAATTGGAATACTTTGGGGTCGTCCTGGCCGATTACAAACAGGCGGGTGCGTTTTTTAAGCTGCGAAGGTAGCGCGGCCAGGGCCTTGAGGCTGCGATCCACGCCCTTGGTCTTGAACCCGGAACCGATCTGCACCAGCAGCAGGTCATCATCGGCCAGATCGAATTCGGCACGAAACGCGGCGCGAACCTCATCGGCGTCGGCGGGCCGGCGACGATCCTGGGCGATGCCCGGTGGCAGCAGGTGAAAGCGCTCCAGCGGCGTGGCGTAGTGCTTGATGAACAAAGGCTGTTGCACTTCGGAAATCATCAGTATTTCGGTCTTGGCATCCTTGGCGAATACCGCTCGCTCGTACTCGGAAAAGTGGCGGTAACGCCCCCAACGCCGGTACAGCGAATTGCGCAGGTTCTGCGCCTTGTCTTCAAAGCAGCCGTCAGCGGCGTAATACACGTCCAGGCCGGGCATTTTGTTGAAGCCGATCAAACGGTCGACCGGACGCTTGGCCAGGTCATTTTCCATCCACGCACTGAGTTTTTCATTGCGACGGTGGTTGAACAGCGCCTTGACCGGCGCCACCAGCACTTCGAAGCCCGGCGGGACGTCACCTTCCCAGATCAGCGTGTAGACGCGGATCTGGTGACCACGCCGCTGGCATTCCAGGGCGATGCGCATGAAGTCACGCTGCAGGCCGCCGAAAGGGAAGTATTTATAAAGGACAAAAGCCAATTGCATCAGCGCGGCTCCTCAGCCAATAACGTGCTCAAGTGGCTGGCAACACGCTCGGGATTCAGACGCGTGAAGCACAGAGGCTGCTCGCGTTTCAGGTCAAACCGACGGGCATCTTCGGCGGTCGGCGGATAAGTGCATTGTTTCTGCATGCAGGGCGCGCAAGGGAAATCACTGGCAAGGTGAATCTGCCCCTTGCCATAGGCACCGGTCAGCACCGGATTGGTGGGGCCGAGCAGTGAAATGGTCGGTACATCCAGGGCCGCGGCCAGATGGCCAAGGCCGGTGTCCACGGCCACACAGGCCTGTGCGCCGGCCAACACCTTGCCCATCCCACCCAGATTCAGCTTTGGCAATACCAGGGCGTTGCGCAGGCCATTGGCAATCCGCTCGGCCCGGGCTTTCTCCAGCGGGCTGCCCCATGGCAGCTTCACCACGACGCCGAACTGGCCCATGCGCTCAACAAGTTGACGCCAGTAGAGCTCAGGCCAGTGCTTGGATTCCCAAGTCGTGCCGTGCAGGAACACCACGTAGGGGTAGCTGCGCGGCAATTCAACCAGGCGATCGACATTCAGGCCGTAGCTGCCCATGGTTTTGGGCAGGTCATAACCCAGTGCCACAGCAAACAACTGGCGCACGCGCTCTACCGCATGCTGACCGCGAGCCACGCCCAGGCGACGGGAATAGAAGCGCGCTGCAAGGGGTTCGCGGGCCGATTCTTTATCCAGGCCTGCCACCGGGGCCTTGACGTAGCGGGTCAGCCAGGCGCTTTTCAGCAGGCCTTGGGCGTCGATCACCAGATCGTACTTCTTGGCACGCACGCTTTGCTTGAAACGTCGCCACTCGCCGCTTTTGATGGTTTGCCAGAGGTTCTTGCGCCAGCGACGAATCGCCACCGGAATGACTGTATCCACCGCCGGATGCCAGGTAGGAATTTCGGCAAAGCCTTCTTCCACCACCCAGTCGAACCTGATGCCGGGAATCGCCCGCGCCGCGTCGGTCAGCGCTGGCAGGGTGTGAACCACATCCCCCAGCGAAGAGGTCTTGATCAGCAATACCCGCAAGTTACTGAACCTCCACCGGTGCGCCCTGCAAACGCCCCAGGGCATCGTTCACCGACGGCGGCATGAGCTGGCGCAGGCAGTTGTAATGACCGAAGCGACAGGTGCGGTCGAAGCACGGGCTGCATTCGATGCCCAGGCGTACGACTTCGACTTTTTCGGCCAGCGGCGGCGTAAAGCCCGGCGAAGTGGAACCGTACACGGCCACCAGTGGCCGGTTCAGGGCGGCGGCCACGTGCATCAGGCCCGAGTCGTTGGACACCACCGAATCGGCGCAGGACAACAGGTCGATGGCTTCGGCCAGGGAGGTATCGCCGCTGAGGTTCACCGACTCCTCCCGCAGGCCCGGGATCAGGCGCGAGCGGATGTCCTCGCCCACCGAATGATCGTTTTTCGAACCGAACAACCAGACCTGCCAGCCTTCGCGAATCTTCGTCTCGGCGACCTGGGCGTAATGCTCCGCCGGCCAGCGCTTGGACTCACCGAACTCAGCGCCTGGGCAGAGAGCCAGCACCGGGCGGTCCAGGCTCAGACCGAACTTGGCCAGCGCCGCTTCGCGGGTCACCGGGTCGATCGCAAGGCTTGGGCGCGGATACGGCTTGGGCAACTCGGCACCTGGCTCGTAGGCCAGGGCCATGAAGCGCTCGATCATCAGCGGGTAGCGTTCTTTGTCCAGCGTGCGCACGTCATTGAGCAAGCCGTAGCGGAACTCGCCACGCCAACCGGTGCGTTTGGGGATACTGGCGAAGAACGGCACCAGTGCCGATTTCAACGAATTGGGCAACAGGATCGCCTGGTCGTACTGACCGGCCAAGGACTTGCCGATGCGTCGACGGGTCGCCAGCTCCAGCACACCGTGGCCGAGCGGGAAGCTCAAGGCCTTGCGCACCTGGGGCATGCGCTCAAGAATCGGCCGACTCCACTCGGGGGCCAACACGTCGATTTCGCACTGTGGGTGGCGCTGCTTGAGGCACTGGAACAGTGTCTGCGCCATCACCATGTCACCGACCCAACTGGGCCCTACGATCAGAATATTCATGTGGCTTCCAAAAACGATGCGGGGAGGCCTACGCCTCCCCGCCTCGACAATCACTGTGGCTTAGGACGTTGCCTGCTGCCGTCACTCTACAACTGCGGGAGCGAGCCTGCTCGCGATGAGGCTCTCACATCCAATATCAATGTCGCCTGACACTCCGCTATCGCGAGCAGGCTCGCTCCCACAGGGAAATTCATCTACTTCAAGTATGGTGCAGCACCACAAATCCATTGTGAGAGCGAGCCTGCTCGCGATGGGGCCGGCACATCCAACATCAATGTCACCTGATACTCCGCCTTCGCGAGCAAGCCCGCTCCCACATTACTTAATCTTCAGCTCAGCCCCAGTTCTCGCCAGATTCGCAGCACCTGCCTGCGCTCATCCACAAACTGGTCGCCTGTAATCACCCCGGCGTCTTTCTGTAGAGCCTGGCGGTGGGCGGCTGAGCGGTAGGCTTTGTAGGCCTCGCGCAGCAGGGTAGCGTCTTCGACCGGCATCAGCCCGACGTCCTGCAACCCTTCCAGAATGCGGATGTTATCGGTGTAGCGCAGCAGCGACGGGTGCTCCTCGGACCACGCCAGGGCCGCGTATTGCACCATAAATTCAATGTCGACGATACCTCCGGCATCCTGCTTGAGGTCGAACGGCGCGGTGGCTTCGAAGGCATTCGCTGCGGTTCCGGCAGCGGTGACCTTGCTGCCGAGGTTATCGCGCATCTTGGCGCGCATCTCGCTGACTTCCTGGCGCAGCGTCGACAAATCACGCTTGCGCCCCAGCACCTGGGCACGAACTTTCTCGAACGCCTGACCCACGTCCTGGCTGCCCACCAGCACCCGAGCCCGCACCAAAGCCTGATGCTCCCAAGTCCAGGCCTCGTTCTCCTGATAGCGTGCAAAAGCCCCGAGGGAGCTGACCAGCAACCCCGACGCTCCGGACGGCCGCAAGCGCATGTCCACTTCGTAGAGCTGTCCAGAGTTGGTCTGGGCCGTCAGCAAATGGATGATTCGCTGGCCGAGCCGGGTGAAAAACTGCGCGCCGTCGATGGGTTTCGGGCCATCGGTTTCCGCCTGCGGATCGCCATCGTGGATGAACACCAGATCCAGGTCGGAACCATGCCCCAATTCCAGACCGCCGACTTTCCCATAACCGACAATGATGAAGCCCGGATCGCACAGGCTGCCGTCAGTGCGCAGCGGCACGCCATACTTGGCCACGGTCTGGCGCCAGGCCAGGGCCAGCACTTGTTCAAGAATTGCTTCGGCCAGCCAGGTCAGGTAATCGCTGACTTTCATCAACGGCAGGCTGCCGGCGATTTCCGAGGCGGCCACCCGCAAACGGTGCGCAAGCTTGAAATGCCGCAACGCCTCCATCTGCTGCTCGAGATCATCCTCGGGGATGCGTGTCAGGCGTTCACGCAACTCCGCCGCCAGTTCCGGCGCCAGGGGCGGCTTGAAAAGTCGCCCCTCGTTGAGCAATTCATCGAGCAACAGGGGAAAGCGGGTGATCTGCTCGGCAATCCACGGGCTCGCCGCGCACAGCGTCAGCAGGCGTCGCAGGGCGCCGGGATTTTCCGTCAGCAGCACCAGATAGGCCGATCGGCGCGCCACGGCTTCCACCAGCGGCAATACGCGCTCAAGCACCAGGTCCGGATTGGCATGCTCCACCGCCTGGGCCAACAGGCGCGGAATGAATGCATCCAGACGCTCGCGCCCCAGACGCTGCATGGCGCGCAATTGCGCACTGCCGCGCAGGGCGGCCAGGGCTTTGAGCGCCTTGGGTGCGTCGGCGAAGCCGCCCTCCTCCAGTTGACGACACGCCGCCCCTTCATCCTGGCTGTCTTCCCACAGCGGCAACCATTCGCCGCCCACCGTCACTTCGCTTTCGCCATCCTGCTCTTCATCCGGGTCGGCGATGACCTGGCCGAAGTGCCAGGCTACGCGACCGCGCCAGTACATCAATTGCTCATGGAAGGCCGCCCAGTCGGCAAAACCCAGCATGAACGCAATGCGCGCCTGATCCTGCGGGGTGTCCGGCAGCATCTGGGTCTGGCGGTCGGCGATGGCCTGGATCGCGTGCTCGGTGTAACGCAAGAATTCATAACCCTGGCGCAGCTCATCGACCACCTTGGCCGGCAGATAGCCCTGGCCTTCCAGGGTCGCCAGCACTTTCAACAGCGGGCGCTGCTGCAAACTCAAGTCACGACCGCCATGGATCAACTGGAACGCCTGGGCAATGAACTCCACCTCACGGATGCCGCCCGAACCCAGCTTGATGTTGTCGGCCATGCCCTTGCGCCGCACTTCCTGCTGGATCAACTGCTTCATGGTGCGCAGCGCTTCGATGGCGGAAAAATCCAGGTAACGGCGATAAACGAACGGACGCAGCATGTCGAGCAGTTGCGCGCCGGCCACCTGGTCTCCCGCCACCACCCGCGCCTTGATCATCGCGTAGCGTTCCCAGTCACGGCCCTGATCCTGGTAATACTGCTCCAGCGCGTTGAAACTCAGCACCAGCGCTCCGGCCGAACCATAAGGGCGCAGACGCATGTCGACGCGGAATACGAAGCCGTCGACGGTCATCGGGTCCAGGGCCTTGATCAGGCGCTGCCCCACACGAATGAAAAACTCCTGGTTATCCAGGGCCCGCTTGGCGCCAACGGTCTCGCCGCCCTCGGGGTAGGCGAAAATCAGATCGATGTCCGACGACAGGTTCAGCTCCACCGCACCAAGCTTGCCCATGCCCAGGATAACCATGTGCTGCGGTTCACCGCTGCGCCGCCCGGTAGGCGTACCGAATTGCTGACTATGGCGCTGGTACAGCCATTGATAGGCCTGGTCGATGCAGGTATCGGCCATGTCGGAGAGATCGCGACAGGTCTGGACCAGGTCGGCCTGGCGGGTCAGGTCGCGCCAGATGATCCGCACCTGTTGGCGGCTGCGCTGGCGACGCAGGATGCGACCCAGTTCGTCTTCAGTCTCGGCGGCCTGGACGGCTGCGCCAATCTGAGCGCACATTTCGCCGGGAGCCAGGTGGCGGTCCAGTTCGCCGCTGCGCACCAGTTCCAGCAACATAGAGGGGTCACGAACACTCTGCTCGATAAAAAAATCACTGGCGGCGGCGACACGGTTGAACTCGCTCCAGCGTTCGGGCGCCCAGGTGGACAGCCCGTGGTCGTCGTCCAGGGAAGCGACCGCCGCACGGAACGACTGCTCGGCACGACTGACCAATGACTGGAGAATTGCCGGAACTTCGGTAAGCGGGGGCAGGCTCATGGTCTATCCTTGATCGGCGCGGGGAAAGGCTGGATGTAGTGTTTTTTCAACTGCCACTACCTGATCGACTGTCGAACAAAGATGATAAATAGCTGAAAATCTGATTTTATTGGCAGCCGACATCAAGTTTTTACCTGTACGAGTTGGCTAACGACCAACAGTAACGATTATTCTCACAACGAAACGAGGGGCTATAAGCCGCTCATGTGTAGTTTTACTACTCGTCTATACATTCGAAAGGCTGAAACGGCCGACGATTTGTAGTAAAACTACACGCCGCCGAAACAACCTTCGGCAATCCAAGAATTTATACCGTCTGCCCACAAGGCCAGTCGCAAACTCAGGCAACCGATTCTGGTAGCCTTTCCGCCCTGGAGCAAGCCATGCAAGACCTCGATCCCGTCGAAACCCAGGAATGGCTGGACGCCCTGGAATCGGTTCTCGACAAAGAAGGCGAAGACCGTGCTCACTATCTGATGACCCGTATGGGCGAACTCGCAACCCGCAGCGGTTCGCAATTGCCTTACGCCATCACCACGCCATACCGCAACACAATCCCCGTTACCCACGAAGCACGCATGCCCGGCGACCTGTTCATGGAACGCCGCATTCGCTCGCTGGTACGCTGGAACGCGATGGCCATGGTGATGCGTACGAACCTGAAAGATTCTGACCTGGGCGGTCACATCTCCAGCTTCGCCTCCAGCGCAACCTTGTACGACATCGGCTTCAACTATTTCTTCCAGGCCCCGACCGACGAACACGGCGGCGACCTGATCTACTTCCAGGGCCACACCTCGCCAGGCGTTTACGCCCGTGCATTCATGGAAGGCCGCATCAGCGAAGAGCAGATGAACAACTTCCGCCAGGAAGTGGATGGTCAGGGCCTATCGTCCTACCCGCACCCTTGGCTGATGCCTGATTTCTGGCAGTTCCCGACGGTATCCATGGGTCTGGGCCCGATCCAGGCCATCTACCAGGCGCGTTTCATGAAGTACCTGGAAGCCCGTGGCTTCATTCCCGAAGGCAAGCAGAAAGTCTGGTGCTTCCTGGGCGACGGCGAGTGCGACGAGCCGGAATCCCTGGGCGCGATCTCCCTGGCTGGCCGCGAGAAGCTGGACAACCTGATCTTCGTCATCAACTGCAACCTGCAGCGCCTCGACGGCCCCGTTCGCGGCAACGGCAAGATCATCCAGGAACTCGAAGGCGTGTTCCGTGGCGCCCAGTGGAATGTGACCAAAGTCATCTGGGGCCGTTTCTGGGACCCACTGCTGGCCAAGGACGTCGACGGCATCCTGCAGCGCCGCATGGACGAAGTCATCGACGGCGAATACCAGAACTACAAGGCCAAGGACGGCGCGTTCGTCCGTGAGCACTTCTTCAACACGCCTGAACTCAAGGCAATGGTTGCCGATCTGTCCGACGACGAGATCTGGAAGCTCAACCGTGGCGGCCACGACCCGTACAAGGTCTACGCGGCGTACCACGAAGCAGTCAACCACAAGGAACAACCGACCGTCATCCTGGCCAAGACCATCAAGGGTTATGGCACCGGTGCCGGCGAAGCGAAAAACACTGCGCACAACACCAAGAAAGTCGACGTCGACAGCCTGAAGTTGTTCCGCGACCGCTTCGACATCCCGGTCAAGGACGAGGAACTGGAAAACCTGCCGTTCTTCAAGCCGGAGCCCAACAGCGCCGAAGCCCGCTACCTGAGCGAGCGTCGCACCGCACTGGGTGGTTTCGTGCCCCAGCGCCGCGCCCAGAGCTTCAGCGTGCCGACCCCATCGCTCGATACCCTCAAGGCGATCCTTGACGGCTCGGGCGACCGTGAAATCTCCACCACCATGGCCTTCGTGCGGATCCTCGCGCAATTGGTCAAGGACAAGGAAATCGGCCCGCGCATCGTTCCAATCATCCCGGACGAAGCCCGTACCTTCGGTATGGAAGGCATGTTCCGTCAGTTGGGCATCTACTCCTCCGTCGGCCAGCTCTACGAGCCAGTCGATAAAGACCAGGTGATGTTCTACAAGGAAGACAAGAAGGGCCAGATCCTCGAAGAAGGTATCAACGAAGCAGGCGCCATGAGCTCCTTCATCGCTGCCGGTACTTCGTACTCCAGCCATAACCAGCCGATGCTGCCGTTCTACATCTTCTATTCGATGTTCGGTTTCCAGCGTATCGGCGACCTGGCCTGGGCCGCTGGCGACAGCCGGACCCGTGGCTTCCTGATCGGCGGTACCGCCGGCCGGACCACGCTCAACGGCGAAGGCCTGCAACACGAAGACGGTCACAGCCACATCCTGGCTGCCACCATCCCGAACTGCCGCACCTTTGATCCAACCTACGGCTACGAGCTGGCGGTGATCATCCAGGACGGCATGAAGAAGATGACCGAAGAGCAACAGGACGTCTTCTACTACATCACCGTGATGAACGAATCCTACCAGCAGCCAGCCATGCCGGCCGGCGTGGAGGAAGGCATCATCAAGGGCATGTACCTGCTCGAAGAAGACACCCGCGAAGCGGCGCACCACGTCCAGCTGATGGGCTCCGGCACCATCCTGCGCGAAGTGCGTGAAGCAGCGAAGATCCTGCGTGAAGAGTTCAACGTCGGCGCTGACGTGTGGAGCGTTACCAGCTTCAACGAACTGCGTCGCGATGGCCTGGCCGTGGAGCGCAGCAACCGTCTGCACCCGGGCCAGAAGCCGAAACTGAGCTACGTCGAAGAATGCCTGAACGGCCGCAAAGGTCCGGTCATCGCCTCTACCGACTACATGAAACTGTTCGCCGAGCAGATCCGTCAGTGGGTTCCTTCCAAGGAATTCAAGGTGCTGGGCACCGACGGTTTCGGCCGTAGCGACAGCCGCAAGAAGCTGCGTCACTTCTTCGAAGTCGACCGTAAGTTCGTTGTGTTGGCAGCCCTGGAAGCCCTGGCTGACCGTGGCGATATCGAACCCAAGGTGGTGGCCGAGGCCATCGTCAAGTTCGGCATCGATCCGGAAAAACGCAACCCACTGGACTGCTGAGGAGAATTTCCGTGAGCGAACTCATTCGCGTACCTGACATCGGCAGCGGTGAAGGTGAAGTAATTGAACTGTTTGTGAAGGTCGGCGACCGTATCGAAGCCGAGCAGAGCATCCTGACGCTTGAATCGGACAAGGCCAGCATGGAAGTGCCTGCGCCGAAGGCCGGTATCGTCAAAAGCCTGAAAGTGAAGCTGGGCGATCGCCTGAAAGAAGGCGACGAACTGCTGGAGCTGGAAGTCGAGGGCGCCGCTGCGGCGCCTGAGGCGGCGGCTCCTGCTGCCCCGGCGGCGGCTGAAAAGCCTGCCGCCGCACCGGTTGCCGAGGCGGCTCCCGCCCCTGCCGCCGCGCCTGCCGCTGCCACGGTCCAGGACATTCATGTTCCGGACATTGGCTCCTCGGGCAAGGCCAAGATCATCGAAGTGCTGGTCAAGGTCGGCGACACCGTCGAAGCCGACCAGTCGCTGATCACCCTGGAATCCGACAAAGCCAGCATGGAAATCCCGTCGCCGGCCGCCGGCGTGGTGGAAAGCGTCGAGATCAAGCTGGAAGACGAAGTGGGCACCGGCGACCTGATCCTGAAGCTGAAAGTGGCCGGTGCTGCGGCACCTGCTGCCCCAGCCCAGGCTGCTGCGCCTGCCGCCAAGGCCGAAGCCGCTCCAGCTCCTGCTCCAGCGCCGGCTGCCGCGCCTGCCGCCAAGGCCGAGACAGCTCCTGCTCCTGCCGCCACACCTGCACCCAGCGGTGCCAAGGTGCATGCCGGCCCTGCGGTGCGTCAGCTGGCCCGTGAATTTGGTGTCGAGCTGTCCGCCGTCAGCCCAAGCGGCCCACATGGCCGCGTGCTGAAAGAAGACGTGCAGACTTACGTCAAGGCCATGATGCAGAAGGCCAAGAACGCTCCGGCCGAAGGCGCTAGCGGTGGTGCGGGCATCCCGCCGATCCCGGCGGTGGATTTCAGCCGCTTCGGCGAAACCGAAGAAGTGGCAATGACTCGCCTGATGCAAATCGGCGCGTCGAGTCTGCATCGCAGCTGGCTGAACATTCCGCACGTGACTCAGTTCGACCAGGCCGACATCACCGAACTGGAAGCTTTCCGCGTCGCGCAGAAAGCCGTGGCCGAGAAGGCTGGCGTCAAGCTGACCGTGCTGCCCCTGCTGCTCAAGGCCTGTGCGCACCTGCTCAAGGAATTGCCGGACTTCAACAGCTCGCTGGCCCCAAGCGGCAAGGCTGTCATTCGCAAGAAATACGTGCACATCGGGTTTGCCGTCGACACCCCGGAAGGCCTGCTGGTACCGGTCATCCGCAACGTCGACCAGAAGAGCCTGCTGCAACTGGCTGGCGAAGCCGCTGCCCTGGCCGAAAAAGCCCGGAGCAAAAAGCTCACCGCCGACGACATGCAGGGTGCCTGCTTCACCATTTCCAGCCTCGGCCACATTGGCGGTACCGGCTTCACGCCGATCGTCAACGCGCCGGAAGTGGCGATCCTGGGAGTCTCCAAAGCCACCATCCAGCCCGTCTGGGACGGTAAAGCCTTCCAGCCGAAGCTGATGCTGCCACTGTCGCTGTCCTACGATCACCGTGTGATCAACGGCGCCGCCGCTGCACGCTTCACCAAGCGTCTGAGCGACCTGCTGGGCGACATCCGTACCATCTTGCTGTAACACCGGGCGGCCCTCCCCACGGAGGGCCCTTCGGACCGCTGTTTTCCGAGCGCCACGCTCGTACCTCAACCCCGCCCGTTTGGCGGGGCTTTTTTTTGCCTGAAATAAAGTCGAACTTGCAGAGCAGCCCGTTCCAGGGCCCAACTTTCCTACTGCACTTCACCTAGATGACTACGTCATCTATTGGACGTTTCCCACAACACGCGCCCCCTCTCCTATCAATATTTATCCCATGCATCGCTTTAGGATGAGTTCAGGGAAGCCATTAACTACTTACCTAAAAAACTTTAACTTCGAATGGACTCGAATGATGTTCAAACCCACTGTTGGCCCTATTGTCGGCCACACGACACCTCATCACACGCGGATATTCCTGCGAGGGGATAACGATAAGAACAGCCTGGTATTTGCCGCCATCCGTTACCGGCGCCAGGGAGATTCAATCTGGTCGAAAGGACACTTTGTTCAGTTGCATGCTTACCGCGACATGTCCGATGTCATCGTATTGAAGAACCTTCAAGCCGATACCGCCTATGAATACCAAGCCGGCTGGTTCAGCCGCCTGAGCCCTACTCATACAATCGAAACCGTTCAGGAACTGCCGCTGCAATGGCCTCGGGATATTTACCAGATGCGCACGCCGTCCAGCAAAATCGGTGCACCGCGCAGCTATATCGTGGGTTCCTGCCGCTACCTGCGGGTGACGGCCGGCGTCCCCTCCAGACCTGAACTGGGCGACCGGACTTTCGCTGGCATCAACCGCATCGTGGCCCAGGCCGACCCGCCGATCAGTGCTGTAGTGATGACCGGCGACCAGGTTTATCTAGACGATTTGAATATTGTCGCCCCGGACCGGAACCCAAAGGATATTCTTTTCAAATACCGCACCGCCTTTTCCCAGCCGCATATTAGAAAGTTGATAGCGGGAACACCGAGCTACATGATTCTCGACGATCATGAAATCAAAGATAATTGGCCTGCCAGCAAGAAAAAAGGCGACGAAAACTTTTATGCCAATGCCATGGACGCCTATGCGCTTTATCAAGCCAGCCATAGTCCGGCACATGAACTGTTAAGTGACGGAACATTAAGCAAACCATTGAGACAATGTTGGTATCAGTTCGCTCACGGCGATATCGAATGGTTCGTCACCGACAGTCGGACCCAGCGCAATCTATCGCCGGATGATCGACGTATCCTGGATCAAGCGCAGGAACGATCGCTGATCAAATGGCTGGTCAACAGTCCGGCGCGGGTCAAGTTCATCGTGACCGGCGTGATGTTCTACCCGGACCGCAAGCTCAATACCTCGGACGCCTGGCAGGCCTTCCCGGAACAGCGTCTGCGCCTGCTGGAAACCGTTCGCCGCCATCGGATCAAGAACGTTATTTTCGTGTCCGGCGACGTCCATGGCTCTCTCACCAGTCGCCTGAGTCACAGCCAGGACCCTGACTTCGAGGTACATACCATCGTTTCCTCGCCGTTTTGCAACAGCAAACTGCTTCCTTATGCCAGCGCCGCGAGTTTTATTTTTGGTGATGCCATGGCTCGGACGCCCAGCGGGGACTATCGCTATGGGTTGAGCGGCAAGGTCATCAGCCAGGACAACTTCGCCCACCTGAAAGTCACGGCGCAGAGCGTTCAGGTCACGTTTCACGATCGTGATGGCAGCCCATTACAGACAGTAGATATCCCGCTGCGCTGACGGGTGGTATAACCACCCATGCCGTCTGATCGGCGGGCGACTGGAGAAATCCCTTCGTCGGCCGATAAAAGGTTTATAGCACTTGGCCTTCATCTCTCTTGTCAGCCAGTGCCGCAATGATGCAACCTTGCGGCAGTCCGTAATAACGAGGGCGTCAGCCCGGCGCGATCAGCATTTTCGAAGCGAGTTTCCCCATGAAAAGCCAACCCGATGCCGCCAGCCGTATGGCGGCCGAGGTAGTGACGCAGTTACCGGTGCCCTCGCGGCTCGGCATGCTGCGTTTCGAACGGCTGAATGAAGCAAGCTGGGCGCTGCTGTTCCTCGACCCCAACTGCGAGCGTTACTTCGGTCTGCCGGCCGTCGAGCTTTGCTCGCTGGTCAGTTCGCCCTACGCCAGCCTGATGGAGCCCGAAGCGCGCTATCAACTCCACGATGCGATCCAGCAGCAGTTGGCCCAGGCCCCGCATTACCTGATCCGCTACACGCTCCACACCGCCAAGGGCGCCATGAATATGCTGGAAATGGGCGAGCCCTATAAACAGCACAATCGCCATCTACTACGCGGCTACCTGCTGGCCGTGGACGATTTGCTGGCAAGCGAGCCGTCGATGCCGGCCCTGGACCTGGAAACTCAAAACTCGCGCCTGCAAATTGCCCTGGAACTGAACCAGCGCGCCCAGCAGGAGCAGCTGCAACACCTGGACCGGGTGCGCGCCCAGCAGGACCTGATCCTGCTGCTGACCCGCCAGCGCTACAGCGCCAACAATTCCCTGCAGGAAGCCGCCGAGCTCATCACCCGCAGCGCCTGCGACATCTACCAGATTGATTGCGCCAGCATCTGGAACCTGGAAGATGGCCAGTTGGTGCCGATTTCGGCTTATAACCGCGCCTCCCAAGACTACTTTCTGCCGGACGTGATCAACGCCAACGAGTTTCCTGACTACATGGAGGCGCTGCAGACCTGCCGCGCCATCGACGCGCACAATGCGATGCGCGACCCGCGTACCCGGGAAATGGCCGCAAGCCTGCGCACCCGCGAAGTCAACGCCATGCTCGACGCCAGCGTTCGTATCGACGGCCAGGTGGTGGGCGTACTGTGCCTGGAGCAGATAGGCGTCACCCGCGCCTGGCAGTCCGACGAGATCGCCTTTGCCGGTGAACTGGCTGACCAGTTCGCCCAGGTCATCAACAACCACAACCGCCGGACCGCCACCAACGCCCTGCACTTGTTCCAGCGCGCCGTGGAGCAGAGCGCCAACGCGTTCCTGCTGGTCAATTGCGACGGCGTGGTGGAATACGTCAACCCCAGCTTCACCGCCATCACCCAATATTCCACCGAGGAAGTCCACGGCCAGCGACTGTCGGAACTACCGGCCCTGGAAAACCTCAGCGAGCTGCTGTTCGATGCACCGTCGGCCCTCGCCCAGAGCAATAGCTGGCAAGGTGAATTCAAGAGCCGACGCAAGAATCTGGAACCCTACTGGGGCCAATTGTCGATTTCCAAGGTCTATGGCGATAACCGTGAACTGACCCACTACATCGGCATTTACGAAGACATCACCCAGACCAAACTGGCCCAGCAGCGCATCGAGCGCCTGGCCTACACCGACAACCTGACCAACCTGGGCAACCGCCCGGCGTTCATCCGCAACCTCGATGAGCGCTTTGCCCGGGACAGCGATTCGCCCATCAGCCTGTTGCTGGTGGACATCGACAACTTCAAGCGCATCAATGACAGCCTCGGCCATCAGACCGGCGACAAGCTGCTGATCAGCCTGGCCCGCCGCCTGCGCAACAGCCTGAGCCCCAGCGGCAGCCTGGCACGGTTCGCCAGTAATGAATTCGCCGTACTGCTGGACGACACCGACCTGGAGGCCGGGCAGCAGATCGCCAGCCAGTTGCTGATGACGCTCGACAAGCCGATGTTCGTCGATAACCAACTGATCAGCGTGACCGGCTCCGTGGGCCTGGCCTGCGCGCCACTGCACGGCCGCGACCCCCAGACCCTGATGCGCAACGCCGGACTCGCCCTGCACAAGGCCAAAGCCAACGGCAAGCATCAGGTCCAGGTATTCACCGAGGCGCTGAACGCCGAGGCCAGCTACAAGTTGTTCGTGGAAAACAACCTGCGCCGCGCCTTGACCCAGAACGAGCTGGACGTGTTCTACCAGCCAAAACTGTGCCTGCGCAGCGGTCGCTTGCTGGGCATGGAGGCGCTGCTGCGCTGGAACCATCCCGAGAAGGGCATGATTCGCCCGGACCAGTTCATCAGCGTGGCCGAAGAAACCGGCCTGATCATCCCCATCGGCAAATGGATCGCCCGTCAGGCATGCCGCATGAGCAAGCAATTGACCGCCGCTGGCCTGGGCAACCTGCAAGTGGCGATCAACCTCTCGCCCAAGCAGTTCTCCGACCCGGACCTGGTCGCCTCGATCGCCAGCATCCTCAAGGAAGAACAACTGCCGGCCCGCCTGCTGGAACTGGAACTGACCGAAGGTCTGCTGCTGGAGGCCACCGAAGACACCCACCTGCAGCTCGACCAACTCAAGCGCCTGGGCCTGACCCTGGCCATGGACGACTTCGGCACCGGTTACTCATCCCTGAGTTACCTGAAAAAATTCCCGATCGACATCATCAAGATCGATCGCAGCTTCATCCACGAGATTCCGGACAACCAGGACGACATGGAAATCACTTCCGCGGTGATCGCCATGGCCCACAACCTGAAACTCAAGGTGGTGGCCGAAGGTATCGAAACCGCACAGCAACTGGCGTTCCTGCGGCGCCACCGCTGCGACGTCGGCCAGGGCTACCTGTTCGACCGACCGATCCCCGGCGCGGAGCTGATCGAGAAGCTCAAGCGTTATCCGCGCGGCCCAATTGCCTGACAAGCGGTGTAACACTCGGGCACACTGACGGTCTCATTGCTTACATTCGCTCAACTCAATCTGACTGAGAGGACTGATGATGGTCTTGCGCTCGGAAATCCTGGTGAACAAAAACGTGCTCCCTACTCAAGAACAAGCTCTGCCTGGCCGCGAAACCCCAATGACCGTGCCGGAAAAACACTTCGTCCACGATGCGCCGCTGCTGGGTCCGTTTGCCATGGACGTGGATTTCGCGATCTTCGGCCTGGGCTGTTTCTGGGGCGCGGAACGCAAGTTCTGGCAGCGCGAAGGCGTGGTCAGTACAGCGGTGGGTTACGCCGGTGGCTTTACGCCGAACCCGACGTACGAAGAAGTCTGCTCGGGCCTTACCGGCCACAGCGAAGTGGTCCTGGTGGTCTACGAGCCAGAAAAAGTCAGCTACGAGCAGCTTCTGAAGATGTTCTGGGAGCTGCACAATCCGACCCAGGGCATGCGCCAGGGCAATGACATCGGCACCCAGTACCGCTCGGTGATCTATGCCACCAACCCAACCCAACTGGCTGCCGCCAAGCACAGCGCGCAAGTATTTCAGGCTGAATTGACCAAGGCCGGCAAAGGCGTCATTACCACCGAAATCGAAGAAGCCCCGACGTTCTTCTTCGCCGAGGCCTATCACCAGCAATACCTGGCGAAGAACCCTGAAGGTTATTGCGGAATTGGCGGTACGGGCGTGACTTGCCCGATCTGACTTTTTGCCGCTGAAAAGCTTCGCGAGCAAGCCCGCTCCCACATGGTTCTGAGTCTGACCAATGTGGGAGCGGGCTTGCTCGCGAAGGCGCCCTATCAGACGGTATCAATGCATCTGATCAGCTTTCAGCGATCAACCAATCCATCTGCCAGCCGCCCTGGGTCTGCCCAAGCTTCTTCGACAACCAAGGCAGCAGCTCGCGCAATTCCTCCTCCAGCCCCCATGGCGGATTGGCAATCGCCAAGCCGGAGCCGTTCAGGCTATTGGGCGTGGCCAGCGGATGCACCAGCAATTCCACTCGCAACAATTTCGGCGCACCGGTGCCGGCCAGGTCCTGGTAGAAACGGCGCAACATCCGCTGGTCTTTCACCGGGTACCAGATTGCTGCCACTGTCTGGCGCATCCGGCCGATGGCCTCCTTGAGTGACGCGGCGCAGCGTTGCATCTCATCAAGCTGCTCAAAGGGCGGATCGATCAACATCAGGCCGCGCTTTTCCGCCACCGGCAGCAGCGCCCGGGGCACATGCCAGCCTTCGCCCAGGTGCACCGCCACGCGACGATCGCCTTTCATGTTGTCCTTGAGCAGCACACCGTCTTCTGGATGTTTTTCGTTCAGAAGTACCCGATCCTGCGGACGGGTCAGGCGCCGCGCCAGTTCCGGTGACCCCGGGTAGTAACGCAACTGCCCGTCCGGGTTCATTTCATGCAGCACTTTCATGTAGTCGGCGGTCAGCGCGGGCAGATCCTCCTGGCCCCACAACCGCGCGATGCCTTCAAGGTATTCGCCGGTACGATTGGCCTGATCGCCCTGCAAGTCGTACAGACCGATGCCCGCATGGGTATCGAGATAGGCGAAGGGCTGCTCCTTGCGCGACATCAAAGCGATGAGACGGGTCAAGGTCAGGTGTTTGAACACATCGGCGTGATTGCCGGCGTGGAAGGCGTGGCGATAATTCATGGCGGCTCCTGCGAAGGCCGAGGAGTTTACCTTGAAGCGCGCCCAACGTCAGGGGGTCGCAGCCGAACGGAAGGGCCGTGACCACACCCGGTGGTCATCTGCCCAACTCCTGCATCAAGTATTCTTGCAGGGGGGCTTTTGGCCCATGGACCATCCCTGGCGCCCCAAGAAAATGCCTGATCTTGCAGCGCAGGATGCTTTCGTCGGCCTGTTCGAACAGATACGGATGCTCTTCGCTCAACCACTTGAGCAGGTTATTGAGCAGACAGTCCGTCGTATCCCCGGCCAGTTCCTGCAACAACAGCGCAGGCACTTCCCACCAGGGGAACGCCCGGGCCGGGCGCAGGGCATTTCCCGGGATCTCGAAAGACCGACCGTTGATCAGGCAACGGCTGATGGCGGGCAACAGCTGGCTGACCTCCACCGCATCCGATCGCAGGATCGGCTGGATAAAACGCCCATCCCAAAAGCGGAAAAAAACCGACTTGCCACCGGGCAGCAGAACCTGGGTGAGCCCACGCAGATGTTCGGCAAGGCTTTGCTGGCTGCAAGCGGTCACCGCCAGCCAGCCCCAATCAAGCGAGTCGGTCGTCGCGACCCAGTCAAGAAACTCGCTGTCCGGGGCGACAGCTCCGACATAGGGCATGACCGTTTCCCAGTCGGCGTAAGGCGTATCGGCCCAGATCGGGCTGGGCGCCACCGTCATCGAACGCCTCCAGGCCATCAGCGGCCCGGCGGTGCTGGCGCTGCTGAAAATGGCGTAGAGCTGCTCGGATGCCTGCAAGGGCTGTTGCTCAAGCCAGGCGCGGGGAGATTGACCGGTACTCATGGACGCTCCTGGACACCAGCCCGCCTGGGCATCACCGGCAATGGTTCGCAGACGCCTCCTTTGCAACGCTCACACTCCTCACAGAATGGCGCCTGGCCCTGCAGGCTGAAAACTTGCGCGAGGGAAAGTTGCGCGGCTGCGGCCGCGACATGTGTTTCGGGACTGCCGGGTAAACCTGGCGCGGCACTCCTGGCCGTCATCGGTGCCCCACCCACCTGGATCGGCACGCTGCTGAAGATCCCCCCAGCCCCGATGTTGATCCAATGCCCACCGGCCTGAATGGTCGCGCTGACGCCGCCATCCAGCACCACTTGCTGCCCGGCGCTGACGTGAAATTGCTGGGTGGCATTGAGGGCCTGACTGGTTACCCGTATATGCCGCTCGCCGGCCACCACCAGATGATCATCCTGCCTGACCTCAACCTGGCGCTGACCATGGGTGATGCGCAACTCATCGGCCTTGAGCTCATGCCGCGCGGTGCCGGTGACAACGATGCTGCGTTCGTGATCAACCTGAACCCGCTGATCATGCAGCACATGCTGGGTCCAGTTGCGTTGAGCCCGCAGGTAAATCTCCTCGGCGCCCTGGCGATCCTCGATGCGCAATTCGTTATAACCGCCCCCGCCAGGGCTGCTCTGGCTGCGCAATATGCTGCGGGTTTTATCGGCCGGCAGGTCCAGGGGCACCGGGGTCGCGCCGTTCGGCAGGCAGCCCACGACCAATGGCTTGTCCACATCACCGTCGATGAAACCCACCAGCACCTCCATGCCGACCCGGGGAATCATCACGCTGCCATAGCGATCATGGGCCCAACCCGTGGCCACCCGTAGCCAGCAACTGGAGTGCTCGTCGCGCTGACCGTGGCGATCCCAGATCAGTTGCACCTTGACCCGTCCGTATTCGTCGCAATGGATCTCGCTGTCCACCGGCCCCGTCACCACCGCCGACTGATAACCGTGGGCGGCTGGCTTTTCGTGGGACAGGGGCGGACGAAAGAAAACATCCCAGGGGGTGGCGAGGAACGTATTGCTGTAGCCCTGGAACTCATCCGGACTGTCACCGACCGTTTCCTCCAGCACTTGTGGCTGGCGCCCATGGTGGGTGACTTGCGTGAGCAGCCAGAGATCGTTCCATTGCGCTCGAGGATGCCCGTTGATTTGGAGGAAGTGCCCACTGACGAGTGCGCATTGGTCGCTGCGCCCCTCGGCCAGACGGTGGTCGGCGCCATGGCGCTCCAGTGCGCGCCGGGTAAGGTGCCGGCCATGGTCGCGATCGGAAAACCGGCCGGGGTAGTGATACGCCTCCAGAGCCGGTTGCTGCTGACTGTCCAGACTGGTTTGCAACAGCAGACCGGGCTTTTGAAAATCGTAGTCACGCAGCGTCACCGCCGTGGTCCGGGTCTGTAGACGCACAGCCAGGCGCTTGATCGCCGGCTCGCTGGCGGCCATGCCACTGCCGGGCAGATACAACGTCGCCTCGGGCAGGCGGGGAAACACCGTCTGGTCGTCACCGAACACCAACAGATGGCCGTCGCGGCTGTGCCGGAAGTGATAATGGATCCCGGCCTCGGCGCAGATCCGCCCGATGAAGGCCAGGTCGCTTTCACCAAACTGCACACAGTATTCGCGTTCGGGGTATTGCCCACCGAGGTTGAACTGGAACGCGTCACCCTGAATCCCGTGATCCGTCAGGATCAGGGTAATGATTGCCGGCACGCTCAGGTGCTGGAAAATCCGCTGGTTGATTCGATGGTCCAGGTAAGCCAGGCGTGGTACCAGTCTGATCTGGTAACGGGTCAAGCGCTTGCCCGAGTCGCCTTGGGCCGCGCTATAAACCTGGCCGTGTATGCCCCGCCCCTGATCATCAAAAGCCAGAAAGGCCTGACGATGCAGGAGCTCTTCCAGCGCCAGATCCGGCCGCTCACTGACCAGTTCCAGATCAAAGCAATAGGGTTGACTGATGGCTTCCTTGCCCCTGAACTCAAGCACCTTGAGTTCATTCGGCCCGCTGTCGAGTGCCAGGGTGAAACGTGGTTGGTTGGCAGGCGCGAACATCCGATGTGCCTCTGCTGAATAAAAGCGGGCGATTCTGCATGAGCACCAGGGAGAGTTGATCGGACCTCAGGAAAAACAGAATTGCCTTACATTCAAGGAGATTAAAGCCGCATTGTCCGCTGCGTTTTCCGACAGACATTCCGCGCATGGTGGTGACCGAAGTCGCCGCAGGAAACAATCAGCAAATTCCTACAACCTGACGGCCTCAGGACCGCACTGGGCCGTGCTAACGTCCTTTCGTCGCAAAAAAGCAAAGGACGCAACCCATGACGACTCGCTACGCAAAAATCGCAATGACCCTGGCTCTCGCCGCTTTCGCCTTGCTGACCGTGTTCAACAACATCACGGACTACCATTCCAACTTCAATTTCGTCCATCACGTGCTGAGTATGGACACCACCTTTCCCGACAATGCCGCGCGCTATCGCGCCATCGACCAGCCTTGGGCATGGCACGGCGCCTACTGGCTGATCATCCTTGGCGAAGCGCTCACCGCAGGCTTGCTGGGCTATGGCGCGCTCGAACTATGGCAGGCACGTAAAACCCCGAGCGTGGTTTTCGCTCAGGCCAAACGCTGCGCCATCATCGGTTTGACGGTGGGTTTCTTCGTCTGGTTCTTTGGCTTCATGGTCGTCGGCGGGGAATGGTTTCTGATGTGGCAATCAGAAATCTGGAATGGCCAGGACGCAGCCTTCAGGTCCTACATGGCGCTACTGGGCGTGCTGATATTTCTCAATCAGCCCGACACAGAGCTGGACTGATGCCCATAAAAAACGGCCCGTCTCCATGGGAGGACGGGCCGTTTCTCTATTCAGAAGCTTCGCGCGAGCCGTCAAGGCCTCGCTGGAGGTCTTACTGGTTCAGGCGGAAATCTTTCTCAGCCGCTTCGAAGCGCTGCAGCATACCGGCGGTAGGCGAGCCCATCTTGCTGACGAAGTAGATAGCCAGGCTGGCGAAGATGAAGCCTGGGATGATTTCGTACAGGCCCAGCAGCTCGAAGTGTTTCCAGACGATCACGGTGATCGCCCCCACCAGGATGCCTGCCAGCGCGCCGTTACGGGTCATGTTTTTCCAGATCACCGAGATCAGGACAACAGGACCGAAGGCAGCACCGAAACCGGCCCAAGCGTAGCTCACCAGACCCAGGACACGGTTCTCCGGGTTGGCAGCCAGGAAGATGGCAACCACTGCCACCAGCAACACCATGGCGCGACCGACCCAGACCAGCTCCAACTGGGAAGCATGCTTGCGCAGGAAAGCCTTGTAGAAGTCTTCGGTCAGGGCACTGGAGCACACCAGCAACTGACAGCTCAGGGTGCTCATGACAGCTGCCAGGATCGCCGACAGCAGCACACCGGCCACCCATGGGTTGAACAGCAGCTTGGCCAGCTCGATGAACACACGCTCAGGGTTCTCGGTCACGGGGCCGGCCACTTCCGGGTGCGCCGAGAAGTAAGCGATACCGAAGAAACCGACAGCCACGGTGCCGCCCAGGCAGAGAATCATCCAGGCCATCGAGATACGACGAGCCTTGGCGATGGACTTGACCGAGTCAGCAGCCATGAAACGCGCCAGGATGTGCGGCTGGCCGAAGTAGCCCAGGCCCCAGCCCATCAGCGAGATCACGCCGATGAACGTGGTGTTTTTCAGCATGTCGAAAGCAGTAGGATCTTTCGCTTCGATGGCCAGGAACGTGGTGTCCACGCCGCCGGTCGCCAGCAGCACGATGATCGGCGTGAGGATCAGCGCGAAGATCATCAGGGTCGCTTGTACGGTGTCGGTCCAGCTCACGGCCAGGAAGCCACCAATGAAGGTGTAGGCAATGGTTGCCGCCGCACCGGCCCACAGCGCTGTCTCGTAGGACATGCCGAAGGTGCTTTCAAACAGACGGGCACCGGCCACGATGCCGGAAGCGCAGTAGATGGTGAAGAACACCAGGATCACCACCGCAGAGATGATCCGCAGCAGGCCGCTGGTATCTTCAAAACGGCTGGAGAAGTAATCCGGCAGTGTCAGCGCGTCACCGTTGTGCTCGGTCTGTACCCGCAGGCGACCGGCCACGAACAGCCAGTTCAGGTAGGCACCGATGATCAGGCCGATGGCGATCCAGCCTTCCGACAGGCCGGACATGTAGATAGCACCGGGCAAGCCCATCAACAGCCAGCCGCTCATGTCGGAGGCACCGGCGGACAATGCAGTCACGACGCTGCCCAGGCTGCGACCGCCCAGGATGTAATCGGAAAGGTTATTGGTGGAGCGATAAGCCATCAGGCCGATCAGGACCATTACAGCGATATAGATCACGAAAGTGATCAGGGTGGGATTACTAACACTCATGAGTTACGCCCTGGCTTTGTTTTTATGTAGCGGTGGCAGTAGGAAGCGTCGACAAGACAACCATAGACCTTGCTTGACGTTTCCAGGACCCGCGAATTTATGACTGATGTTTCCCCAGGAAAGCCATCAGCCGATGCCCCTCGGCTTCGAGCCGGTTGCACCTTGGCGACGAATGCTATTCAACAAATGAAATAAGGTGCAACCAGTTTCGCTCGATTCAGTTGCACCCAGTCGGTTTTTTCGCCAAATGACCGTTTTTTGCTCCCTTTTAGTGCGATATCAACCTTTGGCTAGAAGCCAATGCACTAAGCAGAAGCACCGCTCACGCCGCGAATTTTGCTTTCCTGATGAGCTGCTTATTTTTTCGACGAAAAAAGGTTGCACCCGGTTGCACCTCGGCCAGCTCGCAGCTAATCTTGCCGCCAGCTGATGCCACGCAATACGTGGTAAACATGAGGATAAAAATATGGCTACCACCACCCTTGGGGTCAAACTCGATGACCCAACCCGCGAACGCCTCAAGGCGGCCGCAACCTCGATTGATCGCACGCCCCACTGGCTGATCAAGCAGGCAATTTTCAATTACCTGGAAAAACTCGAGGGTGGTGCAACCCTGACCGAACTGAACGGTTCGACCCGCGCCGACAACGATGAAGCCGGCGACGTCCAGGTCGACCACGCGCACCAGTGCTTCCTGGAGTTTGCCGAAAGCATTTTGCCGCAATCGGTCCTGCGCGCCTCTATCACCGCCGCTTACCGTCGTCCGGAGCCGGAAGTGGTGCCGATGCTGATCGAGCAGGCGCGCCTGCCGGCAGACATGGCCGAAGCCACCAACAAACTGGCCTCCTCGATTGCTGAAAAACTGCGCAACCAGAAGAGTGCCGGCGGCCGTGCCGGTATTGTTCAGGGGCTGTTGCAGGAGTTTTCCCTGTCGTCCCAGGAAGGCGTGGCGCTGATGTGCCTGGCCGAGGCGCTGCTGCGTATCCCGGACAAAGGTACTCGCGACGCACTGATCCGCGACAAGATCAGCACCGGCAACTGGCACCCGCACCTGGGCAACAGCCCATCGCTGTTCGTCAACGCCGCCACTTGGGGCCTGCTGCTGACCGGCAAACTGGTCGCCACCCATAATGAAGCGGGCCTGACTTCCTCCCTGAGCCGCATCATTGGCAAGAGTGGCGAGCCGATGATCCGCAAGGGCGTCGACATGGCCATGCGCCTGATGGGCGAGCAGTTCGTCACCGGTGAAACCATCGCCGAAGCCCTGGCCAACGCCAACAAATTCGAGACCAAGGGTTTCCGCTATTCCTACGACATGCTGGGTGAAGCCGCACTCACCGAACATGACGCCCAGAAGTACCTGGCCTCGTACGAACAAGCCATCCACTCGATCGGCAAGGCGTCCCACGGCCGCGGGATTTATGAAGGTCCGGGCATTTCCATCAAGCTCTCGGCCCTGCACCCCCGCTACAGCCGCGCCCAGTACGAGCGCGTCATGGAAGAGCTGTACCCGCGCCTGCTGTCGCTGACCCTGCTGGCCAAGCAATACGACATCGGCTTGAACATCGACGCCGAAGAAGCCGACCGCCTCGAACTGTCCCTGGACCTGCTGGAACGCCTGTGCTTCGAACCACAGCTCACCGGCTGGAACGGCATTGGCTTCGTGATCCAGGCGTACCAGAAGCGTTGCCCGTACGTGATCGACTACGTCATCGATCTGGCCCGCCGCAGCCGTCACCGCCTGATGATCCGCCTGGTGAAAGGCGCCTACTGGGACAGCGAGATCAAACGCGCCCAGGTCGAAGGCCTGGAAGGCTATCCGGTCTACACCCGCAAGGTGTACACCGACGTTTCCTACATCGCCTGCGCCCGCAAACTGCTGTCGGTGCCGGAAGCCATCTACCCGCAATTCGCCACGCACAACGCCCATACCCTGTCGGCCATCTACCACATCGCCGGTCAGAACTATTACCCGGGCCAGTATGAGTTCCAGTGCCTGCACGGCATGGGTGAACCGCTGTACGAACAGGTTGTAGGCAAAGTTTCCGAAGGCAAGTTGAACCGTCCGTGCCGCGTGTACGCTCCGGTCGGCACCCACGAGACGCTGCTGGCTTATCTGGTTCGTCGCCTGTTGGAAAACGGTGCCAACACCTCGTTCGTCAACCGCATCGCCGACCAGTCCATTTCCATTCAGGAGCTGGTGGCCGATCCGGTAGCCAGCATCGAGCAGATGGCAACCCTGGAAGGCGGCTTCGGCCTGCCGCACCCGCGCATCCCGCTACCGCGTGACCTGTATGGCAGCGAACGCGCCAACTCCAGCGGCATCGACCTGGCCAACGAACATCGCCTGGCCTCGCTGTCCTGCGCCCTGCTGGCCACCGCCCATAACAACTGGAAAGCCGCGCCGATGCTCGGTTGCGCAGCCAGCGAAGAAGCACCGGCACCGGTGCTGAACCCGTCCGATCACCGTGACGTGGTCGGCCATGTGCAGGAAGCCACGGTCGCTGACGTCGACAACGCCATCCAGTGCGCCCTCAACGCGGCGCCGATCTGGCAGGCCACGCCACCGGCCGAGCGCGCTGCGATCCTGGAGCGCGCCGCCGACCTGATGGAAGGCGAGATCCAGCCGTTGATGGGCCTGCTGGCCCGCGAAGCCGGCAAGACCTTCGCCAACGCCATCGCCGAAGTGCGTGAAGCCGTGGACTTCCTGCGTTACTACGCAGTGCAGGCCCGCAACGACTTCACCAACGATGCCCACCGCCCACTGGGCCCGGTGGTCTGCATCAGCCCGTGGAACTTCCCGCTGGCGATTTTCAGCGGACAAGTGGCCGCCGCGCTGGCCGCCGGTAACCCGGTACTGGCCAAGCCTGCCGAGCAGACGCCGTTGGTGGCTGCCCAGGCCGTGCGCCTGATGCTCGAAGCCGGTATTCCGGAAGGCGTGCTGCAACTGCTGCCGGGCCGTGGCGAAACCGTCGGTGCCCGCCTGGTGGGTGATGATCGGGTCAAAGGCGTGATGTTCACCGGTTCCACCGAAGTCGCTCGTCTGTTGCAGCGCAACATCGCCGGGCGCCTGGACAACCAGGGGCGTCCGATCCCGCTGATCGCCGAAACCGGTGGCCAGAACGCGATGATCGTCGACTCCTCGGCCCTGACCGAACAAGTGGTCATCGACGTGGTGTCTTCAGCATTCGACAGCGCCGGCCAGCGTTGCTCCGCCCTGCGGGTCCTGTGTTTGCAGGAAGACTCGGCCGACCGCGTCATCGAAATGCTCAAGGGTGCCATGGCTGAATCGCGTCTCGGCAACCCGGAGCGCCTGTCGGTAGACATCGGCCCGGTGATCGATGCTGAAGCCAAGGCCGGTATCGAGAAACACATCCAGGCCATGCGCGACAAAGGTCGCACCGTGTACCAGATGGCAATCGCCGACAGCGCCGAGTGCAAGCGCGGCACGTTTGTGATGCCGACCCTGATCGAGCTGGAAAGCTTCGACGAGCTGCAGCGTGAGATCTTTGGTCCGGTGCTGCACGTAGTGCGCTACAAGCGCAAGGAACTGGATCAACTGATCAACCAGATCAATGCCTCCGGTTATGGCCTGACCCTGGGCGTACACACCCGCATCGACGAGACCATCGCCAAGGTGATCGATAACGTCCATGCCGGTAACGTCTATGTGAACCGCAACATCGTGGGTGCCGTGGTCGGCGTGCAACCGTTCGGTGGCGAAGGCCTGTCGGGCACCGGTCCCAAGGCCGGTGGTCCGCTGTACCTGTACCGCCTGCTGTCGACACGGCCTACCGATGCGATCCAGCAGTCGTTCGTCCGTGACGACGCCCTCAACGCGCCAGACCTGCGCTTGCGTGACGCCATGAGCAAGCCGCTGACCGCCCTGCAAGCCTGGGCAGACAGCCAGAAACTCGCCGAATTGAGCGCCCTGTGCGTACAGTTCGCGGCTCAGTCGCAAAGCGGTATCACCCGCCAACTGACCGGCCCGACCGGCGAACGCAACAGCTACGCCATCCTGCCCCGCGAGCACGTGCTGTGCCTGGCGGACGTAGAGGGCGATCTGCTGACGCAACTGGCCGCGGTGCTGGCGGTAGGCGGCTCGGCTGTTTGGCCGGAAACCGACACCAGCAAAGCTCTGTTCGCACGTTTGCCGAAAGAAATTCAAGCGCGCATCCAGCGGGTTTCCGACTGGGCCAAGGACGAAGTGGCTTACGACGCCGTCCTGCATCATGGCGACTCGGATCAACTGCGCAGCGTTTGCCAGCAAGTGGCCAAGCGTGCCGGCGCCATTGTCGGAGTCCAAGGCTTGTCCCAGGGCGAAACCAACATTGCACTGGAGCGTCTGGTGATCGAACGGGCGTTGAGCGTCAACACCGCTGCGGCGGGTGGCAACGCCAGCCTGATGACCATCGGCTAAACCGCTGTAGACCAGGCATCTGCAATGGGTGCCTGGTCATCAAAATCCCTGTGGGAGCGAGCCTGCTCGCGATAGCGGTGGATCAGTCGACAACATTCCTGACTGACCCACCGCTATCGCGAGCAGGCTCGCTCCCACATTTTGATTAGCGTCGCCCTCTCTCCTCCATCACCCAAATCAATCATCCTGTTCAGCCTCTATTGCCACGCCTAGACTCGGCCCATTCCAAAAAAAGGTAAGCCGCCATGTCCGAGACGTTGCTCAGTTCCCGAAATCTGGCTTTCGAGCTGTATGAAGTCCTTGATGCCGAGGGCTTGACCCAGCGCGAGCGGTTCGCCGAGCACAATCGCGAAACCTTCGACGCGGCCATCGGCACCGCCCGCAGCATCGCCGAAAAATATTTCGCACCGCATAACCGCAAGAACGATGAAAACGAGCCGCGCTACGAGGACGGTCAGGCGATCCTGATTCCGGAAGTAAAGCCGGCGGTGGATGCCTTCCTGGAGGCCGGTTTTCTCAATGCCGCACGCAGTTTCGACGCCGGCGGCATGCAATTGCCGACGCTGCTGTCCCAAGCCTGCTTCGCGCACTTTCAGTCGGCCAACGCCGCTTCGACCTCTTACCCGTTCCTGACCATGGGCGCGGCGAACCTGATCGAAAGCTTCGGCAGCGAGGAGCAGAAACAACGTTTCCTGCAACCGATGATCGATGGTCGCTTCTTCGGCACCATGGCCCTGACCGAACCCCACGCCGGATCTTCGCTATCGGATATTCGTACCCGTGCGGAGCCGGCATCCGACGGCACTTATCGGCTCAAGGGCAACAAGATCTTCATCTCCGGCGGCGATCATCCGCTGTCGGAAAACATCGTGCACATGGTCCTGGCGAAACTGCCGGACGCGCCACCCGGCGTTAAGGGCATCTCGCTGTTTATCGTGCCCAAGTTCCTGGTCAACGACGACGGCAGCCTCGGCCAGCGTAACGACGTGCTGCTGGCCGGGCTGTTCCACAAGATGGGCTGGCGCGGCACCACCTCCACGGCGCTGAACTTCGGCGACAACGGCGAATGCGTCGGTTACCTCGTGGGGAAACCGCACCACGGCCTGAGCTACATGTTCCAGATGATGAACGAAGCGCGGATCGGCGTTGGCATGGGTGCGGTCATGCTGGGTTACGCCGGCTACCTGTATTCCCTTGAATACGCCCGCGAACGTCCGCAGGGCCGGGTGCCCGACAGCAAGGACCCCACCACCGCTCCCGTGGCGATCATCCAGCACGCCGATGTACGTCGCATGCTGCTGACCCAGAAGGCCTACGTTGAAGGCGCATTTGACTTGGGCCTGTACGCCGCACGCCTGTTCGACGACACCACCACCCTTGAAAGCGAAGCCGAGCGCAGACGCGCCCATGAGTTGCTGGATCTGCTGACCCCCATCGTCAAATCCTGGCCATCGGAGTTTTGCCTGAAAGCCAACGAACTGGCGATCCAGATTCTGGGGGGCCACGGCTATACCCGCGAATACCCGGTCGAACAGTATTACCGCGACAACCGCTTGAACCCGATTCATGAAGGTACTCACGGCATCCAGTCCCTGGACCTGCTGGGCCGCAAACTGGCGCAAAACGGCGGTGCAGGGCTCAAGCAACTGATCCGCCTGGTGGCCGACACCAGCGAACGCGCCCAGGCGTACGAATCGTTGACGCCTTTGCGTCAGCCGCTGGAAGCCCTGGTGGCGCGCCTGCAAACGGTGACCCTGGGCCTGCTGACGGACCTGGCCCAAGGCAAGGTCAACAGCAGCCTCGCCAACTCGGCGCTGTATCTCAAGGTGTTTGGGCACATGGTGATTGGCTGGCGCTGGCTGGAGCAGGCGATTCGGGCCGAGGAAGGCCTGGCCAAGGGGAACGCGACGGACACCGACTTCTATAAGGGCAAGCTGCAAGCGGCGCGGTATTTCCTGACCTGGGAAGTGCCGGGTTGTCAGCATGAGCTGGCGCTGCTTGAGGCGCGGGATGATACCTGCCTTGGGATGCGGGAGGAGTGGTTCTGATCCAGTTCTTGCGGCGCGGCTGAAACCCAATCGCGAGCAGGCTCGCTCCCACAGTGAATCGGCGGTGAACACGGATATTGCGTTCACTCAGCCCCATGTGGGAGCGAGCCTGCTCGCGATGACTTAAGTACAGACAACGACGCTTTGTAAGCCAAGTTGCGACTTCAAGCCTGCTGAATCGTCTTGGAAATGACCTCGACCGTGGCGCTGACTTGCTCTTGGTAACGGTCGAGTTCCGCTTGATGTTGCTTCTGCATTTCCATCTGCTGCGAGCACAGGTTCATGGCCGCCAGCACCAGCAGACGATCACCGATCAGCGTCGGGTATTTCCTTTTGGTGTCGGCCAGAGCGGCCTTGAGCATCGAAGCGGCGTCCAGCAGGGCCTGTTCCTGCCCGGCCGGCGCCTTGATTGAATAGTCCTCTCCCAGAATCGAGACGACCGTCACCCCGTCGGCGCCATGCTTCATGCGCTGACAGGACCGGCGCTGGCGCGCTCGATCAGGGCCTGGATGCGCGCGGCGGTGGTGCCGTGCAGCTCTTCCTGTTCCATCAGGCTCAGTTGCAGGCTTTCATTTTCATCCTTGGCCTTGGCCAGTTCCGCGTTCAGGGTCTCATTCAGGCCGGCCAGTTGACGGTTCTGTTGCACCAGGTCGTTGACCAGTTGTTCCAGTTGGCTGAGGGATGTTTCCAACATATTGATTTCCAGGCTTTTTCAAGGGGGCGCGTACGATAAAGAAAAGTCACCGTCAATGCCACGACTTGGGGCGGCGGTGCTTCGCTGGCGAGCTGTAAAGACTGTGAATGGAAGATCTGGTTCCCGCCCTTCGTCGCGCAGCAGGCGCTGCCCTGCGACAAAAGCACGCAGCGACTCAAGACTTTAGTCGTATGACCGATAAGTCAGGGAACACCTGTCACCACCCCCGCACGGACGCGCCCCCTTCCGGTACTTTCCATGTCCCTACGTAATATGAATATCGCGCCGCGGGCGTTCCTGGGGTTTGCCCTGATCGGCGCCCTGATGCTGGCCCTCGGGGTGTTCGCCCTGAGCCAGATGAGCAAAATCCGTGCATCCGGCGAAAGCCTCGTCCAGAACAGCGTGCCCAGCATCAAGGCCCTGGATGAATTCACCTCGCTGACCCTGCGTCTGCGCGTGCTGTCCTATCGCTTGCTGGTCAACCGCGAACCGGACGTCCAGCAGAAAACCTTCAGCTTGTTCGAGCAACGCAACCAGCAGATCCAGACGGCTCAAAGCGCCTACGAAAAACTCATCAGCTCCCCGCAAGAGCGGGCCGCCTACGATCAATACGTTCAATTGCTGGGCCAATACCGCCAGCTCGAAGAGCGGATGAAAACGTTGTCGCGCAACAATCAGCTCGATGAACTGCGTGCATTGCTCAACACTGAACTGCTGAGCAACTCAGACGCCATCAACGCGGCGATCGCCCGCTTGGTGGACATCAACAACCAGCAAGCCGAGGCCCTCAATCAGGGTGCGACCCAACAATATTCAACGGCCTTCAATTGGGTGGTCACGCTGCTGGTCATCGCCACCGGCCTGACCCTGCTGTTCGCCTGGCTGCTGACCAACAGCATTACCCGTCCGATCGGCAGCGCCCTGGACGCCGCCGAAGAAATCGCCAAGGGCAACCTGACCCGACCGATTACCGTGGATGGCAACGATGAAGCCGGTCGCCTGCTGCGGGCGATGTCGACCATGCAGGACAAACTGCGCGACACCCTGCAACGGATCTCCGGCTCGGCCACCCAACTGGCTTCCGCCGCCGAAGAGCTCAACAGCGTCACCGACGAAAGCGCCCGTGGCCTGACCCAGCAGAATAATGAAATCGAACAGGCCGCCACCGCAGTCAACGAGATGACCAGCGCCGTCGAAGAAGTGGCGCGCAACGCGGTCAGCACCTCCGAAGCCTCGAAAGACGCCACCGCCTCTGCCGGTGACGGTCGCGACCTGGTACAGGAAACTGTCAGCGCCATCGAGCGCATGAGCGCCGATGTGCAAAGCACCGCCACGTTGATCGGCGACCTGGCCAACGAGTCCCGTGACATCGGCAAGGTGCTGGACGTGATCCGCGGCCTGGCTGACCAGACCAACCTGCTGGCCTTGAACGCCGCCATCGAAGCGGCCCGTGCCGGTGAGGCCGGTCGTGGTTTCGCCGTGGTGGCCGACGAAGTGCGCGCTCTGGCCCATCGCACCCAGCAGTCGACCAGCGAGATCGAACGCATGATCGGCAGCATCCAGAGCGGCACCGAACACGCCGTGGATTCGATGCGCAACAGCACCGAACGTGCCGAGTCGACGCTGAACATCGCCCGTGGTGCCGGCCTGTCCCTGGACACGATCAACACCGCCATCGTCGAAATCAACGAACGCAACCTGGTGATCGCCAGCGCCGCCGAGGAACAGGCCCAAGTGGCCCGTGAAGTGGACCGCAACCTGGTGAACATCCGCGACCTTTCGGTGCAATCGGCCACTGGCGCCAACCAGACCAGCGCCGCCAGTGCCGAACTGTCGCGTCTGGCCGTGGACTTGAACAGCATGGTTGGGCGGTTCAGCCTTTAACCCGCGTAACGGTTGATCGTCCACAGACCGTGCGCGATCAACCCTCCAGCTTTTGTGGCGAGGGAGCTTGCTCCCGCTGGGCTGCGAAGCGGCCCCATAACCTCAAAAGCGACGACTGCTTCGCAGCCGAACGGGAGCAAGCTCCCTCGCCACGGTATTGCTGCCGCGCTTGTACCCCACAATCCGCCAACCTTTTTTGACAGCATCACATTTCAACAGGTTAGAATCGCTGGCACGCAGACTGCATGGTCAGTTTGCGCCCGCCCCCCACGCTTGCTCGGAGTACTGCCTTTGACTGCGACGACCATCAACAGCCTGTTCTTGATCGGCGCGTTGCTGGTAGGTGCGAGCATTCTGGTCAGTTCTCTTTCGTCCCGCCTGGGCATCCCGATTCTGGTGATCATCCTGGCCGTGGGCATGGTTGCCGGTGTCGACGGCGCCGGGATTCTGTTCGATAACTACGCCACGGCCTATCTGGTCGGCAACCTCGCGCTGGCGGTCATTCTGCTGGACGGCGGCTTGCGCACGCAGGTGTCGAGCTTTCGCGTGGCGTTGTGGCCAGCATTGTCGCTGGCCACCGTTGGCGTCCTGATCACCACCGGGCTGACCGGCCTGGCGGCGGCGTGGCTGTTCAATCTGAACCTGATGCAAGGTCTGCTGATTGGCGCCATCGTCGGCTCGACCGATGCCGCGGCGGTGTTTTCGCTGTTGGGCGGCAAGGGCCTGAACGAGCGGGTCAGCGCGACACTGGAGATCGAGTCCGGTAGCAACGACCCCATGGCGGTGTTCCTGACCGTAACCCTGATCGGCATGCTCGCCAGCGGTGAAACCGGTCTGCATTGGAACCTGCTGGGGCACTTGTTGCGTGAATTCGGCATCGGCGGGGTGATCGGCCTGGGTGGTGGCTGGCTGATGCTGCAACTGGTCAACCGCATCAACCTGGCCAACGGGCTCTACCCGATCCTCGTCATCAGCGGCGGCCTGGCGGTGTTCGCTCTGACCAATGCCCTGCACGGCAGCGGCTTCCTCGCGGTTTACCTGTGCGGCCTGGTGATCGGCAACCGCCCGGTGCGCAGCCGTCATGGCATCCTGCACATGCTCGATGGCATGGCCTGGCTGGCGCAGATCGGCATGTTCCTGGTGCTGGGGCTGCTGGTCACGCCCCATGACCTGTTGCCGATCGCCCTGCCGGCCCTGGGCCTGGCCTTGTGGATGATCCTGATCGCACGTCCGCTGTCGGTGATGGTGGGGCTGTTGCCGTTCAAGGCTTTCCATGGCCGCGAGAAAGTGTTCATTTCCTGGGTCGGCCTACGCGGCGCGGTGCCAATCATCCTGGCAGTGTTCCCGTTGATGGCCGGCCTGCCCAACGCCCAGCTCTACTTCAACCTGGCGTTCTTTATCGTGCTGGTGTCGTTGCTGGTGCAGGGTACGAGCCTGCCGTGGGTCGCCAAACTGTTGCACGTTACCGTCCCGCCAGAACCCCTGCCGATCTCCCGGGCAGCGCTGGAGGTCCACGTCACCAGCGAGTGGGAACTGTTCATCTATCGCCTCGGCGCGGAGAAATGGTGCATCGGCTCGCCCCTGCGGGATCTGAAAATGCCCGACGGTACACGGATCGCGGCCCTGTTTCGTGGCCAGCAACTGCTCCATCCGTCGGGTAGTACGGTGCTGGAAGTTGGTGATTTGCTGTGTGTGATCGGCCATGAACACGATTTGCCGGCCCTTGGAAAACTGTTCAGCCAGGCACCGCAAAGGGGCTTGGATCTGCGCTTCTTCGGCGACTTCGTACTCGAAGGAGACGCCCAGCTGGCCGCGGTTGCGGCCCTGTACGGGCTGAAGCTGGACGGCATCGATCCGGACATGTCCCTGGGCCGTTTCATCGCCCAGAAAGTCGGTGGCGCGCCAGTAGTCGGTGACCAGGTGGATTGGAACAACACCCTTTGGACCGTTGCGGTCATGGACGGGAACAAGATCGGCAAAGTGGGCGTCAGATTCCCCGAAGGAAGTCGCCCGGGTCCCGGCTTGTTCCTCTAAACTGCTCCCACTTTCACTTGCTCGACCGGTCTCTATGCCTACCCTGCGCTCCTTTTTAACCATTGCCCTGCTGGGCCTGAGTCTTTCCGTCTGCCCACTGCAAGCCGCCGAACCGCTCACCAGCGCTTCGGTCCAGGCCAGCCTGGACAAAATCGCTGACCGCAAACTGCCGGAAGCCGAGCAGAAGGCCTTGCAGGAGACCCTGCAAAAGACCTTGGCACAGCTCACCAGCAAGGCCGAATACGAGCAGAAGCTGGTCGATCTCAAACAGCAGCTGGCCAGTGCCCCCAAGCAAAACATTGAAAACCAGCGCGAGCTGGCCCGGCTCAAGAGCACCCCCGTGGTGCCGGTGGCGCAGCGTTACGCCAACCTGCCGGTGCCCCAGCTCGAACAGATGCTGACGGACCGTTCCACCCAGCAGAGTGACCTGCAAAAAGCCCTGGCCGATGCCAACAGCCTGATCATCACCGCCCAGACCCGCCCCGAGCGCGCCCAGGCCGAAATCGCCAGCAGCCAGACCCGCATCCAGCAGATCAACACCATCCTCAAGACGGGCAAGGATGCCGGTAAAACCCTGAACGGCGAACAGCGCGACCAGCTCAACGCCGAACTGGCCGCACTCAATGCCCTGATTCCGTTGCGGCGCCAGGAGCTGGCCGGCAACAGCCAGTTGCAAGACCTGGGCAACAGTCAGCACGACTTGCTGACGGAAAAGATCGACCGCATGGAGCAGGAAATCCAGGACCTGCAGGCGCTGATCAACCAGAAGCGCCTGGCCCAGTCCCAGGAAACGGTGACCCAGCAATCCATCGAAGCCCAGAAGGCCGGCGGCAGCAGCCTGCTGGCGACCGAAAGCACGGCCAACCTGAAACTTTCCGACTATCTGCTCAAAAGCACCGACCGCCTCAATGAGGTCACCCAGCAGAACCTGCAGACCAAGCAACTGCTGGACAGCGTTACCCAGACCGACGCGGCCCTGGACGAGCAGATCAGCGTACTCAAGGGCAGCCTGCTGCTGTCCAAGATTCTCTACAAACAGCGCCAAACCCTGCCGCGCCTGGAACTGGACAAGAATCTGGCGGACCAGATTGCCGACATCCGCCTGTACCAGTTCGAAGTCAGTCAACAACGCGAACTGCTGAACAACCCAAGCGCCTATGTCGACAATCTGCTGGCCTCGCAGCCTGCCGAGCAAGTCACGCCGCAACTGCGCAAGACCCTGCTGGAACTGGCCCTGACCCGGGTCGACCTGCTGGAAAGGCTGAACCGCGAGTTGAGCGCGGTGCTTAACGAATCCATCACCTTGCAGCTCAACCAGAAGCAACTGCTCAGTACCGCCCAAAACTTGCGGGCGACCCTGGAAGAGCAAATGTTCTGGATTCCCAGCAACAAGCCGCTGGATTTCGAATGGATGCGGGGCGTGCCGGCGCGCCTGGAAAAACAGATCGACTCGCTACCCTGGGCCTCGAGTCTCAGTGAGCTGGCGGACGGCCTGACCCAGCGGCCGCTGCTGTTCCTGCCCCTGGCGCTGCTCATCGGTGCTCTGCTGTGGCGACGCAAGAATCTGTATGCCCGGCTGAACAAGGTTCACCAGGACGTCGGCCACTTCAAGCGTGACAGTCAGTGGCACACCCCCCAGGCGATTCTGATCAATATCCTGCTGGCGATGCCGGTAGCCCTGGCGCTGGCCCTGTGCGGCTACGCCCTGCAGATCGACGCCCGGGGCCAGAACGCCAACCTCGGCGCGGCGCTGCTGCAGATCGGCCAGGCCTGGCTGGTGTTCTATACCGCCTATAGGGTGCTGGCGCCCGGTGGCGTGGCCGAGTTGCATTTCCGCTGGGAAAAACCCCAGGTCGAATTCCTCCAGGGCTGGATCCGCCGGCTCGGGCTGGTGGTACTGGCGCTGGTTGCGGTGGTGGCCGTGGCCGAATTGCAACCCTCGGCCCTGGCCGACGATGTATTGGGCATGCCGGTGGTGCTGACCTGCTACGCCCTGATGGCCTGGCTGCTCAGCCGCCTGTTGCTCAGCAGCCCGACCCACCAGAACACCTCGCTGTTCCGCAAGGCCGTCGGGGTGATGTTCACCGCGCTGCCAATCGCCTTGTTCGTAGCGGTGTGCTTCGGCTACTACTACACCGCGCTCAAACTCAGCGACCGACTGATCAATACCCTGTACCTGCTGATGTTCTGGCTGGTGATCGAGGCCACCTTCGTGCGCGGCCTGTCCGTCGCGGCGCGGCGCCTGGCCTACCAGCGCGCCCTGGCCAAGCGTCAGGCGACCAAGGAAGCCGGTGATGGCGAAGCAGTGGTCGAGGAGCCGACCCTGGACATCGAAAAGGTCAACGAACAGTCCCTGCGCCTGATCCGCCTGGCGCTGCTGGGCGGTTTCATCGCCGCGCTGTACTGGGTCTGGTCGGACCTGATCAGCGTGTTCTCCTACCTGGACAACATCACCCTCTACGAGTACACCAGCGGTACCGGCGCCACCATGAGCATGGTGCCCATCAGCATCGGTGACATGCTCGGCGCCCTGATCATCATCGGCATCACCTTCGCCCTGGCACGTAACCTGCCGGGACTTTTGGAAGTGTTCGTCCTGTCCAAGCTCAACCTGGCCCAGGGCAGCGCCTATGCCGCCACCACGCTGCTGTCCTATGTGATCGCCGGCATCGGCTTCGTCACCACACTGTCCACCCTGGGCGTGAGCTGGGACAAGCTGCAATGGCTGGTGGCCGCGCTCTCAGTCGGCCTGGGCTTCGGCATGCAGGAAATCTTCGCCAACTTCATCTCCGGGATCATGATCCTGTTCGAACGTCCGGTGCGGATCGGCGACACCATCACCATTGGCAACCTGTCGGGCACGGTCAGCAAGATCCGTATCCGTGCCACCACCATCACCGACTTCGACCGTAAAGACATCATCGTTCCGAACAAAACGTTCATCACCGGACAGTTGATCAACTGGTCGCTGACCGACACCGTCACCCGAGTAACCCTCAAACTGGGTGTCGACTACGGATCAGACCTTGATCTGGTCAAGGAACTGCTGCTCAAGGCTGCCCGCGAGAACCCGCGCGTGCTGAAAGAACCAGAACCACTCGTGTACTTCCTCAACTTCGGGGAGAGTACCCTGGACCATGAGCTGCGCATGCATGTGCGCGACCTGGGTGACCGCAATCCTGTGCTGGACGAGATCAACCGGTTCATCAGTCGCGAATTCAAGAAGCAGAACATCAGCATTGCGTTCCGGCAGGTAGAAGTTTCCTTGAAAAATCTTCAAGGCCTGGAATACAAGCTGACACCTGTCTTGCCTGGAGACAAAACCGCGACGCCTGAGCCTCCCCTCACGCCAGGGCCCAAGTCCTTGCCAGAGCCGCCGGCAGCCACCCTCGACTGATCGCGCGAAGCCTGCGGGCATCGCGCCGGAGACGGCCATGAAAACCCTGGAAACATTGACCTTCGATAACCGCTTCGCCCGTCTTGGCGACGGTTTCTCGGCCCACGTGCTACCCGAGCCTATCGACAATCCCCGGCTGGTCGTTGCCAGCGACCAAGCCATGGCATTGCTGGACCTGGACCCGGTCGAAGCCCAGGCGCCGCTGTTCGCCGAGCTGTTCGGCGGACACAAACTGTGGGCTGAAACCGAGCCCCGGGCGATGGTGTATTCGGGCCACCAGTTCGGCCATTACAACCCACAACTGGGGGACGGCCGCGGGTTGCTACTGGGGGAGGTATACAACGAGGCCGGGGACCACTGGGACCTGCACCTCAAAGGCGCCGGCCAGACACCGTTCTCACGCATGGGCGATGGACGGGCGGTGTTGCGCTCCTCGATCCGCGAGTTCCTGGCGTCCGAAGCGCTGCACGCCCTGGGCATACCGACTACACGCGCCTTATGCGTGATCGGTTCCGACACCCCGGTATGGCGCGAAAAGCAGGAGCGCGCCGCCATGGTGTTGCGTATGGCGCCGAGCCATGTGCGCTTCGGGCATTTCGAATACTTCTACTACACCAAAAAGCCCGAGTTGCATGCCACCCTCGCGGAGCATGTGCTGAACATGCACTTTGCCGAGTGCCGCGAACAACCGGAGCCGTACCTGGCGATGTTCCGCGAAATCGTCGAGCGCAACGCCGAACTGATCGCCAAATGGCAAGCCTACGGCTTCTGCCACGGTGTGATGAACACCGACAACATGTCGATCCTGGGCATCACCTTCGATTTCGGGCCGTTCGCCTTCCTCGACGACTTCGACGCCAACTTCATCTGCAACCACTCCGACGACCAGGGCCGCTACTCGTTCAGCAACCAGGTGCCAATCGGCCAATGGAACCTCAGCGCACTGGCCCAGGCCCTGACGCCGTTCATCAGCGTCGAGGCCCTGCGTGAAACACTCGGTTTGTATTTGCCGCTGTACCAGGCCCACTACCTGGACCTGATGCGCCGCCGCCTGGGCCTGACCAGCGCCGAGGAGGATGACCAGAACCTGGTGGAGCGCCTGCTGCAATTGATGCAAAACAGCGGCGTCGACTACAGCCTGTTCTTCCGCCGGCTAGGCGATCAGTCCCCCGAACAGGCCGTCGCCGCCCTGCGTGATGACTTCGTCGACCTCAAGGGCTTCGACGCCTGGGGCGAGCTATACGTTGCCCGCGTCAGCCGCGAAGGCCCTGTCGATCAAGACCTGCGTCGCGTCCGCATGCACGCGGTGAACCCACTGTATGTGCTGCGCAACTACCTGGCGCAGAAAGCCATCGACGCCGCCGAGGCAGGCGACTACGAAGAAGTCCGCCGCCTGCACACGGTGCTGAGCAGGCCGTTCGAAGAACAGCCGGGCATGGACAGCTACGCGCAACGTCCGCCGGAGTGGGGCAAACATCTGGAGATCAGTTGTTCGTCGTAAAACCTTCAGTCTTGCGAGGGCAAGGCATGTGGGAGCAAGGCTTGCCCGCGATGAAAACAACTCGGTCTTCCCCATAAACCGAGGAGCCTGTATCGCGAGCAAGCTTTGCTCCCACAGCGACCCGTCAAATAAAGGTTTCAACCGACACGCCGAAGCGCCCCGCCAGCCAGCGGATCTGCCTCAAATTGAGCTGGCGCTTGCCGCTCAACACCTCCGATACCACCGACTGGGTGCCGACGCCCGGCAAGTCGCTCTGGCTCATCCCATGCTCGCGCATCAGGTAGCGAAGTGTCTCGACGCCGCTGGCCTTGGGCATTGGCCGATGTTGGTGATCCCAAGCCTCGATCCATTCGCCGATGATGTCCACCAGGCTCATAAGGGGATGGGCTTCGTCTTCACCAATCAATTCCAGCAATTCATCGAGAGCTGCGACCAACCGGTCGTAGTCCTCCTCGTTCCCGGGTTTGCGCAGCAGGGGCGACACAAACTCCCAATGGGCAGCGACTTGTTCGATTAGTGCACTCATCCCTTTTCCTCCTTCCACTTGCCTCTGTCGTATTCCTGATGATCCAGCACGCATTTGATGTACAAGCGCTGAGGCCGATAGCGAACCACGGCAATCAGTCGCAATTTGTTGCCAGCAATATCGAACACATGTAGCGGACCGACCTTGTCGGTTGCGGGAAAAATGGATTTCATCGCAGCGAAGTCAGCCGGGCTGGTGCGTTTGATAAGCCGATACCATTGATCCAGCGAATTGGCGCAGCGCGGCCATTTTTTCCTTGGCCTCCCAGATGCGCTTCTCAGTGATCACATGCATGCAATGTCCTTATCGCATTTTGCTATGGAGGAGTTAAACACAGATCGGACGCATCGCAAATTGCGATAGAGCCAAATAGACAGAAGGTCGCCGAAGTATTTTTTTAGCCTAGTCACTCAAGTCTTCAAGACTTCGGCAAAAAATGTGAGCGGATGTGAGCCCTGCTCACCCCACCTTATCGTTGCCCTGCTCAGGCGTCTCGATGCCCGGTTCTGCCTCGCCACTCTCTGCTTCACCAGCCGGTTTGGCCGGCGGTTTTTTCTCGGGGTAGCCGGGCATGCCGCGGGCGTCTTCGGGAGTCAGTTCATCCCGTTCGTGGCGACGGTCGATGGCGTAGGACGGGGCGGCGTTCGGGTCTTCGTCGCGGCCGGCGGTGCCGAGTACGAAGCCGTCGTCGTTAGGGTTGGTGGGTGCCTGGGGGATGGTTGGGTCTTGAGGATTGCTCATGGGGCCTCCTGGGTTGCGAACAGGTGCTGTGTGTTTTTTGAGGGCCTGGGGCGTTTTCAGTGCGGCGCACCTGATGAATGGCAGTCTTGATAAATGTCCTGGGAAAATGCCTGGATCGTGAGTCCACTCCCACAAGGGAAATCCGGTGGTAATGCTGCCTGCGCCCTACGCCATATCACTCTGGCTGAATTCTTCGGCCAGAAAATCAATCAGCGTGCGCACCGACGGCAGCAACCCGCGCCGGGAGGCGAAGATCGCATGGACGATCCCGCACTTGGGCGTCCAGCCCGGTACCAATTCCACCAGCCGGCCAGCAGCCAGGTCTTCGCGCACCACCACGGCAGGCAGGTGAGCGATGCCGATACCCGCCAGTACCGCGTGACGCAGGGCCAGCAGGTCATCGGTGACCATGCGTGGTTCATGGCGAATCAACGCGCTGGCGCCGTCCGGGCCGAACAATTCCCACTGGTATTCACGCTGCGCCGCCCCCCAGTGCACGCTCGGCAAACCGTGCAGGTCCGCCGGTGAAGCGGGTGAGGACAGACGCTCGCGGTAGGCCGGGCTGCCTACCAGGCACTGGGTGCTATTGCCCAGTACTTTCATGACCATGTCGGTGTTTTCCAGCGGCGGAAAGCGTACCCGCAACGCGATATCGAAACCCTCATGGATCAGGTCGACCCGGCGGTTGGTGCTCTCAATGAACAACTCCACCCGTGGGTACTTGAGCATGTAGCGGGTCAGCATCGGCCCGACCCAGCTGTTGAGCAACGCTGTCGGGCAACTGATACGCACCAGGCCCTGGGGCTCGGAGCGGTTGCGCTCGATCACTTCGGCCGCGCTCTCGGCCTCGACCCGCATCGCCAGGCAGCGCTGGTAGTAGGCCTGGCCGATCTCCGTCAACGAGCAATGACGACTGGAGCGATGGATCAACCGCACCCCAAGGCGTTCTTCCAGTTGGGCAATGCGCCGGCTGAGCTTCGATTTGGGCATGTCCAGCGCTCGGCCGGCGGCGGCGAAACCGCCGTGCTCGACCACTTGGGTGAAGTAGTAAAGCGTGTTGAGGTCTTCGATGATCGTTCTCCAAATAGAACGCTAAGGCTGATTTTTGCAGTCTAGCGCATCAAAGGTGCCAGTTTTAATCTATGTCCATCGCTTAGCAACACACCAACACTGAAAACTTTAACCACGCCGAACCGTTCGGCAGCCAAAACTTAGAGGACTAACGCCATGACCACTTCCTACAAGCGTCTCGACAAAGATAACGCCGCCGTTCTGCTGGTGGACCACCAGGCTGGCCTGCTGTCGCTGGTGCGTGACATCGACCCGGACCGCTTCAAGAACAACGTGCTGGCCCTGGCCGACCTGGCCAAATACTTCGAGCTGCCGACCATCCTCACCACCAGTTTCGAAACCGGCCCCAACGGCCCGTTGATGCCCGAGCTCAAGAGCCTGTTCCCGGACGCGCCGTACATCGCCCGTCCCGGCCAGATCAACGCCTGGGACAACGAAGATTTCGTCAAGGCGATCAAAGCCACCGGCAAGAAGCAACTGATCATCGCCGGCGTCGTCACGGAAGTCTGTGTAGCCTTCCCGGCACTGTCGGCCCTGGCCGAAGGTTTCGAGGTGTTCGTGGTCACCGATGCCTCTGGCACCTTCAACGAGCTGACCCGTCAATCGGCCTGGGACCGCATGTCCTCCTCGGGCGCGCAATTGATGACCTGGTTCGGTCTGGCCTGCGAACTGCACCGCGACTGGCGCAACGATGTGGAAGGGCTGGCGACCTTGTTCTCCAACCACATCCCGGACTACCGCAACCTGATGACCAGCTACAACACGCTGACCAGCGCGAAGTAACCGGCAACGCGTAACCCCTGTGGGAGCGAGCCCGCTCGCGATGACGGCAGGACAGTCAATGACGTATTGACTGTCAGGCCGCAATCGCGAGCAGGCTCGCTCCCACAAGTGTTTGCGGTGTGCTCTACACGGTGGTCAAATCTTTACCAATGATCTTTTCTGGAGTTGTCCCAATGCTGATCCCCTGCCCCCACTGCAACGGGCTCAACCGCATCCCCGCCGAACGCCTGGGCGATGAGCCCAAGTGCGGGCGCTGCAAGGCCCAGGTGTTATTGAGCAAACCGTTCGAACTCAAGCAAGGCGACTATGCCAGCCAGATCAAGGGTGACCTGCCGTTACTGGTGGATGTGTGGGCCGATTGGTGCGGGCCATGCAAATCCTTCGCGCCCGTGTTCGAACAGGCCGCCACGCAACTGGTGGGTAAATGCCGCCTGGCCAAGCTCGACAGCGAAGCCAACCAGCAGCTATCGGCACAGCTGGGTATCCGCTCGATACCCAGCCTGATCCTGTTCAAGGACGGCCGCGAAGTGGCGCGCCAGAGCGGGGCATTGCCGTTGCCGCAGTTGATGAGTTGGTTGCGCGGCCAGGGGATTTGACCTCAGCACTGTGGGAGCGAGCCTGCTCGCGATAGCGGACTGCCTGGCTACCTCTATGTTGAATGTGCCACCGCAATCGCGAGCAGGCTCGCTCCCACAGTGGACTTGTATACGCCAGTCAATCAGGCGCTTTCCAGCAAGCTATGCAACTCCATGAACTGCTGGGTCAGCTTGTGCCGCGGGTCCAGATGGATCAGGGGCAAGCTCGCCTGATGGGATTCACGCATGCGCACCGAACTGCTCAGGTACACCGGCAAAACCGGCAAGCCTTCGGCAATGAGTTCGTCAAGGATCTGCTGCGGCAGGCTGGCCCGCGCCTGGAACTGATTGACGACGATGCCTTCGACTTCGAGCCCTTCGTTGTGGTCGTCCTTGAGCTCTTCTATTTCCGCCAACAGACCGTACAACGCCTGACGTGAAAAGCTGTCGCAATCGAAGGGAATCAGCACACGATCAGCGGCGATCAGTGCCGAAACCGCATAGAAGTTCAAGGCGGGCGGGGTATCCAGATAGATCCGGTCGTAATCCTCGCCCAGCTCTTCGAGCAACTTGCGCAGTTTGTTGATCTTGTGTTTCGCCTCAAGCTTGGGTTGCAGATCCGTCAGCTCGGCGGTGGCAGTGATGACGTGCAGGTTGTCGAACGGTGTTTCGTAGATATCCACCTTGTTCTTTTTCGAGAAGGGCCCGGACGACAGGGTTTGCTTGAAGAAATCGGCGATCCCCATGGGGATGTCGTCGCCGGTAAGGCCCGTCAGGTATTGAGTCGAATTGGCCTGGGCATCCAGGTCCACCAACAGCGTGCGATACCCCTCGCTGGCACTGACCGCTGCCAGATTGCAGGCGATGCTGGACTTGCCCACGCCACCTTTCTGATTGAATACCACGCGCCGCATGTCAAAACCTCCGTGTATCAAAGATTCCCGAGTGTAGTAGGCCTCGATACCCCTTCGCTACCTTCGCTGCGGACGGACTACGACGCCGGAGGTTTTTTCCACCCCTGAAGCATCAACTTGGCGCGAGAGTGACAGAAACGTCCGACAGACATACTCGTCATAATCGCGACAATGGCTCTTGTCTGCGCCTGGACGAACGAACCGGTACATTTCGCTGAGCAAAATGTAACCAGCATTTGCTACAAGCCAACCGCACCCGGATAATGCGCGCCACTTGGGTCGCAAGACCATGCAGGGTTGGACGCGGGTCAAACCACTGAACCGTGACAATAAAAGCCCGCAGGGGTGGGGTGTATTTGTGATCAATTTCAACATCGCCCAATGGCGCGCGTGGGCCCCTGGGCTCGAAAGCGTGGACGACTGGCAGGCATGGTGCCGACAGCCGGTCGTGTTGCCCGCCAGCGATGCCGCCCCTGACGTTTCGTTTCTGCCGGCCATGCAGCGCCGTCGCCTCAGTCGCCTGGCGCGGATGGCCTTCAGCGTGGGCTGGCCGCTGGCCGAAGGCCGGTCGAACCTGCCGTTGGTCTTTATTTCCCGTCACGGCGAAACCCCGCGTACTTTTGAGATTCTCAAGGACCTGGCAGCCAACCAACCGTTATCGCCGACTCAATTCAGCCTGTCGGTGCATAACGCCGTGATCGGCCTGTGGTCGATCCTGCGCGGCGAAACCAGCGAAATGACCGCCCTGGCGGCCACGGGCGACGGGCTGGAACACGGGATCCTGGAAGCCGTTGCGCTGCTGAACGAGGGAGCGGCGGCGGTGCTGCTGGTGATCACCGAAGAGCAGCCACCCCAGGTGTACGCTCCCTGGGTCAACGATGTGCCCTTCCCCTATGCAGTGGGCTTGCTGTTGACTCCAGGCGACGATTGGCAACTGGACCTGTCCACCCAGGCCGGTCAAAGGCCCGCCAGCGACTGGCCCCATGCCCTGGGTTTGTTGCGTACGCTGCGGAACAACCTATCCACCTGCCAACATGCCTGGAAGAATCGTGTATGGACCTGGCAACGCAACCGGTGAACGGTAAACATCGCGACGCCTACTACTGGCGCCTGATCGCGACTGCGGCAAGCTTCGTCCTGTTCGGGCTAGGCGGGCTGTGCCTGCGATTGCTGGTGTTTCCATTGCTGGCCTGGCTGCCCGGCGACGCCCAGGCCCACCGCCTGCGAGCCCGCCGCACTGTGGGGCGATTGTTCTGGTTCTTTATCCGTTTCATGGCCCGCACCGGCGTGCTCACCTATCAGATCGACGGCGCGGAGAAACTCGGTCGCCCCGGGCAAATGATCATCGCCAACCATCCGTCGCTGATCGACGTGGTGTTCCTGATCGGCCTGGTGCGCGACGCCAACTGCGTGGTCAAGCAGAGCCTGTGGGAAAACCCCTTCACCCGCGGCCCGCTGCGTTCGACCCAATACATCAGCAACGACGGCAGCATGGACATGCTTGATGCCGCCAGCGACGCCCTGCAGGACGGCCAGAGCCTGATCGTGTTCCCCGAAGGCACCCGTACTCGGCCAGGCCAACCACCGGCCTTTCATCGGGGCGCAGCGGCCATCGCGCTGCGAGGTGCGAAAATCCTCACTCCGGTGACCATCAAGGTCAGCCCCACCACTTTGACCAAGGCCGAACCCTGGTATCGCATCCCTCAGCGCCGCGTGCACTTCAGTTTCCACGTGGGGGCCGATATAGATCCACAGGCGTTCGCCGCGCTCGGCCCTGCGCCGCAGGCTTCGCGCAGGCTCAACGATTTTCTGCATCACTATTACATCAAGGAGCTCGCCGAAGATGAGCGATCTGCACCATGACATCAAACAGCTGATCATCGACGCCCTCGGCCTGGAGGACATCAGCACCGACGATATCGGCGACCACCAGACCCTGTTCGGCGAAGGCCTGGGCCTGGACTCGGTGGATGCCCTGGAGCTGGGCCTGGCGATCCAGAGGGAGTACGGGATCAAGATCGATGCCGACGCCAAGGACACCCGCAACCATTTCAGCAATGTGGCAAGCCTTGCGGCCTTCGTCACTGCAAATCGCGTAGCCTGAGACCGGACCATGCAAACTCGTGACGACATTTTCAATACCCTGCGCGATGCTCTGGTCGAGCTTTTCGAGCTGGACCCTGAGCGCGTAACGCTGGAGTCGAACCTGTATCAGGACCTGGAAATCGACAGCATCGACGCGGTCGACCTGATCGACCACATCAAGCGCCAGACCGGCAAGAAGATCGCCGCCGAAGAGTTCAAGTCGGTGCGCACCGTCAACGACGTGGTCGAGGCGGTCTATCGACTGGTTCAACCGGCCGCATGACCCGGCTGATTGGCCTCGGCCTGCTGCTGGTGGGCCTGTTGTACCCCTTTGCGGTGTATTTCGGCATGGAGCATTTCGCCCCATGGCAGTTCGGCCTGCTGCTGGGTAGCCTGTGGCTGGCCCGGGCATTGCTCGGTAAAAGCGGGCCCGGCAGCCGCTGGATGGCGGTTACGGCAATTGCCTTCAGTGTTTTGCTCGCGCTGTTCGACAGCCCGCTCCTGCTGCGCTGGTATCCGGTGCTGATCAGCGCCTTCATGCTCGGGCTGTTCGCCCTGAGTCTGAAATACGGTCCGCCGATGGTCGAGCGCCTGGCGCGCCTGCGCGAACCGCAGCTACCGGCCAACGCGGTGGTGTATACCCGCCAGGTCACGGTGGTCTGGAGTGTGTTTTTCCTGTGTAACGGCTTGCTCGCCGCCGCCCTCACCCTCTGGGCGCCGCTGAGCTGGTGGATGTTGTACACCGGCCTGATTTCCTACGGATTGATGGGGCTGCTGTTTGCCATTGAATGGCTTATACGACAACGGGTAAGAGGCCGCCCATGAATTGGATAACACTTGAGCAGATGTTGCTCAGCGCCCAGCCGGACCGTGCTGTGGCCGTCGACCCGGCGCTGAGCCACTCGCAACTGCGGGACGCGGCGCTGGGCCTGGCCGCCGGTCTGCAGGCCCGCGGCGTACGGCGCATAGCGGTGCACCTGGAAGACGCCGCCGACCTGGCGGTGGCCCTGCTCGGTGCCTGGCGCGCCGGGGCCAGCGTCTTGCTCCCGGCCGACCTGCAAGCCCAGACCCGCCAGCGCTGGTCGGCGGACGTCGACCTGTGGTTGACCGATCAACCCACGGACATCCGTCTCGACGACCTGCGACAAGCCCCCCTTGAGGCCACTGAACTGGACCTCGATCAGTGCTGGCTGAGCCTGTGCACCTCAGGGTCAAGCGGCGAGCCCAAGCGCATCGAGAAAAATCTGCGTCAGTTGAGCAACGAAGTCCAGGCCCTGGAACAATTGTGGGGCACCGACCTGGGCCCGGCCTGCGTGATCGGCAGCGTCGCCACCCAGCACATCTATGGCCTGCTGTTTCGGGTGCTGTGGCCGCTGTGTGCCGGGCGTACATTCGTGCGCCGGCAACTGGCTTTTCCCGAAGACCTGCAACGCGCCAGCCGTCAGTACCCGGCTTTTGCCTGGGTCGCCAGCCCGGCCTTGCTCAAGCGCATGGGCGATAACCTCGACTGGCCAGCCTTGAGCTGCGTACGCCGGGTATTCTCCTCCGGTGGTGCCTTGCCGACCGAGGCCGCCCAAAGCCTGCACCAGCGGCTGGGGCAATGGCCGACGGAAATCTTTGGCAGTTCGGAAACCGGCGGCATCGCCTGGCGTCAGGGCGCAGGCTTATGGCAGCCCTTCGCCGACGTAAAGCTGAGCCAGGACAGTGACGGCGCCTTGCTGATCGCCTCGCCTTATCTGCCGGCCGGCCATGTGGAACACACCGCCGACGCGGCGCGGATCGCCGGGGATGGACGCTTCGAACTGCTCGGGCGGCTGGATCGCATCGTCAAGCTTGAAGAGAAACGCATCTCCCTGCCCATGCTGGAACAGGCGTTGATCGCCCACGACTGGGTCAGCGAAGCCCGACTGGGGGTGGTCCAGGAAAATCGCGCCTCCCTCGGGGCGCTGCTGGTGCTGAGCGAAAGCGGCCTGCACGCCTTGCGCAACCTGGGTCGACGCGCCGTGACCGAGGCCTTGCGCCGTCACTTGAGCGAACACTGCGAAACCCTCGCCTTGCCTCGGCGCTGGCGCTGGCTGCGGCAGTTGCCGCTCAACGCCCAAGGCAAGCTGCCCCAGGCCGAAGTCGAAGCCCTGCTGATGGCTGCGCGCCCCAAAGCCCCGCAAGTGCTCGAACAGGTCGAAACCGACGGGCAATGGAGCCTGCAACTGCTGGTGCCCCCGGACCTGGCGTATTTCAGCGGCCACTTTCCCACCGCACCGGTCCTCCCCGGCGTGGTGCAGGTCGACTGGGCCTTGAGCCTGGGCCGACAACTGATGGACCTGCCGCCGCGGTTCGTCGGCATGGAAGTGCTGAAGTTCCAGCAACTGATGCGCCCCGGCGATGAAATCCAACTGCACCTGCGTTTCGACCGCGAGCGCGGCAAGCTGTACTTCGCTTATCGCAATGACACGGCGGCCTGTTCGAGTGGGCGGATTGTCCTGGGGGTGGCCGATGATTGATTGCACCGCCCTCCTGTGGCGAGGGAGCTTGCTCCCGCTGGGCTGCGAAGCAGCCCCAAGTGTTTCAAATCGCCGGGCGAGTGCTGCGCACTCGAGCGGGAGCAAGCTCCCTCGCCACAATAAGCGCCCTGTTCACAATGGATCGGTGGAAGGCGCAAACCATGCATAACCCCTGCGCCGTCATCCCGGTCTTCAACCACGAAACCGCCGTCGCGACCGTGGTGCAGGCACTGCTCGCCAACGGCTTGCCCTGCGTGCTGGTGGACGACGCCAGCAGCCCGGCCTGCGCGGCGGTATTGGAGCAGCTGGCCGAGGGCGAGCAGGTTCATCTGGTCAGGCTGGCGGTCAATCAAGGCAAGGGTGGCGCGGTGATGACCGGTCTGCGGGAAGCGTCGCGCCTGGGCTTCAGCCACGCCCTGCAGGTCGATGCCGACGGGCAACACGATCTTGGCGACGTAAGGAACTTCATCGAGCAATCCCGCGCTCACCCGGAGGCGGTGATCTGCGGTTATCCCCAATACGATGAGAGTGTGCCCAAAGGCCGCTTGTATGCACGCTACCTGACGCATGTCATGGTCTGGATCAACAGCCTGTCCCTGCAAATCCGCGACTCGATGTGCGGGTTTCGGGTCTACCCCCTGCCACCGGTCCTGACGCTGATCAATTCGGCGAACATTGGCAAGCGCATGGATTTCGACTCCGACATCCTGGTGCGCCTGGCCTGGCGCAATCAACCGATGCGCTGGTTGCGTACCCGGGTTCACTACCCCTTGGACGGGGTTTCGCACTTTCGCCTGTTCCACGACAACGTACTGATTTCCAGCATGCACACCCGGTTGTTCTTCGGCATGCTGGTGCGCTCCCCCCTGATTCTCTGGCGACGGTGGCGAACATGAGCCTTGAGACAGACAAGCAGCACTGGGCTGATCGCCAGGAGCGCGGCAGTTTCTGGCTGATGAAACTCACCGCGTTCGCCGCCAAGGTATTGGGCCGCCGCTTATTGAGCCCGCTGCTCTACGGCATCGTCCTGTACTTCTTCATTTTCGGCCGCAGCGCCCGACAGGCAGCCTGGCAATACCAACAGCGCCTGGCCGACTGGAGCGGCCGCACCGAGCTGCGCCCAAGCCATTGGCGAGTGTTCGGGCAGTTCATGGCGTTTGCCGACTCCCTGCTGGACAAGCTCGACGTCTGGAACGGCAAGCTGAGCCTGGAACAGATCGAAATCGTCGATCCGGCATTGCTGCGCAATCACTTGCGCGACGGCCGTGGGCAGATGCTGGTGGGCGCACACCTGGGCAACCTGGAAATGTGCCGGGCCCTGGCCGAGCTGGGCGAGAAAGTGACCATGAACGTGCTGGTGCACACCAAGCACGCCGAACAGTTCAATCGTTTGCTGGGGGAAGCCGGCGCCACGCATCTGCGGCTGATCCAGGTCAGCGAGCTGGACCCGGTGATCATGCTGCAACTGAGCGAACGCCTGGAACGCGGCGAGTGGCTGGCGATAGCCGGCGACCGCATACCGCTGCACGGCGCACGCACTGTGACCGTGGACTTCATGGGTCGCCCGGCGGCATTTCCCCAAGGGCCCTGGCTGCTGGCCGGGCTGCTCAAATGCCCGATCAACCTGCTGATGTGCCTCAAGCACGAGGGACGCTATCGGGTCACCCTCGAACCCTTCGCCGAGGCCGTGGTGTGGAAACGCAGCGACCGCGAGCAGGTCATCACCCATTGGGCCGGCCTCTACGCCCAGCGCCTGGCGCACTATTGCCTCCAGGCACCGCAACAGTGGTTCAACTTTTACCCTTTCTGGAAGACCGATGACGATGCCCACTCTTGAGCCGGTAACCTTCGGCGAACGCCCCTTGCGCATCGAGGACGTACTGGCCCTGGCCAATCGTCAGGTGCAGACGCGGTTGCAGGATGATCCGGCATTCCGCCAGCGCATCGCCAAGGGTGCGCAATTCCTCGACTCTTTGCTGGACAAGGAAGGCGTGATCTACGGCGTGACCACCGGTTACGGCGACTCCTGCGTGGTGGCCGTGCCGTTGCACCACGTCGAGGCCCTGCCCCGTCACTTGTATACGTTCCACGGTTGCGGCCTGGGCAAACTGCTGGACCCGCAGGCCACCCGCGCCGTGCTGGCCGCGCGTTTGCAGTCGCTGTGCCACGGCGTGTCCGGGGTGCGCGTGGAACTGCTGGAGCGGCTCCAGGCCTTTCTCGAACATGACATCCTGCCGCTGATTCCGGAAGAAGGCTCGGTGGGCGCCAGCGGGGACCTGACGCCCCTGTCTTACGTCGCCGCCACTCTCTCCGGCGAGCGGGAAGTGATGTTCGCTGGCGAACGCCGCCTGGCCGCCGACGTGCACCGCGAACTCGGTTGGACTCCGTTGGTGCTGCGGCCCAAGGAAGCCCTCGCGCTGATGAACGGCACCGCCGTGATGACCGGCCTGGCCTGCCTGGCCTTCGCCCGCGCCGACTACCTGTTGCAACTGGCAACCCGCATCACCGCGCTGAACGTGGTCGCGCTGCAAGGCAACCCGGAGCACTTCGACGAGCGCCTGTTCGCCGCCAAGCCGCATCCGGGGCAAATGCAAGTGGCCGCGTGGCTGCGCAAGGACCTGGCGATCGACGCCCCCACCGCGCCGCTGCATCGCCTGCAGGATCGCTACTCCCTGCGCTGCGCCCCCCACGTGCTTGGCGTGCTGGCCGACAGTCTGAACTGGCTGCGTTCATTCATCGAAATCGAGCTCAACAGCGCCAACGACAACCCGATCATCGACGCCGAAGCCGAGCGCGTACTGCACGGCGGGCATTTCTACGGCGGGCATATCGCCTTTGCCATGGACAGCCTCAAGAACCTGGTGGCCAACGTCGCCGATCTGCTGGACCGCCAGCTCGCGCTATTGGTCGACGAACGCTACAACCACGGCTTGCCGAGCAACCTGTCCGGCGCCAGCGCCGAGCGAGCGATGCTCAACCATGGCTTCAAGGCGGTGCAGATCGGCACCAGCGCCTGGACCGCCGAAGCCTTGAAAAACACCATGCCGGCCAGCGTGTTCTCGCGCTCCACCGAATGCCACAACCAGGACAAAGTGAGCATGGGCACCATCGCTGCCCGGGATGCGATCCGCGTGCTGGAACTGACCGAACAAGTGGCCGCCGCGACGCTGCTGGCCGCCAACCAGGGCGTGTGGCTGCGCAGCCGTGCCGAAGATGCCCGACCGCTGCCGCCGGCCTTGGCCGACATGCACGAACAACTGGCCGTGGATTTCCCGCCAGTCATCGAGGATCGCGCCCTGGAAGGCGAATTGCGCCTGTGCCTGCAACGCATTGCTGAACAACACTGGAGGCTGCATGCGTAGCCAAGGGGTGTTGCACGTCGAAACGCAGATCGTGGTGCCGTTTTTCGATGTCGATTCGATGAACGTGGTCTGGCACGGTCATTACGTCAAGTACCTGGAAGTGGCCCGCTGCGCCTTGCTCGACCTGATCGGCCACAACTACAACGACATGCTCGCATCCGGCTATGCGTGGCCGGTGATCGACCTGCAACTGCGCTACGTGCGCAGCGCCGTGTTCGGTCAGACCCTGACCGTGCGCGCCAGCCTGGTGGAATGGGAGAACCGCCTGAAGATCAATTACCTGATCAGCGACGCAGCCACGGGTGAACGTCTGACCCGCGCCAGCTCGGTGCAAGTGGCGGTGGACGTCGCGAGTCGCGAAATGCTGCTGGCCTCGCCGCGGGTCTTTGTCCAAGCCGTCGAGAGGAAACTACCGTGAAACGCCTGTTCATCTGGCTGCTGCTGTGGGGCCTGGCGCCCTTTGCCCAGGCGTTCGACTTGCAACAGTTGAGCGAACAACTGGCGCGCCCGGACGTGATCCACGGCCAGTTCATCCAGGAAAAGCACCTGCGCGCCCTGCCCCAGCCGCTCACCAGCAAGGGCCGTTTCGTATTGGCAAAAAACCATGGCCTGCTGTGGCTGCTGCAAACCCCGCTGCAGCAGGATTACCGCATCACCCCCCTGGGAATCGCCCGGCGCGATGGCGGCACCTGGCAGACACTGCCGAACAAGAGTGCCGGCGCCGAGCAGAATCGTTTGTTCCTTGCGGTGTTACAGGGCGACAGCAGCGGCCTGCAACGGGACTTCGACCTCAGTCTGTCGGGCCAACCGCAGCAGTGGAAGCTCACCTTGACCCCGCGCTCGGTGCTGCTCAAACAAATCTTCAACCAGATCAACATCGATGGCGGCGAACTGGTGCAGCGTATCGAACTGCTGGAAACCCAGGGTGACCGTACCGTGCTGCGCATGCAAAACAGCACCAGCGCGAAAGCCTTGAGCGAAGCGGAGCAACATGACTTTGCCGAGTGAACACAAGCTGCCGCGACTGTTCCTGATTCTGCTGTTGGCGGTGATGGCGCTGGCCGGTTGGCAGTGGCGCAATGGCGCGCCGCTGTCGGCCAACCTCATGGAGCTGGTGCCCGGTACCGCTCCTGATGCGCTTGAACTCATCGCCGAACAACGCATGCAAGAACCCCTCAACCGCGAGGTGCTACTACTGGTCGGGCACACCGAGCGCCAACAGGCGATCGCTTTGGCGCAAACCCTTGGCGAGCAATGGCAAGCCAGCGGTTTGTTCGACAAGGTCCAGTGGACGTTGCAAGCCGATCTGCCGGCCTTGCGCGCGCAATTGCTCAAGGGGCGACTGGCAATGCTCTCGGCCGCGGATCGGCAACAATTGATCGATCAGCCCCAGGCCTTCATCCAGCAACGGGTGCAGGCGCTCTTCGATCCGTTCAGCGGCTTCAGCCTGGTGCCGAGCCAGGACGACTGGCTGGGCCTGACCGGGCGCATCCAGAACAGCCAGCCCCAACGCGGTGCGATACAGCTGGACGTGGGCAGCGGCGCGCTGATTGCCGAAGCCGACGGCAAAAACTGGGTGATGCTGCGGGCCCGCACCCATGGCAACGCTTTCGACATGGACCTGCCGCTGCAAGTGGCCGACCTGCTGCAACGCAGCCGTGATCAGGCGGGCCTGGCCCAAGGGCAATTGCTGGCGGCCAGCGGCCTGCTGTACGCCGCCAGTGGCCAACAACAGGCTTCGCGGGAAATCACCTGGGTGGGCGGCGGGGCGACAATCGGCATTTTGCTGTTGCTGTTGCTGGCCTTCCGACGCTTGCGAGCATGGCTGGCATTCGTGCCGGTACTGGTGGGTATCCTGTTCGGCGCGGTGGCCTGCGTGGCGCTGTTCGGTCGCATGCATGTCATGACCCTGGTGCTGGGTTCCAGCCTGATCGGTGTGGCGGTGGATTATCCGCTGCACTACCTGTCCAAAAGCTGGAGCCTCAAACCGTGGCGCAGTTGGTCGGCCCTACGCCTGACCCTGCCGGGACTGAGCCTGAGCCTGGCGACCACCTGCATCGGCTACCTGGCCCTGGCCTGGACGCCGTTCCCGGCCCTGACCCAGATCGCGATCTTTTCCGCCGCAGGTTTGATCGGTGCTTACCTGACAGCGGTTTGTCTCTTGCCGGCACTGCTCAAGGGCGTGGACTTACACCCGGCCCAGTGGCCGCTGCGGCTGTGCGAACACCTGCTCAGGGCGCGCGAAGCGTTGCTGGCGCGGGTGCGAACACCGGTCTTGTTAGGGCTCTTGCTGATCTTCTGCGCCGGCGGCCTCTGGCAACTGACCACGAAAAACGACATTCGCCAATGGATCGGCACGCCTGAGCAGTTGACCGACGAAGCCCAGGCCATCGCCCGTATCACCGGCTTCCAACCCACCAGCCAATTCTTCCTGATCCGCGCCGATAATCAGTCACACCTGCTGGAACGTCAGACGGTGCTCAACGAGCGGCTGGAGCAGTTGATTGGCCTGGAGAAGCTGGAGGGCTACCTGTCGCTGAACCAACTGGTCAGCCCGCCCGCCGAACAGCAGAAAGTGCGTGACGCCCTGGCCCGGTTGCCGGCGTTCTGGCAACCGCTGCTGGACCTGGGAGTGCCGGTCGCCGCACTGCAAGCCGAACTGACGCAATTGCAGGCCTTGCCGGTGACCGACATCGATACCGCACTGGCCGGCCCCCTGGCCGAACCGTACCGCACACTCTGGCTCGGCCCGACGGCGGAGGGCGTGGCGGCGGTGGTCAGCCTGCAAGGCTTGAATGATGCAGCGCTGCTCAGGGTGCAGACGCTGGATCTGCCCGGCGTACAACTGGTCGATCGTCTGGGGGACCTGAACCGGGTCTTTGCCGCCACGCAAGTCAGCGCCGCCGAATTGAAACTGGCCTCCTGCGTGCTCATCTTGCTGTTATTGACCTGGCCGTTCGGTGTCGGCGGCGCCCTTCGCGTCGTCGCGCTACCGTTGCTGGCGGCGCTGTGCAGCCTGGCGAGCCTCGGCTGGCTGGGCCAGCCACTGACCCTGTTCGGCCTGTTCGGTCTGTTGCTGGTCACCGCCATCGGTGTCGATTACGCGATCCTGATGCGCGAACAGATAGGCGGCGCCGCGGTGAGCCTGCTGGGCACCCTGCTGGCGGCAGTCACCACCTGGTTGTCGTTCGGCCTGTTGGCAGTTTCCAGCACGCCGGCGGTGAGCAACTTCGGCCTGGCGGTCAGCCTGGGGCTGGCCTTCAGTTTCATGCTAGCGCCGTGGGCCGGGCATCAGGCCCACGCGGCAGCGGTTACGGAGCCGGCCCAGTGATCATCCTGATGTTCTGGCTTATGGCCCTGGGGCTGTTCGCGGTGGCGACAGTCATCGGCCGTCGCGTCGGGCTGATCCCGATTGTCAGCCAATTGCTGTTGGCGACGCTTGGCCTGCCGTTGCTGATGTACTTCTGGATCGAACCAGGCTGGCAGCTCAGCGGCGCGCAACTGGTGGCGCCGGTGTGGCTGAGCAGTCTCTACAGCCTCGCCTTCGCCCTGTTGCTGGGGCACATCCTCAGCGACGTGATCGACCTGCGGCTGGACCGCCAGAGCGTGAAAGTCGCCCTGCCCAGCTTCGGCGTTCCATTCGCCTGCGGTTTGGCGACCGCGCTCTGGCTGCTACCGCCCCAGCCCTGGATCAGTTCCCTGGCGGTGGGGCTGCTGTTTGCGATCACCGCCATCCCGGTGCTGTACCTGTACCTGCGTCACATCGACTACCCGCCCGCCGCCACACGGCGCCTGGTGCAAACCGCGATTCTGATCGACTTGATCTGCTGGAGCCTGTTCGCCCTGGCCCAAGGCAGCCTGCACCTGGCCAGCCTGTTGCTGCCGTTGGCCGGTGCCTGTGTGCCGCTGCTGTTGCGACTGCTTGGCCTGCGCCAGCCGCTGCTGCACAGCGGGATCTTTTTCGCCTTGCTGGTGGTGGCCGAACACTACCGGCTCAACGCGCTGATTGTCGGCATCGGCTATCTGCTGTGCATGGCCGCGCTCAAGGTGCCGCTGGTGTTACCGCTCAACACGAACTGGATGCAAGGTTTGCAGACCTACCTGGCGATCCCGCTGATCCTCACCTTCGGCATCGTGCAGATCAACGTCCACAGCGCCCTGAGTCGCCTCGACTGGCTCCAGATCAGCGCATTGCTGCTGTTACCCATCGCCAGCAAACTGCTGGGCAACTGGCTGGGATTGGGCTGGGCCGGGGCCTCGTTCCCTGGCGCCAGTCGCTGGCGCGAAAGTGTCTTGCTGAACATTCGCGGCTTGAGTGAAATCGTGTTCCTCAACCTGCTGCTACAACAACAGCTCATCAGCCCGGCGGTGTACTTTGCGCTGATGCTGATGGGCCTGATCGCGACATTGCTGCCGGCCCTGGCCGGCTTCCACCGTATTCCCTCGATTGCCGTCCCGGCCAGGAGCTCCAGTGCCAACAGTTGAAATGGAACGTCGACAGGTCGTCGTCATCGGCGCAGGTCCCTCTGGCGCTATCGCCGCCGCGCTGCTCAAGCGCAAGGGCCACGATGTGCTAGTCATCGAGCGCCAGCATTTCCCACGGTTTTCCATCGGCGAAAGCCTGTTGTCCCATTGCCTGGACTTCGTCGAAGAGGCCGGCATGCTCGACGCGGTGAATGCCGCCGGGTTTCAGCGCAAGAATGGCGCGGCGTTCGCCTGGGGCGAGCGCTACAGCGCCTTCGATTTCGGCGATACCTTCAGCAAAGGCAAGCCCACCACCTTCCAGGTGCAGCGCGCCGACTTCGACAAGCTGCTGGCCGATCAGGCGGCGTTGCAAGGTGTCGAGATCCGTTATGGGCAGGCCATCACCGGCGCCGACTTCTCACTTGCCAAACCACAACTGGGCGTCCAGCGCGAAGACGGCAGCGCGTATCTCGTCGAGGCCGATTTCGTCCTCGACGCCAGCGGCTATGGCCGGGTCTTGCCACGCCTGCTGGACCTTGAGGCGCCCTCGAACTTTCCGCTGCGCCAGGCGGTGTTCACCCACATCGAAGATTGCATCGATGCCCCAACCTTCGACCGCGAAAAAATCCTTATCACCACTCACCCGACCCAACGCGATGTGTGGTTCTGGACCATCCCGTTCAGCGACGGGCGCTGTTCAGTCGGCGTGGTCGCGGCGGCGGAACATTTCGCCGGTCGCACTGACGATCTTGACGCTTGCCTGCGCGGCTTCATCGACGAAACACCAAGCCTGGCCAGTGTACTCAGCAACGCGATATGGGACACCCCGGCGCGAACCATCGGCGGCTACTCGGCCAATGTCAAAACGCTGCATGGCCCAGGCTTCGCCCTGCTGGGCAACGCCGCGGAGTTCCTCGACCCGGTGTTCTCTTCCGGCGTGACCATCGCCATGCGCTCGGCCAGCATGGCCGCTGGGGTGCTGCATCGGCAGTTGCAAGGAGAAAGCGTGGACTGGCAAAGCGAATTCGCCGAGCCACTCAAACGTGGCGTCGACACCTTCCGCTGCTACGTCGAGGGCTGGTACGCCGGCACCTTCCAGGACGTGATTTTCTACACCGACGGCTCGCCAGACATTCGCCGCATGATCAGCGCGATCCTGGCCGGTTATGCCTGGGATGAGCGCAATCCGTTCGTCAGCGAGCCCAAGCGGCGCCTGCGCATGCTGTCGGAAATCTGTGCGAGCCCGGCACCATGAGAAAGCAGCCATGAGCTACCTGAGCGACAACTACGTCGAAGAGACCCGCTTCGGCTTCTGGTTCCTGCGCAGCCACACCTGGCAGCACCATGTCTTGCGGGTGGCGATCAATGACCTGCGCAACCTTTTCAGCGGCCCGTTGCCGGTGGCTCCGGTGCTGCTCGATGCCGGTTGCGGCCAGGGCAAGTCGTTCCAATACCTGCGCCAGGTGTTCGCGCCACAACGCCTGATCGGCGTCGACGCCGACCCTCACAGCCTGGACCTGAGTCTTGCGGAAGCCGCACGCCAAGGCATGGCCGTGGAACTGGTCGGCAGCGATTGCGCGACGTTGACGGTGCCTGATGACAGCGTCGACCTGCTGTTCTGCCATCAGACCTTTCATCACCTGGTGGAGCAGGAAAAAGCCCTCGCCGAGTTCTATCGCGTGCTCAAGCCCGGCGGCTATCTGATGTTCGCGGAGTCCACGGCGGCCTACATCGATACCTGGGTGATCCGCTGGCTGTTCCGTCATCCCATGCACGTGCAAAAAAGTGCCGCGCAGTACCTGGAGATGATCCGCGATCAGGGTTTCCAGTTCGAAGCCGCCAACGTCTCGTATCCCTATCTGTGGTGGAGCCGCGCCAGGGATTTCGGCCTTCTCGAACGCTTCGGCCTGCGCCGCCCGCGGCCCTTTGGCGAGCGGGAGGAAACCCTGATCAATGTAGTGGCCCGTAAACCCGTTGAAGGGACTGTCGAATGATTCGTGCGCTGCTTTTTGGCTGCTTGCTGTTGCTCGGTGCCTGCGCCAGTCAGGCGCCGCTGCCGGAACGCACACCAACCCTGGCACTGCCGCTGCAGTTGCATATCGAGCGGCAACTGGCCGGACAGCGCCAGGATTGGCTGCTGGTGATCCAGCGCGAAGGCGCCGGTATCCGCTGGTCGATGCTGGACCCGCTGGGCATTCCCCTGGCCCGCCAACGCCTGGTGGACGGCCATTGGCAAGCCGACGGACTGCTGCCACCCAATGCCGAAGCCCGTGAGCTTTTCGCCGCGCTGTTGTTTGCCCTGACGCCTGAAACCGAGCTGCCGGGCAACTACCCCACCGCCCGGCAAGAGGCTCGGCAACGAACCCTGGGCCAACGCTGGCAAGTGCGCTACAAGCAACCGCTGGATTTTGAACTGGGCCTGCACGAAGGCCCGCACTACCGCATCATGCCGTTGACCGAGAGTACCCCATGACCGCTTATTTGAATGCCCTGGGGGTAATTTGCGCCCTGGGCCGGGGTAAAGATGAAGTGGCGCGCAACCTGTTTGCCGGCGACTGCGGCGGTGTCCGCGTGCAGGATGGCTGGGTGGCCGAACGTAAATTGCCGGTGGCCTCGGTGCCCGGTGAACTCGCTTGCATACCGCAATCTTTGATCGCGCACCGCAGCCGCAACAATCAGTTGCTGCTCGAAGCGGGGATGCAGATTCGCGATGAGATCGATCAGGCCATCCAGACCTACGGTCGCGCTCGCATCGGTGTCGTGCTGGGCACCAGTACCTCGGGCATCGAAGAAGCCAGTCAGGGCATTGCCCATTACCTGCGTGAGCAGCACTTCCCCGACGGCTACGACTACCAGCAACAGGAGCTGAGCGCACCGGCCAACTTCCTTTGCGACTGGCTGGAGCTGAGCGGCCCGTCCTATGTGATATCCACCGCCTGCACATCCAGCGCCCGGGCCTTGATGAGCGCCCGACGCCTGCTCGACCTGGGCCTGTGCGATGCGGTGCTCTGCGGCGGCGTGGACAGCCTGTGCAAACTGACCCTCAACGGCTTTTCGGCCCTGGAAGCGGTATCGGGGGAGCGCTGTAATCCGTTTTCGGTCAACCGCAGCGGCATCAACATCGGCGAGGCCGCGGTGCTGTTTCTCATGAGCAGGACGCCGGGACATCCGGCACCGATCGCCTTGCTGGGTGACGGCGCCAGCTCCGATGCCCACCATATTTCAGCGCCGGAGCCCAGTGGTCGCGGCGCTCGCCAGGCCATGGAAAAAGCCTTGCGTCGCGCCGGCCTGCAACCCGGCCAGATCGATTACCTGAACCTGCACGGCACCGCCACGCAACACAACGACGCCATGGAAAGCCAGGCAGTGGCCGGGCTGTTTCCAGCGGGAGTGCCCTGTTCGTCGACCAAGCCCATGACCGGCCATACCCTCGGGGCCGCCGGGGCGCTGGAAGCGGCGTTCTGCTGGTTGAGCCTGAGTACGCAAAACACCGCCCAGGCCTTGCCGCCGCATGTCTGGGACGGCCAGGCCGATCCTGCACTGCCGGCATTGAAGTGGGTCACTACCGACACCCGCCTGAACCCGACATCACCGCGCCGCCTGATGAGCAACTCGTTCGCCTTCGGCGGCAACAACGTCAGCCTGATTATCGGAGACGCCCCATGATTGACTGGCCGCTCGCCGAACTCCTGCCCCACGCCGGCGACATGATTCTCATCGACCGTGTCCTGGCGTTCGATGATGAACAGATCCACACCCTCGCCACTGTCAAGCCCGACGGGTTGTTCAGCCGCGACGACGGCGGGCTGCCTGCCTGGGTCGGCATTGAATTGATGGCCCAGAGCGTCGCCGCGTTTGCCGGTTGTCATGCACGCCGCCGCGGCGACACCGTGGAGCTGGGTTTTTTGCTCGGCACCCGCAAGTTCGAATGCAATGTCGAATTTTTCCCGGCCGGGACCGAATTGACCATCCACGGTTTGCGCTCGCTGGAAGACGACAACGGCATGGGCGTGTTCGAATGCCACATCAACGCCCCGGGCATTCATGCCATGGCCCGGTTGAATGTGTTCCGGCCACCTCAGCCAGCCCACTACCTTCATGAACCGTCCGCAACAGGAAATACGCCATGACTGAATCCGTACTGGTCACCGGCTCCAGCCGTGGCATCGGCCGTGCCATCGCCCTGCGCCTGGCCCAGGCCGGGCACGACATCGTGCTGCATTGCCGCAGCGGGCGCGCCGAGGCTGAGGCCGTCCAGGTCGAAATCCAGGCGCTGGGCCGCAATGCCCGGGTGCTGCAATTCGACGTGTCGGACCGCAGCGCGTGCAAAACCATTCTCGATGCTGATGTTGAAACCCACGGTGCCTATTACGGCGTGGTGCTCAACGCCGGCCTGACCCGCGACGGCGCATTCCCGGCCTTGAGCGAGGACGACTGGGATGTGGTGATGCGGACCAACCTGGACGGTTTCTACAACGTCCTGCACCCGGTGATGATGCCGATGATCCGTCGGCGCGCCGCTGGGCGAGTTGTTTGCATCACCTCCGTTTCGGGGCTGATCGGCAATCGCGGCCAGGTCAATTACAGCGCGTCGAAAGCCGGCCTGATCGGCGCGGCAAAGGCGTTGGCAATCGAGTTGGGCAAGCGCAAGATCACTGTCAATTGCGTCGCGCCCGGACTGATCGATACCGCCATGCTCGATGAAAACGTGCCCGTGGAAGAACTGATGAAAATGATCCCCGCCCAGCGCATGGGTACCCCGGAAGAAGTCGCGAGCGCGGTGAATTTCCTGATGTCCGCCGAGGCCGGCTACATCACCCGGCAGGTCCTGGCCGTCAACGGAGGCCTGTGCTGATGAAGCGCGTCGTCGTTACCGGCATGGCCGGCATCACCTCTCTGGGCAGCGACTGGGAAACCATCGCCGCCAACTTCGCCGCCAACCGCAGCGGCATACGACGCATGGACGAATGGGACCGGTTCACCGAGCTGAATACACGCCTGGCCGGGCCTGTCGATGATTTCCAGGTCCCGACTCACTGGACGCGCAAGCAACTGCGCAGCATGGGTCGGGTATCGCGCCTGGCCGTCGGCGCCGCCGAACAGGCCCTGGCCGATGCGGGGCTGTTGGGCGATGAGTCGATCAAGGACGGGCGCATGGGCGTCTCCTGTGGTTCGTCAACCGGCAGTACCGACGAGATCAAGGCGTTCGGCAACATGCTGCTCAACAGCGTGGCCGAAGGGTTGAACGCCAACTCCTATGTACGGATGATGCCCCACACCACGGCGGCCAATATCAGTATCTTCTTCGGGCTTACCGGACGGCTGATCCCCACCTCCAGCGCCTGCACCAGCGGCAGCCATGGCATCGGCTATGCCTATGAGGCAATCAAGTTCGGTCGCCTGCCGCTGATGCTCGCCGGCGGCGCGGAAGAGCTCTGCCCGACCGAAGCGATGGTCTTCGATGCGCTGTACGCCACCAGCCTGAAAAACGACGCCCCGCAGACCAGCCCACGGCCCTATGACAAGGACCGCGATGGCCTGGTGATCGGTGAAGGCGCCGGCATGCTGGTACTCGAAGAACTGGAGCACGCCCTGGCCCGAGGAGCGCGAATCCATGCCGAAATCGTCGGCTTCGGCAGCAACGCCGACGGTCAGCACGCTACCCGTCCCGAACTGAGCACCATGCGCCGGGCCATGGAACTGGCCCTGGAAGACGCTGGCCTGGAACCTGCCGCCATCGGCTACGTCAACGGCCACGGCACCGCCACCGAACAGGGCGACATCGCCGAAACCCTGGCCACCAGCAGCCTGTTTGGCGAACACATGCCCATCAGTTCGCAGAAAAGCTTTCTCGGTCATACCCTCGGCGCCTGCGGTGCGCTGGAATCGTGGTTCAGCATCGAAATGATGAACCGCGATCTCTACGTGCACACCTTCAACCTCGATGAGGTCGATCCCCAGTGCGGCAAGCTCGACTACCTGTGCAATGAGTTCAGGTCCATGAGCAACGAATACGTGATGAACAACAACTTCGCTTTTGGTGGGGTCAACACCTCGTTGATTTTCCGCCGCTGGCGCTGAGTTGGATTGATATCCCTGTTGCCCGTGATCAAGGAATGAGGGGCTGCGACCGGCATTGATCGGCGTGCACCAGGCAGCCAAACAATCTGTGGGAGCAAAACTTGTCCCCACAGATGCAGTGGCTTCGACCGTTTCGTTCGTACACCGCCTGACACCGCTGCAGGCGGTATCTATCTACCACCCTGCCTTCATTCTTCTCCCATAGGTTGCTCCTTCCGAAAATTTCTCAGGAAGAGAACATGCTGGAAGACAACCCGTTACAGGCCGACAGTGCCATGGCCACAAGTGCTGCGCTGATAAACCGGCTCAATGCCTCGCAGCAGCAGATGATCCACCTGAACGGCGCCGTTCCCCGTCCGTCGAAGGTGACAGCCCAACATATGGAGTACTGGCTGGCGAAAGCCTTTCCCAGCCTGGCGAACACTCTGGTAGCCAAAGACATACTGGTGTGCCGGCGGCAGGACGAGCCGACTTCAAAACGAACGGTGGTGCAGACTGTTCCCCTCGATACGCTTTTCTGGCGCGCGATCGCCGGCGAGATCAACGCGCGCGAGTTCTTCCTCGAATTGGACAATATCGACATCGTCACGGGTAAGGACGATGCCACGCAAATGCCGGCAGTCCTCAATAGTCGTGACGCAAAGGAAGAGATCAGGCGGCGGATAAGCGTCACGCCCGCGTCTCATGCACGACTGCTGGAGCGGGCGCTGGAGCATTTTTGGGATAAACCTGCCGAGTTCAGCCAAGGCCGCAGTGTCAGCGACTGGCTGGCCGATGAGTTCGGCACGCAACTCAAGGCACAGGCGGATCTCCACCGGCTGGACGCTGTGTTGAGCCTGCCGATGCACAAAGCGGTGACGGACTTCGCCCTGTCGGCGCCGGACGGCGCGTCCCGTGCCAAGCTGGCGGAGCGTGTCCGGCCCGGGGTCTACGGTTTGAATCTGACCCCCGAAGGGTGGGGGTTCAGCGTACCGATGCCGGGGGCGGTTGCGCTGACGCAGCATGATAATGCCGATCATCCGGGGGGCGCGGTGCTATGCAGCCCGGGTAGCCCACTGGAGGTTTACGCTGACTTGACGACGTTGAAGGCCAGCCTGGTGGAAGACGGCACTCAGGATACGGTGAGCACGGCGTCAATGGCGCAGAACTTTCTCGCTCGCCTGGTCACTGACCTGCGAGCGGCGCAGAAAACCGCCGTGAGCGAGGTTCTATCCAGCGGCCCGGCAGAGGGAGAGAGTCTCACCACCTGGATGGCCAGGATAGATGCGGCGGCGGACCTCAGGCACAAGCTGGATCTGGCCGGCGCCATGGACGAGCGCGAGTTACGGCTGAACCGGAAAAAACTGCACGACTGGCTGCACCGCGACCCTAACGTTATCGGCAGCGACCGTCTGGCCTGGTGGAAGGCCGTGCAGGACTTGCAGCAAACCCTGACAGATTCGCCACCACCACCGGACCCGGTCACCCTGGCAACCCCTGACGCCCTTCATGACCGGACTCGCACCCTGCTTGCCAGGTTCATCAAGGAGAAGTACCCACCGGTCGATCCTGACCAGGTTTCTCTGAGTATCCGCAAGCATCTGCTCGATCCGCACGCCCCGACAGGCGAGTCACCATTCGGCTCCGGGCTCTCGTCGGGCAAGGTGAAGGGCCAATTTGATGACCGCCGCTCCCTGACGCAGTGGGCAATGTCCAACCTGACGCCGGAGGAACGCACGGCCAGCGACACCACGGTGGAAGGTCCGCTGAGTTTTGCGCAGATTGTAGAAGTCATTGAACGGGCAAACATCGGTGCCCGGCTCTCGCCCGCGTTGCAGCTCGCAGCCCGGGAGCAGCAAGCACAGTGGATGTCCCTGAAGGCCAAACAGATGCGGGCGCAGGCGTGGGCCGCCCATATCTCGGGCGACTTTACCCACGACAAGGACAATACCGGGCTGAACCTGGTGCTGGCGGCGCTGGACAGCCCGACGCCGCAGGGGCGCAGCAAGGTCAACGGACATGAGGTGGTGGTCCGCCAGATCCAGTGGGGTGACAGCGTACTCAAGGAGCTGCTGGCCTTTGGGGTGAAGACCCTTGGCAGCCGGCCTTCGTTGACCCTGTACACACCAGAAGCACCGGACGGCAAGCAGTTCAGGGACGTCGATGCCGGAAGCGACCGGGAGCTGGAGGCGGCCCTGGTGCGGACGCTCACCGCCACGCCGGAAATGACCCGCTGGCTGATTTCGCACCTGCCGCTGCTCAAGCAAGCCGATCAGCTTGCCAGCCTGGTGCCGTCCGCGGAAAGCCTGACCCTCAACGAGAAGATCAAGAAAGTGACGCAACCCACGTTCTCCTGGATCAAGCACAGGGTTCAGGACGACTTCGCATTGAAAGTCTATTCGCCCGTGGTTAAAGGCAACCTTTTCAAAGCGCTGCATGAGACGCAGATCACCCAAGCGATCCAGACGGCGGACCTGCTGACCGTGACCAACGCCGAGCGCGACAGCACAGCGGCACAAGATGGGCGCAGGACTGCAGTCATGCTACTGACGGGGGCGATGTCAATGTTCTATGCAGGCCGGCTGGGTGGGGTACTGGGCCGCGCGATTCTGCCCGTGATGACCGGCGGCGCTGCGGTGTCGGCGATAAAGGATGAAGGGGGCAGCTTCAGCCAGTGGACGAGTGATCTTATCAGCGGGCTCGGTGAGGTACTGGCAGAGGGCGGTCAGGACCTGATCATGTCCCGCGCGGCACGGCGCCGAGGTAAGCCTCGCCCGGCGCTCTCAGCCTTGCCCCGCATGCCGGACCCGGAGCTCGAACCGTTCATCCTCAAAGGGTTCGACGGCAAGGGACTGGTGCCCGAGGGGCGCAATCGGTACAGGGACGCCGGTGGGCAGGGCTATCTGAAGCTGGGGAAGGACTACTGCAAAACCGCCATACAAGCAGGCGAACGAATCATCTACGGGCCGAACAACCGTACCGACCAGCGGACGGTAACCTGGGAAAATGGCCGCTGGCAGATCGAAGAACCAAAACGGCTGCTCGGTGGTGGAGTCATACAAAGCCTGTTCGGTCGGACTCCGGAAACCCCGCAACAGAAAACCTATAACGCGTTGGTAGAGGGCGTCCTCGTCGACCATCAGTGGCCGTCTCGGGCAGTGGTGAATACGGCAAAAAAAGTCATCTACTCGATGCCCGAGGAACTGGCAGAGCGTATCGTGCGCGAGAGCATGAATGACATCCACGTACGCGACATAGACACTTATCGCTCACGAATAAACTGGATAAACAAAGGACACCAGGACCTCACGCAACATAAAAAGGCCCACGACAGCCTGCTGTATAAATACAACGTATGGCAGGCCGTCGACTACTGCACCAGAGACATCGACTCCCAGGCAAGAGGGATCCAGCTGACGGCCGCTCAAAAGATAAAAGTATTCGACATGACCCTGCCGCTGAAAAGGGAGCTTTTCGACAGCGAAGGCAACTTCAAGATGATGATGTCCTCCTTGCCCGACAATCTCACCGGCGCGTCATTCATTACCATCATCCCTGAACAGGGGAAAAAGAAAGCCGCCATGACTAAAATCCAGGACGATATTCATGACGTGGTCGAGGCAGCGGAAAAGCGCGTCTGGGTCGATCTGGGCGAACGGTACTCAGGGACGGGACCCGAGGTGGAAGCGGCCAGGGAACAATATAAACAGAACCCTGAAAATTTCCGGGCGTATAAAAGTAACAAACTCAGCGCGTTCAGGGACGAGATGAAAAAAAGACACAAGCCCGGCCTCCTGACCGAAATCCGCAACCATAAGATTCCTTATGTCATCGTCAACAAGGGCAAGTCGCAGCGGAAAACGTTATTGGTCACCGGCGAGGACATCACGAACTTCAGTAAAAACCTCTCGAACTACGACACGTTTGATATCGAGGTCGTGACCCAAGTCCCGACGAAGAAAGTCACCGGCAAGCCTGCGGCCGCGACCGCCCCCCTCGCTGTTGCGGAAGGCCCGGTTGTCGCAGACAAATTTTCGACAAGCACCAGCCTGCTGGCCGAGTCACAGATGTCATATGACACTTTTACTGAGGCAGCCAAAACGAAAATAACGGAAATCATGGCTGACATTCGTGCAGGCCGGGTCACCACCAAGCGCATCAACCGGTATTACTGGTACGACATGGCGCAACTGTCACCCGGGAGTGGCAGAGGCGCATGGCGCGCTGCCTTTGAACGCAAGGGCGATACCTGGACCCTTCAAGGGTTTTATGACTATCACGTCAATAGGCCTGCGACGGTTTGGGAGGGTTAAGGAATACGGTAAATAGTTGGGCCGATGCTGAGGCTGTAACGAAGAAGGGCGCCTTATGGCGCCCTTCACAAACAGACTGGCTTGTCATTCATCATGCTGACCTGTTCAGGTGCTGGCATGCAGTTTCAGTCCCAACGCTTTGACAACTTTTCAAAATAGTGCCGAACTCAGGATTTCCTTCCCCCGACAAGGCGCGGTAAAGATTTTCCCGGGACAGCCCGGCATCACGGGCCAATTCCGCGAGCTCGTGCAATGGTTCCCAAGGCTTTGCGATGAATGCAGGATCGTCTCCTGCCTCCTCCATGCATGCGTCCAGGTAGTTAGCCATGTCCTCTTCGGTCTTGAGGTACTCGGCAGAGTCCCAGCGAGTGAGTTGTTCGGTCATGGGTTTTGCTCCTGCCAGGATTTCGCTGCGCCTGGTCTGTTTCTCAGGAGGGTACTGAATTCGTCGCCAAGCCTAGGCAGGCAACTTCCGCAACTTTCGTAATCCATTTCCCAAGCGGCCATTAGGTCATTGAGCCAACTCCTGCCCTATGCTTAAGTAAAAGTCCAGACAAACATACAAAACTACAAAACTACAAAACTACAAAATTACAAAACCTCAGACTTTAAACTCAAAAGGATTTGAACCATGAAACAGAAAGAAATCACTTTACCCGCCACTGATATCACGGGCACTTGGAGAGGTTCCTTAGGTGGATACTGGTCTACGGACGGAATTATCATTGACGGAACTTATATATATCCACCTCCTCAACCCGACGTATTGACAGAAGATGATGACCTCTACATAACCGACCTTATAAAAACTCAAACGGGACTGGATGATTTCACCTTCAACCTTAGAATCCTCGACAAAGCCATAAACCATAAAAACGCCTACGGCGCAATAAAAGACATATGGCGAATTGTCGAAAAAGAGCGCGGCTGGGTAGCACCTTACTGGCGTATAAATGATGTATTTTTTAAAAACAAAATGATTAGCTTCAGCCTGGCTGATGCGCTTGAAAGAAGCGGCTTTACGTCTAGAGAAGCCATCATCGCTGTGGCCAACTCAAAATACGCCCGCAGTACAACATTCAAACTCGAAACACCAAAATTATCTGGAGGCACATTCAGCCCAGTAAAAGCATTAGCACACGATTTATGGGGGAAGGGTGAGAAGCTCGAAGTCGACATAAATAGCATTGGCTTACAAATAAAAGAACACAACCTGTCTTTATTAAAACAGACCACTGAACATACCAAGACACCCGGAAAGTATCACCTCGTGGATCCAAAGGTGGGTTATGACACCGGTAGAGACAGTTGGATCAGTGGTGCTTATCTGGGGCGAATCACTCTTCGCGTCGAAGGTGACTTCATTCGCCACAAGGACACCTCCTGGCAATTTCTGGGAACAGTCAAGGCCTACCATGATTTTTATGATTTTAATAAAAGCAATAGACCGCTGGCACTGGAACAATTAACTACCGCCGGCAGGGTTCTACCAGGAAAAAGTTACGAAATCGATATATCAGGCGAACACAAAATACACTTGATAGGGAAGGGTTTCCAGACCCCGAATTTTTAAGCGAAACGCCATGACCATGGGCAACACTTTGTTATCGACAATGAGATAAATCATGAAAACCCACAACTATTTATCGCTCTATTTAATCAGCCTTTCAACCACTCCATTCATCGGCGGCTACAATTTATACTCGAACTTCACAAACAATCTTTACGCTGCCGACCATGATATTATCGCCATCCCATTTTCAGCGATTATTGGCACCCTACTCATATCACTACTATGCCTTCTCTTCCAGCACCCTTATCGCTTGAAAAAAATAAACAATTCGCCCAGCAACCTCCTCACAAAGCTCGCGAGCTACGTCTCCACCGCTTTAACCGTAGCCATATTGGTCCACCATGTAAGCTACTGGACATCCCCACACCACTTGCAGATTTTCAGCATATTCTTAATCACTCTCTGCCTTTACATTTATTACCAACTTCAACTTTATGGAGTCATCGGTACCTACTCTAAGAAACAGACAAATCCACGACATTAGTCAACAACTCCACAAACGCCCTTGCCATCGGCGAGCACTGATCCTTACGTTGCACCAGCCACACCGCCGACATTGCCGCCGGATCGAGCAGTGGCCGGTAGACCACGCCGTCAATACGCATGCGCTGGTAGGACGCCGGCAGGACCGAGACGCCCAGCCCCGCCGCCACCAGGCCGATGATGGTCATGGCCTCACCGGCCTCCTGGGCGAAGTTCGGGCTGAAGCCGGCGTCGCGGGCCAGGCTCAGGAGTTGTGCATAGAGACCGCTGCCGTAGCTGCGGGGGAAGAACACGAACGGTTCCTGGGCCAGTGCAGAGAGGAACAGCCCCCCTTCGCTGCCCTGGGCCAGTGGATGCTTGGAACTGAGCACGGCCACCAGCGGCTCGCGGCTCAATTCGATCTCCTGCAGAGAGTCGGGCAGCGGCAAGGGCCGCATGATGCCCACCTCGATTGCCTCGTCCACCAGGGCGTCAGCCACTTGGGTGCTGCTCATTTCCCGAAGGTTCAGGTGTACAGCGGGAAAGCGCTGGCGAAACGTGAAAATCGCCTGGGGGATGGTGGAGTTGAAAGGCGCCGATGATGTGAAGCCGATTTTCAGCTCGCCCAGTTCGCCCAACTCTGCGCGGCGGGCGACATCGGCGGCCTTGTCGACCTGGGCCAGCACCTGTCGGGCCTCTTCGAGAAACAAACGTCCGGCTTCACTCAGTTCGACGCGACGATTGGTGCGATTGAACAGCCGCGCGCCGATCTCTTGCTCCAGTGCCTGGATCTGCTGGCTAAGGGGCGGCTGGGAGATGCCCAGCGCCAGCGCGGCGCGACCAAAATGCAGTTCTTCGGCAACGGCTATGAAGTAACGCAGATGACGCAGTTCCATAAGCAATCCAATAGGTCGTAGAACGTCTTAAACAGGTCGAACAATATATTGGATAGAAACATTAACCGGCTATATGCTTTTTCCATTGCCTGCCTGGTCGTGCTCCTGCGAGGTTCACCGTGAAAACTGCTGTCGCTCCACTGGCCCATGAGATCCCTCCGCCTGCCGATGATGGCGTCACCGGACGCAAAGACATCTACATCGAAAAAGGCACACCGTTGTTCATGCGTACGGTGCTGGCGTTGTTTTGTGGCGGTTTTGCGACCTTCGCCCTGTTGTATTGCGTGCAACCGATGATGCCGCTGCTCTCCGAAGAGTTTTCCATCAATGCCGCCCAGAGCAGTCTGATCCTGTCGGTGGCGACCGGCCTGCTCGCCGTCGGGCTGCTGATCACCGGCCCGATTTCCGATCGCATCGGCCGCAAGTCAGTGATGGTCGCGGCCCTGTTTGCCGCGGCGTTGTGCACCATTGCCAGCGCGATGATGCCGACCTGGCAGGGTGTACTGGTGCTGCGCGCTCTGGTGGGGTTGTCGTTGAGCGGCGTGGCGGCAGTCGCGATGACTTACCTGGGTGAAGAAATCCATCCCAAGCACATTGGCCTGGCGATGGGCTTGTACATCGCCGGCAACGCCATCGGAGGCATGAGCGGCCGCTTGATCGCCGGGGTGCTGATTGACTTCGTCAGCTGGCACGCCGCGATGCTGGTGGTCGGTGGCCTGGCCTTGATCGCGGCGGCGGTGTTCTGGAGGATTCTTCCCGAGTCACGCAATTTCCGCCCCCGCTCGCTGCATCCGCGCAGCTTGCTGGACGGTTTCACCATGCACTTTCGCGATGCCGGGTTGCCGCTATTGTTTCTCGAAGCTTTCGTATTGATGGGTGCATTCGTGACGCTGTTCAACTACATCGGCTATCGCCTGCTGGCCGGGCCTTATCACTTGGACCAGGCCTTTGTCGGGTTGCTCTCGGTGGTCTACCTGTCGGGTATCTACAGCTCGGCGAAAGTCGGCGCACTGGCCGACAAACACGGCCGTCGCAAAATGCTCTGGGCGACTATCGCGCTGATGCTGGCCGGTCTTGCGCTGACCATGACCACGCCGCTGTGGCTGGTGATCCTGGGCATGCTGGTGTTCACCTTCGGCTTCTTCGGCGCTCACTCGGTCGCCAGCAGTTGGATCGGCCGCCGCGCAACCAAAGCCAAGGGACAGGCCTCGTCGTTGTACCTGTTCAGCTACTACGCCGGCTCCAGCGTCGCAGGTACGGCTGGCGGGGTAGCCTGGCATCTGGGCGGATGGAACGGTGTCAGCCTGTTCATCGGCGGCTTGCTGGTGGTGGCGTTGCTGGTGGCGGTGAAACTGGCGAAGTTGCCGGTGTTGCCGGGCAACGCTCAGGTTTGAGCGGACACTGTTCAGGCGCTGGCCCGCCGCTCAAGTCATTGCCCCAACACCATCCGCGCGTCCAGGACACCGTTGCGCACTTCCAGGCTCAGCACCTGCAAGGAGGCGCCGTCCCGCTCGTGTCGATCCAGCCAGTCGAGCAGTCGATTGGCATCGCCACTGACGGCAAGCCGTAACGAATCACCGTCGATCTCCAGCTCCGCCAGCTCCAGCCCCGCGGCCGTCGCACTGTCGTTGATCCTGACGGACAAAGGGCTCGTGGCGGTCGTAGCGCCGGTGGGGTCCAGGCGCTGGATCCGGGCAGCGAGTTCGGCCTGCTGCCAATACTGACGCTCGGCCAGGTCGAGCCGATGTCGGGTGGGCTGCCAGATCGAGGTAAATAGAAGGAACAATCCCTGAATCTATTTTTCCGAGTCCAGAAGAAAAACTTCTTACAGGCAAAGTTAGTTACTAAACAAAAGAAAACAGATAAACCGACAAACATAGCCAACTTGTTTCATTGAATAATTAGCAGGCAAAAAAAAGCCTGCCTGGAACGAATCCCGACAGGCTGGATGAGCGAGCTACGATCAGTCGTGGTATTGCGCCGACAACTCATGCACCGCGCGCAGGAAAGCACCGGCGTGTTCCGGATCGACTTCCGGCGTAATGCCATGGCCAAGGTTGAACACATGACCGCTGCCCTTGCCATAGCTGGCGAGGATGCGCCCGACTTCGTTGCGGATGGCTTGCGGTTTGGCGTAAAGCACAGTCGGATCCATGTTGCCTTGCAGAGCGACTTTGCTGCCGACACGCTCGCGGGCGTTGCCAATGTCGCAGGTCCAATCCAGGCCCAGAGCGTCGGCACCGGCATCGGCGATGCTTTCCAGCCACAGGCCGCCGTTCTTGGTGAACAGGATCACCGGTACTTTACGACCTTCATGTTCGCGGATCAGGCCGCTGACGATCTTGCGCATGTAGGCCAGGGAAAACTCCTGGTACGCCGCCGCCGAGAGATTGCCGCCCCAGGTGTCGAAGATCTGCACCGCTTGCGCACCGGCCAGGATCTGCCCGTTGAGATAGGACGTCACCGACTGGGCCAGCTTGTCCAGCAGCAGGTGCATGGCTTGCGGGTTGTCGTAGAGCATCGCCTTGGTCTTGCGGAAGTCTTTCGACGAGCCGCCTTCGACCATGTAGGTGGCCAGGGTCCAGGGGCTGCCGGAGAAGCCGATCAGCGGCACGCGACCGTTGAGTTCTCGACGGATGGTGCTGACCGCGTCCATGACATAACCCAGGTCCTTCTGCGGATCGGGGATCGGCAGGGCTTCGATGTCGGCCAGAGTGCTGACGACTTTCTTGAAGCGCGGGCCTTCGCCGGTCTCGAAGTACAGACCCTGGCCCATGGCGTCGGGAATGGTGAGAATGTCGGAAAACAGAATCGCCGCGTCCAGCTGCGGGTAACGATCCAGCGGCTGCATCGTGACTTCGCAGGCGAACTGGGGATTCATGCACAGGCTCATGAAGTCGCCGGCCTTGGCCCGACTGGCGCGGTATTCCGGCAAGTAGCGACCGGCCTGACGCATCATCCACACGGGGGTGACGTCTACGGGTTGCTTGAGCAGGGCACGGAGGAAACGGTCGTTCTTCAGGGCAGTCATGTCGGCATCCGGAAAAAAAGTGCGGGCATTTTCTCAGAGCGCGACGCAAAAGGCACGGCAAGAGCCGTGCCTTTTATCTATCGGGGCAATTTGTCGCGGTATCAGGCAACACCTAAAACCACTGTGGGAGCAAGCTTGCTCGCGATGAGGGCATCACATTCAACATTTTCGTCGACTGATTCGCCGCTATCGCGAGCAAGCTCGCTCCCACATTTGATTGCATTCCCATTCAGGAAATGATCAGACCCCCAAGTAATCCAGAATCCCTTCCGCCGCATTGCGGCCTTCGAAGATCGCCGTCACCACCAGATCGGAACCCCGAACCATGTCGCCGCCGGCGAAGATCTTCGGGTTACTGGTCTGGTGCTTGTACTGGCCTTGCTCCGGGGCCACGACGCGGCCCTGGCTGTCGGTCTGGATGCTGAACTGCTCGAACCACGGTGCCGGGCTCGGGCGGAAGCCGAAGGCGATGACCACGGCATCGGCCGGGATGATCTCTTCGGAACCGGGGATCGGCTCGGGGCTGCGACGACCGCGGGCGTCCGGTTCGCCGAGACGGGTCTCGACCACCTTCACGCCCTCGACCTTGTCTTCACCGACAATGGCGATCGGCTGGCGGTTGTAGAGGAACTTCACGCCCTCTTCCTTGGCGTTCTTCACTTCTTTGCGCGAGCCGGGCATGTTCGCTTCGTCACGACGATAGGCGCAGGTCACCGACTTGGCGCCCTGGCGAATCGAAGTGCGGTTGCAGTCCATCGCCGTGTCACCGCCGCCCAGCACCACGACCTTCTTGCCTTTCATGTCGACGAAATCTTCCGGCGACTTTTCAAAGCCCAGGTTGCGGTTGACGTTGGCGATCAGGAAGTCCAGCGCGTCGTAGACGCCCGGCAGGTCCTCGCCGGCAAAGCCGCCCTTCATGTAGGTGTAGGTGCCCATGCCCATGAATACGGCATCGTACTCTTCGAGCAGTTGCTCCATGGTCACGTCCTTGCCTACTTCGGTGTTCAGGCGAAACTCGATGCCCATGCCGGTGAAGACTTCGCGACGATTGCTCAGCACGGTCTTTTCCAGCTTGAACTCGGGGATGCCGAAGGTCAGCAGGCCGCCGATTTCCGGGTTCTTGTCGAACACCACCGGGGTCACGCCACCGCGCACCAGCACATCGGCGCAACCCAGGCCCGCCGGGCCCGCGCCGATGATCGCCACGCGCTTGCCGGTCGGCTTGACCTTGGACATGTCCGGGCGCCAGCCCATGGCGAACGCGGTGTCGGTGATGTACTTCTCCACCGAACCGATGGTCACCGCGCCAAAACCGTCGTTGAGGGTGCATGCACCCTCACACAGGCGGTCCTGCGGACACACCCGGCCGCAGACTTCCGGCAGGGTGTTGGTCTGGTGGGACAACTCGGCGGCCTGGAGGATGTTGCCCTCGGCCACCAGCTTCAGCCAGTTGGGAATGAAGTTGTGCACCGGGCACTTCCATTCGCAGTACGGGTTACCGCAGCCCAGGCAGCGGTGGGCCTGGTCGGCCGACTGCTGGGGTTTGAAAGGCTCGTAGATTTCCACGAACTCTTTCTTGCGTTGACGCAACAGTTTCTTCTTCGGATCCTTGCGCCCGACATCGATGAACTGGAAGTCATTACTCAGACGTTCAGCCATTGTTAAAACCTCATCAAACTCTTCAGGCGCATATCACTGCGGGTTGGCACGGGTGCTGGAAAGCAACGATTTCAGGTTGGCAGCCTTGGGCTTGACCAGCCAGAAACGACGCAGATAGTCATCGAGGTTTTCGGCGAGTTCACGACCCCACTCGCTGTCGGTTTCCTCGACGTATTCGTCCAGCACGCGCTGCAAGTGGCTGCGGTAGGCTTCCATCGCCTCGCCGCTGATCCGCTGGATTTCCACCAGTTCGTGATTGACCCGGTCAACGAAGGTGTTGTCCTGGTCGAGCACGTAGGCGAAACCGCCGGTCATGCCAGAGCCGAAGTTGTAACCGGTCTTGCCCAGGACACAGACGAAACCACCGGTCATGTACTCGCAGCAATGATCACCGGTGCCTTCCACCACAGTGTGGGCCCCGGAGTTACGCACGGCGAAACGCTCGCCCGCGGTGCCGGCGGCGAACAGCTTGCCGCCCGTGGCGCCGTACAGGCAGGTGTTGCCGATGATGGCACTGTCCTGAGTCTTGTAGACGCTGGCCTTGGGCGGAACGATGACCAGTTTGCCGCCGGTCATGCCCTTGCCCACGTAATCGTTGGCATCGCCTTCCAGATACATATCCAGGCCACCGGCGTTCCAGACGCCGAAGCTCTGGCCTGCAGTGCCCTTGAAGCGGAAGGTGATCGGCGCCTTGGCCATGCCCTGGTTGCCGTGCTTGCGCGCGATTTCACCAGAGATCCGCGCGCCGATGGAACGGTCGCAGTTGCAGATATCCAGCTCGAACTCGGCACCACTGAGGTCGTTGATCGCCGAAGCGGCCATGTCGACCATCTTCTCGGCCAACTCACCCTTGTCGAACGGCGGGTTGCGATCAACCTGGCAGAACTGTGGTTTGTCCGCCGGGATGAGATCGCTGCCCAGCAACGGCGTCAGGTCCAGGTGATGCTGCTTGGCGGTCTGGCCCTCGAGCACTTCCAGCAGGTCGGTACGGCCGATCAGCTCTTCGAGCGAGCGCACGCCCAGCTTCGCCAGCCACTCGCGGGTTTCCTCGGCGACGTAGGTGAAGAAGTTCACCACCATGTCGACGGTACCGATGTAGTGGTCCTTGCGCAGCTTTTCGTTCTGGGTCGCCACACCGGTAGCGCAGTTGTTCAGGTGGCAGATACGCAGGTACTTGCAACCCAGGGCGATCATCGGCGCGGTGCCGAAGCCGAAGCTCTCGGCGCCGAGGATGGCCGCCTTGATCACGTCCAGGCCGGTTTTCAGGCCGCCATCAGTCTGCACCCGGACCTTGCCGCGCAGGTCGTTGCCGCGCAGGGTCTGGTGGGTCTCGGCCAGGCCCAGTTCCCACGGCGCGCCGGCATATTTGATCGAGGTCAGCGGCGATGCGCCGGTGCCGCCGTCATAGCCGGAGATGGTGATCAGGTCGGCGTAGGCCTTGGCCACACCGGCGGCGATGGTGCCAACGCCGGCTTCTGCCACCAGCTTCACCGAGACCAGCGCCTTCGGGTTCACCTGCTTGAGGTCGAAGATCAGTTGCGACAAGTCTTCGATCGAATAGATGTCGTGATGCGGCGGCGGTGAGATCAGGGTCACGCCGGGTACTGCGTAACGCAGCTTGGCGATCAGGCCGTTGACCTTGCCGCCGGGCAGTTGGCCGCCTTCGCCGGGCTTGGCGCCCTGGGCAACCTTGATCTGCAGCACTTCAGCGTTGACCAGGTACTCCGGTGTCACACCGAAGCGGCCGGTGGCCACCTGCTTGATTTTCGAACTCTTGATAGTGCCGTAGCGCGCCGGGTCTTCACCGCCTTCGCCGGAGTTGGAACGCGCGCCGAGGCGGTTCATGGCTTCAGCCAGGGCTTCATGAGCTTCCGGAGACAAGGCACCCAAGGAGATACCGGCGGAATCGAAGCGCTTGAGCACCGATTCCAGCGGCTCGATTTCGCTGATGTCCAGCGGCGTGTCCAGGGTCTTGACCTTTAGCAGGTCGCGAATCATCGACACCGGACGGTTGTCCACCAGCGAGGTGTATTCCTTGAACTTGCCGTAGTCGCCCTGCTGCACGGCGGCTTGCAAGGTGTTGACCACGTCCGGGTTATAGGCGTGGTATTCGCCACCGTGGACGAACTTCAGCAGGCCGCCTTGCTGGATCGGCTTGCGCGGGCTCCAGGCTTCGGCCGCCAGGGCTTTCTGTTCGGCTTCGATGTCGACGAAACGCGCACCCTTGATGCGGCTCGGCACGCCACGGAAGCTCAGCTCGCAGACTTCTTCGGACAGGCCGATGGCCTCGAACAGTTGCGCACCGCGGTACGAAGCGATGGTCGAGATCCCCATCTTCGAGAGGATCTTGAGCAGGCCCTTGGTGATGCCTTTGCGGTAGTTCTTGAACACCTCATAGAGGTCGCCCAGCACTTCACCGGTACGGATCAGGTCACCCAGCACTTCATAGGCCAGGAACGGATACACCGCCGAGGCACCGAAACCGATCAGCACCGCAAAGTGATGCGGATCGCGAGCGGTGGCGGTTTCCACCAGGATGTTGGAATCGCAACGCAGGCCTTTTTCGGTCAGGCGATGGTGCACCGCACCGGTGGCCAACGACGCGTGGATCGGCAACTTGCCCGGGGCGATGTGACGGTCGGTCAGCACGATTTGGGTGCGACCGGCGCGCGCGGCTTCTTCAGCCTGATCGGCCACGTTGCGGATCGCCGCTTCAAGGCCCACGCTTTCGTCGTAGTTCAGGTCGATGACCTGACGCTGGAAACCCGGGCGGTCGAGGTTGGTCAGCGAGCGCCATTTGGCCGGGGAAATGACCGGCGAACTGAGGATCACACGCGAGGCGTGTTCCGGCGACTCTTGGAAGATGTTGCGCTCGGCACCGAGGCAGATTTCCAGGGACATCACGATCGCTTCGCGCAGCGGGTCGATCGGTGGGTTGGTCACCTGAGCGAACTGCTGGCGGAAATAGTCGTACGGCGTACGCACGCGCTGGGACAGCACGGCCATCGGCGTGTCGTCGCCCATGGAACCGACCGCTTCGTAGCCCTGCTCACCCAACGGACGCAGCACCTGGTCACGCTCTTCGAACGTCACCTGGTACATCTTCATGTACTGCTTGAGCTGATCGACGTCGTAAAAAGCCGAACCGTGATCGTTGTCCTCCATGGTCGCCTGAATGCGCAGGGCGTTCTTGCGCAGCCATTGCTTGTACGGATGACGGGACTTGAGACGGTTGTCGATGGCGTCGGTGTCGAGGATCTGGCCGGTTTCGGTGTCCACGGCAAAGATCTGGCCCGGGCCCACGCGGCCCTTGGCGATGACGTCTTCGGGCTGGTAGTTCCAGACACCGATTTCCGAAGCCAGGGTGATGAACCCGTTGGTGGTGGTTACCCAGCGCGCCGGACGCAGACCGTTACGGTCGAGCAGGCACACGGCGTAGCGGCCGTCGGTCATGACGATACCGGCCGGGCCGTCCCACGGTTCCATGTGCATGGAGTTGTATTCGTAGAACGCACGCAGGTCCGGGTCCATGGTCTCGACGTTCTGCCAGGCCGGCGGCACCAGCATGCGCACGCCACGGAACAGGTCGATGCCGCCGGTGACCATCAGTTCCAGCATGTTGTCCATGCTCGAGGAGTCCGAGCCCACACGGTTGACCAGCGGGCCGAGTTCTTCCAGATCCGGCATCAGATCGTTGGCGAACTTGGTGCGACGGGCCAGCGCCCAGTTGCGGTTGCCGGTGATGGTGTTGATCTCGCCGTTGTGGGCGAGGAAGCGGAATGGCTGGGCCAGCGGCCATTTCGGCAGGGTGTTAGTGGAGAAGCGCTGGTGGAACACGCAGATCGCGGTTTTCAGGCGCTCGTCGCTCAGGTCCGGATAGAAGGCGGTCAGGTCCGCCGGCATCATCAGGCCTTTATAGATGATGGTCTTGTGGGAAAAGCTGCAGATGTAGTGATCGGTGTCGGCGGCGTTGGCCACGGACGAACGACGACGGGAGCTGAACAGCTTGATCGACATGTCCTGGTCGCTCAGGCCTTCGCCCGCGATGAACACTTGTTCGATCTGCGGCAGACGCTCAAGGGCCAGGCGGCCGAGGACGCTGGTGTCGATCGGCACCTTGCGCCAGCCCACCAATTGCAGGCCGGCGGCCAGGATCTCGCGGTTCATGTTTTCGCGAGCCGCTTGGGCCTTCACCGGGTCCTGATTGAAGAACACCATGCCCACCGCGTACTGCTTGGGCAGGGTCACGCCAAACGTTTCCTGGGCAATGGCACGCAGGAACTCGTCAGGCTTTTGAATCAGCAAGCCACAACCGTCACCGGTCTTGCCGTCGGCGTTGATCCCACCGCGGTGGGTCATGCAGGTCAGGGCCTCAATGGCCGTTTGTAAAAGGGTATGGCTGGGTTCGCCCTGCATATGAGCAATCAGGCCGAAACCGCAGTTATCCTTGAATTCATCTGGTTGGTACAGACCTGCTTTCATAGACACTTTCTCACCAGGCTGCCTCTTATCGAGGCAAATTTCTTTTCAATTCAGCCAGTTGCGTGCCGCGCCGAACGTACGCCAGCTTTGCGGGGGCAAAAGGGAGGTCATTGTACACACCGACACAAGGGCTCACAAATTTGACGACGAAACGTCGCAAATCCATGTCGCATTTGTGAAAGGTTTAAAGCTATACGCTGTGCTAGTCAAAACTTTTTTGGGTTCGACCGCTGCGACTCAAACGCTACTGTGACGCAGACACCACAAGGCGCGCGGCCTGAAAGGTCGCTCGCCCTTGCGGAAATTTTGAGGTGCTGGGAGAGGCGGCCTGGGTAAGGCCGCCGAATCTTCAGCGAGTTGCTGCCAGTTCCTGTTGGACGCTGGCGACAGTGCGAGGCCAAGGTTTACCAGCCTGAACCTTCGCTGGCAAGGCCTTGATGGCGGAAACGGCTGCATCACGGTTGGCGAAATTGCCGTAGGTGATGACATAAAGCGGTTTGCCGTTGAGCATTTTCTTGAAATAACGGTACTCGCCGCCCTGCTCCTTGACGAATTTTTGCGCAGACGCTTCGGAGCTGGTGCCGAGGATCTGTACCACGTAGCTGCCTGGAGCCTGACCGGCGTACCAGTTACCGCCAGCGGCCTGAGTGGCCGGCTTGGCGGCCGGGGCGGGAGCCGGCGCAGGCTTGGCAGCCGGAGCGGGCGCCGGGGCTGGGGCTGGAGTTGGAGTTGGCGCCGGGCCAGCCGGCACATCCGCCGGTGGGGCGCTGGTGGTCACGGTTGGCGGCGTATCGCTGGTGTCATCGATCGGTGGTGGCGCGCCGTCATCACCCTCGGTGATACCGCCAGCGGCCTCAGCCAAGGGACTGCGCATGACCGGTTGCGACTGGCCGACCAGCGGCAGCGGCATCGGCTGGGTGTTACCCGCGAACTCCACCTCCGGGGCAGCGCCATTGGGCTGCGCGGCGTCCTGGCCCAGCGGCAGTTGTGCCTGCTCGTTGGCGGGTGCGCCGGTGGTCGGCGCCTTGCTGCGACCCGGCATCAGCCAGGCGGCGGCGATCGCGACCACGACGACGGCGGAAATCGCCAATACGTGTTTCTTCGGCATGTTGAACCCCATACTTGGACGCTTTACCGCTGAGCGGCTGGCAATCATGACTTCGATGAGAGCATCGCGGGCCACCTGATTAATATTTCCAGGCCAGCCATCGGAGCTTTCGTGAATCTCAGAGATCTGATCCGCGGTGAAAAGTTCGATGCCCCGACCGGCGCCTTCAAGGCGTTGGGCCAGGTATTCACGGGTTTCTTCTTCGGTGTAGGGCGCCAGCTCAATGACGTGAAAGCGCTCTTGCTCAAGATTCAGCTGCTCCAGATCGGCGATCAGCGACGACTCACCAAACAGGAAGACGTGGGGACGGCCTTCCGGCGCACCGGCAGCCAGAGCCAGCAAGGCTTCCAGGGCCGACTCGTCGAGCTGCTCGGCGTCGTCCACCAGCAGATAGACTTCCTGCCCGGTCAGCGCCAGTTGCACGATCTGATCCAGAATCGCACCGACTTCAGCCTGGGCGACATTCAGCGCCTGGGCCACCTGACGCAACACACCGGCTGCATCACCGGCGCCACGAGCCGACACCACCACGCTTTGCACCGACTGCTTGTTGGTGCTGGCCACCAGGGCCTGGCGCAGCAAGGTCTTGCCGCTGCCTTGAGGGCCGGTGACCACCAGCAACAGCTGGCTGTAACGCGCCAGGTGATGCAACTGGCCCAGAACCGGTTTGCGTTGGGCGGGGAAAAACTTGAAGCCTGGAACCCGTGGCGCGAAAGGGTCATGACTCAACTGGAAATGGCCGAGGAAAGCCTCGTCGGCATGCAAACTAGTCATCGGAATCTTATTAACCTTTAAGCTGAGCCAGGGCGCGATAATCCGCTCCCAGCGTGGCCTGTAGAACCTCTTTCGGATAATCGTCGGTCACCACAGCTTCGCCCATGTGGCGCAGCAGCACCAGACGCAGGCGACCGTCGATCACTTTTTTGTCGATTGCCATGTGTTCGAGAAAATCGGCTTCGGTCATTTCTTCGGGCGGGATCACCGGCAACCCGGCGCGCTGGAACAGAGCAATACCGCGATCGCGCTCCTGTTCACTGATCCAGCCCAAACGCGCGGACATCTCCAGGGCCATGACCGTACCGGCCGCAACCGCTTCGCCATGGAGCCAGACACCATAGCCCATGTGGGTTTCGATGGCGTGGCCAAAGGTATGCCCCAGGTTGAGCGTGGCGCGCACGCCCGACTCGCGCTCATCGGCACCGACCACCGCAGCCTTGGCCGCACAGGAACGTTCGATAGCGTAGGTCAGCGCAGCCTGATCCAGCGCACGCAGGCGGTCGACGTTTTCTTCCAGCCAGCCCAGGAACGGTTCGTCGCAGATCAGCCCGTACTTGATGACTTCAGCCAGCCCCGCAGACAGCTCGCGGGCGGGCAATGTATTGAGGGTCGCGGTGTCGATCAGCACCACGTTGGGCTGGTAGAAAGCACCCACCATGTTTTTGCCCAGCGGATGGTTGATCCCGGTCTTGCCGCCCACCGACGAGTCCACCTGGGACAACAGGGTCGTGGGGATCTGGATGAAATCAACACCGCGCTGATAGCAAGCGGCGGCGAAACCGGCCATGTCGCCGATCACGCCGCCGCCCAAGGCCACCACCGTGGTGCGGCGGTCATGCCGCGCGGTCAGCAGGCCATCGAAAATAAGCTGCAGGGTTTCCCAATTCTTGAAGGCTTCGCCGTCAGGCAGCACCACGGAAATGACCGAGAAAGCCGACAGGCTGCGGGTCAGACGCTCCAGATACAAAGGTGCGACGGTTTCGTTGGAGATAATCGCCACTTGCCGTCCGGCGATATGCGGCGCCAGCAAGTCGGGCCGGTCCAGCAAACCTTCGCCAATGTGAATCGGGTAGCTGCGCTCGCCCAGGTCGACCTTAAGTGTCTGCATGTGTCCCCACAGTGAAGATGGAATCAGGCGTCCTGCCTGCAATTAACGAAAGTCCACGGTGCCTGTTGTGATGTCAATCGATGGCCATCGGCCACGTCCCGGCGAGCCATGACGGGACGCCGAGGATAGCGCATTTCCCGCGACGCATTAACGGGGTGGCAGTTGCTGCAGGCGATCAAGAATGTCCAGCACCACCATTCGCGGCGGCCGCTCGTCGGTTTCCACCACCAGATCAGCGATCTCCCGGTACAGCGGATCACGCAGCTCCAGCAGGTCGCGCAAGGTCTTGGCCGGGTCGGCGGTACGCAACAGCGGACGGTTACGATCCCGAGCGGTGCGACCCACCTGCTGCTCGACGGAGGCGTGCAGATAGACCACTCGTCCGCCGGCATGCAATGCCCGACGATTGGCCTCGCGCATCACCGCGCCGCCACCGGTGGCCAGCACCACACCGTCGAACGCGCACAGTTCGGCGATCATCGCCTGCTCACGGTCACGAAAGCCGGGCTCGCCTTCCTTATCGAAGATCCATGGGATATTGGCACCCGTGCGCAATTCAATTTCCTTGTCGGAATCTTTGAATGGCAGGCGCAGCTCTTTGGCCAGCAAACGGCCGATGGTGCTTTTTCCAGCGCCCATCGGCCCAACAAGAATCAAATTTCGCACAGAATCAACGACTCACAGCAATCGCCTGGTTATTCATGATACGCGGAGTGAGGAACACCAGCAGCTCGGATTTTTGCTCCGAAACCACATCACGCCGGAAAAGGCGGCCAAGATACGGCACATCGCCAAGAAATGGCACCTTATCTACGACCTTGCTCTGAGTATTTGAGAAAACCCCGCCAATCACAATGGTCTCGCCGTCATTGACCAGCACCTTGGCGTTGACTTCGTTTTTCTTGATTGGCGGCACATCATTCACCTTGTTCAGGTAATCCGGCTCATCCTTGGTGACCTTGACCTCCATGATGATGCGGTTGTCCGGGGTGATCTGCGGGGTCACCTCCAGAGACAGCGAGGCCTCCTTGAACGACACCGAGGTGGCACCACTGGAACTGGCTTCCTGATAGGGAATCTCCGTGCCCTTGAGGATTTTTGCCGTCTCTTTGTCGGACGTCACCACCTTGGGCTGAGAGACGATTTCCCCGTTGCCGGTTTTCTCCATGGCCGTCAATTCCAGGTCCAGCAGTACATTGTCGGTGATGAAGGCGATGCCGATGCCGGAGGTATTGCCCGACGCGCCCAGATCGACAAACGGCTGGTTGGTGCTGGTGCTGCCCGGCGTGCCGATGGTGGTGGAGTCGCCGGTGGTGACCCCTGAAGTGTTCCAGTTGCCTTTGTTCTGGATCGATCCACCCCAGCGCACGCCCAGGCTCTTGTCGTAGTCAACGTTGGCCTCGACAATCCGCGCCTCGATCATCACCTGGCGCACCGGGATATCCAGCTGCGCCACGATCCGGCGCAGTTCGTCGAGCCGGTCCTGGGTCTGGTAGGCAATGATGTTGTTGGTTCGCTCATCGACCGTGATCGTACCGCGCTCATCGGCCTTGGCTTCGGCACTGGTCACCGACTGGAACAGCTTGGCGATGTCCGCAGCCTTCGCATAGTTGACCTGCAACAGCTCACGCCGTAGCGGCGCCAGGTCGGCAATCTGCTTCTGGGATTCGAGTTCCTGGCGCTCACGGGCCGCGATTTCGTCGGCGGGGGCGACCAGCAGCACATTGCCGACCTTGCGCTTGTCCAGCCCTTTGGTCTTGAGCACCAGGTCCAGCGCCTGGTCCCAAGGCACATTTTGCAGGCGCAGGGTAATGCCGCCCTGCACCGTGTCACTGGCCACCAGGTTGAGGTTGGTGAAATCGGCAATCAGTTGCAGGACCGAGCGCACCTCGATGTCCTGAAAGTTGAGGGACAGCTTTTCACCGTTGTAGGCCTCGCGACTGGCATCGCGTTTTTGCAGATCCTCGACTGTCATGGGTCGGACACTGACGGTCAGTTTGTTGTCCGTCTGGTAGGTGGAGTAATCGAAAGTACCGCTGGGTTCGATGCTGATGGTGGCCCGGTCGGCGCCGGCACTGGCATTGACGAACTGCACCGGGGTGGCGAAGTCCTTGACGTCCAGGCGCACGCGCAGCGGTTCGGGCAACCGGGTCTTGGCGAAGTTGAGGATGATCTTGCCTTCACGCTCCTGGATGTCCGGGGCGATCGAGGGATCCGACAGATCGATCACCACATTGCCTTCGCCCTGGGTACCGCGCTGGAAATCTACCCCTCGGATCGCCTTGCCCACCGGCGCACTGGCTCTGGCGGGCACAGCGCTGGGAGCCGCCGGGCGTGGCGCCTGGGCAGTAGCGCTGGCAACCGTTCCCTTGCCGACCACCACAAGCAGGCTGTTGCCCTCGACCCGCGCGGTATAGGGCGCAAGCTGGGTAAGGCCAATGATCAAACGGGTACGATCAGCCGCCTCGACCACCGTGGCGCTTCGCGCATTGCCAGCACCAAGATCATGTCTCTTGTGGGCCAACTGGCTGGTCACCCCCGGCAGATCCAGAGCGATCCGGGCCGGCTGCTCGGTCGTGTAGCCCCGAGGCGCAGGGGGCGGCCCGTCGAAGGTGAGTTTCAACTCGATGCGGTCCCCCGGCAGCGCCGCGACATCCAGCGTTTTCAGATTGACCGCATGAACCATCGGCGACAACAGCGCTATCCATAGCGAAATACCGAGGGCTGGAAAAAACCTGTTCATTGTTCGAGTTCCACTATTGAGTGCTCTTTCAGAGGAATGGTCCGTGGCCGTTCCAGCCAGGCGCCCTCGCCATCAGGAACGATTTCGACCACCTCGACCTGGGTGGCGCTAATGCCGACGATCCGCCCGTCGTTGCGTCCCAGATAGTCACCGACCTTGAGCCGGTGCACCCCGCCCGCGCCGCGCAGCAGCGCGAAGGAGCCGCTGACGTTGGAAATCGTCCCGACCATTTCAAACTGCTCGATGTTGAAGCCTTCCAGGTATTGCTTGACCCGAGTCGGGTCGGGCCGGACGTTGCGTGCACCCTTCTGGCGGCCGGCCTGATCCACCCTGACCTGCCGTGAAAACGGGCTGCGCAGGTCGGCGGCGCTGTAAGTGAAGGTTTCGTAAGGCCTGAACGTCGGCGTTGGCTCGATCTTGCCGGGCGGGCGCAGCCGCACTTCGTTCATGTAGGCGTCCAGGTCGCTGAAGCCGTTATCGTTGTTGCAGCCCGCCAGCACGACCAGCCCCGCCAGCAGGATAATGCGCCAAGCCGGCTTCATGGCTGCACCTCCTGCTCGTTGTACCGGTAGGTCTTGGCCTGGATGCTCATGCGCAGTTTCGCTCCTGCGTCGGGCTCCATCGGGGCGATGTCGAAATCGTGCAGCGTGACGATCCGTGGCAGTCCGGCAACGCCGCTGACGAAGGTTGCCAGGTCATGATAGTCGCCGGTCACCGTAATCTGGATCGGCAGTTCGATGTAAAACGGCTGGGTGACCTCCGGTAACAGCTTGATCTCCTCGAACTCCAGACCACTGCCCAGACCGGTACGGGTGATGTCCTCCAGCAGGCCTGGCACTTCGGTGTCACTGGGCAATTGCCGCAACAGCACGCCGAAGGAGGCTTCCATCTGCTTCATCTGTTCGGTGTAGCGCTCCAGGTTCGCGGCCATGTGAGCTTTGCCCGCAAACTGTGCCTTGAGGGCGTTTTCTTCTCCGCGCACTTGCTGCAGCTGGTTCTCCAAGTCACTCAAGGCAAAGTTGTAGCCCAACCCCAGCACCAGGATGACCAGCAGGATGCCGCTCAACCATTTGACCGGCATCGGCCAGGAGCCAATGTTGTTGGTATCCAGCTCACTGATGTCGATCTTGCGCAGCGCTTCGAACCACTCTCCCGGCTTCATTGGGCGTCCTCGACAATGGCCGGACGGGTCTGGCGAACCGTCAGCTGGAAGACGTTGGCCTGATCGAGCTGACCGGCCGTGGTGGCCTTGACTTCCGTCAGGCTGGGCGCATCGAACAGGTCCGATGAGTCCAGGTTACGCATCAGGTCCGAGACCCGGTTGTTCGATTCCGCCGCGCCCTTGATGGAGAGGGTCTTGTCTTCCATCTTCACTTCGGTGAAATACACTCCGTCAGGCAGGGTGCGCGCCAGTTGATCGAAGATGCGCCCGCTCACCGGCCGGTTACCCTGCAAGTCCTGGATGATGCGCATGCGCTCCAGCAGTTGCTGGCGGCGGGCCTTGAGTTCGCTGATCTGCTTGATGCGCTCGTCCAGCACAGCTATCTGCTCGCTGATATGACTGTTGCGAGCCATCTGGTGGTCAATGGCACTGTCCAGGTAGCGGACCGCAATCAGCGTCAGGCCCACCGCACCGACCAATGCGCCCACCAATGCCAGCAAAAAGCGTTTGCGACGCTCCTCACGCAGCTCCTCTCGCCAGGGAAGAAGGTTGATCCGCGCCATCAGTCGAAGCTCCTGAGGGCCAGCCCGCAGGCAATCATCAAGGCCGGTGCGTCACTGGCCAGGGCACCGGCGTTGACCTTGCTGCCCAGGGCCATGTTGGAAAACGGGTTGGCCACCTGGGTCGGCGTGCCCAGGCGCTGTTCGATCAGCCGGTCCAGGCCCGCGACCGAGGCGGTGCCTCCAGCCAAGAGGATGTGGTCCACCGCACTGTACTGGCCCGAGGCGAAGAAAAACTGCAAGGACCTCGATACCTGTTGCACCAGGGCCTCGCGAAAAGGTTGCAGGACCTCACCGAGGTAATCGTCCGGCAGGCCACCCTGCTTCTTTGCCTGCCCGGCCTGCTCGGGTGACAGGCCGTAGCGGCGCTGGATTTCTTCGGTGAGCTGGCGACCGCCGAACAATTGTTCGCGGGTATAGATGATGCGCCCGTTATGCAGCACGCTCAGGGTGGTCATGGTGGCGCCGATGTCGATCACCGCCACCGTCAGCCGCTCCTGGGACGCGGCCAGTTGCGTGGCAAGCAGCCCGAAGGCGCGCTCCAGCGCGTAGGCCTCCACATCGACCACCTTGGCCGTAAGCCCGGCGAGCGCCAGCGCAGCCTCGCGAACTTCGACGTTTTCCTTGCGACAGGCGGCCAACAGCACCTCGACCCGCTCGGCGCTGCGCGGTGAAACGCCCAGGACTTCGAAGTCGATGGCCACCTCGTCCAGCGGATAAGGAATGTATTGATCGGCTTCGATCTTGAGCTGATTTTCCATGTCGTCGTCGGAAAGTCCGGCGTCCATCTCGATGGTCTTGGTGATCACCGCCGACCCCGCTACAGCCACCGCCACGTTACGCAAGGGTGTTCTGGCCTTGGCGAGCACCCGTGACAATGCCTGGCCCACGCCCTCGAGCTCGGCGATGTTCTTTTCGACCACGGCGTTGGCCGGCAACGGCTCGACCGCGTAAGACTCGACACGGTAGCGGTCACCCTGGCGGCTCAACTCGAGCAGCTTCACCGACGTGGAACTGATGTCTATCCCCAAAAGCGTATGGGCTTTTTTATTGAAGAGTCGTAGCACTACCAATTCCCTATGACTATCCGTGAGTTACGGACTCTCTAATATGCGTTGCGTTCAATCACTCCGGCCCGACGGACGTCCGGGTGGCGTTACCGACGAAAAAAAATGCTTATAATGCCCAGCGTTTTTTTTCGCTTTGTTGCAAGCACGGGTCCTTCCCTGCACCTGGCGCCTTTTCATTCTTTGCCTGGATATCCAAAAGCCTTGATTCGTCTGCTGAAATTTTTCGGATGGTCCATCCTCGCCGTTTTCTGCGGACTGCTCCTGGGTCTGAGCGGTGCGTTTCTTTACCTTAGTCCGGGATTGCCGTCCGTGGAGGCGCTGAGAAGTATTCAGTTGCAGATTCCATTGCGGGTGTACAGCAGCGACGACAAGTTGATCGCAGAGTTTGGCGAAATGCGCCGCACGCCGATCCGTTTCGCCGACATTCCCCCCAATTTCATCAATGCGTTACTAAGTGCTGAAGACGACAACTTCGCCAATCACTACGGCGTCGATCCGGGCAGCCTGATGCGGGCGGCTAGCCAGCTGATCAAAAGCGGCCATATCCAGTCCGGTGGCAGTACCATCACCATGCAGGTGGCGAAAAACTTCTTCCTGACCAGTGAGCGCAGCTTCTCGCGCAAGACCACCGAGATCCTCCTGGCCCTGCAAATCGAGCGACAGCTGACCAAGGACGAGATCCTGGAGCTGTACGTCAACAAGATCTACCTGGGCAACCGCGCCTACGGTATCGAGGCGGCGGCGCAGGTGTATTACGGCAAGTCGATTCGTGATGTGAGCCTGGCGCAAATGGCGATGATCGCCGGCCTGCCCAAGGCACCGTCGCGCTTCAATCCACTGGCCAACCCGGCGCGCAGCAAGGAACGTCGCGACTGGATCCTGGGGCGCATGTACAAGCTGGGCAAGATCAGCGAGGCCGAATACACCGCAGCGATCAATGAGCCTCTGAACGCCAGCTACCACGTGCCGACCCCCGAGGTGAACGCGCCGTACATCGCCGAAATGGCCCGTGCCGAGATGGTTGGGCGTTATGGCAGCGACGCCTACACCGAGGGTTTCCGCGTGGTCACCACGGTGCCGAGCAATCTGCAGGAGATGGCCAACACCGCGCTGCACGAGGGCCTGATCACCTACGATCAGCGCCACGGCTACCGCGGGCCTGAATCGCGCCTGCCAGGCAAGACCAAAGAAGCCTGGGCCGAGGAATTGACCAAGCAGCGCACCATCAGCAGCCTGGAACCGGCGATCGTCACCCAGGTGGACAAGGACGGCATCATGGTGCTGACCCGCAATGGCGAGCTGGAAGAGCACGTGAGCTGGGAGACCATGAAATGGGCCCGCCCATTCCTCAACACCAACAGCATGGGTGCCAACCCCCGCCAACCGTCGGACGTCGCCCAGGTGGGTGATCTGATCCGGGTACAGCGCCAGCCGGACAACACCCTCAAGTTCAGCCAGATCCCGGCCGCCCAAGGCGCCCTGGTGTCGCTTGACCCGCAGGACGGCGCCATCCGGTCGCTGGTCGGTGGCTTCGCCTTCGAGCAGAGCAATTACAATCGCGCGATGCAGGCCAAGCGCCAGCCGGGTTCAAGCTTCAAACCGTTCGTGTACAGCGCCGCCCTGGATAACGGCTACACCGCCGCCAGCCTGGTGAACGACGCACCGATCGTGTTTGTCGACGAATACCTGGACAAGGTCTGGCGCCCGAAGAACGACACCAATACCTTCCTGGGTCCGATCCGCATGCGCGAAGCGCTGTACAAGTCGCGTAACCTGGTATCGATCCGTTTGCTGCAGGCGCTGGGTGTGGACCGTACCATCGACTACATCAGCAAGTTCGGCTTCAACAAGCAGGACTTGCCGCGCAACCTGTCCCTGGCCCTGGGCACCGCAACCCTGACCCCGATGGAAATCGCCACGGGCTGGAGCACGTTCGCCAATGGCGGATACAAAGTCACCCCGTACCTCATCGACAAGATCGAAAGCCGCAACGGCGACACGTTGTTCCTCGCCAACCCACCACGGGTGCCTTCAGGCGAACAGGCCAGCGACGGCGTCGCCGCACCGGCCAGCGAGACGTTCACGGTAGAGGCAACACCAGGTGAAGCCACGACAGCGCCAGCCGTACCGCAAGCGCCGGTCATCGCCGAGCGCATCATCGATGGCCGCACCACCTACATTCTCAACAGTATGCTGCAGGACGTGATCAAGCTCGGCACCGGCCGCCGCGCCCTGGCCCTGGGCCGTACCGACCTGGCCGGCAAGACCGGCACCACGAACGAATCCAAGGACGCCTGGTTCTCGGGCTACAACGGCGATTACGTCACCACCGTCTGGACCGGGTTCGACCAGCCTGAAAGCCTCGGTCGGCGCGAATACGGCGGCACCGTGGCGCTGCCGATCTGGATGAGTTACATGGGCGCTGCCCTCAAGGACAAACCGCCACACACCCAACCGGAACCCGAAGGCATCCTCAGCCTGCGGGTTGACCCGGTCAGCGGCCGAGCAGCCACCCCAGGCACTCCGGGAGCGTACTTCGAGCTGTTCAAGAGCGAAGACACCCCACCGTCAGTCAACGAGCTGGGCAACGGCGTAGCGCCAGGCAGCCCGCTACCGGCGGATGAGGCGGCGCCGATCGATTTGTTCTGATCGGGCCTCTCGCAAAAGCCCCGCCTTCGAAAGAAGCGCGGGGCTTTTTTCAGGCCCTCAAATTACACACTCCCCTGTAGGAGCTGAGCTTGCTCGCGATGGCGGCAGGTCAGCTTGCATCCATGCTGAATACCAGACTGCAATCGCGAGCAAGCTCGGCTCCCACAGGATTTGCGGTGGTCACACAAAATCGGCAGGTACAAAAAAGCCCCGACTCAAAGAAGAGCCGGGGCTTTTTATTGAACGCTACAACGGCTTAACCGTTGAACACGTCATCCACGCTCTTGAGCGGGTAGTTCTTCGGATACGGCAGGGTAGCTACGCCGGTCTCGATCGCGGCCTTGGCCACGGCGTCGGAGATCAGGGTGATCAGGCGGGCATCCATTGGCTTGGGAATGATGTACTCACGACCAAATTCCAGCTTGATGCCGCCGTAGGCATCGCACACTTCCTGAGGCACTGGCAGCTTGGCCAGTTCGCGCAGGGCGTTGGCGGCCGCGACTTTCATTTCTTCGTTGATGCGCTTGGCGCGAACGTCCAGGGCACCACGGAAAATGAACGGGAAGCCCAGTACGTTGTTGACCTGGTTCGGGTAGTCCGAACGGCCGGTGGCCATGATCACGTCGCTGCGGGTAGCGTGAGCCAGTTCCGGGGAGATTTCCGGATCCGGGTTCGAGCAGGCGAACACGATCGGGTTCGGCGCCATGCGCAGCAGGTTTTCCGGGCTCAGCAGGTTCGGACCCGACAGGCCAACGAATACGTCGGCACCGTCCAGCGCGTCGGCCAGGGAGCGCTTGTCAGTGGCGTGGGCAAACACGGCCTTGTACTGGTTCAGGTCGTCACGGCCGGAATGGATCACGCCGGTACGGTCAACCATGAAAATGTTTTCGATCTTGGCGCCCATGCTCACCAGCAACTTCATGCAGGAGATGGCCGCAGCGCCGGCACCCAGGCAGACGATCTTGGCTTGTGGCAGGGTTTTGCCAGCGATTTCCAGGGCATTGATCATGCCGGCCGCGGTCACGATCGCGGTGCCGTGCTGGTCATCGTGGAACACTGGAATGTCGCACTGCTCGATCAGGGCACGTTCGATCTCAAAGCACTCAGGCGCCTTGATGTCTTCCAGGTTGATGCCACCGAAGGTGATGGAGATACGCTTGACAGTGTCGATGAAAGCTTGCGGGCTTTCGGAGTCGACTTCGATGTCGAACACGTCAATACCGGCGAAACGCTTGAACAAAACGCCCTTGCCTTCCATGACCGGCTTGGAGGCCAATGGGCCGAGGTTACCCAGGCCGAGAATCGCGGTGCCGTCGGAAATGACTGCCACCAGGTTGCCCTTGCCGGTGTATTTGTAGGCCAGCTCAGGGTCGCGAGCGATTTCGCGTACTGGTTCGGCTACGCCGGGGCTGTAGGCCAGCGACAGATCGCGGGCAGTAGCGGTGGCCTTGGTGAGCTCGACACTCAGCTTCCCTGGACGAGGATTAGCGTGATATTCGAGAGCGGCAGTTTTCAGATCAGACATGTGGGCATTCCGCTTTTTACTGTGTTGGACAGACGGACCGCCGAGGATACGCGCCTCGCAAAGTCCCTACAAGACTGACCAGTCACCCCTGTCAAGCGCGCCCCCCTACGACTTTGGGCCAAGAGCCGCAGAACACAAGGCCTACATGCATACAATCAGAAGCATAAATGTCTACAATTTTTTATCGAGACGCGCGACTCAACATCCCTGAATCGGTCAACGGCAGTAACCAGCGCGCCTGCCCCGGCTCAAGCCCGCCGCGACGCGAACGGTCGACCACCCAGCCACGCGCTTCGATCCGCTTGCCTTTGAGTCGCTCGAGCGACGCCATATCGAAGCGACTCACCAGATTGGGGGCAACGCGCAATACAACCGGCCCCTCCAACTGGAGCCAAATACCGCCGCGATTGCGCGAGACGTCGATCACGCGGCCAGTGAGCACGGCAAAGCCTGGTGCCTTGATATTGTACGCCTCAAGCACAGGCGAACGCTTCCACACCCCGACGCCCGCTTCCCGCGCCTGGCGTTCGGCAGCGCGCTGACAATGCGCCAGATCGACATTCGGCGCGACCACCACGTGAAATCCCAAGCCCTCGGCGAGCAACTGCGCTTCCAGGTTCTGACCGTCGGCGCTGTAGACATGGGCCAGCGTGCGACCGTAGCGATCCTTGTCTTCCTTGCCGGGCAGCAACCCCACGCGTCCCGCACTGGCGCCCACCAATGCCTCAAGGCGCCGGCGTGCAGCGACGGCGAACGGCTCATCGGAACGCCCTCGACGCCCCAGTTCAGGACTGTTGAGACCGATCATGCGCACGCTGCGGCCATCAGCCAGGCGCAGGGTATCGCCGTCCACCACCTTCTGGACCATCACATGGGCCAGGCCAGGTGGCGCCGGGCAGAAGGCCTGCGCGCTGCTCAGCCAAATCGCGGACACAAAAAAGGCGCCCACAAGGGACGCCTTCTTCATCAGTCTGGAGCAGCCGAAACGACCATCCAAAATGATTAGCCTCAGGCTTTTTTGGTAGCGCCAAAAGCACCGAAACGATCGGCGAACTTCTGAACGCGGCCGCCGGTATCCAGAGTCTTTTGCTTACCGGTGTAGAACGGGTGGCATTCGTTGCAAACGTCGATCGACAGGGCTTTGCCGTAGGTCGAACGAGTTTCGAACTTATTGCCGCAGCTGCAGGTCACGGCAATTTCTGGGTATTCCGGATGGATATCGGTTTTCATGGGGTTTTCCTCAGGCTAGCGTGCCGCCACCCAACACTATTGTTGAATACCGCACGTAATTAGGCCGCGGATTCTACCAGACAACATCAATCACGCAAGCTATGACTTGTACCAACCGTCTGCTAGGCTCCCCGCCTCATGCGCAAGCTCTTCTGTGGGAGCGAGCCTGCTCGCGATGGCGGTGGATCAGCCGCATGGGTATTGGTTGACACTCCGCCATCGCGAGCAGGCTCGCTCCCACAAGGGTTGTGCCAAGCCTTCTGAATTTGTCTGTATATCGAGACCCTCCCGCGTGCCCGACGCCATCCTGCGCCTCGCCCTGCCTTCGCCTCTGCGCCGCCTGTTCGACTACCGGGCCCCGGCCGGGGTCCTGCGTGAGCAGTTGCATCCGGGCATGCGCCTGCGGGTGCCGTTCGGCCGACGGGAGATGATCGGGATTCTGGTCGAGGTCGCCGACCACAGCGAAGTCCCAGCCGACAAACTGAAGCCGGCCCTGGCCTTGCTCGATGCGACGCCGCCGCTGCCCGCCTCGCTGTTCAAGCTGTGCCTGTGGACCTCCCAGTACTATCAACACAGCCTCGGCGACACCCTGAGCTGGGCGCTGCCGGTACTGTTGCGCCAGGGCGAACCGGCCGAGGCACGCCAGGAGCGGTTCTGGTCGGTAGCACCGGGCGCCTCGCTGGACGACCCGCGCATCGCCCGCGCCCCGCGTCAGCGTGAGGCCCTGGCGACCCTGGCCCAGCATCCCCACGGCGTGGCCCATCAGCTATTGAGCAAACTGATGCTCAGCAAGGACAGCCTCGACCTGCTGCTGGCCAAGGACCTGGTCCAGGTAGACATCCGCCGGCACGCTCCGGGTGTTCGCCATGAGCATTGGCTGGCCCAGCCGGAACTGCCGCTCAATGCTGAACAGCGGGCCGCCTGCGAGGCGATTCGCGCCGGTTTCGACAGCTATCACGCCTTCTTGCTGGCCGGCGTCACCGGCAGCGGCAAGACCGAGGTCTATCTGCAACTGATCCGCCAGACCCTGGAAGCCGGCAAGCAGGCCCTGGTACTGATTCCGGAAATCAACCTTGGGCCACAGACCCTGGCGCGCTTCGAACAACGCTTCAACGCGCGGATCGCCCTGGTGCATTCGGCGGTCAACGACCGAGAACGCCTGGAAGCCTGGCTCGCCGCCCGGGACGGTGAGGCCGACATCATCATCGGCACCCGCTCGGCCCTGTTCACACCGATGAAAAACCCCGGCCTGATCATCATCGACGAAGAACATGACGGCTCTTATAAGCAGCAGGAAGGCCTGCGCTACCACGCCCGCGATCTGGCCCTGGTGCGGGCGCGCCAGGAAAACATTCCCATTGTTCTCGGTTCAGCCACGCCGTCCCTGGAAAGCCTGCACAATGCCTACACCGGACGTTACGGGCTCCTGCGCCTGAACGAACGGGCCGGCGGCGCCAAGCAGCCACGGTTTCTGCGCCTGGATGTAAAGAGTCGTCCGCTGGACAGCGGCATTTCCGGGCCGATGCAACAAGCCATCGGCCAGACCCTGGCCGCCGGGCAACAGGTCTTGGTGTTCCTCAACCGCCGGGGTTTCGCCCCGACCCTGCTGTGCCATGACTGCGGCTGGATGTCGGGCTGCGAACGCTGCGACGCACGCATGACCGTGCACCAACGCCACGGCGAGCTGCGCTGCCATCATTGCGGCCACGCCGAACGAGTGCCGAGGCACTGCCCGCAGTGCGGCAAAGTGGACCTGCGCCCGGTGGGGGCCGGCACCGAACGCGCTGAAGAACGGCTGGGCATCCTGTTTCCCGATTACCCGGTACTGCGGGTCGATCGCGACAGCACTTCGCGCAAGGACGCCATGAATCAGTTGTTCGCTACCATTCAGAAAGGCCAGCCGTGCATCCTGGTGGGCACGCAGATGCTCGCCAAGGGGCATCACTTTCCTCGGGTCACGCTGGTGTCGATCCTTGATGCCGACGGCGGACTGTTCTCCGGCGACTTCCGTGCCAGCGAGCGCATGGCGCAGTTGATCGTTCAGGTCGCAGGCCGGGCCGGACGGGCCGAGGAGCCGGGCAAGGTAATTATCCAGACCCACCTGGCCGACCATCCGCTGCTGATACAACTGACCGAACAAGGCTACTTCGCCTTCGCCGAGCAGGCCTTGAGCGAGCGTCGCGGCGCCGGCCTGCCGCCGTTTGCTCACCTGGCATTGTTGCGGGCCGAAGCCCATAAGCCCGGGCAGGCCGAAGCGTTCCTTGACGAAGCCTGCAGCGAGGCCGAACGCTTGCTGGGGCAACAGAACCTCACCGGCATCGAACTATTGGGCCCGGTACCGGCTCCGATGGAACGACGGGCCGGGCGTTACAGGGCTCAACTTCTACTACAGGCCAATGCCCGGGCCCCTTTGCATCGGCTATTAAGTACCTGGCTGCTGGCGCTGGAGCAGATGCCCAGCGGGCGGGCGGTGCGCTGGTCGCTGGATGTGGATCCGGTGGATTTGTATTGATCCAGACATCCTCATCGCGAGCAGGCTCGCTCCCACATTGGAATGCAATTTCCTGCTCGCGATGAGGCCCGAATAGCCACCACACATCCCCACCCGACCCGCTACAGTTGGCAAGCTTGCCTTCGCCACGGATAATGCCCAGTTTTTCCACCAGCGCATCGAAGCGCCGCCGCGCCTGCGGTTGAAAGAGAAGACCATGAAAGACACCATTCGCCAGCTCATCCAGCAAGCCATCGCCCAACTCGTCGCTGAAGGTGTGCTGCCAGAAGGCCTGTCGCCGGCGATTCAGGTCGAAAACACCCGTGACAAGACCCACGGCGATTTCGCCAGCAACATCGCGATGATGCTCGCCAAACCGGCCGGCATGAAACCGCGGGACCTGGCCGAAAAGATCATCGCCGCGCTGCCGGCTGACGAAAACGTCAGCAAGGCTGACATTGCCGGCCCAGGCTTCATCAATTTCTTCCAGAACACCCAGGCCCTGGCCTCACGCCTGGACGCGGCCCTGGCCGACGAACGCATCGGCGTGCGCAAGGCCGGTCCGCTGCAACGCACCGTGGTCGACCTTTCGGCCCCCAACCTCGCCAAGGAAATGCATGTCGGCCATCTGCGCTCGACCATCATTGGTGACGGCGTGGCCCGGGTACTGGAGTTTCTCGGCGACACGGTGATCCGCCAGAACCACGTCGGCGACTGGGGCACCCAGTTCGGCATGCTGATGGCCTACCTGCAGGAAAACCCGATCACCAGCGATGAGCTGTCGGACCTGGAGAACTTCTACCGCGCCGCCAAGCAACGCTTCGACGAGTCGCCCGAATTTGCTGACCGCGCCCGTGGCCTGGTGGTCAAGCTGCAGGCCGGCGATGCCGAGTGCCTGGCGCTGTGGACCAAGTTCAAGGACATCTCCCTGTCCCACTGCCAGAAAATCTACGAACTGCTGAACGTCAAATTGACCATGGCTGACGTGATGGGCGAAAGCGCCTACAACGACGACCTGATCAACGTGGTCAACGACCTCAAGGCCAAGGGCATGCTGGTGGAAAGCAACGGCGCCCAGTGCGTATTCCTCGAGCAGTTCAAGACCGCTGACGGTGAGCCGCTGCCGGTGATCATCGTCAAGGCTGACGGCGGCTACCTCTACGCCACCACCGACCTGGCGGCCGTGCGCTACCGCAACAACGTGCTCAAGGCCGATCGAGTGCTGTATTTCGTCGACCAGCGCCAGGCCCTGCACTTCCAGCAAGTGTTCGAAGTCGCACGCCAGGCCGGTTTCGTGAGCCATCCGATGGAGATGGAACACATGGGCTTCGGCACCATGAACGGCGCCGACGGTCGTCCGTTCAAGACCCGCGACGGTGGCACGGTCAAGCTCATCGACCTGCTGAGCGAAGCCCAGGACCGCGCCTACACCCTGGTCAAGGGCAAGAACCCGGACCTGGCCGAAGACGAACTGCGCCAGATCGCCAAGGTCGTGGGCATCGACGCGGTGAAATACGCCGACCTGTCCAAGCACCGCACCAGCGACTACAGCTTCAACTTCGACTTGATGCTCAATTTCGAGGGCAACACCGCGCCGTACCTGCTGTACGCCTACACCCGCGTGGCCGGTGTGTTCCGCAAGCTCGGCAAGAACTTCGATGAGGTCGACGGCCGGATTGTGCTTCAAGCCCCTCACGAACAGGAGCTGGCAGCCAGACTGGCGCAGTTCGGCGAAGTGCTGAACAACGTCGCAGACAAAGGCACCCCACACACCCTGTGCGCGTACCTGTACGATGTGGCCGGTCTGTTCTCCAGCTTCTACGAGAACTGCCCGATCCTCAACGCCGAAACGCCAGAGCAAATGCAGAGTCGCCTGCGCCTCGCCGCACTGACCGGGCGCACCCTCAAGCAAGGCCTGGAACTGCTGGGCCTGGAAACGCTGGAGCGCATGTAAGTTGGCCGCCAAGAAAAAACCTGCACCCAAACGCGGCGCCAGTCGTTACCAGCCCCCAGCCAAACAGCCGATTCCCGGCTGGTTGTGGATGGCTATCGGCCTGACCGTCGGCGCTTTCATTGTGTTTCTGATGAAGCTGGAGCCGGGCCAGGGCGATGACGTCAAGCGCGTGCGCCAAGAGCAACAGAAAGCCACGCGCATCGCCGAGGCCAACAAGACCCCGCCGAGCCCGACGCAACCGGTCAAGCCCAAGTACGACTTCTACACCCTGCTGCCGGAATCGGAAGTCATCGTGCCGCCCGATGCCGTGCCGGAGAAAACCCTGCCGACGCCACAGGTGCCCACCACGCCGGTAACTCCGGCCGAAGCGGCGAAGATCGACACCGCTCGCGCTCAGGCAGCCCTGGCCGGCATCACGCCGCCGCCGGCTCCGCCCGTGCAGAAAGCCGCTCCGGTGACGAAGTTCTTCCTGCAGGCCGGCTCGTTCCGCAAGGAAGCCGACGCCGACAAGGTACGCGCGCAGATCATTCTGCTGGGCCAGTCCGTGGCGGTGGAGTCCGGCACGGTGAAGGAAGAAACCTGGTATCGGGTGCTGGTCGGTCCGTTCAGCAACCGCGAAGAACTGACAAAAGCCCAAAAACAATTGGCCGGCAGCGGTTTCAGCAACCTGTTGTTACAACAGCGCCAGAGCCGCTGAAGCAGGTGAACGCAGCCCTGTGGCGAGGGGATTTATCCCCGCTGGGCTGCGCAGCAGCCCCTAAAGGCTTGATGCGATAGACCTGCCATACCGCGTCGCAGATCTTAGGGGCGCTGCGCGCCCCAGCGGGGATAAATCCCCTCGCCACAGGGGCCGTGATCAGCCCTCAAAGCAAAACAAGCCACTCGTCCCCTCTCCCACCCCACAGTTGAAAAAACCCACGCCACCCCCATATGAGTTCCATCCGGGCATTTTCGCCCCGCTGCGTGGAGACTCTTCCCTTGACCACCATCGTTTCAGTCCGCCGTCATGGCAAAGTCGTCATGGGCGGCGACGGCCAGGTTTCACTAGGCAACACCGTGATGAAAGGCAATGCGAAGAAAGTCCGCCGCCTGTACCACGGCCAGGTCATCGCCGGCTTCGCCGGGGCCACCGCCGATGCTTTCACCCTGTTCGAGCGTTTCGAAGGCCAGCTTGAGAAACATCAGGGCCACCTGGTGCGTGCCGCCGTGGAACTGGCCAAGGAATGGCGTACCGACCGCTCCCTGAGCCGCCTCGAAGCCATGCTCGCGGTCGCCAACAAGGACGCCTCGCTGATCATTACCGGTAACGGTGACGTCGTTGAACCCGAGGATGGCCTGATCGCCATGGGTTCCGGCGGCGCCTACGCCCAGGCCGCAGCCAGCGCCCTGTTGAAAAAGACCGATCTGTCGGCCCGCGAAATCGTCGAGACTGCCTTGGGCATCGCCGGCGACATCTGCGTCTTCACCAACCACACCCAGACCATTGAGGAGCAGGATCTCGCGGAATAAGCCTGGCCCTGTGCCACGGCTCATTCCTGCTTGAGGACCGCCAAATACTATGTCCATGACTCCCCGCGAAATCGTCCACGAACTCAACCGCCACATCATCGGCCAGGACGATGCCAAGCGCGCCGTCGCCATCGCCCTGCGTAACCGCTGGCGTCGGATGCAGCTGCCTGAAGAGCTGCGCGTCGAAGTGACCCCCAAGAACATCCTGATGATCGGCCCGACCGGTGTCGGTAAAACCGAAATCGCCCGTCGCCTGGCCAAACTGGCCAACGCGCCGTTCATCAAGGTCGAAGCCACCAAGTTCACCGAAGTCGGTTATGTCGGTCGCGACGTCGAGTCGATCATCCGCGACCTGGCCGATGCCGCCATCAAGTTGCTGCGCGAACAGGAAATCACCAAGGTCCGTCACCGCGCCGAAGATGCCGCCGAAGAGCGCATCCTCGACGCGCTGCTGCCGCCAGCGCGCATGGGCTTCAACGCCGAATCCGCTGCGACCCAGGACTCCAACACCCGCCAGCTGTTCCGCAAGCGCCTGCGCGAAGGCCAGCTCGACGACAAGGAAATCGAGATCGAAGTGGCCGAAATGGCCGGCGTCGACATCTCCGCGCCGCCCGGCATGGAGGAAATGACCAATCAATTGCAAAGCCTGTTCGCCAACATGGGCAAGGGCAAGCGCAAGAACCGCAAGCTCAAGGTCAAGGAAGCGCTGAAACTGGTTCGCGATGAAGAAGCCAGCCGCCTGGTCAACGAAGAAGAGTTGAAGGCCAAGGCCCTGGAGGCCGTCGAGCAGCACGGCATTGTGTTCATCGACGAAATCGACAAGGTCGCCAAGCGCGGCAATGTCGGCGGCGCCGACGTGTCCCGCGAAGGCGTGCAACGCGACCTGCTGCCGCTGATCGAAGGCTGCACGGTCAACACCAAGCTGGGTATGGTCAAGACCGACCACATCCTGTTCATCGCCTCCGGTGCGTTCCACCTGAGCAAGCCCAGCGACCTGGTGCCCGAGCTGCAAGGTCGCCTGCCGATCCGCGTCGAGCTCAAGGCCCTGACGCCGGAAGACTTCGAACGCATCCTGAGCGAACCCCACGCGTCCCTGACCGAACAGTATTGCGCCCTGCTCAAGACCGAAGGCCTGAACATCGAGTTCGCGCCGGAAGGCATCAAGCGCCTGGCGCAGATCGCCTGGCAGGTCAACGAGAAGACCGAGAACATCGGTGCCCGGCGCCTGCACACCCTGCTCGAACGCCTGCTCGAGGAAGTCTCGTTCAGTGCCGGCGACCTGGCCAGCGCCCATAACGAAGCGCCGATCCTCATCGATGCCGAGTACGTCAACAGCCACCTGGGTGAACTGGCAGAGAACGAAGACCTGTCGCGGTATATCCTGTAAGTCACCGACAGGTTTCCTCGGACCTGTGGGAGCGAGCTTGCTCGCGATGGCGGCGTATCATTCAACCAATGCGTTGACTGTCAAACCGCTATCGCGAGCAAGCTCGCTCCCACATGGACCTTTGTCGTTTTTGCAGATCAAGGCTCCCTTCAGAAACGGATCAGAGGCCATGACCAAACTCCCCAGCGCCATCAACCTGCACAAAGCCTCCAAGACCCTGACGCTCAAATACGCGCCGGACGAGGAGTATCACCTGCCCGCCGAATTCCTGCGGGTGCACTCGCCTTCCGCCGAGGTCCAGGGCCACGGCAAACCGATCCTGCAATACGGAAAAATCGGCGTCGGCCTGACCAAGGTCGAACCGGCCGGCCAGTACGCACTGAAATTGACCTTCGACGACGGTCACGACAGCGGACTGTTCACCTGGGACTACCTGTACCAGTTGGCGGTACGCCAGGAGGACCTGTGGAACGATTATCTTGCCGAACTCAAGGCGGCCGGAAAAACCCGCGACCCGAACGAGTCGGTCGTCAAGCTGATGCTCTAACTCAAGGGCTGGCGCTTTAGGGCGAATTTTCTAGACTCATCTGCTTGAATGCCCCCGCGGCAACGTCAATGACTGGCCTGCTTGCGAAAAAAATTAAACTCGGGTAACCAATGGAGCTGGCAAGTTCCCTGCAAAGGAATCGGCGAATTCCTTGCACATGTTTCCTCATTGCCTCGATGCGGAATTAACGGTCACACGAGCAGCGTACCTGGCATTGGCTATGGGCTTTCTGGCATGGCCCAGGTACTCGTCTGAAGGACAATGGAGCGTCGTAGATGAGCAACAAGAACAACGATGACCTGAAGTACCAAGCCTCGGAAAATACCCTGGGGTTGAATCCTGTCGTCGGCTTGCGCAGAAAAGATCTGCTGGCCTCTGCCCGAATGGTGCTGACCCAGGCCATCAAACAACCGCTGCACAGCGTCAAGCACGTCGCCCATTTCGGCGTCGAACTCAAGAACGTCCTGTTCGGCAGATCCGAGCTGCAACCTGCGGGCGATGACCGTCGCTTCAACGACCCGGCCTGGAGCCAGAACCCGCTCTACAAACGCTATCTGCAAACCTACCTGGCGTGGCGCAAGGAGCTGCACGCCTGGATCGACGAGAGCAACCTTTCGCCCCAGGACATCAGCCGCGGGCACTTCGTGATCAACCTGATGACCGAGGCCATGGCCCCGACCAATTCGGCAGCCAACCCGGCGGCGGTCAAACGCTTTTTCGAAACCGGCGGCAAGAGCCTGCTGGACGGCCTTTCGCACCTGGCCAAGGACCTGGTGCACAACGGCGGGATGCCGAGCCAGGTCGACATGGGCGCATTCGAAGTCGGCAAGAGCCTGGGCGTGACGGAAGGCGCCGTGGTGTTTCGCAACGACGTGCTGGAGTTGATCCAGTACCGCCCCATCACCGAACAGGTCCACGAGCGCCCACTGCTGGTGGTGCCGCCGCAGATCAACAAGTTCTACGTCTTCGACCTGAGCCCGGACAAGAGCCTGGCGCGCTTCTGCCTGCGCAGCAATGTGCAGACGTTCATTGTCAGCTGGCGCAACCCCACCAAGGAGCAGCGCGAGTGGGGCCTGTCGACCTACATCGAGGCACTCAAGGAAGCGGTGGACGTGGTCACGGCCATCACCGGCAGCAAGGATGTGAACATGCTCGGAGCCTGCTCGGGCGGCATCACTTGCACCGCGCTGCTGGGGCATTACGCCGCTCTGGGCGAGAAGAAGGTCAACGCCCTGACCCTGCTGGTGAGCGTGCTCGACACCACCCTGGACACCGACGTGGCGCTGTTCGTCGACGAGCAGACCCTGGAGGCGGCCAAGCGTCACTCCTATCAAGCCGGCGTGCTTGAAGGTCGCGACATGGCCAAGGTCTTCGCCTGGATGCGTCCCAACGATCTGATCTGGAACTACTGGGTCAACAACTATCTGCTGGGCAACGAGCCGCCGGTGTTCGACATTCTGTTCTGGAACAACGACACCACCCGGCTGCCGGCGGCATTCCATGGCGACCTCATCGAGATGTTCAAGAACAACCCGCTGATCCGGCCCAATGCACTGGAAGTGTGCGGCACACCGATCGACCTCAAGCAGGTCACCGCCGACATCTTCTCCCTGGCCGGCACCAACGACCACATCACCCCTTGGAAGTCCTGCTACAAATCCGCACAGCTGTTTGGCGGCAAGGTGGAATTCGTGCTGTCGAGCAGCGGTCACATCCAAAGCATCCTCAACCCACCAGGTAACCCCAAGTCGCGCTACATGACCAGCGAGGACATGCCGGCCAAGGCCGAGGACTGGCAGGAGAACTCCACCAAGCACACCGATTCCTGGTGGCTGCATTGGCAGGCCTGGCAGGCAGAACGCTCGGGCAAACTGAAAAAGGCACCCACGGTGCTGGGCAACAAGACTTATCCGGCGGGAGAAGCGGCGCCGGGCACGTATGTGCATGAGCGGTAACTGGTGCAACTCGTCTGTTGCAGCCGTGAGGTTACTCACGAAAGCATGTCAACAGCCGACATTAATGCAAGGCCCACGCCGCTGGTGAACGCAAACTTGCGTTAACAGCAGATCCAATGTGGGAGCGAGCCCGCTCGCGATAGCGGTGCGTCAGGCAACAGTGATGTTGAATGCAACGGCCTTATCGCGAGCAGGCTCGCTCCCACAGGGATCGGGGGAAAAATGAAAGACAGCGACCCAACCCACAGGGCTTGAAGCATGCCGCAACCGTACATCTTCCGTACCGTCGATCTGGATGGCCAGACCTTGCGCACCGCGGTACGCCCCGGCAAGCCTCATTTGACGCCCCTGCTGATTTTCAACGGCATCGGCGCCAACCTTGAGCTGGTGTTCCCGTTCATCCAGGCCCTGGACCCGGACCTGGAAGTCATCGCCTTTGACGTTCCCGGCGTCGGCGGCTCGTCGACGCCCAGCCGGCCGTATCGCTTTCCCGGCCTGGCAAAACTCACCGCGCGGATGCTCGATTACCTCGATTACGGACAGGTCAACGTGATCGGCGTGTCCTGGGGCGGCGCCCTGGCCCAGCAATTTGCCCATGACTACCCTGAGCGCTGCAAAAAGCTGGTGCTGGCGGCCACCGCCGCTGGCGCAGTGATGGTGCCGGGCAAACCGAAAGTGCTGTGGATGATGGCCAGCCCCCGGCGCTACGTGCAACCGTCCCACGTTATGCGTATCGCCCCACTGATCTACGGCGGCTCGTTCCGCCGCGACCCCAGCCTGGCGGCCAGTCATGCGGCCAAGGTGCGTTCGGCCGGCAAGCTGGGTTATTACTGGCAACTGTTCGCCGGCCTGGGCTGGACCAGCATCCACTGGCTGCACAAGATCCACCAGCCGACCCTGGTGCTCGCCGGCGACGACGATCCACTGATCCCGTTGATCAACATGCGCATGCTGGCCTGGCGCATCCCCAACGCCCAGCTGCACATCATCGACGACGGCCATCTGTTCCTGATTACCCGGGCCGAGGCTGTGGCGCCGATCATCATGAAGTTTCTGGAGGAAGAACGTCAGCGCGCGGTCATGCACCCGCATCCCGCGCCGCTGGGTGGCGGCTGACACCGCCCAAAAGCGCCTGGCAGGACGCCGGATCGCGCAACTACCCGGAACAGCGACTATGTTGTCTGGTTCGGTGTGTTTGTTTTTAGCCTGATGACGAAGGAGTTGACTCATGCGCGACAAACCGGCGAAGGGTTCCATGCCCGCCCCTGCCAACTTCATCAACGCACAAAGTGCGGTCACCGGCCTGCGGGGCCGGGACCTGCTTTCCACCCTGCGCAGTGTTGCCGTACACGGCTTGCGCAACCCAGTGCACAGCGCCCGGCATGCGTTGAAGTTGGGCAGCCAGTTGGGCCGCGTGCTGCTAGGGGAAACCCTGCACCCCACCAACCCCAACGACAAGCGTTTCGCCGATCCCACCTGGGAGCTCAATCCGTTCTATCGTCGCAGCCTGCAGGCCTACCTGAGCTGGCAGAAACAGATGAAGAGCTGGATCGACGAATGCGACATGAGCCCCGATGACCGTGCCCGGGCTCACTTCGCTTTCGCCCTGCTCAACGATGCCGTATCGCCTTCCAATACCTTGCTCAACCCGCTGGCGGTCAAGGAGCTGTTCAATTCCGGCGGTACCAGCCTGATTCGTGGCATCAGCCACTTGGTGGACGACCTGCTGCACAATGACGGGCTGCCGCGGCAAGTCACACCTCATGCCTTCGAAGTCGGCAAGACCCTGGCGACTACACCGGGGGCGGTGGTGTTTCGCAACGAAATGCTCGAGCTGATCCAGTACAAGTCCATGAGCGAAAAGCAATACGCCAAGCCGTTGCTGATCGTGCCGCCGCAGATCAACAAGTTCTACATCTTCGACCTGAGCCCTTCCAACAGCTTCGTCCAGTACGCCCTGAAAAACGGTTTGCAGGTGTTCATCATCAGTTGGCGCAACCCCGATGTACGTCATCGCGAATGGGGCCTGTCCAGCTATGTCGAGGCAACGGAAGAAGCCATGAATGTCTGCCGGGCGATCACCGGCGCTCGTGAGGTCAACCTGATGGGCGCCTGCGCGGGCGGCATGACCATCGCCGCCCTGCAAGGCCATCTGCAAGCCAAGCGCCAACTGCGCCGGGTCGCCAGCGCCACTTACCTGGTGAGCCTGCTGGACAGCCAGATGGAGAGCCCCGCCACGCTGTTCACTGACGAGCAGACCCTGGAAGCCGCCAAGCGCCGCTCCTATCAGAAAGGCATCCTCGATGGCCGCGACATGGCCCGGGTGTTTGCCTGGATGCGCCCCAATGACCTGATCTGGACTTATTTCATCAACAACTACCTGCTGGGCAAGGAGCCGCCGGCGTTCGACATCCTCTACTGGAACAACGACTGCACCCGACTGCCGGCGGCCTACCATGGCGACCTGCTGGACTTCTTCAAGCACAATCCCTTGACCCACCCCGGCGGCCTGGAAGTGTGCGGCACACCGATCGACCTGCAAAAAGTGACGGTGGACAGCTTCAGCGTGGCGGGCATCAATGACCACATCACGCCATGGGACGCGGTCTATCGCTCAACGCTGTTGCTCGGTGGCGAGCGGCGCTTCGTGCTGTCCAACAGCGGTCACGTCCAAAGCATTCTCAACCCGCCGGGCAACCCCAAGGCCAACTACGTCGAAAACCCGAAACTGAGCAGCGACCCGCGGGCCTGGTATTACGACGCCAAGCACATCGAGGGCAGTTGGTGGACCCAGTGGCTGGGTTGGGTCCAGGAACGCTCCGGCGCCCAACGCGAAACACAGATGACCCTGGGCAACGCGAACTACCCGCCCCTGGAAGCGGCGCCGGGAACCTATGTGCGCGTGCGCTAAGGGCTCACTCCACGGCCAGACACTGGGCCGTGGCACGATTTCCATCACTAAGAAGACCGGATGAAAACCCGCGACCGCATTCTTGAATGCGCCCTGCAGTTGTTCAATGAGAAGGGCGAACCGAACGTTTCCACCATGGAAGTCGCCAACGAAATAGGCATCAGCCCAGGCAATCTCTATTACCACTTTCATGGCAAGGAGCCCCTGATCCTCGGGTTGTTCGAGCGCTTCCAGGGCGAACTGGCACCGCTGCTGGACCCACCGGCAGATGTACAACTGGCGCCGGAAGATTATTGGCTGTTCCTGCACCTGATCGTCGAACGGCTGGCTCAATACCGGTTTCTGTTCCAGGACCTGTCGAACCTGGCCGGACGCCTGCCAAAACTGGCCAAGGGCATCCGCCAGTTGCTCAACGCCCTGAAACGCACCCTGGCCTCGCTGCTGGCGCAACTCAAGGCCCAGGGGATGCTGGTCAGCGATACCCAGGCATTGGGGCAACTGGTGGAACAGATCACCATGACCTTACTGTTCTCGCTGGACTATCAGCGAATCCTCGACCGCGAGGGTGAAGTTCGACTGGTGGTCTATCAGGTCATGATGCTGGTAGCGCCGCATCTGCCGCCGGCGGCAAAGGTTGCCACCGAGCAACTGGCGTTGCGGTACCTGGAAGAGCACGACTAACGACCAGCAGAGGAAGATCCCTTGTGGGAGCGAGCCTGCTCGCGATGGCGGACGCACATCCAACATCAATGTGGCTGACACACCGCTATCGCGAGCAGGCTCGCTCCCACAATGTTTTCTGGGTGATTTCAGTATTTGCATCACCGCCCCCCTGTAGGAGCAAGCCCACTTCTGCGGTGCATCAAATGAATACGCATAAAAAAACCCGACCTTCACAGGCCGGGCGTTTTTGTTTGCCCTGGATATCAGGACTGGGTGGTAGGCGTCGATGGAGCCGGCGCAGCGGTCGGGGTAACCGCCGGAGTCGGAGCCGAAGCGGAGTTCGCGGGGCTCGTCGGGGCGGCCGGTTTGGCGGCAGCAGTCGGCGCCTTCGGTGCGGCAGCTTTTGGCGCAGCCGGTTTTTTCACCGCAGGCTTTTTCGCCGCGGCGGGTTTGGCCGCCGCTTTTGCCGCAGGCTTGGCAGCAGGTTTGGCGGCCGCGGTTTTGGCAGCCGGCTTGGCCGCTGCTTTGGTCGCGGGTTTGGCTGCTACCGGCTTGGCCGCTGCCTTGGCGGCAGGTTTGGCGGCTGCGGTTTTCGCCGCCGGCTTGGCCGCTGCTTTTGCCGCAGGCTTAGCGACGGCTTTCGCCGCGGCCTTGACCAATGGCTTGGCTGCCGTCTTGGTGGCAGGTTTGGCTGCCGCAGTCTTGGCCGCCACTGGCGCGACCTTGGCGCCGGTGAGTTTTTCGATCTGCTTGGTCAGGGTGTCGACCTTGCTGTGCAGCGCCTTGACTTCATTGCGGCTCGGCACGCCCAGCCGAGAGATCGCGCTGTTCAGGCGCTTGTCGAAAGCCCCTTCCAGTTCGTCCCATTTGCCCATCGCCCGATCTTTTACGCCGCCGATTCGCGACTTGGCGGACTCGGCAGAGCCCTTGGCAGCATCGACTTGTTTGCCGACCGCCGTCTTGGTGAGTTTTTCGGCCTTCTCGCCGTCCTTAACCAGGGACTCGAAGAGTTTGCTGCCGTCAGTGTCAATCTTCGAGTACACGCCTAAACCAGCAAGCCAGATTTTGCGGGAGTATTTTTCAATCTTCCCGGCCCACGAGCTGCCTTCTTTTTCGGTGATTTTTTTGCCAGCCATCCCGTTCTCCTTAATGTTTACGCGCGACACGTTCAAGCAATGCCGTCAGCTCATCGAGCTTAGCAGAGAGTGTCTCAACGTCATGTTTAGACGGAATGCCGATACGATTCAAGGCACTTGCAACACGGGCGTCGAATACCTTCTCGACTTTATCGAGTTGTACTTCAACCCGGGCCTTGAACGTGTTGACGTCAGTCTTGGCTTCAATCAGTTCGCTGTTAGCCGCTTCGAGTTTTCCGGCAATGTTCTTTTTGCCTTTGGTTTCAATAACTTCACCGGCTTTTACCAACTCCTGGAAGTACTCGCTGCCTTCCTGGCCGACCTTGGTGTAGGCGCCCAGGCCCGCCAGCCAGATCTTGCGCGCGTACGTTTTCACGTCGCTGAGCGTGGAAGATTCAACGTCGGTTTTTTTCTTCAAAATAACTTTGGCCATGGTGCACCTCACTCGATAACAGGTTTGAGGAACTGCCCGTACACGGTCGGGCTCAGGCACAAAGTAGTGACAATAATTAGAAACGGCACCCTAACTACTGCCACAGAATCCGAGGTGATGACTTCCCCTGTGGGAGCGAGCCTGCTCGCGATGGCGATAGACCGGCAACATTGATGTTGAATGACACGCCGCTATCGCGAGCAGGCTCGCTCCCACAGGTGAATGAGTGATGAACTTGAGTCATCTCTTCAATCAAGCCAATGCTTTATCCAACGCCTTTTCAATTTCCGTCTTGATCGTGCCGCTCATGGCCGACATCAACATGCCCAGTTCGACATCGACGCGGATCGAGTCCTCGCCCACATGCACCTCGCCTTTGACCCCGGAGCGCTTGAGCTTCAGCGTGTCGCCCGACCACTGCGGCTCCAGGCCATAGCTGTCGGACAGTTTCTGCGCCAACTGGTCGGCTTTCGCGCGGGCCGCTTCCTTGCCCAGGCCGTGGGCACGCTCAACTGTTATACGGGCCATCTGATGACTCCTGTTTTATCGGGACTTGCCTGCACGTTTCTGACCCTGGCTGCGTCAAAACGTCCCGGCGGTCGCTCATCTTACCTTCAGGCTTGCCAAGACAAAGCCCTCTACCGGGATTAGAATGTCCCGCATTCTTTTTTGGTGACAGCGATATGACTGATCAGCGCAAAGGCAGCGATGCCGAACCCACCACTCACTTCGGCTTCAAGAACGTGCCGGAAAGCCAAAAGGCGGAAAAAGTCGCTGAGGTTTTCCACTCGGTAGCCGCCAAATATGACTTGATGAACGATCTGCTCTCGGGTGGCATGCACCGTCTGTGGAAGCGTTTCGCGATCGAACTGTCGGGTGTGCGCAGCGGCAATCGGGTGCTGGACATCGCCGGCGGCACCGGCGACCTGACGAAGAAGTTTTCTCACATTGTCGGGCCGACCGGTCAGGTGGTGCTCGCCGACATCAACGAGTCCATGCTCAAGGTCGGTCGTGACCGCCTGCTGGACCTGGGTGTGGCCGGCAATGTCGAGTTCGTCCAGGCCGACGCCGAGAAGCTGCCCTTCCCTGACAACCATTTCGATTGCGTCACCATCGCCTTCGGCCTGCGCAACGTCACCCACAAGGAAGACGCCCTGCGCTCGATGCTACGAGTCCTCAAACCCGGCGGCCGTCTGCTGGTGCTGGAATTCTCCAAGCCGACCAACGCGCTGATGTCCAAGGCCTACGACGCCTACTCGTTCGCCTTCATGCCACTGATGGGCAAGCTGATCACCAACGACTCGGAAAGCTATCGCTACCTGGCCGAATCGATCCGCATGCACCCGGATCAGGAAACCCTGAAGTCGATGATGGTCGAGGCCGGTTTCGACCGCGTGACCTACCACAACATGACCTCGGGCATCGTGGCCCTGCACCGCGGTATCAAGCCCTGATGCTGCTCACCGGCCTGCTCGCCAGCGTCGAACTCGGCGTCAATCGCGTCCTGCGCCTGGACAGTACGGCGCTGGCGCGCCTGGCGCACTTGAGCGGCAAGGTGATTGCGGTGGATTGCCGCAGCCCCGCATTGCGGCTGTTCATCCTGCCCAGCGACGAAGGCCTGATGCTCGCCGCACACTGGGAAGCCGAGGCCCACTGCACCCTGCGCGCCCCGGCATCGAGCCTGGTGAACCTGGCCCTGAGCAAGGACAAGACCGCCGTGCTGCATGGCCCTGAGGTGGAACTGGACGGCGACAGCGGCGTGCTGCTGGAGCTGGCGGCGATTCTCCAGGACCTGGAGCTGGACTGGGAATATGAAGTATCCCGCTGGCTCGGGCCGGTGGCCACTCAGCTACTCAGTGGCCATCTGCGCAGCCGCACGCGCTGGTATCGCCAAGGCTTCGCCAGCCTGGGGCAGAATCTGAGTGAATACCTGGCCGAGGAATCGCGTACTCTCGTAGGCCAACGCGAAGCCGACGCCCGCTTTAATGAACTGGACCAGATCAAACTTGACCTGGAACGTCTCGAGGCGCGTTTCGAGCGCCTTTCCCGCTCCCTTGAAACCAAGCGATAACGCATGAAGCTGCTTGCCGTCCGCCGTTTGTTGCGCATCCAGCGCGTCGTGATCCGCTATCGCCTCGATGACCTGCTGTTCGCCCTGCCGCTGCCCTGGTTTTTGCTGGCGCTGCGCTTCGTGCTGCCGTGGCGCTGGTTTCCCCGGCGAACGCTGGACCTGAGTCGCGGCGCACGCCTGCGCCTGGCCTTGCAGGACCTGGGACCGATCTTCATCAAGTTCGGGCAGATCCTCTCGACTCGTCGCGACCTGTTGCCCGAAGATATCGCCGATGAATTGATGATGCTTCAAGACCGCGTGCCGCCGTTCGATTCAAAGGTGTCGGTGGCCCTGATCGAAGAACAACTGGGCAAGAAGATCAGCGAAGTGTTCAGCCGTTTCGACGTCGAGCCGTTGGCCTCGGCCTCCGTGGCCCAGGTTCACGCTGCGCAGCTCAAGAGCGGCGAAGAAGTGGTGGTGAAAGTTATCCGCCCGGGTCTCAAGCCGATCATTGCCCAGGACCTGGCGTGGCTGTTCATTCTCGCCCGGGCCGCCGAGCGGCTGTCGGCCGATGCGCGCCTGTTGCATCCGGTTGACGTGGTCCTGGACTACGAAAAAACCATCTACGACGAACTCGATCTGCTGCGCGAAGCCGCCAACGCCAGCCAACTGCGCCGTAACTTCGAAGGCTCGCCGCTGCTCTATGTGCCGCAAGTCTATTGGGACTGGTGCCGTCCGAAAGTGTTGGTGATGGAGCGTATCTACGGCATCCAGGTGACCGACCTGGCGACCCTGGCCGACCAGCGCACCGACATGAAACTGCTGGCCGAGCGCGGTGTGGAAATCTTCTTCACCCAGGTGTTCCGCGACAGCTTCTTCCACGCCGACATGCACCCGGGGAATATCTTTGTCAGCACCGTGCAACCGTGGAGCCCGCAATACATTGCCATCGACTGCGGCATCGTCGGCAGCCTGACTCCCGAAGACCAGGACTATCTGGCCCGCAACCTGTTCGCCTTCTTCAAGTGCGACTACCGCCGCGTCGCGCAACTGCACATCGACTCCGGCTGGGTGCCGGCCGAGACCAAACTCAACGAATTCGAAGCGGCGATCCGCACGGTATGCGAACCGATCTTCGAAAAACCGTTAAAAGATATTTCATTCGGCCAGGTGCTGATGCGCCTGTTCCAGACCGCGCGTCGCTTCAATATGGAGGTTCAGCCGCAGTTGGTACTGTTGCAGAAAACCTTGCTGAACATCGAAGGCCTTGGTCGCCAGCTATACCCGGACCTGGACCTGTGGAACACCGCCCAGCCGTTCCTCGAACGCTGGATGCGTGAGCGCGTGAGCCCCAAAACCTTGCTGGGCAACGTGCAGAGCCAGTTCGAGCAGCTCCCGCACCTGGCCAACATGACCCGCGACCTGCTCGAACGCATGTCCCAACCCCACGCCCACGATCCCGCGCCGCCGTGGAAAGAGCGCGGGGACGACTGGTTCATGCGCCTGCTCGGCGCCGCTCACCTGGGTGGCGGTGCAGTACTGGCGAGCGGGGGTCCGTTGAGTCAGCTGGGCCACTGGCCCGCCGGCATCATGGTCATCGTTGGTTTGTATCTGGTCGTTCGTCGATAGCCAGCACCGGTTCACGCTGGCACACTGTTTCAAGGCTGGGCCCGTCGACTTGAGATGCGCGGCCCATTGTCGGAGTCGAAGATGAAAAACTGGCAGGACGAGATCAAATGGGACGCTGACGGCCTGGTGCCGGCCATCGCCCAGGATCACAAGACCGGGCGCGTGCTGATGATGGCCTGGATGAACCGTGAAGCGCTGGCCCTGACCGCCGCTGAGAACCGCGCCATCTATTGGTCACGTTCGCGTGGCAAGCTGTGGCGCAAGGGTGAAGAGTCCGGGCACGTGCAGCACCTGCACGAGATGCGCCTGGACTGCGACGGCGACGTCATCATCCTGATGGTCGAGCAGGTCGGTGAGATCGCCTGCCACACCGGCCGTCAAAGCTGCTTCTATCGCGTCTTCGAGAACGGCGACTGGAAAACCGTCGACCCGGTGCTCAAGGACCCGCACGCCATTTATTCAGGACATACCCATGAGTGACACCCTGACCCGCCTGGCCCAGGTGCTGGAAGAGCGCAAAGGCGCAGCGGCCGACAGTTCCTATGTCGCCAGTCTGTACCACAAGGGTTTGAACAAGATTCTGGAAAAGGTCGGTGAAGAGTCGGTCGAGACCATCATCGCCGCCAAGGACGCTGCCATCAGCGGCGACTGCAGTGACGTGATCTACGAGACCGCCGACCTGTGGTTCCATAGCCTGGTCATGCTTGCCCAACTGGGGCAGCACCCGCAGGCTGTACTGGATGAACTGGACCGTCGTTTCGGTCTGTCCGGGCACGTCGAGAAAGCCTCGCGTCCGTCCGCCTGATCAACTTACGAGAGGAATAGCCACATGGGTATTTTTGACTGGAAACACTGGGTCGTCATTCTGGTGGTCGTGGTACTGGTGTTCGGCACCAAGAAACTCAAGAACCTGGGCACTGACGTTGGCGAGTCGATCAAGGGCTTTCGCAAGGCCATGAACGACGACGAAAAACCGGCCGACCCGGCAGCGACGCCCGCTCAACCAGCGCAGCCGAGCCAACCGGTTCACCCACAGGCCACTCAACCTGTGAATGCCCCGCACACCATCGATGTGCAGGCACAGAAAGTCGAAGAGCCGGCCCGCAAAGACTCGTGAGCACTGACTAATGTTTGGGATCAGCTTCACTGAACTGCTGCTCGTCGGCCTCGTCGCCCTGCTGGTACTGGGCCCCGAGCGGCTGCCGGGCGCTGCGCGCACCGCAGGTCTATGGATCGGGCGGCTCAAGCGCAGCTTCAATGCGATCAAACAGGAAGTTGAACGTGAAATCGGGGCCGACGACATTCGTCGGCAACTGCACAACGAACACATTCTGTCTCTGGAGCAGGAAGCGCGGAAAATCTTCACCCCGACCCAGCAGGAGCCGACACCGGTTCAGCCGGCGGTCGAGCCGACGATTGCCCCCCAGGCGCCGGTGGATGACACGCCGCCTGTAGCAGCCGCGCCCGCGAACCCCGTGGAGCCCGCCCCGACAGTGGCGGCACCAGCCGTTCCTAACGACCCTACTTTGCCGCCGCGAGCCCCATGAGCGATATTCCTGAAAACGACCAGCCGATGCCGCTGGTATCGCACCTCACCGAGTTGCGCACCCGCCTGTTGCGTTGCGTGGCGGCGATTTTCGTCATCTTCGCCGGGCTGTTTGCCTTCACCCAACAGATCTACACCTTCGTTTCCACACCGCTGCGCCAGTACCTGCCGGAAGGCGCGACGATGATCGCCACCGACGTGTCGTCACCGTTCCTGACGCCGCTCAAGCTGACGATGATGGTCTCGTTGTTCCTGGCGATCCCGGTGATCCTGCACCAGATCTGGGGCTTCATCGCGCCAGGCCTGTACAAGCATGAAAAACGCGTTGCCGTGCCGCTGCTGGTGTCCAGCATTCTGCTGTTCTACACCGGCATGGCCTTCGCCTACTTCTTCGTATTCCCGTTGATCTTCAAGTTCTTTGCCGCCGCCACTCCCGCGGGCGTGGAAATGATGACCGACATCACCAGCTACCTGGATTTCGTCATGACGCTGTTCTTCGCCTTCGGCGTGGCGTTCGAAATCCCGGTAGCCGTGGTACTGCTGGTGTGGATCGGCGTGGTCGACGTTGCGTACCTGAAGAAAATTCGTCCGTACGTGATCATCGGCTGCTTCGTGGTCGGCATGATCCTGACCCCGCCGGACATCTTCTCCCAGACCCTGCTCGCCGTGCCGATGTGGCTGCTGTTCGAGATCGGCATCCTGTTCGGCGGTCTGGTGCGCAAGCGCCGGGAAGAAGCAGACGATCAGCCGGTCGACGACCATAACGACCAGCCGCCAGCGACCCAAGCGTGAACCTGCTGCTGCTTGAAGAGGCCGACTTCATCGGGCCTGACCGCGTCGTGCTGAGCGATCGCCGCTTGACCCACATGCAGCAAGTGCACCGTAGCGCCGTCGGTGACAGCCTGCGGGTCGGGCGTATCGGCGGGTTGATGGGCACGGCCCAGGTGCTGCGCCTGGAAGCCCATGAAGCCGAACTGCAAGTGACACTCGACCAACCTGCGCCGGTCAAGCTGCCACTGACACTGGTGCTGGCCCTGCCTCGACCGAAAATGCTCCGGCGAGTGCTCCAGACCATCGCCAGCATGGGCGTGCCGCGCGTGGTACTGGTCAACAGTTACCGCGTGGAAAAGAGCTTCTGGCAGACCCCGTTCCTGGAGCCCGAGGCCATTCGCGAACAACTGATCCTTGGCCTGGAGCAGGCGCGCGACAGCGTGCTGCCGGAGATCATCATCGAAAAGCGCTTCAAGCCCTTCGTTGAAGACCGCCTGCCGGCCATGGCGAACGGCACCTGCGGTCTGGTCGGCCATCCGGGGAACTACCCCCCCTGCCCTCGCGCGCTGGACGAACCCGTGACCCTGGCCATCGGCCCCGAAGGCGGCTGGATTCCTTACGAAATCGACCTGCTGGCCAAGGCCGGACTGCAACCGGTACAACTGGGCGAACGCATCCTGCGCGTCGAAACCGCCGTTACCGCGCTGCTCGCACGGTTGTTCTGACCCCCTGCCGCTTGCCCGTTTTTTGTGGCGAGCGCCAGGATTCTCAGTTCATTTCTACAGATCCCTCCCGCCCCGCCGATACAGCTCCCATAAAACCAATTCAGTGCAGCAAGGGAGAAATCAGCATGTTCCGAATGCTTACCCAGAGTCTGGGAAACGTAAGCGTCAATCGCAAACTCGGCTTCGGCTTCGGTCTGGTGCTATTTCTAACCTTGATGATCGCTTTCACCGGTTGGAGCGGCCTGGGCAATGTCATTAGCCGTGGCGACAAGCTGGGCTACATTTCCAGCCTGAACGAGTTGAGCAAGGACCTGCGCCTGGCACGCCTGGACTACTACACCACGCGGGGTGAAAACGGTCCGCAGGAAGTCAACGATCTGCTTGCCAAACTCGAGACCGGCCTGACCGCAGCCCGCCAGATGATCGAGCAGCCGGCCGACGTGGCGCTGATCGACAAACAACTGGCCGCTGTGGCCGAGTACAAAAGCGCCTTCGCCGAGATGGCCAGCGCCACCGTCAGTCGCGAAGATGCCCGCAGCAAACTCGGCGCCAGCGCCGACAACGCCGTGGCCCGCGTCGCCGAGGTTGAAAAAGCCACGCTGCAAAGCGAGAACGTCGCCCAATTCAACAGCGTGGTATCCCTGAGCAAGGCGATCCAGCAAGCGCGTTATCAGGTTCGCGGCTACACCTACAGCGGTAAGAACGAAGCCCAGCAACCGGCCCTTGACGCCATTACCGATGCCCTCAAACTTCTCGCACGCCTACCGGCGCAGTTGCCTGAGGAGCACTCCGCCAACCTGCAGCAAGCCAGCGATTCGATCAACGCCTACCGTGCGGCGGTCAGTCAGTTTCGCGATTCCCAGCTTGATACCGCCGCGGCGCTCAAGCGCATGACCGAGCAAGGCGAAGTATTGCTTGAGTCCAGCAAAAGCCTGACCGTGTCCCAGACCGCCGTGCGCGACCAGGACGCCGCCCAGGCCAAGACCGTCCTGGTATCGGCTGCCGTGCTGGCCATGTTGTTCGGCGTGATCGCAGCATTGGTCATCACCCGGCAGATCGTCGGCCCGCTGGACCAGACCCTCAAAGTCGCCGAGCGCATTGCCGCGGGCGACCTGACCCACAACCTCACCTCCGAGCGCCGCGACGAACTCGGTCAATTGCAGCGCGCCATGCAGAGCATGACCGTGGGCCTGCGGCAGTTGATCGGCGGCATCAGCGACGGCGTTACACAAATCGCCAGCGCCGCCGAACAACTCTCGGCCGTGACCGAGCAGACCAGCGCCGGGGTCAACAGCCAGAAAGTGGAAACCGACCAGGTCGCCACCGCCATGCACGAAATGACCGCCACGGTGCAGGAAGTGGCGCGCAATGCCGAGGAAGCTTCCGAAGCGGCCGTCGCGGCTGACCAGCAGGCACGCGAGGGTGAAAAAGTGGTCGGCGAAGCCATCGCCCAGATCGAACGCCTGGCCCTCGAAGTGGGTAACTCCACCACAGCCATGGGCGACCTCAAGCGCGAAAGCGACAAAATCGGCAGCGTGCTGGACGTGATCAAGTCCGTAGCCCAGCAAACCAACCTGCTGGCCCTCAACGCGGCCATCGAAGCGGCCCGTGCGGGCGAAGCCGGACGTGGTTTCGCGGTGGTGGCTGACGAGGTCCGCAGCCTGGCCCAGCGCACCCAGAAGTCCACAGAAGAAATCGAAGAACTGATCGTCGGCCTGCAGTCAGGCACCGAGCAGGTCGCGACCATCATGGACAACAGCCGCAGCCTGACCGACAACAGCGTCGAACTGACCCGCCGCGCCGGTGGATCCCTGGAAAACATCACCCGCACGGTCTCGGCCATTCAGTCGATGAACCAGCAGATCGCCGCTGCGGCCGAGCAGCAGAGTGCCGTGGCCGAGGAGATCAACCGCAGCGTGCTGAATGTGCGCGATGTGTCGGAGCAAACTGCGTCGTCCAGTGAAGAGACGGCCGCTTCGAGCGCTGAATTGGCCCGGTTGGGGGTTCATTTGCAGACGTTGGTGGGGCGGTTCAGGGTTTGATGACTTGGGACTGCTTACTTGAGTTTTGTGTGTATATCCGTTGCTGCGGTAACGGCGGCAATGGATATGTACTCAGTCAACAAAACCCTGGCCGGCTATCAGCCCGACTTCGCGAGCAAGCCCGCCCCCACAGGTACCGTGTCTGACCTAGCTTTTTGCCAACCCCGAGGCAACGACCAACTCTTCCAGGGCCAACAAATCCGGCACCTTCGCCACATGCTCGCCCACTTGTACCGCCGCCTGTTCCAGCCCACACAGCGGTACATCGACGTAGCTCAGCTGGGTGTCGAGTTTGTAGGAACGCGGGATACCCTGGACCAGCAGCGCAATGAACCGCAACTCCGGGCGCCCGCCCAGTGCATTGAGCACGACGATGCGCGCACGCTCGCCGATCACGGTTTTCTGGCCGCAGGCCGACTCGAAACTCAGCAACGGGATTTGCCGTTCGCGCCAGCTCACCCAACCCAGGAACCACGGCGGAGTGTCCATATCGAACGCGCTGCTCTGGTAGTCGATCAGCTCGGCCACGGCCACGTTGGGTAAAATCAGGTGCCGGTCGGCCAGGGGTAGCAGCAGCCCAGTGATGTGCCCGGTACGCGGGTGAAGGTCATGCATGGGTTTTGCTCCAGCGGGCGATGCTGTCGAGCAGCACCGATTCCTGGTACGGCTTGCCCAGGTAGTCGTTGACGCCGATGGCCATGGCGCGGTCGCGGTGTTTCTGGCCGGTGCGGGAGGTGATCATGATGATCGGCAGGTGGGCCAGGCGCGGGTCATTGCGTACTTGCGTGGCCACTTCGAAGCCGTCCATGCGCGGCATTTCGATGTCCAGCAACATCAGGTCGGGGGAGTGTTCGGCCAGCAGCGCCATGGCATCCACGCCATCCTTGGCGGTGAGCACGTGCATGCCGTGGCGCTCCAGCAGGCGGCTGGTGACCTTGCGGACCGTCACCGAGTCGTCCACCACCAGCACCAGCAATGCTCGCGGGTGTTCGCCCTCGCCTTGCGCCGCTGCCGGGCGGCGTGGGACCTGATGAGGCAAGGCGCGGATCGGCGCCAACAGGTCGAGAATCAACACCACCCGGCCATCGCCCAGGATCGTCGCCCCCGACAAGCCCTGCACCGCCGAAAATTGCGGGCCGAGGCTCTTGACCACGATCTCCCGGGTCCCAGCGGTAGCGTCCACTTGCACCGCGATATGCCGCTCGCTGCATTGCATCAGCAGCACCGGCAACGGTTGGCTCTGGCCCAACAGTTTCGGGCGAGCGCCGGTTTTCAATAGCTCACCCAGGTAGCACAGCTCATAGCGTTGCCCGGCGTAGGTGTAGGTCGGCGGGTCGAGCTGGTAATAGCCATCCAGTTCAGCGGGCAACACCCGGACGATACTTTCGATGGTGTTCAGTGGGATCGCGTACTGGTCTTCGTGACATTGCACCATCAACGCCCGGTTGACCGCCACGGTAAACGGCAGGCGAATGCGGAAATGCACGCCCTGCCCCGGCGTAGAGTCGATGACCATACTGCCACCCAGTTGCCGCACCTCTTCATGGACCACGTCCATGCCGACGCCGCGCCCGGAAATCTGGGTGATTTTTTCGGCGGTGGAAAAGCCCGGCTGCAAGATGAATTGCAGCACGTCGCGGTCGCTGATGTCGCTGTCCGGTGCCAGCAGACCACGCTTGATCGCCTTGCTGCGCACCGCCTCCAGCGGCACGCCGGCGCCGTCGTCGCGAATGTCGAAAATGATGTCGCCACCTTCCCGGGACAGGTCGAGGCTGATGCGCCCCCGGGCCGGTTTCCCGGCAGCGATGCGCACGTCGGCTGGCTCCAGGCCGTGGTCGACGGCGTTGCGCAGCATATGCTCCAAGGGCGCGGCCATGCGCTCCAGCACGCTACGGTCCATTTCGCCTTCAGCATTGCCAACCACGAACTCCACGTCCTTGCCCAACTCCTGCGCCACTTGCCGCACGATGCGTTTGAGGCGCGGCAACATGCGCTCGAACGGCACCATGCGCGTGCGCATCAACCCTTCCTGAAGTTCGGTATTGACCCGCCCCTGCTGTTGCAGCAGGTTCTCAGCGTCGTGATTGCTGCGTTCGAGGGTTTCCTTGAGATCGAGCAAGTCCGAGGCCGATTCGAACAGCGCCCGGGACAATTGCTGCAACTGGGAATGCCGGTCCATCTCCAGCGGGTCGAATTCTTCGTAGCCAAGGCGCTCGGCCTCGACCTGCTGGCGACTGAGGATCCGGCCCTGGGTTTCGGTATCAAGACGGCGCAACTGGTCGCGCATGCGCTCGATGGTGGTTTCCATCTCGCCCAGGGCCACGCGCGCGTCGTTGACCTGCTGTTCGATACGCCCACGGAAAATCGAGGTTTCCCCAGCCAGGTTCACCAGGTCGTCAAGCAGTTCGGCGGAGACCTTGACCATGTCCGCGCCGTCGCTCGGGGTGCCGGTCTCAGGCCTTGTGGGCGCAGGCGGCGGGGTCGGGGCCGGTTCCGGCGCGGGGACGACTTTGGGCGTCTCGCTGTCCTGCGGATGATTTACCGCCTGGATCTGCGCGATCAGCCGGTCGGCAACGGGGCAGGGGTGGCCGGCGCGTACCGCATCGAGCATCTGCGCCAGCCGGTCGTGGCTGCTTTGCAGCAAGGCGAACAGCGCTGGAGTCGGTTGGAGCAGCCCCGCCGACAAGCCTTCATAGAGATTTTCCAGCTCATGGGCCAGGTCGCCGATGGGGACGATTTCCACCATCCGCGCTCCACCCTTGAGGGTGTGCAAATCCCGCAACAGCGTTTCCAGGGCCTGACGGTTCGATGGTTCGTCCTGCCAGCGCAGCAGCGCTGAGCCTGCGCTGTCGAGAATGTCGAAACCTTCTTCGAGGAAGATTTCCAGCAGCTCCGGGTCATGTCCGGCCCCCTCGCCCTGGATCGCCCCTGCCGAATCGATTGGGTTCGGCTTGTCCTGACGGAACCGGCGAATGGCGTCGATCAGCGCAACGGGATCGCCCAACGGCTGGCCCTGCTGCAACTGCCCGAGCAGCAGATCGAGGCGTTCGTGACTGCTGCTGAGCAGTTGCTCGAGTTCCTCGCTGTGGCTGTAACGGCGGTCCACCAGCCCTTCGTAGAGATTTTCCAGCTCCTGGGCCAGGTCGCTCACCGGCCGGATATCGGCCATTCGTGCGCCGCCCTTGAGGGTGTGCAAGTCGCGTTGCAACGAGGACAGCGGCGCTGCGTTGTCCGGGTCGGCCAGCCAACGTTGCAGGGCCTGGGCGGCGCTTTCGAGGATGTCCTGCGCCTCTTCGAGGAAGATCGAGGCAATGTCGTCGTCCACTGAGGTCTCAGCAGGGGCGCTGCGCTGCAGTTCCGCTGTCGCGTTACCCAGTTCGCGGATGCTCAGGGTGCGGCTGCCATCGCTGCGGATCAGGCCGGTGGCGGATGGGTCCAGGCTCTCTTGGAGCAAGCCGCGCAGGGCCTGCACCCGCTCGGGCTGCGAGTGCACGTGTTGCCCGGCGGCCAATTCATCGAGCATATCGATCAAGGCTTCATGGGCGCGCTGCGCTTCCTGGAAAAACACGTCGCTGACTGCCAGGCTGCTTTCCTCCACTGCGCCATAGAGATCGAGCAAGGCTTCACAGAGCTCGTCCACCGGGTGCAAGTCGGCCAAGTGCGCGCCTTCGCCGAGGGTGGTCAGCTCGTCCAGCAGTGCACTGAGTTCCTGGCCTTCGCCGGGGTGCTGCTGCCAACGGCGCAACAGGTTTTCGGCATCGAGCAGGATGTCCATGCCCTGGGCGAGGAAGTTGTTGATCAGTTGGGGATCGCGCTTGGTCCGCAAGCCTTTGTCCGGTGCACTGAGGGCCGTTTGCAGGCGCTCGGCCAGCAGCGTTTGGGTTCGCTGGATCAGCTCTTCTGCGCCGGGGATCGGCGCCAGGGGGTCACCGTGCAACTGACGCAAGCCCAGGCGCAACAGGCCCTCGGCCTCCAGCAGCAATTCAGTTTCATCAAGGTCGAGGGCGATCAGGTGCGCCTTGTATTCCCGGGCCAACTGGTCCATCGCGCCGGCCAGCTCGGCAATCGGCAACACGCCGGCCATTGATGCGCTGCCCTTGAGGGTATGCAAGGCTCGCTGCAATTCGTCGTTGGCCTGCAGCGGCAAGTGTTCGGCGGCCTGGTCGAGAAAGCGATTGAGGCTGGCAAGGTGACCCTGGGCTTCGTTGTCGAATATCTTCAGCAACAACGGGTCAAGGGCGGCGACATCCTGGGCGTCTTCATCGTCATCGACGCCCTTTGCCAGCGCATGGGCACGGGCCGCCAGACGGTCGACATCGTTGCGCTGACGCTGGCGGTTGTCTGCAAACTCGCTCACCAGGGCCGGTAGCAACTGCACCGTGTCATCGAGCAACTGCCGGACCGCAGCACCCGGCTCAACACTGCGCTCCAGCACCCGGTTGAGCAGGTTTTCCACAGCCCAGGCCAGCTCTCCCAAGACCAGCGCCCGCACCATCCGACCGCTGCCCTTGAGGGTATGGAAGGCCCTGCGCAATTCGGCCAGGGCGCCATGGTCGTCAGGGTGAGCGGCCCAGCGCGGCAGGTATTCGCGCAAAACGTCGAGTACCTCGTCGGCTTCTTCAAGGAAGACCTCGCGCAGCTCGTCGTCCACCGGATGCTCGTCCAACGGCGGCGGCAACAGGCTACCCGGCGTGCTCCGGGCCGGCGGGTTGACCGCCGAGACCGGGCTGGCCAGCATTTGGGCCAAGGACTGCACGGTCTGCGGGTCATCCAGCTCCTGCAAGTCCTGCATGACCTGGGCCTCGTTCGGGCTCAGCACATCGTCAAGCAACGGCACCCGGGCTTCGTCGGGGAAATAACCGAGGGCACCCAAGCTGCGCTCGACCACGTCCAACAAGGGTTCGCCGGGCGTTTCCGGGTCTTCGCTCAAACGTTCCAGGTAATATTCGAGGCCGGTGATTACGTCGGCCAGGTGATCGAGCTCTTCCCAGCCCGGCTGGGCGTGATCCAACAGCAGATGCTCGCGAATGAAACCATTGCACGCCTCCACAAGGCTGGCGGCGCGGCTCAAGGGGATCATCGCCAGCGCGCCGCGCACCTGGGTCAGCAACGCCGGTAGCGCTTGCAGTTGTTCGCTGTTCCAGTCGGCGTCGATGTAGTCGACGATCATGTCCTTGGCCTGTTGCAGGCAGGTGTGGGCTTCCTTGATAACAATCTGGTGGATCTGGGTCAGGTCTGTGGTGGGCAGGTGGCTGTCTTCAGGGCTCTCGGGCTCGACGGTGCCGACCATGCCGGCCAGAGTGGCCTCGACGTAGAGCAAGGCCCCGGCGACATCCATGAGCGTCGCGTCATCCGGCTCGCGATGACCTTGGGCGAGGCTCAGGACCACCGCCAATTGATCGATGATCACTTTTCGCGGCTGACCGAAGCCGAGCACCGCCAGGGTGTCGGCGATCTGTCGCAGGGGCGCCAGCAGGCTGTCCAGCTCCGAGGCGTGCTGGCGGTCACTGCGCACGAACAGGTCGAGCCGCTCCTTGACCCGCACCAGCTCTTCGCAGAGTGCGGCGAGCACCGAGCGCATGGCATCGCGGTCCGGTCCGGCCAGGCGTGCGCGTTCTTCGTCGACCATGGCGCTGTCGGGCAGCGCGTCGTCCAGTGAGTAGCGTTCTTTCATGATCTGCATCTGCCCGCTGGGATGTTCGGCCTTGGCAATATAGAACAACAAACTCGTCAGCAACTGTGGCGGCGCCGGTTGATTGATGCCTTGCAGGCCCTGGTCCAACAGGCGCTTGAGTTCCTTGTCCGCTTCCTTGAATAAGCTGCGCAGGGCCGGGCTATTGGCGATACGCCCCTCGCGCATGCCTTCGACCAGGGCCGACGCCACCTGCCACAGCGCATTGAGCGGTGCGGCGGCGCACAGCCCTTCCAGGCGGTGGAAGACCTTGGCCAGATAGCCGAGATGGGTGGCGTCGTCCTGTTCGCGCAACAGCCCCACCAGGGCCACTTGCAGGGTCTGGCGCAGTTTGCGCAAGGTGTTGGGCAGGTCAGGCGGTTCGAGTCGCTTCAAGGCCTCGTCACTGAGCGGCGCGATCAGCGGTAACTCTGGACTGAACAGGCTGGTCTCCGACAACAGGCTCTCGCCCCGGGCGCTGCGCAAATCATTGATCAATGGCAGCACCACCAACGGCAGATCGCGGCGGGCACCTTGGATGCGGTCCAGATAGATCGGCAACTGCCCAAGGGCCTGGCTCAACAGACTGATGGCTTCGTCGCGATGGGCGATGCGGTTGTCCTGCAGGGCGACGCACAGCTGTTCCATCTCCTCGGCCAGCAGCGCCGCACCATAGAACTCGACCATCTGCAGGCCGCCGTGCACCTGATGAATGCACGCCAGGCAATGCGCGAGGGCATCCGCCGCCTGCGGGTCGTCCACCAGGCGATTGAGCGCCAGATGGGCCTGCTTCAGCGTTTCGGCAATCTCGCCCTTGACCCATTCCAGGGCCACATAGTCGTGCCGATCACCCATAACCACTCCAAATCAACAGTCTAAGACGCAGGAACATCAGCCCTTGTGGCGAGGGGATTTATCCCCGCTGGGCTGCGAAGCGGCCCCCTGCAATGCAGAATCCAACATCTATGTCCCAGACTGGCTATTTTGGGACTGCTTCGCAGTCCAGCGGGGATAAATCCCCTCGCCACAAAAGCTTCCTCGCCACATGACCCTTCTCAATATACAGATCCAGCCAGTTACGCCTTGTTCTCATCCGCCGCAGCCGCCGCCGGCAAAGTAAACCCCGACACCGAACGACGCAGCTGACTGGCCATTTTCGCCAGGTTGCCGATGCTCTCGGCGGTGGCGGTGGAGCCGGAAGAGGTTTGCGTGGTGATCTGCTGGATCACGTTCATGGTCAAGGAAATCTGCCCCGCCGACGTGGTCTGTTGCTGCGCCGCGTTGGAAATGCTCTGGATCAGCGCCGCCAGGGTCTTGGACACGCCTTCGATTTCTTCCAGGGCCACCCCGGCATCCTGGGCCAGTCGGGCGCCGCGCACCACTTCGGTGGTGGTCTGTTCCATGGAAATCACCGCCTCGTTGGTGTCAGCCTGAATCGCCCGCACCAGGGTCTCGATCTGCCGGGTCGCCGCCGAAGAGCGCTCCGCCAGCCGCTGCACTTCATCGGCCACCACCGCGAACCCGCGCCCGGCGTCACCGGCCATGGACGCCTGGATAGCGGCGTTGAGGGCCAGGATGTTGGTCTGGTCGGCAATGTCATCGATCAGGCTGACAATGTCGCCGATTTCCTGAGACGACTCCCCCAGGCGCTTGATGCGCTTGGCCGTGTCCTGGATCTGCTCGCGAATGTTGTCCATGCCATGAATGGTGTTGTGCACCACCTCGTTGCCTTTGTTGGCGATCTCCACGGAGCGCTCGGCCACCGCCGACGACTCGGCGGCATTGGCCGAGACCTGATCGATGGACTGGGCCATTTCATTGATTGAAGTCGAAGCTTCGGATATCTGCTGGGCCTGATGTTCGGAAGCCTGCGCCAGGTGCATCGCCGTAGCCTGGGTTTCCTGCACCGCAGCGGCGACCTGGCCGGCGGTGAGGTTGATGGTGGCCACAAGGTCACGCAGTTGGTCCACCGAATAGTTGATGGAATCGGCGATGGTGCCGGTAAAGTCTTCGGTAACCGAGGCGGTCACGGTCAGGTCGCCATCGGCCAGGTCTTCGATCTCGTCCAGCAGACGCATGATCGCGTTCTGGTTGCGCTCATTCTTTTCTGCGGTTTCACGCAACTGCCGGTTGGTTTCGCGGACCATCACCAGCCCGATCAGGATGATCGACATCAGCGCCAACAGACCCAGCACATAACCACCGATGGCGTTTGCGGAACGCCCGCCGGCCAGGTTTTCGAACGCGGTGGCCAGGTGCGACGCTTCGTCCAGCAAGGTTTGCGACAGGTTGAAGATGTTGCCTGCCGACTCGCGGACCTTGAACAGCTCAGGAGAGGTTTCGAGGATTTCGTCCACCGAGCCGGAGACGAATTCGAAGAGTTCGCTGATCTCACTCAGGCGAGCCCGGGCATCGCGGTCCTGTACTTGGGAGATCTTCAAGGCCGGGTCACCTTGCGACATGCCATTGAGCACCTGACCAAAACGTGCGGCATCGCGGCCAAAGGTATCGGCGGCCTGACTGGCGTTTTCATCCCCCGCCAGCACGGTGTTCACCGCCCCGAGAATCCGTTCGGCCAGCAACGACTGGCGCTGGGCCATGGCGACCTGCGCGGCGGGCGCGCCGCGCTGCAGGAGAATTTCGACGACCTTTTCGTACTCGACCTGCAATTGCGGCACGGTTTCGGCGAGGGTCGCCGCCACCTGATGCAGCGACAGCACAGTCTGTTCGCTGGACAGGATGGCATCGGTGTTCTTGAGCAGGCGTTCCCAGTCCAGCTGTACGGCACGCATCTGCGGGCGCAGGGCAGCAGGTGCCGGTGGCAGGCCGGTCACCGGGTCGCCTTGCTTCAGGTAGGCCCAGCGCTGGGCGAAATCATTGCGCGCCTCGCTCAGCAACTTGAACGCCGCGGCCTTGCCGGCGGCCGCCTCGGTGGCGTTCTTCGCGATGCGCTGGGACAGCACCCGCAACTCACCGGCGTGGCCGATGTACTGCTTGTCGTAGTTGGACTGGGTGTTGAGGTAAGCGAAGTTGGCGAACAGCAGCATGATGAAGACAATCAGCGCGACGAACAGCACGATGATCTGCGAACGACTGCGCGACGCTTCCAGAGGCTTACCTGTATTTGCTTTGCTCATCGGTTCTCGCCTGTACTGCCCAATCCAACCCACTCACCACTGCCAACTGTAAGCAAGCCCTTGTAGTGCAGCCTGCTCAATCAGTGTGACTCTGTGGGAGCAAGGCTTGCCTGCGATGAAAACAACACGGTTTCCCGCCAACCGAGGCGCCGCCATCGCGAGCAAGCTTTGCTCCCACTGGCTCGTTCCTACAAGGGACCGTGTGGCATCTCGTCAAACAGCTACATCCATGAACCCCGGCGAGCGCGTCAGCGCAAACGGGCTGAACACCTGCCACTGCCGTTCGCCGCGAAACCGGCCCTTGACGAAGGCCGACTCCGGGCCGTCAAGGTCGTCCATCAGCGTCGGCTCCAGGCTGTCCTGGGCAAAATGCTGCAATCCGAGGACTTCATCCACCAGCAACCCGGTAAAGACCTCGTCATGATCCACCACCAGCACCCGCCGCTGCTTGCGCACGCTCGACAGCTCATGGCCGAAGAAACCGCACAAATCCATCAACGGCAATAAGCGCCCGCGCAGATTAGCCACACCACGAACCCATGGCTTGACCCCGGGCAAATGTGTGTAGCGCGGCTCGTGCAGCACTTCGCTGACTTCGCCCATGGGCGCCACGTACCAGTGTTCGCCGAGGCGAAAACCGATGCCGCTCCAGCTGTCGCCGTGGGTCGGTTGTGACGGCAGGTCCGCCCCCAGCAGCCGGCAACGCCGGTCGATCTGCAGGAGCAGTTCGAAAGCGGTCAGGGATTGGCTCATGGCCGTGTCATCAACCCGCCAGCACGTTGTTCAGGGTCTTGATCAGGGTTTCTTCGTCCACCGGTTTGGTCAGGTAGTCCTTCGCGCCTTGGCGAGTGCCCCAGACCTTGTCGGTGTCCTGGTCCTTGGTGGTGATGATGATCACCGGGATGTGCCCGGTGTCCGGATCCTTGGTCAACTGGCGCGTGGCCTGGAAACCGTTGAGGCCGGGCATGACGATATCCATCAGGACCGCGTCGGGCTTTTCCTGGCGAGCCAGGGCCACGCCGTCGGCGCCGTTTTCGGCCTTCAGGACCTGGTGGCCGTGCTTTTCCAGCATGCCGGTCAGTTTGTACATTTCGGTCGGCGAATCATCGACGATCAGAATTCGTGCCATGGTGTTCCCCATTTTTCGTTGACCCCAGGCCCGATGGCCGAGTGTCATTAATGTGCCTGGTGCGGCTGGACAGCGGCAAAGCCCGGAACATGAGCCCGTATCGCGCCCAGCAGTTCTTCCTTGCTGAAAGGCTTGGTCAAAAACTGATCGGAGCCGACAATGCGCCCCTTGGCCTTGTCGAACAAACCGTCCCGGGACGACAACATGATCACCGGCGTGGCCTTGAAAACGCTGTTGTTCTTGATCAGGGCACAAGTCTGGTAACCGTCCAGGCGCGGCATCATGATGTCGACAAAGATAATGCCCGGATGATGGTCGGCGATCTTGGCCAGGGCATCGAAGCCATCGACCGCCGTGATGACCTCGCAACCCACGTTGCGCAACAAGGTCTCGGCGGTGCGGCGGATGGTCTTCGAGTCGTCGATGACCATGACCTTCAAGGCGCTGGGTTGCTGCTGCGTAAGATGCTCTGCCATTGCCACTGCAAACCGGTTTTTAACGCGTAAGTGTGAACGACAGCGCAAACCCTTGATGTTCAAGGCCCGCACGTCACATGCCAGCCTTTTTAGCACAGTCTCCATCGCCGATCTATCGGCCGCTCGGTACAGTGGTTTTTCCTTGACCGCCAATCTTCCGGGCGCCACTCTGACGCCACTTTTTCACACCATTTGTGCCCATCAATTTTCGAGGAACCAAGCCATGAGCGTACGCGTCGGCATTGTCATGGACCCTATCGCCAGCATTTCCTATAAAAAGGATAGCTCGCTGGCCATGCTGCTGGCCGCTCAGAAGCGCGGCTGGGAGCTGTTCTACATGGAGCAGCGCGACCTCTACCAGGCCGAAGGCCAGGCGCGGGCACGGATGAAGCCGCTGAACGTCTTCGCCAACCCCGAAAAATGGTTTGAGCTGGGTACCGAACGCGATGCGCTGCTCAGCGACCTGGACGTGATCCTCATGCGCAAGGATCCGCCTTTCGACATGGAGTTCGTGTATTCCACCTACCTGCTGGAACAGGCCGAAAACGCCGGTGTGCTGGTGGTCAACAAACCCCAGAGCCTGCGCGACTGCAACGAAAAGCTGTTCGCCACGCTGTTCCCGCAATGCACGCCGCCCACCATCGTCAGCCGTCGCCCGGACGTGCTGCGTGAATTCGCCGACCATCACGGCGACGTGATCCTCAAGCCCCTGGACGGCATGGGCGGCTCCTCGATTTTCCGTCACACCGCCGGCCACCCCAACCTGTCAGTGATCCTCGAAACCCTGACCCTGCACGGTCAGCAGCAGATCATGATCCAGGGTTACCTGCCGGCCATCGTCGATGGCGACAAGCGCATCCTGATGATCGACGGCGAACCGGTGGACTATTGCCTGGCGCGCATTCCCGCGGCCGGCGAAACCCGCGGCAACCTGGCGGCCGGCGGGCGTGGCGAGGCGCGTCCGTTGACTGAAAAGGACCGCTGGATCGCGGCCCAGGTCGGCCCGACCCTGCGGGAGAAAGGTCTGCTGTTCGTGGGCCTGGACGTGATCGGCGAGCACCTGACGGAAATCAACGTCACCAGCCCGACCTGCATCCGCGAGATCGACAACGCCTTCGGCACCGACATCGGCGCGATGCTGATGGATGCCATCGATCAGAAGCTCAAGGCTCGTTGATCCAGATCCTGCTGAAGGAAACCCACATTGCGTTATCATGCCCGGCCTGAAAAAAACGCGATGTTGGTTTCCTTGCCATGACCCTCCCGTCCGATCTGCCCCAAGAGCTCGCCCATCGCGGCGTGCGCCCGGCTGATCGTCTCGGTTTTACCCTGTTCCTGGCGGCATTGATCCACTTGGCACTGCTGCTGGGCGTCGGGTTTGCCACGGTAGAACCCAAACAGATCAGCCAGACCCTGGAAATCACCCTGGCCACCTTCAAAAGCGAAGCCAAGCCACAAAAAGCGGACTTCCTCGCCCAGGAAAACCAGCAAGGCAGTGGCACCCTGGAAAAAAAGGCGACGCCCAAGACCACCCAGATCGCGCCATTCCAGGACAATAAAGTGCAGAAGGTCACACCGCCGCCAGCGGCCAAGCCCGAAGTCCGGGAGACGGCGCCCAAGGCAGCCGTGACCACCGTGGCGCCGAAGCCGAAAAAAGCCCCGGTCAAGGAAGAGGTCAGGCCCGACCCCAAACCCAAGGCCCCGGTGCCCACCTTCGATAGCGCCCAACTGTCCAGCGACATCGCCAGCCTGGAAGCCGAGCTGGCCCAGGAACAGCAGTTGTATGCCAAACGCCCGCGTATCCACCGCCTGAGCGCCGCCTCGACCATGCGCGACAAGGGCGCCTGGTACAAAGATGAGTGGCGCAAGAAAGTCGAGCGCATCGGCAATCTCAACTACCCCGACGAAGCCCGGCGCAAGCAGATCTATGGCAACTTGCGGCTGCTGGTCTCGATCAACCGCGACGGCTCGTTGTATGAAGTGCTGGTGCTGGAGTCCTCCGGCCAGCCATTGCTGGATCAGGCCGCCCAGCGGATCGTGCGCCTGGCCGCGCCGTTCGCACCGTTTACCGGGGACCTGTCGGACATCGACCGCCTGGAAATCATCCGCACCTGGAAGTTCGCCCGGGGCGATCGTCTCTCCAGCAACTGACCCCATCCCCTTGTGGGAGCGAGCCTGCTCGCGATAGCAATCGAACATCCAGCATGATGTCGCCTGACACACCGCATCGCGAGCAGGCTCGCTCCCACAAGGGTTTCGTGACAGTCTCCGGCATTTGCTGCACATCCCCAGCTTGTCAGTTCGCCCCTGCGCCGCCACACTAGCGCCTATGAAAAACGTCAGCCCCACCTACCTCAAGCATCACTTCCTGATTGCCATGCCACACATGGCCGATCCGAACTTTGCCCACACCTTGACCTACATCGTCGAGCACACGGCCAATGGGGCCATGGGGCTGGTGATCAATCGGCCGCAGGAACTGAACCTGGCGGACATTCTTGAGCAGTTGCGCCCGGATGTAGAACCGCCACTCTTGTGCCAGCACGTCCCGATTTTCATCGGCGGCCCGGTGCAGACCGACCGAGGCTTCGTGCTCCACCCGACGGGGCCGTCCTACCAGGCCACCGTGGACCTGGATGGCGTATCGCTGTCCACCTCCCAGGATGTGCTGTTCGCCATTGCCGACGGCGTAGGCCCGGAAAAAAGCCTGATCGCCCTAGGCTATGCCGGTTGGGAAGCCGGGCAACTGGAAGCCGAGCTGGCCGATAACGCCTGGCTGACCTGCCCGTTCGACGCCGACATCCTGTTCAACACCAGCAGCGAACTGCGCCTGGAAGCGGCGGCCAGCCGGTTGGGGGTCAACCTCAGTCTGCTCACCAGCCAGGCAGGACACGCCTGATGGCCCTGCGCTTGCTGCTGGGCTTCGATTACGGCACCAAACAGATCGGCGTGGCGGTCGGCCAGGTGATTACCGGCCAGGCCCGCGAGCTGTGCACCCTGAAGGCGCAGAACGGCGTTCCCGACTGGAACCAGGTCGAAGCCCTGATCAAGGAGTGGAAACCCGACGCCGTGGTGGTCGGCCTGCCGCTGAACATGGACGGCACGCCCAGCGACATGTGCGTTCGCGCGGAGAAATTCGCCCGCAGGCTCAACGGCCGCTACAACCTGCCTTTCTATACCCACGACGAGCGTCTGACCACGTTCGAGGCCAAGGGCGAACGCCTGGTACGTGGCGGGCAGAAAGGCAGTTACCGCGACAACCCGGTAGACGCCATCGCGGCCGCCCTGCTGCTGCAAGGCTGGCTCGACGCCAACGCCGCCCTGTTCGAAACCTGATTTTTTTGAAAGCGCCGCCAGGGCGCTTTCTTTTAGCGATAAACCGGGCCTCTGACCACCGGCCCGGGAACCTGAAGGAGCCAGCATGAGCCTGCCCAATCCCGCCGAACTGATCAGCCAGATGGCGATTCGTCTCACGGCGCATCTGGAACAACGCGGCATCAGCGAACCGCGCTACATCGGCATTCGCACCGGTGGCGTCTGGGTCGCCCAGGCCTTGCTCGAAGAACTGGGCAGCGATGCGCCGCTGGGCACCCTCGATGTGTCGTTCTACCGCGACGACTTCAGCCAGAACGGCCTGCACCCGCAAGTGCGCCCTTCGGCCCTGCCGTTCGAGATTGAAGGCCAGCATCTGGTACTGATCGACGATGTGCTGATGAGCGGCCGGACCATCCGCGCCGCCATGAACGAACTGTTCGATTATGGCCGCCCCGCCAGCGTGACCCTGGTGTGCCTGCTGGACCTGGACGCCGCCGAGCTGCCGATCCGCCCGAACGTGGTCGGCGCGACGCTGACGCTGGCCGCCCACGAGCGAGTCAAGCTGTCCGGCCCCGCGCCGCTGCAACTCGAACTGCAAGACCTTGCCCTTTAACTGCCCTTGTAAGAGTCCATTGCGATGACGCCTCTCGAAACCAAGCGAGCGCTACAGCTCAACGATCAGGGCCAGCTGCGGCACTTCCTGTCCCTCGACGGCCTGCGCCGCGAGCTGCTGACGGAAATCCTCGACACCGCCGATTCGTTCCTCGAAGTCGGGGCCCGGGCGGTCAAGAAAGTCCCGTTGCTGCGCGGCAAGACCGTGTGCAACGTGTTCTTCGAAAACTCCACCCGCACCCGCACCACCTTCGAACTGGCGGCCCAGCGACTGTCGGCGGACGTGATCACCCTGAACGTGTCCACCTCCTCGGCGAGCAAGGGCGAAACCCTGCTCGACACCTTGCGCAACCTCGAGGCCATGGCGGCCGACATGTTCGTCGTGCGTCACGGTGATTCCGGCGCGGCGCATTTCATTGCCGAGCATGTATGCCCGCAAGTGGCGATCATCAACGGCGGCGACGGCCGTCACGCCCACCCAACCCAGGGCATGCTGGACATGCTGACCATCCGTCGGCACAAGGGCAGCTTCGAGAACCTGTCGGTGGCTATCGTCGGCGACATCCTGCACTCGCGGGTGGCCCGTTCGAACATGCTCGCCCTCAAGACCCTCGGCTGCCCGGACATCCGCGTGATCGCGCCGAAAACCCTGCTGCCCATTGGCGTCGAGCAGTATGGCGTGAAGGTCTACACCGACATGACCGAAGGCCTCAAGGACGTGGACGTGGTGATCATGCTGCGCCTGCAGCGCGAACGCATGACCGGCGGCCTGCTGCCGAGCGAAGGCGAGTTCTACCGCCTGTTCGGCCTGACCACCGCGCGCCTGGCCGGGGCCAAGCCGGACGCCATCGTCATGCACCCGGGGCCGATCAACCGCGGGGTGGAGATCGAGTCGGCAGTGGCCGACGGACCACATTCGGTGATCCTCAACCAGGTGACCTACGGCATCGCCATCCGTATGGCCGTGCTGTCCATGGCCATGAGCGGGCAAACGGCCCAGCGCCAATTCGACCAGGAGAACGCCCAGTGAAGCTCAGCATTCTCGGCGCACGCGTGATCGATCCGGCCAGCGGCCTGGATCAAGTGACTGACATCCATATCGATGCCTGCAAAATTGTCGCCCTTGGCGCCGCTCCAGCCGGTTTTACCGCCGTTGATACCCTCAACGCCCAAGGCCTGGTGGCCGCCCCTGGCCTGGTGGACCTGAACGTCGCCCTGCGCGAACCCGGTTACAGCCGCAAAGGCAGTATCGTCAGCGAAACCCAGGCTGCCGCCGCCGGTGGCGTGACCAGTTTGTGCTGCCCGCCACAGACCAAGCCGGTACTGGACACCTCGGCCGTGGCCGAGCTGATCCTCGATCGCGCCCGCGAAGCCGGCAACACCAAGGTCTTCCCTATCGGCGCCTTGAGCAAAGGCCTCGATGGCGAGCAACTGGCAGAACTCATTGCGCTACGCGACGCCGGTTGCGTGGCGTTCGGCAATGGTCTGAACAGTTTTCGCAATACCCGCACCCTGTGCCGCGCCCTGGAATACGCTGCGACCTTCGGCCTGACGGTGATCTTCAACTCCCAGGATCACGATCTGGCTGAAGGTGGGCTGGCCCACGAAGGCCCGACCGCCAGTTTCCTCGGCCTGCCAGGCATTCCGGAAACCGCCGAAACCGTGGCCCTGGCCCGGGACCTGCTGCTGGTGGAACAAAGCGGCGTGCGCGCACACTTCAGCCAGTTGACCAGCGCCCGCGGCGCCGCACTGATCGCCCAGGCCCAGGCTCGCGGCCTGCCCGTCACCGCCGATGTAGCGCTGTACCAACTGATCCTGACCGACGAAGCGCTGATCGACTTCAACAGCGTCTATCACGTCCAGCCGCCGCTGCGCACCCGCGCCGACCGCGATGGCTTGCGCGAGGCTGTGAAGTCCGGGGTGATCTCGGCCATCTCCAGCCATCACCAGCCCCACGAGCGCGATGCCAAGCTGGCACCATTCGGCGCCACGGAACCGGGCATCAGCAGTGTCGAACTGTTGCTGCCACTGGCCATGACACTGGTGGAAGACGGATTGCTGGACCTGCCGACCCTGCTCGCACGCCTGAGCAACGGCCCGGCCGACGCGCTGCAATTACCGGTGGGTAAACTGGCAGTGGGCGCGGCGGCGGACTTGGTGCTGTTCGACCCGGCGGCGTCCACTGTGGCGGGTGAAGCCTGGCGCTCCAAGGGTGACAACTGCCCGTTCCTTGGCCACAGTTTGCCGGGGGTGGTGCGTTATACGCTGATGGATGGGCGGATTACTCACCAGGCCTGACATCGCGTCGCTCTTATCGCGAGCAGGCTCGCTCCCACAGGGATCTTCGGTGAACACATAACCTGTGAACACCTTGATCCAGTGTGGGAGCGAGCCTGCTCGCGATGCAGGCGACTCGGTCTTAGTGAAAAGCCCCGCGCTTCTGCGCATTGCGAATCGAGACCTGATCGTTCAGCGTCCAGAAGTCATACAGCACCCCCAGGAAAAACACCCCGCCAGTCAGCAGGTAAAGGATGCCGGTGAGCCATTTGCCCTGGTACATGCGGTGCACACCCAGCACACCGAGAAACGTCAGCAGAATCCACGCCACGCTGTACTCGAGGGGACCCGGGGTGAAGCGCAGATCGGCCTCCCGATCCATGGCCGGAATCAGGAACAGGTCGATCAGCCAGCCGATGCCCAACAGGCCGAAGGTGAAAAACCAGATCGTGCCGGTGACCGGCTTGCCGTAGTAGAAGCGGTGGGCGCCGGTAAAGCCGAAAATCCACAAGAGATAGCCGATCACTTTGCTGTGGGTATCGCGTAAAGCGTCCTGCTGATAGCTGTTCATGAATCGCCTCTTTTGCCTCGATAGATAAATTTGTTCGGATTATTTGTGACTTTTTTATGGATTGCCGACAAGCGGTCTCCAGCGTCAGGAACCCGGTAAACCCCCGTGCTGTCTGGGTTCTGTCAGACAATCAGGTCAATATGTCGCAATTATGCAGGTTTCACCTGGGTTGCGATTCGACAAACGGCCTCGGAACAGTAAAAAAAGCTGTTATAAAGTTGCGCGCTTACCTTCAAGAGCCCTGCCTAATGCGTCCATTTATCAAGACATGGCTAACCATTTGCCTATTATTGCCCCTGGCCGCCCACGCCACCAATCGTGAGCAACGTCTTCCCAACGTCAACGGCTACACCCCCAAATCTCATGTTTCTGCTCCTTCGAGCAAGAACAAGCGAAACGCCCAGCGTTTGAGCACCGCCAATAGCAAGCTGGTTCCGGTCATGACCGCCAAGACAAGCAGCAACGTCTTGAGCCGTGCCGTGAACGTACTGGGAACACCTTACCGTTGGGGCGGCAGTAGCCCAAGCAAAGGTTTCGATTGCAGCGGCCTGGTGAAGTACGCCTTCAACGATGCCACCTTCGACCTGCCGCGCACTTCCAATGCGATGGCCAGCGGTCACGGCCAGAAGGTCGATCGCAAGGACCTCAAGCCCGGCGATCTGATCTTCTTCAAGCTCAAGAGCCGCCGGGTCAACCACGTGGCCATCTACCTGGGCAATGACCGCTTCATCCACGCCCCGCGCCGTGGCAAGTCGGTGACCATCGACACCTTGAACAAGCCGTACTGGAACAGCCACTACGTCCTTGCCAAGCGGGTGCTGCCCAAAGAGCCGAAAGGGATGCAGCTGGTTCAGCGCTGATTTGAAAGTGGCACATTTGCCAGTTCAAGCAAACTGTGGGAGCGAGCCTGCTCGCGATAGCGGTACATCCGTCAACTTCAATGTTGGCTGATCCAACGCTATCGCGAGCAAGCTCGCTCCCACAGGAGGTTTTGTGGCCGATCCTCAGAAGTTATCCGGCGTACGCGCCCGCTCCCGCGCATGCTCGCGGCTGATCAGCCCCTTGTTCAGCAAATCCTTCAAACACATATCCAATGTCTGCATCCCCAGCGACCCACCGGTCTGGATCGCCGAGTACATCTGTGCCACCTTGTCCTCGCGGATCAGGTTACGGATCGCCGACGTTCCCAGCATGATTTCATGAGCCGCGACCCGGCCGCCGCCAATCTTCTTGACCAGCGTCTGTGAAATCACCGCCTGCAAGGATTCGGACAACATCGAGCGGACCATGGATTTCTCATCCCCCGGGAACACGTCCACCACCCGGTCGATGGTCTTGGCCGCCGAGGTGGTGTGCAAGGTGCCAAACACTAGGTGACCGGTTTCGGCGGCGGTCAGGGCCAGGCGGATGGTCTCCAGGTCACGCATCTCCCCCACCAGAATCACGTCCGGGTCTTCGCGCAGGGCTGAGCGCAGGGCCGTGGAGAAACTTTGGGTGTCGCGGTGCACTTCGCGCTGGTTGATCAGGCATTTGCGCGGCTCGTGGACAAACTCGATGGGATCTTCGATGGTGAGGATGTGATGGTGTTTGTGGGTGTTGAGGTAGTCGATCATCGCCGCCAGGGTGGTGGACTTGCCGGAGCCGGTCGGCCCGGTCACCAACACCAGCCCGCGAGGCGCCTCGGTCACCTTGCGAAACACATCGCCCATCCCCAGGTCTTCCATGGTCAGGACTTTCGACGGGATGGTCCGGAACACCGCACCTGCACCGCGATTCTGGTTGAACGCATTGACCCGGAACCGTGCGACGCCCGGCACGTCGAAGGAAAAGTCGGTTTCCAGAAACTTCTCGTAATCTACCCGCTGCCGGTCGTTCATGATGTCGTAGATCAGCTCATGGACCTGCTTGTGGTCCAGGGCCGGCAGGTTGATCCGCCTCACATCGCCATCGACACGGATCATCGGCGGCAGCCCGGCGGACAAGTGCAGGTCCGATGCGCCCTGTTTGGCGCTGAACGCCAGTAGCTCAGTGATATCCATAGCGCTCCTCAATTCCAGTAGAATGCCGCGAACCTCACCGCTGGCGCTTCTTTAATGTCCACGATAGCAGACAACATTGCTCAGGTTAGATCGCGTATCCGCGCAGCCGAACAAGCCGCCCACCGCGACGAACACAGCGTGCAGCTGCTGGCGGTGAGCAAGACCAAGCCCGCCCAGGCCCTGCGTGAAGCCTATGCCGCCGGCCTGCGGGACTTTGGCGAGAACTATCTGCAGGAGGCGCTGGGCAAACAGGCCGAACTGACCGACCTGCCCTTGATCTGGCACTTCATCGGCCCCATTCAATCGAACAAGACGCGCGCTATCGCCGAACATTTCGACTGGGTGCATTCCGTGGATCGTTTGAAAATTGCACAACGCCTGTCCGAGCAGCGCCCGGCCGACCTACCGCCGCTGAATATCTGCATCCAGGTCAACGTCAGCGGTGAAGACAGCAAATCCGGCTGCACCGCGGCGGACCTGCCCGCTCTGGCCAGCGCCATCAGCGCGTTGCCACGCCTGAAGCTGCGTGGGTTGATGGCGATTCCCGAACCGACCGAGGAGCGTGCCGCCCAGGATGCCGCCTTCGCAGCGGTTCAACGCTTGCAAGCCGATCTGAAGCTACCGCTGGACACCCTTTCCATGGGCATGAGCCATGACCTCGAGTCGGCCATTGCCCAGGGCGCCACCTGGGTGCGGATCGGTACCGCGCTGTTTGGTGCGCGCGACTATAGCCGTAGCTAGCCGTACGCCATGCTGACTCAACTCTCTAATCAAGGACCTGTCATGAGCAACACACGTATTGCCTTCATCGGCGCCGGCAACATGGCCGCCAGCCTGATCGGCGGCCTGCGGGCCAAGGGTCTGGACGCTTCGCAGATCCGCGCCAGCGATCCGGGGGCCGAGACTCGCGCCCGGGTGAGCACAGAGCACGGCATCGAAACGTTCGCCGACAACGCCCAGGCCATCGAGGGCGCGGACGTCGTCGTGCTGGCGGTCAAGCCACAGGCGATGAAAACTGTTTGCGAGGCCATTCGTCCAAGCCTCAAACCCCATCAGATGGTGGTGTCGATCGCCGCCGGCATTACCTGCGCCAGCATGAACAACTGGCTCGGGTCCCAGCCGATCGTGCGCTGCATGCCCAACACCCCGGCGCTGCTGCGCCAGGGCGTCAGTGGGCTGTTCGCGACCGCACAAGTGACCGCCGAACAGCGCCAGCAGGCCGAAGAGCTGCTCTCGGCCGTAGGCCTGGCACTGTGGCTGGAAACCGAGCAGCAACTGGATGCGGTGACGGCCGTGTCCGGCTCGGGCCCGGCATACTTTTTCCTGCTGATCGAAGCCATGACCGCCGCCGGTGAAAAACTCGGCCTGCCGCGCGAAACCGCCGCCAAACTGACGTTGCAGACCGCCCTGGGCGCCGCCCACATGGCAGTGTCCAGCGATGTCGATGCGGCCGAACTGCGGCGCCGGGTGACTTCGCCAGCAGGCACCACCGAAGCCGCCATAAAATCGTTCCAGGCCGGGGGCTTCGAAGCCCTGGTGGAAAAAGCACTCGGCGCCGCCGCGCACCGCTCGGCCGAAATGGCCGAACAACTGGGCCAATAAGGAGCCATTCATGATCGGATTGAACACTGCAGCGGTCTACGTGCTGCAAACCCTCGGCAGCCTGTACCTGCTGATCGTACTGCTGCGCTTTGTGCTGCAACTGGTGCGCGCCAACTTCTACAACCCGCTGTGCCAGTTCATCGTCAAGGCCACCCAGCCATTGCTCAAGCCACTGCGCCGGATCATTCCGAGCGTGTTCGGCCTGGACATGTCGTCGCTGGTACTGGCAATCATCGTGCAACTGGCGCTGATGGCCCTGACCCTGCTGCTGACCTACGGCACCACCGGCAACCCGCTGCAACTGCTGATCTGGTCGATCATTGGCGTGACCGCGCTGTTCCTGAAGATTTTCTTCTTCGCCCTGATCATCAGCGTGATCCTGTCCTGGGTCGCTCCCGGCAGCCACAACCCGGGCGCCGAACTGGTGAACCAGATCTGCGAGCCGGCGCTGGCACCGTTCCGCCGCATCGTGCCGAACCTCGGCGGCCTGGATATCTCGCCGATCCTGGCGTTCCTGGTGCTCAAGCTGATCGACATGCTGGTGATCAACAACCTGGCGGCGATGACCATGATGCCGGAAATCCTGCGGTTGCTGATCTAAAACGCTGCAGCCTTTCCTGTGGCGAGGGAGCTTGCTCCCGCTGGGCTGCAAAGCAGCCCCAAAGCGGGCGCCACCGTATCCCGGACAGTCACGGGCAGCAGCTTTCAGGGCCGCTTCGCGCCCCAGCGGGAGCAAGCTCCCTCGCCACGGGTAAAGCGGCGGACAATCAGCTCCGCCCTTTGCTTGCCGCTTGCCACAGCGGTCTTTAGACTTACGCCTCATTTCAACGAGAGCAGGGTCGATGCCAGCTGCCTTTCCCCCCGATTCCGTTGGTCTGGTGACGCCGCAAATGGCGCATTTCAGCGAGCCCCTGGCCCTGGCCTGCGGTCGTTCGTTGCCAGCCTATGACCTGATTTTCGAAACCTACGGCACCCTCAATGCCACGGCGAGCAATGCCGTGCTGATCTGCCATGCCTTGTCGGGGCATCACCACGCCGCCGGCTATCACAGTGTCGACGACCGCAAGCCGGGCTGGTGGGACAGTTGCATCGGCCCGGGCAAGCCCATCGACACCAACAAGTTCTTCGTGGTCAGCCTGAACAACCTCGGCGGCTGCAACGGCTCCACCGGCCCCAGCAGCGTCAACCCGGACACCGGCAAGCCCTTCGGCGCCGACTTTCCGGTGCTGACCGTGGAAGACTGGGTCCACAGTCAGGCACGCCTGGCGGACCGCCTCGGTATCGCCCAGTGGGCCGCAGTGATCGGCGGCAGCCTGGGCGGCATGCAAGCCCTGCAATGGACCATCACTTACCCGGACCGTGTGCGCCACTGCCTGGCAATCGCCTCTGCCCCCAAGCTGTCGGCGCAGAACATCGCCTTCAACGAAGTGGCGCGCCAGGCGATCCTCACCGATCCGGAATTCCACGGCGGCTCGTTCCAGGAACACGGCGTGATTCCCAAGCGCGGGCTGATGCTGGCGCGGATGGTCGGGCATATCACCTACCTGTCCGATGATTCCATGGGCGAGAAATTCGGCCGCGGTCTCAAGAGCGAAAAGCTCAACTACGACTTCCACAGCGTCGAATTCCAGGTGGAAAGCTACCTGCGCTACCAGGGCGAAGAATTCTCCGGACGCTTCGATGCCAACACCTACCTGTTGATGACGAAAGCCCTGGACTACTTCGATCCGGCGGCGAACTTCGACGATGACCTGGCAAAAACCTTTGCAGGCGCCACCGCCAGGTTCTGCGTGATGTCGTTCACCACCGACTGGCGCTTCTCCCCGGCCCGCTCACGGGAGCTGGTGGACGCGCTGATGGCTGCCCGCAAGGACGTCTGCTACCTGGAAATCGACGCGCCCCAGGGTCACGACGCCTTTCTGATCCCGATCCCGCGCTACCTGCAGGCGTTCGGCAACTACATGAACCGTATAACGCTGTGAGGACGCCATGAGAGCCGATCTGGACATCATCCAGGAATGGATCCCCGCCGGCAGCCGCGTGCTCGACCTGGGCTGCGGCAACGGCGAACTGCTGACCTGGCTGCGCGACCACAAGCAAGTCACCGGCTACGGCCTGGAAAACGACCCGGACAACATCGCCGAGTGTGTGGCCAAGGGCATCAACGTGATCGAGCAGGACTTGGACAAGGGCCTGGGCAACTTCGCCAGCAACAGCTTCGACATCGTGGTCATGACCCAGGCGCTGCAAGCGGTGCACTACCCGGACAAGATCCTCGACGAAATGCTGCGGGTCGGGCGCCAGTGCATCATCACCTTCCCCAACTTCGGTCACTGGCGCTGCCGCTGGTACCTGGCGAGCAAGGGCCGCATGCCGGTGTCGGAGTTTCTGCCCTACACCTGGTACAACACGCCGAACATCCACTTCTGCACCTTCGAGGATTTTGAGGCGTTGTGCCGCGAACGCCAAGCAAAGGTCATCGATCGCCTGGCGGTGGACCAGCAGCACCGCCACGGGTGGGCCAGCAAGCTATGGCCTAATCTGTTAGGTGAAATAGGCATCTATCGGGTCAGCAGCCCAGGCCTTGCCGATCATCAGGTCGCGGTGTGAACCCCGGCCTTACCAGGAGCACGACATGAAACGTCTAGCGTTGTTTCTCATTACCGCCTGCCTGAGCGCCGGAGCCATGGCCGCGGATGTCATCAAGAGCGATCGCAAGGAAGTGTTCGGCGACATCACCGTGCACTACAACACCTTCAATTCCACCTTCCTGACGCCGGATATTGCCGACGCCGCCGGATTGATCCGCGACAAGACCCAGGGCGTGATCAACGTTTCGGTACTCAAGGATGGTAAACCCTTGAAGGCCGAGGTCAGCGGGACAGTCAAGGACCTTACCAGCAGCAGTGTCACGCTGAACTTCAAGGAGGTGGCCGAACCCAACGCGACCTATTACATCGCCCAATACCCGGTGAAACAGCAGGAAACCCGCACCTTCAACATCCAGGTGAAAACGGGCGATAAGATCAACACCCTCAACTTCAACCAGGAACTGTTCCCCGGCGAATGATGAATTTCACCCAACTCGTACTGGCCAGCCACAACGCCGGCAAACTCAAGGAACTCCAGGCCATGCTCGGCGGGTCGGTGCAACTGCGCTCGATTGGCGAGTTCAGCCAAGTCGAACCTGAAGAAACCGGCCTGTCGTTCGTCGAGAACGCCATCCTCAAGGCCCGCAACGCCGCGCGCATTTCCGGCCTGCCGGCGCTGGCCGACGACTCCGGGCTGGCGGTGGACTTTCTCGGCGGTGCGCCGGGCATCTATTCAGCCCGCTACGCCGATGGCAAAGGCGACGCGGCGAACAACGCCAAGCTGCTCGAGGCCCTCAAGGATGTGCCCGAAGCCGAGCGCGGCGCACAGTTCGTCTGCGTCCTGGCCCTCGTCCGTCATGCCGACGATCCACTGCCGATCCTCTGCGAAGGCTTGTGGCACGGGCGCATTCTCACCGAAGCCAGCGGCGAGCACGGTTTTGGCTACGATCCGCTGTTCTGGGTGCCAGAGCGCAACTGCTCCAGCGCCGAACTGGGCCCGGTGGAAAAAAACCAGCTGAGCCACCGCGCCCGCGCCATGGCTTTGCTGCGCCAACGCCTGGGCCTGCAATGATCGATGAGTCCCCCGCACCTCTGATCCATGGCGGTGCGCAAACGCCTCGGGCACCGCTGCCAGTGCTGCCGCCTTTGGCGTTGTACATCCACATTCCGTGGTGTGTACGCAAATGCCCGTATTGCGATTTCAATTCCCATGCCGCCAGCCCGCAGTTGCCGGAAGAAGAATACGTCGACGCCTTGCTGGCCGATCTCGACCAGGACCTGCAGGCGGTGTATGGCCGGGAACTGAGCTCGATCTTTTTCGGCGGCGGTACTCCAAGCCTGTTCAGCGCCCAGGCCCTGGGCCGGCTGCTCAAAGGTGTCGAGGCGCGAATCCCCTTCGCCTATGACATTGAAATCACCCTGGAAGCCAACCCAGGGACCTTCGAGCAAGAGAAATTTGTCGCTTACCGGGCACTGGGCATCAATCGCCTATCCATTGGCATCCAGAGCTTTCAGGAAGCCAAGCTCAAGGCTTTGGGCCGGATTCATAACGGTGACGAAGCTGTGCGCGCCGCCGGCATGGCCCGTCAGGCCGGGTTCGACAACTTCAACCTGGACCTGATGCATGGCCTGCCCGATCAGTCCCTGGACGACGCCTTGAGCGACTTGCGCCAGGCCATTGCGTTGAAGCCCACGCATCTGTCCTGGTATCAGTTGACCCTGGAGCCAAACACGGTGTTCTGGAACCAGCCGCCGACCTTGCCGGAGGACGACACGCTGTGGGACATCCAGGAAGCCGGGCAAGCGTTGCTGGCCGAACATGGCTACAGCCAATACGAAGTCTCGGCCTACGCCCAGCCCGGGCGACCGGCGCGGCATAACCTCAATTACTGGAGTTTCGGCGACTTCATCGGCATCGGCGCGGGCGCCCACGGCAAGCTCAGCCATCCGGACGGGCGTATTGTGCGCACCTGGAAAACCCGCCTGCCCAAGGACTACCTCAACCCAGCCAAACGCTTCCTGGCCGGCGAGAAAACCCTGAGCAATGAAGAACTGCCCTTCGAGTTCCTGATGAACGCGCTGCGCCTGACCGAAGGTGTGGACGCGCGGCTTTACCCCGAACGCACCGGCCTGCCTTTGCAGAGTCTGGCTGAAGGCCGACGCGAGGCCGAACAAAGCGGGTTGTTGCGGGTCGAACCGGCACGTCTGGCAGCCACCGAGCGCGGACAGTTGTTTCTCAATGACCTGTTGCAGAAATTTTTGAGCTAATCACACAAGGAAACCCCATGGATCTGGTACTCGACCTGCTCGCCACCGTGTCCCGCTGGAGCCGCAGCAACCTGTCGGAAATCTCCCTGGCATTGGTAGGCTGCCTGCTGGTGCTGTTTGGTGCCGACATCAAGGGCTGGGTCGAACAACGCCTTGGCAATATTGCCGGGGCCTTGCGCGTCCCGCTGATCGCCCTGCTGTGCATGATCGGCAGCGGCGCGGCCTTGATCTACGCCACGCCGTGGGTCGTCCGGGGCTTGAGCCAGTTCAACAACTACAGCCTGGCACCGGTGCTGTTGGTGGTGCTGGTGTTGATTGGGGTGGTCGCTGACCGTCGCTGATTTTCGATGTAGCACAGAACGAAATGTGGGAGCGAGCTTGCTCGCGATGGCGGCCTGACAGTCAACATTGATATTGAATGTTATGGCCTCATCGCGAGCAAGCTCGCTCCCACAGGGGATCCCATCTCAGCAGGATCTTCTGGTGTTTAAGCCACCTTCTCGAACTTCAAATCCCAAACCCCATGCCCCAAGCGTTCGCCACGGCGTTCGAACTTGGTGATCGGTCGTTCGGCCGGGCGCGGTACGCACTTGCCGTCTTCGGCCAGGTTACGGTAACCCGGGGCGACGTTCATCACTTCCAGCATGTACTCGGCGTAGGGTTCCCAGTCGGTGGCCATGTGCAGCACACCGCCGACCTTCAACTTGCTGCGCACCAACTCAGCGAACGACGCCTGGACGATACGGCGCTTGTGATGGCGGCTCTTGTGCCATGGGTCCGGGAAGAACAGCATCAGCCGGTCGAGGCTGTTGTCGGCCACACAGCGGTTGAGCACTTCGATGGCGTCGCAGTCGTAGACCCGCAGGTTGGTCAGTCCTTGGGTCAGTACGCCGTTGAGTAGCGCGCCCACACCGGGACGATGAACTTCCACACCGATGAAATCCTGTTCCGGCGCCGCGGCGGCCATTTCCAGCAGCGAGTGGCCCATGCCGAAGCCGATTTCCAGCGAGCGCGGCGCCGAGCGGCCGAACACCTGGTCAAAGTCCACCGGCGCATCGGCCAGGGGCAGGACAAACAGCGGCGTGCCCTGTTCCAGGCCGCGTTGCTGGCCTTCGGTCATGCGCCCGGCGCGCATCACGAAACTCTTGATGCGGCGGTGTTGGCGCTCTTCGCCTTCTTCCGGGAGGACAGGCGTGTCGTTCGATTCAGTCATCAATGGCTCTTACTTGATCAGACCATCCAGCGGCGAAGAGGCGCTGGCGTAGAGTTTTTTCGGCATGCGGCCGGCGAGGTATGCCAGGCGACCGGCCACAATGGCGTGTTTCATGGCTTCGGCCATCAGGATCGGTTGCTGGGCATGGGCGATGGCCGAGTTCATCAGCACTGCTTCACAGCCCAGTTCCATGGCGATGGTGGCGTCGGAGGCGGTGCCAACACCGGCATCCACCAACACCGGAATCTTGGCTTCTTCCAGGATGATCTGCAGGTTGTACGGGTTGCAGATCCCCAGACCCGTGCCGATCAGGCCAGCCAGCGGCATCACCGCGATGCAGCCGATTTCCGCCAGTTGACGGGCGATGATCGGGTCATCGCTGGTGTAGACCATCACGTCGAAACCTTCCTTGACCAGGGTTTCGGCAGCCTTGAGGGTTTCGATCACGTTGGGGAACAGGGTTTTCTGGTCCGCCAGCACTTCCAGCTTCACCAGGTTGTGGCCGTCGAGCAGCTCACGGGCCAGGCGGCAGGTGCGCACGGCCTCAATGGCGTCGAAGCAACCGGCGGTGTTGGGCAGGATGGTGTAGCGATCTGGCGGCAGGATATCCAGCAGGTTCGGTTCGCCCGGGTTCTGGCCGATGTTGGTGCGGCGCACGGCAACGGTCACGATTTCAGCGCCCGAGGCTTCGATGGCCAGGCGGGTTTCTTCCATGTCGCGGTATTTGCCGGTGCCAACCAGCAGACGCGACTGGTAGGTACGACCGGCCAGGACGAAGGGCTTGTCGCTACGAACGATGCTCATGGGAAATCCTCTGTTGGGGTGAGGTTCTGGCGAAATACTGGAAAACCGCAGGGACTAGCCGCCGCCGATGGCGTGGACCACTTCGACGCTGTCGCCATCGTTCAACGTGGTGTCGGCGTGCTGGCTGCGCGGGACGATATCCAGATTGAGCTCCACCGCGACGCGGCGTCCGGTCAGTTCCAGACGGGTCAGCAGGGCCGCAACGGTTTCACCGTCGGGCAGATCAAGGGGTTCGCCGTTCAATTGAATGCGCATGCCGGATGCCGCCATCATTTTTAGGGGCTGGCATTCTAGCCCGATCAGTCTGGACGACCCAAGCCATTCGTCATGAATTGGACCGTGCGGTCAGCCCAACCGCCAGGCGGCAAGCCCCAGGCACAACCAGCCGATCAGGAACGCCACCCCACCGAACGGCGTGATAATGCCCAGTTTGCTGATGCCCGTGAGCGTCAGCAGATACAGACTCCCGGAGAACAGCAGGATACCGATGACAAACGAAATCCCGGCCCAGGTGACGATACGTCCGGGGATGTGCGTGGCCAGCAGCGCGACGCCCAGCAACGCCAGGGTGTGTACCAACTGATAGGTGACGCCGGTATGAAAGATCGCCAGGTAATCGGCGCTCAGGCGATTTTTCAGGCCGTGGGCGGCAAACGCTCCCAGTGCCACGCCGGTGAAGCCGAAAAAAGCAGCCAGCATCAGAAAACTACGCAGCATGAGAACTCCAGTCAGACTCGGTGGACAGGGTCTGTATAATGGCCCGCTCGACGGGTTCGGCCAAGCCATCTCTATGTTGCGTTCATTGTTTCGACGATTCGTTAAAGCCCTGCTCTGGTTCGCCGTCGGCAGCGTTGTGCTGGTGCTGTTGTTTCGCGTGGTGCCGCCGCCGTTCACCGCGCTGATGATCGAGCGCAAGGTTGAGTCCTGGTTCGGTGGCGAGCCGATCGACCTGCAGCGTACCTGGCAACCCTGGGATCAGATTTCCGACAACCTCAAAATCGCGGTAATCGCAGGTGAGGACCAGAAATTTCCAGAGCACTGGGGCTTCGACTTCGGTGCGATCCAGGCCGCGCTTACCCATAACGGACGTGGCGGCTCGATTCGCGGCGCCAGCACCCTCAGCCAGCAAGTGTCCAAGAACTTGTTCCTGTGGCCGGGCCGCAGCTGGCTGCGCAAGGGCCTGGAAGCCTGGTTTACCGCGCTGATCGAAATACTCTGGCCCAAGCAGCGGATCCTCGAGGTGTACCTCAACAGCGTCGAGTGGGATGACGGTGTGTTCGGTGCCGAAGCCGCAGCGCGGCATCACTTTGGGGTAAGCGCCGATGCATTGTCCCGGCAACAGGCCAGCCTGCTGGCGGCGGTCCTGCCCAACCCCCGGGTATGGAGCGCCGCACGCCCTAGCCCTTATGTACTGCGGCGCGCGAACTGGATCCGCCGGCAGATGAGCCAGTTGGGGGGTGACAGCTACCTGCTGGGGCTCAATGATTCGCGGCGGGCGCCTTGGGCCCAGTAGCCGAGGCGCTGAAGATCCCCTGTGGGAGCGAGCCTGCTCGCGATGGCGTCGGATCATTCGACATCGTCATCGACTGACCCGACGCCATCGCGAGCAGGCTCGCTCCCACATCAGGGATCTGCGTGGCGTCAAACATTGGCGCACAAAAAAACGCCCCGATCATCACTGATCGGGGCGTTTTTTATGGCTGTTGCGCAGGTCAAGCCGCAATCGACACCTTGAGCTTGTTCATCGCGCTCTTCTCAAGCTGGCGAATCCGCTCGGCCGACACGTTGTACTTCTGCGCCAGGTCGTGCAGCGTGGCTTTTTCCTCGGCCAGCCAGCGCTGGTAAAGGATGTCACGGCTGCGCTCGTCCAGCACTTCCAGGGCTTCGTGCAGGTTGGTGTTGGAGTTGTCGCTCCAGTCGGCGTCTTCCAGTTGACGCGCCGGGTCATACCGGTGGTCTTCCAGGTAGTTGGCCGGCGACTGGAAAGCGCTGTCGTCGTCCGCTTCGGCGGCCGGGTCAAAGGCCATGTCATGGCCGGTCAGGCGACTTTCCATCTCGCGCACTTCCCGCGGCTCGACGCCCAGGCTCTCGGCCACACGATGGACTTCTTCATTGTTCAGCCAGGCCAGACGTTTCTTCTGGCTGCGCAGGTTGAAGAACAGCTTGCGCTGGGCCTTGGTGGTCGCGACTTTCACGATGCGCCAGTTGCGCAGGATGAACTCGTGGATTTCCGCCTTGATCCAGTGCACTGCAAACGACACCAGGCGCACACCCATTTCCGGGTTGAAACGCTTGACCGCCTTCATCAGGCCGACGTTGCCTTCCTGGATCAGGTCGGCCTGGGCCAGCCCGTAGCCGGAATAGCTGCGGGCGATATGTACAACAAAACGCAGGTGGGCGAGCACCATCTGCCGAGCCGCCTCAAGATCCTGCTCATAATAGAGACTCTCGGCCAGTTCACGCTCCTGCTCGGGCGTCAGCAAAGGGATGCTGTTCACCGTGTGCACATAAGCCTCCAGGTTCGCACCCGGGACCAGAGCATAAGCAGGTTGCAAAGAAGTGGTCATACGAAAAAACCTCCGACTCACATAACTCGTGCAGTTCAGCACTGCGAAAATTGACCGGGAACCGTAGGACAAGTTCCCACAAAAACCGAAAGGTCAATACGCGCAAAAAACACTATTTTGGAGCAAGCTCACGCAAGTGGCGTGCTACCGCAATCCATGCACCGATATAACCCAACAGCACCGCGCCAAGCAAGAGCGACAGACCGTCGGCGGCTGGCACTCCGGCCAGGGAAAAATCACTGCCGTACAAACCGGCCAGCCCCACTACCGCGTCATTCAGCCAGTCCAGGCCAAACGCCAATACGCCCCAGGACAGAATCCCCGCACCGAAGCCATACAGCGCCCCCATATAAAGGAAGGGCCTGCGTACATAACTGTCCGTACCGCCGACGAGTTTAATCACTTCTATCTCGGTGCGGCGGTTTTCAATATGAAGACGAATGGTATTGCCTATCACCAAAAGTAATGCAGAAACCAGAAGCACCGTCAGACCGAAGACAAATCGGTCGCCGAGCTTGAGGATCGCCGCAAGACGCTCGACCCAGACTAGATCAAGTTGCGCCTGTTGTACCTTCGGCAACTCGGAAAGTCTTTGTCTTAATGCTTCAAGGGTCGGCTTGTCGACTTCGTCGGGTGTCACCAGTACCACACCCGGCAGCGGGTTTTCCGGCAGTTCCTTGAGGGCATCGCCCAGGCCGGACTGCTGCTGGAATTCTTCCAGCGCCTGCTCGCGACCAATGTATTCGGCGTCGGCCACGCCCGGCATGGCCTTGATCTGCTCGCGCAACGCCTGGCCTTCGGCAGGGCTCGCTTCCAGCTGCAAATACAGGGAAATCTGCGCGGCACGCTGCCAGGAGCCACCCAGGCGCTCCACATTACTTAGCAATAATGACAGGCCCATGGGCAAACTCAGGGCCACCGCCATCACCATGCAGGTAAAAAAGCTGCCGATCGGCTGCTTGCCCAGACGCTTGAGGCTGTCCAGCAGGCTGGCGCGATGGCTTTCGACCCAGGCGTGAAACAGTGTCGCGAAATCCGGGCCGTCGTCATCGTCGCGCTTCTTCTTTGGCGGCTGCGGATCGGAGGCTTTCGGAGCCACGCGCTCGGCCACCTTGGGGCTGCGGGTCGCACTCATACGCCAGCCTCCCCGTCACCGATCAGTCGACCGCGTTGCAAGGTGAGCATGCGGTGACGCATGCGCGCGATCAGGGCCAAGTCGTGACTGGCAATCAGCACGCTGGTGCCCAAGCGATTGATGTCTTCGAATACGCCCATGATTTCCGCCGCCAGACGCGGGTCCAGGTTACCGGTAGGTTCGTCCGCCAACAGCAAGGCCGGGCGATGAACGATGGCGCGGGCGATGCCCACGCGCTGTTGCTGGCCGGTGGACAGGTCGCCGGGGTACAGATCGGTCTTGTCCGACAGCGCCACACGCTCCAGGGCCGAATCCACGCGCTTGTTGATCTCGGCCTTGGAGAGACCAAGGATCTGCAAGGGCAACGCCACGTTGTTGAACACCGTGCGATCGAACAGCAACTGGTGATTCTGGAACACCACGCCGATCTGCCGACGCAAGTAAGGAATCTGGGCATTGCTGATGGTGCTCAGGTCCTGGCCGGCCAACAGCAATTTGCCGGTGGTGGGCCGTTCCATCGCCAGCAGCAGGCGCAGCAAGGTACTTTTACCGGCGCCAGAATGGCCGGTGACAAACAGAAACTCGCCACGACGGACCCGAAAGCTCAGCTCATGCAAGCCGACGTGACCGTTCGGATAGCGTTTACCGACCTGTTCGAAACGAATCATGAGTGCTCCCGCTCGGCAAACAGTGCCTGGACAAAGGGCTCGGCTTCAAAGGTGCGCAGATCGTCGATGCCTTCACCCACGCCGATGTAGCGAATCGGCAGGCCGAACTGCTTGGCCAGGGCGAAAATCACCCCGCCCTTGGCGGTCCCGTCGAGCTTGGTCAGGGCCAGTCCGGTCAGTTGGACGGTCTGGTTGAACTGCTTGGCCTGGTTGATGGCGTTCTGGCCGGTGCCGGCGTCCAGCACCAACAGCACCTCATGGGGTGCGTCGGCATCGAGCTTGCCGATCACCCGGCGAACCTTCTTCAGCTCTTCCATCAGGTTGTCTTTGGTGTGCAGGCGACCGGCCGTGTCGGCAATCAGCACATCGATGCCACGGGCCTTGGCGGCCTGCACGGCGTCGAAAATCACTGAAGCGGAGTCGGCGCCGGTGTGCTGGGCGATTACCGGAATCTTGTTGCGCTCGCCCCACACTTGCAGCTGTTCGACCGCAGCGGCGCGAAAGGTGTCGCCGGCGGCGAGCATGACTTTCTTGCCCTCCAACTGCAGCTTCTTCGCCAGTTTGCCGATGGTCGTGGTCTTGCCGGCGCCGTTGACGCCCACTACCAGGATCACGAACGGCTTGTTCTGCGAGGCAATCACCAGCGGCTGTTCCACCGGTTTGAGCATGTTGGTCAACTCGCCCTGCAAAGACTTGTACAAAGCGTCGGCGTCGGTGAGCTGCTTGCGCGCCACCTTTTGAGTCAGGCTCTGGATGATCACCGACGTCGCCTCGACGCCGACATCGGCGGTCAGCAAGCGCGTTTCGATGTCTTCCAGCAATTCGTCGTCGATGACTTTCTTGCCCAGGAACAGGCTGGCCATGCCTTCGCCGATGCTGGCGCTGGTCTTGGACAGGCCTTGCTTGAGGCGGGCGAAGAAGCCGACCTTGTTCTCTTCGGCGGCAGGCGCGGGCTCTGCGAGAGCTGGCAATTCAACTGCAACAGGCTCCGGTTCAGGGGCAGCAGGGGCAGCAGGGGCAGCAGGGGCAGCGACAGGCATGATGGCAGGCGCTGGCACTTCGACGATCGGCTCCACGGCCGGGGCCGCGACAGATGGGGTCAGTGCCGGAATCGGCGGGGCGATATGCGACGCCTGCGCGTCCTCCACCAACGCTACCGGCTCTTCCGCCACGGGCAAGGTCAGCCAGGGGGTTTGCCCTTCGGGTGGGGTCAGCGGTTGTTCGGCCACCGGTTCAGCGCTCGACTCCGGCTCGGGCTCGGCCGGTTGCAATACCGGCTCGGCAATCGGCAGGACAATCGGGGCAGCTTGTTCGGCCACCGCCTCGGCATCGGGCTCAGGCAGCGGTTGCGGCTGTTCGACGACAGTTTCCTGCGGCTTCTTGCGCAGCCATCCGAACAGGCCTTTTTTCTCGCCAGCCGCAGCTGGGGTCTTCTTGTCGTCGTTGGAACCAAACATGGAGGACGGCTATCTCACGGTAGCGACGCGCCATCAGGGCGCCTCGGTGATAAATATTCGATGCTGAACAGACTGCGTTTCACCCAGCTTGTTCACGCGCAACATTTTGTCGAGTTGTCCCCAGGACACCTCAAGGTCGATTTTTTCGAAGGACTGGCAGGGCATCATCGGCGAAAACGCTGGGATCAACGAACAAACCCAGGGCTTCTTCCGAGAACCCAAACAACCCCGGACCGAGAAAAGGCCCGATAGGCGTGGCCGCCAGTAAAACGGATCAGTATCCTAGCACCCTCTCGCCCGCCGACGCTAAGACCTAGCGGGCAGCCCAACAGGTTTAAACACGAATGAATGCTCTTGCCCGCCGTGCTGCAGGCCTGCTGCTCAGCACAGTTTGTCTGCCTTTTTCAGCCTTGGCTGCCGATCCACAACCCACCCATGAATTTACCCTCGACAACGGCCTGAAGGTCGTGGTGCGCGAAGATCATCGCGCACCAGTGGTGGTGTCCCAGGTCTGGTACAAGGTTGGCTCCAGTTATGAAACCCCGGGCCAGACCGGTTTGTCCCACGCGCTGGAACACATGATGTTCAAGGGCAGCTCGAAAGTCGGCCCCGGCGAAGCTTCGCTGATCCTGCGTGACCTTGGCGCCGAAGAAAACGCTTTCACCAGCGATGACTTCACCGCTTACTACCAGGTGCTGGCCCGCGATCGCCTGGGCGTTGCCTTCGAACTGGAAGCCGACCGCATGGCCAGCCTGCGCCTGCCGCCGGAGGAGTTCAGCCGCGAGATCGAGGTGATCAAGGAAGAGCGCCGCATGCGCACCGACGACAAGCCGATGTCCAAGGCCTATGAGCGCTTCAAGGCCATGGCTTACCCGGCCAGCGGCTACCACACGCCGACCATCGGCTGGATGGCCGACCTGGAGCGGATGAAAGTCGAGGAACTGCGCCACTGGTACGAATCCTGGTACGCGCCGAACAACGCGACCCTGGTGGTGGTCGGCGACGTCACGCCCGACGAGGTCAAGACGCTGGCCCAGCGTTACTTTGGCCCGGTTGCCCGGCGCGACGTGCCGCCGGCGAAGATCCCCCTGGAACTGGCCGAACCTGGCGAGCGGCAGATTACCCTGCATGTGCAGACCCAACTGCCAAGCCTGATGCTGGCCTTCAACGTACCGAGCATCGCCACCGCGACCGACAAACGCTCGGTCAATGCTCTGCGGCTGATCTCGGCCTTGCTGGATGGCGGCTACAGCGGGCGGATCCCGACCCAGCTGGAACGCGGCGAAGAGCTGGTGTCCGGCGGTTCGTCGAGCTACGACGCTTATACCCGTGGCGACACGCTGTTCACCTTGTCGGCCACGCCCAACACCCAGAAAAACAAGACAATGGCCCAAGCCGAGGCCGGTCTGTGGCGCTTGCTCGAACAGTTGAAAACCACTGCCCCGACCGCCGAGGAACTGGAGCGCGTCCGCGCTCAGGTCATCGCTGGGCTGGTGTACGAGCGCGATTCGATCACCAGCCAGGCCACCGCCATCGGCCAACTGGAAACGGTCGGTTTGTCCTGGAAACTGATGGACACCGAACTCGCCGAACTGCAAAGCGTGACCCCGCAAGATATCCAGAAGGCAGCCCAGCTGTATTTCACCCGCTCGCGCCTGAGCGTCGCGCACGTCCTGCCCGAGGAGAAAGCTCATGAGTGAGCGCAAATCATCGCGTCTGGTGCTGATCGGTGTGGTGTTGATCGCCCTGATCGGCGCCTTGGCCTTTTACCTGTCGCCATCCAATGACACCAACGCCAGCCAGGCGCTGGACAAAGCCAAGGCCAGCAACAAGCTGCAATCTTTGGCCGAACTGGACGGCAAGGCACCCAGCCGTCGCCAGCTCGACGTACAAACCTGGACAACCGCTGACGGCGCCAAAGTGTTGTTCGTCGAAGCCCGGGAATTGCCAATGTTCGACCTGCGCCTGACATTCGCCGCCGGCAGCAGCCAGGACGGCGATACACCCGGCCTGGCGCTGTTGACCAACGCCATGCTCAATGAGGGCGTAGCGGGCAAGGATGTCAGCGCCATTGCCCAGGGGTTCGAAAGCCTCGGCGCCGACTTCGGCAACGGTGCCTTGCGGGACATGGCCCTGGCGTCACTGCGCAGTCTCAGCGCGGTGGACAAGCGCGAGCCGGCGCTGAAGCTGTTCGCCGACGTCGTTGGCAAACCGACCTTCCCCGCCGACTCCTTTGCGCGCATCAAGAATCAGCTGCTGGCAGGTTTCGAGTACCAGAAGCAGAACCCCGGCAAACTGGCGGGGCTGGAACTGATGAAGCGTCTGTACGGTGATCATCCGTATGCCCATTCCAGTGACGGCACCGCGCAAAGCATTCCTGCGATCACGCTGGCCCAGGTCCAGGCTTTCCACGCCAGGGCCTATGCCGCCGGCAACGCGGTGATTGCGCTGGTGGGGGACCTGTCCCGTGCCGAAGCCGAAGCGATTGCCAATCAGGTGTCCGCCGCACTGCCGAAGGGCCCGGCGCTGGCAAAGACCGTGCAACCGGTTGAACCGAAGGCGAGCATCGGTCACATCGAGTTCCCATCCAAGCAGACCAACCTGATGCTCGCGCAACTGGGCATCGATCGGGACGACCCGGACTATGCGGCCGTATCCCTGGGCAACCAGATCCTCGGCGGTGGTGGTTTCGGCACGCGACTGATGACAGAGGTCCGGGAAAAGCGTGGCTTGACCTACGGCGTGTATTCCGGCTTCTCGCCGATGCAGGCCCGTGGCCCGTTCATGATCAACCTGCAGACCCGCGCCGAAATGAGCGAAGGCACGCTGAAACTGGTGCAGGAGGTGTTCGCCGATTACCTGAAGAACGGCCCGACCCAAAAAGAGCTCGATGACGCCAAGCGTGAGCTGGCCGGCAGTTTCCCGCTGTCCACCGCCAGCAACGAAGACATCGTCGGCCAGCTCGGGGCCATGGGTTTCTATGACTTGCCGCTCAGCTACCTGGAAGACTTCATGCGTCAGTCCCAGGAACTGACCGTCGAACAGGTCAAGGCCGCGCTGAACAAACACCTGAGCACGGATAAAATGGTCATCGTCACCGCCGGCCCGACCGTGCCGCAAAAGCCGCTGCCGGCACCCACTGAAAAACCTGCCGAGCAACCGCTCGGGGTTCCGGAGCACTAATGGCCCGCCCATCCAATTCCAGCAAGAAACCCGTGCATAACGGTGTGAATCAATTGCGCATCATCGGCGGCCAATGGCGCAGCCGGCGCTTGAGCTTCCCCGACGCGCCGGGCCTGCGCCCAACCCCGGACCGGGTACGCGAAACCCTGTTCAATTGGCTCGCGCCCTACGTGGCCGGTGCTCGGGTACTCGACCCGTTTGCCGGCAGCGGTGCATTGTTTCTTGAGGCGTTGTCTCGTGGCGCCGCCATGGGGCAGGCGCTGGACGCCAGCAGCCTGGCGGTCTCCAGCCTGAAAGAGCACCTGGGCACACTGCGCTGCACCGTCGGTCAGGTGCAGACCGCCGACGCGCTGCGTTATCTGGACAGCCAGCCAGCGACGCCTTTCGACTTGGTGTTCCTCGACCCGCCTTTCAATCAGAACCTGCTGCCAGCCGTTTGCACCCTGCTCGAAGAACGTCATTGGCTGGCCGACGATGCCTGGGTCTACACTGAAAGCGAAGCCGCCCCGTCCACATTGGGGTTGCCGGACAACTGGCGCCTGCATCGTGAACAGAAATCCGGACGGGTGTATTACGCGTTGTGGCAACGTGTGGCCGAGGCCGTTGGCTGAACGGCTGGCCAGTGCATCGAGAAATGATCGTGTCTGCTGCATCTGAACACTTCGTCCCGGCCCTGGGCCTTGGCAACCCGCACTTGCAAACCTTGTGGGGACCGCTGTGGCGCAAGACCATCCATATCGCTCGGGAACGTGAGCGCCTGTGGCTGGAAGACGGCGACTTTCTCGATCTCGACTGGCATGGCCCCCACCGAGTCGACGCGCCACTGGTGCTGGTGCTTCACGGGCTGACCGGCTCTTCCAACTCGCCCTACGTGGCCGGCCTGCAACAGGCTCTTGGCAATCAGGGCTGGGCCAGCGTGGCGTTGAACTGGCGCGGTTGCTCGGGAGAACCGAACCTGTTGCCCCGCAGCTATCACTCGGGGGCCAGCGAAGACCTGGCCGCCGCCATCGCCCATCTGCGGTCCCGCCGCCCCTTGGCACCGCTGTTTGCGGTGGGCTATTCACTGGGCGGCAACGTGCTGCTCAAGCACCTGGGGGAAACGGGGGGCGACAGTCAGTTGCAAGGAGCGGTCGCGGTGTCGGTACCGTTTCGCCTCGACCAGTGTGCCGATCGCATCGGACAGGGATTTTCCAGGTTTTATCAGGCCCATTTCATGCGCGAGATGGTGGCCTACGTGCGCAACAAGCAGCGCCAGTTCCAGCACGACGGACGCCACGAGGGTCTGGCGACCCTCACAGCGCTGGGCTCCCTGGAAAACATGCGCACCTTCTGGGACTTCGATGGACGGGTGACGGCGCCGCTGCACGGCTTCTCTGACGCGGCGGACTATTACCGCCGCGCCTCCAGTCGCTACTTTCTGGGCGAGATCAGCACGCCGACCCTGGTCATCCAGGCCTGCGACGATCCTTTCGTATTCCCCCACAGCTTGCCCGAATCTGGCGAGCTGTCTGCCTCTACCCAACTTGAACTGCATGCACAAGGCGGGCATGTGGGCTTTGTCGACGGGAGCTTGCGCCGCCCGGGGTATTACCTGGAGCGGCGAATCCCCAGTTGGCTGGCGGACCTGTCCTGTAGGAGCTGAGGAGCGTAACGAGGCTGCGATCTCCTGCGGGGCCTGCGTTCAGTCACCGACCGCCACTTGCCTTTGGGGATCGGTGATCCACTCACTCCATGAACCGGCGTACAACCTCCCCAACGGATACCCCGCCAGGCACAAGGCAAACAGGTTATGGCATGCCGTCACGCCAGAGCCGCAATAGGCCACCAGTTCCGTCGGCGAGCGTCCTCCCAATTTCTCGGCAAAGCGCTGCTTGAGCTGGTCGACTGGCAGGAAGCGCCCATCAGCACCCAGGTTCTCGGTGAACGCTGCGCACTGCGCGCCCGGAATATGTCCGGCCACCGGATCGATCGGCTCGATCTCACCCTTGAAACGCGGCAACGCCCGGGCATCGAGCAAGGTCATGTCCGGCTCACCGAGACGCTGCTCAAGCGCCTCGGCACTGAGCAACAGGGTCGCGTCCGGCGAACCACTGAAGGTCCCGGGACCGTTGACCGCTGGATCCAGACTCAAGGGCAAACCGGCGGCATGCCAAGCCTTGAGCCCGCCATCGAGGATATAAACGCCATCGCGCTTACCCAGCCAGGCCAGCAACCACCAGGCCCGGGCGGCATAGGCGCCAGGGCCGTCATCGTACAAAACGATGTCACTGTCGTTGCCGATCCCCCAGGCCCGCAAACGCTTCATCAGGGCCTCAGGCTCCGGCAGCGGATGGCGGCCGGTCACGCCTTTGGTGACCGGCCCACTCAGGTCCCGTTCGAGGTCAGCGAAGGACGCCCCGGCAATATGGCCTTCGGCGTAACTGCGCTGGCCGTAGTCCGAGTCCTCCAGGGCAAAACGACAATCGAGGATCACCAGCCCGGGCTGCGACCGCCTGTGTTCCAGGGCTTGAGGACTGATGAGTTGCGCAATGGGCATAACGGGCTCCTGTGGCTCGATCGAATTTGAATCTTACGCCCCTTCTTCCAGGGTCTGGGCCAGGGGGACATAGAACTCCTTGAACAGCGCATCCACCGCTTCGCGGGCCTGCTCAGTCACGAAACCGGCCTCCAGCACCAGCACTTGATAGACCCCACGCTTGATGGCCTGCTCGCTCAAATGGTTGGAGTTTTCCCGTGTGGTGCAGAGGAAACGAACCCAGGACGTGAGGATGATCCAGGCATTGAGGGTGAGAGACTCGATTTGCACCCGGTCCATTTTCAGGATACCGGCGGCCACAAAGCCCTCGTAGATAGCGGTGCCGTGAATCAGACTACGCTGGGAAAACCGACGATAGCGCGCGGCAAGGTCCGGGTCGCTGTCGAGCAGATGCTCCAGGTCTCGGTGCAGGAAGCGGTAGCGCCACATCGCCGAGAGCAACTCCTGCAGATAGAAACGCTTGTCCTCGACAGTAGCCGCACGGCCTTGGGGCGGACGCAGGAAACTGTCCACCAGGTTTTCGTATTCACTGAACAATACGGCGATGATCGCCTGCTTGTTGGGGAAGTGGTAGTAGAGATTGCCCGGGGACATGTCCATGTGGGCGGCGATATGGTTGGTGCTGACGCTGCGCTCACCCTGCTGATTGAACAGCTCAAGGCTGTTCTGCACGATGCGCTCGCTGGTTTTTATTCGTATGGCCATGGCTTGAGCTTTAATTCGACGAAAGCATTGAACGGCATCTTACGACCTATCGGTCACGGGACAAACCCAAAGGCGTCACGGATGTCGGTTGACTTTTTAGAGCACAAGCTCTAGAAAACACTCACTCTAATACTATCGGTGCCCGCCCATGCCTGCCGACGTTGCTTACCTGCGCGAATCTCAACAGCACCTGGGCGAACTGCAAGCGCTTTTCGACACCCAGCGCCAGGCCTTTGCCGCCCACCCCATGCCACCTGCCGAGCAGCGGCGGCAATGGCTCAAGGCGTTGCGCGAGTTACTGAGCAACGAGCGACAAGCACTGATCGACGCTATCAGCCAGGACTTCAGCCACCGCAGCGCGGACGAAACGCTGCTGGCCGAGCTCATGCCGAGCCTGCACGGCATCCATTACGCCAGCCGATACCTCAAGGGCTGGATGAAACCTTCCCGGCGCAAGGTAGGCGTGGCCTTCCAGCCGGCGTCAGCCAAAGTGGTGTACCAACCGCTGGGCGTGGTCGGGGTCATCGTGCCTTGGAACTACCCGCTGTTCCTGGCTATCGGGCCGCTGGTGGGGGCATTGTCGGCGGGCAACAGGGTGATGCTCAAGCTGAGCGAATCGACCCCTGCCACCGGGTTGCTGCTCAAACAACTGCTGGCGCGCATTTTCCCTCAGGATCTGGTGTGCGTGGTGCTCGGCGAGGCTGAGGTCGGCATGGCGTTTTCCAGGTTGCCCTTCGACCACTTGCTGTTCACCGGCGCCACCAGCATTGGCAAGCACGTGATGCGCGCCGCCGCCGAGAACCTGACCCCGGTCACGCTCGAACTGGGAGGCAAATCGCCCGCCATCGTATCCGCGGACGTGCCCCTCAAGGACGCCGCCGAGCGCATTGCATTTGGCAAAACCCTGAATGCCGGACAAACCTGTGTCGCACCGGACTACGTACTGGTGCCACAGAACCGTGTCGGCGAATTCGTTGAAGCGTATCGCGAAGCGGTTCGCGGGTTTTATCCGACCCTGACTGACAATCCGGACTACACCGCGATCATCAACGAACGACAATTGGCGCGACTCAACGGCTACATAAGCGATGCCACCAGCAAGGGCGCATTGCTGATCGAGTTGTTCGATCGAGGTCAGGGGCGACGCATGGCCCACAGCCTGTTGCTCAACGTCAGCGATGACATGACCGTCATGCAGGACGAAATCTTCGGCCCGCTGCTGCCCATCGTGCCTTATCAGGACCTGGACCAGGCATTTGCCTACATCAATCAGCGGCCTCGCCCGCTGGCGCTCTACTACTTTGGCTACAACAAGGCCGAGCATCATCGCGTGCTCAACGAGACCCATTCCGGTGGCGTTTGCCTGAACGATACGCTGCTGCACGTCGCCCAGGACGACCTGCCCTTCGGCGGCATTGGCGCCTCGGGGATGGGGCACTACCACGGTCACGAAGGCTTCCTGACGTTCAGCAAGGCCAAGGGCGTACTGAGCAAACAGCGGTTCAACGCGGCGAAACTGATTTATCCACCATACGGCAAGCCCCTCCAGAAACTGATCCAGAAGTTGTTTGTCCGTTAGCAGCAGTCTTTCCGGGTAATAACAATAATGAATCCAAGCCTGACCGATACACCTGCCCTCTCACGACGCGGCCTGTTGCAGTTCAGCCTCGGCGCCAGCGCCTTCCTGGTCACCGTCGGGCTGGGTGCCAGCCTGAGCGGTTGCGGCCCCAGCCGCTCGGCCAGCGGTTTTGTAGCCTTGCGTGACAACGACCTGCCGTTTTTGCGCGCCGTCATTCCCGTGATGCTGGACGGCTCCGTGGTCGCTGAAAAGCTTCCTGGCGCCGCTGAAGCGACCTTGCAAAGCCTGGACACCACCCTGGCTCATCTGTCCCCATCCATGCTCAAGCTCACGCACCAGTTATTCGACGTGCTCACGCTGGGCGTTACCCGTGGGCCACTGACCGGAATCTGGGGCTCGTGGGAAAACGCCAGCGTCGATGACATCCAGAAATTTCTCGGTCGGTGGGAAAACAGCTCGCTGGACCTGCTTCGCCAGGGGCACAGCTCGTTGCTGCAAATGGTCATGATGGCGTGGTACAGCCAGGCCGAGGCCTGGGCGCATTGTGGATACCCGGGACCGCCAACGGTTTAACAGTCACATCCAAACCCTGTGGGAGCGAGCAGGCTCGCTCCCACAAGGGGGCATCACATACTCATAACAATAAGAGAGCACCAACATGCCCGTACTCGACCCCTTCCGCGAAGGTCTTGCCCGCGGCTGGACCACCTACAACGGTGCGCAGTTGACCCAGGACCTGACCCTGGAAGCGGACGTTGCGATCATCGGCAGCGGCGCCGGCGGGGGCACCACGGCAGAAATTCTCAGCGCCGCCGGCTACAAGGTGGTGTTGATCGAGGAGGGCCCCCTCAAGACCAGCCATGACTTCAAGCTGCTCGAGGACCAGGCCTACACCAGCCTTTACCAGGAAGGCCTCGGACGCATGAGCAAGGACGGCGCCATCACCATTCTTCAGGGGCGCGCGGTGGGTGGCACGACATTGATCAACTGGACCTCCTGTTTCCGCACGCCCGATCAGACCCTGGATCACTGGGCCACCGAGCACAACGTCAAGGGCCACAGCCCCGCGGAAATGGCGCCCTGGTTCGAAAAAATGGAACAGCGCCTTGGGGTGGCGCCCTGGCAGGTTCCGCCCAATGCCAACAACGACGTGATCCGCAAAGGCTGTGAACAACTGGGCTATAGCTGGCACGTCATCCCGCGCAATGTGCGCGGTTGCTGGAACCTGGGCTATTGCGGCATGGGCTGCCCGACCAACGCCAAGCAGTCGATGCTGGTCACCACCATTCCGGCCACGCTGGACAAGGGTGGCGCGCTGCTTTACCTGGCACGGGCCGAACGGCTGATGATCAAAAACGCTGCGGTTGTCGGCCTCGAATGCCTGGCCATGGACGAACGTTGTGTGGCACCGACAGGACGGCACGTCACGGTCAAGGCGCGGCACTACGTACTGGCCGGCGGCAGCATCAACAGCCCGGCCTTGCTGTTGCGCTCCGAAGCGCCCGACCCGCACGGACGCCTGGGTAAACGCACCTTCCTGCACTTGGTAAACATGTCGGCCGGTCAATTCGACGAGGTAATCAATCCGTTCTACGGCGCACCACAATCGATTTATTCAGATCATTTCCAGTGGCAGGACGGCGCCACAGGCAAGATGTCCTACAAACTGGAAGTTCCGCCCCTGCACCCGGCCCTCGCCGCCGCGCTACTGGGCGGGTTTGGCAGCGAGAACGCCGAGCATATGGCGCAACTGCCCCACACCCACGCCATGCTGGCGCTGTTGCGCGATGGTTTTCACCCCGACAGCAGCGGCGGCAACGTTCAGTTGCGCAGCGACGGCACACCTGTGCTCGACTATGCGGTGTCTCCTTATGCCTGGGACGGCTTGCGCCGGGCGTTTCACAGCATGGCCGAGATTCAGTTTGCCGGCGGCGCCAGGGCGGTCATGCCAATGCACAGTGACGCCCGTTACGTGAAAAACCTGGCCCAGGCCCGTACGCTGATCGACGGCCTGGACCTGGCCTTGTACCGCACGCGCCTGGGCAGCGCCCATGTGATGGGTGGTTGCGCCATGGGCGAAGATCCGAAAAGCGCCGTCACCGACAGCCTTGGGCGACATCATCAATTGAGTAATCTTTCCATCCATGACGGCTCGCTGTTCCCCACCAGCATTGGCGCCAATCCGCAATTATCGGTGTATGGGCTGACGGCACAATTGGCCACATCCCTGGCCGATCGCTTGAAAAACCCATGAGTTGGCGGATTATTCGCACTGTCTATAGTGCTTACTTACCTTACAGCCGACTTGGCCGACCGAGTAGGCTGCGATACCATCCGACTCCCCAACGGACACCCGCCAGGACGACGCGATGAACCGAGTGTTGTACCCAGGTACCTTCGACCCTATTACCAAGGGCCATGGCGATCTGGTCGAACGCGCCTCGCGCCTGTTCGACCATGTGATCATCGCCGTCGCCGCCAGCCCGAAGAAAAACCCGCTGTTCCCGCTGGAGCAACGTGTGGAGCTGGCCCGCGAGGTCACCAAACATCTGCCCAATGTGGAAGTGGTCGGCTTCTCGACGCTGCTGGCGCACTTTGCCAAGGAAAAGAACGCCAATGTGTTCCTGCGTGGCCTGCGTGCGGTCTCGGACTTCGAATACGAGTTCCAACTGGCCAACATGAACCGCCAGTTGGCGCCGGACGTCGAAAGCCTGTTCCTGACGCCGTCGGAGCGCTACTCCTTCATTTCCTCGACCCTGGTGCGGGAAATTGCGGCGTTGGGCGGCGATATCACCAAGTTCGTCCACCCGGCCGTGGCCGATGCGTTGACCCTGCGCTTCAAGAAATAACCCGCTGGCTGCGATCCGCTTCGCAGCCAACACAGCGCAGTCCATCGCGCCCGCGTGCACTGCGCTCGCCAATGCGGCACAATTGCGCACATACGTTTTTCAGATGCCCGGGCCCAACGCCCCGGCAGGAGCCTGCATGTCCCTGATCATCACCGACGACTGCATCAATTGCGACGTCTGCGAACCCGAGTGCCCGAACGAGGCCATCTCCCAAGGCGAAGAGATCTACGTCATCGACCCGAACCTGTGCACCCAGTGCGTCGGCCATTACGACGAACCTCAGTGCCAACAGGTCTGCCCGGTAGATTGCATTCCGCTGGACGAGGCCCATCCGGAAACGGAAGAACAGTTGATGGCGAAATATCGCAAGATTACTGGCAAGGTTTGAGCCAGGTAGTTCTGTAGGGCCTGTGCCGGCCTCATCGCGAGCAGGCTCGCTCCCACAGGGTTCTGTGGTGGCGACACCATTCATGTCTTAAGCAAAATCCCTTGTGGGAGCGAGCCTGCTCGCGATGAGGCCAGCAGCCACAGCGACATCACTCCTGCTCAAACCCCTCCCCAACACACCCCAGGCACCGCACAAACGTCGCCTTCGCCGGGTCCACCACCAACGCCTTCCCCGCATCGCCGACGCCACCGCCCAACGCCGTAAAGGGTAACGACACCACAAATGCCCCGGCACCGATCACGGTGGCGGCGAGCAGCAGCGGACGGGCGATCAGCAGGTCGCCGATCATGGCGTAGGCCGGCGGATTCTGGATGGTGTAGCGCGGGTCGCCGCTGCCGCTGTTCGCCTGGGCAGGCAAACCGAGACACAACAGCAGCGCGAGAACGACAGGTCGGAGCAGATTCATCGGGCGATCCTTCGGCTAGGCAGTATGACAACTGACTATAAGACTATAGACCGCAGGACGGATCAGCTCTGACAGCGTGGGCACCAGACGCTGGCGCGCTGGCCCAGGCGAATCTCCCGCAGCCCCGTACCGCAGACCTTACATGACTCGCCGCCCCGGCCATACACGAAGAGTTCCTGCTGGAAGTAACCCGGCTGGCCGTCTCCCCCGATGAAATCACGTAGCGTCGTACCGCCGCGCTCGATGGCATGGGCAAGGATGCGTTTGATCTCGATCGCCAGTTTCAGATAGCGCGCCCGGGAAATGCCCCCGGCTTCGCGGCGTGGGTCGATCCCGGCGGCGAACAGCGCTTCGGTCGCATAGATATTGCCCACCCCCACCACCACCGCGTTATCCATGATGAACGGCTTGACCGCCATGGAGCGTCCTCGGGAAAGCTGGAACAGACGCTCGCCATCGAATAGATCGGTCAACGGTTCCGGCCCGAGGCGAATCAGCAATTCGTGGTTGAGCGGGTCGAGGCTCCAGAGCATCGCCCCGAAGCGGCGCGGGTCGGTGTAGCGCAAGGCCAGGCCGGATTCCAGTTCGATGTCCACATGCTCATGTTTGGCGGCAGGCATGCCGACTTCCACCAAGCGCAGGTTACCGGACATGCCCAAGTGGCTGATCAAGGTGCCAACTTCGGCGTTGATCAGCAGGTACTTGGCCCGCCGCTCCACCAGCACTATCCGCTGACCCGACAGTCGCACATCAAGGTCTTCGGGGATCGGCCAGCGCAAGCGCCGGTCGCGTACGACCACACGGCTGACACGCTGCCCTTCCAGGTGGGGCGCAATTCCGCGGCGGGTGGTTTCGACTTCCGGCAGTTCTGGCATGGGGGTTCTCGAATAAGGCGAAGGCCTGGTGCTGGTTTTCGATGCTTAGCGCGTGGCGAGGTCGCGAATTTCCTGCTTCTGGGTCTGGAAATCGTATTCCGACAAACCGATGTAATCGAGCACCAGAGCGCCGACACAGGCCCACTCATGATCGACCGGCTGATTGCCCAGGACCCGGTGCGATGAGCAGATGTTTTCGGACATTTTCAGGATCGCCAGCAGGTTTTTCAGCTGACTGTTGTTGCGTGACGTCTCATCGCTGAAAATCGCCAGGGCGTTGTGATGGTTGGCGATGGCCTGGCTGACATGGTCCGGCAGGCGCCAGGATTTGGAAGTGTAGTACCCGACCACCGCATGGTTGGTGTTGAATTCGCGGTTCTCGGTGTCCACCACCCGGCACTCGGCGCTGGCATTGGCGTAGGCCTGCTCCAGCACACTCATGTAGTTGGGGAACTGCTTGAGCATCAACGGCACGCCGCAATCATGGAACAGCCCCAAGGCGTAGGCTTCATCACCGTTTTCCAGACCGACGCGCTTGGCCAGGGTCAGGCAGGTCATCGCCACGTCCTGGGCCGTATCCCAGAAGCGATTGAGGGTGACGATGGCATCATCGTGCAGCTCGCCCTTGATCGACTGCGCGTTGATCAGGTTGATGATCGAACGGCTGCCCAGCAGGTTCACCGCGCGCTGGATCGAAGTGATCTTGTTGCGCAGGCCGTAGTACGGCGAATTGACGATCTTGAGCAAGGCACCCGAGAGGCCCGGGTCATGGGAGATCAGCTTGGCAATGGTCTCCAGGTCCGGATCAGGCATGTACTGCTCCATCTGCAGATCCACCATGATCTGCGGCTGGGGCGGCACACTGATGCCTTGCAGGGACTGTTGGATCTGTTCGGCGGAAAGCTCTTGGGACATGGGCATACACTCTGGGTCAGGCGGCGATTCTAACCCTTAAAGATGGATCCGATACACCGTCGGGCAAATCGCGCCACATGTCCATCACAAGCCCCGCACAGGCCGCAACACGCTATACTCCCGCTCTTTTTTCCGGAGCGACGTCATGTCCCTGCCCAGCCTGCGCCTCAAAGCCAACGCCGACCGTCGCCTGCGCGCCGGCCATCTGTGGGTCTACAGCAACGAAATCGATGTAGCCGCTACCCCGCTGCACGGCTTCAAGGCCGGCGACCAGGCCATCCTCGAAGCCGCTGGCGGCAAGCCGTTGGGCATCGTCGCGATGAGCCCCAACAACCTGATCTGCGCCCGCCTGCTGTCCCGTGACGTGAAGCTGCCGCTGGACAAATCCCTGCTGGTGCATCGTCTCAACGTGGCGCTGTCGTTGCGTGAGCGCTTGTTCGACAAGCCGTTCTATCGCCTGGTCTACGGCGACTCCGACCTGCTGCCTGGCCTTGTAGTCGACCGTTTCGGCGACATCCTGGTGGTGCAGATCGCCTCGGCCACCATGGAAGCCCACAAGGACGACGTGATCGCCGCCCTGACCCAGGTGCTCAAGCCCAGCGGCATCCTGTTCAAGAACGATTCCGCCGCCCGCGATGCCGAAGGCCTGAACCGCTACGTCGAGACAGTGTTCGGCCTCGTACCGGAGTGGGTCGCCCTGGAAGAGAACGGCGTGAAGTTCGAAGCTCCAGTCATGGCAGGTCAGAAAACCGGCTGGTTCTACGACCACCGCATGAACCGCGCACGCCTGGCGCCGTATGCCAAAGGCAAGCGCGTACTGGATCTGTTCAGCTACATCGGCGGTTGGGGCGTGCAGGCCGCGGCGTTCGGTGCCAGCGAAGTATTCTGCGTCGACGCCTCGGCCTTCGCCCTCGATGGCGTAGAGCGCAACGCGGCGTTGAATGGCTTTGCCGAAAAGCTGACCTGCATTGAAGGCGACGTGTTCGAAGCCCTGAAAGAACTCAAGGCCAGTGAAGAGCGTTTCGACGTCATCGTTGCCGACCCGCCAGCGTTCATCAAGCGCAAGAAAGACCTGAAAAACGGTGAAGGCGCCTATCGCCGCCTCAACGAACAGGCCATGCGCCTGCTCAGCAAGGATGGCATCCTGGTCAGCGCTTCGTGCTCGATGCACCTGCCCGAAGACGACCTGCAAAACATCCTGCTGACCAGCGCCCGGCACCTGGACCGCAACATCCAGCTGCTCGAACGCGGGGGCCAGGGACCGGACCATCCGGTACACCCAGCCATCGCCGAGACCCGCTACATCAAGAGCATCACCTGCCGGTTGCTGCCCAACAGCTGAATCATTTGCTGACCCTTATTAAACGCAGCCCTGGCTGCGTTTTTTTTGCACGTGTGAAAAGTTACCGAGCGCTTAAGCAAAAGCCTACAAAATAACTTTTTGTATGAGTCATCCCACATTATTACTGGAACTTTCCTACTCAATATCCGCTTGCCAAGCACTCATTAAAAACTATGATTGAACTGTCACTTCGCAAGTGATGACCCTCGAAAAAAACAACATTTATTCAAACCTCTTATTCAAAAAAGGAGCTGTATCATGAAAGCAATCAATCTGGAAGCTAACAAGATCGCAAACCTGGCCGGCCTGATTGTTCCAACAGGCCGCTAAGTAAGTAAAGGGTGGAGCTGAGGAGTGCCGGCGCCTCAGCCCATCCATGCTCGCCCCCTCAGCGGAAAACCTTAATGCATATAAATCCGTGCGTTTTCATACTTGCGCGCCCGCCGCACCAGATTGTATGGAACTATGAGCAGCACACTCAGTTCGAGCTCGATCTGCATTATTCAACGCGACTGGCACAACTTATTCACAACCCTTCACACTTCGACACTTGCAACCCCATCGACATTGAATTCCTGAATGCCGGCATATTGACTGCAGAACCCAAGGAAGCCCTCGAATGGCGATGGGACGAGTTATCCAGAATATTTCATATCGGCACAAAAAATATTCCTTGCGAAAGTGTTCCCCAAAATGTCGAGGAATGGGCAACCCTGTACCTGCAGCATTGCCAAGAGGTTCTATCATCACCGCCGCCGGCCTGCCGCATAAAACCGTGCCCGGTTGACCTGATTGCCTTGACGCCCTGCTCCCTGGTCGACATCGAGGACGTTTCGCTGGGGCAGACGCTTGTCAGTCGAAGCACCTCTCGCTCATTCAGCGAACGAGCCATTTCAATCGAGCAGGTCAGCACCCTCCTCTACCTGACCCTGGGTTACCTGAACGAGCGCCCTTTTGCTCACGAGACCGGTCATCCCGAAACGCTGGGCGCGCGACGCAGTAGCCCCTCGGGCGGCGGCCTGAATGCCTGCGAAGGTTACCTGTACGTGCGTCACGTGGCCGGGCTGGAACCGGGAATCTACGCCTACCACCCGGCCGAACATGCCTTGAGCCTGATCCGATCACTTCCGGATGAACCCCTGGGCCAATTGTTAGCCGGACAGCACTTCATCAATCCGTTGCCATTCGGGCTATTCATCACTTCGCGCTTCGACAAGCTCTGGTGGAAGTACGAACACTCGCGCGCCTATCGAATGGCGTTTGTCGAAACGGGCCACGTGTCCCAGACCTTTTTGATGGTGGCGACTGCGCTGGGCCTCAAGACCTGGCTGACCGGGGCATTGAGCGACCGTCAGGTAGAACGGCTGCTTGACCTTGAAGACACTCCCGAACAGCCGTTGTTTTTTGTCGGTTGCGGTCATGGCGATGGGCAGGTCCACTGCCAGGCGCTGATGGCGCTGGTCAATGGCCAGGACTCTGCATCATGACCTTCACTCAGAGGCCGCGCTACACCTTGGGCGACTGGGATAACAAAGCTGCGGTGCGCGTGCGCAAAAACCACTACCGCCTACCCGACGATCTGGAGCATCAACTCGCCAGTCGGGACTGGTTTGCGCCAGCCTTCATACCCTATATCGAACATCCGCTGATCAATAAGGCGGGGCGCGCCATTGCCCAACGCCTGGCGGCCAATCACCTGGTGTACTTCCTCGACTACACCACCTTGCTCGAACACCGGGTGGTCAATCGCGCAGTGGAAACCATCGTCCATGGCGAACTGAGCGTACCCATCCCCAGCCAGATGAAAACCGCCGCCCTGCAGCTCTACACCGACGAGGGTTACCACGCACTGTTTTCCAATGAAGTGGCCGAACAGATCGTCGCCCTGTACGACATCCGCGACCGCTCGCTCCCCAGGCGCATCGACCGCCTGGTGGGCGTGATCGAAGCCACAAGCCCCCCGGATCGCCCTCTGGCGTGGTTTCTGCTGGGGTTCGTTTCCGAAACGATCATCGCCAAGGAGCTGCTGTCCATTACCCGCGAGACCTTGGTCTCCACGGTTTACCAGATGCTCAGGGATCATCTCGAGGACGAGGCACGCCATAGTCGCTATTTCAGCGAGGTGTTCCAGTATCTGTGGTCCGCCCTGGCCCCTGACCAGCGTGCTCTGGCCGCAAAGCTGCTGCTGGACATCATCGGCCTTTACTTCGAGCCCGACATCCCTTGGTTAACGCGCAGCCTCGCCAGCGTCGGCTTTGACGAACAGGACGCGTTGAAGATCGTTGCAAACCTCCTGCAACCGGACGCTCACGCCCAGCGAGTTCGCTCGGGGGCAGTCTCGACCTTCACAGCCATGCAGCAGGCAGGTTTCTTCGAAGACGGCCCCAATCGGCAGAGGTTCTTCCAGGCGGGGTTTCTCGATGGCTGACACTCATGATCTCGCCACACGCAAAACGGCCACTGTCGGCTTATTGTTGATGCTGACCTTGCTCGGCGTATTCCCCATCGATGTGGTGCTGCCTTCGTTTCCGGCGCTGTCCGAACACTTTGAGCGTCCATCGCCCGATATTGCCCTGTCTGTCAGCCTGTTCGCAGTGGGGATCGCAATGTCCCAACTGCTGGTCGGCCCGCTTTCCGACGCCATGGGACGAAAGAACCTGTTGCTGATCGGGATCATCGTCTCGGCCATTGGCGCGACCGGGTGCGTCGTGGCCAATGACTACTGGTCCTTCCTGCTTTTCCGGGTCATCCAAGCCGTGGGATGCGGTTGTTTCGTGCTCTCTCAGGCACTGATCCAGGACCTGTTTACAGGTCAGGAGCAGCAGCGATTACGGATTTTCCTGGTCACCTGCGGCGGCATTTTCATTTCCGTTTCGCCCTTGGCCGGCACCGGACTGCAAAGCTGGATGGGCTGGCGCGGCAGCTTCCTGGTATTCATTGCCCTGGCTGTCAGTGTGTTCTTGAGCGCCAGTCTTCTACTCAAGCCTTTGCCAGCGGATAGCCAACCCAGGCGCCCGGACTTCATCGCGTCCTACCGGACGGTATGCAGTGACTTCAACTTCATGGCCTACTGGCTGACGTCAGCATTGGCTTTCTCCTGCCATTTCTCGTTCATCGTCATCTCACCGCTGGTTTTCATTGACCAGCTACAACTGTCGCCGCAGGCATTTTCGCTGACGTTGCTGGGCTACGGGCTGGCCTATATCGGCGGTGGAGCGGTCGCGACCGTGCTGAGCAATCGGATCGACCCACAGACGCAAATCCTCACGGGGCTGTGCCTGATCCTGACGGCGGGAGTGTTGATGCTTGGGCTCTCCAGCCATCTGGGCTTGTCGGTCACCACGCTGCTACTGCCCATGATCGTGTGCACCGCCGGAACGACCATTGCTCGTGCGGCGGCCCACACCCGGGCAATGAATATCTTCCCCGAGCAAGCCGGTACATCGGCCTCGGCGGGCAGCGTGCTGATCTTCATTGTCGGCGGTTTGACCAGCGCTGCGCTCAGCCTCACTCCGCTGGACCTGCAAACCACCCTGGCTCTATGCCTGATGTTGCTCAGCCTCCTGGGGCTGACACTCAATGGCCTGCTCCGGCATCGTCACAGGACGCTGTTGACGGGTTGAACATCGCCGGTCGTCATCCCGAGCGCGACATTGGTACCCGATCAGCGCTTTGCGTCATTTCATCCTGACGCCAGGGGTGTAGAATCGCGACATTCATCGCCATTCATCCCCGGCGGGTTTATGAGCTCATGCTGAGGCGCGCAGCGATCCTGCAAAGTCATCGGCCACTTCCGGACACACGGCCAAACCCGGGTGTTCCAGACGTCAACAGAAGCTCACTTCCCATTGATACCTGATACGTACCTGATTTGCCGCCCGGAGTGCTCCATGCCTGATTACCGCTCGAAAACATCCACCCATGGCCGCAACATGGCCGGCGCCCGTGCATTGTGGCGCGCCACGGGGATGAAGGATGACGACTTCAAGAAGCCGATCATCGCCATTGCCAACTCCTTCACCCAGTTCGTGCCAGGCCATGTTCACCTCAAGGACCTGGGTCAACTGGTTGCCCGGGAAATCGAACGCGCGGGTGGCGTAGCCAAAGAGTTCAACACCATTGCCGTGGATGACGGTATCGCCATGGGCCACGACGGCATGCTTTATTCGCTGCCCAGTCGCGAGATCATCGCCGACTCCGTCGAATACATGGTCAATGCCCATTGCGCCGACGCCATCGTGTGCATTTCCAACTGCGACAAGATCACCCCCGGCATGCTCATGGCGGCCTTGCGCCTGAACATCCCGGTGATCTTCGTTTCCGGCGGTCCGATGGAAGCCGGCAAGACCAAGCTCGCCAGCCATGGCCTTGACCTGGTGGACGCCATGGTGATCGCCGCCGACTCCAGCGCTTCCGATGAGAAGGTCGCGGAGTATGAGCGCAGCGCCTGTCCGACCTGCGGTTCGTGCTCCGGCATGTTCACCGCCAACTCGATGAACTGCCTGACCGAAGCCCTTGGCCTGGCCCTGCCGGGCAACGGTTCGACCCTCGCCACCCACAGCGATCGCGAACAGCTGTTCCTGCAGGCCGGCCGGACCATCGTCGAGCTGTGCAAGCGTTACTACGGCGAGGATGACGAGTCGGTGCTGCCGCGCAACATCGCCAACTTCAAGGCGTTCGAAAACGCCATGACCCTGGACATCGCCATGGGCGGCTCCACCAACACCATCCTGCATTTGCTGGCCGCCGCCCAGGAAGCCGAGATCGATTTCGACCTGCGCGACATCGACCGTCTGTCCCGTCACGTGCCGCAGCTGTGCAAGGTCGCGCCGAACATCCAGAAGTACCACATGGAAGACGTGCACCGCGCTGGCGGGATCTTCAGCATCCTCGGCTCCCTGGCCCGTGGTGGCCTGTTGCACACCGACCTGCCGACCGTACACAGCAAAACCATGGCCGAGGCCATCGCCAAGTGGGACATCACCCAAACCACCGACGAAGCCGTGCATCATTTCTTCAAGGCCGGCCCGGCAGGTATTCCAACGCAAACGGCGTTCAGCCAATCGACTCGTTGGGAAACCCTGGACGATGACCGTGAAAACGGCTGCATCCGCAGCGTCGAGCACGCGTACTCCAAAGAAGGTGGCCTGGCTGTGCTGTACGGCAACATCGCTCTGGATGGCTGCGTGGTGAAAACCGCCGGCGTCGACGAATCGATCCATGTGTTCGAAGGCAACGCCAAGATTTTCGAAAGCCAGGATAGCGCCGTGCGCGGGATCCTCGCCGACGAAGTGAAGGCCGGCGATATCGTGATCATCCGCTACGAAGGGCCAAAAGGTGGTCCGGGCATGCAGGAAATGCTTTACCCCACGTCCTACCTGAAGTCCAAAGGACTGGGCAAAGACTGCGCACTGCTGACCGATGGCCGTTTCTCCGGCGGCACCTCGGGCCTGTCCATCGGCCACGCTTCACCGGAAGCCGCTGCTGGCGGTGCCATCGGCCTGGTGCGCGACGGCGACAAAGTCCTGATCGACATTCCGAACCGCTCGATCAACCTGCTGATCAGCGATGAAGAACTGGCCGGACGCCGTGTTGAACAGGACAACAAAGGCTGGAAGCCGGTGGAAGTGCGTCCGCGCAAAGTCACCACCGCCCTCAAGGCCTATGCCCTGCTCGCCACCAGCGCCGACAAGGGCGCGGTGCGTAACAAGGCGATGCTCGACGGGTTGTAAGCGTCCATAAACAGCAATAAAAATGCCCCACTCAAGGTGGGGCATTTTTTTGCAGTGAAACAAACCATCGGTGATCAACTGTGCGAGCCTGCTTGCGAAGGCGGTGTGTCAGTCGGAATCGATGTTGAATGTGCCGCCGTCATCGCGAGCAGGCTCGCTCCCACAGGGTTTACTGGATATCTTCCGGCTTGACGATCACCCAGTTCTTGTCCGCCGTCACTGGCAGCCCTTCCTTGGCCTGGGCCGCGGCGTGCTTGGCCATCATGCCGTTGATCTGGTCCATGTACTTGTCCTTGCGGTTGACCCACAGGTGAATGCCGCCCTTGGCCACGTTCACATCGTGGAACAGCATGTAGCCGTCGCTGCTGGGGGTGTCGCCAGCCACAAGCACCGGTTTTTTCCATTCGTCGATGTACGTCAGGATTGCCGCGTGCTTGCCGGCCATCCAGGTCGCCGGAGTCCACAGATACGGTGTGTACTCAAGGCTCAGGTTGGCCTTCTCGTCATATTTGCCATTGCTGATCTGCTTGCGGGCGGTGGTCAGTTCGCCGGTCTTGCGATCCTTGAGCAACGTGGTCACGCCGATGATGTTCTGCGGCTTGAGGTTGTAGCCGTACTTCGGATCGGCGGCGACCATGCGCACCAATTCTTCCGAAGCCGCGGTCATGACATAGACCTCGATGCCGTTTTCCATCAGTTTGTTGTACAGCTCGACCTGACCGGTGAAAATCTTCGGCGGGTTGACGTTGTAGTTGACCACCTTGTCGCCGTCGTAATACGTGGTCGGGACCGGCTTGCCAGAAGCCATCAATTCGTCGACGTAGCCTTTGAGTTCTTTGAGGGTAAAGCCGGAAAACACCTGGGCGACCCAGGGGTAGCAGACCATGTCGTCCACTTCGCACAAACGGTAGTAGTAGCTGAACAGGCTTTCCTTGTGTTCGGCCGTGTCTTTGAACGGCATCAGCTTCAGAGATGGGTCGAGGGTTTCGCGGGTGATGAGGCCCTTGTTCTCCATGAACGGCAGCAACGACTCTTCCAGGTCGTAGCGGTAACTGGTGTTGTCCATGTCGAACACCGCGTAGTTACCTTTGTTGGCGTTGGCCGCGATCATCGCGTCCAGCGCCTTGGCCTGTTCCGCTGGCCAGTGCTTGAGCTCAGTGGCGAGCGCCTGGCCAACGAGGCCCAGGCCCATGGCGACAACGAGAAGGTGAGGTGCAAGCTTCATCGGCGTTTCTCCAAGGTTCAAAGAACTCGACGCTAACAAATGCTCATGACGTTTCTCTCCTGCCCGCGACCGCTTGCGTCTTGATACCGCCAGCGGCATGCCCATAAACGTCATTGCCTTATTCCATAAACGACAATCTACATACCTTTTTATTATTAATTCATTAGATATCAGGCTGTTAGGCTTCCCGCCTCGCAGTCGCGGCTTCAGGCGACTGGCACAAGTCCTATCGGAGTTTTTTTGATGAATCTGCCGCTGATCCTCAATCTGCTGGTGTTCCTCGCCTTGCTGTTTGGTCTGGCGCAAACCCGTCACAGCACCTGGAGCCTGGCCAAAAAAGTCCTGCTGGCATTGGTGCTGGGCGTGGTGTTCGGCACCGTCCTGCACACGATTTACGGCGCCGGCAACCCGGTGTTGAAAGCCTCGATCGGCTGGTTTGACCTGGTGGGCAACGGCTATGTGCAGTTGCTGCAAATGATCGTGATTCCGCTGGTCTTCGCTTCAATTCTCAGCGCGGTAGCGCGCCTGCATAACGCCTCATCCCTGGGCAAGATCAGCTTCCTGACCATCGGCACACTGCTGTTCACCACCGCCATCGCCGCCCTTATCGGTATCGGCCTGACCAACCTGTTCGGTCTCACCGCCGAAGGCCTGGTGGCCGGCACCCAGGAAATCGCACGCCTGCAGGTGATCCAGAGCGACTATGCCGGCAAGGTCGCAGACCTGAATATCCCGCAGTTGCTGCTCTCGTTCGTTCCGCAGAACCCCTTTGCCGACCTGGCCCGGGCCAAGCCGACCTCGATCATCAGCGTGGTAATATTCGCGGCCTTCCTGGGTGTCGCGGCACTGCAATTGCTCAAGGATGACGTGGAAAAAGGTCAGAAAGTGATCAATGCCATCGACACCCTGCAAAGCTGGGTGACACGTCTGGTGCGGCTGGTGATGAAGCTGACCCCGTACGGCGTGCTGGCGCTGATGACCAAAGTGGTGGCCGGCTCCAACGTCCAGGACATCGTCAAGCTTGGCAGTTTCGTGGTGGTGTCGTACCTGGGGCTGGGCCTGATGTTCGTGGTTCACGGTCTGCTGGTGTCCGCCGCTGGGATCAACCCGCTACGCTTTTTCCGCAAGATATGGCCGGTCCTGACCTTCGCCTTCACCAGCCGCTCCAGCGCCGCGACCATCCCGCTGAGTATCGAAGCCCAGACCAGCCGCCTCGGCATTCCACGGGCCATTGCCAGCTTCAGCGCGTCGTTCGGCGCCACCATCGGCCAGAACGGCTGCGCCGGCCTCTACCCGGCCATGCTGGCGGTGATGGTCGCGCCGACCGTGGGCATCAACCCGCTGGATCCGGTGTGGCTCGCGACGCTGGTAGCGATCGTGACCTTGAGCTCGGCCGGGGTGGCCGGTGTCGGTGGAGGCGCGACATTTGCCGCGCTAATCGTGCTGCCGGCCATGGGCTTGCCGGTTTCACTGGTGGCGCTGCTGATTTCCGTCGAGCCACTGATCGACATGGGCCGCACAGCGTTGAACGTCAGCGGTTCGATCACTGCCGGGGCGATCACCAGCCAGGTGATGCAGCAGACCGACAAGGCTTTGCTGGATGCCGAGGAGCATGGGGAGTTGGTGCAGGCTTGATTGCCCGATACTTGTGGGAGTAAAGCTTGCTCGCGAAGAACGGATGCGGTTCGACTGAAGCGCCGCGTCGTCTGAATCGCGAGCAAGCTTTGCTCCCACATGGCTTACAGCTTTTCCCACACCTCAAAGCTGTAGGCCGGCTTGTCGCCCTCGGCCGGATTCGGCTGGTTCGACACCTGTTTCCACTGGTTCGAATCGAACGCCGGAAACCAGGCATCGCCGTCCGGGCTCAGCGCCACACGGGTCAGGTACAGTCGGTCCGCCTGCTCCAGGGCCTGGGCGTACAGCTGGGCGCCGCCGATCAACATCAGTTCGTCGACACCCTGCTGCAACGCCCACGCCTCGGCCCGTTCCACCGCTGCCTCCAGCGTGGAAAAGACTTCCGCGCCCTCCAGCACGAGGCCAGGCTGACGACTGACCACGATGTTCAAGCGCCCCGGCAGCGGCCGCCCCAGGGAGTCCCAGGTCTTGCGGCCCATGATGATGGGCTTGCCCAAGGTGGTAGCCTTGAAGTATTTAAAGTCCCCCGGCAAGTGCCAGGGCATGCTGTTGTCGACGCCGATCACACGGTTTTCACCGAGGGCTGCGATCAGGCTTAAAGGGAGTGTTTTTTTCATGCCGGCGAGGATACCAGAGGCCACAGCGGTTATGCTCAACCCTCATTTGCGACGGAAGCGCCTGTGTCTGAGCCTCTGACTGAACTGCACGACCTCTGGTTGACCGAGACGGTACGTCTGCGTGAAGAACACGCCGGCCCGCTCGAAGATCAGGAGGCCAATCGCCTGGCCCGCGCGGCGGGTGGCGATTTATCCAGCCGTATCCGTCACCGCGCCCGCTGGCTGGCCGAGCGCGACGGGCTCAGCCAGGCCTTGCATCACTGGCTGCAAGGGGCGCGCCTGGCGCTGATCATAATGGCTGTACTCGCCATCATCAGTGGCGCTGGCCTGGGCTTTGCCGCACTCGGCGACGGACGCACGCCGGTCAATGTGTTCTGGGCCCTGGGCAGCCTGTTGGCGTTGAACCTGATCTTGCTTATCGGCTGGGCCCTGGGCCTGATCTTTGCGGGTGAGCAAGGTGCAGCGCTGGGGCGCCTGTGGTTGTGGCTCAGCGAAAAACTCGCCCGCGATGCCAAGGCTGCGCAACTGGCGCCGGCCCTGCTGCTGTTATTGCAACGACACAAGCTCAATCGCTGGGCCCTCGGTGCGCTGGTCAATGGTTTGTGGTTGCTGGCGATGCTCAGCGCGCTGGTCATCGTACTGATGCTGATGGCCACCCGGCGCTACGGTTTTGTATGGGAAACCACCATTCTCGGCGGTGAGACCTTCGTCGTCATGACCCAGGCCCTCGGCGCCCTGCCCGCCCTACTGGGTTTGAGCGGGCCAACCGAAGAGATGATTCGCGCCAGTGGCGACGCCGCGCTGAATATCGAAAGCGCCCGCCAGGCCTGGGCCGCTTGGCTGGTGGGCGTGACGCTGGTCTACGGCGTGTTGCCGCGCCTGTGTCTGGCGCTGTTGTGCCTGTGGCGCTGGCGTCGCGGCCGCGCCACGCTGCGCCTGGACTTGAACCTGCCAGGTTATGCCCAACTGCGGGAGCGGCTGATGCCCAGTAGCGAGCGCCTGGGCATCAGCGATGCCGCGCCCGCGCAATTGCATCAAATTGAAAGTGACGTTGGCGCGCTGCAAAGCGACGGTGCGCTGCTGGTGGCGATCGAACTGGACGACCGGCCTTGGCCACCGAAACTGCTAGGCACGGTGAAAAACGCCGGAGTGCTCGACAGCCGCGAATCGCGCCACAAACTCCTCGAACAACTGTCACGCTTTCCGCCCGCGCGCCTGGCGATTGCCTGCGACCCACGACGTTCACCGGATCGTGGCAGCCTGGCGCTGATCGCCGAACTGGCCCGCAGCGCCGGCGCCACCCGCATCTGGTTGTTGCAGGCACCGCCCGGGCAAGCGCTGGACGCCGAACGCCTGGGCGATTGGCACAACGCGCTGCAACAGTTGCAATTGCCCTTCGCGGACTGCGCGCCTTTGAACTGGCTGGAGACCGGCCATGACTGAACCCACCAAGCCGCTGAAGCTGGCCGTGGTTGGCCACACCAATGTGGGCAAAACCTCCTTGCTGCGCACACTGACCCGGGACGTCGGCTTCGGCGAAGTGTCCCACCGCCCCAGCACAACCCGACACGTCGAGGGCGCGCGCCTGTCGGTGTACGGCGAAGCGTTGCTGGAGCTGTACGACACGCCGGGCCTGGAAGACGCCATCGCCCTGCTTGACTACCTCGAACGCTTGGAGCGCCCCGGTGAGCGCTTGGACGGGCCGGCACGCCTGGCGCGATTCCTGGACGGCAGCGAGGCACGACAACGCTTCGAACAGGAAGCCAAAGTGCTGCGACAATTGCTCGCCAGCGATGCCGGACTCTATGTGATCGATGCGCGAGAGCCGGTGCTGGCCAAGTACCGGGATGAGCTTCAAGTACTCGCCAGTTGCGGCAAACCGCTGCTGCCAGTGTTGAATTTCGTCAGCAGCGCCAGCCACCGCGAGCCCGACTGGCGCGAAGCCCTGGCACGGTTGGGGCTGCACGCTCTGGTGCGTTTCGACAGCGTCGCTCCGCCCGAGGATGGCGAGCGACGCCTGTATGAAAGCCTCGCCCTGTTGCTGGAAAGCGCCCGTGGGCAACTGGAACGACTGGTCGCCGATCAACAGGCCCAACGCTTGGCCCGTCAGCAGAGCGCGAAGCGCTTGATCGCCGAACTGCTGATCGATTGCGCCGCTTGCCGACGCAGCGTAGCCAGCGATGCCGAACTGGAACGACAGGCCATCAGCGAGCTGCGCAACGCCGTGCGTCAACGGGAGCAGCGCTGCGTCGAAGCCTTGCTCAAGCTCTACGCCTTCCGTCCCCAGGACGCCGCGGCCAGCGATTTGCCTCTACTTGACGGCCGCTGGGGCGATGACTTGTTCAATCCCGACACCCTCAAACAGCTGGGTGTGCGTGTGGGTGGTGGGATCGCCGCGGGCGCAGCGGCCGGTGCCGGCGTGGATTTGCTGGTGGGCGGTCTGACCCTCGGCGCCGCCGCCCTGGCCGGCGCCATTGCCGGTGGCGCCCTGCAAACCGCCCGCAGTTACGGAAACAGGTTGATGGGCAAGCTCAAGGGCCAGCGGGAGCTGACAGTGGACGACAGTGTGCTACGCCTGTTGGCCCTGCGCCAACGGCAACTGTTGCAAGCCCTCAACCAGCGCGGCCATGCGGCAATGGACAGCATCCACATCGCCACACCCCAGGATAAAACCTGGCGCGAGGGCAAACTGCCCGAAGCGCTGAACAAGGCCAGAGCGTACCCGCAATGGTCGTCGCTTAATCCGCAGGCGCGGTTGAGCCAATCGGAACGCCAGGAACAGATCGAGCAGCTGGCTGAGCAGCTCTAGATGACACAACCCCTGTGGCAAGGGGATTTGTGGGAGCAAGGCTTGCCCGCGATGAGAGCGTCGCTACCGGTGGTTATTCGTCGGTCAATGCCCTGAGCGCCGCCGCAGCTTCTGCCAATTCCAACTCACTGAACACTTGCACCCCATGACGTTTGAGCAAGGCCGCCGTCACACCTTCACCAGGCACTTTCACGCCGCTGAACGTCCCGTCGTAGGTCAACAGATTGCCGCACGACGGGCTGTTGGCCTTGAGCACGGCGATACGGATAGCGTGTTCGCGCACCCGCTCCAGCGCTTGATACGCGCCGGACAGAAACTGTTCACTGACGTCCTCACCCTCGGTGGTGATTACCGTCGCCTGGCCGTCGAGCACCTGCGTACCTTGCCCACCGGGAATTTCTGCCGCCGCCCGAGGCGTGGGCAAGCCGCCGGCGACTTCCGGGCACAGCGGCACGACCCGACCTTCGTCGAGCCAACGTTGAAGCTGATCGAACGGGCCACTGGCACCGCCGTCGTAGCGCACGCGGTGTCCGAGCAGGCAGCGGCTGACGAGGATCTTTTCCATGCTCAGAACACCTCGGTGCCGCGGCGCCGGAACCAGCCGGTCAAGGACAGGCGGTCTCGCGCCGCCGGCAGGACTTCATGGGGGATGTCCCCCGACAGGAACACCACCAGACAACCGCCGGTGGGCACCACGTCGTGCTCCACGCCATCGTCCAGGTACATGCGTAACTGGCCGCCATGCTCCGGCAACCAGGCGTCGTTGAGGTAAAGCACCGCCGACACCATGCGTCGATCATCATCGCGGAAGCGGTCGACGTGCTTGAGGTAGAAGGCGCCAGGAGGGTACAGCGCAAAGTGGCTTTCGAAATCCTCCAGCCCCAGGAACAACCCGCGATTGATCGCCTCCCGCAAACTGTCCATCAACCCCAGGTAACGGTCGCACGCTTGCGCCTGGCCGGGCTCGATCCATTGGATACGATCACCCCGAATCCCTTCACGAATCTCCGAAAACGGCCCACGTCCGACCGCCGCCGGAGCCAGCTCGCCTTCGGCGGCGCGCTGGCGACATTCGGCTGCCAGGGCGCGGGTCAGCGCGTCCGGCAGGAAGATATTCTGCTGCGACCAGCCGCGCTCGGCCAGGTCGTCGACGATACGTAACAGCAGTGGGTGATCAGAAGGTATTTGCATGGCGCGCATAGTATTCCTGTGCCTGCAAAACCGACAGCGCCGCGCAGCGGGTTTGTCACGCTTGACGGCGCAGGCGCAGGAACTTGATACGAATTCTCGACAAGTCCCCACACCCCACGGAGAATAGTCGGCTGCTGACAGGAGTCCCTATGCGCCGTTTGCTTTTCTCATTGTTGATGTTCTGTGCGTTGCCCGCCTGGGCAGACAGCTACGACCAGTTGTACAAGGTCGCCGGCTGGCCGGAACAACGGGCGCATTTCAATGACGCCTTGAGCGCCGCGCAGCAGCGTTACCAGAGCAGCCTGCCACCGGCAGTGTTCCAGGCACTGGTCAACAACAGCAATCAACGCTTTGCCCCCCAGGCCATGGACCAGCGGGCCGAGGCGCAATTGCGCAAGAACCTCACCGACCCAGCCCCGGCCCTGAGTTTTTTTCAGTCGCCCCTGGGCCGCAAAGTCGTGGCAGCCGAGCTGCTGGCGACCCGTCGCGACCAATTGGCGAAGAACGCCAAGGGCCTGCCGAAGATGCAAGTCAGTGACAACCGCCTATTGATCATCGGCCATCTGGCCCAGTCCCTGCCCGCCCGCGAGGCCGGCGCCGAAGTCAGCCTGGCGATCGCCGGCGTGGCGGCGGACAGCCTGAGCTCGATGATCCCCGGCCTGCTGGGTGCTGGCCAGGCCCAGGGCATGCTGAACGGTCAGCGCCAGCGTCTGATGGAGCAGATCGGCGCAGACCTGAACAACACGCTGCTGTACGTCTACCGCGACCTGACGGACACCGAGCTGGAGGAGTTCGCCACCTTCGCCGAGTCGGCTGAGGGCCAGGCTTATTATCAAGCGGCCTTGGCAGCGATTCGGGCGGGGTTGGCGGTGGGGCAGACTCTCGGGCAATAGATAGATCTTCAGCGCCCCTGACACCGTTATCGCGAGCAGGCTCGCTCCCACAGGGTGTTTGAGTGAACTCAGATTTTGTGATCGTCGAAAAACCAGTGTGGGAGCGAGCCTGCTCGCGATAGCAATAGCCCGGTCAGCGCCGAACCCGGCTCATCCGCTTCGTCAGAAATCCAAACATCTCCTGCCGCATCGCCAGCGCCTCATTCGCCAGGTGATGCCGACCTTCGGGCAACATCAGCACCTGGGGCCGATCGAACTTGCTGCGCAACACTTGCAGGTTATGCGCCCAATCCACCGTCATATCCGCCTGGCCCTGCACGATCAAGGGCTGGCGCGGGCTGCTCGGGGCGACTTCGATACGCTTGATCCATTGCCCCAACGCTCCGACCCACGCGGTGGGCAGGCGCAGCGGTTGCAACGGGTCGGCTTGCAGGAATGGCAGGAAGTCCGGGTCGGTGGAGTTCTCGCTGAAACGTCGGGCGATGCCGGTTACAAAGGGTTTGAGCAAGTAGTAACTCAGGCGCGACCAGCCCCAGGCCCGCGGCCGTACCAAGGGCGACAGCAGTATGACCTGACCTTGGGCAGGGCTGTGCTGGCCTTGGTTGAGCACGTGATCAACCACGATGGCCCCTCCGGTGCTTTGTCCGCACAGATGCCAGGGTTGCGGCAGCTCCAGCGTCCCGGCCTCGGTCAGCAGGCCTTGCAACGTGGCCTGGTACTCGGCGAAATCACCGATGCTGGCGCGTTCGCCACTGGATAGGCCGTGGCCCGGCAGGTCGCAGGCGATCACGGCGAATTTCTGCTCCAGCGCCCACTCGATCAAGTGCCGGTACAACCCCATATGGTCGTAATAGCCGTGGAACAGAAACAGCGTCGCTAGCGCTTTTTCCGGCCACCAGACCTGACCGACCAACTCATATCCGTCTATCTCGAAACGCCCCAGGCCCTTGCGCAACGTGCGGTGGGGAAAATCCAGGCCGTAGAACCGCTGATAAGCCAGCGCCTGCGCAGACAGCGGCTGCCACTGAGCCAAAGGTTGCAGGCTGGCACGCAGGTGATCGGGGTCGAAACTGACGGGCATAGGATTTCCACATAAAAGCGCAACGCGCGAAACAGACTTTGTAGGCCTGCGATATTCATCTGTCGCGCCAGGCATGGCAAGCTACGCGGCCTCAGAGGATCGACTCCATGCGCCCGTCCCACCGCACGACCTTGCTTGCCAGCCTGCTTGCCCTCGGGTGCGCCGCCGTGTTGTGGATCGCCTACGACTGGTTCCAGGGCCGCTTTCTGCGAGCGTTCAGCGAACACACGGCGGTATTTTCCGGCGACCCTTTGCGCCTCCCCCCCGGCCTGGCCGGCCCTGGCCCGATCCGTCTGGTGCATTTCTGGGATCCCGCCTGCCCATGCAACGTCGGCAACCAACAGCACCTTTCCGAGCTGGTGGAGAAATACGCCCCCCAAGGCGTCGAGTTTTATGCAGTCCAAAAAACCGGCAGTCAGGGCCAATTGCCGACCACGCTGAGCAGCCTCAAACCGCTTTCGGTGCTCCCCGGCTCAAGCCAGATTCCCGCCAGTCCGGCAGTAGCGATCTGGGATCGCAGCGGCAAACTGGCGTACTTCGGCCCCTACAGCGAAGGCCTGACCTGCAATTCGAGCAACAGCTTCATCGAGCCGATTCTCGAGGCCCTGAGCAGCGGCCGGGCGGTGAATGCGACCCACACGCTGGCGGTAGGGTGTTATTGCCCGTGGGGGCAGGACACATCCGCCAAAGAATAGGCCGCAGGGAAAATCCCCCCGAGCAAGGATACGCAGACACCCGGCGGCATGTTAAACATGGGAATAAACAGCGAAACCATGGGACCGCTGTCACTCAATAAGGATTTAGCATGAAACGCACCCTCATCGCCTTCCTGTCATTGGTCGTCACCGCCATCATCGTCGCGGGCGGCTACCTCTACAGCAAGCAGCCCACCCGCCAGGGCACGGTGCAGCTGCAAGGTCTGCAAGGCTCGGTGACCGTGCGCTACGACGAACGCGGCGTGCCGCATATCCGTGCTGAAAACGAAACCGACCTGTACCGCGCCCTGGGTTATGTCCATGCCCAGGACCGGCTGTTTCAAATGGAGATCATGCGCCGCCTCGCCCGTGGCGAACTGGCCGAGGTACTCGGGCCGAAGCTGCTCGACACCGACAAACTGATGCGCAGCCTGCGCATTCGCGAACGCGCCGCGACCTATCTGACGGAACAGGACCCACAGTCCCCGGCCTGGATCGCGATGCAGGCGTACCTGGATGGCATCAACCGCTACCAGGAAACCCACGCCAGGCCGGTGGAGTTCGATGTGCTGGGCATCCCCAAGCGTCCTTTCACCGCCGAGGACACCGTGAGCATTGCCGGCTACATGGCCTACAGCTTTGCGGCCGCGTTTCGCACCGAGCCGCTTTTGACTTACGTGCGCGATCAGTTGGGCAGCGACTACCTGAACATTTTCGACCTCGACTGGCAGCCCAAGGGCGTGCTGGCCGAGACTCGCAAGAGCGGCCTGCCCCTGGCCGCCGCCGACTGGAAAGACCTCAACGCCCTGGCCCGTCTCAGTGAACAGGCCCTGGCCGAAAACGGCCTGCCGCAGTTCGAAGGCAGCAACGCCTGGGCGGTCTCCGGCAGCCGCACCCACAGCGGCAAACCGTTGCTGGCGGGCGACCCGCATATTCGCTTTTCCGCGCCGTCGGTGTGGTACGAGGCGCACCTGTCGGCCCCGGGTTTCGAGCTTTACGGGCATTACCAGGCGCTGATGCCCTTTGCGACGCTGGGCATGAACAAGGATTTCGGCTGGAGCGTCACGATGTTCCAGAACGACGACCTGGACCTGATCGTCGAACGGGTCAACCCGGATAATCCCGAGCAGGTCTGGTATCGCGACCAATGGGTGGACATGACCCGCAGCGAACAACAGATCGCAGTCAAGGGCCAGGCGCCGGTGACGCTGCAACTGCGCCAGTCGCCCCATGGCCCGATCGTCAACGACGCCCTCGGCGCCAACGCCGGCAAGACACCTATCGCCATGTGGTGGGGGTTCCTGGAAAGCCGCAACCCGATCCTCGAAGCCTTCTACCAGCTCAATCGCGCCGACACCCTGACCAAGGCTCGCAGCGCGTCAGCCAAGATCCACGCGCCAGGGCTGAATGTGGTGTGGGCCAACGCCAAGGGCGATATCGGTTGGTGGGCCGCGGCGCAATTGCCCAAGCGGCCGGCCGGCGTGCAGCCCGGTTTCATGCTCGATGGCGGCAGCGCAGAGGCGCAAAAGGAGGGCTTCTACCCTTTCAGCAGCAACCCCCAGGAAGAGAACCCGGCCCGAGGCTACATCGTGTCGGCCAATTTCCAGCCGGTATCGGCCAGCGGCATCGAGATTGCGGGTTACTACAACCTTGCCGATCGCGGCCAGAAACTCAACCTCCAACTGGGCGACAAGCAGGCCAAGTGGGACATCGAAACCACCCGCAAACTGCAATTGGGCACCACCACCGCCTACGGTCCGCGTTTGCTCGCGCCTTTGCTGCCGGTGCTGCGTAACGGGGTCAGCGCCCCCCGGGAGCGTAAATGGGTGGAACAACTGGCCCAATGGCAGGGCGACTATCCGCTGGACTCCATAAGCGCCACGCTGTTCAACCAGTTCCTCTTTAACCTGGCCGACGCCGCACTGCACGATGAATTGGGCGACGGGCTCTTCGAAACCGCGCTGTCGACCCGAGTGATCGACGCCGCGCTGCCACGCCTGGCGGCATCAGAGGATTCGCCCTGGTGGGACGATCGCACCACCCCGGGCAAGGAGACCCGTGCCGACACGGTGATGAGGGCCTGGGGCAAGAGTCTGGCGCACCTGAAGGCCACCCTGGGTGACGATGCCAGCCAATGGCAATGGGGCAAGGCGCACACCCTCACCCACGGTCATCCGCTGGGCCTGCAAAAGCCGCTGGACCGGATCTTCAACGTCGGCCCCTTTGCTGCTCCCGGTACCCATGAAGTGCCCAACAACCTCTCGGCCAAAATCGGTCCGGCGCCCTGGCCAGTGACCTATGGCCCGTCCACCCGACGCATTATCGACTTTGCCGATCCGGCCCACAGCATCACGGTCAACCCCGTCGGGCAAAGCGGCGTGCCGTTCGACGCGCATTACGCGGATCAGGCCGAGGCTTACATCGAAGGGCTGTACTACCAGGCGCATCTGGCCGAAATAGAAGTGATGGCCAATACCCGCAGCACCTTGAAGCTGCTGCCGGTCGGGGCTAAGCCTTGAGCCCAATGACGGGTAACGCTTTTCATCAATCAACAGGCTTGGACGCTATTTATGGTCAAGACTGGAAGGGTTTAACAACTACCCCTTTTTATGGAGTCAACCCCATGTTCATCAACTGGTCCGAACTGCTGCCCACCATCAAAAGTGCCTTCGGCGCCCTGGGCAAAAGCAATCCGAAAATGGTCAAGGCCTACATGGCCCTGGATGAAGCCGCGGCCGATAACAACGTGCTGGATGCCAAGACCCGGGAGCTGATCTCCATCGCCGTGGCGATCACGACCCGCTGCGACGGCTGCATCGGCGTGCATACCGATGCGGCCATCAAGGCCGGCGCCACCCGCGAAGAGATCGCCGCCACCCTGGCCACCGCGGTTTCTCTGAATGCCGGCGCGGCGTATATCTACTCCCTGCGGGCGCTGGAAGCACATGATGCGTTGAAGAAGTGAGAGGCGATCACTGAGATCTTCATTGACTGCTACGCCGCTATCGCGAGCAGGCTCGCTTCCACATTGGATTTGGGCCTGATCCCGGATTTGTGGGCAACAAAAAGACCTGTGGGAGCCTCGCTGTCCCTGGAAAGGATGGCTAAATAAACCATCCAAGACAGTTGCTCCCACAGTGACTCAGCGTCCGGTCAGACCGGCGCGGCTGCCCGGCGCGGGTCTGGCTGTTTCCAGGAGTCGGCGGCGCTTTCTTCGATGGCTTGCTGGATCGCCCGCTTGCGGTTTTCTTCGGCGCGGTGGCTGAAGTACCAGACCAGGAAAGTCACCAACGATACGGCCAGCAGGATCAGGCTCGCCACGGCATTGATTTCCGGTTTGACCCCCAGGCGTACCGCCGAGAACACTTCCATCGGCAACGTTGTCGAGCCCGGGCCGGAGACGAAACTCGCCAGCACCAGATCGTCCAGCGACAAGGCGAACGACATCATGCCCCCCGCCGCCAGCGATGGCGCGATCATCGGGATGGTGATCAGGAAGAACACCTTCCACGGCCGCGCCCCCAGGTCCATGGCCGCTTCTTCGATAGACAGGTCCAGTTCACGCAAGCGTGCCGAGACCACCACCGCCACATAGGCCGAGCAGAACGTGGTGTGGGCGATCCAGATCGTGACGATGCCACGTTCCTGGGGCCAGCCGATCATCTGCGCCATCGCCACGAACAGCAGCAACAGCGACAGACCGGTGATCACCTCCGGCATCACCAATGGTGCGGTGACCAGGCCGCCGAACAGCGTGCGGCCCTTGAAATGGGTAATACGGGTCAACACGAAGGCCGCCAGTGTACCCAGGGCCACCGCGGCGATCGCCGTATAGCAGGCGATTTCCAGCGAGCGCACCACCGAGCCCATCAACTGGCTGTTGTCCAGCAGACCGACGTACCACTTGATCGACCAGCCGCCCCATACCGTCACCAGTTTCGAAGCGTTGAAGGAGTAAATCACCAGGATCAGCATTGGCGCATAGATGAACAGCAGACCCAGCACCAGCATCAGGCTTGAAAAACTGAAGCGCTTCATTCCTTGCCCTCCATTTCTTTGGCCTGACTGCGGTTGAACAGGATGATGGGCACGATCAGGATCGCCAGCATCACCACTGCCAGCGCGGACGCCACCGGCCAGTCACGGTTGTTGAAGAATTCCTGCCACAGCACTTTGCCGATCATCAGGGTTTCCGGGCCACCCAGCAGTTCCGGGATCACGAACTCGCCCACCACCGGGATGAACACCAGCATGCAGCCGGCGATGATGCCGTTCTTGGACAGCGGTACGGTGATTTTCCAGAAACTGTTGAAGGTGCTCGACCCCAGGTCGGACGCCGCCTCCAGTAAGCTCGGGTCGTGCTTCACCAGGTTGGCGTAGAGCGGCAGGATCATGAACGGCAGGTACGAGTAGACGATGCCGATGTAGACCGCCAGGTTGGTGTTGAGGATCTGCAGCGGTTCGCTGATCCAGCCCATGCTCATCAAAAAGCCGTTGAGCAGACCGTTGTTGCTGAGGATGCCCATCCACGCATAGACGCGGATCAGGATCGCGGTCCAGGTCGGCATCATGATCAGCAGCAGCAGCACCGTTTGCAGGTCCGGGCGGGCCTTGGCGATGGCGTAGGCCATCGGGTAGCCGATCAGCAGGCACAAGACGGTGCTGATCAGGGCCATCTTCAGCGAGCCGAGGTAGGCGGCGATGTACAGATCATCTTCGCTGAGCAGCACATAGTTACTGAAGTTGAGCAGCACCTGCAGCTTCTGGTCGATGTAGCTGTAGATCTCGGTGTACGGCGGAATGGCCACGTCGGCTTCGGCGAAACTGATCTTCAGGACGATGAAGAACGGCAGCATGAAGAACAGGAACAGCCAGATGAAGGGCACCCCGATGACCAGTTGACGGCCACCGGGCGTTATTCGGTCGAGTCGGCGTTTGAATTTGCGCATGTTCATGAGCGAAGCACCACTCCGCTGTCGTCTTCCCACCACACGAATACCTGGTCGCCCCAGGTCGGACGCTGACCCCGGCGCTCGGCGTTGGCGACAAAGGACTGCACCAGTTTGCCGCTCGGCAATTCGACGTAGAACACCGAATGGCCGCCCAGGTAGGCGATGTCATGGACCTTGCCGCTGGACCAGTTGTGCTCGCAGTCCGGCTGCTCGGCGGTGACCAGCAGTTTTTCCGGGCGGATGGCGTAGGTGACCGATTTGTCCTGCACCGAGGTACTGATGCCGTGGCCCACGTAGATGTTGCGGTCCAGGTCCTTGCAAGTCAGCACCGCGTGGCCTTCGGCGTCGTCCACCACTTCGGTCTCGAAGATGTTGACGTTGCCAATGAACTCACAGACCAGCCGGCTGGTGGGGGTTTCGTAGATGTCGATCGGGCTGCCGATCTGGGCGATCCAGCCCAGGTGCATGATCGCGATGCGCTCGGCCATGGTCATGGCCTCTTCCTGATCGTGGGTCACCATGACGCAGGTTACGCCAACCCGCTCGATGATCTCGACCAGCTCAAGCTGCATCTGCGAGCGCAGCTTCTTGTCCAAGGCACCCATCGGTTCGTCGAGCAGCAACAGCTTGGGCCGTTTGGCCAGGGAACGGGCCAGGGCCACACGTTGACGCTGGCCGCCGGAGAGCTGATGCGGCTTGCGCTTGGCGTACTGGCTCATCTGCACCAGCTTGAGCATTTCGGCCACGCGGGCGTCGATCTCGGCTTTCGGGATTTTGTCCTGCTGCAGGCCGAAAGCAATGTTCTGCGCCACGGTCATGTGGGGGAACAGGGCGTAGGACTGGAACATCATGTTGATCGGCCGCTCATAGGGCGGCATGTCGGTGATGTCTACACCGTCGAGGAAAATGCGCCCCTCCGTGGGCCGTTCGAAACCCGCCAGCATGCGGAGCAAGGTGGATTTGCCCGATCCCGAACCGCCGAGCAGGGCGAAGATTTCGCCTTTCTTGATTTCCAGGGACACATCGTCCACGGCAATCGTCTCGTCGAACTTTTTCGTGACCCGGTCGATTTTGACCAACACCTGCTTGGGTGTCTGGTCGCCCTCGAGGGCTTTCTTATAGGCGCCGGAGGCAACTGCCATTTACGAAACTCCCACAAAATTTGCAGCTCGCCCTGCGCGGACGAGCCTTGGAATAGTTAAAGCGCTTGACCCTATTTGCCTGACTTGACCCTGGTCCAGCTGCGGGTCATGACGCGCTGGATCTTGGGCGGCAGCTCGGAGTTGACGTACAGCTTGTCAACGACCGCTTGCGGTGGGTAAACCGCTTCGTCGGTGCGCACTTGCTGGTCCATCAACTCGCCGGCCTTGGGATTGGGGTTCGCATAGCCGACGGCGTCACTGACTTGGGCGATCACTTCAGGCTTGAGTAAATAGTTGATGAAGGCGTGGGCTTCTTTGACGTTGGAGGAATCGCGCGGGATCGCCAGCATGTCGAACCAGAGGTTGGCGCCTTCCTTGGGAATCACATAAGCGATCTCGATGCCCTTTTTCGCTTCTTCAGCACGTTCGCGGGCCTGGAAGATGTCACCGGAGAAACCGGCAGCCACGCAGATCTCGCCATTGGCCAGATCGGAGATGTATTTGGAAGAGTTGAAGTAGGTGACGTAAGGCCGGATCTTGAGAAGTTGAGCCTCGGCCTTCTTGTAGTCTTCAGGGTTCTGGCTGTTGGGGTCCAGGAGCAGGTAATTGAGCATCGCCGGGATCATCTCGTCGCCCGAATCGAGGAACGAAACGCCACAGCTGGAGAGTTTCTTGATGTTTTCCGGTTCGAACAGCATGGCCCACGAGTCGATCTTGTCGACGCCCAGCGCAGCCTTGACCTTCTCGACGTTGTAGCCGATGCCGTTGGTACCCCACAGATAGGGCACGGCGTACTGATTGCCCGGATCATTCTTCTCCAGGCGTTTGAGCAGCACCGGGTCCAGGTTGGCGTAGTTGCTCAACTGCGACTTGTCGAGTTTCTGGAACGCCCCGGCCTTGATCTGCTTGCCCAGAAAATGGTTGGACGGCACGACCACGTCGTAGCCGGTACGACCGGCCAGCAGTTTGCCTTCCAGGGTTTCGTTGGAGTCGAAGACGTCGTACACCGGTTTGATCCCCGTGGCCTTTTCAAAGTCCGCCAGGGTGGTCTCGCCGATGTAATCCGACCAGTTATAAATATGCACGGTGGAGGCAGCCTGGACGCTGACGGCAAGCGTCAGTCCGGCACCGATCAGCATGGCATTGCGTAACAAAGAAAAAACAGGCACGTGGAGGTCCTCTTAAATAGTTGGGCCCAAGTTGCCCCCGTTACCTGGCAGCGATGTGCCCTGCAACAAAACCGGCGCGCAACTTACCCTCGATAAACCGATCCAGCAAAACTTTTAGTCATTTAATTATTCCCGTTGCCGCCGCCGCGATGCCGGCGACAACAGGAAGATGCCTCAGACCGGCTTACTTGCCAGACTTGATCTTGGTCCAGCTGCGGGTGATCAGACGCAACGTGCCGGCATCCAGATCACTGATTGCATACAGCTGCTTCTTCACTTCGTCAGACGGGTAGATGCTCGGATCGCTGGTGATGTCCTTGTCCACCAGTGGCGTGGCCGCCTTGTTGCCGTTCGGGAAACGTACGGCGTTGGTGATTTCAGCCATGATCTGCGGCTGCATCAGGAAGTTCATGAACTTGTAGGCGGATTCGACGTTCTCGGCGTCCTTGGGAATGGCGACCATGTCGTAGAAAGTGCCGGCGCCTTCTTTTGGAATGACGTAGCTGAGCTTGACCTTGTCTCCCGCTTCCTTGGCGCGCTCCTTGGACTGCTCCAGGTCACCGGAGTAACCCACAGCCACGCAGATGTTGCCGTTGGCCAGGTCCGAGATGTATTTGGAGGAGTGGAAATAGGCAACCGAAGGACGAATCTTCAGGAACAGGTCTTCAGCGGCCTTCAGGTCAGCCTTGTCCTTGCTGTCGGTCGGCTTGCCCAGGTAATGCAGTGCCGCCGGGATCATCTCGGTCGGTGCATCGAGGAAGCTCACGCCGCAGCTCTTGAGCTTGGCCATGTTTTCCGGTTTGAACACCACGTCCCACGAATCGATCTTGTCGATACCCAGTGCAGCCTTGACCTTCTCCGGGTTGTAGCCAATACCGATGGAGCCCCACATGTAGGGGAAGGCATATTTGTTGCCCTTGTCGCTGGCATCGCCCACGGCCTTGAGCAGGTCGGTGTCCAGGTTCTTCCAGTCCGGCAGCTTGGACTTGTCCAGCTCCTGGTAAACACCGGCCTTGATCTGCTTGGCCAGGAAGTTGTTCGACGGCACCACGATGTCATAGCCGGACTTGCCCGCCAGCAACTTGGCTTCCAGGGTCTCGTTGCTGTCGAACACGTCGTAGACGACCTTGATCCCCGTCTCTTTCTCGAACTTGGCGACCGTGTCCGGTGCAATGTAATCGGACCAGTTATAGACGTGCAGCACTTTGTCGTCCGCCTGAACAGCACTCGCCATCACGCCCGTCAGGGACATGGCGAGGAGGGTCTTGCCAGCCATCTTCATACCTAATGTCTTCATGCCTAATGCCTTCATGAAAAATGCTCCAGTTATTCTTCTTAGCCGTCGTTCAGTAGCCGGCTCGCGGGCAACTTGAACAGCCGGTAGTCTGGCAAGTTACAGGCCAGCCTTTCAACAAAAGCCCAGCCTTTTGTTTACGCCGGACGAGGCCCGTACGGGCGCCTCGCTCAGAGCCTAGCACTTAGCCTTGCAACGCACTGAGCGTCAGGTCCAGGCAGTGCCGCGCCTTGGTCACCAGTTCATCGATCTCGGCCTTGCTGATCACCAGCGGCGGCGCAATGATCATGGTGTCACCCACGGCGCGCATGATCAGCCCATTATCAAAACAGAACTGCCGGCAGATCATGCCCACACCCCTGCCTTCGTAGCGCTTGCGCGTGGCCTTGTCCTGTACCAGTTCGATCGCCCCCAGCAAGCCGACACCGCGTACCTCACCCACCAGCGGATGATCGTTCAGTTCCCTCAGGCGCTGTTGCAAATAGGGTGCCGTTTCGCCATGAACACGCTCGACGATCTTTTCGTCGCGCAGAATGCGGATGTTTTCCAAGGCCACCGCAGCGGCTACCGGGTGACCGGAATAGGTAAACCCGTGGTTGAAGTCGCCGCCTTCGTTGAGCACCGCCACCACATCGTCACGCACGATCAGGCCGCCCATGGGGATGTAACCGGAGGTCAGGCCCTTGGCGATGGTCATCATGTGGGGTTTCAACCCGTAATGATCGGTACCGAACCACTCACCGGTGCGACCGAAACCACAGATCACTTCATCGGCCACGAACAGGATGTCGTACTTGGCGAGGATTTCCTTCATGCGCGGCCAGTAGCTGTCCGGCGGCACGATGACTCCGCCCGCGCCCTGGATCGGCTCGGCGATGAAGGCACCCACGTTGTCCACGCCGATTTCCAGGATCTTTTCTTCCAGCTGGTTGGCCGCCCATACGCCGAACTCTTCCGGGCTCATGTCGCCGCCCTCGCCGAACCAGTAGGGTTGGGCGATGTGGACAATGCCGGGGATCGGCAGGTCGCCCTGCTCGTGCATGTACGTCATGCCGCCCAGGCTCGCGCCGGCCACGGTCGAACCGTGATAGCCGTTCTTGCGGCTGATGATGACTTTTTTGTTCGGCTGGCCCTTGATCGCCCAGTAGTGGCGGACCATGCGCAGCATGGTGTCGTTGCCTTCGGAGCCGGAGCCGGTGAAGAACACGTGGTTCATGCCTTCAGGGGCGATGTCGGCGATGGCTTTGGACAATTCCAGCACCGGCGGGTGAGCGGTCTGGAAGAACAGGTTGTAGTACGGCAGCTCGCGCATCTGCTGACTGGCGGCGTCGGCCAGTTCGTCGCGGCCGTAGCCGACGGCCACGCACCAGAGGCCGGCCATGCCATCGAGGATCTTGTTGCCTTCACTGTCCCACAGGTAAACGCCCTTGGCGTGGGTGATGATGCGCGGGCCTTTCTCTTTGAGCTGCTTGAAGTCGCTGAATGGCGCCAGGTGGTGATCGTTGCTCAGGGCCTGCCATTTACGGGTTTGCGGATTGTTGCCGGTCATGCGAATTCTCCTTGTAGATCGGTGGGGACGGAACTGCCTGAAGCAGTCCCGTCCGGCGCTTCAGACGGCAAAGAGCAGGAATTCCCGCTCCCACGAACTGATGACGCGCTTGAAGTTTTCATGCTCGGCCCGCTTGACCGCGACGTAGCCTGTGATGAATTTCTTGCCCAGGTATTTCTCGATGGTGGCGCTGTTTTCCATGCGCTCGAGGGCATCTTCGATGGTCAGTGGCAGGCGCAGGTTGCGACGTTCATACCCTCGCCCCACCACCGGCGCGCTCGGGTTGATGCCTTCGACCATGCCGATGTAGCCGCACAACAGGCTGGCGGCGATCGCCAGGTACGGGTTGGCGTCGGCGCCCGGCAAACGGTTTTCCACCCGACGGTTCTGCGGCCCGGCTTCCGGCACGCGCAGGCCCACGGTGCGGTTCTCTTCACCCCATTCCACGTTCACCGGCGCCGACGTATCCGGCAGGAAGCGGCGGAACGAGTTCACGTTGGGGGCAAACAGCGGCAGCAGCTCGGGGATGAACTTCTGCAGACCTCCAATGTGATTCAGGAACAGCGTGCTCATGGTCCCGTCTTCATTGGAAAAGACGTTCTTGCCGGTGTCTTTGTCGATGATGCTCTGGTGCAGGTGCATCGCACTGCCGGGCTCGCCGGTCATGGGCTTGGCCATGAAAGTGGCGGCTACGTTGTGCTTGAGCGCCGCTTCGCGCATGGTGCGCTTGAACACCAGGATCTGGTCGGCCAGGGACAAGGCGTCGCCGTGACGGAAATTGATCTCCATCTGCGCCGTGCCGTCCTCATGGATCAGCGTGTCGAGGTCCAGCTCCTGCAGTTCGCACCAGTCGTAGACGTCTTCGAACAACGGGTCGAATTCGTTGGCCGCTTCGATCGAGAACGACTGACGGCCGGTTTCCGGGCGACCGGAGCGGCCAATGGGCGGCTGCAACGGGAAGTCCGGGTCGTCGCTGCGCTTGGTCAGGTAGAACTCCATTTCCGGCGCGACGATCGGCTGCCAGCCCTTGTCGGCATAGAGCTTGAGCACTTTCTTGAGCACGTTGCGCGGCGACAGTTCGATGGGATTGCCATGCTTGTCGTAGGAGTCGTGGATAACCTGGGCGGTGGGCTCGATGGCCCAGGGCACAAGGAACACTGCGTTTTCGTCCGGGCGGCACATCATGTCGATGTCGGCAGGGTCGAGCAGTTCGTAATAGATGTCGTCTTCGACATAGTCGCCCGTAACGGTCTGGAGCAGAACGCTCTCGGGCAGGCGCATGCCTTTTTCGGCAATGAACTTGTTGGTCGGCGAAATCTTGCCCCGGGTGATGCCGGTCAGGTCGCCAATCATGCATTCGACTTCTGTGATCTTATGGTCTTTCAACCAATCGGTGAGCTGGTCGAGGTTGTTACTCATAAATGCCTCTAGGCGTGAGTTTCCTGGCTGCTATTTAGTAGTCAGGCGTTGTTTGACGCATCGGCGTCGCGTTGTGTTGCCCTTGCCCGGCAGGCATCGCCAAATGCCTGGAAAATCGCAAGGTAGTACGGGTTGGAGCTTACCTCCCATTCAGGGTGCCATTGCACACCTAAAGCAAAAGCCTTGCCTCCTGGCACCGAAACAGCCTCGATCAGGCCATCCGGCGCCACCGCTTCGGCCTGCAACCCAGGTGCCAGACGCTCGATACCCTGGCTATGGATCGAATTGACCTGAATCGCCAGCGGCAGCCCCAGCCCTGCCAGAATACCGCCAGGCTGGATATGCACAGCGTGGGCAGGACCGTATTGGACATCCACCGCTTGAGTGTCGTCTTCACGATGATCGATGAACGTTCCGACTTCATGAACTTTCTGATGCAGGCTGCCGCCAAAGGCTACGTTCATCTCCTGGAACCCACGGCAGATACCCAGCACCGGGATGCCGGCCGCTACAGCGGCGCGGATCAACGGCAGGGTGGTGGCATCCCGTGCAGGATCATGAGCAGTGCCCGGCGCGCTGGCGGGGCCCTGATAGTGAAAAGGTTCTACATTAGAAGGAGAGCCGGTAAAAAGAATGCCGTCCAGGGCGTCCAGAATATCGGACGGCGGGAACAGATCCGCCAGGGACGGAATCAGCACTGGCAAGCCCTTGGCGGCTGTCGCGACAGCCCGGGAATATTTATCGCCACTGACGTGATACGCATGCAGACCCATCTGCCTGGAGCAGGTGGTGACGCCGATTAACGGCAGGCGAGACATGAAGCACCCCGGTATTATTGCTGTTATGGGTTTGAATCGAGCTTAGCCTTGTTCATTTTTTTACACAACACCCCCGTAAAAAATACAACACGGCCCGCTCAAGCCTGCGGGCGCCATCTCCTCCAAAGGGAAAAAAACGCCCCAAATTGCCTCAAAAAAGCCCCGCAGGTGCTTTTTTAGAGCAAAAAAGGCCCAGCTTGACTTCGGCATGCCGTTCGGGTTGACTGGGTTTAGAAGAGATCAATGATTGATATTTTTAACAACAAAGGTGTTGCATCATGTCGGTACCCCCGCGTGCCGTTCAGCTTAACGAAGCGAACGCGTTCCTTAAGGAACATCCTGAGGTTCTGTACGTTGACCTTCTGATTGCGGATATGAATGGTGTGGTGCGCGGCAAGCGCATTGAACGCACCAGCCTCCACAAGGTTTACGAGAAAGGCATCAACCTGCCGGCCTCTTTATTTGCCCTGGATATCAACGGCTCCACGGTGGAAAGCACCGGCCTGGGCCTGGACATCGGCGACGCTGACCGGATCTGTTATCCAATCCCTGACACCCTGTGCAACGAGCCCTGGCAGAAGCGCCCTACCGCGCAACTGCTAATGACCATGCACGAACTTGAAGGTGACCCTTTCTTCGCCGACCCTCGCGAAGTCCTGCGCCAGGTCGTGACCAAGTTCGATGAGCTGGGCCTGACCATCTGCGCGGCATTCGAACTGGAGTTCTACCTGATCGACCAGGAGAACGTGAATGGACGCCCACAACCGCCCCGCTCGCCGATCTCCGGCAAACGCCCGCACTCGACACAGGTCTACCTGATCGACGACCTCGACGAATACGTCGATTGCCTCCAGGACATTCTGGAGGGAGCCAAGGAGCAAGGCATTCCCGCCGATGCCATCGTCAAGGAAAGTGCCCCGGCGCAGTTCGAAGTGAACCTGCACCACGTGGCCGACCCGATCAAGGCCTGCGACTACGCGGTACTGCTCAAGCGCCTGATCAAGAACATCGCCTACGACCATGAAATGGACACTACCTTCATGGCCAAGCCGTATCCGGGCCAGGCGGGCAATGGCCTGCACGTCCACATTTCGATCCTGGATAAAGATGGCAAGAATATTTTTGCCAGCGAGGATCCCGAGCAGAACGCCGCACTGCGTCACGCGATCGGCGGTGTGCTCGAGACCCTGCCGGCGCAGATGGCTTTCCTCTGCCCGAACGTGAACTCCTACCGTCGTTTCGGCGCACAGTTCTACGTGCCGAACTCGCCGACCTGGGGCCTGGACAACCGCACCGTGGCCCTGCGCGTACCCACCGGCTCCGCCGATGCGGTGCGTCTGGAACACCGCGTGGCCGGCGCCGACGCCAACCCGTATCTGCTGATGGCCGCCGTACTGGCTGGCGTGCACCATGGCCTGGTCAACAAGATCGAGCCCGGTGCGCCGGTGGAAGGCAACAGCTACGAGCAGAACGAGCAAAGCCTGCCGAACAACCTGCGCGATGCCCTGCGCGAGCTGGACGACAGCGAAGTCATGGCCAAGTACATCGATCCGAAATACATCGATATCTTCGTGGCCTGCAAGGAAAGCGAGCTGGAGGAGTTCGAACACTCCATCTCCGACCTTGAGTACAACTGGTACCTGCATACCGTGTAAGCGGGTTGCAGTAAAAAAACGCCGCAGGCCTTCGAGGCTGCGGCGTTTTTTTATGCCTTGGGGTGGATGGCCGCCTTCGGCGGATCGCGAGCAGGCTCGCTCCCACAGGGAACTGTGGTGAGCATGATTAACTGACCACCAAAGATCCAATGTGGGAGCGAGCCTGCTCGCGATGACGGCCTTGAAGACAACACTGAACCCGGCTCGTACAATGCCCGGCAGCCCCGCAGGAGACACCGATGACGCGCACCGCCACCCCTCGCAAGCCTCGCGCCCGCAGCCAGGCCCGGATCGACTCGATTCTCGATGCCGCCCGCACGCTGCTCGCTGCCGAAGGCGTGGCCAGCCTGTCGATCTACAGCGTCGCCGAACGCGCCGGGATCCCGCCCTCCTCGGTGTATCACTTCTTCGCCAGCGTCCCGGCCCTGCTGCAAGGGCTGACCGCCGACGTCCACGCGGCCTTTCGCGCCTGCCTGCAAGTGCCGATCGATCATGCGCAACTGAACCACTGGCACGACCTGTCGCGGCAGGTGGAGCAGCGCATGCTGACCATCTACAGCCAGGACGCCGCCGCCCGCCAACTGATCCTGGCCCAACATGGCCTGACTGAAGTCATCCAGGCCGACCGTCAGCACGATCTCGAACTCGGCGAATTGTTGCACAAGCTCTTCGCTCGCCATTTCGAACTGCCGGCACTGCCCCATGACGTTGATGTGTTCGCCCTGGCCATGGAACTGGGCGACCGCGTCTACGCGCGCTCGGTGCAGCAACACGGCCAGATCACCCCGCGCATGGCCGAAGAAGGCATGCGGGTGTTCGATGCTTACCTGGGGTTGTATCTGCCGCCGTATTTGCCCAAGCGTGATGCCCCCTGAAACATCGCTCACAACTTGGCGATAGACACCTCCGTGGATTTGACGAAGGCGATCACTTCGCTGCCGATCGCCAGCTCCAGCTCCTTGACGGAACGAGTGGTGATGACCGAGGTGACAATACCCGAGGCAGTCTGGACGTCGATTTCCGACAGCACGTCGCCCTCGACGATTTCCTTGATGGTGCCTTTGAACTGGTTGCGTACGTTGATGGCTTTGATAGTCATGGTGTCGATTCCTGTCTGGATGAAGTTATTGCGCCCAACGCAGTTGCGTAGGCAAGGGTGAAATCGGTTCGGGCTCCGGCGGTTGGCCGGGCAAGGACAGCACGCGGTTGAGAACTTCGGTTTCCAGGCTCGCCAGCCGATGAGAGCCGCGAGCCCGTGGGCGTGGCAGGTCGATGGCCAAGTCGAGGCCGATCCGGCCGTCCTCGATCAGGATCACCCGGTCGGCGATGGCCACCGCCTCGCTGACGTCATGGGTCACTAGCAGCACGGTGAAGCCGTGTTGCTGCCACAAGCGCTCGATCAATTGCTGCATCTCAATCCGGGTCAGGGCGTCCAGCGCCCCCAAGGGTTCGTCGAGCAGCAACAGGCGTGGCTGATGAATCAGCGCGCGGGCCAGGGCCACCCGTTGTTTCTGTCCGCCAGACAGCGCCGCCGGCCACTCATGAGCGCGGTCGGCCAAACCGACGGCTTCCAGTGCTTGCAACGCCTGCGGGCGCCAGTTGCCCTTTAGGCCGAGGCCAACGTTGTCGATGATTTTTTTCCAGGGCAGCAAACGCGCCTCCTGGAACATCAACCGCGTGTCCTGTTGTGCGGCACTCAACGGTGCCGAACCCGCCAGTAATTGGCCGTCAGTGGGTTGATCGAGGCCAGCCAGCAAGCGCAGCAAAGTACTTTTGCCGCAGCCGCTGCGCCCGACCACTGCCACGAACTGCCCGGCCGGTATATGCAGGTCAATGTCACGCAGAACCTGGCGCGAACCGAAGTTTTTTTGCAATTTGCGCACGGCCAGCGGGATACCGCGCAGCAAGCGTGGAGGTTGTTGGGCGGTCATGCGGGACCTCCCTTGCTCACTTGATACGCCGGGTGCCAGCGCAGCCAGACCCGCTCAAGCCCGCGGGCGGCAAGGTCGGCCAGTTTGCCGAGCACGGCGTACAGAAGAATCGCCAGGACCACCACGTCGGTCTGCAGGAATTCCCGGGCATTCATCGCCAGATAACCGATGCCGGCACTGGCTGAAATGGTTTCCGCCACGATCAGCGTCAGCCACATGAAGCCCAACGCAAAGCGCACGCCCACCAGGATCGAAGGCAAGGCGCCGGGCAGGATCACTTGGCGAAACAGGCTGAAGCCGGACAAGCCGTAGCTGCGCGACATTTCCACCAGCGCCGGATCGACGTTACGAATCCCGTGGTAGGTGTTGAGGTAGATGGGGAACAGCGTGCCCAGCGCCACCAGGAAAATTTTCGCTGACTCATCGATGCCGAACCACAGGATCACCAGCGGAATCAGCGCCAGGTGCGGCACGTTACGCACCATCTGCACCGAGCTGTCCAACAGTCGCTCGCCCCATGTCGACAAACCGGTGATGAAACCCAGGGTCAGGCCAATGCCGCCGCCGATCAGGAAGCCCACCGCTGCGCGCCAACCGCTGATGGCCAAGTGCGTCCAGATTTCGCCGCTGCGCACCAGGTTGACCCCGGCTTCGATGACGGCCACGGGGGCCGGCAGGATCCGCGTGGACAACCAGCCTGCCGATACCGACAGTTGCCACACCGCCAACAACAGCAGCGGCACCGCCCAGGGCGCCAGGTTGTGGATAATTTTCTTCATGGCCGCCTCAGCTCTGGGACGCGGCTTTGGGAAGAATGTCGTTGGCGACCATTTCACCAAACGGGCTCACATAGCCCTGGCTCTTCGGCAACTCCGGGCGCTCCACGTCCAGGTGTGGGAACAGCAGTTCCGCCACGCGATAGGACTCTTCCAGGTGTGGATAACCGGAGAAGATAAAGGTGTCGATACCAAGGTCGGCGTACTCCTTGACCCGGGCCGCCACGGTCGGGCCATCGCCCACCAACGCCGTTCCGGCGCCGCCGCGCACCAGGCCGACACCGGCCCACAGGTTGGGGCTGACTTCCAACTTGTCGCGTCGGCCGCCATGCAACGCGGCCATACGTTGCTGGCCCACCGAATCGAAACGCGCCAGGGAGGCCTGCGCACGGGCAATGGTGTCGTCGTCCAGGTGGGAGATCAGCCGGTCGGCCGCTCGCCAGGCTTCGGCGTTGGTTTCACGCACGATCACATGCAGGCGGATGCCGAAGCGCACGGTACGGCCAAGCTTCGCGGCCTTGGCCCGCACTTGTTCGATTTTTTGCGCGACGGCTGCGGGCGACTCACCCCAGGTCAGCACCATTTCCACCTGTTCGGCCGCAAGATCCTGGGCAGCCTCCGACGAGCCGCCGAAATACAGCGGCGGACGCGGTTGCTGAATCGGCGGATAGAGCAGCTTGGCGCCCTTCACACTGATGTGCTCACCGTCATAATCCACGGTTTCGCCTTCCAGCACCCGGCGCCAGATGCGGGTGAATTCCACCGACGCCTGGTAGCGTTGCTCGTGGTCCAGGAACAGGCCGTCGCCAGCCAGTTCGTCCGGGTCGCCGCCGGTCACCAGGTTGAACAGCGCACGTCCACCGGACAACCGGTCGAGCGTCGCGGCCTGGCGCGCCGCCACCGTCGGGGAAATGATCCCGGGGCGCAGGGCGACGAGGAACTTCAGGCGCTGGGTCACCGGAATCAACGAAGCGGCCACCAGCCAGGAGTCCTCGCAGGAACGTCCGGTAGGAATCAGCACACCGCCGAAACCCAGTCGATCCGCCGCCTGGGCTACCTGCTGCAGGTAGCCGTGATCAACGGCGCGGGCGCCTTCAGCAGTGCCAAGATAATGGCCATCGCCGTGGGTGGGCAGGAACCAGAAAATATTGAGGCTCATGGAGTGGTCTCCTAAGGGATCGAATTACTGCGCTTTCGCAACGGCCGCCGGCGGCGTCCAGATCACGTCCTTGATGCTCAAGGGTTTGGGGATCAATTTGAGCTGGTAGAAGCGGTCAGCGATTTTCTGCTGCGCCGCCGCCACTTCCGGCGTGAGGAACAATGCCCCGTAGCCTTGGCGTTTCACCGCCGTCAGGGTGATGTCCGCCGGCAGGCCGAGCAGCGGCGCTACCTGCTGGGTCACCTCTTCAGGGTTGGCCTTGGACCACTCCCCCACCGCGCGCACTTCTTCCACCAGCGTCGTGATGACCTGGGGATTTTTTTGCGCATAGGGTTTGGTGGCGAGGTAGAACTGGTGGTTATCGACGATGCCTTTGCCGTCACGCAGGGTGCGTGCCTGCAACTGTTGCTCAGCGGCCGCCTGATACGGATCCCAGATCACCCAGGCGTCCACGCTGCCACGTTCGAACGCCGCACGGGCATCGGCCGGTGGTAGGAAAACGGTCTGGATATCGGCGTACTTGAGGCCTGCATCTTCGAGTGCCCGGACCAGCAGGTAGTGGACGTTGGAGCCTTTGTTCAGCGCGACTTTCTTGCCCTTGAGGTCCTGCACCGACTGGATGGGCGAGCCCTTGGGCACTAGGATCGCCTCGCTGTCAGGCGCGGGCGGCTCGTAAGCAACATAAAGCAGGTCAGCGCCGGCCGCCTGGGCGAATACCGGAGGGGTTTCGCCGGTCACACCAAAATCGATGGAGCCGACGTTCAAGCCTTCAAGCAGTTGGGGGCCGCCGGGAAACTCGGTCCATTGCACGTCCACGCCCTGGGCGGCGAGGCGCTTTTCCAAAGTACCCTTGGCCTTGAGCAGCACCAACGTGCCGTATTTTTGGTAACCGATCCGAAGGGTCTCGGCTTGAGCCTGGGTGATGGCGCCGAAGGACACAGCCGCAGCAAACAGAGCGACCAGCCCGCGACGCAAAATGACAGTGCGCATGGCGCTTCTCCTTTTGCTGTGGGGTTTTGGCTGCACCTGCTTGGCCGTTGGCGGCTGAGTAAGGTGGAGTTGAATCAGTGATGTATCGGGTCAGATGCTCCAGCGAGCACTCAATAGGCGTTCATTCAATACGCTGGGGTCCAGCGGCTTTGGCCGACGAGCCATGGCGCTGTAGAACTGTTCCAGCGCTTCGCTCAGGCGCGCTTGCAGGGCCGGGGCCAACTGCGCCTGGGCACTGCCTTCGCCATAAGCGATCTGGCTGTCTTCGGCGAAAATCCCATGGAGCATTTCCTGGGCCTTGAGCGCCGACAGCACCGGCTTGAGGGCGTAATCCACCGCCAGCATATGGGCGATGCTGCCGCCCGTGGCCATGGGCAATACCACCTTATGGGCCAGGGCACGTTCCGGCAGAAGGTCCAGCACTGTCTTCAAAGCACCGGAAAAAGACGCCTTGTAGACCGGCGTGGCGATCAACAGCCCGTCGGCGTTTTCGATCTGGGCGAGCAGGTCCACCACCTTGGGGCTGCCGAAGCGGGCATGGAGCAAATCCTCGGCGGGAAAATCCCGCACCTGATAGCTCACCACTTCCACCCCCTGTTGTTGCAACCAACGTTGTGAGCGCTCCAGCAGCACTCCTGAACGGGAGCGCTGGCTAGGACTGCCGCCGAGCGAGACAACCAACATACCAACCATTCCTTAACTGTCACGTGCGATGCGCAGTGGGCGATCTCGCGGGATGGAGCAAACCATAACAGCCGGTTTATATATCCTTAAATCATATTTTTTCATTTATTTATTCGATAAAGAGATATAAACATCAAGACGTAAAAAAGGCCGTCGGAACGGCCAAAACCCTTAGTGCACAGAGATCCTCTTTGTGGGAGCGAGCCTGCTCGCGATGGCGGCCGGCGGCGATGTCGACTGATAGACCACTATCGCGAGCAGGCTCGCTCCCACAGGTTCAGGTTTTGCGTCAGCGATTGGGCTGCGGAGTGAGGCGCAGGTAAGGTTTTACCGCGCGGTAACCCTTGGGAAAGCGCTGTTTGATTTCGTCCTCATCCTTGAGCGACGGCACGATCACCACTTCATCGCCGTCCTGCCAGTTGGCCGGTGTGGCCACCTTGTAGTTGTCGGTCAGTTGCAATGAGTCGATCACCCGCAGGATCTCGTTGAAATTGCGCCCGGTGCTGGCCGGATACGTGATAGTCAGGCGGATTTTCTTGTTCGGATCGATCACGAACAGGGAGCGCACGGTCAGCGTGTCACTGGCGTTGGGGTGGATCAGGTCATACAGGTCTGACACCTTGCGGTCGGCGTCGGCCAGGATCGGGAAATTGACCACCGCATTCTGAGTTTCGTTGATGTCCTCGATCCACTTGTGGTGCGAGTCCACCGGGTCTACCGAGAGAGCAATGGCCTTGACTCCACGTTTGGCGAACTCGTCCTTGAGCTTGGCGGTCAGGCCCAGTTCGGTGGTGCACACCGGTGTGAAATCCGCCGGATGGGAAAACAGCACTCCCCAGCTATCGCCGAGCCACTCGTGGAAGCGAATCTTGCCGGCGCTGGAATCCTGTTCGAAATCGGGGGCGATGTCGCCGAGTCTGAGGCTCATGGTGCGGCTCCTGATGGTTTTTGTGAGTCCAAACTGTGCACCGGTTTTGATTGCTTTAAAAAGAATCAATATCCATTTATCTAGATCAATAGCGAATATAAAAAACTGTTCACTGGCGGCTTCGGGCCTAGCCGCTCATGATTATTTCCGAGGTTTCGAGAAGGCCTCGAGTTGCTGAAAGAGGAGAAGGTTCGGAGAAGGCTACAGGGGTGGGCCTGATCCGAAGACGCAAAAGCCCCGCCCGGCGTGCTGCCGGGCGGGGCTTCTTTACTTCGCTACGTCTTACATGAAGTTGTAAGTGTAGTTGAAGATCACGCGAGTCTGATCCTGATCATCGCCAACACCGCTGCTGCGGTAGGAGCCGTGACGCACGGTGGTACCGAAGCCTTTCAACGCACCCTGCTGGATGACGTAATCCACACGCATGTCGCGTTCCCACTCGGAGTAATCGCTTGAGCCGCTGACGGTTTTAACGTCATCACCACGCAGGTAGGAAACCGAGGCTTTCAGGCCTGGGACGCCCAAGGAAGCGAAGTCGTAGGAGTATTGGCCGAAGGTGGTATTTTCACCGGCACGGACAAACCCGTTGATCATGCTGTCGGTGAACAGGTAGAAGCTCGCACCACCGGCACCTTCGGGGCGACCGTTGCCATCAACTACGTTGCCCTGGTTCAGGTAGACAAAACCACCGTCATCGCCGACTTGCTGGTGACCCAACAGGAAGGCACTGCCACCGAGGGTGTAAGTGAACATCGCGCTCCAGGTCTTGTTATCGACCTCGCCCGGGTTCTTGGCATAGCCACTGTTGTTGTTGAAGCGATAGCCCGCGTCGCCGTTACGGCCATCCGAGCTGCTGTCGAAATAGCGCAGGTCGGTCTTGAAGGATTGCCCCTCGCTGATCGGGAAAACGTGTACCGCGCCCAGGAAGTGCTGCTTGTAGTAATCCTGCAGGTTGGCGTAGTAGTACTGCAGGGTCAGGTCTTTGGTGACCTTCCAGTCAGCACCGGCGTAACGGAACTGGTTGCTTTCCTCGGTACCGCCCGCCACTGCCAGACCAGTGCTGTTGCTCGATGCACGACCTGTGGCGTGTTCCAACTGACCAGCGTTAAAAGTAACGTTGTCGATTTCCTTGGAGGTGATGGTGCCACCTTCAAAGGTCTGTGGCAGCAGACGGCTGTCGTTGGCAACCAGGATCGGCAGGTTTGGTGCCAGGGCGCCACCCACGTGAGCTTCGGTTTTGGAGAAAAGTGCCTTTACGTTGCCGGACAAACGGCTCCACTCATGCACAGCCGAACCATCAGTATCGGCTGGCATATAGGAGCCGGCGTTACGACCCCTCCCCCCATCGAGACGAATACCAACCAGCGCCTGAGCGTCGATGCCGAAACCAACCACACCCTGCGTGAAGCCAGATTTGTAGTCGAATTTGAGGCCGGTGCCCGTTTCGCGCAGATCTTCAGTGCCCGTTTCACGGTTATCGTTATTGAAATACAACGTACGAGAACTGACAGACGCCTTGCTGTCCTCGATAAAACCCGCGGCGCCTGCCTGCTGCGCCAGAACCCCAACGGCCACAGCCAGGGCCAAGGTGGACTTGTTCATGCTTCGCTCCTCTCGTTTTCTAATTCTTGTGTGTCTTTGGTTCCGGGTCGAACGCCCGGAATCCGCGGATGCGTGATTAGCGCCAGACCGTGACTGGCAAGTCAATCGTAAGCATTTGTGATTACGACCATCGTCTAACCCCGCGACATCGGCCCGCAGAATAATGGTTTGTTTATAAATCTAAAAAGAATTGTTTCATAAGTTTTCAGCTCATTTGGAAATATCACCGCCATCAAAGCGTCATCCAACCGTGACATGGCATATCGGCCAGTCTGTGAATTACTGAATGTTTTTATTGATAGCGGTCCTGCACTGTGGCGATCCTGGAAACGCGGCGGGGCTCCCAAGCACTCCAAATGCAGCACTCATGGACAAAACAGCGTAGCTGCGATCTTGATGGATTCCAGCCGGACGGATCATTGTCTGGAATCAAGAAGGTCGCAGCTACGCGGTTCACTCCGATGTGCGGCTCACCCCCTGGCAGGACGCCTAGAGGGCTTTTTCGAAGATTTTCGAGTTGCGCTGATAGTTGTACAGCGATGCCCGCGCCGCTGGCAGGCGCTCGACACTGCTGGGCTCAAAGCCCCGCTCGCGGAACCAATGGGCCGTACGGGTGGTGAGTACGAAGAGCGTCTTGAGCCCTTTGGCCCGAGCCCGGGTTTCGATCCGCTCCAGCAGCTCATCGCCACGACCGCCGTGGCGGTATTCCGGATTCACCGCCAGGCACGCCAGCTCCCCGGCATCCGAATCGGCGATCTGATAAAGCGCCGCGCAGGCGATGATCATGCCTTCGCGTTCGACCACGCTGAACTGCTCAATCTCACGCTCCAGCACTTCGCGGGAACGACGCACCAGAATCCCCTGTTCTTCCAGCGGGCTGATCAGGTCCAGCAAACCGCCGACATCCTCGATGGCCGCTTCGCGCACCACCTCGAATTGTTCCTGGGCCACCAGCGTACCGCTGCCATCGCGGGTAAACAGTTCGGCCAGCAACGCACCGTCTTCGACGTAGCTGACGATATGACTGCGCGCCACACCACCGCGACAGGCCTGGGCCGCCGCATCCAGCAGCTCGGCCTGATAGTCGCTGCCCAGCCGTTGCATGTGGGCCGGGACCTGTTGCGGGCGCAACTCGCGCACTAAACGACCGTCTTCGCCGATCAGCCCCTGCTCGGCACCGAACAGCAGCAGTTTGTCGGCTGCCAGGTCGATGGCCGCCCGGGTCGCCACGTCTTCGCAGGCGAGGTTGAAAATCTCCCCGGTCGGTGAATAGCCCAATGGTGACAGCAGGACGATGGAGCGTTCGTCCAGCAGGCGATTGATGCCCTTGCGATCGACCCGACGGACTTCGCCGGTGTGGTGATAATCCACGCCTTCCAGTACGCCGATGGGCCGTGCCGTCACCAGGTTGCCGCTGGCGACCCGCAGGCGCGAACCCTGCATCGGCGAGGACGCCATGTCCATCGACAGGCGCGCTTCAATGGCGATGCGCAGCTGGCCGACAGCGTCGATCACGCATTCCAGAGTTGCAGCGTCGGTGATGCGCATACCGTGGTGGTAATGGGGCGTCAGGCCCCGCGCGGCGAGGCGGGTTTCGATCTGTGGACGCGAACCATGAACCAGCACCAGACGCACGCCAAGGCTGTGCAGCAGTACCAGGTCATGGACGATGTTGCCGAAGTTCGGATGTTCCACACCATCGCCGGGCAGCATGACGATGAAGGTGCAATCGCGGTGGGCGTTGATGTAGGGCGAAGCGTGACGAAGCCAATTGACGTATTCGGGCATGAACCTGGGCCTGTAAATAAATAGCAGCCGAAAAAAGACGAAACGGAACGCACAGCGGGCTGATGGTTATCGTCGGAACAGGCTTGGCGACACGCGCGCTCTCCTCATGAATACGGGCCCGGATGTGGGCAATTTAGCCGGCCGTGGCCGGTGTCAGGCAGTAATGTTCGATCAGTTGCCGCAATAGCTGCACGGTAGGTTGCAAACGTGACATTTCAAGGTACTCGCCCGGTTGGTGGGCACAGGCGATATCGCCGGGGCCAAGTACCAGGGTTTCGCAGCCAAGACGCTGAAGATAAGGCGCTTCGGTGCCAAACGCCACTGCTTCGGCACGATGGCCGGTGAGTCGCTCGGCCACTCGCACCAGTTCGCAGTCTTCGGCCTGCTCGAAGGGGGGCACTTCGGGGAACAGCGGTGCGTAGTCGATCTTGACTTTATGACGCTCGGCGATGGGATTGAGCTTCTGCTGGATCGCAGCCCGCAAGACATTCGGGTCCATGCCGGGCAATGGCCGCAGATCGAACTCCATGGAGCACTGGCCGCAAATCCTGTTGGGGTTGTCGCCGCCGTGGATGCAGCCGAAATTCAGGGTTGGCTGTGGCACGGTGAATTGCGGGTTACGAAATTCGCGCTGCCATTGTAGGCGCAGGCCACGCAACTCGCCCATAGCGTCGTGCATCGCTTCAAGAGCGCTGTGACCCAGGCTCGGGTCGGAGGAATGACCACTGCGCCCGAGAATGTCGATGCGCTCCATCATGATGCCTTTGTGCATCCGAATCGGCTTGAGGCCGGTCGGCTCGCCGATCACCGCCGCACGCCCCAACGGCCTTCCGGCATCGGCCAGGGCACGGGCGCCGGCCATGGAGCTTTCTTCGTCGCAAGTGGCCAGGATCAGCAAGGGCTGCTTGAACGGTTGCTCCAGCAAGGGCTTGACCGCTTCGATGGCGAGGGCGAAAAAACCCTTCATGTCGCAACTGCCCAGGCCAACCCAACGGCCATCGACCTCGGTGAGCTTCAGCGGATCGGTCTGCCACAACTGGCCGTCGAACGGCACCGTGTCGCTGTGCCCGGCCAGTACCAGGCCTCCGGGACCGCTGCCGAAACTGGCCAGCAAATTGAACTTGCCGGGGCTGACCTGCTGGATATCGCAGGAGAACCCCAGATCGGCGAGCCAACCCGCCAGCAGCTCGATCACGGCACTGTTGGACTGGTCCAGCCCAGGTTGGGTACAACTGACCGAAGGCGCGGCGATCAGGGCAGCGAACTGATCTTTCAGGGTGGGCAAAGGCATCGCTGGCTCCGGACTTACAAATTGATGTCCATCATAGAACCATCTTGCGCGAGTGTCCTGTCTCACCCAAAAGGAACAGTATTGGTGAGACAGGACACTCCCATAAACCGCCGCGGCGCGTAGAACGGATGAGTCCTGTACACTGCACGGCCTTGGCAGCCACACCTTCCCCCGGCTGCGCACCCGATCCCTGGATTTTCCGGCCATGCAGAAAGAAACCGAAATCAAACTCCGCGTCAGCCGCGAGACCCTGGCAGCCTTGCGCGAGCACCCATTGCTCAAGAAACGCAACAAAAGCGGCTGGGAACGCCACGAACTGATGAACCAGTATTTCGACACGCCAGAGCGTGACCTGGCCGGGGCCAAGGTCGCCCTGCGCCTGCGTCGCGACGGCGAAGAGGTGATCCAGACCCTCAAGACTCGCGGCCAGAGCATCGCCGGCCTGTCCGAGCGCAACGAGTACGACTGGCACCTGCCCAAAGCCAAGCTCGACCTGAAGAAACTCGATGGCGAATGCTGGCCAGAGGCGTTGGCCGAACTGGACAAGAGAACCCTCAAGGCCATCTTCACCACCGATTTCGTGCGTGAACGCGCGGAAATCGCCTGGGGCCGCGGCAAAAGCAAAGTGGTCATCGAGGCCGCGCTGGACCTGGGCCACGTCGTGGTCGGCAAGCAGAAGGAAGAAATCTGCGAGCTGGAGCTGGAATTGCGCGAAGGTGAACCCGCTGCCCTGCTGGAACTGGCCGCCGAGCTGGCCGCGACCCTGCCCTTGATGCCGTGTGATATCAGCAAGGCCGAGCGTGGTTATCGCCTGCATGATGCGAACAGCTATGCCCTGAGTCTGCCGGCCCCGCAATTGACCGGCGAGATGCCACTCGATGATGCCTTTGCCGCGCTGAGCTGGCATTTACTGGGCAGCAGCCAGCGTCTGGCCGAACAGTATCGTTTTAACGGCCACTGGCGCCTGCTGCAGGATTGGGTGGAAAACCTGGCCGAATTGCGCGCCCTGCTCAGCAGCCTCGGCCAGGCCGCACCACGCCAATCAACGCATGACTTGCGCGTCGCCCTGGACGCACTGCTGGAAGACTGGCGCCCGTTGGTCCAGGCCGGCCTGGATGACGAAGACGTGCGCAAGGCCGCGCCGGAACAGTTCCTTGAAGAGCTGCAAGACCCGCGCTGGGGCCAATTCTCCCTCAACACTTCACGCTGGCTGCTGGCCCGCAGCTGGGCTGCCGAGCGCAACACCCGCGGCAATCGCCAGGGTGCCGCCCAACTGGCTAGCTGGCTGCCGCGCCTGCTGGGCGAAGAGTCCTCGTCGCTGCAACTGCAACGCTATCAGCAACAGCCGGAAGACCTGGCCGAACAGCTGCCGCGCATTGAACGCATCCAGGCCTGGCTGCACCACGCTCGCCATGTGCTGGAAATCCCGGAAATGGACCGCCTCTACGGTGAGCTGAACAAACTGGCACAACTGGCCAACGAACCGATTACCGAAGAAGCCCTGGAGGCGCGCAAGCAACAGGCGATCGCGGTTTATCAGAATCGGGCCTGGAAGACTTTGCTGCGCCTGTAACATTGCCATCGCGAGCAGGCTCGCTCCCACAATGGATCTTCGGCGAACAGAGATCCCATGTGGGAGCGAGCCTGCTCGCGATGGGGGGCCAGCACAAACACCGCAAAAACAAGCTCAGCGCACCACCGGCAAACTCGTCGTCGATTTGATCTCCGACAGCGCCACAATCGAGTTCACTTCCTGGATCCCCGGCACCATCGACAGCTTTTCGAAGAAGAAGCGTTCATACGCCTCGATGTCCGCCGTGACGATGCGCAGCAGGAAATCCACCGACCCCATCAGCACGTAGCATTCCAGCACCTCGGGAAAGCCGCGAATGGCTTCGGTGAACTCGGTGAAGTTCGAACGTCCGTGCGCGTTGAGTTTTATTTCGGCGAATATCTGCGTGTTGAGGCCGATTTTCTTGCGATCGAGCAAGGTCACCTGACCGCGAATAATCCCCTCCTCCTTCATCCGTTGAATCCGCCGCCAGCAGGGTGATTGGGACAAGCCCACCTGTTCGGCGATCTGCGCGCTGGACAGCGAAGCATCCTCTTGGAGCAGCGCCAGGATCCTGCGGTCGTAGCCGTCCAACTCTCCGTGCATAAATAAACCTCTTCTAGGCTTAATCCAGAATCATACGATTCACCGGATCTGAATAATCATTCATATTAGATAAGAAATACCCCGTCGCGCATGTAAACATTTCTCCACATCCCCGGAGACCGTCCATGCCCCCTCTCGAAGCCGTCACCTCCAACCGACCCGATGTCTGGCACGCCCAGAATCGCCATTGTCGCGCCCACTACCATCTGCGGGCCGAAGCCGAACCGGATCTGCTGTGCCGGGCGCTGAATCTGTTTGCCTTGCAAGGCCTGACACCCCGGCAGGTCCACGTCGAACGCGACGACGATCTGCTGTCGATGGAGATCCTCATGGACGGGTTGAGCTGGCACCGTGCCCAAGTGCTCGCTGAAAAATTACGTAACCTGATCAGCGTGTGCTCCGTGGACCTGCAAGACGCTGACAGTGCGCGCCTTGAGCCGGCCCAGGCGGCAGGCTGAACGGCTGCCGGCAAGAATTCGAAACGCATTGGTCGGGTAGTGGCCCAACGGTCCATAGTGTCGGGACTATTCTTTTGCAGACCGAGCGAGGACGCCGAAGCGTCTGTATCGCGGCTTTGCTGCAATTGTCCAATAGGAACCCGCATGTCCACCAAACACGCCACTCAGGACCGCTGGCTGGACCTCAATGATCTGCTGCGCCAATTGGTCGCCCAGGGCTTCATCAGCCAGGACTGCGCCGAAACCGCACTCAATGCGCGCCGGCGCCATAGCGCCAGCGCCCAGCTGCACCCACTGGAGTTCATCGCCAACCAGCATCTGGACGATCTCAGCCGCCCCGGCAAGCGCCTGGACCTGGAAAGCCTGACCCTCTGGCTGTCGCAACAGGCCGGCCAGCCCTACCTGCGCATCGACCCGCTGAAAATCAACGTGGCGGCCGTCACGCCGCTGATGTCCTACGCCTTTGCCCAGCGCCACAAGATTCTCGCGGTGGCTGTGGACCGCGACGCGGTCACGGTGGCCAGCGCCCAGCCTTACGTCAGCAGTTGGGAAGCGGACCTGACCCATGTACTCAAGCTGCCGATCCAGAGGGTCGTTGCCAACCCGGTGGATATCCAGCGCCTGAGCGTGGAGTTCTATCGCCTGGCCAAATCGGTCAGCGGCGCCACTACGGTCGACCAGCAACCGAGCAACCTGAGCAACTTCGAACAACTGCTCAACCTGGGCGCCAGCGATCAGGAGCCGGACGCCAACGACGCCCATATCGTCAACATTGTCGACTGGCTGTTCCAATACGCCTTCCAGCAACGTGCCAGCGATATCCACATCGAACCGCGTCGCGAGCAGGGCACGGTGCGCTTTCGCATCGACGGGGTGCTGCACACCGTCTATCAGTTCCCGCCGCAGGTGACGATGGCGATCATCAGTCGCCTCAAGAGCCTGGGGCGGATGAACGTCGCGGAAAAGCGCAAGCCCCAGGACGGTCGGGTCAAGACCAAGACTCCGGACGGTGGCGAAGTGGAATTACGCCTGTCGACGCTGCCCACGGCGTTTGGCGAAAAAATGGTCATGCGGATCTTCGATCCCGAAGTACTGCTCAAGGACTTCGACCAGCTCGGCTTCTCCGCCGATGACCTGCGCCGCTGGCAAGACATGACCCGTCAGCCCAACGGCATCATCCTGGTGACCGGCCCCACCGGTTCGGGCAAGACCACCACCCTCTACACCACCCTCAAGAAGCTGGCGACACCAGAGGTAAACCTTTGCACCATCGAGGACCCGATTGAAATGGTCGAGGCGTCCTTCAACCAGATGCAGGTGCAGCACAACATCGACCTGACCTTCGCCGCCGGGGTCCGGGCGCTGATGCGGCAAGACCCGGACATCATCATGATCGGCGAGATCCGCGATCTGGAAACCGCTGAAATGGCGATCCAGGCGGCGCTCACCGGACACCTCGTCCTCTCGACCCTGCACACCAACGATGCACCGAGCGCCATCAGTCGCTTGCTGGAGCTAGGCGTGCCCCATTACCTGATCAAAGCCACGGTGCTCGGCGTCATGGCCCAGCGCCTGGTGCGCACGCTGTGCCCGCACTGCAAGGCCCCTCTGACCCTGGATGAAGACGATTGGCAGACCCTGACACGCCCCTGGCAGGCCCCGTTGCCGGCCAATGCCCAACAGGCCGTCGGCTGCCTGGAATGCCGTGACACCGGCTATCGCGGCCGCGCCGGGGTCTACGAAATCATGCAATTGACCGACAGCGTCAAAGGCTTGATTCACCCCGACACCGACCTGCTGGCGGTGCGTCGCCAGGCATTCAAGGAAGGGATGCGCAGCTTGCGGTTATCGGGCGCACAAAAAGTCGCCGCAGGGCTGACGACCGTTGAGGAAGTCCTGCGCGTGACCCCGCAGAGCGAGCAGAAGTAGCTGTGGGGAGAGGCTGTGGGAGCAAGGCTTGCCCGCGATGAAAATGACGCGGTCTCCCAGGGAAGCAAGGCGCCTGCATCGCGAGCAAGCTTTGCTCCCACTGAGTGATGACAATGGCCGTTTGCCCTACACTCAGGGCGCGCAAGTCATTTTCAATCAGAACAGGGAACAGTCATGCAGATCGGTAGCGTACTTTTACTTTTTATCGGCCTCGTGGTCGCCATTCTATTCATGGGCTTCAAGGTCGTGCCCCAGGGCTACCAATGGACTGTCGAACGGTTCGGCCGCTACACCAACACCCTCAAGCCCGGCTTGAACATCATCATCCCAGTGATGGATCGCATCGGCCGCAAGATCAATGTCATGGAAAGCGTACTGGACATCCCACCTCAGGAGGTCATCACCGCCGACAACGCCACGGTGCAGATCGACGCGGTGTGCTTCTTCCAGGTGGTCAACACCGCCCAGGCTGCGTACGAGGTCAACAACCTCGAGCACGCGATCCGCAATCTGCTGCAAACCAATATCCGCACCGTGTTGGGGTCCATGGAGCTGGACGCGATGCTGAGCCAGCGTGATGGCATCAATGAAAAACTGCTGCGCACTGTCGATGAAGCTACAGCACCGTGGGGCATCAAGATCACCCGGATCGAGATCAAGGACATCAGCCCACCGGCCGACCTGATGGCCGCCATGTCAGGGCAGATGAAAGCCGAACGCATCAAGCGTGCCCAAATCCTGGAAGCCGAGGGCTTGCGAGCGTCGGCGATTCTCACCGCCGAGGGCAAGAAGCAGGCGCAGATCCTCGAGGCAGAGGGCAGCCGCCAGGCCGCGTTCCTGGAGTCCGAGGCCCGCGAGCGTCAAGCGCAAGCCGAAGCGCTGGCCACCCAGGTGGTATCCCAGGCAATCGCAGACGGCAACGTCCAGGCCGTGAACTACTTCGTCGCGCAAAAATACATTGATGCGCTGGGCCGCCTGGCGTCGGCCAACAACAGCAAAGTGATCCTGATGCCGCTGGAAGCCAGTCAGGTCATCGGAGCGGTTGGTGGCATCGGTGAGATCGTCAAGGCCACCTTCGACAGCAAGAAAGCCTGAGGCGCCAATATGTGGGTGTTCCTGCAACAACTATCGTACTGGGACTGGCTGGCGCTGGGCGTCATCCTGCTGATCCTCGAAGTGTTTGGCGCCGGCGGCTACCTGCTGTGGATCGGCATAGCCGCCGCCGCGGTCGGCGTGCTCACGTTCATCCTGCCGCAGATGCCGTGGGAAATGCAGTTCCTGTTGTTCGGCCTTTTCGCCATCGCGACAGCACTGTACTGGTGGCGACGCCAGCGCAGCGCAGTACGCCAAAGCGATCAACCGCTCCTGAACCTGCGCGGGCAGGAACTGATCGGCAAGGTCTTTCAGATTCATGAAGCGATTATCGATGGACGCGGCAAGATCAAGGTGGCGGACAGTGTCTGGCTGGCCAAGGGGCCCGAGTCGCCCGTGGGCACGCGGGTCAGGGTGGTGGCACAGGAAGGCGCGGTGCTGCTGGTAGAACGGGCTGACTGAGACGTCATGGAACTCAATCGAGGAGTTGGTTATCCAAAGTCATAGTTAACCCAGTGGAGTCACCTATCATGCGTCTCAAACTTGCTGTCGCGACCTTGGCCTTGCTTGCTCTTCCTGTCGGCTCGGCAATGGCCGACACGTTTTGGCGTAACGTCATCTCGTCCGGTGCAACCACCGGTTCCACCTACCTGACTTTCAAGGATAACAAGCTGATCGTCGCCGCTCAGGACGACGCCGGCAGCTTCGTTGCCAGCGACGGCGGTATCCGTGGTCCATACCTGGAAGCTGCGATGCAGAAAGTCCGTGCCGACAACCCGGGCTTGCAGGCCACCGACATGGAACTGGCCAACGCGATCCTGGCGAAAAACGCCGTCGCCCAGGACTGATTCCAGACCGATGGAAAATGCCGCTCGATTGAGCGGCATTTTTTTGCCTGGCAATTCTCTCCAAGGCACTTAAACCTGTGGGAGCGAGCCTGCTCGCGATAGCGGTGGATCAGTGGCAGCCATATTGACTGACCCACAGCTATCGCGAGCAGGCTCGCTCCCACAGGTTTGTTGCTTATTCGCCGATAGCGGCCTTGTAGCCTGCTGCATCAAGCAGCTTGTCCAGCTCGGCCTTGTCGCTTGGCTTGAGCTTGAAGATCCATGCACCGTAGGGATCGGAGTTCAGCAGTTCCGGTGAACCGCCCACGTCTTCGTTGATTGCGATCACTTCGCCACTGATCGGCGAGTAGATGTCGGAAGCGGCTTTTACCGACTCCACCACACCGGCCTGGTCACCCGCGGAATAAACCTTACCGACCTCGGTCAGTTCGACAAACACCACATCACCCAGGGCTTCCTGCGCATGATCGCTGATGCCCACGGTGACGGTACCGTCAGCTTCCAGGCGCGCCCACTCGTGGCTTTCGGCAAAATGCAAATCGGTAGGGATAAAACTCATACTCTGTGTCCTCAAGAGAAGTGTCAGCGGCCAGCGGCCCGCCGCAAAAGGTTAGATCAGGGTTTTGCCATGGCGGACGAAGGTCGGCTTGACCACTCGTACCGGGTACCACTTACCACGAATTTCTACCTCGGCACGATCGGCGGTGGCCATCGGAACGCGTGCCAAGGCAATTGACTTGCTAAGCGTAGGAGAAAAACTACCACTGGTGATCTCCCCTTCGCCAACATCGGCGATGCGGACCACCTGATGAGCGCGCAGAACGCCGCGTTCTTCCAGCACCAGGCCCACCAGTTTTTGCTGTACACCGCCGGCCAGCTCGGCTTCCAGAGCACTGCGCCCGATGAACTGACGGCTCGCCGGTTCCCAGGCGATGCTCCAGGCCATGTTCGAGGCCAGCGGAGAAACGTCCTGGTGGATGTCCTGGCCATACAGGTTCATGCCAGCTTCCAGGCGCAAGGTATCGCGAGCGCCAAGGCCGATGGGAGAAATGCCGGCGCCCACCAGATCATTGAAAAAACTTGGGGCTTCGTGGGCAGGCAGGACGATTTCCAGGCCATCTTCGCCAGTGTAGCCGGTACGGGCGATGAACCAGTCACCGTCGGCACGGCCTTCGAAAGGCTTGAGTTGCTGGATCAGTTGGCCGCGCGATTGCGAAACCAGTTCGGCAATCTTGTGCCGGGCCTGGGGGCCCTGGATCGCCAGCATTGCCAGTTCGGGGCGTTCAAGCAGGTGCACATCGTATTCACCAAGCTGTGCCTGCATCCAGGCCAAGTCCTGATCGCGGGTCGAGGCGTTGAAGACCAGCCGATAGCCGTGCTCGACCCGATAAATGATCATGTCGTCGACGATGCCGCCGCGCTCGTTAAGCATGGTGCTGTACAAGGCACGTCCCGTGTCCTGCAAGCGATCGACATCGTTGGCCAGCAAGCGCTGCAACCAGACCTTGGCCTGGGGACCGGCGACATCGATAACGGTCATGTGGGATACATCGAACACACCGCAGTCGCGACGCACCTGATGGTGCTCCTCAACCTGCGAGCCGTAATGCAAAGGCATATCCCAACCGCCAAAATCGACCATCTTCGCGCCGAGGGCGAGATGAAGGTCATACAGAGGCGTACGCTGTCCCATGGGTGTCTCCTTCCGGGATTGGCGAAGGTGCGGACGAGCACTGCACAGCGTGAACGCCAAAAACGTTTTCAGACGCTATCAGTTGCCCGGTCCGACAGACGGACCGCACCGAATGCCGCGCATTGTAGCCGCATGATGTAGGACTGACACCTAGCTGTTTCGATGGGCCGAGCGTCGTATCAATCCGATGACCGGCAACAACCCCACCAGCACCAGGGTCAGCGCCGGTAACGCGGCCCGGGCCCACTCCCCTTCACTGGTCATTTCAAAGATCCGCACCGCCAGCGTGTCCCAGCCAAACGGGCGCATCAGCAGGGTCGCGGGCATTTCCTTGAGCACATCGACGAACACCAGCAACGCCGCACTCAAGGTGCCCGGCAACAGCAACGGCAGATACACTTTGAAAAACAGTCGCGGCCCACTGACCCCAAGGCTGCGTGCTGCTTCAGGCAAAGAAGGACGGATTCGCGCGAGGCTGCTTTCCAGTGGACCGTAGGCCACGGCCAAAAAGCGCACCAGATAGGCCAGCAGCAGGGCCGACAGGCTGCCCAACAGCAACGGTTTGCCGGCACCGCCAAGTAGCGTTGACAGGGGGATGACCAGTTCGCGGTCCAGATAGCTGAAGGCAAGCATGATCGATACCGCCAGCACCGAACCGGGCAAGGCGTAGCCCAGGTTCGCCAGGCCAACACCGGCGCGAATGGGACGGGTCGGCGCCAGACGCCGAGCGAAGGCCAACAGCAAGGCGACGCAAACGGTGACCAGTGCCGCCAGCCCACCCAGATAGAGGGTATGGACGATCAGCCCGGCATAACGCTCATCCAGATCGAACCGGCCGCGCTGCCAGAACCACACCAGCAGTTGCAGCATCGGAATAACAAATGCGCAGGCAAACACCAGGGCGCACCAGCCGCTGGCCGCCACCGCCTTGAGACCGCGCAAGTGATAAAGCGCCTTGACCCGGGGTCGCTCGTTGCTCGCCCGCTGGGCGCCTCGGGCGCGGCGTTCGCCGTAAAGCACCAGCATCACCGCCAGCAGCAACAGGCTGGCCAGTTGCGCGGCGCTGGAGAGGCTGAAGAAGCCGTACCAGGTTTTGTAGATGGCCGTGGTGAAGGTGTCGAAGTTGAACACCGACACCGCGCCGAAATCCGCCAGGGTTTCCATCAACGCCAGCGCCACGCCGGCACCAATGGCCGGTCGGGCCACCGGCAACGCCACTCGCCAGAACGCCTGCCACGGCGACTGCCCGAGCACCCGGGCCGCTTCCATCAATCCCTTGCCTTGGGCCAGGAACGCACTTCGCGCCAGCAAATAAACGTAAGGGTAAAAGACCAGGACCAGCACCAGGATCACTCCGCCGGTGGAGCGTACCCGGGGCAGGCGCAGGTTGCTGCCGAACCATTCGCGCATCAATGTCTGCACCGGACCGGCAAAGTCCAGCAGGCCCACGAAGACAAACGCCAGCACGTAGGCCGGAATCGCAAACGGCAACATTAACGCCCAGTCGAGCCAGCGTCGCCCGGGGAACTCACACAGGCTGGTGAGCCAGGCAAGGCTGACGCCCAGCAACGTTACACCGACACCCACACCGACAATCAGCGTCAGGGTGTTGCCCAACAAGCGTGGCATCTGGGTATCCCACAGGTGGGACCAGATTTGCTGATCGATGTTTTGCCAGGACAGCAGCAGGACGCTCAAGGGCAACAGCACCAGCGCGGCGATAGCAAAAACCAGAGGGTACCAGCGGCGTTGGACGGGGTGGGTCAAGGGGGAATCTCGGGGCAGTCAGCAAACGCCTATTAAACCGCAAAAAAAAGATCGCAGCCTGCGCCACCTTCTACATTGGAACGCGATCCCCTGTAGAAGCTGTCGCAGGCTGCGATCTTGAGTGCTTTTTTAGTTCCAGCCAGCGCGATCCATCAAGCGGATAGCTTCGGCCTGGCGTTTACCCGCCACTTCAACCGGCAGGGTGTCAGCCTTGAACTTGCCCCAGGCGGCGACTTCCTTGGAAGGCTCCACGTTCGGATTGGCCGGGAACTCCTGGTTCACGTCGGCAAAGATGTTCTGGGCTTCGGGCGTGGTCATCCACTCCACCAGTTTCTTCGCGGCTTCCGGGTGCGGTGCGTACTTGGTCAGGCCGATGCCCGAGAGATTGATGTGCACGCCACGGTCGGCCTGGTTCGGCCAGAACAGCTTGACCTTCAGGTCCGGCTTCTGCTGGTGCAGGCGACCGAAGTAGTAAGTGTTGACGATACCGACGTCGCACTGCCCGGCATTGATGGCTTCAAGCAGTGCCGTGTCATCGGAGAACACATCGGTGGACAGGTTCTTGACCCAGCCCTTGATGATTTCTTCGGTTTTTTCCGCGCCGTGGGTTTCGATCAGGGTGGCGGTCAGGGACTGGTTGTAGACCTTCTTCGAAGTGCGCAGGCACAGGCGGCCTTCCCACTCTTTACCCGCCAGGGCTTCATAGGTGGTCAGTTCGCTCGGTTTGACCCGGTCGGTGGAGTAGACAATGGTCCGCGCCCGCAGGCTCAGGCCGGTCCAGGCGTGGGAAGACGCGCGGTATTGGGCCGGGATGTTGGCGTCGATCACCTTGGAAGTGAACGGTTGGAGAATCCCCATCTGCTCGGCCTGCCAGAGGTTGCCGGCATCGACGGTCAACAGCAGGTCGGCGGTGGCGTTTTCACCCTCGGCCTTGATCCGCTGCATCAATGGCGCTTCCTTGTCGGTGATGAACTTCACCGAGACGCCCGTCTTTTTGGTGTAGGCATCGAAAACCGGCTTGATCAGCTCATCGATACGCGAGGAGTAGACCACTACCTCATCGGCAGCCTGGGCGGCGGTAGCGCCGATCAGGGTCAAGGCGAGGACGGACAGCAGACGCTTGGGTGCCAACATGGGAGCGGTCTCTCGATTGTTATAAGTGCGCGAATGATAAGGACTCACATTTGCCTTCTCAATCGAACAGTGTCCAGACACGTTTCAAAATGTTGCAGCTATGAGAGGTGCTGTGGTTTTGCGTCCGCCATCGCGGGCAAGCCGTGCTCCCACAAAAGCTCGTCCCACATTGCCCCTGTGGAAGCAAGAGCTTGTGGGAGCAAGGCTTGCCCGCGATAGGGCCATAAGCCCCAACCCATCTCTCAGACCTTGGCCAAATCCGGCAAATCCCCGGTCAACCCCAACGCCTCACGTACGAACAACGCCTTGGCCTCGGGCAGACCGTCCACCAGTTTCAGCCCGGTATTACGCAGCCAACGCACCGGCAACGGATCGGCCTGGAACAGCCGCTCAAACCCTTCCATCGCGGCCATCAGCGCCAGGTTATGGGGCATGCGTCGGCGTTCGTAGCGGCTCAGTACCTTCACGTCCGCCAGCCGTTCACCGCGCCCGGCCGCCTGCAACAGCACTTCGGCCAGGACGGCGGCATCCAGGAAACCCAGGTTCACCCCCTGTCCGGCCAGCGGATGGATGGTGTGGGCCGCATCGCCGATCAGCGCCAGCCCTTCGGCCACGTAGCGCTTGGCATGGCGCTGGCGCAGCGGTACGCACAAGCGCGAATCGGCGCTCAGCACCGTCCCCAGTTGCCCCTCGAAGGCCCGCTCCAGCTCGTTGCAGAAATCCGCTTCCTCAAGCGCCATCAACCGCTGAGCCTCGCCAGGGGTGGTGGACCAGACGATCGAGCACCAGTCGTGCAGGCCGTCGCGCTCCAGTGGCAGGAATGCCAAGGGACCGTTATCGGTGAAGCGCTGCCATGCGGTCATCCGATGAGGCCGGGCGCTGCGCACACTGGTTACGATGGCGTGGTGCAGGTAATCCCATTCCCGGGTCGCAACCCCCGTCAAACGACGCACGGCGGAGTTCGCACCGTCGGCGGCGATCACCAGCGGTGCCCGCAGGGTGCGGCCATCGGCCAGGGTCAGCAACCAGTCATCGCCGGAGCGACGCATCTGCTCAAGCCGAGCGTTGGCCAGCAGACCCAGATCGCAGTCATGCAGGCGGTCCAGCAGGGCATCCTGCACGACGCGGTTTTCGACGATGTGCCCCAGGACCTCGGCATGCAGGCTGGCCGCCGAGAAATGGATCTGCCCGGTGCCGCTGCCATCCCAGACGTGCATGTTGGTATAAGGACTGGCGCGCCGGGCGATAATACCGTCCCAGACCCCAAGACGATCAAGGATCCGCTGGCTCGCCGCCGACAATGCACTGACCCGAGGTTCGAAGGCAGCCTGGGGATCGAAGGGTTTGACGCTCATCGGGCTGCCGTCGAGCAACAGCACTTGCAGGCCACTACCCTGCAACGCCAGCGCCAGGGCGCTGCCGACCATTCCGGCGCCGACAATCAGCAGATCTGCACGCAATTCCATGCTTTAAGCCTGTTGTGCTGGCGACATGAGTCGCCCATGAGAAAAAAGATCGAACCAAGCCTCACGCATCGGGACGCGTCCCCAACCCCATGGCCTGGCGGGCGAACCAGCGCTTGGCCGGAGGCAGCAGGTCGAGCCCCAGCAGGCCAAGGTTGCGGCCCAGGGACACCAGCGGCAGGTTGCTGCTGAACAGCCGCGTAACCTGGTCGGAAAACCCGACGGTCAGCGTCTGATCCATCCGCTGACGCTCGCGATAGGCTTGCAGCACGGCGAAATCCCCCGGCGCGCTGTCGCTGTCGAGCAAGGCGTCGGCCAGGGCCTGGGCATCGCGCAGGGACAGATTGAACCCCTGGCCGGCAATCGGATGCAGACTGTGGGCCGCGTTGCCCAGGATCGCCAGATGCGGGCGGACCTGCTCTTCGGCTTCCACCAGCGCCAACGGATAAAGATGCCGAGCGCCAACTTGTTTCAGGGTGCCCAGGCGATAACCGAACACGCCCTGCAATTCGCTGAGAAAGCTGCGCTCATCCAGGACCGCCAGACGTTGCGCATCCATGCCCTGGCGGGTCCAGACCAACGCGCAACGGTTTTCCGGCAGCGGCAGCAAGGCCATCGGGCCGTCGTCGGTGAAGCGCTCGAAGGCCATGCCGTTGTGGGCTTCGCCGGGTGTGATGTTGGCAATCAGCGCGCTCTGCCCATAAGGTCGATTGCGCACGCCAATACCCAGCTGTTCGCGCAGGCTGGAACGACCACCGTCAGCCAGCACGGCAAGGTCGCATTCCAAGGTGGTTTCGTCATCGAGCGTCAGGCGATAGCCGCCGACCATGGGCTCCATCCGGGTAACTTGTGCCGGACAGTGCCAACTGACCACCTCGGTGTCCAACCCTTGCCACAGGCACTGGCCGAGCCAGGCGTTTTCCACCACATACCCCAGGGCCGGCACCCCTTCTTCCATGGCCGACAACCGCGCCGTGGAAAATCGCCCGCGATCAGACACGTGGATCTGCTTGATCGGCTCGGCGCGACGAGACACTTCCTGCCAGATACCCAGGCGTTGATAAATCTGCCGGGACCCGAACGACAAGGCCGAGGAACGGGCATCGTAGCTCGGCTGCCAGGCATCGCCGGGGGCGAAGGGTTCGATCAGCATGATCTTCCAACCCCGGGCCTTGGCGCCGGCTTGCAGGGCCAGGGCCAGGCTCGCGCCTACCAGGCCACCGCCGACGATCGCCAGATTGACCCGGCTCATGCCGCATCAGCCCGGGCGGCGGCCATCAGGGCCTCGATTTCGGCGACCGTCTTGGGTACGCCGTGACTCAGGATTTCACAACCGGTTTTGGTCACTACCACGTCATCCTCGATGCGCACGCCAATGCCGCGCCATTTTTTCGCTACGTTGCGGTTGTTCGGGGCGATGTAGATGCCCGGCTCCACGGTCAACGTCATACCGACTTCCAGTACCCGCCATTCGCCGCCGACCCGGTACTCGCCAACGTCGTGCACGTCCATGCCCAGCCAGTGGCCGGCGCGGTGCATGTAGAAGGCCCTGTGGGCTTCGCTGGCGATCAACTCGTCCACTTCGCCCTCCAGCAGGCCCAGGCGCACCAGCCCTTCGGTAATGACTCGCACTGTTGCTTCGTGGGCCTGGTTCCAGTGTTTGTCCGGCGCAATTTCGGCGAACGCCGCTTCCTGGGCGGCCAGCACCACTTCGTAGATCGCCTTCTGCTCGGGCGAAAACTTGCCGCTGACTGGCCAGGTACGGGTGATATCACTGGCGTAGCAGTCGATTTCACAACCGGCGTCGATCAATACCAGGTCGCCGTCCTTGAGCAGTGCGTCGTTCTGCTGGTAATGCAGGATGCAGCTGTTGCGACCCGCCGCGACGATCGACCCGTAGGCCGGCATTTTCGCCCCGCCCTTGCGGAACTCATAATCCAGCTCGGCCTCCAGGCTGTATTCGTACAACCCCGTGCGCGCGGCCTGCATGGCCCGGATGTGCGCCTGGGCGGAAATCCGCGCCGCTTCGCGCATCACCTTCACCTCTGCCGCCGATTTATACAGGCGCATGTCGTGCAGCAGATGATCCAGGGCAACGAATTCGTTCGGCGGCTGGGCACCGAGATGGGCCTTGGAGCGAATCACGTTGATCCACTCCATCAGGTGCCGATCGAATTCCGGGTTGCTGCCCATGGCCGAATACACCCGGTCACGGCCCTCGATCAGGCCCGGCAGGATGTCGTCGATGTCGGTGATGGGAAATGCATCGTCGGCGCCATAGTCACGCATCGCCCCTTCCTGGCCGGCTCGCAGGCCATCCCACAACTCCCGCTCGGCGTTGCGTTCGCGGCAGAACAGGATGTATTCGCCATGGGCCCGGCCGGGCATCAGCACGATCACCGCTTGCGGCTCGGGGAAGCCGCTGAGGTATTGAAAGTCGCTGTCCTGGCGGTAAACGTGCTCGACGTCGCGGTTGCGGATGGCAACGGCGGCGGCGGGCAGGATTGCGATGCTGTTGGGTTCCATCTGCGCCATCAGGGCCTTGCGGCGACGGCTGTATTCCGATTTCGGGATATGAATCATGGGCAGACGGTGTTCCCTTTCAAGCAATCAGTGCAAGGACGGCTTGGCGGCCGGTTCAGCGGTTTTCTTGGTTTCGGTGAACAGGAGCAATGGCGCGACCCGCAGGTACTCCATCACTTCCATGTAGTCGCTTTCACCGTCATCGGATTCTTCCAGGGCGTCCTGGACCTGAGAGATCGCCGCCAGGTCTTGCAATACTTCCTTGGCCTCGTCACTCAACGCATATTCGCGGCGGGTCAGGCCGAAGCCGGCGAGGAAGCCCTGGCACCACTGGCCCAGCGCTGCGGCGCGTTCGGCCAGCGGAGCGTCATCGGTAGGCAGCAGCAGGACGACGGTCATGTCATCGCTGGTCAACTCACCCTTGACCATTTCCTGCAGGCCGATGAGCGCATTGCGCACGTTGTCCGCCGGCTCGCCTTCCAGCAACTCGGCGGCGTCAGCCAGCCAGCCGTCGGCATCGAAGCCGGCGCCGGCGCAACTGCGCCCAAGCAACAGGCCATGCAGTTCAGCAGGCGAGACAGGATGACCGCTGGTGCTCAGCAGGGTGGCAAACGCTTGATACGGGGAATTCTGAATGGGCATGGGCAGCTAGGCGCCAGACGGCGCTATGTCTAGAATGGAGGCCTTGTATCCTACATCGACAGACTCGCCAAGACTATCAGAGGCTGTGCGACCCTATCCCCATCAGACACAATCTTCAGTGGACACAATGGAAGACACCGACCTGCAAGCGCTGATGGCCAGACTCGAATTGCTAATTGAGCGGGTCGAGCAACTTAAGAGCCAAAACGGACTCCTATTAGCTCAGGAAAAGACCTGGCGCGAGGAACGCGCGCACCTCATTGAAAAAAACGAAATCGCCCGGCGTAAGGTCGAATCGATGATTTCGCGCCTCAAGGCCCTGGAGCAAGACTCATGAGTTCAAGCAATAGCGTAACCGTGCAGATCCTCGATAAAGAATATTCGATCATCTGTCCCCAGGAAGAGCGCAGCAACCTGGTAAGCGCCGCCCGTTACCTGGACGGCAAGATGCGCGAGATCCGCAGCAGCGGCAAAGTCATCGGCGCCGACCGCATTGCTGTAATGGCTGCCTTGAACATCACCCACGAGCTGTTGCACCGCCAGGATACGCCGGACGTGCAAGTCAGCGGCTCGACCCGTGAACAGGTGCGCGACCTGCTCGATCGGGTGGATCTGGTACTGGCCACCGACCCGGACGTCAGCAAGGGCTGATTCGCGAGGCTGCCTGGGGTATACTTGCGTCACTCCCTGGGGTGCTTGCCAGTTGGTGATGTCCCTGAGCCGATACGCACAACCACGGGAGTTGCACGTTGGGGCCGGTGTGCATGTCCGCTTGACGGAAAGCCTTAACGCCCCCTGCAACTTCCACCTTGAACTTTCGGGTTCAAGGGCTAAGCCGACAGCGGTTCATCCGGGGAGCCTGATTCTCACAATGCCAGTCATCAAGACTGGCATTGTTGTGTCTGGCGCAGGCATTTCTGAGCGCGCTGTTTTGCGGTTACGCTGTGCTGTCGCCACCGATTGCGTGAAATATCGATATGACCGAACCCGCGCTGCTGCCGCGCCCGCAACTCCGCCGCCTGCTACGCCAGGCCCGTCGCGCCCTGACACCTGCCCAGCAGCGTGAAGCCGCTCGCGGGCTCTACAGGCAACTGGCCCAGCACCCGCTGTTTCGCCGGGCAAGACACATCGCCCTGTACCTGCCCAACGATGGCGAGATCGACCCGCGCCTGTTGCTGCGCGCCGCTCAGCGCCGGGGCAAGGCCACTTATCTGCCGGTACTGAGCCCATGGCCGCAGACCAAGATGGTGTTCCAGCGCATCCGCCCCGGCGAAAAGCTGCGGCCCAATCGTTTTCGTATTCTGGAGCCGCGGATGAACATCGCCCGGCAACGCAAGGTCTGGACTCTGGACCTGGTGCTATTGCCGCTGGTGGGGTTTGACGATGCGGGAGGTCGGCTGGGCATGGGCGGTGGCTTTTATGACCGCAGCCTGGCGTATCTGGCGCGACGCAAGCAATGGCGCAAGCCGACACTGCTGGGACTGGCCCATGAATGTCAGAAAGTCGAACGGTTGGCGCAGGCGAGCTGGGACGTGCCGCTGCAGGGAACGGTCAGCGACCGGCATTGGTATATCGCGGGGTAGACGCCGCAGGGAAACAGCGGCGTCCGCTAGACCGGCTCAGCGTTTGAGCGAAGGCGCGGGCTGGGTGATTTCCATCGGTGTATCGGTCTTGCTGGCCCACAGACTCTGAGCGTATCCCGTGGTAACGACCCCCAGGCCGAACAGAATGACCAAGATCCACAACAAATCCGGTTTGCGTTTCATCGATTGCCCCCCTCAAGGCATATCACACACGATGACAGCAGCGGTTTTCTTATTGGCCGTGCAGCAGCGTAAAGCTTGGAAGGCCGGCATTTTGCGGCAACCTGCTGCAACACGCAAACTCTGGCGTCAACCGACTGTCGGTTTGTCATAAGATCGCTGAACTTTTTTTATCATTACCGCCCAGGAGTAGAAATCATGGCCTATTGGCTGATGAAATCCGAGCCCGACGAATTGTCCATCCAGGGTCTGGAAAAGCTCGGCCAGGCGCGATGGGACGGGGTGCGCAACTACCAGGCGCGCAACTTCCTGCGGGCCATGGCGGTGGGCGATGCGTTCTTTTTCTACCACTCCAGTTGCCCCGAGCCAGGCATTGCCGGGATCGGCCGAATCGTCCGCGCGGCCTACCCTGACCCAACAGCGCTGGAACCCGACAGCCATTACTTCGACCCCAAGGCCGGGCCGGATAAAAACCCCTGGACCGCGATCGACGTGGCCCACGTCGAAACATTCCCCCGCGTGCTGAAGCTCGACTACCTCAAGCAACAGACCGCCCTGGCTGAAATGCCGCTGGTGCAGAAAGGCTCACGGCTGTCGGTGATGCCCGTCACGGCCGAACAATGGGCAGCGGTGATTGCGCTGCGCTGATCGCCGATGAGTTGATGGACATCAAGCGGGGTCGGTCGCTGATCCTGCAGACTTCGATGCTACAGCCGCAGGATGCCGGACATGTCGACGAACCATCGTACCTCTCGCTTTTTTGCCTTCGCCTTGATGGCTCTGTTGCTGGCCGCCGGTGGATTTGGCTATTGGAAGTCACGCCAGGATCGCCTGCCGGAAGGCTTGAGCATGGGCAATGGCCGCCTTGAGGCCACCGAAGTCCAGATCGCCAGCAAGACACCCGGGCGCCTGGCCGACGTTCAGGTCGACGAAGGCGACAACGTCATCAAGGGCCAAGTGCTGGCGCGCATGGACACCCGCACCCTGGAGGCCCAGCGCAACCAGGCCGAAGCCGAAGTCACCCGGGCCCGGCAGAACCTCGCCGCCACCGAAGCCAACGTGCAACTGCGCCAGAGCGAACAATTGCTCGCCCATCAAGAACTCAAGCGGACCCAGGAACTGTTCAAGCGCGGTTACGCCAGCGGCCAGATCCTCGACCAGCAACAAGCCCGCGTCGACACCGCCAACGCGGCGGTCAACGCCGCCCGGGCCCAGGTATCGGCGGCGAATGCGGCCATCGGCGCGACCCTGGCCCAGGTGGCCCAGCTCACCAGCGAAATAGATGACAGCACCTTGCGGGCCCCCCTCGACGGCGTGATCCAGTTGCGCCTGGCCGAGCCAGGTGAAGTGCTCGGCGCCGGCGGTCGAGTATTGCTGATGATCGATCCGAGCGACCAGTACATGAACCTCTACCTGCCGGCGTCGGTGGCCGGGAAACTGGCGGTGGGCGATGAAGCGCGACTGTTGCTCGACGCCTTGCCCGAGCGGCCGCTACCGGCCAAAGTCAGCTTCGTCGCGGCCAAATCCCAGTTCACCCCCAAGGAAGTCGAAACCCGTGATGAGCGCCAGAAACTGGTGTTCCGCGTCAAAGTGCACCTGACCCGTCCCGGCGAAGTGCCCCAGGCAAAACCGGGTATGCCCGGGGCCGGTTACGTGCGCACGGCGCCCATTGACTGGCCGGCCAACTTGCAATGAGCGCCACCGCCGGCGAGGCATTGCACGCCTCGGGTCTCGAACATCGCTACGGCCAGCATGTGGCGCTGAGCGAAATCGCCTTCAGCCTGCCCGCCGGCACTCGCTGTGGCCTGATCGGCCCGGACGGTGCCGGCAAATCGAGCCTGCTGGGGCTGATTGCCGGGGTGAAGAAGCTCCAGCATGGCCAACTGGATGTGCTCGGCGCCTCGATTGACGATCGACGCCATCGCAAGACTCTCTACCGACGCATTGCCTTCATGCCCCAAGGGTTGGGGGGCAACCTTTACCCGGACCTGTCGATAGGCGAGAACATTCGGTTCTTCGGCACATTGTTCGGGCTATCGCGAGCAGAATGCGAACAACGCATGGGGACCTTGCTGCTGGCCACCGATCTGCAGCGTTTTGCCGACCGTCCGGCAGGCAAACTGTCCGGCGGCATGAAACAAAAGCTCGGCCTGTGTTGTGCGCTGATCCATGAACCGGACCTGCTGATTCTCGACGAACCCACCACGGGCGTGGACCCGCTGTCCCGGCGACGCTTCTGGGAACTGATAGAAAGCGTGCGTCGGCAAAGACCGCAACTGACCCTGCTGGTCGCCACGGCATATATGGAAGAGGCCGAGCAATTCGAGCACTGCCTGATGCTCGACAACGGTCGCTTGATCGCCAAGGGCTTGAGTGCGGAGCTGGCCAAGGTCACCCCGGACGGCAAGCTCGATTCGGCCTTCACCCACTTCCAGGGCGGCAGCGGCCATGACGCCGAACCGCTGGTGATCCCCCCCAGGACCGCCAACACTACCGACATTGCCATCCAAGCCCACGATCTCACCTTGCGCTTCGGCGATTTCACCGCCGTCGATAACGTCAGCTTCGCGATTGGTCGCGGTGAAATCTTTGGCTTCCTGGGTTCCAACGGTTGCGGCAAGACCACCACCATGAAGGTGCTGACCGGACTGATCCCCGCCAGCGAAGGCAGTGCCCGGCTGCTGGGTAACCCGGTCAACGCCAAGGACCTCGCCACCCGCAAGCGGGTGGGTTTCATGTCCCAGAGCTTTTCGCTCTACGGCGAACTGAGCGTGCGCCAAAACCTGGAGCTGCACGCCAAGCTGTTCGATCTGCCCACTACAGACAGCCGCCAGCGCATCGATGAGCTTATCCAGCGCTTCAATCTCCAGGAACTGGCGGACCAAACGTCCGGGGCGCTACCACTGGGCCTGCGGCAGCGCCTGTCCCTGGCGGTGGCGGTTTTGCATCGCCCGGAAGTACTGATCCTCGACGAGCCGACCTCAGGCGTCGATCCGGCCGCGCGGGATGATTTCTGGCGACTGTTGATCGAGTTGTCTCGCGAGCAAGGTGTGACGATTTTTCTTTCCACGCACTTCATGAACGAGGCCCAGCGCTGCGATCGCATTTCGCTGATGCACGCCGGCAAGGTCCTGGCCTGCGACACGCCAGCGGCCTTGCAAGCGCAGTTCAGCGGTCAGACGCTGGAAGCCGCGTTCGTCACCTGCCTGGAAAACGCCCAGGGCGAAACGCAGCAAGACGCCGCCCCAGTGACCCTTGAGAACGCCGGCGCGCCCCGGGACCGGCGCGGCCTGAGCCTCGGTCGCCTGTGGGCCGTCGCCAGCCGGGAGGGCAAGGAGTTGCTGCGCGACAAAGTGCGGATGGCATTCGCCCTGCTGGGGGCATTGTTCATGATGGTGGTCTTCGGCTTCGGTATTTCCCTCGACGTGGAGAAACTGGCCTTCGCCGTGTATGACCAGGATCAGAGCCCGCAAAGCCGTGCCTACCTGGAGGCGTTCCGCAGCTCGCGCTACTTCGAAGAACGACCGATAATCCGCGATGCAAAGGAGCTACACCGACGCTTGCAGCGCTCGGAGATCAAGCTGGCCCTGGAAATCCCCCCCGGCTTCGGTCGAGACCTCTACGCCGGCCGCCAACCGACAGTGGGCGCCTGGTTGGATGGCGGCATACCGTTTCGGGCCGAGACCAGTCGCAACTACGTCCAGGCGGTGCACCAGGGCAACCTTGAGCAACTGGCTGAATCCAGCAGTCGCGCGCCCACCCGGCAACCCAGCGCGAAGCTGGAGACACGCTTTCGTTATAACCAGGACGTGGTCAGCGTCAACGCCATCGGCCCAGGGGTCATGGCGCTGATCCTCGCATTCATTCCGGCCATGTTGACGGCGCTGGGCATCGTGCGGGAAAAGGAACTGGGCTCGATCACCAACTTCTACGCTACGCCGCTGACCCGCCTGGAGTTCCTGCTGGGTAAACAAGTGCCCTACCTGGCGGTAAGCCTGATCAACCTGGCCCTGCTGACCGCGATGAACCGCTGGCTGTTTGGCGTGCCATTCAAGGGCAGCGCCCTGACGCTGGCGTTGGGCGGCCTGCTCTATGTGCTGGCGACCACCAGCATGGGGCTGTTGATCTCGGCATTCACCCGCACCCAGATCGCCGCGATCCTCGGCACCATGATCATCACCAGCCTCCCGACCATCCAGTTCTCAGGGCTGATCGTGCCGCGCTCATCCCTGGACGGTGCAGCCTCGGTGATGGGCCAGCTGTTTCCCGCCGGGCACTTCCTCGACATCGCCGTCGGCACCTTCACCAAGGCCCTTGATCTGCGCCAGCTATGGCCACAATGCCTGGCGTTGTTCGGGTTTTTCCTGGGCTTCACCGGGCTCAGCCTGATCATGCTGAAGAAGCAGGAGGCCTGATGCATACGCTTTCACATATCTGGCGTCTTGGGCTCAAGGAACTGACCAGCCTGCGCTACGACTCCGTTCTGCTGCTGTTCCTGGGCTACGCCTTCACCGTGGCGATCTACATGCCGGCCGCCGGTTCGGTGATCGGCGTGCACAACGCCAGTGTCGCAATAGTGGACGAAGACCAGAGCCATCTCTCGCGCCAATTGGCCCTGGTCCTGCAACCGCCGGAGTTCCAGAGCCCGGTGGCACTGCCCTACGCCGAACTGGACAAGGTCATGGACAATGGCCGCTACACCTTCGTCATCAACGTGCCCGCCAACTTCCAGGCCGACCTGCTCGCAGGACGCGAACCGACGCTGCAACTCAACGTCGATGCCACGGCCATGAGCCAGGCGTTCATGGGAGCCGGCTACATCGGGCGGATTTTCCAACAGGAACTGACGACCTATGCCGGCCAGGCACAAGCGAGCGAACAAACGCCCGTGAGATTGACCACTCGTTCGCTGTTCAATACCAATCTGGAAGGTGGCTGGTTCCTCGCAGTGATCCAGATCGTCAACAACATCACGATCCTGGCCATCATCCTGACGGGCACGGCGCTGTTGCGCGAGCGCGAGCACGGCACCCTCGATCACTTGCTGGTGCTGCCGCTCACGGCCTTGGAAATCATGCTGGCGAAAATCTGGAGCAACATGCTGGTGGTGGTGCTATGTACCTGGGCGTCGCTGGAAATCATCGTCAAGTTCGCACTGGGCGTTCCGCTCGCCGGCTCCATGCTGCTCTTCCTGCTGGTAACTGCGCTCTACCTGTTCGCCAGCACCGCCCTGGGTATTTTCCTCGCCACCCTTGCCCGTTCGACGCCCCAGTTCGGCTTACTGTCGATCCCGGTCATCATTCCGATGCTGCTGTTGTCGGGCGGCAGCACGCCGCTGGACAGCATGCCGCAATGGTTGCAATGGGTGATGCAAGGTTCGCCTTCGACCCATTTCGTCAGCCTCAGCGCGGCGATCCTGTTCCGTGATGCAGGCGTGAGCGTGGTATGGCCAGACCTGCTGGCACTGGCGGCGATCGGGCTGTTGTTCTTCGCAATCGCCCTGGGCCGGTTTCGCAAAAGCCTGGCGTCTTGACGAAAAAAAGCAGCCTTGGGTAGCGCCTGGGGATCCGGGCACTGCCAAAGGCTGCGATCTAGCGGGTTTATTGAATGATCAGGTTATTGAACAACAGGTCATCCACCATCGGCTTGCCGGTTTCGTCGTTCATGATCTGCTGGGTCTGCTTCAAGGCTTCCTGACGCAGTTTTTCCTTGGCTTCGATATTGTTCATGGCCTCGGTGGTCTGTTGGGCGAACAGCGCAACCAGCTGATTACGGATCAGCGGCTCGTTGGCCTTCACCGCCGCAGCGGCGGCATCCCCCGTGACACGCAGGGCCACATCGGCCTTGTACACCCTCAGCTTTGCCGAGCCGTCCAAGCCATAGTTGCCCACGAACGGCGGGCTGAGGGTGATGTAACTGACCTTCGGCGCCTCGCCTTCTTTGGCTTCCTCGGCCATTGCCGTCACAGGCAACGACAGGGCCAGCATCAACATGATCCACGCTTTCACATTCGACTCCTCATACGGTTTGCGGCCCAGCATACCGACCCGCCGTTCAAGCACAAGCTTATGGCCGGCTATCAGGGCAGGGCATGCTCGTTGACCCATTGACTCTCACACCTACACTTATCGGCCATCACTCCCAAAGGAATAGCCCTGATGAAAGCCGTGCTGTGCAAAGAATTCGGTCCTGCCGAATCGCTGGTGCTGGAAGACGTCGCCAGCCCCGTCGCGAAGAAGAACGAAGTGCTGCTGGATGTGCATGCCGCCGGCGTGAACTTCCCTGACACGCTGATCATCGAGGGCAAATACCAATTCAAACCACCCTTCCCGTTTTCCCCCGGCGGCGAAGCAGCGGGCGTCATCAGCGCCGTGGGTGAAAAGGTCAGCCACCTGAAGGTCGGTGACCGGGTCATGGCGTTGACCGGCTGGGGCAGCTTTGCCGAACAGGTGGCCGTGCCAGGCTACAACGTGTTGCCCATCCCCTCGTCCATGGACTTCAACACCGCCGCCGCCTTCAGCATGACCTACGGCACGTCGATGCATGCCCTCAAGCAACGGGCCAACCTGCAACCCGGCGAAACCCTGCTGGTGCTCGGCGCATCGGGCGGCGTCGGCCTGGCGGCCGTGGAGATCGGCAAGGCCATGGGCGCCCGGGTGATTGCCGCCGCCAGCAGTGCAGAGAAGCTGGCCGTGGCCAAGGCTGCCGGTGCCGACGAACTGATCAACTACAGCGAAACCAGCCTCAAGGATGAAATCAAACGCCTCACCGACGGCCAAGGCGCCGATGTGATTTACGACCCGGTGGGCGGCGATCTGTTTGACCAGGCCATTCGCGCCATCGCCTGGAACGGCCGGCTATTGGTGGTCGGCTTTGCCAGCGGACGCATCCCCGAGCTTCCGGTAAACCTGGCCCTGCTCAAGGGCGCCGCCGTGGTCGGCGTGTTCTGGGGCTCCTTCGCCCAACGCCAACCCCAGGACAACGCCGCCAACTTCCAGCAATTGTTTAGCTGGTTCACCGAAGGCAAGCTCAAGCCACTGGTCTCGCAGGTGTATCCATTGAGCAACGCCGCCCAGGCGATCAATGACCTGGGCCAGCGCAAAGCCGTGGGGAAGGTGGTGGTGCAGGTGCGTTGATAGTCAATCAAGCGGTCCGCGTGCCAAAAGCGGCGGACCGCGTGACGATTGAATCTGGCGATCAAGGCAAAACGCCCGGCGCCCGGCATCTACTTGCCGAAAAACACATCGGACACGTAGCGGCGCGTGTAATGGAACGAGCGCAACTTCTGCACCCATGGTTGGCGCCATGCACGTTGATGTCCGAGCACTTCCAGGCCTCGGCCAATTTGTCTGCATCGATCGGCTCGCCCTCCGGATGGAATTCCAACGATTCCACGGCTTGCGTCTGCGCTGCCGGGGAGGCTGGCTCGGGATTGTTCTCGGGCACCCATAAAACCTGAGCGGCCCAACTCGCACTGCCCAAGCACAGCAGCATCACAGCACACCCCCTCATACCGTTCCTCACCTGAATGCCAGCTCCGGCAGAAACGTGAAGTGTAAAGAGCGAGGCTCATTAGTTGAATGGCGAGACTTCTGTGTTGGTTGAAGGACGTTTCCTACTTTCTTGTCCCGCAACGATGGAGTGCAGGAGTAAAGAGACCTTACAAGGCAATTCCTACAACGCCATCGGCGTATGTCTGAGCGACATGTTCATTTAAGAACATTCATTCAGGGAAATTCCCATTGTTTAAGTGATGAGAAGCGATGCTATTTTCGGTAACGAAACTGTAACATTCGCATCCGCAGTCATAACAAGAATCTGGAGCCCTTGAATGTTTGCTTTCTTTCGTCCTGCCGTACATCAGGCGCCCCTGCCTGAAGAAAAAATAGACAGCACCTACCGACGCCTTCGCTGGCAGATTTTCGCCGGCATCTTCATCGGCTACGCCGGTTATTACCTGCTGCGCAAAAACTTCTCCCTGGCCATGCCATACCTGATCGACGAGGGCTACACCCGGGGTCAGTTGGGCCTGGCCATGTCGGCCATTGCCATCGCCTACGGGCTTTCGAAGTTCCTGATGGGCCTGGTGTCCGACCGTTCCAACCCGCGCTATTTCCTGCCATTCGGTTTGCTGGTCTCGGCGGGGGTGATGTTCATTTTCGGTTTCGCGCCTTGGGCAACATCCAGCGTAACCATGATGTTCATCCTGTTGTTCATCAATGGCTGGGCCCAGGGCATGGGTTGGCCACCCAGTGGCCGGACCATGGTGCACTGGTGGTCGCAGAAAGAACGCGGCGGTGTGGTGTCCGTCTGGAACGTGGCGCATAACGTCGGCGGTGGCTTGATTGGGCCGTTGTTCCTGCTGGGGATGGGCTGGTTCAATGACTGGCATGCGGCGTTTTATGTACCGGCGGCCGTGGCGCTACTGGTGGCGCTGTTTGCCTTCGCGACCATGCGCGACACCCCGCAATCGGTAGGCCTGCCGCCGATCGAAAAATACAAGAACGATTACCCGGAAGGCTACGACGCCAGTCACGAGAACGAGTTCAGCGCCAAGGAAATCTTCGTCAAGTACGTGCTGCGCAACAAAATGCTCTGGTACATCGCCATGGCAAACGTCTTTGTTTACCTGCTGCGCTACGGCGTGCTGGACTGGGCGCCCACCTACCTCAAGGAAGCCAAAGGCTTCACGGTGGATAAAACCTCCTGGGCGTACTTTTTGTATGAGTGGGCAGGCATCCCCGGCACGTTACTGTGCGGCTGGATGTCGGACAAAATCTTCCGCGGCAACCGGGGCCTGACGGGCATGGTGTTCATGGCGCTGGTGACCGTGGCGACACTGGTGTACTGGCTGAACCCGGCCGGCAACCCGACCGTGGACATGATCGCCCTGGTTTCCATTGGCTTTCTGATCTACGGCCCGGTGATGCTGATCGGTTTGCAGGCTCTGGAACTGGCGCCGAAAAAGGCCGCTGGCACCGCCGCAGGTTTCACCGGGCTGTTTGGCTACCTGGGCGGCTCGGTCGCGGCCAGTGCTGCCATGGGCTACACGGTGGACCATTTCGGCTGGAACGGTGGTTTTGTATTGCTGGTGGGTGCTTGCCTGCTGGCGATGGCGTTCCTCGCGCCAACCTTGTGGCACAAGCAAATCGCCAGTCAGAGCCGCGAAGCGGTGGCCTGATCCAGGGCTGATTTACAGCGTTTGAGCCGCGCCTCCAGATTCCGGTCTGGCATGGCGTGGCTGCGCAGGGCGTGGATGGTCTGCTCGACATAATCGCGAGTGGTGCCATAGCGCCCACAGGCGCTTTCGAACACCTGGCTCAGCACATGATCCGGCAAGTTGCCGGCATAGCTGGGCAGGTGCCGCTCCAGCACAAACCCCAAGGCCTGCACTCGGCTGCCATCTTCGAGACGGCAACTGAGCCAGTGCGGACGATAGGACGGGAACGGCATCTCGCGCTGCCATAGGGCGAACAACGAATCCTCAAGATTGTCCTGCGGCAATCGATAGGCAAAACCGCTGCACGAACCGCCGCGATCCAGTCCAAACACCAGCCCCGGCAATTCGGGGGTGCCACGGTGTTCGTGAGACCACAAATACAAACCGCGATGATAACCATGGACGCGGCCGCGCACCCGTTCCACCGCCGTGCATTCCGGCCGCCAGATCAACGAACCATAAGCGAACAACCACACAGGCCCGCCCTGGTGCAGACTCATGGTCGATTGCATCGACGTGCGCAGCTGCTCATGGGTCAGCTGCGGCCCCAGGTCGAGGCGTGGCGGGTATGGGGCGCTGGCAAAGGCGGATTCGATAGCGGTCATGGCCGGTAGCAGTTGGCTCCTCGCGGGTCGGAAGTTGGTAGCGCCGTCATGACACTGACGCTGATCAGAATCAAGGCAAGTTGGATGCCATGAATGCCTGAAACTCAGGCATATACCTTAACGACATCTAGTGTGCGTACTAAATATCGAATCGATATATCGCCAGGTATATGACCCTGTGGGAGCAAGGCTCGCCCGCGATGAAAGCGATGCTGTCTTTCAGAGACCGAGGTGCCTGTTTCGCGAGCAAGCTTTGCTCCCACAAAGCTGAAATCCTCTCGCTACAAAAAACAGACCTCAATCAAGCTTCAAGAGCCGCTCAAGAGCCGCTCAAGAGCTCGGCTCAAGAGCGCGGCGCATAGGCAAACACGTCGGCGCGCATTTGGTGGGCGTCCATTCCGGCTTCTACCAAAGCATCGAGCGTGGCATAGATCATGGCCGGCGAACCGCTGGCGTAGACATGCACATCCTTGAGATTGCTGATGTCCTCGCACACAGCTTCGTGAAGCATCCCGCAACGACCTGTCCAGCCGCACAGGTCGCTGACGACTTTGTGCAGATACAGGTTCGGCAGTTTTTTCCACTCATCCCAATGCTCGATTTCATAGAAATCTTCCGGACGCCGCACACCCCAATACAGATGCACCGGGTGCTTGAAACCCGCTGCGCGGCAATGTTCGATCAGGCTGTGCATCTGCGCCATGCCGGTACCGGCGGCAATCAACACCAGTGGGCCCTCCGGCAACTCGGACAAATGGGTGTCGCCAAAGGGCATTTCGATGCGCACATTGGGGTTACGCTGAAGTTGCTCCAACAATGTCTGCGCACTGTTTTCGCGCACTAATACGTGCAATTGCAGCTCGCGCCCCGAATGCGGCGCCGAGGCCAGGGAAAACGCCGATTTCTCGCCATTCTCCCGCTCGATCATCAGGTACTGCCCCGCGTGATAGCGCGGCGGCTTGCCCGCCGGCGCGCGCAGGCGTACTCGCCAGACATCACCGCCCACGTCGGCGCATTCAGTGACCTGGCACGCCAGGCTGCGCACCGGCAACTCGCCCGGTGACAGCACGCCATCCCAGAGCACCACGCAGTCCTCCAGGGGCTCGGCAATGCAGGTGAAAATCTCACCGTGATCGCGCACTTCACCCGCCTGCTCCACGCGGCCTTCCACTAACAGCGCACCACAGACATGGCAGTTGCCATTGCGGCAGCTTTGCGGGCACTCGTAGCCCAGGCGTCGCGCGCCATCGAGAATCCGCTCGGCGGGCCGGATATCCAACACCGCCCCGGAAGGCTGCAAGGTTACACGCATCAATCTATTCCTAACTGATTCCAGATGGCATCGATCCGTTGGGTAACGGCTTCATCCTTGACGATCACCCGGCCCCACTCACGGGTGGTTTCACCGGGCCATTTGTGCGTGGCATCGAGTCCCATCTTCGACCCCAGGCCGGACACCGGCGAGGCAAAGTCGAGGTAATCGATCGGCGTATTCTCGATCATCACCGTGTCACGCTTGGGGTCCATGCGCGTGGTGATGGCCCAGATCACGTCGTTCCAGTCTCGTGCGTTGATATCGTCGTCAGTGACAATAACGAACTTGGTGTACATGAACTGTCGCAAAAACGACCAGACCCCCAGCATGACCCGCTTGGCATGCCCCGGGTACGACTTCTTCATGGTCACCACGGCCATGCGGTAAGAGCAGCCTTCCGGCGGCAGGTAGAAGTCGGTGATCTCGGGAAATTGCTTCTGCAGGATCGGCACGAACACTTCGTTCAGAGCCACCCCGAGAATGGCCGGCTCATCAGGCGGACGGCCAGTGTAGGTACTGTGGTAAATCGGCTTGATCCGATGCGTAATGCGCTCGACGGTGAACACCGGAAAGCTGTCGACTTCATTGTAGTAGCCGGTGTGGTCGCCGTACGGACCTTCATCGGCCATTTCGCCGGGATGGATCACGCCTTCAAGAATAATCTCGGCAGTGGCCGGCACTTGCAGGTCGTTCCCGCGGCATTTCACCAGTTCGGTGCGGTTGCCACGCAACAGCCCGGCGAAAGCATATTCGGAGAGGCTGTCAGGCACTGGCGTGACAGCGCCGAGAATGGTCGCCGGGTCCGCGCCGAGGGCCACGGACACCGGAAACGGTTGCCCAGGATGTTTTTCACACCATTCCCGGTAATCCAGTGCACCGCCACGGTGGCTCAGCCAGCGCATGATGACCTTGTTCCGGCCAATGACCTGCTGACGGTAGATACCGAGGTTCTGACGGTCCTTGTTCGGACCTTTGGTGACGGTCAGGCCCCAGGTAATCAGCGGCCCCACGTCGCCCGGCCAGCAGGTCTGCACCGGCAACATTGCCAGGTCGACATCGTCGCCTTCGATCACCACTTCCTGGCAGATGGCGTCCTTGACGACTTTCGGCGCCATGGAAATGATCTTGCGGAAGATCGGCAGCTTGGACCACGCATCCTTCAGGCCTTTGGGCGGCTCAGGCTCCTTGAGAAACGCCAGCAGCTTGCCGATCTCGCGCAATTCGCTGACGGCTTCGGCGCCCATGCCCAAGGCCACGCGCTCCGGCGTACCGAACAGGTTGCCCAGCACCGGGATGTCATAACCGGTCGGGTTTTCAAACAACAGCGCCGGGCCTTTGGCTCGCAGCGTACGGTCGCAGACCTCGGTCATTTCCAGTACGGGGGACACCGGCACCTGAATGCGCTTGAGTTCGCCGCGCTGTTCCAGACCGCTGATAAAGTCGCGCAAGTCGCGATACTGCATGCAAAAGCCTCATGGTAGCCGTGGCGTTCGGGGGCCCGAGTTTAACGCCGCCCGTTCAAAATAGTGAATGCACGGATAGCAAAAAGCCGGGTTTCCCCGGCTTTGCTGCCCTGCCTGATCGATTACTTGCGTTTCATCGACAGGAAGAACTCATCGTTGGTCTTGGTCTGCTTCAACTTGTCGACCAAAAACTCGATGGCAGCGACTTCATCCATAGGATGCAGGAGCTTGCGCAGGATCCACATACGCTGCAGCTCGTCGTCGGCGGTCAGCAACTCTTCGCGGCGGGTGCCGGAACGGTTGATGTTGATGGCCGGGAAGACGCGCTTTTCAGCGATCTTGCGATCCAGAGGCAGTTCCATGTTACCGGTGCCTTTGAATTCCTCGTAGATCACTTCGTCCATCTTCGAGCCGGTTTCAACCAGCGCGGTGGCGATGATGGTCAGCGAGCCGCCTTCTTCGATGTTGCGCGCGGCGCCGAAGAAACGTTTCGGTTTCTCCAGGGCGTGGGCATCGACACCACCGGTCAGCACCTTGCCGGAGCTCGGGATCACGGTGTTGTAGGCACGGGCCAGACGGGTGATGGAATCCAACAGGATCACCACGTCTTTCTTGTGTTCGACCAGGCGCTTGGCCTTCTCGATCACCATTTCGGCAACCTGCACGTGGCGGGTCGGCGGCTCGTCGAACGTCGAGGCAACCACTTCGCCGCGCACGGTGCGCTGCATCTCGGTCACTTCTTCCGGACGCTCGTCGATCAGCAGCACGATCAGATGAACTTCAGGGTTGTTACGAGCGATATTGGCCGCGATGTTCTGCAGCATGATCGTCTTGCCCGCTTTCGGCGGCGCCACGATCAGACCGCGCTGGCCCTTGCCGATAGGTGCGCACAGGTCGATGACCCGGCCGGTGAGGTCTTCGGTGGAACCGTTACCGGCCTCCATCTTCATGCGCACGGTCGGGAACAGCGGGGTCAGGTTCTCGAAGAGAATCTTGTTCTTCGCGTTTTCCGGACGATCGAAGTTGATCGTGTCGACCTTGAGCAGCGCGAAGTAACGCTCGCCTTCCTTCGGAGGGCGGATCTTGCCAACGATGGTGTCACCGGTGCGCAAGTTGAAACGACGGATCTGGCTCGGCGAGACGTAGATATCGTCTGGGCCGGCAAGATAGGAAGCGTCTGCGGAGCGGAGAAAGCCGAAGCCGTCCTGGAGAATCTCCAGCACGCCATCACCGGAGATTTCCTCGCCGCTTTTCGCGTGCTTTTTGAGCAGGGAGAAAATCACGTCCTGCTTGCGCGAACGGGCCATATTTTCTATGCCCATCTGTTCGGCCAATTCGAGCAGTTCGGTAATCGGCTTTTGCTTGAGTTCAGTCAGATTCATATAGGAATGACGTAATCATTTATGGAGGGGGGAAATTAAGCTTTTGGCTTAATGAGGCCGCGCCGCGGAGAAGGCGACAGGATCGCGTACTTATTCGAAAGGAGTGCGTCGGCGACGGCTTGCAGGGGGCAAAGGAGAAACCAGTGCGGGGCCGAATGTAACACCTGGGTTTGCGAGCGTCTAGCCCCGAGTAACGAAAAAAGCCCCGCGATTAGCGGGGCTTTTTCAACAGCATTCGGCGCTTAGATGTTGGCGTCGATGAAAGCAGCCAGTTGCGACTTCGACAGTGCGCCAACCTTGGTGGCTTCGACATTACCGTTCTTGAACAGCATCAGCGTCGGGATACCACGCACGCCATACTTGGGCGGGGTTTCCTGATTCTCGTCGATATTGAGCTTGGCAATGGTCAGCTTGCCAGCGTAGGTGTCAGCGATTTCGTCCAGGACCGGGGCGATCATTTTGCATGGACCGCACCACTCAGCCCAATAGTCGACCAGTACCGCGCCTTCGGCCTTGAGTACGTCAGCCTCGAAGCTAGCGTCGCTAACATGTTTGATCAGATCGCTGCTCATGGAATCTCCGGGATTGTCAGCAAAAAAACGTGGCCCATCATAGCTGCCCTTACCGGGTTCAGGAAGCCGCAGTTGATTGAGTCTCGCTATGGTGTCTGATGTATTTAGGTATGACGCCCGTCATGGGGCAGCCGGGGCCACGAAGGAAATTCCGGTGCGCAGTGCGGCGTTACGTACGTGTTCCTGCATGGCTTTTTGCGCGCCACCCGAAGCGCGACGGGCCAGGGCCCGAAGGATCTTGCGATGCTCCTGCCAGGTCTCCATCGCCCGCTCCGCCCTGATGAACGGCAGTTTCTGGCTCTCCAGGAAGATGTCGGCGCTGGCGGTGAGAATACTCAGCATCGCCTGGTTGCCGCTGGCCTGCAGGATGCGCCGATGGAACTCGAAATCCAGCCGCGCCGCTGCGTCGAAATCCCCTGCCTTGAGCTCCCGACGCATGGCCTCGACGTTGTCCTCCAATGTGTCGAGTTCATCGGCGCTCAACGTCACCGCCGCCAACCCGGCCGCGAAACCCTCCAGGGCATAACGCAACTGGAAGATATCCACCGGCGAAGCCTGGGCCGCGAACGGCCAGCCCGGGGCCAGTTCGCTGCGCGAAACCTCCACCGACGACTGCACGAACACACCCTTGCCCGGCTGTACGCTGATGACGCCCAGCGCACTCAACGATGAAAGCGCTTCACGCAGCGAGGCGCGACTCACCCCCAGTTGCAACGCCAGGTCCCGTTGCGACGGCAGCGCATCCCCAGGAGCGAAGCCTTCATCGACGATCAGTTTACGGATGGCTTGCAGCGCCACTTCGGGCACCGCGCGAGAGATGGAATTCATGGTTTTTCAGACGAACCGGGCCAGTGAGCGACCAGTTGTAAAGCTAAACGCCGCGCCCGGCAAGTCGTGCTCCACTTGGGTTCGGCGGCAAATACCAACGCTCGATAACGGTGCGAAACGCGGCGCAACTGTTCAGACCAGTAAGACCTCATCCCGCCAGTAAAACCGTGGCTTTGGCAGATTAAAAACCAGCTTGGCATGGCCTGTGCTCTGTCCGAACGCAGAAATCACATCACCGATGCGGAGATTCGCCATGATCAAGCGTTACAGCGCCCTGCTTACCGCCCTGTTCGCCAGCCTGATGCTCACTCATCTGCCCGCTCAAGCGGACGGCCTGGAAGACGTGGTCAAGCGTGGCACCCTCAAAGTCGCAGTCCCCCAGGACTTCCCGCCGTTCGGCTCGGTTGGCCCGGACATGAAGCCGCGCGGCCTGGACATCGACACCGCGAAACTGCTGGCCGATCAGCTCAAGGTCAAGCTTGAACTGACCCCCGTCAACAGCACCAACCGCATTCCGTTCCTGACCACCGGCAAGGTTGACCTGGTGATCTCCAGCCTGGGCAAGAACCCCGAGCGTGAAAAAGTCATCGACTTCTCCAGCGCCTACGCGCCGTTCTACCTCGCGGTATTCGGCCCGCCCGACGCCGCCATCAGTGGCCTGGACGACCTCAAGGGCAAGACCATCAGCGTCACCCGCGGCGCCATCGAAGACATCGAGCTGACCAAGGTCGCTCCCCAAGGCGCCACGATCAAACGCTTTGAAGACAACAACTCGACCATCGCCGCCTACCTGGCCGGTCAGGTGGACCTGATCGCCAGCGGCAACGTGGTGATGGTCGCGATCAGCGAACGCAACCCCAAGCGCGTCCCGGCGCTGAAAGTAAAACTCAAGGATTCGCCAGTGTATGTGGGCGTGAACAAGAACGAGCCGGCGCTGCTGGACAAGGTCAACCAGATCCTGGCCACTGCCAAGACCGATGGCAGCCTGGAGAAAAACTCCCAGACCTGGCTCAAGCAGCCGCTGCCGGCCGATCTCTGACCGTCGCCTGAGAGGTTGAGCATGGCTTATCAGTTCGATTTTATGCCGGTGGTGCAGAACACCGAGCTGCTGTTGCGCGGTGCCTTGTTCACCTTGGAGTTGACGGCCATCGGCGCGCTGCTCGGGGTTGGCCTGGGCATCGTCGGTGCCGTGGTGCGGGCGTGGCATATTCGTCCGTTCTCGGCGATCTTCGGCGTGTACGTGGAGCTGATCCGCAACACGCCATTCCTGGTGCAGCTGTTTTTCATTTTCTTCGGCCTGCCGTCCCTGGGCTTGCAGATATCCGAATGGCAGGCAGCGGTACTGGCAATGGTGATCAACCTCGGCGCCTACTCCACCGAGATCATCCGCGCCGGCATCCAGGCCATTCCGCGTGGGCAGCTGGAAGCCGCCGCGGCCCTGGCGATGAGCCGTTTCGAAGCCTTTCGTCATGTGGTGCTGCTGCCGGCGCTGGGCAAGGTCTGGCCGGCCCTGAGCAGCCAGATCATCATCGTGATGCTCGGCTCGGCGGTCTGCTCGCAGATCGCCACTGAAGAGCTGAGCTTTGCCGCCAACTTCATTCAGTCCCGTAATTTCCGCGCGTTCGAAACCTATGCACTGACCACGCTGATCTACTTGTGCATGGCGCTGTTGATCCGCCAGTTCCTGAACTGGGTGGGGCGCCGCTACATTGCCAGGAGCAGCCAATGAGCGATTTCACTTTCTGGGACGTGGTGCGCAACCTGCTCACGGGCCTGCAATGGACCCTGGCATTGTCGCTGGTGGCGTTTATCGGGGGCGGCGTGATCGGCTTGCTGGTGATGGTGCTGCGCATTTCCAAAAGCGCCCTGCCCCGCAATATTGCTCGCACCTACATCGAGCTGTTCCAGGGCACACCGCTGTTGATGCAGCTGTTCCTGGTGTTCTTCGGCATCGCCCTGGCCGGGGTGGAAATCTCGCCGTGGATGGCAGCGGCGATTGCCTTGACGCTGTTTACCAGTGCCTATCTGGCGGAGATCTGGCGTGGCTGCGTCGACGCGATATCCAACGGCCAGTGGGAAGCCTCGGCGAGCCTGGCCCTCAACCCGCTGGAGCAGTTGCGCTACGTGATCCTGCCCCAGGCCTTGCGCATCGCCGTGGCGCCGACCGTGGGGTTTTCGGTGCAAGTGGTCAAGGGCACGGCAGTGACCTCGATCATTGGCTTTACCGAACTGACCAAGACCGGCGGCATGCTCGCCAACGCCACGTTCGAGCCGTTCATGGTGTACGGCCTGGTGGCCCTCGGTTACTTCCTGCTTTGCTACCCCTTGTCCCTCAGTGCGCGCTACCTGGAAAGGAGACTGCATGCCTCTGCTTAGAATTTCCGCCCTGCATAAATACTACGGCGATCACCACGTGCTTAAAGGCATCGACCTGAGCGTCGAGGAAGGCCAGGTCGTGGCGATCATCGGTCGCAGCGGTTCGGGCAAATCCACCCTCTTGCGCACCCTCAATGGTTTGGAGTCGATCAACGACGGCGTGATTGAAGTCGACGGCGAATACCTCGACGCCGGCCGCGCCGATCTGCGCAGCCTGCGGCAGAAAGTCGGGATGGTGTTCCAGCAATTCAACCTGTTCCCGCACCTGACCGTCGGTGAGAACGTGATGCTCGCGCCGCAGGTTGTTCAAAAAGTATCCAAGGCCAAAGCGGCTGAATTGGCACGCCAGATGCTGGAGCGAGTCGGACTCGGGGAGAAATTCGACGCCTTTCCGGACCGCCTGTCCGGCGGCCAGCAACAGAGGGTCGCCATCGCCCGCGCCCTGGCGATGTCGCCAAAAGTACTGCTGTGCGACGAAATCACCTCCGCCCTGGACCCGGAACTGGTCAATGAAGTGCTCGGCGTGGTGCGACAGCTGGCCAAGGACGGCATGACCCTGATCATGGTCACCCACGAGATGCGCTTCGCCCGTGAAGTAGGGGACAAGCTGGTGTTCATGCACCAGGGCAAGGTGCATGAGACGGGGGACCCCAAGGTGCTGTTCGCCGATCCGCAGACGGTGGAACTGGCGAATTTTATCGGGACGGTCGAGTCGGCGACCTGAGGTTCTGCTGCGCCGTTTCTGACCTCATCGCGAGCAGGCTCGCTCCCAGTTCGATCGCGACTCGGTCACTTGTGGGAGCGAGCCTGCTCGCGATTGACGCGAAGCGGTCGCCTTTGCGTTGGCGTAAGCGGTTGATCGTGGCAGGATGGCAAGGTTATCGACCGAGACTTTTTGACCATGCCGCCATCCCAAGCCAAGAATCTGTCCCTGATCGCAGCCATAGACCTGGGCTCCAACAGCTTCCACATGGTCGTCGCCAAGGCCCAGAACGGGGAAATCCGAATTCTTGAGCGGCTCGGCGAGAAGGTCCAACTGGCCGCCGGCATCGACGAAGAGCGCCAGCTGAGCGAGGAATCCATCCAGCGCGGGCTCGATTGCCTCAAGCGGTTCGCCCAACTGATCAACGGCATGCCCCTGGGCGCGGTACGGATCGTGGGCACCAACGCATTGCGCGAGGCGCGCAACCGCGGCGAATTCATCCACCGCGCCGAAGAGATCCTCGGCCATCCGGTGGAAGTCATTTCCGGGCGTGAAGAAGCCCGTCTGATTTACCTCGGTGTCTCCCATACGCTGGCAGACACACCGGGCAAACGCCTAGTGGCGGACATCGGTGGCGGCAGTACCGAATTCATCATTGGCCAGCGCTTCGAGCCGCTGCTGCGCGAAAGCCTGCAAATGGGTTGCGTCAGCTACACCCAGCGTTATTTCCGCGACGGCAAGATCACCCCGGCGCGCTACGCCCAGGCCTATACGGCGGCTCGCCTGGAAATCATGAGCATCGAACATGCCCTGCACCGCCTGACCTGGGATGAAGCCATTGGCTCCTCGGGCACCATTCGCGCCATTGGCCTGGCCCTCAAGGCCGGCGGCCATGGCACTGGCGAGGTCAACGCCGAAGGCCTGGCCTGGCTCAAGCGCAGGCTGTTCAAGCTCGGCGACTCGGACAAAATCGATTTCGAAGGCATCAAGCCTGACCGCCGGGCGATTTTCCCGGCGGGCCTGGCGATCCTCGAAGCGATTTTCGACGCCCTCGAACTGCAACGCATGGACCACTGCGAGGGTGCCCTGCGCGAAGGCGTGCTCTATGACCTACTCGGGCGCCATCACCATGAAGACGTCCGTGAGCGCACCCTGGGCTCGCTCATGGAGCGTTACCACGTCGATCAGGAACAGGCCGCACGGGTCGAACGCAAAGCGCTGCACGCCTTCGACCAGGTGGCCGACGACTGGGATCTGAACGACGGGGTCTGGCGCGAATTGCTGGGCTGGGCCGCCAAGGTGCATGAGGTGGGCCTGGACATCGCCCACTATCACTACCACAAACACGGCGCCTACCTGATCGAGCATTCGGACCTGGCTGGCTTCTCCCGCGAAGACCAGCAGATGCTCGCGCTATTGGTACGTGGCCACCGGCGCAATATTCCCAGGGATAAATTCGCCGAGTTCGGCAATGACGGCATCAAACTGATTCGTCTGTGCGTGCTGCTGCGCTTTGCGATCCTGTTCCACCACATCCGCGGTACCCAGGAAATGCCCCAGGTGATCCTGCGCGCCGACGGAGCTCAACTGGATGTGCTGTTTCCCGAAGGCTGGCTGGAAGAGAACCAACTGACCCAGGCTGACTTCGCCCAGGAAGCCGAATGGCTTACCCGAGTCGGGATTGTGCTGAACATCCACTGATTGCTCACTGGAGTGAGCTGCAATCCCTGTGGCGAGGGAGCTTGCTCCCGCTGGAGGGCGAAGCCCTCCCAAGAATTCAGGGCCGCTTTGCAGCCCAGCGGGAGCAAGCTCCCTCGCCACAAAAGCTAAGCCTGCCTCTACCTCTTAACGAACCGTCAGCAACGGGCTGCCCAAGCGCTCCAGCAATGTCGCCTGGGCGCTGCGGGCATTCTGGTTGCCGGTCGGCGTGTTGCGGATATAGCGACCGTCCGATTGCAGGCTCCAGCTGTGGGTGTTGTCGGTGAGGTAGCTTTCCAGCTCCTTCTTGACCCGCAGGATCAGCTTCTTGCCTTCCACCGGGAAGCAGGTCTCGACGCGCTTGTCGAGGTTGCGCTCCATCCAGTCGGCGCTGGACAGGAACATCTGCTCCTCCCCACCGTTGAGGAAGTAGAACACCCGGGTATGTTCCAGGAAGCGGCCGATGATCGAGCGTACATGGATGTTGTGGGAAACCCCCGGGATACCCGGCCGCAGGCAGCACATGCCGCGCACCACCAGGTCGATGCGCACGCCCGACTGGCTGGCCTTGTACAACGCGCGGATGATCTTCGGATCGGTCAGCGAGTTGAATTTGGCGATGATGTGCGCCGGCTTGCCGTCCAGGGCGAACTGCGTCTCCCGGGCAATCATGTCGAGCATGCCCTTTTTCAAGGTGAACGGCGCGTGCAGCAGTTTTTTCATGCGCAGGGTCTTGCCCATGCCGATCAACTGACTGAACAGCTTGCCGACGTCTTCGCACAAGGCATCGTCGGAGGTCAGCAGACTGTAGTCAGTGTACAGACGGGCGTTGGCGGCGTGATAGTTGCCGGTGCCCAGGTGGGCGTAACGCACGATCTCGCCGGCCTCGCGCCGCAGGATCAGCATCATCTTGGCGTGGGTCTTGAAGCCGACCACACCATAAATCACCACCGCACCGGCCGCTTGCAGACGACTGGCCAGTTGCAGGTTGGACTCTTCATCGAAGCGCGCCCGCAACTCGATCACCGCCGTGACCTCTTTGCCGTTACGCGCCGCGTCCACTAGGGCGTCGACGATTTCCGAGTTGGCGCCGCTGCGATACAGGGTCTGGCGCACCGCCAATACGTGGGGATCCTTGGCCGCCTGGCGCAGCAGGTCGACCACGGGCGTAAACGACTCGAACGGGTGCAGCAGCAGGATGTCCTGCTTGCTGATCACGCTGAAGATGTTCTCGCTGTTTTGCAGCAACTTCGGGATCTGTGGCGTGAACGGCAAATATTGCAGTTCCGGATGGCTGTCCAGACCGGTGATGCTGAACAGTCGGGTCAGGTTGACCGGACCGTTGACCTGATACAGCTCGGTCTCATGCAGGTTGAACTGCTTGAGCAGGTAGTCGGACAGGTGTTTGGGGCAAGTGTCGGCCACTTCCAGGCGCACCGCATCACCGTAGCGGCGCGAGAACAGCTCGCCGCGCAGGGCGCGGGCCAGGTCTTCGACGTCTTCGGTGTCTACCGACAGGTCGGCGTTACGGGTCAGGCGGAACTGGTAGCAACCCTTCACCTTCATGCCCTGGAACAGGTCATCGGCGTGAGCGTGGATCATCGACGACAGGAACACATAATTGTCACCGGGCCCGCCAACGTCTTCAGGCACGCGGATGATGCGCGGCAACAAGCGTGGCGCGGGGATGATCGCCAGGCCGGAATCGCGACCGAAGGCGTCGATGCCTTCGAGCTCGACGATGAAGTTCAGGCTCTTGTTGACCAGCAGCGGGAACGGGTGCGTCGGGTCGAGGCCGATCGGGGTGATAATCGGGGCGATCTCGTCGCGGAAATAGCGGCGCACCCAAGTCTTGAGCTTGGTGTTCCAGTTGCGCCGACGAATGAAGCGAACCTGATGCTTTTCCAGTTCGGGCAACAGAATGTCATTGAGAATCGCGTACTGGCGGTCAACGTGGCCGTGGACCAGCTCGCTGATGCGGGCCAGAGCCTGGTGCGGCTGCAGGCCGTCGGCACCGGCCTGTTCACGGGCGAAGGTGATCTGCTTTTTCAGGCCGGCGACGCGAATCTCGAAGAACTCGTCCAGGTTGCTGGAAAAGATCAGCAGGAACTTGAGCCGCTCCAGCAGCGGGTAGGACTCGTCCAGCGCCTGCTCCAGCACGCGGATGTTGAACTGCAGTTGCGACAGCTCGCGATGGATGTACAGGCTGCTGTCATCCAGGTTGGGAATGACAATCGCAGGGGCCACGGGGGCCTCGGGTACCACCGGCGGCGTAGGCACGGCCTCATGCTCCGGCGGTGTTTCGGCGACCTGCTCGACCACGGGCTGAGCGTCTTTTACGGCAACTTCAGAGAGTCCTTCGGTATTCATCACAAGTTCCTGGGAGGCTATTTCTGCTCTCGTAACAATTGGGCGGCGCGCACAGCAAAGTAAGTCAGGATGCCATCAGCTCCTGCACGTTTGAAAGCGGTCAAGGACTCAAGGATCACTCCTTCGCCCAACCAGCCGTTCTGGATTGCCGCCATGTGCATGGCGTACTCGCCGCTGACCTGATAGACAAAGGTCGGTACTTTGAATTCGTCTTTGACCCGGCAAAGAATGTCGAGGTAAGGCATGCCCGGCTTGACCATGACCATATCAGCCCCTTCTGACAAGTCCGCCGCCACTTCGTGCAAGGCTTCCTCGCTGTTGGCCGGGTCCATCTGATAAGAGGCCTTGTTGGCCTTGCCCAGATTCAGCGCCGAGCCGACCGCATCACGGAACGGGCCGTAATAGGCGCTGGCGTACTTGGCCGAGTAGGCCATGATCCGCACATTGACATGACCGGCCACTTCAAGCGCCTCACGGATCGCCTGGATGCGACCGTCCATCATGTCCGACGGCGCCACCACCTGGGCACCGGCCTCGGCGTGAGACAACGCCTGCCTGACCAGTGCATCGACGGTAATGTCATTCTGCACATAGCCTTCTTCATCGAGAATGCCGTCCTGCCCATGCGTGGTGAACGGGTCCAGCGCCACGTCGGTGATCACGCCCAGTTCCGGGAAACGGGCACGCAGGGCACGGGTCGCGCGCTGGGCAATGCCATCGGGGTTCCAGGCTTCGGCGGCGTCCAGAGACTTGAGCCCGGCAGGTGTGACCGGGAACAGCGCCAGCGCCGGAATACCCAGCTCGACCCACTTGGCGGCTTCTTCAAGCAACAGATCGATGGTCAGGCGCTCTACCCCGGGCATCGATGCCACGGCCTCGCGACGGTTCTCACCGTCCAGCACGAACACCGGCAGGATCAGGTCATCAGTGGTCAGCACGTTTTCACGCACCAGCCGACGAGAGAACTCATCACGGCGATTGCGACGCAGACGGGTAGCGGGGAACAGACGATTGGCGGGGGTAAAGCTCACGGCAGACTCCTGAGCCCGCGCTGACGGGCGAGCGTGACAGTTATAGACGGCCATTATGACGAACAGATGACAGATATGTGCACCTGCGTCCCGTCGTCGCAGTCATTGTCGTTGCAGGAAATGTTCACGTCGAGACACATCTCGATACTTTCCTGAATGTGTCCGAAGGGTTAGGCTGCGCGTTCATTTCGCCAGCACCCAGACAATGCTCCAGCAATTTCTCCATGACTTCGGCTACCTGGCCTTGTTTATCGGCACGTTCTTCGAAGGCGAAACCATCCTCGTGCTCGCAGGCTTCCTGGCGTTCCGTGGCTACATGGACATCAATCTGGTGGTGGTGGTGGCGTTCTGCGGCAGCTACGCGGGCGATCAGTTGTGGTACTTCATGGGGCGCAAGCACGGCCGCAGGCTACTGGCGCGAAAACCTCGCTGGCAGTTGATGGGCGATCGGGCGCTGGAGCACATTCGCCGGCATCCGGACATCTGGGTCCTGAGTTTTCGCTTCGTCTACGGCTTGCGCACAGTCATGCCGGTGGCCATCGGGCTGTCGGGCTATCCGCCGGGCCGCTATCTGTTGCTCAACGGTATCGGCGCGGCGATCTGGGCCACTGCCCTGGCCGCCGCCGCGTACCACTTCGGCGCGGTGCTCGAAGGCATGCTGGGCAGCATCAAGAAATATGAATTGTGGGTACTCGGTGCCCTGCTGGTGCTGGGGTTGTGCCTGTGGCTGCGTCGACGTATCAAGAATGCACGGCTGGCCAGGAAAGTCCTCGAAGCCGAACGGCTGGAGCAAGCCAGGACCCACGAGCCTACGACGCCAGCCGAGTGACCCGGCTGCGACAGCAATACAGCCCGATGCCACTGAGCAGGCTGTAGCTGAGCAACCCAACCCAGGCCACGGGGCTGGCCGGCCACAACCCCACCAGCGGCGCCAGCCACACCAGTGGTAAATTCAGGACCAGCCGCAACAGCTCCAGCCTCAGGGCCCACGGGCGATTCTCCAGGGCCACGCCCAACACAAACAAACCCAGCGCCACCGTGCCCCAACCCAACACCAGGGCAGCAACCGACAGGCTGTTCTCCAGGTTCATCAAGTAACTGCCCAGCGCAATGTAGGTACAGAACTGCAACGCCACGTACCACTGCTGGCGGCCGTCCAGCGGCACCTCGAATTTGCGGAACTGACTCAGGTCCGGCTTGTTCAGCGGGTACCGCGCCGCCACATCCGCCGGACGCCAACCGGTGGGCATAAACCAGATCCGCAGTTTGTCTCGCCAGCGCTCTGCCCGTCGCGCATCCGCCCACAATTGCGCATAGAACTGCAGGTTGGCCCACAACGGATTCCAGCTCGCCAGCGGCGTGGTCACGCCAAAAATCACCGGTTCGTTAGCGTCTTCTTCCTGAAAGGTGCGAAACAGACGGTCCCAAATAATGAACACCCCGCCGTAATTGCGATCCATGTAAAGAGGGTTCTGTGCATGGTGGGCGCGATGATTGGACGGCGTAACGAAACACCACTCCAGCCAGCCGAGCTTGGGGATGTGTTGGGTGTGGACCCAGAACTGATACAGCAGATTCAACGCCGCCACGCTGACGAACACCACCAGCGGCACGCCGGCCACCGCCAGCGGCAGGTAGAAAATCCAGCTCAACACAAACCCGGTGCTGGTCTGGCGCAACGCCGTGGAGAGGTTGTAGTCCTCGCTCTGATGATGGACCGAATGGGCCGCCCAGAGGATGTTGCGCTCATGGCCCATGCGGTGCAGCCAGTAATAACAGAAGTCGTAGAACACGAAAGCCAATACCCAGACCCAGGCCTGGTCGGCAGACAAGTGGATAACGGCCAGGTGTTCCAAGGCAAACGCGTAGGTCACCAACCCCACGCCCTTGGTCAGCAAACCGGTCGTGGTGGAGAGCACGCCGGTGCTCAGGCTGTTGATGGCGTCTGCCACGCGGTAATGGCTCACACCCCGCCAGCGGTCGGCCAGCAACTCGACGGCAATCAGCACAAAGAAAAACGGCACGGCATACAGAATGAAATTCATGACGCAACCCGAGCAGACAAAGCAGGGAGATAGTCGGCAGATTAGGTGTAGCTGCTCGATAACCCTATGGCAACGAGTGACAAATTAGTGGACATTTAACGCCATGAATCTGGAGAAAAGCCCATGAGCAAAAAAGTTGCAGTGATCCTTTCCGGCTGTGGCGTGTATGACGGTGCAGAGATCCAAGAAAGCGTGATCACCTTGCTGCGCCTCGACCAGCGCGGCGCACAGGTGCAGTGTTTCGCCCCCGACATCGCGCAGTTGCAGGTCATCAATCACCTGACCGGCGAGCAGATGCGCGAGAGCCGCAACGTATTGGTGGAGTCCGCCCGGATCGCTCGGGGCAATGTAAAGGATTTGCGCGAAGCCAACGTCGAGGACTTCGACGCGCTGATCGTGCCTGGCGGTTTCGGCGCGGCGAAGAACCTCTCCAACTTTGCCGTCGAAGGCGCGGGCTGCACCGTCCAGCCGGAGGTTCTGGCGCTGACCGAAGCCTTTGCCGAGGCCGGAAAACCGGTGGGGCTGATCTGCATTTCCCCGGCCCTGGCGGCAAAAATCTATGGTCCGGGGGTGACCTGCACCATTGGCACAGATACCGACACTGCCGCCGCCGTCACCAAAATGGGCGGCATCCACGAAGACTGCGCTGTCACCGATATCGTCGAAGACACTGCGCGCAAGCTGGTCAGCACGCCGGCCTACATGCTGGCGCAGAACATCAGCGAAGCGGCTTCGGGGATCAATAAACTGGTGGACCGGGTGCTGGAGTTGACTCACGAGAATGACGAGTAACACCACCCTTCAATGTGGGAGCGAGCCTGCTCGCGATGGCGTCAGTTCAGTTGATGTATCTGTTTGCTGACACACCGTCATCGCGAGCAGGCTCGCTCCCACAAGAGGTCCGAGCAAGACTCAGGAAGTTCGGGCCAAGCGCGTCAGTATCCGATCCAGCGCATTGGCGAACCCTTGCTTGTCCCGCTCGCTGTACGCTGCCGGCCCGCCGCCCATATGGCCCTGCTCACGCAAGTCGGTGAACAGGTTGCGCACCGCCAGCCGATCACCCATGTTCTGCGCATCGAACTCCTTGCCCCGCGGATCCAGTGCCGCAACCCCCTTCTTCACCAGCCGGTCAGCCAACGGTACGTCGCTGCAGATCACCAGCTCACCCGGTACGGCATGCTCCACCAGGTAATCGTCCGCCGCGTCAGGCCCGCTGGGCACCACGATCAGCTTCACGCAGGCCAGGGCCGGCTTGATCTGCGGTTGGCCGGCCACCAGCACCACTTCGAAGCGGCGTTTCAAGGCGAACTTGACCACCAGTTCCTTCGCGGCCTTGGGACAGGCGTCGGCGTCGATCCATACACGCATTGAGTTTTTCCTCTAATTAAAAGCATCGCGGGCAAGCCTTGCTTCCACAGGCGAATACTGACTGTGGGAGCAAGGCTTGCCCGCGATTATGAGCGCAGCGAATGCTGTTCAGGAAACCTGGACCCTACGCTTCTCCGCCACCCGACTGCGCCCGTACAACACCACAATCGCCACGATCGCCACCACTTGGGCGGCCAAGGAATAAGCATCGGCGTGAATGCCCAGCCAGTCGAAATCGAAGAACGCCACCGGACGGGTGCCAAAGATCCCGGCTTCCTGCAGCGCCTTCACGCCATGACCGGCAAAAACCACCGACAGCGCGCAGAGCAATCCGGCATTGATGCTGAAAAACAACGCCAGCGGCAGTTTCGCCGAGCCGCGCAGAATCACCCAGGCCAACCCCACCAACAGCACCAGCGCCGTGGCGCCGCCAGCCAATACGGCATCATGCCCGGCGGGACCGGCTTGCAGCCACAGGGTTTCGTAGAACAGGATCACTTCGAACAGCTCGCGATAGACCGAGAAAAACGCCAGGATCGCAAAACCGAAACGTCCGCCGCCGCCCACCAGACTGCTCTTGATGTAATCCTGCCAGGCCGCCGCGTGACGTCGGTCGTGCATCCACACACCCAGCCACAGCACCATCACACTGGCAAACAAGGCCGTTGCGCCTTCGAGCAATTCGCGCTGGGCGCCGCTGACGTCAATCACATAAGCGGCCAGCCCCCAAGTCGCCAGACCAGCCAGCAGCGCCAGCCCCCAACCGACGTTGACGCTGCGAACCGCTGACTGTTGACCGGTATTGCGCAGGAACGCCAGGATCGCCGCCAGCACCAGAATCGCTTCCAGCCCTTCGCGAAGCAGAATCAGCAAGCCCGAGATGTAGCTCAGCGACCAGCTCAAACCGTCGCCACCCAGCAGATCCGCCGACTCCGTCAGCTTGGCCTTGGCCGCGTCCAGGCGCTGCTCGGCCTGCTCGACCGACAAGCCATCCTGCAACGACTGACGGTAGGCCATCAGCGCTTTTTCAGTGTCCTTACGCACATTGGCATCGACGTTATCCAGCGAACTTTCCACCAGCTCGAAACCTTCCAGGTAAGCCGCTACCGACAAGTCATAGGCTTGGTCGTGATCACCGGCGCGATACGCCGCGATGCTCTTGTCCAGGGTGGTGGCGGTGTAGTCGAGCAACTGCGCCGGGCCACGCTGCACTTGTGGCGGCTGGGCACGCTGGGCACGAAAGGTGGCTGCCGCTTCAGGGCCCTGCGCCGCGAGGATTTCGGTCGGTGTCTGGCGCGCGAGATCAGCGAGGTTGAAGGTCTGTCCGCTTTTAGCGGCCGCCGGGTCGGCGCTGAAGCTGGCGATGTACGTCGCCAGGTCCCAGCGCTGACGGTCGTCGAGCTGATCGGCAAAGGCCGGCATGTCAGTGCCTTCGACGCCCATGCCAAGCGTGTTGTAGATCGCGTAGAGACTCAGATGATCCAGGCGCGCCCCATCGCGCAGGTTGGCGGGTGCAGGCTCCAGGCCGACACCGGCAGGACCGTCGCCGGCCCCGCTGTCACCGTGGCACACCGAGCAATTCTGCGCATATAGCGGCGCACCGCGGGCCGGGTCCGGGGTGATCACCGGCGCCTGACTGACCTCATACGCCACCGCCAGTCTGGCCCCCAGTTGCCGCGCCAGGCGGGCGACCTCATCGCCGTCCTGATGCGCGGTGATGGCGCTGCGCAAGGCGGCGACGCCTTGTGTCAGCTCTGCTTTCTCAGGTTTGGCTGGCAGCGCAACGATCAGCCCTTCCAGGCGCTGGGTAAATTCCAGTTGCTCGCGGTATTCAGACTCGTCGACAACCTTGCCCGCCTGCACCGTCGCCGGATAATCCGCCCCGATGTAATCCAGTAAATGCAGCGCCTGGGGGGCGCCCTCCAGGGTGTCGGCCAATAGATTGGCGCTGCATAGCGCAAACAACGGCAGCGCTAGCCAGGCCAGAAAACGGTACGGGGCAGTCATGAATGACTCTCAGATGGAAATAAGAAGTAACACATTGTTCACTTCCAATGACCTTGACTCAAGGGTTGATGTGTTTCTGAAGCAGATTTCATCGGATCTTCACGCTTGGAAGTGATGTCACAAAAACTGCATTACGAGATTAAAAAGCCATTACATAGCCAACGGCCATGTTTATAATCCCGCCGCCCTCTTATTGTCCGAAGGCATAAAAGCTCCTCCGGTTATGAGGAACCGACAGCGCCCAGCGCTCGTCCGTGGATCGTCCCAGCCCGACCCGCACCCCCGGCTGATACCTCAGGGAAGAAGTATTCATGGCATCCCGTGCCGCTCTTTCGATCGCCCTCGGCGCGATCACCTTGTTGTCTGGCTGCTCTGCGTTTCGCAACTACGACAGCGAATTGGCCCAGACCAATCAGCAACTGGCTTCCGGCAACGTCGACGCGGCGTTGACCCTGCTGGAGAAGAACAACACCAGCCAAGACAAAGACCTGCTGTATTTCTTCGAAAAAGGCGAACTGTTGCGCGCCAAGGGCGACCTGCCCGGCAGTCAGGCTGCCTGGTCCAGCGCCGATCAGCAGGTGGGTCAGTGGGAAGATGCAGTCAAGCTCGACACAGGCAAATATCTGGCACAGTTCGGCAGCTTTCTGGTCAACGATAAAGTTCGACGCTACGAAGGCTATGACTACGAAAAGGTCATGCTGACCACGCAGATGGCCCTGAACCAGCTGGCCGTGAACGACTTCGACGGCGCGCGGATGCAGATCAAGAAAACCCACGAGCGCGAAGCGGTGATTGCCGACCTGCGGGACAAGGAATACCTCAAGCGCGAGGAAGACGCCGAGAAGCAAGGGGTCAAGACCGAGTACAAGGACCTGCAGGGCTACCCGGTGGCCAGCCTCGACGCGCCGGAAGTGATCAGCCTGAAAAACAGCTATCAGAGTGCGTTCAGCCATTACCTGGCCGGGTTCGTCTATGAAGCCTTGGGCGAAAAAGACCTGGCCGCTCCGGGTTATCGCAAAGCCGCCGAACTGCGTCCGAATACGCCGTTGCTGGAGCAGGCATTGATCAACCTCGACAAGCCCGCTGGCAAGAAGGATGAAAGCGACATCCTGATTGTGGTGCAGAGCGGCCTGGCGCCGTCCCGGGACTCGATCCGCATTCCCCTGCCCCTGCCCATCAGCGGCAATGTGGTGATCACGCCACTGTCATTCCCCCTGATCAAGCCTGACACCTCCACCGCCACGTTCACTCAAATCGGTGTCGACGGTCGTCAACTGGACCTGACCCAGCTCAACAGCACCACAGCCATGTCCCGCCGCGCCCTGCGCGACGACATGCCCGGCATCATCCTGCGCACAACCGTGCGCGCGATCACCCGGGGCGTGGCGCAAAAACAGATCAACGAAACCAATCCCCTGGCCGGCCTCGCGGTGGGCCTGACCTCGGCCGTGCTGGAAGGCGCGGACACCCGGACCTGGCGCACCCTGCCGGACTACACCCAAGTGGTGCGTCTGCGCCTGAAAAAAGGTGAACACCACGTCACCTTGCCGAGCGCGGTGGGCGGTTCGGTGGTCAAGGTTACCGTCGATCAGCGTTACCAGGTCATCAGCCTGCGGGCGGTGGGCAATCAGGTCTTCGCCGGTGGCCTGGCCGCCCAGGTGATCCCGAGCACCAACCCGACCGCCGTCGCCAGCATCAAGCAACCTTAAGAACGGAGTCTTGTTCAAATGCGTTTAAAACTGATCACCCTCGGTGTCCTGGCCTTGCTGGCCGGTTGCGCCACCCCTGCGCCGCCGGAGCCGGGCAGCGCCGCCAGCAAAGTCGTGGCCATGGGCAAGCAGAAAAACATCGTGGTCGGCGCCATGCGCGTGGCCCGGGAAAACGGCTACCTGACCGTCAATGTGCAGTTGAGCAACACCAGCTTCAACAACAAGACGATGTACTACCGCTTTGCCTGGTTGGGACCGGAAGGCTTTCCGGTTGCCGAGGAAGAAACCTGGAAAAGCCTGACGCTGTACGGCGAACAAACCAGTTTCCTGCCGGCTATCGCACCGACCCCCAAGGCTGTGGATTTCCGATTGGAAATCAATACGCCTTGAGCCACACACCTGTGGGAGCGAGCTTGCTAGCGATAGCAATGCATCAACCAGCAATGCGCTTGGCTGACAGACCGCTATCGCGAGCAGGCTCGCTCCCACAAAAGGCTCTACTGACTGGCACCACGCGTTAACCCTAATTTTTCAGCTTTCGAGAGCACTCCCATGTTTGTACGCATTTCATCCCTCGCCCTGGCCGCCTTGCTGGTCAGCGGCTGCGCCAACAACTCTCCGGTCCTGGGCAGCAAGAACATCAGCTACGGCGACACCAAGGCCGTGGAAACCGTGACCAACGAATTCGGTTCCACCGATCTGCAAATGATCGCCGAGTCCATGACCCGCTCCCTGGCCCAGTCCGGCATTCTGCAGGGCCGCCCGGTGGTTCAGGTCTATGACGTGAAGAACAAGACCAGCGAGTACATCGACACCCGCGAGATCACCACCAGCATCAAGACCCAATTGATGAAGACCGGTGCGGCACGTTTCGCCAGCGACAACAACGCCATGGACAGCCAGGTTGACCAGCTCAAGCTGCAAAACCAGAGCGGCCTGTACAAGAAAAGCACCGTGGCCAAGACCGGCAACATGATCGCGGCCAAATACCGCCTCGAAGGCTCCATCAGCTCGATCGTCAAGCGCAGCAGCGACTACAAGGACGTCTTCTACAAATTCAGCCTGCAATTGATCGACGTCGAAAGCGGTCTGGCCGAGTGGATGGACGAGAAAGAAATCCGCAAGACCACGGAGCGCTAAGCCATGCGCACATGGATCGGCATCATGGCCCTGGCCTGCGCGTTCGGCGCCCAGGCGGCCCCGAAAGTCGCGGTCACTGACCTGGCGTACCAGCAACGGGTGGAGGAATACATCCACACCGTTTCGGCCCAGAGCAACTTCCAGGCGAACCCCTACAGCGCCAGCGCTTCGTCGAGCTACGACGAGATGGAAGCCACCACCAGCTATATCGAGCAGGGCGAACTGCGCAAGTTCACCGGCGACATCAAGGGCGAAATCCTGCGCAGCGGGATGTTCCAGCTCGTGCAAGGCACGCCCCACACCGCTTCGTCCACGGGCGACGTCTATGACGTGATCAAGCGAATCAAGGCCGGGCACTTCAAGGGCGCCGATTACGTGCTGTTCGGCACCGTATCGGACATCGACTTCACCCGCGACATCAATGAACTGGCCAATACCAACAGCTACTCGGCCGTGCTCGCCTTGACCCTGGTGGCGGACTTCAGCCTGATCAACACCAAAACCTACGAAATCACCTCGGCCTTCACCGCCATGGGTGAAGGCCAGGACACCAAGCTGCTGAATCATCGGGACGTACGCATCAACCTCAACCGCCCGCGAGTCGTGCGCGAGGTGTCCAAGGCCCTGGGTGAGGACGTAGCGCGGCAACTGAGCGAACAACTTGGCGGGCCGAACTACGAACAAGCCGGCGAGCCTGCGCCGCGCAACAACCTGCCACGGGATACCGCGCCGGTCATTTTGCGCTAAGCGGTTCAGCGATTATTTTGTGGCGAGGAAATTTATCCCCGCCACATTGGAACCGTCGGGTTAGACCGAGGCTTTGCGAATTGTCGCCAGCAACCCCGCTGCACCAATGAACAGCCCGGCAAAGGTGCGGTTCATTCGACGCTGCTGTTTCGGAGTGCGCAGCAGGCGCAGGACTTTGGATGCCAGCCCGGTGTACCCGGCCATGACGATGAGGTCGACGCAAACCATGGTCACGCCCAGGATCAGGTATTGCTTGATCAGCGGGGCATGCGGGTCGATGAATTGAGGCAACACCGCAAGCATGAACACCAATGCCTTGGGGTTGCTGATGTTGACCAGAAAACCGCGAAACACCAGCGCCAAAGGCTTGCCGATAGGCCGCACGGCCGCGTCATCACTGAGATCGCCCGGGATGGCTCGCCACTGCTTGACGCCCAGATAAACCAGATAGGCCACACCAAACCACTTGATCGCATAAAACGCGGTCGCCGATGCGGTGAGGACCGCGCCGACACCGGCGGCGACAATCACGATTTGCAACGCCAGACCCAATTGCAGGCCCAGGGCATTCCAGTAGCCGCGCCAGAAACCGTATTGCAGACCGCTGGACATCGATGCGATGGCACCAGCACCCGGTGAAAGACTGATCACCCAGCAAGCGGCGAAAAACGCCAGCCATGTTTCCAGCACCATTGCACACCTCGGCTCAGATTCGTTGAAACCACTAAGCTAATGCGCCGCCGGACGGTTGACCACAGATATTTAACGATCGAGACCCGCTTATTCGACGAACCCGCCGACCGGAAACGCCTCGTTGCCGCGCCAGCGTCGAACTGAACGTTGGAAGAACAGGCTGTTGGGCACTTGCACCATGGAACTGCCCGTACCGAGTTCCTCGGGTTCGATCAAGGTGGTGTAAAGCAGGTTGATGGCCACCACCCGCCCCTTGATGCCGGGCTTGTCGGTGGACTCCACCAGCTCAACTACATCGCCCAGACGAAACGGCCCGACGGTGTAGATCAAAATGGCGCACAACAGATTGGACAGTACGCTCCAGATGGCGAAGAACGCCACCGCCGCCACCGCGACGAACCCCGACAGCGCGGTCCACAGCACCGTGGCCGAGACGCCCAGGCGCTCAAGTACCACCAGCACCGCGCTGCCCATGATCAGCCAGCGCAGCACACCCCGCAGGATGATCACCAACTGGGACGGTAACGGGTAGCGCTCGGCAAGGCCCGTGAGGGCCCGCGCCACGCAACGCTGTGCGATGTAGCCGGCCAGCAGGATCAGCAGTATTTGCACACCGAGCCAGATCGGCTCGACCCACATGACGGGTATCGGCAAAGCCAAGGCTTCCATCAGGACAATGCCTCCAGCTCCGCTTGCAGGTTTTCCAGCAGTTCCAGGGCTTGCATCCACGCCTCCTCAAGCTCCGCTTCCCGAACCTTCAGCCTGGCCTGTTCGGCCAGCAGATCGCGCAACTCATCCTTGCGCGCCGCTTCGTAGAGACCGCTGTCGCCGAGGCTGGTTTCGATCTTTTGCAGTTTTTCATGCAGCTTGCCCAGTTCGACTTCGAGCTTGTCGGCCTCACGCTTGTGAGGCGCCAACTGCTGACGCAATGCGGCGGCGGCCTGGCGCTGGGCTTTCTTGTCGGTCTTGTCCGGGTTAACCGGCGTGGTACTGACCGGTGCGTTGCGCTGACGGTAATCCACCAGCCAACGGGCATAGTCTTCCAGATCACCGTCGAACTCTTCGACCTTGCCGTCGGCCACCAGGAAAAAATTATCCGTGGTGCTCTTGAGCAAATGCCGGTCGTGAGACACCACCAGCACCGCGCCGCTGAATTCCTGCAAGGCCATGGTGAGGGCCAGGCGCATTTCCAGATCGAGGTGGTTGGTCGGTTCGTCGAGCAGCAACAGGTTCGGCCGGCCCCAGGCGATCAATGCCAGCGCCAGGCGAGCCTTTTCACCACCGGAAAAATTCAGTACCGGCTCATCGATGCGCGCACCACGAAAGTCGAAACCACCGAGGAAATCACGCAGGGTCTGCTCGCGTTCGTTCGGTGCCAGACGCTGCAAATGCAGCAGCGGGCTGGCCTTGGCGTCGAGAGAATCGAGCTGATGTTGGGCGAAGTAACCGACCACGGTGTTCTCGCCCCGGGTCAGACGCCCGGCCAGGGGCTCGAGCTCGCCGGAGAGATTCTTGATCAGGGTCGACTTACCAGCACCGTTCGGGCCCAGCAGGCCGATCCGCGCACCAGGGGTCAGCTGCAGCTTGACCTTCTCCAGCACGGTCTTGTCGCCATAGCCCAGACGCGCATCCGACAGGTCGATCAGCGGGCTGGAAATCTTGGTCGATTCGCGGAAAACAAAATCAAACGGTGAATCGACGTGGGCCGCGGACAGTTCTTCCATCCGCTCCAGTGCCTTGATCCGGCTCTGGGCCTGACGGGCCTTGGTGGCCTGGGCCTTGAACCGGGCGATGTAGCTTTCCATGTGCGCACGCTGCGCCTGCTGCTTCTCGTAGGCCTGCTGTTGCTGGGCCAGGCGTTCGGCACGGGCGCGCTCGAATGCGCTGTAGCCGCCACGGTACAAGGTGAGCTTGCGCTGGTCGACATGGGCGACATGATCCACCACCGCGTCGAGGAAATCGCGGTCATGGGAAATCAGCAGCAATGTGCCGGGATAGCTCTTGAGCCAGTCTTCGAGCCAGATGATGGCGTCGAGGTCCAGGTGGTTGGTGGGCTCATCGAGCAGCAGCAGGTCCGAAGGGCACATCAGGGCCTGGGCCAGGTTCAAGCGCATCCGCCAGCCACCGGAGAAATCCCCAACCTGACGGTCCATCTGCTCATTGGTAAACCCAAGGCCTGCCAGCAGTTTGCGTGCGCGGGCATCGGCGGTGTAGCCGTCGGCGCTGTCGAGCTCCGCGTGCAGACGGGCCTGTGCGGCGCCATCGTGTGCCGCCTCGGCCGCCGCCAGGTCGCGCTGGACCTGACGAAGGCGCAGGTCGCCGTCAAGCACGTAGTCCACCGCCAGGCGCTCAAGGGTGTCGACCTCTTGGCGCATGTGGGCGATACGCCAATCGGCGGGCAGCAGGCAATCGCCCGAGTCCGGGTGCAGTTCACCTCGAAGCAGGGCGAACAGGCTCGATTTGCCGGCGCCGTTGGCACCGATGAGGCCAGCTTTGTGGCCGGCGTGCAGGGTCAGCTCGGCGTCTTCTAGCAGACGTTGCGGGCCACGCTGTAAAGTCAGGTTCTGAAGTCGAATCATAATGGCGGCGGAGTCTACCAGCTTCGCTCGCAACTGGCGCGAGTAGCACGATGTCCTCTGATCTATGGAGCTTTTCCCTCGACCTCTACGCCAAGCCTGGTGTGGAACAAACCTGCCTGGCGCTGCAGGGCGCCGGCGCCAATGTCTGCCTGCTGCTTTGCGGGCTGTGGCTGGAACAGCGCGGGGTAGCCTGCACTGAACAAAGACTGCAACAGCTTCAGCAATGGGTCGGCCCTTGGGACACGGACGTCGTTCAGCCCTTGCGCACGCTCCGTAGCCAATGGAAAGCCCGCGCCCTTCAAGACACGGCACTCGATAGCCTGCGCGAGCAGGTCAAGCGACTGGAACTGGAAGCCGAGCGACGATTGCTGGAGCGACTGGAGACTGCGACCAAGGAATGGCCTGGGGAACAACCCAAAGATTCAGCGCAATGGCTGCAAGGACTCGTGGCGGGCGCCGACCAAGGGAACCGCGACGCGCTGCATCAGCTGCGCGTCGCGGCGTCCGGCACTTAGGAAGCGCGGGTTGGGGTGTTGCTGCTCGGCGCCGGGGCGGCGCTCGGGTTCAGCGCCGGGGTCGCAGTGCTGGCGGTTGGCGCAGGGGTCGCTGCAGGAGCCGGAGTCGATGTCGCAGGCTTGGCCGCCGGAGCAGTCGAAGGTTTTGCGGCAGCAGGCGTTTTCACGGCGGGTTTCGCAGCAGGCTTGGCCACAGGCTTGGCGGCGGCAGGCTTCGCGGCGGGTTTGGCAGCAGCCGGCTTGGCAGCCGGTTTAGCCGCAGCTTTGGCAGGTGCTTTGACAGCGGCTGGCTTGGCAGCGGGTTTAGCTGCAACTTTGGCGGGCGCTTTGGCAGCGGCTGGCTTGGCAGCCGGTTTGGCGGCGGGCTTGGCAGCAGCCGTTTTTGTAGCAGCTGGCTTGGCAGCCGGTTTAGCCGCGGCGGTTTTTGTCGCTGCGGGTTTGGCGGCGGCTGTTTTAGCGGTCGGTTTAGCAGCTGGCTTGGCGACAGGTTTAGCGGCTGGCTTGGCCGCCACTTTGGCCGCCGGCTTGGCGACAGCTTTAACGGCGGTTTTTTTCGCAGCAGGTTTTGCCGCGCTGGCAGCAACCGGTTTTTTCGCAGCCGGTTTAGCGGCTGGTTTGCTCGCTGCTTTGGCCGGCGCTTTTGCGGCCGGTTTGGCAGCTACTTTGGTCGGTGTTTTTGTCGCGACAGGTTTAGCGGCCGGTTTTCTGGCCGATACAGCGGCAGCGGCAGGCTTGGCAGCACGAAGGCTCAGTGCCTTGCCCACGGCTTCTTGCACACGACCGACGCCTTGGGCCAGTTTCAGGCTTTCCTGGGCATCACGCTTGAGTTGCAGAATATAGGCGCGGGTTTCGGACTGACGATCCTTCAAGGCATCGAGCAGATCTTCGAGTTCTTTCACAGCGTCTTTGGCCTTGGCTTGTGCCTTGGCCTTGCCAGCGGTGGCCGCGTCTTGCAGTTTGGTGCGCGACTTGTGCAGTTTTTCCTGCGCTTTGCCGCGTTGTTTTTCCAGTTTGGCGAGCAGTTTTTCAGCATCAGCCAGGGCTTGGGAGCAGGCGTTTTCCAGATGCTCGAGCAGACTGCCCGAAAGTTGTTGGAGCAAGTGCAACGGAGTGTTTACTGGCTTCTTGGTGGCCGACATGGTTTACCTCCTGACTGACGTGAGTGCGGCTCATACTAGACCTCTGCTGCAACCGCCGCTAGGGCATGTTGACAGTACACAAGACGTTGCGTTGCAAGGGACGAAAAATCTTCTACCCCACTGCCGGGGCAAACCACCTTTGCGGATATCGGCACTGGCATAATCCCCTCCATTCGAGGCCGGAGAACACTACATGTCGCGTCACTTGTTTTTATTCCTTTGCATGGTTTGCTCCATGGCTCAGGCCGCAGAAAAAACCAGCGCAAACGACGCTCATGACTTGGCGTACAGCCTGGGGGCAAGCCTGGGTGAACGTCTGCGCCAGGATGTGCCCGACCTGCAGATCCAGGCGTTGGTCGAGGGTCTGCAACAGGCCTATCTGGGCAAACCGCTGGCCCTGAAAGATGAGCGCATCGAACAGATACTGGCCGACCATCAGGCACGGCTGACGTCGTCATCGGCGACGCCGCAGATCGAAGCGGCACTGAAAACCGAGCAGAAATTTCTTGAGGAGGAAAAAGCCCGGCCCGGTGCACAGCAACTGGCAGATGGCATTCTGTTGACCGAACTCAAGCCCGGCAATGGCGCCAAGGCCGGCCCTCACGGCAAGGTCCAGGTGTTGTATGTCGGTCGATTGCCAGACGGCACCGTGTTTGATTCCAACGGGCAAGCGCAGTGGTTCAGTCTCGACAGCGTGATTGACGGTTGGCGCAGTGCATTGCCGCAAATGCCGGTAGGCGCAAAATGGCGACTGGTCATTCCTTCGACCCTGGCCTACGGCGCCGAAGGAGCCGGGGATGTCATCCCCCCGTTCACGCCGCTGGTGTTTGAAATCGAGTTGCTGGGCGCGACGACCTGAAGTTGACTCCAAAAAAAAACGGTGCGCAATGCGCACCGTTCTTTTGATTCTGCAAAAATCCTCAAGCCTGGGCCGGCGCTTCTTCCTTGTGGGAGTTGTGCAGCACTTCGATCAGGCAGTCTTCCAGTTCGAAACGCTCGTGCAGCAAGCCACCCAGTTCCTTGAATTTTTCCGCTACGCATTTGCCTTCATCACACAGGTCATTGAAGGCCAGCAGTTTTTCGGTGATGACGTCGATACGCGGGTAGATTTGCTCGGCGAGCTCCAGGCCACGTTTATCGTTGAAGGCCTTGGCCTCACTCGTCAGTTGTTCGTATATCTCGAAATGACCGGCAGACACGTAGTCGACCAGCACACCGCAGAACTCTTGCAACGGCTTGCGGCTTTCACTCAGCGCTTCAGGCCTGTCGCCGAGAGCATCATAGGCCCGAACCAGTTCGTGACGCTCCTGCAACCAGCGGTCGATCAGCAGATGCACCCCACCCCAGCGTTCCTGAGCATTCTGACAACTTTCGAGCATGGTGATTTCTTCCCTTGTGAGTCATGCCCCTCGCAGCCTGCGCACCGCCTGAAATGATCAGGGACAAGCCAGACACAACATGATCGAGCGGCATAAATCCGATAACACGTGCGGGCCAGATTATGCCCGCACGACAACCGCTTCAAGGTACGCAGGAGATAAAGTTCATACAAGTGTTTAATCCATGACCCGGACCAGTTGCGACGTTGTGCCGCTGAGCGGTCGTATCAGAGCGTTCCAGACAAGGCGCAGCAACAGATAGGACATCACAAAAGACACGGCGAGAAAAAACAACAGGCTCCATTCGGGAAGACTCAGATCGAACAGGGTCCAAGTGATGCTCGCGCAGTCGATCGCCCCCTCGAGTACACGATGTACAGCGCCCCACCACGAACTCACTGCCTTGAGGTGATCGATACAATCGGGCAACTGCTCCAGCGAGTCGCCTTGCACCAGAACCTGACGCCATGCCAGCGTCAACCCGCTCGACGCGAAAACCAGTCCCATCGCCCCGTAGCAGATGCTGCCTTTCTGAGCAGGACCATGCAGGCATGCGGCGAGACAGTTCATCAAAAACAGCATCAGGCACAACCGTTGCAAAACACACAGGCTGCAAGGCGTCAGACCTACCGCATATTCAAGGTAACTGGCGATACCAAAAACCAGAGCGGCGGCGATGAAAGCCATGAAAAACAAGAAGCGTGAGCAAGCCAAAGACATGGCGGTTCCGTAACAGAAGAGACAGGCCGTTACGGTAGAGGAAAGGCCGCCGGCCTTTCAAGGCGGGGCCGTGCAGACACTTCACCAGGGGTGTAGGGAATTCCCGACAAGCAAGAGAAGATTAAGCGCAGCTTGCTGTAGGACTTTACCGAAGGCATTGCTAACGCCATTAGGGGCATCAATAAACACGTGGCGAGGGAGCTTGCTCCCTCGCCACAATGATTCATACAACCCTCAAGAACGACTCACTCTCTCTCAAGTGGCCAAAACCTGAGCCGGGACGGGCAGTGGCGCGGCCAGCAAGCGCTCATCCAGTAACCCCAAGCCTTCCTGGAAGAGCTGGTTGCTGCGCTCGGCATCCCCCAGTTGCGCCAGCAGTCGCGCCAGTTCGGCGCAGGCCTCGGGATTGCGCTGCAGGCGCAAACTGCTTTCCAGATAATCCCGTGCCTTGCCCCACAAACTGTTTTGCAGGCACAGGCGGCCCAGTGTCAGCAGCAGGCCAGGGTCGTTCGGGTGATCCTTGAGCCAGCCTTCTGCCGCTTGCAGTTGGCGGCCCGGATCATTGCCGCGGACCAACCCGTACAGGCGCGCCAGGTGACTGTCATAGTGACGTTTGAGCGCCGCCCGCAGCACCTCTTCGGCCTCGGCCTGCGCCCCGAGTTGCCGCAGTTGCTCGGCATAGGCCAACACCAGCGCCGATTCCTGGCGTTGTGCGGACGACAGTTGTTGCCAGGCACGGTTAAGCGATTGCAACCCGACACTGCCGTCTTCGTCACGGTGGGCCGCCAGGGTGAGGTTTTCGCCCCAGGCCCGACGCTCCAGTTCAGCCAGCTCAGCCGGCGGCAGGACTTTGTCCTTGCGCAGCTCCGGCAACAACCGGACCACCGCAGACCAATCCCCGCGCTGCTGATGCAGACGTTGCAACTGACGCAGGGTCTGGGCGTTATGTGGGTGGCGATCATGCATGGCTTGCAGCGTGTTCAATGCACCGTCGGTGTCGCCGCGATCCATCTGCAATTGTGCGTGCGTCAGGGCAATCGCCAGCTCAGCCTGGGGCTGACGTTCAAGGGCACGTTCCAACAGGCTGTCGCACTGCTCGTAAAGACCTTGCTCATTGGCCGCACGGGCGGCGCCAAGGTAATACAGCAACGGTTGGCGCTCGGCTTCAGCGGCGCGATGCAGGTGGCGCTGGGCACTGGCCCAGCGACCTTCGGCCAGGTCCAGTTGCCCGTGCTCGATGGCCACCTGCACCCGCCGGCTGCGGTTGCGGCGCGACCATGGGTTGACCACGCCAGTGGAGGTCGTCACCAGGCCAACCAAGGCGCTCACGCCCCGCCACACCAGCCAGAGCACCGCCACCAGCGCCAGGGTGACCCAAAGGCCGGCCTCGTATCGGAAGTTCTTGTATGCCACCAGCACGTAACCCGAATGTTCGGCGATCGCCACGCCCAGCAAGGCAGCGACAGCGATGACCACGAACATAATCACGTAGAGGCGTTTCATGGCGTGGCCTCCTGCTCATCAGGTTTGGCCAGCGGCTTGACCGACTCTTCGGCGTTCAGGTTGCGGCGCTCCAGATAGGCCTGAACGCTGCTCAGGGTCCCTGTCAGATCCGGGGTTGCAACCGTCACCGGCTGCCTGGCCAGCTCGGCCACGCGCTCAAGCATGATTTTGCTTTGCGGGTTGTCCTGGTTGAAGTTGTTCTTGAGCACATCATGCGCTTGAGCCAGCGCTTGGGTGTACACCGGGGCCTGGCCGTTGAGAGCGGCCCATTGCGCCTGCTCCAGGGCCAGGCTCAAGGCCAGGCGCACCTGCACCAGACTCTGCCCGGCCAAGAGCGGACGGACATTCTCATCCGCGTTGAAATCGATACGGATATAGCGCGATATCTGGTCCCACCACTGCGCCCAGCGGCTGGCGCCATCGCCATCGGCGGTCAAGCCCAGCAACGACTCACCACGATCCTTGTATTCGGGTGCCAGCTCCGTGAGTTGCAGCACCTGGTCACGCAAGGCCCCCAACTGCAGGAACAGCCCGGTACGATCCGGCTGCTCGGTACTGCGCAACGCAGCAAGGGTCTTGGCCAGTTGCTCGCGAGCGGCGAATGAGCCAGGGTCGTTTTGCTCGCGCAGGATTTCGTCAGCACCCTGGACCAGGGCCTGGGCACTGCTGATGTCCTGCAGGGCGGAAAGACGCAGGCTGGCCAGGCGCAGCAGATGTTCGGCTTCGGCCAGGCGCCAGTCCTTGCGGCTGGCACCGAGCACGGTTTCCAGGCGCTGGCTCAGTCGTTGTTGATCACCCTGCAACTGGGCGACCTGACGCCGACGCTCTTCCAGCTCTTGCGCCGCAGGCAATTGAGCCAGACGCTCACTCAGGCGTTGCTCATTGAGCTTGAGGGTCTGGGCCTGATCATTGAGCGCCTGAACCTGACTGGCCTGCTGCTGGTTATTGGCTTGCAGATGACGCACCTGCCACACGCCCCAACCACCAACGGCCACGCCGGCGGCTCCCAACAACAACGCGACAATGGCCAGCCCGTTGCCGCGACGCGGCGCCTTCGGAGCAGGGGTTTCAACCGGCGTATCGATCGCGGGTTGGTCTTGATCTTTTGGCAAGGCTGTTTCGCTCACGTATCCATCCTTTGCATTAGAAAACGGCACGGACTGATCCCGTAACGCCGCCAGCAAAGCCGCAGCACTGGCGCCACGGCAATCCACAACTGTCAGGGCCCCGGCGGCACGGGCCATCTCGGCAACCCTTGGGCTTGGAACGAACAACGGTAACCGCGCCAGCGCGGGCCACTCATCGCCAGCCAACCGCTGCAGATGCTCGAAGCTCTGCCCACTGCTGACCACCAGCGCGTTCAAGCGTTCCGCTTTGACCCTTGCCGCCAACTCACCTTCTCGGTAATGCGGCAGGCTGCGCCGGTACAGTTCCAGATAATCGACACTAGCACCTTGCTCGCGCAAGCGCTCCGCCAGCAAGCCGCGCCCGCCCTCGCCACGCACAATCAAAACCTTGGGATTGGGTCGGGTGATAGCCTGGCGTAACACCAGATGCTCCAGCAAGGCTTCGCTGTCATCGCCGTGGTCGGGATAAAACACAGTGAGGCCGGCATCGATAAGGATCTGCCCGGTCGCCGCCCCCACGCTGAACCATGGCTGGTCTGGCGGCTGGGGCCAATATTGGCGCAGCAGCTCCACACACAAACGTGCGGCGGGCTTGCTCACCACAATCACGGCACAGTACTGGTCCAGCCGTTGAAAAGTCTCCCCCATGGCGTCGGACATGGGGACCGGCTCGATATCCAGCAACGGCAGGCTGCTGCTGTAGATCCCGGCCTCGGCCAGGACAGCCGCCAGGGCCGACGACTCGTCGACCGGCCGGGTCAGCAGCAGCCGCCAGCCCGTCACGCGTGGCCCGCCTCGCCGTAGACCTTCTTGAGAATGTCGTCGGCACCCTGGCTGAGCAGGTCTTCGGCTACCCGGACACCCAGCGCTTCGGCATCGCGGCGCGGCGCACGGGCCTCGGCACTGAGCAGTCGGCCACCGTTCGGATCACCCACCAGACCGCGCAACCAGACCTGCTCGCCTTCGAGTACGGCGTAACAGGCGATCGGCACCTGGCAACCGCCATTGAGGTGTTTGTTGAGGGCGCGCTCGGCGAAGACCCGGGTGGCGGTGTCGTCGTGATGCAGCGGTGCCAACAGGGCATGGATCTCGCTGTCGGCGCTGCGACATTCGATACCCACCGCCCCCTGCCCACCGGCCGGCAGGCTGTCATCGACGCTGATGGCCGACGTGATGCGATCTTCAAAACCGAGGCGGATCAGGCCGGCGGCGGCAAGGATAATTGCGTCGTACTCACCGGCATCGAGTTTGGCCAGGCGGGTATTGACGTTGCCCCGCAGAAAGCGGATTTGCAGGTCTGGGCGGCGGGTCAGCAACTGCGCCTGGCGACGCAGGCTGGAGGTGCCGACCACACTCCCGGCGGGCAGGGCGTCGAGGCTTGCAAACGTGTTGGAAACGAACGCATCGCGTGGATCTTCTCGCTCGCAGATGCAAAACAGGCCCAGGCCTTCCGGAAAGTCCATGGGCACATCTTTCATCGAGTGCACGGCGATATCGGCTTCGTTGTCCAGCAGCGCGGTTTCCAGCTCCTTGACGAACAGGCCCTTGCCGCCGATTTTCGACAGCGGCGAGTCCAGCAGCTTGTCGCCGCGACTGACCATGGGCACCAGCGTCACGATCAGGCCGGGATGGGCCTCTTCCAAACGGGCTTTGACGTATTCGGCCTGCCAGAGGGCCAAGGCGCTTTTACGGGTGGCGATGCGGATCTCGCGAGGGGACATGGATCAATCCGTACTTAAAAGATACGGCGGATAATAACAGCTCAGTCAAATTCGCTTTGACTTGAATCACGACCCCAAGGCCTCCCTGGCCGTCAATGTCCTGGAAATGGAACGCGCTAAACGGCTTGGACGCCTTGGAACCTCAAGCTAAAGCTGTTGCATCATCTTCCGCACGCCGGCCACGTGCCGCCGGCTGACAATCAGCGCGTCGCCATTGAGGCCTTTGAGAAACAACTGGAAATGCCCAAGGGGTGTGCGCTGCAAACGCTCGATACGCTCGCGAGCCACCAAGGCGTTGCGGTGGATGCGCACGAAGCGTTCACCGAACTCGTCTTCAAGAGCCTTGAGTGGTTCGTCCAGCAACACCTCGCCGCTCTCGTGACGCAAGGTCACGTATTTATGGTCGGCGATAAAGTAGACCACCTGATTCAATGGGATCAGTTCAATGCCTTTGCGAGTGCGCGCACTGATGTGGCTGCGCGGGCCGCTGCCGCTTTCGGCGGCCGGACGGGTCAACGCCGCCAGTTGCACGCGGTTGGGCCGCTCGGCCTTGCGCAAGGCCTCGACCAGCGCCTCGGCAGTGACCGGCTTGATCAGATAGCCCACGGCGCCGGCCTGCAGCACCTCCGGCGGGAAGTCGTCCCGAGTGGTGCAGAACACCACCGCGGGCGGTGACTCACGCTCGCACAACTTCGCCGCGACCTGCAAACCGTCCAGGCCAGGCATGCGAATGTCGAGCAGCACGATATCCGGCTTGTGGCTATCAATAAGGGCCAACGCCTCTTCGCCATTGGTGGCGCTCGGCTCCAGGACACTGTAACCCTCGAGTTCGCCAACCATTCGGCTCAGGCGCTCACGGGCCAGTGGTTCGTCATCAACGATCAGGACATTCATATTGCGCTGGATTCCTGCGTGAGTCTCGCACAAGGATAGCGTAGACAGGGGAAGTGACATCCGTCACCGCGATCCACGCTAAGACTCGTTCGAGGGCCAAAAAGTGCCGCGAGGCGGTTACCTATCTTTACCCGCGCCTGCCAATCGATGCTTGAGGCCTGTTGTCGCACGGCGCCGTCGTAGGAATTGTTAACACTCCATCTGACCAATACGAGCCCCCCTCTTCTATTCGTCCAATGCTCCGTGGATGAAAAAGTAAAAGTCCTACAGTCCACTGTAGACGGTTGCCGCGCCGATATTGCTCAATCGAAAAATATCGTTGTGCAAAAAACCCATTAAATGCTCGGGTTGTGCGCAAAAAACCTGCCGACCAGTGCCAGCGCCAGTCCCGGCAACCCTGCTATCATCCGCCGCAGCCTTTAACCGCTACTTTTTCCACAGCCGATCACGAGCGAATTCATGAGCACTGACAAGACCAATCAGTCCTGGGGCGGCCGCTTCAGTGAACCCGTCGACGCCTTCGTCGCCCGCTTCACCGCCTCCGTCAACTTCGACCAGCGCCTGTATCGCCACGACATCATGGGCTCGATCGCCCACGCCACCATGCTGGCCAAGGTCGGCGTACTGACCGATGCCGAGCGCGACAGCATCATCGATGGCCTGAAAACCATCCAGGCTGAAATCGAGGCCGGCCAGTTCGACTGGCGCGTCGATCTCGAAGACGTGCACATGAACATCGAAGCGCGCCTGACCGATCGCATCGGCGTGACCGGCAAGAAGCTGCACACCGGCCGCAGCCGAAACGACCAGGTGGCCACCGACATTCGCCTGTGGCTGCGCGATGAGATTGACCTGATCCTGGGCGAGATCACCCGTCTGCAAAAAGGCTTGCTGGAGCAGGCCGAGCGCGAGGCCGAGAGCATCATGCCGGGCTTCACGCACCTGCAAACCGCTCAACCTGTAACGTTTGGGCATCACATGCTGGCCTGGTTCGAAATGCTCAGCCGCGACTACGAGCGCCTGGTGGACTGCCGCAAGCGCACCAACCGCATGCCCCTGGGCAGCGCCGCGCTGGCCGGCACCACGTACCCGATCGATCGTGAATACACCGCACAGTTGCTGGGTTTCGACGCCGTGGGCGGCAACTCGCTGGATAACGTTTCGGACCGCGATTTCGCCATCGAATTCTGCGCCGCCGCGAGCATTGCGATGATGCATCTGTCGCGCTTCTCCGAAGAACTGGTGCTGTGGACCAGCGCGCAATTCCAGTTCATTGACCTGCCGGATCGCTTCTGCACCGGCAGCTCGATCATGCCGCAAAAGAAAAACCCCGACGTGCCGGAGCTGGTACGCGGCAAGAGTGGTCGGGTGTTCGGTGCGCTGATGGGCCTGCTGACCCTGATGAAGGGCCAGCCGCTGGCCTACAACAAGGACAACCAGGAAGACAAGGAACCGCTGTTCGATGCCGCCGATACGCTGCGTGATTCGCTGCGGGCCTTTGCCGACATGATCCCGGCGATCAAGCCCAAGCATGCAGTGATGCGCGAAGCGGCCTTGCGCGGCTTCTCCACCGCCACCGACCTCGCTGATTACCTCGTACGCCGTGGCCTGCCGTTTCGTGATTGCCACGAAATCGTCGGCCATGCCGTGAAGTACGGCGTGGACAACGGCAAGGACCTGGCGGAGATGAGCCTGGACGAGTTGCGCAAGTTCAGTGACCAGATCGAGCAGGACGTGTTTGCCGTGCTGACTCTGGAAGGTTCGGTCAATGCCCGCGACCACATCGGCGGCACAGCGCCTGCCCAGGTGAAGGCTGCCGTGGTGCGCGGCCAGGCGATGCTCGCCAGCCGTTAAAAGCCGAAAGCATCGCGAGCAGGCTCGCTCCCACAGTGGATCTTCAGTGAACGCACATGTGTGAACACATGGAGATCAAATGTGGGAGCGAGCCTGCTCGCGATGACTCACTTCAAAACACCACAAAACTCACTTCTTGGCAGCAATCATCGCCAAAAACGCTGGCATCTCTGCCTCCCTGTCGGCCGCAATCCGCTGCACATTCGGGTTCTGCTCCAGCCGCTCCATCAGCCCCTTGGCCGCCGGCATATCCGCCAGCAAGTCGATATCGAACACTTTCCGGCCCACCTGGCACGCCAGCGATACGCTGTAGAGGAAATACAGATCGGCCAGGCTCAGACTGTCACCCGCCACGTAGGGCGAGAATTTGCCGTGACGGCCGAGCGAGGCGAACCCCAGCAGCAATTCGGCCTTGGTCTTTTCCTTGATGGCTTCGGGTACCGATATGCCGAAAAACGCCTCGGTGTAGCAAGCCCGTCCCGGCAGCTCGATGTACAACTCGATTTCCCGACACAAAGCCAGTACCTGGGCACGTTCGAACGGATCACTGGGCAGCAGGGCTTTACCCGACTGGGTTTGCTCGATGTATTCGAGGATCACACTGGTTTCGTTGATAAACCCTTGCTCGGTCTTGAGCACCGGCACCTTGCCCCGCGGACTGATGGCCAGCACATCGGGGGTCTGAGCGCCGTAGAACGGCACCTCTTCGAAGGGCAGGCCCTTTTCCAGCAACGCCAGCTTAACCATGTTGTAATAATTGCTGACGGAAAAACCATAAAGCTTGAGCATGACAAAGCCTCCAGGCCGTGCGGGGTTGGCAGCCTTGCGTTATAGACCGCCGAGCCGTTTCTTGCCAGGCGCATCACTGCGCTGAATGCAGGTAAACTGGCGACCTTTCTCCAAGGAGCCTGCCATGAGCGAGCCAACCGACATCGACAACGACGAAGAAGAGTTCGTCGAGAACACGCTGATCCAGGCCATCGAAAACCAGATCGAAAATGACAACCCGCCAGCGGCCAAGGCCGTTTTCAATAAATTGACCCTGGTGGGTTACGAGCGCGAAGAAATTCTCAACCTGATGGCCCATGTGCTGGCAGTGGAAATTGACGCGATCCTGGAAGAGGACCGTGCGTTCGATACCCAGTGGTACGAAACGGCGTTGCGCGCTCTTCCCGAGTTACCGCCAGAAAAGAAATAAGGTCTCACCGACTGTGGCGAGGGAGCTTGCTCCCGCTCGGCTGCGCAGCAGCCATCAAGCTATTGGGACCGCTTCGCGCTCCAGCGGGAGCAAGCTCCCTCGCCACAACGAATTACGCCTGCGGTCACCCAAAACAAAAAAAGCATGACGCTGACACTGGACAGCTTGGCCGAGTGCGCTCACTTTAGTGACGCTGTCGACCAAATTCCTAGAAAGTCTGGAGTCCTTATGTCGCTTACCCCTGAGCTGGTTGCCGAACTGGAAATCCTTGCACTCTTCAACCTGGACAGTTCCCAGGAAGGCCTGAAAATCCATCAGACCGCTGCCCCCTCTGCCATCGCTGCCGCTAAACGCCTGTTCGAAAAAGACCTGATAACCCAGTCCGACGGTGGTTACCTGACCAGCCTGGGCCGGGATGCCGCCGAGCATGTGCAAAGCCTGCTGACCATTCTCAACGTCGTAAAAGAAGCCGCCTGATTCCTCCTGTCGCCCACGGAAATCTCCTTCATCGAGGTTTCCGCAGGCGCCCTGGCGCACTGTGTAAAAATTCTGACGTCAAAAACATACATTCAGCTTAAGAAATCCCGGGTTCGGGCGCTAAACTGCCACCACCTGTGATCTCCCACGTTCGACGCCGCGAGCCGGTTTGAGCTGACATGACCCGCAATCACGAAATACGCCCCGATCTGGACGAGGGAATCGACCGCAAGGTCCTGAGCCAGTTGCGCGCACGTTTTCTCAAGCTCAACAGCGTACGGATGGATCGCGCCCTGGAAGGTCTGTCGACCCGCCAGCAAAGCGTGCTGACGCTGTTGCCGTTGTTTTTCCACGTCAATCACCCGCTCCTGCCCGGCTATGTCTCAGGCAGCACACCTGCCGGGCTGTCCAACTATGAGCCCGACGCCAGCGTCCTCGCCGAAGCCCAGCGGCTGACCCGCTCGTTCTCCTACAAGCCGCGCCACGGCAGCAATCCGCCGCGACCGATTCTGGGTCTGTTTCTGATGGGCAGCCTCGGCACCCTCGCCCAAGCGGATCAAAGCGACATGGATGTGTGGGTCTGCCATGGTCCGGACCTGAGCGAGGACGAACTGGCCGAACTGCGCAAAAAATGTCTACTGCTGGAAACCTGGGCGGCGACCCAGGGCGCTGAAGCGCATTTTTTCCTGATCGACCCGGCGCGCTTTGTCCGCGGCGACCGGGACACTCAGCTCAGTTCCGACGATTGCGGTACAACCCAGCATTACCTGCTGCTGGACGAGTTCTACCGCACGGCGATCTGGCTGGCCGGACGCACGCCGATCTGGTGGCTGGTGCCGGTGTATGAAGAAGAAAACTATGAGCAGTACACCCACACGCTGATTTCCAAACGCTTCATCCGCGCCGATGAAACGCTCAACCTGGGGCACCTGGCCTATATCCCGCCGGGAGAATTCATCGGCGCCGGCCTCTGGCAATTGTTCAAGGGCATCGAGTCGCCCTACAAATCAGTGCTCAAGCTGCTGCTGATCGAAGTCTACGCCAGCGAACACCCGGACGTTCGCTGCCTGAGCCTGCGCTTCAAACAGGCGGTGTTCGCCAACCGCCTGGACCTGGAAGAGCTGGATCCCTACATGGTGGTTTACCGTCGTATCGAGGAGTACCTCAACGCCCGAGGTGAATCCGAACGCCTGGAGCTGGTGCGCAGGGCGCTTTACCTGAAGGTCAATCGCAAGCTGACCGGCCAGGGGCGCAGCACGGGCTGGCAACGGGTTCTGCTTGAGCGTCTGGCCCGGGAATGGGGCTGGGACCCACGGCAACTGGCGCTGCTGGACAGCCGCAGCCAGTGGAAAGTGCGTCAGGTCAGCAACGAACGGCGGGCGCTGGTCAACGAACTGACCTACAGCTACCGCTTCCTGACCCAGTTCGCCCGCACCGAAAAAACCGTCAGCCTGATCAACAAGCGCGACCTCAACGTCCTGGGCCGGCGGTTGTATGCCGCATTCGAACGCAAGGCCGACAAAGTCGAGTTCATCAACCCCGGCATCGCCCCGGACCTGGCCGAAGACACCCTGACGCTGGTGCAGTCACCGAACAAGAAAGAACCCGGGCAGAACCAGTGGGGCCTGTACAACGGCAGCCTCAATGCCCTGGAGTGGGAAAACTTCGCACCGATCAAACGCTGCCGCGAGTTGCTGGAGTTGTTGACCTGGTGCCATCGCAACGGTGTGATCGACAGCAGTACGCGCCTTGCGCTGCACCCAGGTAGCAGCGACCTGAGTGAGTTTGAGCTGTTCAACCTGCTGGGCAGCCTGCAACAGTCCATCGCCCTGCCGCTGAGCACGGTAGATGAAGAACAGCTGTTGCGCGCCAGCGTGCCCAGCGAAGTGCTGATACTGGTTAACGTCGGCGTCGATCCGCTCAAGCATCATCGCGACCTCAATATCCTGATGACCACCGAGCGCACGGACTCCCTGAGCTACGCCGGGGTTCGGGAGAACCTGGTGCTGACCCTGGATCAGGTCACGCTCAACAGTTGGAACGAGGTGCTGGTCAACCGCTTCGACGGCGAGCACGCCCTGCTCGACTGCCTGCGCGATTACCTCAATGACCTGCCCGTCACTCAGCGCCAGCCGCGTTTGCAGGTACGCTGTTTCTGCCACAACCGCGCGCAGTTCATTGCCCGCCGGGTCGAGGAAGTCATCGAAACGGCGCAGACCCTGCTGCTGAGTAGGCTCAACCACCGCTATCTGCTCCAGGTCCAGCAGCACTACCACGTATTGGAGCTGGTGCCGGGCCAGGTCAATCACGTGGCCCTGGGCAGCCTGTCGGCGCTGATGGATTACCTGGGCGAGGAGCTGACGGCCTACAGCCCTCTGCATCTGGATCCGATGGCTCTGGAGGACCATGACCTGGCGCTGATCCTGCCCATGGGGCAGCCCGAGTGCATTCAGGTGTTCTACCGGGTCAACGAGGACGACGCTGAGCTGTACGTGCTCGATGAGCTCAATGCCCTGTGGCAACAGCGCTTGCCTTATCACGACGACCACAGCCTGCTGCTGCCGCTGCAGCGCTTCCTGCAATCGGTGCTGTACCGCCGCGACGCGTTACTGCCGATGGATGCCACCCAGCCATTGCCCCTGGAAACCCTGTACTACCAGCTCCTGCCCTCGGGCAGCGGGCGGGCACGGCGGATCGAGGCGCGGCAGGCGCCGCAAACGCCAGTGAACAAGCCGTTCTATGACGTGCAGGCAATCATCGGCAAAGCCACTCATGGGCAGGTGCACGTCACCCTGTATTGCGATCAGCGGGAGTTTTCGGAGCTGGAACATGGCGACCAGTTGTTCCGCGTGGTCGCCAGGGAGATCGTCGAACAGCGCCGTGAGGCCGAACGCTATCGCTGCTACATCACCGACCTGGACCTCTCGGGTCTTGTGGGTGATGGGGCCTGCTCAAGTAATTTGTACCTGCGCTACAAGGCTGACCTGGAACGCGCCCTGAACGAGGCGCTGGCCTTGGTCTGAAGCGCCTAGAGGTGGAAATCGCCGCCCGCTTCCGGCTGGTATTCCACGGCAAGCAATGTCAGTTTCAGCGTCTTGCCGCCCGGCGCCGGCCAGTCGATGTGCTGGCCAACCTTCAGGCCCAACAGTGCGCTGCCTACCGGGGCAAGGATTGATATCTTGCCTTCGTCGGCATTGGCGTCCTGTGGATAAACCAGGGTCAGGTGATAGTCCTTGCCGCTGCTTTCTTCGCGGCAGTGCACACGCGAATTCATGGTCACGACATCGGCGGGCACTTCATCGTGGCCTACCACGGTGTCGGCACGATCCAGTTCGGTTTGCAACGCAATCACGCCCGGCAGCGTTTCATCAAGGCTATCGATCAGGCGCTCCAGACGCTGTACGTCCAGACGTGTAAGGGTGATGGAAGGTACGGTCATGATTCAGGCAGACTCCTTTGTTCTGCACGAAAAAAGCAAAACCCCGCCACAAAAAGACGGGGTTTTCACGGGCCTCGATGAGTTGAGGCGTAGCTGGACACTATCACAGCTCAATAAATAAACAACCCGGGCCAAATCTACCCATTGTCATGGGGAGCAGAATTACTGTGGCGCGGGGATTGTGGGAGCAAAGCTTGCTCGCGAAACAGGCGCCTCGATTTCTGGAAGAACGCGTCGTCTTCATCGCGGGCAAGCCTTGCTCCCACACAGTGGGCGATTACACCAGAGATTTGCGTTTAGCCGCCTCGGCACAGATCACCCGCCGGCGCTCATCATCGGCCGAGCGCCATTCGCGGATATCCTCCACATGACGGAAACAACCGAGGCAGACCTTCTGCTCATCCAACTTGCACACGCTGGTGCACGGAGAGGGCACTGCGGGGCTGACGTTGCTGTAGAGCGGTTTGGGCGGCCGCGCCGGAGTGTTCTGGCTCACGCTGTCAAAGGCCTTCGAAATCCAGTTCCACCCCGGCCTGCTGCTTGACGATGCGCTCGAGCATCTCGCCCAATTGCTCTTCGCTCTTGTCGCACATCCAGCGCTCGCTTTCCTCGTCGTAGTCGAAGTGGAAACCGCCGGACACCGCCGCCAACCACAGTTGCCGCAACGGCTCCTGGCGGCTGAAAATCAACTGGCTGCCATTTTCGAACTTGACGGTCAGCACCCCGGCGGAGCTTTCCAGGTCGATGTCCAGCTCGCTTTCGTCGAATACATCCTCCAGCGTTTGCTGGGTCGCATCGACCAGATCGTGGAAACGGGCTTCAGTCAAACTCATTGCGGCAACCTCGAAAATGTCTGCTCATGCTCAAGCGCCGCAAGATACGGACGCTTCCCGGCGATTGCAAAGGATATACCGACCGACGACAGCCGGCTTTGGGAAAAGCCTCCCGGCGCCGGACGGGAACCCCGTTGCATAGGCAAGCTGCCGGGTGGCCGGTATACTCCGGCGCAATTAACGCATTTTCAAGGATTTCGCCATGAAGCGCCTGATCTCTTCCCTTGCTGCGCTCGTCGCGGTTGCTTGCCTTGTGACAGCCTGTGGTCAAAAAGGTCCGCTGTACCTGCCCGACGACAGCAAATCCCCTGAAGAACAGGCCAAGTCGTCGCAATCCAAGTCCCACGCGCACGATACCCACACCACTTATTAAGGGAACGCCATGGACGCTTTTAACTACCGTGGCGGGGAGCTGTTCGCGGAAGGGGTTGCCTTGTCCGCGCTCGCGGAACGTTTCGGCACGCCAACCTACGTTTATTCCCGTGCACACATCGAAGCCCAGTATCTGGCCTTCGCCGATGCTCTGGCCGGCATGCCGCACCTGGTATGTTTCGCCGTAAAGGCCAACTCCAACCTCGGTGTACTCAACGTCCTGGCACGCCTGGGTGCCGGCTTTGACATCGTTTCCGGTGGTGAGCTCGAACGCGTGCTGGCCGCTGGCGGCAGCGCCGACAAGATCGTTTTTTCCGGCGTAGGCAAGACCCGTGAAGACATGCGCCGCGCACTGGAAGTGGGGGTGCACTGCTTCAACGTCGAATCGACCGATGAGCTGGAGCGCCTGCAACTGGTCGCCGCCGAGATGGGTGTCCGCGCGCCGATCTCTTTGCGCGTGAACCCGGACGTTGATGCTGGCACGCACCCGTACATTTCCACCGGTCTCAAGGAAAACAAGTTCGGCATCGCCATTGCCGACGCCGAGGATGTGTACGTACGCGCGGCCCAACTGCCGAACCTGGAAGTGCTGGGCGTGGATTGCCACATCGGTTCGCAACTGACCACCCTCGAACCTTTTATCGATGCCCTCGACCGCCTGCTGGCGCTGGTCGACCGCCTCAGCGATTGCGGCATCTACCTGCGTCACATCGACCTGGGCGGCGGCGTCGGCGTGCGCTACCGCGACGAAGAGCCGCCACTGGTGGCCGACTACGTCAAGGCGGTGCGTGAACGCCTCGACGGTCGCGACCTGGCCCTGATGTTCGAGCCGGGCCGCTACATCGTTGCCAATGCCGGCGTGCTGTTGACCCGGGTCGAATACCTCAAGCACACCGAGCACAAGGATTTCGCCATCGTCGATGCGGCGATGAACGACCTGATCCGCCCGGCGCTGTACCAGGCCTGGATGGACGTCACCGCGGTGCGCCCTCGCGCTACCGCCGCCCGCAGCTACGATATTGTCGGCCCTATCTGCGAAACCGGCGACTTCCTGGCCAAGGGTCGGGAGCTGGCGCTGGAAGAAGGCGATCTGCTGGCCGTGCATTCGGCCGGGGCCTACGGGTTTGTCATGAGTTCCAACTACAACACTCGCGGCCGCTGCGCCGAAGTGCTGGTGGACGGTGATCAGGCGTTTGAAGTGCGTCGCCGCGAGACGGTAGCCGAGTTGTTTGCCGGCGAAAGCCTGCTGCCGGAGTAAAACCATGCTGCTGCGTTTTACCAAGATGCACGGCCTGGGCAACGACTTCATGGTCCTCGACCTGGTCAGCCAGCACGCGCACATCCTGCCCAAGCATGCCAAACAATGGGGCGACCGGCACACCGGTATCGGTTTCGACCAGTTGCTGATCGTCGAGGCGCCCAACAACCCGGACGTGGACTTCCGTTACCGGATCTTCAACGCCGATGGTTCGGAAGTCGAGCAGTGCGGCAACGGCGCCCGCTGCTTCGCCCGATTCGTGCTGGACAAGCGCCTGACCGCCAAACGGCAGATTCGCGTCGAGACTAAAAGCGGCATCATCGAACTGGATGTGCGCAACGACGGCCAGATCGGCGTCAACATGGGCGCCCCGCGCCTGGCACCGAAGGACATTCCGTTCGAAGCGCCGGCCCAGGCCTTGAGCTATCAGTTGGAGGTCGACGGCACCACGGTGGAACTGGCGGCAGTATCCATGGGCAACCCCCATGCCGTCTTGCGAGTCAGCGATATCAACAGCGCGCCAGTGCATGAGCTGGGGCCGAAGATCGAAAATCATCCGCGCTTCCCCGCGCGGGTGAATGTCGGTTTCCTGCAGGTCATCGACCGCCACCGTGCGCAATTGCGCGTCTGGGAACGCGGTGCCGGGGAAACCCAGGCGTGCGGCACCGGCGCCTGCGCGGCGGCAGTCGCCGCGATCAGTCAGGGATGGATGGATTCGCCTTTACTGATCGACCTGCCCGGTGGACGCTTGTCCATCGAATGGGCAGGCCCCGGCCAACCGGTGCTGATGACCGGCCCGGCAGTACGCGTATACGAAGGACAAGTTCGTCTTTGAGTGAGTCAAACCCATGACCGACAAGCCACAGGTTCCAGCCCCGCAGCCCGACGAATCCCCCAGCCATCCGGACGCCGCAGCCGTGGCCGCGTACCTGGAGGCTCACCCGGACTTCTTCGTCGAGCATGAAGAACTGCTGGCAACGATGCGCATCCCCCACCGCCGCGGCGACACCGTGTCGCTGGTCGAGCATCAGATGAAGATTCTGCGCGAGCGCAACATCGAAATGCGCCATCGTCTTTCGCACCTGATGGACGTAGCCCGGGATAACGATCGGCTCTTCGACAAGACCCGTCGCTTGATCCTGGCGCTCATGGATGCCAACACCCTCGAAGACCTGGTGATGAGTGTCGAAGACAGTCTGCGCCAGGATTTCCAGGTGCCTTTTGTCAGCCTGATCCTCTTTGGCGATAACGCCATGCCAGTGGGGCGCTGGGTAACCCACGCCGATGCACAGACAGCCATCGGCGGCTTGCTCACGGAGAACAAGAGCGTCAGCGGCAGCCTGCGCGAACATGAGCTGGACTTCCTCTTCGGCGAAGAACAGCGCAAGCAGATCGGCTCCACCGCTGTCGTCGCCATCGCCCACCAGGGCGTACATGGCGTGCTGGCCATTGCCAGTCGTGATCCGCAACACTACAAAAACTCGGTGGGCACGTTGTTTTTAAGCTACATCGCCGAAGTCACCGGCCGGGTCCTGCCGCGCATGACTGGTTCACTGCGCTCGGTACGCTGATGATGGAACGGCAGCTGGACGCCTACTGCGAACACCTGCGCAGTGAGCGCCAGGTGTCGCCCCACACGCTGTCGGCCTATCGCCGCGACCTGGAAAAAGTGTTGGCCTGGTGCCAGAAGCAAAACATCGGCAGTTGGGCAGCCTTGGACATCCAGCGCCTGCGCAGCTTGGTCGCCCGCCTTCATCAACAAGGGCAATCCTCCCGCAGCCTGGCGCGACTGTTGTCAGCAGTGCGAGGCCTGTACCACTACCTCAACCGCGAAGGGCTGTGCGATCACGACCCCGCCACCGGCCTGGCACCGCCCAAGGGCGAACGCCGGTTGCCCAAGACCCTGGACACCGATCGGGCCCTGCAATTGCTGGAAGGCGCTGTCGAGGATGACTTCCTGGCGCGACGGGACCAGGCGATTCTCGAATTGTTCTACTCCTCCGGCCTGCGGCTTTCCGAACTGACGGGGCTCAACCTGGATCAACTGGACCTGGCCGATGGCATGGTCCAGGTGCTGGGCAAGGGCAGCAAGACACGTTTGCTGCCCGTTGGCCGCAAAGCCCGTGAGGCCCTGGAGCTGTGGCTGCCGTTGCGGGCGCTGACCAACCCGGCCGACGACGCGGTATTTGTCAGCCAGCAAGGCCGGCGTCTCGGCCCGCGGGCGATCCAGGTGCGGGTCAAGGCCGCCGGTGAACGCGAACTGGGACAGAACCTGCATCCCCACATGCTCAGGCATTCCTTCGCCAGCCATCTGCTGGAGTCTTCCCAGGACCTGCGCGCCGTCCAGGAACTGCTCGGCCACTCCGACATCAAGACCACCCAGATCTATACCCACCTGGACTTCCAGCACCTGGCAACGGTCTATGACAGTGCCCACCCAAGGGCCAAACGAATCAAGGGCGACGAATCATGACCATCGAGCTCATCACTTTCGACCTCGACGACACCCTATGGGACACCGCCCCGGTGATCGCCAGTGCCGAGGCCATCTTACGCCAGTGGCTGACCGACAACGCCCCGAACCTGGGCAGCGTGCCGGTGGAGCATCTTTTTACCATTCGCGAGCAAGTGTTGCGCGAGGAGCCCGGCCTGAAGCACCGCATCAGCGCACTGCGCCGACGAGTGCTGTTCCGTGCCTTGCAGGATGCCGGTTATGACCAGTGGCAAGCCTCGGAGCTGGCGGACGAAGCGTTCGAAACATTCCTGCACGCCCGTCACCAACTGCAAATCTTTCCCGAGGTGCAGCCTACCCTGGAAATTCTGGCCAACCATTTCGCCCTCGGCGTGGTCACCAATGGCAACGCCGATGTACGTCGCCTGGGACTGGCGGATTATTTCAAGTTCGCCCTGTGCGCCGAGGACATCGGCATCGCCAAGCCTGACGCCCGGTTGTTCCACGAAGCCTTGCAACGCGGCGGCGCCACGGCGCAAACCGCCGTGCACATTGGCGATCATCCGGGTGACGACATCGCCGGCGCCCAACAGGCCGGCTTGCGGGCAATCTGGTTCAATCCGACGGGTAAAACCTGGGATGCCGAGCATGTACCGGATGCGGAGATTCGCAGCCTGACCGAGCTGCCGGGGTTGCTGGCGGGGTGGCATAGCCAACCCTGAACCGCCTGTTTTGTGGCCACAAGAACTCAAATTGTGGGAGCGAGCCGCGGCGCCTGGCCTGAAGATTTTTATAGCCCATGAAAAAGCCCGCAGCGACGGCGGGCTTTTTCAGCAAGCAAGAAGCAGATGCTCAGATCGGGCGGCTGCCGTACTTGTTGTCCGGTTTCTTGGGCGGATCCGCAACAACGTTGGCCTCCACTTCCTGCACTTTACCGCCTCGGGCCAGGAACTCCTCCATGGCCTTGGCGAGCGCATCACGCTCCTTGTTCTTGGCCTCTACGCTCGGCAACTCGTCGACCGAAACCGCCGCCTTGGCCTTGCCTTTGGCGGTTGGCGCCGGTACATCGGCCCCATCGTCATCGGCGACGTCTTCAGCCGCCGCTTCCAGGCCTTCTTCGGTCTCGTCTTCGTCACCTACTTCGAGGTCGTCGTTTTCCAGATCATCGTCGCTCATGTTCTACCTCATGACTTGCGAAAAGCAGATTAGTTATAGCCCAGCTTCGCCGTCTGTCGAAGGCTGCCAGAAAAAATTCAACATCCGCCGGCAATCAGCGGTTACTCCCCATCACCGTACAAAGTGGCGAGGACTTTACGAGCACCGCCATGATCACGGTGCTCGCCCAGATAAACACCTTGCCAGGTACCCAATGCCAACCGTCCCGCCGTGACCGGCAGGCTAAGCTGACACCCCAGCACGCTGGCCTTGAAGTGCGCCGGGAGGTCGTCCAGGCCTTCGTCGTTGTGCTCATAATCGGCGGTTCCTTGTGGGATCAGCCGATTGAAAAATCGTTCGAAGTCTCGACGCACCGCCGGATCGGCGTTCTCGTTGATGGTCAACGAGGCCGAGGTATGCTGCAGCCACAGATGCAACAGACCGACACGACATGCCCGGAGTTCAGGCAGGCCGGCGAGCAACTCGTCCGTTACCAGATGAAAGCCCCGAGGCCTTGCCCGCAGGGTTATCAGCGTCTGTTGCCACATACAGATCTCCGCACGTTCGGCGCGCATTCTAGCGCGCTCTGGGAAAAAACAAAGGGCCTAATACGCCTGCTTTGGTGTAAGCCGATGGCGGTAGAAAAACCCATGTCGCGTACATAACAAAAGACGTCGGAAAAACCGACACATCCTGTGAGCAATGACAAACTCCAGACAAAAAAATGCCCGGCGAACCGGGCATTTTTTATTGCGTGTACTTACAGATTGTAGCCACGCTCGTTGTGCTGGGCCAGGTCCAGGCCGACCGCTTCTTCTTCCTCGGAGACACGCAGACCCATGACGGCGTCCAGGACCTTGAGAATGATGAAGGTGACGATCGCGGTGTAGATCACCGTGAAGCCTACACCCTTGAGCTGAATCCACACTTGCGCGCCGATATCAGTCACGGTGCCGAAGCCACCCAGGGCCGGCGCTGCGAACACACCGGTCAGGATCGCGCCCAGGATACCGCCAATGCCGTGCACGCCGAAGGCGTCCAGGGAGTCGTCATAGCCCATTTTGCGCTTGAGGGTAGTGGCGCAGAAGAAGCACACCACACCCGCCGCCAAGCCGATGACCAGGGCGCCCATCGGGCCCACGGTGCCGGCAGCCGGAGTAATCGCCACCAGACCCGCCACCACACCCGAGGCAATGCCCAGTGCGCTTGGCTTACCGTGGGTGATCCACTCGGCGAACATCCAGCCCAACGCCGCAGCAGCGGTTGCAATCTGGGTAACCAGCATTGCCATACCGGCGGTGCCGTTGGCCGCGATGGCGGAACCGGCGTTGAAGCCGAACCAGCCTACCCACAGCATGGCCGCACCCATCAAGGTGTAACCCAGGTTATGCGGTGCCATCGGGGTAGTCGGGAAGCCCTTGCGCTTACCCAGTACCAGGCACGCCACCAGGCCAGCAATACCGGCGTTGATGTGCACCACGGTGCCGCCAGCGAAGTCCAGCACACCCCAGTCCCACATCAGGCCGCCGTTGCCGGACCAGACCATGTGCGCAATCGGTGCATACACCAGGGTGAACCACACGGCCATGAAGATCAGCATGGCGGAGAACTTCATCCGCTCGGCGAACGCGCCGACGATCAGGGCCGGGGTGATGATGGCGAACGTCATCTGGAAGGTGATGAACACCGCTTCAGGGAACAGGCCAGTCAGGCTACTAGGCGTGAGGCCCGCCAGGAATGCCTTGTTCAGACCGCCGACGAACGAATTGAAGTTGACGACGCCCTGCTCCATCCCCGTGGTGTCGAACGCAATGCTGTAGCCATAAATGACCCACAGGATGCTGATCAGACCGGTAATGGCAAAGCATTGCATCATCACGGAAAGAATGTTTTTCGACCGAACCATACCGCCGTAGAACAGCGCCAGGCCGGGAATAGTCATGAACAGTACAAGAATTGTGGCAGTGAGCATCCAGGCAGTGTCGCCGGAGTTCAGGACTGGGGCTGCCGCTTCTTCTGCCATGGCCAGGCCAGGCGTTACGAAGGACAACAGGGCTCCTAGCCCTGCGAATTTACGCAGAGTCATATTGTTTTCTCCTGGGGCGTTGGGTTTGGCGGCTTAGATAGCGTCGGTATCGGTTTCGCCGGTACGGATGCGAATAGCCTGTTCCAGATTGACCACAAATATCTTGCCGTCACCAATCTTGCCGGTATTGGCGGCCTTGGTGATCGCCTCGATAACCCGGTCCAGATCCTTGTCGTCAATGGCGACATCGATCTTCACCTTGGGCAGGAAATCAACCACGTATTCCGCGCCGCGATACAGCTCGGTGTGACCTTTCTGCCGACCGAAGCCTTTGACCTCAGTAACGGTAATGCCCTGCACGCCGATTTCGGACAGCGACTCGCGCACGTCGTCCAACTTGAACGGCTTGATGATGGCAGTGACTAGCTTCATGAAACTTTCTCCCGAATTGGTGGACTTGCCCCAGGAAAACAAACCCGACTCAAGTCTAAGCGCAGTGCCTGGCTTTGTAACGCATCGTCGGCCCAAGTTGCCCGACCGGTGCCAGCTAACCACTCTGACGAAGCTCCCCGCCTCGCCGGCTGCACTGCATTCGTCACAGCGACTGCATCAGTGCATGGGTCATCAGCCACTAAGCAGAAACCTTGCCATCTGTGCCCAAACCTTCTGATTTCAGTCTCTTACCCACTGTGCCGGCTCGCGCCGCACCCCGAACCGGAACAATACGCACAACATCAGTGCGACGATGCCCGGTCCAGTGCGCGAAAAGCGTGCACTCCTTGCTCGCCAAATGAATATAGACGCTGCGTGATACACTGCCCTCATCGTTTTCAGGACACCTGCCATGCTTGCGCCCAAAGACCTCCTCGACGCCCTGAGCGGCCACGCTTCCCGCCTCTTGAGCGGCGACACACCCCTGCCCAAAAGCGAAATCGAAAGCCAGTTCAAGGCCCTGCTACAAAGCGGGTTCAGCAAGCTGGATCTGGTCAGCCGGGAAGAATTCGACAGCCAGATGGTCGTACTGGCCCGGACCCGGGCGCGGTTGGAGAGCCTGGAGGCGAAGGTGGCGGAGTTGGAGACGAAGATAAATCCTCCTACCGAATAAAATCCCCCAGCAGGAGCTGCTGAAGGCTGCGATTTTTTGTCTCGCTCCCCTGCCCCTGCAACGCTTTCTTGCCGAGGCCTCAAGCCGACTAGGTCAGCCACACGCGGCTCGCTGGGATTGACCTTGGGCCAGCGCCAGCGGCAACTCCAGGGTAAAGAGCGCGCCCTTACCCGGCCCCGCGCTCTGCACCGTCAGCTCGCCGCCCATCTCGTGCGCAGCAGGCCAAAGCCGTGACCGTCGGCGCGCGTCGTAAAACCATGCTCGAACACCCGGGTGAGATTGTCCCTGGAGATACCCTCGCCGTTGTCCTCGACCTCGATCCGCACATGCTTGTCGTCAGTGGCCTTCAGACGCAGGGTAATGCGCGACGGTCGATCCGCCACCGAATCAAGCGCCTGCTTGGCGTTGTTGATTAGATTGATCAGTATTTGCAGCACCTTGTGCTTGTCCAGCGACATCATCGGAATATCGGCGAGCTCCTTGATCAGCGTCACATGATGACGCGCCAGGGACACATCGCAGATGCGCACCACATCCTCGATCAGCTCTCGCAGCGAACCCGGCTCCAGCACGCTGGAGTTACCGGCATAGGACTGCTGGGTGGCGACGATTTCCTTGATATGGTCGATGCTCTTGGTCAGCTGCACCAACTCATCGATCATGCTCCGCTGCTCGGCTGCCAGGGCTTCGGCCAACTTGCCAAGATAGCCGGGTAGCGCGCGACCTTTCGGATCGCTGCTGATAAAGGCGCCGAGATCATCGGAATGCTCCTTCATCAATTCAGCAACCCTGATCACCCCCTGCCCCTTGGATGCGTGCACTTTCTCGTACAAGAGTCGGGCTGACACATTGACGCTATTGAGTACATTGCCCACGTTGTGCAGCACATTGGTGGCGATTTCCGCCATACCGGCCCGGCGCGCGGTAGTGACCAGTTCGGCCTGCGCCTCACGCAACTCGTCATTGACCCTGGCCAGTTGCTGCGGGCTGGGGATCTTAAGGGCCGCAGGCACTAGCCGAACCAGCAGGATGGCAGTAATCACCGAGGCGATAGCAGTGATTACCTTAACCAGCGCCGACAGCCAATAGTAGGGCTGCCAGATAGTCAGGATTTCCATCACATGGCTGGTCCCGCAGGCCAGGATGAACACACCAAAAGCCGTCAGCATCCAGTCAAAAGGCACGTCTTTGCGCTTGTGGATAAAGTACAGAAGGGGGAAGGGGATGGAGATGTAGGACAGGGTGATCAAGCCATCGGCAATGACATTGGTCCACAGCAAATCCGGTCGCCACATATAGCAATGCCCATGGGGTATAAAGCGCTTGTCGGTTAACAGAGCCAGCAGATCGTTCATGGGCCACTCACTCCCTGTGCCGTAGATGCCGATTGGACAAATCGGAGTCTAGCAGGGGCTGGGGCGGTCATTTCGAAGGCTCCGTGAAACGACCGCAGAGCCCTGCTGAACGAACGCGCGCCCTATCGCCATCGTGTTCGCGGGGGTGATCGGCCATTAGTAACCGCAACATCCTGGCAAAATTTTCGCCTTCGATTGCCCCACCGAAAGCCTATCCCACGACTAACCTTCAAGAGCCGCAGGACGCGGCCCCTTATTCACTCAAGGAACGATTGCATGTCGCTCGCCATTGTCCATAGCCGCGCCCAGGTGGGGGTGGAGGCTCCTGCCGTTACCGTTGAAGTCCATCTGGCCAATGGCTTGCCATCACTGACGATGGTCGGCTTGCCTGAAGCGGCGGTGAAGGAAAGCAAGGACAGGGTACGCAGCGCGATCATCAATTCGGGCCTGAATTTCCCGGCGCGGCGCATCACGCTGAACCTGGCGCCGGCGGATCTGCCCAAGGACGGCGGGCGGTTCGACCTGGCGATTGCCCTGGGGATCCTGGCGGCCAGCGTACAGGTGCCAACCCTGATGCTGGACGATGTGGAATGTCTCGGGGAGTTGGCGTTGTCCGGCGCGGTGCGCCCGGTGCGCGGTGTGTTGCCCGCGGCGCTGGCGGCGCGCAAGGCCGGGCGTACGCTGCTGGTGCCGCGAGCGAATGCCGAGGAAGCCTGTCTGGCATCGGGGCTGAAGGTGATCGCGGTGGACCATTTGCTCGAAGCGGTAGCCCACTTCAATGGCCATACCCCGGTGGTGCCTTATGTTTCCAACGGGCTGCTCTCGGCGAGCAAGCCCTATCCTGACTTGAATGAAGTACAAGGCCAGGTCGGGGCCAAGCGCGCATTGCTGATCGCCGCTGCGGGAGCTCATAACCTGTTGTTCAGCGGACCACCAGGCACCGGCAAGACATTGCTGGCGAGTCGTTTACCGGGGTTGTTGCCGCCACTGGCTGAAAGTGAAGCCCTGGAGGTCGCCGCGATTCAGTCGGTCGCCAGTTGCGTACCGTTGAGCCATTGGCCGCAGCGCCCGTTTCGTCAACCGCATCACTCGGCGTCCGGCCCGGCGCTGGTGGGTGGCGGCTCAAAGCCGCAACCGGGAGAGATCACCCTCGCCCACCATGGCGTGCTGTTTCTCGATGAACTGCCGGAGTTCGACCGCAAGGTTCTTGAGGTCTTGAGGGAGCCGCTGGAATCGGGCCACATCGTGGTTTCGCGCGCTCGTGACCGGGTGCGCTTTCCGGCGCGTTTTCAGTTGGTGGCGGCGATGAATCCCTGCCCCTGTGGATACCTTGGCGAGACCAGTGGCCGATGCTCGTGTACGCCGGACATGGTGCAGCGCTACCGCAATAAACTCTCCGGCCCCTTACTGGACCGCATCGACCTGCACCTGACCGTCGCCCGGGAAGCCACGGCGTTGAGCCCAAAAAGCGAATCCGGTGCGGATACGGCTACCGTAGCCGAGCAAGTGGCCGAGGCCCGCGAACGCCAGCAAAAGCGCCAGGGCTGTGCCAACGCGTTCCTGGATCTGCCGGGTTTGCGTCGGCATTGCAAGTTATCCACAACCGATGAAACCTGGCTGGAAACCGCCTGCGAACGACTGACCCTGTCGCTGCGAGCTGCCCACCGCCTGCTCAAGGTCGCCCGTACGCTAGCGGACCTTGAGCAAGCGGATCGAATCAGTCGGGAGCACTTGGCCGAAGCATTGCAATACCGGCCCGCCACGCCCTGATGGGCATCATGGCTTGCTCAGGTCCACCAGCGGCGTATTTCGTACTTCGGTTTGCTGGGCGCCCTGGATTTCATCGATACGTTTGAGGGCTTTATCCACGGCACCTTTATCCGCCAACAGGCTGTAGTGGATCTGGAACTGCTTGTGCTCTTTTGGCGCGATGGTGGGCACCAGGCCCAGTGGCCGTTGATACCGGCGGTTATAGGAAAAACTGGTGCCCGGCTCCAGCCCGGTCACGTAACCCTGACCTTGGGTATCGGTGTTTTTCCACAGGGAGAACACGGGGAGCGTGCCGGTGTTGAAGCCCACCGATACACCGAGGCTACCGGCCTTGTTGTGCAGCACGGTGAGGGTGTCGCCCTTGGCATCGGCATAAGGCACGACGTTGTAGACGGTTTCGTCGTAGTCCTTGGTTGGCCCTCGGTAGGTTTGCCAATCCGCCAGATCGCCCTTGGCCTTGTCGTTGAACGGCGAGACCTGCTTGACCGGCGCCGCGAAGCGAGCCCCCTGCTCCAGGAACGGTGTACTGAAATTGCTGTGGTAAAGCGCTTGGTATTCCTTCTGATAGTCGCCGTTGTTGGTCAGCGTGTCCTTGAGTGCGAAGCTCACGCTGCCGGGCTCGGTCAGCAGTTCGGTTTGTACCGAGAAATCGACCTTCTTGAACGCTTGCTCCTTCAGCTCGCCCCGCAGAGTAATCGCATAAGGCGGTTTTTCATCGATGTGCAGCGTCACTTTGTTGGCCGGGATGTTGGCGGCGCGGCCATGCAGCGTCAGCAGCTCGCCATTGTCCATACCGGGATGGCCGACCCATTCGTAGCCACAGCGGGTCACCAGCTCGTTGAAGCCTTCGAGCCAGCCCAGTCCACCGCGACCATTGAGCTCGATGAACGACGGATTGACCACTTCCTTGACCGGCGAATCCCAGCCCATACGCACTTCACCGACCGAGGCCTGCAGCACGTTCATGCCCCGCGTCGGGACGACCGAGAGCTTCATCGTACCGTTGTCGATATCGACGATGCTGACGCCTTCCTGCCGACCGCCATGCAGGGTGCGCATTGTCACGGAAAACGGCTTGTCGGTTTTCACGCCTAGCTGCTGGCTGGTGATTTTCCAGGGCTGAGCGGCTTTATCGGTGTCGAGCAGGACGTAATCCCAGGCCATGGCGTGGGACGTAGCGCCCAGGGCGCTGAGGGCAATGACAAGTTTGAGCGGAGTCATAAGGGCAGCCTTTTCTTGGAGTTGTGCGGTTTTTATAGACTTGAAGAAACGTTTCAGCAAGCTTAAAAACAGCGATAACCTTGAAAACCGCAAACGCCCGTTCGCCGCCAAGCCRCTGTGGGAGCGAGCCTGCTCGCGATAGCGGTGGGTCAGTGGCGGGGATGTCGGCTATGCCGACGCCTTCGCGAGCAAGCTCGCTCCCACACTGATCGGGATGGCCCACAAAATGTTCGTTCGCCGCCAAGTCCCTGTGGAAGCGAGCTGCTCGCGATAGCGGTGGGTCAGTGGCGGGGATGTTGGCTATGCCGACGCCTTCGCGAGCAAGCTCGCTCCCACACTGATCGGGGGATGGCCGCAAAACCTTCGTTCGCCGCCAAGCCCCTGTGGGAGCGAGCCTGCTCGCGATAGCGGTGGGTCAGTGGCGGGGATGTRGGCTATGCCACTGTTGTCGCGAGCAAGCTCGCTCCCAGAGGGATCTGGGGTGAACTTGCTCGCGATGAGTCTGCAGGACGCCTCAGCGGAACCGGTCAACCTCTTTGCGCAGGTCCTGCGCCAGTTTTTCCAGTTCCTTGGCGGTGATCGCCAGGTTCGAGACCACTTCGCGCTGTTCGCTGTTGGCCATGGCGATGCTTTGCAGGTTGCTGCTGAGCAGGGTCGCGGTGCTGCTTTGCTCCTGAGTGGCGGTGGTGATCGCCGCGAATTGCTGGCCTGCCGAACGGCTTTGCTCGTCGATGCGCGCCAGGGCCGAGGCCACATTGGCATTGCGCGACAAGCCTTCTTGCATCAACAAGTTGCCTTTCTCCATCGTACTGATGGCGTTACCGGTTTCCTGCTGGATGCTATTGATCATGCCGGAAATTTCGTCAGTGGCCTGACGGGTACGGGACGCCAGGCTACGAACTTCGTCAGCCACTACGGCAAAGCCCCGACCCTGCTCACCCGCACGGGCGGCTTCGATGGCCGCGTTGAGCGCCAGCAGGTTGGTCTGCTCGGCGATCGAGGTGATCACCCCGACGATGCCGCCGATTTCCTGGGAGCGCTGGCCCAAGGTGTTGATGACCGTGGCAGTGCTGTTCAGTGCGCCAGCAATTTGCTCCAGCGACGAGGATGCTTCATCCATCGACGTACGACCGATGCGGGTTTGCTGGGCGTTATCCTGGGCCAGGCGTTCGGTATTGCCCATGTTATCGGCGATGTTCAACGAGGTCGCGCTGAACTCTTCCACTGCGCCAGCCATGCTGGTGATTTCGCCGGACTGCTGCTCCATGCCCTCATAGGCCCCGCTGGACAACCCGGACAGGGCCTGGGCGCGGCTGTTGACCTCTTGCGAGGCCTTGCGGATATGTTCGACCATGGTCGACAGGGCCTGGCTCATCTGGTTGAACGCACGGGCCAACTGACCGATTTCGTCGTGGCTCGACACATTCAGACGCACGCTCAGGTCGCCGGCGCCCAGCGCCTCGGCCTGGCGCACCAGATCGCCCAGCGGGGCCAGTTTGCTGCGCAGCAGCCACACCGCCGAGCCCACGGCCAGCAACATGGCCAGCAAGCTGCCGATAGCCAGTTGCGTACCAACACTCCAGGTCACGGCGCGAATCTCGGCTTTCGGCATGCTCGCCACCACCGCCCACGGACCGTCCTCGAACGGCACGGCAACGCTGTAGAAATCTTCAGCGGTATCGCTCCAGAACACACCTTTGCCTGGCTTCTTGACCAACTCCTTGATGGTCCCGGTCGCCTGCTCCAGCGCCTGCACACCCGCTGGCGGAACCAACCATTTGTTTTGCTCATCCAGTACCGCCAGCGAACCGGTCTGACCGATACGGAAGCGCTTGAGGTTCTCGAACTGGGCGTTCTGTGCGTCGGTGTAATCGAATCCCACATACAACACGGCAATGATCTTACCGCTGCTATCGCGTACGGGGGTGTACTGCGACATGTAGAAGCGCCCGAAAAGCAGGGCCCGACCAATGTAGCTCTGCCCACTCATGACCGGGGCATAAGCCGGGCCGGCACGGTCGAGCAAGGTGCCGATCGCCCGCGAACCGTCCTGCTTGGTCAAGGAAGTGCTCACGCGGATGAAATCGTCGCCGCTACGCACGAACACTGTCGCCACTCCGGCGGTCGTCTGCCTGAACTCATCAACTTCCTTGAAGTTGTTGTTCAGCACTTCGCTGCCCAGTCTCAGGGTTGGAGCCTGCACGCCTGCCACCGCGACCGGCTCATCCGGGTGAACGCTCAGGCCTGCGCTGAAACGTTTATCGAACAGCCCGCTCAATCGCTGCGTGCTTTCACGCAGGGTGCCATGGAACGTATTGAGCTGGTCGGCCATCAGGCGCGCTTCGCTGGCCAGGTGTTCTTCACGGGTCGCGAGGTTGGCGGAGTCCAGCGAGCGCAGAGCAAAGACGGTGCTGCCGGAGATCACGATCGCCAGTATCACGGCAAGGGCGAGGCCCAGCTGTGAGGCGATTCGGGCACGAGGTTGAGACATGACGGCTCCTAGCCAAGTGACCGGATCATCCTGATCACGTCGCACACTCGGCAATTTTATTCGGGTGATATGTAGGCAGTCCCTTTCTAATACGAAAGTACTACTTCCACACATTCGGCGGCGAAACCGAATACTTGAGCGCTTTGGAAGGAATAATGCCAAGTGGCTAGCACGGGAGCTTCATCGATTCAGCCCAGACGCTTTACGTCGGGTAATTGCATGGCCTTCACTTCGCCCTGGAGAAAATCGCTCAGACGGCGCAAACGTTCACCTCCTGGACGGGTTTTCGGCCAGACGAGGTAATAGTGCTCGCCGCTGGCGACGGCGGTAGGCCATGGCAGACTCAAGCGCCCTTGGGCCACGTCCTCGGCCACCATCAACAGATCACCCATGGACACGCCGTAGCCGCGCGCCGCGGCGATCATGCCCAGTTCCAGCGTATCGAACACCTGCCCACCCTTGAGCGAGACCTGATCGGACAGGCCCATGCGCGAAAGCCAGTTGCGCCAATCACGACGGTCCGGCGTGGGATGCAGCAATTCTGCGCTGGCCAACCGCGCCACATCCCAGGGCTGGTCGTTCAACAGGTTCGGTGCGCCTACCGGAATCAGCTCCTCGGGAAACAGCAAGCTTGCCTCCCAGTCGCTAGGAAAATGCCCGTTGCCCAGTAATACCGCGCAATCGAAAGGCTCGGTGTTGAAGTCCACTGAATCGACGTCCATCCAGGCGCTGGTCAGTTGCACTTCATTGCCGGGCTGAAGATGCCGGAAGCGGCTCAGGCGCGCCAACAGCCAACGCATGGTCAGCGTGGACGGCGCCTTCATGCGCAGGATGCCATCTTCGCCGTGCAAGGTATGACAGGCCCGTTCCAGCGCCATGAAACCCTCACGCACGCCCGGTAGCAGCAACCGCGCCGCTTCGGTCAACTGCAGGTTGCGACCACTGCGCTGGAACAGCCGACAGGCAAAGTGCTCTTCGAGTGTACGAATATGCCGGCTGACGGCACTTTGAGTAATCGATAGTTCCTCGGCCGCCCGGGTGAACGAGCTGTATCGCGCCGCCGCTTCGAATGCCCGTAACGCATAAAGAGGAGGGAGACGACGAGACATCGGGAAAAGCTCCTATGGCGATATTTACGCACCCTATCAGAAAGTTATCAGCATGAGTTTTAATCATGCCAGTGATCGCTTTTTTCCTTTTGTGCAAACCGCTGAGAGCGCCGAGAATCGCCGTTTTACAGCCTTGTTTGAACATGGAGTGTGATGATCATGCGGCATCCGGTGCGAATCGAACTGTGGGCTATCCTGCGGCTGGCAGGGCCGTTGATTGCCTCGCAGTTGGCGCACATGCTGATGGTCCTGACCGACACCCTGATGATGGCGCGCCTGAGTCCCGAGGCCCTGGCAGGCGGCGGGCTCGGAGCGGCGACCTATTCATTCGTGTCGATTTTCTGCATCGGTGTGATCGCCGCGGTGGGCACGTTGGTGGCGATTCGGCAGGGTGCCGGTGATGTCGAAGGCGCCACCCGACTGACTCAGGCCGGGTTGTGGCTGGCCTGGTTGATGGGGTTGGTGGCCGGGCTCCTGTTGTGGAACCTCAAGCCGGTACTGTTGCTGTTCGGCCAGACCGAAACCAATGTCCTGGCCGCCGGCCAGTTCCTGCTGGTGCTGCCATTCGCCCTGCCCGGCTATCTGAGTTTCATGGCCCTGCGCGGCTTTACCAGCGCCATTGGCCGGGCTACCCCAGTGATGGTGATCAGTCTCGGCGGCACGGTGGCCAACTTCCTGCTCAATTACGCACTGATCACCGGCATGTTCGGCCTGCCAAAACTGGGCCTGATGGGAATCGGCCTGGTCACGGCCATCGTCGCCAACTGCATGGCTCTGGCCCTGGCCTGGCATATTCACCGGCATCAAGCCTACCGCGCTTATCCGTTGCTCAATGGTCTGTCGCGGCCCAATCGCCAGTACCTCAAGGAACTGTGGCGCCTGGGTCTGCCCATTGGCGGCACTTACGCAGTGGAAGTCGGGCTGTTCGCGTTCGCCGCGCTGTGCATCGGCACCATGGGCAGCACGCCATTGGCAGCGCACCAGATCGCTCTGCAGATTGTCTCGGTGGCATTCATGGTCCCGGCGGGAATGTCATATGCGATCACCATGCGCATCGGCCAGCACTATGGCGCCGGGCAACTGCTGATGGCACGGCTGGCCGGTCGGGTCGGAATTGGCTTCGGCGCAGCGGTCATGCTGGCGTTCGCGATGGTGTTCTGGTTGCTGCCAAACCCATTGGTCGGCTTGTTCCTGGACCACGACGATCCGGCGTTTCGCGGAGTAATCGAGCTGGCGGTGAGCCTGTTGGCGGTAGCGGCGTGGTTCGAGCTGTTCGACGGTGCGCAAACCATTGCCATGGGCTGTATCCGTGGGCTCAAGGACGCCAAGACCACCTTCCTGGTGGGCCTGGGCTGTTATTGGCTGATTGGCGCACCGGCGGCATGGTGGATGGCCTTCCATCTGCACTGGGGCCCGACCGGCGTCTGGTGGGGCCTGGCCCTTGGTCTGGCCTGCGCGGCGGTGAGCCTGACCCTGGCATTTGAGTGGAAGATGAAGCGAATGATCCGCAGTGAGCCTCTGCGGCACCAGGGCTTTGAAACTGTCCAGGCCGACTGAAATCCCATGCGGGAGCAGGCTCGCTCCCACAAGGCTTGGTGTCAGCCGATTTCCAGCACCGACTGCTGGCTGCCGTCAAACGTCAGGTATTCCACCAGTTCCGCCAGGGGCAACGGCTTGCTGATCAAAAAGCCCTGCACCTGGTCGCAGCCGTAACCGCGCAGCAAATCCAGTTGCTCCCGGGTTTCCACGCCCTCGGCCACCACTTCCAGGTTGAGGTTGTGGGCCAGGTTGATCATCGCATGGACCAATTTGCGATTTTCCTCGCGCTGCTCCATGCCACCCACGAAGCTCTTGTCGATCTTGAGCAAGGCGATGGGCAGGCTGTTGAGGTGCACGAACGAGGAGAAGCCGGTGCCGAAATCGTCCAGGGAAAAGCGCACCCCCAGGCGACCCAGGGCGTCCATGGTCTGCTTGACCAGTTCGCTGCGGCGCATGACGGCGGTTTCGGTGAGTTCGAATTCCAACCACTGCGCCTCGACACCGCGTTCGGCGATCAGGCGGCTCAGGGTCGGCAGCAACTGGCTGTCCTGGAACTGCCGGAACGACAGGTTGACCGCCATGTGCAGGGGCGCCAATCCCCTTTCACGCAGCGCCTGCATGTCCCGCAATGCCCGGGAAATCACCCAGTAGCCCAGCGGTACGATCAGCCCGCTCTGTTCGGCCAGTGGCACGAACTCACTGGGAGGCAATAGCCCGCGTTCGTTATGACGCCAGCGCACCAGGGCTTCGAGGCCGACGATGGTGCCGCCATCGAGGCTCAGCCGGGGTTGGTAATGCAACTCCAGCTCGTCGCGCCGCAGCGCCCGACGCAACTCGCTCTCCAGGTCGGCGAGGCTGCGGGCGTTACGATTGATGCGTTCGTTGAAGATATGAAAGGTGCAGCCCTGGGTGCTCTTGGCCTGCTGCATGGCGATATGGGCGTGCCACATCAGCGGGTCCGCGCCGGCCTGGGCGCGAGCGTGGGCGATCCCCAGGCTGCAACCGATCAGCAGGCTTTCACCATCGACCCAATAAGGTTCGGCCATGGCTTCGGTGATGCGCTCGGCCATCCACTCAGCCCGCTGAGGCGCCCGGCGGGTGTCGATCAGCAGCGCAAATTCGTCGCTGCCCAAGCGCGCCAGTTGATCGCCGGCTTCAAGCGAACCTTTGAGCCTCGATACTACTTGCAGGATCAAACGGTCACCGGCCTGGTGGCCGAGGGCATCGTTGGCATGACGGAAGTTATCCAGATCCAGATGCCCGAGCGCCAGGCCACGGCCTTCGTTTTCCGCCAGGCGCGCCGCCAGCAGGGTCTGGAAGCCCTGGCGATTGGCGATGCCGGTCAGCGGATCCTGTTCGGCAAGCCGCTGCAGCGTGTTTTCCAGCACTCCGCGCTCGCGCACATGGCGCAGGCAACGGCGCAGAGTGGCGCCATCGAGCACATCACGTACCAGCCAATCGCTGACACCATCAGGTGCAGTGGTGGGCTCGTGCTCGAGCAACAGGACCGTCGGCAAACGGCAACGACCGGGTGCCGGCTGCAACGCCGCGACGGTCAACAGCACCGCGTTGTGGTTGTCTTCGAACAGGCTGCTGACCGACTCCCAGCTCGGAGCACTGATCAACACGACCGACGGCCCCATGGGGGCCAGGCACTCGCGCAAAATCGCTGACCATACCGGCTCTTCGGCCAATAGCAGCAAACGCAAGGGTTCGACAGACGTTGACAAGCTGACTCCCTAGACTCTGCAAGGTAATAGGCGCAGGGCATTATGACCTGCTGACCGCTAATGACCAATGCCAATGGTTCTCAAACACTTGCTTCAGACGGCTTTTCTTACCCTCGAAGCCGAACGCTGGACGCCCATTCGCCCCACATCCTGCGTGAAAGTAACAAAAGCGGCAAATGACAATGCAGTGTTGCGTCACAAGTCGGACAGAGCAGCACAATTCTGTGAGCCTGTTAAAATGCCGGCCCATTTTGCAAACGACTCCCTGACCCTGTCATGTCCCGACTCAATCCCCGGCAGCAAGAAGCCGTGAACTATGTCGGCGGCCCTCTTTTGGTGCTCGCCGGTGCAGGCTCCGGCAAGACCAGTGTGATCACCCGCAAGATCGCGCACCTGATCCAGAACTGCGGTATCCGCGCCCAGTACATCGTCGCCATGACCTTCACCAACAAAGCTGCCCGGGAAATGAAAGAGCGGGTTGGCGGCCTGCTGCGCCCTGGTGAAGGCCGCGGCCTGACAGTCTGCACTTTCCACAACCTGGGCCTGAACATCATCCGCAAGGAACATGCACGGCTGGGCTACAAGCCGGGTTTCTCGATTTTCGACGAGACCGATGTCAAGGCGCTGATGACCGACATCATGCAAAAGGAATATTCGGGCGACGACGGCGTGGACGAGATCAAGAACATGATCGGCGCCTGGAAAAACGACCTGATCCTGCCGCCCCAAGCCTTGGAAAACGCCCGCAATCCCAAGGAACAGACCGCCGCCATCGTGTACGCCCATTACCAGCGCACGCTCAAGGCGTTCAACGCGGTGGACTTCGACGACCTGATCCTGCTGCCGGTCAAGCTGTTCCAGGACCACGCCGACATCCTCGAGAAATGGCAGAACAAGGTCCGCTACCTGCTGGTGGATGAATACCAGGACACCAATGCCAGCCAGTATCTGCTGGTGAAGCTGCTGATCGGCATCCGCAACCAGTTCACCGTGGTGGGCGACGACGACCAGTCGATCTACGCCTGGCGTGGTGCGCGGCCGGAAAACCTGATGTTGCTCAAGGAAGACTATCCGTCGCTCAAAGTGGTGATGCTGGAGCAGAACTACCGCTCCACCAGCCGCATCCTGCGCTGCGCCAACGTGCTGATCTCCAACAACCCCCACGAGTTCGAAAAGCAACTGTGGAGCGAGATGGGCCACGGCGACGAGATCCGCGTGATTCGCTGCCGCAACGAAGACGCCGAAGCCGAGCGCGTGGCCATGGAAATCCTCAGCCTGCACCTGCGCACGGACCGGCCGTACAGCGATTTTGCCATCCTGTATCGCGGTAACTACCAGGCCAAGCTGATCGAGCTGAAATTGCAGCATCACCAGATCCCCTATCGCCTGTCGGGGGGCAACAGCTTCTTCGGCCGTCAGGAAGTAAAGGACCTGATGGCTTATTTCCGCCTGATCGTGAACCCGGACGACGACAACGCCTTCTTGCGAGTGATCAACGTCCCACGCCGGGAAATCGGCTCGACCACCCTGGAAAAACTCGGCAACTACGCCACCGAGCGCAAAATCTCGATGTACGCCGCCACCGACGAAATCGGCCTGGGCGAGCATCTGGACAGCCGCTTCACCGACCGTCTGGCGCGCTTCAAGCGCTTCATGGACAAGGTGCGCGAACAGTGCGCCGGCGAAGACCCGATCTCGGCGCTGCGCAGCATGGTCATGGACATCGACTACGAGAACTGGCTGCGTACCAACAGCTCCAGTGACAAGGCCGCGGACTACCGCATGGGCAACGTCTGGTTCTTGATCGAGGCGTTGAAAAACACTCTGGAAAAGGACGAAGACGGCGACATGACCGTCGAGGACGCCATCGGCAAACTCGTGCTGCGAGACATGCTCGAACGCCAGCAGGAAGAGGAAGACGGCGCCGAAGGCGTGCAGATGATGACCCTTCACGCCTCCAAGGGCCTGGAATTCCCCTACGTGTTCATCATGGGCATGGAAGAAGAAATCCTGCCCCACCGCTCCAGCATCGAAGCCGACACCATCGAAGAAGAACGGCGCCTGGCCTACGTCGGTATTACCCGCGCACGTCAGACGCTGGCCTTTACCTTCGCCGCCAAGCGCAAGCAATACGGCGAGGTGATCGACTGCGCCCCGAGCCGCTTCCTCGATGAGCTGCCGCCAGACGACTTGGCCTGGGAAGGCAATGACGACACACCGACCGAGGTCAAGGCCGTTCGCGGCAATAGCGCCCTGGCCGATATACGAGCGATGCTCAAGCGCTAGAATCGACTACTTTTTACCGAACTTTTTACCAAATCCAGGGGCGCCGAAGGCGTCATTAAAGGAGGCTTGATGGAAGCCCTGCACCAGAAAATTCGTGAACACGGCATCGTACTTTCCGATCAGGTTCTGAAAGTCGATGCTTTTCTGAACCACCAGATCGACCCGCAATTGATGAAGCTGATCGGCGACGAATTTGCCGCGCTGTTCAAGGACTCGGGCATCACCAAAATCGTTACCATCGAAGCCTCGGGCATTGCCCCGGCGATCATGACCGGCCTGAACCTGGGCGTTCCGGTGATTTTCGCCCGCAAGCAACACTCTCTGACCCTGACGGAGAACCTGTTGTCCGCGACCGTGTATTCGTTCACCAAAAAGACCGAAAGCACCGTGGCCATCAGCCCGCGCCACCTGACCAGCAGCGACCGGGTACTGATCATTGATGACTTCCTGGCCAACGGCAAGGCCTCCCAGGCACTGATCTCCATCATCAAACAGGCCGGCGCCACCGTGGCAGGCTTGGGGATCGTGATCGAGAAATCGTTCCAGGGTGGACGTGCGGAGCTGGATGCCCAAGGCTATCGCGTTGAATCGTTGGCCCGGGTGCAATCGCTGGCCGGTGGTGTCGTGACCTTTATCGAATAATCGCCCTGCGTCCCTGTGGGAGCGAGCCTGCTCGCGATGAGGCCGGCACATCCAACACCAATGTTGACTGACAGTCCGCTATCGCGAGCAGGCTCGCTCCCACAGGGGCTTTGAAGTGGCCGTTAAGGCGCGGTGATCTTGAGACCAGCGAGCAACAAGCGCTGACCCAGCTCTTCTTTCAGCCCTTCGGGGCTCGCCAACTGCATCCGCTCCAAATGCTCGGGAAACTCCGACGGCGGCGGCGCATCCAGTGCAGCCTTGCCCAGCTCCAGCATTTCGGTGAGTTTGAACTTGCTCTTGAGCCAGTTCAGCGCCCGCAACAGGTCCCGCTCCACCCCGTCGAAATCGCTGCCCAGCGGATACTCCGGGAACAAATTCGGATGCCGTGCCTGGATGGCCTGCAAGCGTTCCGAGGTGTTCTCGGCGAAGCGCGGATCGAGGCGAAAATCCTTCGGCAACTTGCCGGCATTTTGCGCCTGCTCGATCAACTCCGGCTGGAAGCGTGAGTCGCTGATGTTCAGCAGCGCCTCGATCACCGCGGCATCAGTCTTGCCCCGCAGGTCAGCGATACCGTATTCAGTCACCACGATGTCTCGCAAGTGTCGGGGAATGGTGCAATGGCCGTATTCCCAGACGATGTTCGAACTGATCTCGCCCCCCGCCTCGCGCCAACTGCGCAGAAGCAGAATGGAGCGCCCGCCCTCCAGCGCATGGCCCTGGGCAACGAAGTTGTACTGCCCGCCGACGCCGCTGAGTACGCGACCATCTTCCAGTTGGTCCGCCACCCCGGCGCCCAGCAAGGTCATGGTGAAAACCGTGTTGATAAAACGTGCATCGAGTCGCTGCAGGCGCTTGAGTCTTTCCTGGCCGTACAGCTCGTTGATGTAACTGATGCGGGTCATGTTGAATTCGAGGCGCCGACTCTGGGGCAACTCGCGCAAGCGTTCGTAAAAACTGCGAGGGCCGAGGAAGAATCCGCCATGGATGCAGATGCCATCGGGTTGCGCCGCCTCGTCGAGGGTGCCGGCGTTGGCTCGTTCCTGGGTCGGCTCGTCGGGATAGACCCTGCGCCGGATAATTCCGGCCTCTGCCAGCACCAGCAAGCCGTTGACGAACATTTCGCTGCAACCGTACAACCCTTTGGCAAAGGGTTCGACCCCGCCCTCACGCTCGATCAACTGCGCCCACTGGCTGAGATTCAGCTCCGCCAGCAACGCCTGGTAAGCGGCATTGTCGGCTTGACGCGCCAGCAGCGCCGCCGTCAACGCATCGCCCATGGAGCCGATGCCGATCTGCAACGTACCGCCGTCACGCACCAGGGCACTGGCGTGCAGGCCGATCATATGATCCTGAAACCCCACCGGCATGTTCGGCGTGGAAAACAGCGTGTGGCTGTCCTTTTCGTCGATCAACAGGTCGAACGTGTCGATGCCGACTTCCGCATCACCGGGCATGTAGGGCAGATCACTGTGAACCTGGCCCACCATGAGGATGGTCTCCCCCGCTGCACGCCGCTTGGCGACCATCGGCAACAGGTCGAGGGTGATGTCCGGGTTGCAACTCAGGCTCAGGCGGTCAGGATGCTGCGCATCACTGGCCACCAGTTGCGCGATCAGGTTCAAGCCAGCGGCATTGATGTCCCGCGCGGCGTGGCTGTAGTTGCTGCTGACGTAATCCTGCTGGGCCGACTCGCTGTGCAACAGGCTGCCCGGTTGCAGGAAGAATTGCTGAACGTGGATGTTGGCCGGCAGGCTGTCACGGTGCAGATCGGCCAGGTAATCCAGTTCCGGATAATCGCCAAAGACCCGTTCGATAAAGGGCTCGAGAAAGCGCTTCTGCAAACCATCGCCCAGATTGGGTCGGCCCAGGCTCAGAGCGGTGTAGATGGTCAGTTGTCGCTCAGGCAGTTGCGCGATACGCCGGTACAGGGCGTTGGCGAACAGATTGGGTTTGCCCAACCCCAGGGGCATGCCCAGATGAATGTGCGCTGGCAGGCGCGCGAGTACGTCATCCACCGCCTGTTCGATTGAACACAACTGCACCATCCGACCCTCCGGGACATTCCATGAATGTGGGTTGGACCGAGCTTGCCGGGTCTTGGTTGCGATGAACAGCCTTTGTAAAACCACCGGGCACAAAAAAGCCGCTCGTAAGCGGCTTTCTTGCGGAAGATGCTGGCTATTACAGACCCGACATCTCTTTGATCGCGCCCATGAGCTCTTCATCCGAGCAATCGGCGCAGGTGCCTTTAGGCGGCATGGCGTTGATGCCAGTGATCGCCTTGGCCAGGATGCCGTCGAGGCCGCCCTGATGATCGGCGCGCTCTTTCCAGGCAGCCGTGTCGCCGATTTTCGGAGCGCCCAGCAGGCCGGTGCCGTGGCAAGCATTGCAGTGTTTTGCAATAACATCCTTCGGCGTCTTGGCTCCACCGCCGCCAGCCGAAGCCACGACCTCCATGCCCTTGCATTCCTGCCCCTGAACGCAGACCTGGCCGACCGGTTCAAGGCGCTTGGCGATTTCGTCGTTGGGCGCTGCTTGGACACTGGCTGCCCATAGGGCCAATACGGTTGCTGGTGCAGCCAGCATTTTCATAATTAGATTCACGCGTACACCCTCAATGGTGGCTAGTCACGCCTGCGGCCACGGTTTGCAGGCGGGCGCAAGTATAGCGGGAAGGCCGTCACACTGAAACAACCCCAAAGTCGCAAGGGTCTTGTTTGTCATGACAGCTCATCCTTCGGGCGCCTTTGCCGTCCGGGCACGGCGCCTCTTTTCCTAGAAATTGGCCGGTGTGGCTGCGCTGATCAGTCGCGCCGGCGCATCGAACGGATTACGGAAACGGTGTGGCTTGGTGCTCTCGAAATAGTAGCTATCGCCCGCTTCGAGTACGAAGGTTTCGGCGCCGACCACCAACTCCAGCCGCCCTTCCACCAGAATCCCGGTCTCTTCGCCCTCATGGGTAAGCATCTCGTCACCGGTATCGGCGCCAGGCGGGTAGATCTCGTTGAGAAAGGCAATCGCCCGGCTGGGGTGCGCCCGGCCCACCAGTTTCATGGTGACGGCACCGTCGGAAATGTCGATCAGTTCATTGGCTTTGTAGACGATCTGAGTCGGTTTCTCCTGCAGAATTTCTTCGGAGAAAAACTCGACCATGGACATGGGAATCCCGCCAAGGACCTTACGCAGCGAGCTGATCGAGGGGCTGACGCTGTTTTTCTCGATCATCGAAATGGTGCTGTTGGTGACGCCCGCGCGCTTGGCGAGTTCACGCTGGGAAAGGCCTTTGAGTTTACGAATGGATTGCAGTCGTTCACCGACGTCCAATGCTGGAGCCTCCAGGGAATCAGGTTGTGTGGAAAGTGAGCGTTATCATGGCGACAGCGTTCAGTATTTACAACACTTTGACCTCAATCCCGTGCGGTGAAGCGACTTTCGGTAGATTGCGCTTTGCGTCAGCCCCCGGAATAGAGCCGTGGAACCCGGCGCAGGTTGCAGAAAATCTGATAAGGAATCGTGCCGGCCGCCTTCGCGACATCACTGGCCAGGATAGTCTTGCCCCACAGCTCCACGGTCGAACCGAGCCCGGCGTTGGGGATATTCGTCAAGTCGACACACAGCATGTCCATGGAGACCCGACCGACCAGTTGACTAGGCTGCCCGTGCACCAGCACCGGCGTACCGTTCGGCGCCTGGCGCGGGTAACCGTCGGCGTATCCCATGGCAACCACGCCGACCCGCGTCGGTTGCGCGGTGACAAAACGGGCGCCATACCCCACCGGCTCGCCGGCGGGCAATTCACGCACGCTGATGATCTTGGACTCCAGAGTCATGACCGGCTGCAGCCGCGCAGCGACGGCGTTGGCTTCCTCGAAGGGGGTCGCACCGTACAGCATGATGCCTGGCCGCACCCAGTCGCTTGGTATCTGCGGCCAACCCAGCACTGCCGGGGAGTTGCGCAAACTGATCTGCGCCGCCAGCCCCTGGCGGGCCGCCTCGAACACGGCCAGTTGCTCGGTGCTGCTGGGATCGTGCAGTTCATCGGCGCGGGCGAAATGGCTCATCAACACGATCTTCGCCACCTTGCCGCTGGCCAGCAGTCGACGATAGGCCGCCTGATAATCCGCCGGATGCAGCCCCACCCGATGCATCCCCGAGTCGAGCTTGAGCCAGACCGTAATCGGCTTGCTCAGGGTCGCGTTTTCAATCGCTTCGAGCTGCCACAACGAATGCACCACACACCAGAAATCGTGTTCGACGATCAGCGACAGTTCATCGGCCTCGAAGAATCCTTCCAGCAGCAAGACCGGCCCACGAATCCCGCCGGCCCGCAGTTCCAGCGCTTCTTCGATGCAAGCCACGGCAAACCCATCGGCCGTGTCCTGCAAAGCCTCGGCGCAGCGCACTGCGCCGTGCCCATAGGCATCGGCCTTGATCACCGCAAGAGCTTTGGCCCCCGTCACTTCGCGGGCCAATTGGTAGTTGTGACGTAAGGCTTGAAGGTCGATCAGAGCACGGGCAGGACGCATGGCGGCAGGCTTCTAGGCGGACTAGGTAAAAAAAACGGCGCTGGCTGACGGCATGAACCACCAACAGCACCGCAAGAGGGATCGTTTTCCGGGTTTAGGGCAGCGCTGCCACGACGGACAGCTCCACCAGGATTTCCGGTTCGCACAGTTTGGCTTGCACAGTGGCCCGGGCCGGCGCGACGCCCTTGGGCAGCCATTTGTCCCAGATCGCGTTCATGCCTTCGAAATGGGCGTCGATGTCTTTCAGGTAAATCGTCACCGACAACAGATGATTTTTGTCGGTCCCGGCCAGGTCCAGCAAACGCTCGATATTGGCCAGGGTTTCACGGGTCTGCTGTTCGATACCGGCACTCATGTCGTCGCCAACCTGCCCGGCCAGGTAAACAGTGCCGTTGTGCAGGACGACCTGACTCATGCGGTCATTGGTGAGCTGGCGCTGGATTGACATGTTTTGCAGACTCCTGGTGTTTACTGCCATAACGGGAAATATCGAGGCCTTCGGCGCTGATCTGTGGTTTTTTCTTCGCCATCAGGTCCGCTAGCAAGCGCCCGGAACCACAGGCCATGGTCCAACCGAGGGTGCCATGGCCGGTGTTCAGGAACAGGTTCTTGAACGGGGTGGCGCCCACGATCGGTGTGCCATCCGGAGTGGTCGGACGCAGACCGGTCCAGAAACTGGCCTGGGCCAGATCGCCGCCCTGAGGATAAAGGTCGTTGACGATCATCTCCAGGGTTTCACGCCGACGCGGGTTGAGAGACAGGTCAAAACCGGCGATTTCCGCCATGCCGCCCACACGGATGCGGTTATCGAACCGGGTAATCGCGACCTTGTAGGTTTCGTCGAGAATGGTCGAGGTCGGAGCCATCGCCGGATTGGTGATCGGCACCGTCAGGGAATAACCCTTGAGCGGATACACCGGCGCACGAATGCCCAGCGGTTTGAGCAATTGCGGTGAATAACTGCCCAGGGCCAGGACGTAGCGGTCAGCGGTTTCCAGCTTGCCGTCGATCCAGACGCCGTTGATGCGATCACCGGCGTAGTCCAGGCGCTGGATGTCCTGGCCAAAGCGGAATTCCACACCCAGTTTTACGGCCATTTGCGCCAGACGCGTGGTAAACATCTGACAGTCGCCAGTCTGGTCATTGGGCAGACGCAAGGCACCCGCCAGGATGTCGGTGACATTGGCCAATGCCGGCTCGACGCGGGCAATGCCTTCACGGTCCAGCACTTCGAAGGGCACACCGGACTCTTTCAGCACGGCGATGTCTTTGGCCGCACCATCAACCTGAGCCTGGGTACGGAACAATTGAGTGGTCCCCAGACTGCGGCCTTCGTAGGCAATCCCGGTTTCGGCGCGCAGTTCGTCGAGGCAGTCGCGGCTGTACTCGGACAGACGCACCATGCGCTCCTTGTTCACGGCATAACGATTGGCAGTGCAGTTGCGCAGCATCTGCGCCATCCACAGGTACTGGTCGATGTCAGCGGTGGCTTTGATCGCCAGCGGTGCGTGGCGCTGCAACAGCCACTTGATGGCCTTGAGTGGCACACCTGGTGCGGCCCACGGCGAGGCATAACCCGGCGACACCTGGCCGGCATTGGCAAAACTGGTTTCCATGGCTGGCGCCGGCTGACGATCAACCACCACGACTTCAAACCCGGCACGGGCCAGGTAGTAAGCACTGACGGTACCGATGACGCCGCTACCTAAAACCAGAACGCGCATGTTGAAGCCCTCATCGCGGATAACCGCTGACGTTTTGTTGTACAGACCGTAATGTGCGCAGTTTAGAAAAGATCAGGCAGTGCTTTTCACTATATAAATGCCTATATTTGGCGAGAATTCTCGGCAAAAACCCTTTTCATGGAGGAGCATCACCTGTGCGGACCAACACTCAGACCAAACGTGAGCTGGACAAGATCGACCGCAACATCCTGCGCATCCTCCAGGCGGATGGACGGATTTCCTTTACGGAGCTTGGGGAAAAGGTCGGCCTCTCCACCACCCCCTGCACCGAGCGGGTTCGTCGCCTGGAGCGCGAGGGAATCATCATGGGCTACAACGCCCGGCTCAATCCGCAGCATCTGAAGGGCAGTCTGCTGGTGTTCGTCGAAATCAGCCTCGACTACAAATCCGGCGACACCTTTGAAGAATTCCGGCGCGCGGTGCTGAAATTGCCTCACGTGCTCGAATGCCATCTGGTGTCAGGCGACTTTGACTATCTGGTGAAAGCGCGGATTTCCGAGATGGCTTCGTACCGCAAGCTGCTGGGCGACATCCTGCTCAAGCTGCCCCACGTGCGCGAATCCAAGAGCTACATCGTGATGGAAGAAGTGAAGGAGAGCTTGAACCTGCCGATTCCGGATTGAGGGGCGTTCTTGGCTACACCAATACCTGCCGGGTGCTGGCCATATATTCGTGAATCTGCTTCTCGACCCGCGGATGAATCAGTTCCACCGGCCGCCGGCCATTGGGACACGGCAAGGTCGCCGTGGTGCCGAACAACCGGCAGATCAGCGGCCGCTCGTCATAGACCGTGCAGCCATTGGGTCCCAAGTGCACGCAGTCGAGCGCTTCCATGGCCGCGTCCTGTTCGGCGCGAGTCTTGCGTGGCAAGCGGGCCATTTCCTCGGGCGAGGTGGTCACTGGCCCGCAGCAGTCATGGCAGCCCGGTACGCACTCGAACGAGGGAATCTGTTGGCGCAGCGTGCGGATTTTTTGACTGTTGCAGCTCATCGAAGCGGCTACCGAGACGGGACAAGGCAGGATTTTGCACGAAAAGCCCTGTCCCAGACAGCGCCAACCGACCGGTGTTGCCCATGGACGAATCCCCGGCTTATGCTCCGTAAAATTTCTCAAACACAATAATCAGGATTACGCACATGAACGCCCGTGTTCAGCAACCTGTCCCGAGCCATTCGCACGCCGCCTCTTACTACGCCGCCAGCAGCTTGCCGCAACCGGATCATCCGCTGCTGCAGGGCGAGCTGGTGGCGGATGTCTGCGTGGTAGGCGGTGGGTTCTCGGGGTTGAACACAGCGATCGAACTGGCCGAGCGCGGCATGAGCGTAGTGCTGCTGGAAGCGCACAAGATCGGCTGGGGGGCCAGCGGGCGCAACGGCGGTCAACTGATTCGCGGCGTCGGTCATGGCCTCGATCAGTTCGCCCCGGTCATCGGTGCCGACGGCGTACGCCAGATGAAGCTCATGGGCCTTGAGGCGGTGGAAATCGTCCGTCAACGGGTCGAGCGCTTTCAGATCCACTGCGACCTCACCTGGGGTTATTGCGACCTCGCCAACAAGCCAAGCGATCTGGAAGGTTTCGCTGAGGACGCTGAAGAGCTGCGCAGCCTGGGGTATCACCATCAGACCCGGCTGCTGCAAGCCCACGAAATGCACAGTGTGGTGGGTTCGGATCGCTACGTCGGCGGCCTGATCGACATGGGCTCGGGCCATTTGCATCCGCTGAACCTGGCCTTGGGCGAAGCCTGCGCCGCGCAGCAACTGGGGGTCCGGCTGTTCGAGCAATCGGCGGTCACGCGCATTGATTACGGCCCGGAAGTGAAGGTGCATACCCAACAGGGCGCGGTCCGGGCCAAGACCCTGGTGCTGGGCTGCAACGCCTACCTCAATGGGCTCAACCCGGAACTCAGCGGCAAAGTGCTGCCCGCCGGCAGCTACATCATCGCCACTGAACCTTTGAGCGAGGCTCAGGCCCAGGCGTTGTTGCCGCAGAACATGGCGGTCTGTGATCAACGGGTGGCGCTGGATTACTACCGGCTTTCCGCGGATCGACGCTTACTGTTCGGCGGAGCCTGCCATTACTCGGGTCGTGACCCGCAAGACATTGGCGCGTACATGCGTCCGAAAATGCTCAAGGTGTTCCCGCAACTGGCGCAGGTGAAAATCGACTTTCAATGGGGCGGGATGATCGGCATCGGCGCCAACCGCTTGCCGCAGATCGGTCGACTCAAGGATCAGCCCAACGTGTACTACGCCCAGGCCTACTCCGGCCACGGAGTGAATGCCACGCACCTGGCCGGCAAGCTGTTGGCCGAAGCCATCAGTGGGCAACAGAGTGGTGGTTTCGATCTGTTCGCCCAGGTGCCGCACATGACCTTCCCGGGCGGAAAGCATCTGCGCTCGCCACTGTTGGCACTGGGGATGCTGTGGCATCGGTTGAAAGAGTTGGTTTAAAGCGCCCAGCGCTACTGGTGACGCTATCGCGGGCACGCCTTGCTCGCACAGATTGAAAGAGGGCTGTAAGAGCAAGGCGTGCCCGCGATAGCAGTTTCAGGCCCGGTACCGCTTCAAAGCCGCCAGAACGGCTTCAAGCCCTCCTCCCGCGCCTGCTCTCGGCTCAGCCCGATATCACGCAACTGTTCCGGTGTGAGCTCCAACAAGGCCTTGCGTGTATGCAGACGACGCCAGAACAGGGCCCAGCGGCTCAGGCTGGACGGGGCACTGTGCAACATCGCATTGCGTAGCTCCTTTTCCTGCCCCGCCGCCAGTTCCTGGCTGTGTAACGTCAGCCGCACATCGCTCAAGCCGTTCATTTTGATCGCTCCTGTTTACTTGGGTAGCCAGAGCTTTCATGATGCGCGGACTGCCATAATCAATACAGATTCAAACAATGTGTTTTCCATGCATACAGATTGCGGCTTTTCGACACTGAATTGTCTTTTTCCGCCGCAACTGTATTGGTTACCGTTGTCCACTTCATCGAGAGCGCGCCATGACCCTTTATGTGAACCTCGCCGAATTGCTCGGCACCCGCATCGAACAGGGCTTCTACCGTCCCGGCGACCGGCTGCCGTCAGTGCGCGCGCTGAGCATGGAGCACGGTGTCAGCCTGAGTACGGTGCAGCAGGCCTATCGCGTGTTGGAGGACAGCGGGCTGGCGATGCCAAAACCCAAATCAGGGTATTTCGTACCGGCCAGCCGTGAACTGCCGGACCTGCCGGTAGTGGGTCGCCCAGCCCAACGACCGGTGGACATCTCCCAATGGGACCAGGTGCTGGAGCTGATACGCTCGGTACCACGCAAAGACGTGGTGCAACTGGGCCGAGGCATGCCGGATATCAACTCGCCGACCATGAAACCGCTGTTGCGCAGCCTTGCGCAGATCAGCCGCCGGCAAGACATGCCGGGCCTGTATTACGACAACATCTACGGCAACCTCGCGCTGCGCGAACAGATCGCTCGCCTGTCGCTGGACTCGGGTTGCAAACTGGGAGCCGGCGACCTGATCGTCACCACGGGCTGTCACGAAGCGCTGTCGGTCAGCATCCGCGCCACCTGTGAACAAGGCGATATCGTCGCGGTGGACTCCCCCAGCTTTCACGGCGCCATGCAAACCCTCAAGGGCCTGGGCATGAAGGCCCTGGAAATCCCCACCGATCCACTGACCGGCATCAGCCTGGAGGCCCTGGAGCTGGCGCTGGAACAGTGGCCCATCAAGGCCATACAGTTGACGCCCAGTTGTAACAACCCGCTAGGCTACATCATGCCCGAGGCCAACAAACGCGCGTTGCTGACCTTGGCGCAGCGCTTCGACGTGGCGATTATCGAGGACGATGTGTATGGGGAACTGGCCTACACCTACCCGCGCCCCCGCACGATCAAATCCTTCGACGACGATGGCCGCGTCCTACTCTGCAGTTCTTTTTCCAAGACACTGGCACCGGGTTTGCGAGTGGGCTGGGTCGCACCCGGCCGCTATCTGGAACGGGTGCTGCACATGAAATACATCAGCACCGGCTCCACCGCACCGCAACCGCAGATAGCCATTGCGGAGTTTCTCAAGGGCGGGCACTTCGAACCGCATTTGCGGCGGATGCGCAGCCAATACCAACGCAATCGCGACGTCATGATCGACTGGGTCAGCCGCTATTTTCCAGCGGGTACTCGCGCCAGCCGCCCGCGCGGCAGCTTTATGCTCTGGGTCGAACTCCCCGAAGGCTTCGATACACTCAAGCTTAATCGGGTCCTGCATGACCAGGGCGTGCAGGTGGCGGTCGGCAGCATATTTTCCGCCTCGGGCAAGTACCGCAATTGCCTGCGCATGAACTACGCTGCCAAACCAACGGCACAGATCGAGGACGCCGTCCGCAAGGTCGGCGCCGCGGCCATTGCGTTGTTGAACGAAACCCGACTCGACGCCGTCTGAGCTTTACTCAGGGAAGCAGCACCCACAAGCCGATCAACGCAAACAAGCGGAACGAGCCTACGTGAGACCCAGACCCATCCTGCCTGTGCTCCTGCTAGTCGCCTCGCTGCTGGGCGGCTGTGCCAGTTTTGACATCACCCGCGAACCTTCCCAGGCGCTCCCGGCAACCGAATCTTCGTTCGGACGCTCGGTACAGGCCCAGGCCGCTCCACACGAGGGACGCTCGGGTTTCCGCCTGCTATCTGACAGTACCGACGCCTTCTCCGCCCGGGCCGAGTTGATCCGCAACGCCCAAAGCAGCCTGGATTTGCAGTACTACATCGTTCATGACGGCATCAGCACGCGAATGCTGGTGGATGAATTGCTCAAAGCCGCCGACCGCGGCGTACGCGTGCGCATCCTGCTGGATGACACCACCAGCGATGGCCAGGATCAGATCATCGCGACCCTCGCCGCTCATCCGCGGATCCAGATACGCCTGTTCAACCCACTTCATCTGGGGCGCGCCACCGGGGTAACCCGCAGCCTCGGGCGGCTGCTCAACCTCTCACTGCAACACCGGCGCATGCACAACAAACTTTGGCTGGCGGACAACAGCATGGCCATCGTCGGCGGTCGCAATCTGGGGGATGAATATTTCGACGCCGAACCCAACCTGAACTTCACCGACATCGACCTGCTTGGCGTTGGGCCGGTGGCCGAACAATTGGGGCACAGCTTCGACCAATACTGGAACAGCGCCCTGAGCAAACCCATCGAACAATTCCTGTCCCGTCGGCCAACCCCCAAGGATCTGGCCAACAGCCGCCTACGCCTGCAAGAGTCACTGGAGCAGACGCACAAGGAAAATCACGCGCTTTACCAGCAGTTGACCTCCTACCGGACCCAACCGCGCCTGGACATCTGGCGCAGGCAATTGATCTGGGCCTGGAACCAGGCGCTGTGGGATGCACCCAGCAAAGTACTGGCCAGGGATGAGCCTGACCCGCAGTTGTTGCTGACCACGCAATTGGGCCCGGAGCTGACGGGGGTCAGTGAAGAACTGATCATGATTTCGGCCTACTTTGTACCCGGCCAGCCAGGGTTGGTCTACCTGACCAGCCGCGCCGATGCCGGAGTGGCGGTGAGTCTTTTGACCAACTCCCTGGAGGCCACCGACGTACCGGCGGTGCACGGCGGTTACGCGCCGTATCGCAGGGCTTTGCTGCAACATGGGGTGCGGCTGTACGAATTGCGTCGCCAGCCCGGGGACACGGGTGGCAGCCCCCATTTGTTCTACAGCAAGTCCTACGGCGAATCGGACTCCAGCCTGCATAGCAAGGCGATCATCTTCGACCGGAAGAAATCCTTCATCGGCTCGTTCAATTTCGATCCGCGTTCAGTGCTGTGGAACACCGAAGTGGGGGTCTTGGTCGACAGTCCCGAACTCGCCGGCCAAGTGCGCGAACTGGCCTTGCAGGGCATGGCACCGGCCTTGAGTTACCAGGCCCGCCTGAAGGACGGGAAGCTGATATGGACCACCGAAGACAACGGCCAACTGCATGACCTGGACCGCGAACCCGGCAGTTGGTGGCGCCGCTTCAACGCCTGGTTCGCCACCACCGTTGGGCTGGAGCGAATGCTGTAGAAGCCCCGGGTTCAGCACGTTTCCCAAGGCTTCACTTTGTTCAGGCAGGTTGCGTGGCGCCAAACGCCCCTTGGCGCAACAACAGAACCACCAAGCCGAACGCTCCCGCGGCCATGAACAAGGGCAGCGCATGCCCACTGATCCATTGACTGCCCGCCCCCGCCGCCAGCGGGCCAATCAGACAACCGATCCCCCACAACTGGGCAATATGGGCGTTGGCCCGCACCAGTGCATCGTCGCGATAACGCTCGCCGATCAGGATCAGTGACAAGGTGAACAACCCGCCTGCGCTGGCGCCAAACAGCACCCACAGTGGCCAGATCAGCAAGGTATCGATCAGCAGTGGAACCGCCAGGCTCGACAGCATCAGCGCCACCGCACAGCCAGTGAACAACGACCGGCGCGACAGGCGGTCCGCAAGGGCGCCAATGGGCAACTGCAACAAGGCATCACCGACCACTACCGTGCTGACCATCGCCAGCGCAATGTCGGCGCTGAAGCCCTGACGCAAACAGTAAACCGGCAACAAGGTCAGGATCATTGCCTCGAACGCCGCGAACAACGATACCGCCCAGGCGATTGCCGGCAACCCACGACAAAACGCCCAGAGATCCTTGAAAGTGACGCTGCAGGCTTCACTGCTGGGCGCGCCGCTGCGCCCCAGCAACAGCAACGGCGAAACCAGCAAAAGACCGACACCCACCCAAAAGCCATAATCGTGATCAGTCCCCAGCGCGCCCAGCAGCAACGGACCAGACAACTGACTCAGGGCGTAGCTGCTGCCGTACAACGCCACCAACCGTCCGCGCCATTGTTCGATCACCAGTTGGTTGATCCAGCTTTCACCCAGAATGAACACCAGGGTCAGGACGACGCCGATCATCAGCCGCAGCACCAACCAGACCGGATAGCTGGGCAACAGCGCCAGCAACCCGATGGACACCGCCCCACCCCACAAGCACAAGCGCATCAACGCCGCCGTGCCGAACCGCGCCGCAAGCCGACTCGACACCTTGGCCCCGACCAGCACCCCAACGGCCGGCATGGCGGCCATCACCCCGATGGCAAACGAACCATAACCCCAGCCTTCCAGACGCAGCGACACCAGCGGCATGCTCACGCCCAGCGCCAAGCCGACACTCAGGACAGATGCCAACACGGCGAAATAGGTCGCCCAACGCATTTCCACGCTCCTGTGGATAGTTATCGATTTTCAGGCCCCACAAAACACTGTGGGAGCGAGCCTGCTCGCGATAGCGGCGCAACATTCAACAGAGTCGTCGACTGTCACACCGCTATCGCGAGCAGGCTCGCTCCCACAGGGGACCAGCACTGCATGCAGCCCCGAACAGGATCCGGGGCCGCCCCTGTCAGAGCTTGATCCAGGTCGCCTTCAGCTCGGTGTACTTGTCGAACGCATGCAGCGACTTGTCGCGGCCGTTACCCGACTGCTTGAAGCCGCCGAACGGTGCGGTCATGTCGCCGCCGTCATACTGGTTGACCCAAACGCTGCCAGCACGCAGCGCCTTGGCGGTCAGGTGAGCCTTGGAAATGTCCTTGGTCCATACCGCCGCGGCCAGGCCGTACGGCGTGTCGTTGGCAATCTGGATGGCCTCCTCGGCGGTATCGAAAGCGATGACCGACAACACCGGACCGAAAATCTCTTCCTGGGCGATTTTCATGGCGTTGCTCACCCCGTCGAAAATCGTCGGCTCGACATAGGTACCGCCGGTTTCTTCGAGGATCCGCTTGCCGCCGGCCACCAGCTTGGCGCCGTCGCTGTGACCGGCCTCGATGTAGGACAGCACGGTGTTCATCTGCTGGGTATCCACCAGGGCGCCGACATTGGTGGCCGGGTCCAGGGGGTTGCCAGGTTTCCAGCCCTTGAGCGCTTCAATCACCAGCGGCAGGAAGGTGTCCTTGATGGAACGCTCCACCAACAGTCGCGAGCCCGCGGTGCAGACTTCGCCCTGGTTGAAGGCAATGGCGCTGGCGGCGGACTCGGCGGCGGCTTGCAGGTCCGGGGCATCGGCGAACACGATGTTCGGGCTCTTGCCGCCGGCTTCCAGCCAGACACGCTTCATGTTGGACTCGCCCGAGTAAACCATCAGTTGCTTGGCGATTTTGGTGGAACCGGTGAACACCAGGGTATCGACGTCCATGTGCAGGGCAAGGGCCTTGCCAACCGTGTGGCCGTAGCCCGGCAGCACGTTGAGCACGCCCTTGGGAATACCGGCCTCCACTGCCAATGCGGCAATGCGGATAGCGGTGAGCGGGGATTTTTCCGACGGCTTGAGCACCACCGAGTTACCGGTGGACAGCGCCGGGCCGAGCTTCCAGCAGGCCATCATCAGTGGGAAATTCCACGGCACGATAGCGCCTACGACGCCCACCGGTTCACGGGTCACCAGGCCCAACTGATCGTGGGGGGTCGCGGCCACTTCATCGTAAATCTTGTCGATGGCTTCACCGCTCCAGCTCAACGCTTGAGCTGCACCGGGAACATCGATATTCAAGGAGTCGCTGATCGGCTTGCCCATGTCCAGGGTTTCGAGCAGCGCCAGTTCTTCGGCGTTCTGCTTGAGCAGGCCGGCAAAGCGGATCATGGTCGCTTTACGCTTGCTCGGCGCCAGGCGCGACCAGACACCGGAGTTGAAGGTGGCGCGGGCGTTTTCGACGGCACGTTGGGCGTCGGCGACGTCGCAACTGGCGATCTTGCCCAGCACACGGCCATCCACCGGGCTGAGGCAGTCAAAGGTTTCGCCGGACACCGCATCGGTGTATTCGCCGTTGATGAAGGCACGGCCTTCGATGGTCAGGTCGCGGGCGCGTTGTTCCCAGTCGGCACGAGTCAGGGTGGTCATGCGAGTGTCCTCCTCTTATTGAGTACGAACGCCACGCGATGCGCAGCGCTCCACGAATTCTGCCCAGCCGGCCTGTTTTCGGCGCGGGGCACCCGCCACCCTAAACCAGCGGCTGGTAATGTTTCAATATATTTGACACAACACTGGCAAACGGCCTTGCGATGTTCGTTTTAATAAACATAGACTTTGGCTCTTCCAGCCATTCGCGCCGTCATTACCGGAGAATTGCCGCATGAGCATCCAGGACATCGTCGATTTCAGTCAGGCCAGTACCACCGCCGAACGCTATCGCCCGGACGCAGCCAAGGTACTCAAGGGTGATCCCGAACAAACGGTGTTCAACCACTACAGCAGCCCTTGCGGGCAAATGAATGCAGGCGTGTGGGAAGGCGCGGTCGGCCAGTGGACGGTCAACTACACCGAACATGAATACTGCGAGATCGTCCAGGGCGTTTCCGTGCTGCGGGACAATGATGGCAATGCCAAGACCCTGCGGGCCGGCGACCGCTTCGTGATCCCGGCGGGGTTCACCGGCACTTGGGAAGTGTTGGAGGCGTGCCGCAAGATTTATGTGGTGTTTGAACAGAAGGCTTGAGGATTTACATCGTTAGGCCTGGCCTCATCGCGAGCAGGCTCGCTCCCACATTGGCGCTGTGTAATGCCTGAGTTTCAGGCAAGCACAATGCCCTGTGGGAGCGAGCCTGCTCGCGATGAGGCCCCGACAGGCAACAAAAATCCGGCAACAAAAAAGGCCCGTATCTTGCGATACGGGCCTTTTTCGTAAGAAGGGAAAAATCAATTACTTGATTTTGCCTTCCTTGTAGATCACGTGCTTGCGAACAACCGGATCATATTTCTTGATCTCGATTTTGTCCGGGGTAGTACGCTTGTTCTTGTCGGTAGTGTAGAAGTGACCAGTACCGGCGCTCGAGATCAAACGAATCAATTCACGCATGATTAGCTCCCTTAAATCTTGCCATCGCGGCGAAGTTCGGCGAGCACGACACTGATGCCACGCTTGTCGATGATACGCATGCCTTTGGCAGATACGCGCAGACGCACAAAACGTTTCTCTTCTTCAACCCAGAAGCGGTGATGCTGCAGGTTCGGCAGGAAACGACGACGGGTTTTGTTGTTTGCGTGGGAAATGTTATTCCCAGTCACCGGACCCTTACCGGTAACTTGACAGACTCTCGACATGCCTCAGCCCTCTAAAACCACATGCCCAACCCGGCATGGGTTGGCCGCTTAATCTCTCAGTCATTTGGCGCCAGGCGCCGCGTTTCTTTAAGGGTCTTACCGGCTACACCTACAGTGAAGGAACCGGGCCCCTAGAAAAGAGCGCTGCTTTATACCAGAAAGACCACAGTGCAACAACTGCCGGTGTGATTTGTCTTCGTTGGAAAGCGACGCGTAACGCCCCCGAACGGCTGGGGCACAGGCTGGCGCCGCCTTTGACCGCTCGTCGCTGCAGGCCGGTTTTTTTAACCGATGCCGAGCTTGAGCCGTTAATACAGCGTCGCAGGGTGCCGGAAAATGCAAAAAGGGGATAGTCATTTTCCAACGAGGCCACTAGGGTAGGTCTTTTCCAGACTGCACATGCAGATGGGCCTTCGACTTGCACAGGAAACCGACCATGCGCCTCGCTGCCCTCCCACTGTTGCTCGCCCCTCTGCTGATCAGCCCGCTGGCCCAGGCCGCCGCCCTGAGCGTTTGCACCGAGGCCAGCCCGGAAGGATTCGATGTCGTTCAGTACAATTCGCTGACCACCACCAACGCATCCGCCGACGTGCTGATGAATCGCCTGGTGGATTTCGACACCGCCAGCGGCAAGGTCATCCCCAGCCTCGCCGAGAGCTGGGAAGTCTCGTCCGATGGACTGACCTACGTGTTCAAGCTGCGCCCCCAGGTCAAATTCCACCGGACCGAATACTTCACGCCGCGCCGCGATCTGACCGCCGAGGACGTCAAGTTCAGCTTCGAACGCATGCTTGACCCGGCAAACCCTTGGCACAAAATCGCCCAGAGCGGTTTCCCCCACGCCCAGTCCATGCAGCTACCGAGCCTGATCAAGAAAATCGACGCGCTGGACCCGCTGACCGTGCGCTTCATCCTCGATCATGCGGATTCGACCTTCCTGGCCACCTTGAGCATGGGCTTTGCCTCCATCTATTCGGCCGAATACGCCGATCAGCTGATGAAAGCCGGCACGCCAGAAGCACTCAACAATCAGCCCATCGGCACAGGCCCGTTCATTTTCAACCGGTTCCAGAAAGACGCTTCGATTCGCTACAAGGCCAACCACGACTATTTCGCTGGCAAGCCCCAGGTGGATCCGCTGATCTTCGCCATCACGCCGGACGCGAATGTGCGCCTGCAAAAACTGCGGCGCAACGAATGCCAGATCGCCCTGTCACCCAAGCCGCAGGACGTCCAGGCCGCCAGGCAGGAGCCGACGTTGAAAGTGGCGCAGACCGACGCCTTCATGACCGCGTTCGTGGCGATCAACAGCCAGCACCCGCCCTTCGACAAGCCCGAGGTTCGACAAGCCGTCAACCTGGCCTTCGACAAGGCCAGCTACCTCAAGGCCGTTTTCGAGGGCACCGCCGAAGCGGCCAAGGGCCCCTACCCACCGAACACCTGGAGCTACGCCAAAAACTTGCCCGGCTACGCCCATGACCCGGCCAAGGCCCGTGATCTTCTGGCCAGGGCCGGTTTGAAGGACGGCTTTCAGACCACCATATGGACCCGCCCTTCCGGCAGCCTGCTGAACCCCAACCCCAGCCTGGGCGCGCAGTTGCTGCAGGCCGACCTGGCGCAGATCGGCATTCAGGCCGAGATCCGCGTGATCGAATGGGGCGAACTGATCCGTCGCGCCAAGGCCGGCGAACATGACTTGCTGTTCATGGGCTGGGCCGGTGACAACGGTGACCCGGACAACTTCCTCACGCCGCAGTTTTCCTGCGCGGCACTCAAGTCCGGCACCAACTTCGCCCGTTATTGCAACCCGGACCTGGATAAAGTGATCAGTGCCGGCAAAACCACCAGCGAGCAGGGCGTGCGCACCAAACTCTATGAGCAGGCCCAGGCGCAGATCCAGCAACAGGCCCTGTGGCTGCCCCTGGCGCACCCGACCGCGTTCGCCCTGACCCGCAAGGATGTGCAGGGTTACTCGGTCAGCCCGTTTGGGCGGCAGGATTACTCCAAGGTCAGTATCAAGTAACCACTGCCAGCCCCCCCTGTGGGAGCAAAGCTTGCTCGCGATGACGTCGTTACATACAACACTTCTGTTGGCTGTAAAACTGCTATCGCGAGCAAGCTTTGCTCCCACAAGGGATTATTCACGCCTGACCGTGCTTACATCCACCCATACTCCGCCATGGACAGCGGCTCACCATCGCCGACGATGAAGTGGTCGAGCACCCGCACATCGATCAACTCCAGTGCTTCCTGAAGCCGCTCAGTGAGTATCCGGTCGGCCTGGCTGGGTTCGGTGTTGCCGGAGGGGTGGTTGTGGCACAGGATCAACGCTGCGGCGTTATGGGCCAGGGCGCGCTTGACCACCTGCCGGGGATAGACACTCGCGCTGTCGATGGAACCGCGAAACAACGCCTCATACGCCAGCACCCGATGCCGGGAATCGAGGAACAGACATCCAAACACTTCATGAGGCTCGTGACGCAACATGGCCTTGAGGTAGTCCCGCACGGCCAGCGGGCTCTCCAGCACCGATTCCCGCCGCAAATTTTCGGCCAGATGCCGACGCCCCATCTCCAGCACGGCCTGCAACTGCGCGAATTTCGCCGGGCCCAGCCCCAGATGTGCGTTGAAGGTACGCAGATCAGCCTCGAGCAAAACCCGCAGGCCACCAAATTGATGCAGCAGATGTCGCGCCAGGTCCACGGCGCTTTTACCCGACACACCCGTGCGCAAGAAAATCGCCAAAAGCTCGGCGTCCGAAAGACTCGCCGATCCCAACTCCAGTAACCTCTCCCGTGGCCGCTCGGCCACCGGCCAGTCGCGAATACTCATAGCATCTCCCTGATTGTGGGCGCCGCTGTTCCGTAGCGGTCGCTGTGATATCGTAGCCCATCTTTTTTGCAGGCGATTTGCACCCAGGCAGGCTGCTGCCGTGGGGTTCGTCCTGCACTGACCATTGAAATCGAAAGGCAGGCCTATGCAGCGGCTGTATCGGAAACGCATCGTTCTGGGCGTCGGCGGCGGCATTGCCGCCTACAAGAGCGCCGAGCTGGTCCGCAGGCTTATCGACCAGGGCGCGGAAGTACGGGTCGTCATGACTCGCGGCGGCAGTGAATTCATCACCCCGCTGACCATGCAGGCCCTGTCCGGGCACCCGGTCCACCTGGATCTGCTCGACCCGGCGGCCGAAGCCGCCATGGGTCATATCGAACTGGCCAAGTGGGCCGACCTGGTGCTGATCGCCCCAGCCACGGCCGACCTGATCGCCCGCCTGGCCCAAGGCATCGCCGATGATTTGCTGACCACCCTGGTGCTCGCCACCGACGCCGTGGTTGCCCTCGCGCCAGCCATGAACCAGGCCATGTGGCGCGATCCGGCCACCCAGGCCAATCTGCAATTGCTCCAAAGCCGCGACCTGAAAGTCTTTGGCCCGGCTTCCGGCAGCCAGGCCTGCGGCGATGTCGGCATGGGACGCATGCTCGAAGCCAACGACCTGGCCCAGTGCGCCGCCGACTGCTTCCAGCGCCAGGCACTGACCGGCAAGCATGTGCTGATCACCGCCGGACCGACCCAGGAAAACATCGACCCGGTGCGCTACATCACCAACCACAGCTCCGGGAAAATGGGCTTCGCCCTGGCCGAAGCCGCCGTGGAAGCCGGCGCCCGGGTCACGCTGATCACCGGCCCCGTGCATTTGCCGACCCCTGATCGGGTGACCCGCATCGACGTGGTCAGCGCCCGGGACATGCTGGCGGCCTGCGAAGCGGCTATCCCGTGCGACCTGTTCATCGCCTCGGCGGCGGTGGCGGACTACCGCCCCGAAGTAGTCGCCCCGCAAAAACTTAAGAAAGACCCTACGAGCGGCGACGGCCTGCTACTACAAATGGTGCGCAACCCGGACATCCTCGCGACCATCGCCACCCGCCCGGACCGTCCATTCAGTGTCGGCTTCGCCGCCGAAACCGAGCACCTGCTCGACTACGCCGCGCGCAAGCTCAAGGACAAGAACCTGGACTTGATCGTCGCCAACGACGTCGCCAACCCGAGCATTGGCTTCAACAGCGAGGAAAACGCCTGCAGCGTGATCGACCGCCAGTTGCACGCCACCCTTTTCGCCCAGACCAGCAAGAGCAAGATTGCCCGCCAGCTGATCACTTTTATCGCCGAACGGCTGAACCAGGTTTAATTGACATGCACGCTCTACAAGCCAAGATCCTCGACCCTCGCATCGGCACCGAATTCCCGCTGCCGCATTACGCCACACCGGGTTCCGCCGGCCTCGACCTGCGGGCCATGCTCAAGCAGGACACCGTCCTGGAGCCCGGCCAGACCCTGCTGATCCCAACCGGCCTGTCGGTGTACATCGGCGACCCAGGCCTGGCTGCGTTGATCCTGCCGCGCTCGGGCCTGGGCCATAAGCATGGCATCGTACTGGGCAACCTGGTGGGCCTGATCGACTCCGATTACCAAGGCGAACTGATGGTGTCGTGCTGGAACCGTGGTCAAACGGCATTCAACATCGCCGTGGGCGAGCGCATCGCCCAACTGGTGCTGGTACCGGTGGTCCAGGCGCGCTTCGAACTGGTGGAAGAATTCGACGAGAGCCAGCGCGGCGCTGGTGGCTTCGGGCATTCCGGCAGTCACTGATCCAGCTGTTTCAGGCCGGGCGCCTTGCCCGGCCCCTTTATTAAGCTTCTGTTTCAGGACGAAAAATGCCCACAGGCTGGCTACAAGGTTTCCCACTTGGAATCAATGTATTAGGCGATAGAGGCGAGGTAACGCTGTCTCATGGCACTTTCCCACCACGAACTCTCTGCCAAAAACGCCGTCATACCCTTCAGTTTGAGCCTGCCGACGCGAACCGTCGGCCTGTCCAGTCATCTTCCTGATAGAGCGCCCCGCCCATGAACACCCCAGCCGCAATCGCCCCAATTTTTCCTGACAGCATCTTCCGCGCCTACGACATCCGTGGCGTGGTACCGGAGACCCTCACCGCCGAAACCGCCTATTGGATCGGCCGCGCCATCGGCTCCCAGAGCCTGGCCCAGGGTGAACCGAACGTGTGTGTCGGTCGCGATGGTCGCTTGTCCGGCCCCGAGCTGGTTGAACAATTGATCAAAGGGGTTGCCGACAGTGGTTGCCATGTCAGCGACGTGGGCCTGGTGCCGACGCCAGCGCTGTACTACGCCGCCAACGTGCTGGCCGGTAAATCCGGCGTGATGCTCACTGGCAGCCACAACCCGTCGAACTACAACGGCTTCAAGATCGTCATCGCCGGCGACACCCTCGCCAACGAGCAGATCCAGGCCTTGCACACCCGCCTCAAGACCAATGACCTGAGCAGCGGCCAGGGCAGCGTCACCAAGGTGGACATCCTGGAGCGCTACAACGATGAAATCGTCAAGGATGTGAAGCTCTCCCGCCGCCTGAAAGTGGTGGTCGATTGCGGCAACGGCGCGGCCGGCGTGATCGCCCCACAACTGATTAAAGCCCTGAACTGCGAAGTCATCCCGCTGTTCTGCGAAGTGGACGGCAACTTCCCCAACCATCACCCGGACCCGGGCAAGCTGGAAAACCTGCAAGACCTGATCGCCAAGGTCGAGGAAACCAACGCCGACCTGGGCCTGGCCTTCGACGGCGACGGCGACCGCGTGGGCGTGGTCACCAACACCGGCAGCGTCGTGTTCCCGGACCGCTTGCTGATGCTGTTCGCCCGTGACGTGGTGGCGCGCAATCCGAACGCCGAAATCATTTTCGACGTTAAATGCACCCGCCGCCTGGTGCCGCTGATCAAGGAATACGGCGGTCGCCCACTGATGTGGAAAACCGGCCACTCGTTGATCAAGAAGAAAATGAAAGAGAGTGGCGCCCTGCTGGCCGGCGAAATGAGCGGCCACATCTTCTTCAAGGAGCGCTGGTTCGGTTTCGACGACGGCATCTACAGCGCCGCACGCCTGCTGGAGATCCTCAGCAAAGAGAAATCCACGGCCGAAGAGCTCTTCGCGACCTTCCCGAACGATATTTCTACGCCGGAAATCAATATCCATGTGACCGAAGAGAGCAAATTCAGCATCATTGATGCACTGCACGACGCTCAATGGGGCGAAGGGGCCGAACTGACCACCATCGATGGTGTGCGGGTCGACTATCCCCAAGGCTGGGGCCTGGTTCGCGCATCCAACACCACGCCGGTGCTGGTGCTGCGTTTCGAAGCCGACAACGAAGCCGAACTGCAGCGCATCAAGGATGTGTTCCACACCCAACTCAAACGTGTTGCACCTGATCTTCAACTACCGTTCTGATTTTTGAAGCACCACCGGAGCCCTGAATGACCCTCGAACGCGAAGCCGCCGCCAATACCGCCAAGGTCCTGTCCGAAGCGTTGCCTTATATCCGACGCTATGTCGGCAAGACCCTGGTGATCAAATACGGCGGCAACGCGATGGAAAGCGAGGAGCTGAAAACCGGCTTCGCTCGCGACATCGTGCTGATGAAGGCTGTGGGCATCAACCCGGTGGTCGTTCACGGTGGTGGCCCACAGATCGGCGACCTGCTCAAGCGCCTGTCGATCGAGAGCCACTTCATCGACGGCATGCGCGTCACCGACGCGCAGACCATGGATGTGGTGGAGATGGTCCTCGGCGGCCAGGTCAACAAGGACATCGTCAACCTGATCAACCGGCATGGCGGCAGCGCCATCGGCCTGACAGGTAAAGACGCCGAGCTGATCCGGGCGAAGAAACTCACCGTCACCCGCCAGACGCCGGAGATGACCCAGCCGGAAATCATCGACATCGGCCATGTGGGCGAAGTGGTCGGCATCAACACCGACTTGCTGAACCTGCTGGTCAAGGGCGACTTCATCCCGGTAATCGCGCCCATCGGCGTCGGCGCCAACGGTGAGTCCTACAACATCAACGCCGACCTGGTGGCAGGCAAGGTTGCCGAAGCACTGAAAGCGGAAAAGCTGATGCTGCTGACCAACATCGCCGGCCTGATGGACAAGACCGGCAAGGTCCTGACCGGATTGTCGACTCAACAGGTCGATGAACTGATCGCCGACGGCACCATCTACGGCGGCATGCTGCCGAAGATCCGCTGCGCACTGGAAGCGGTCCAGGGCGGCGTTGGCAGCTCCTTGATCATCGACGGCCGGGTACCGAATGCGATCCTGCTGGAGATCTTCACCGATACCGGCGTGGGCACGTTGATCAGCAATCGCAAGCGTCCGTAAGCGACACCCATAAAAAGACCCCGCTCAGCCAGACTGAGCGGGGTCTTTTTTTACGCACTGTAGGAGCGAGCTTGCTCGCGATAGCGGTGATTCAGCCAACATGAATGTTGAATGGCTATCGCGAGCAGGCTCGCTCCCACCAGGGAATGTGCAAATCTTTAAACGCCGAACTGCGCCCGATAAGCCTCAACCGCCGGCAAATGCTGCTTGAGCTGCGGGTCGTCGGCCAAAAACTCCAGCACCTGGGTCAGCGACACGATGCTGACCACCGGAATGTTGAAGTCACGCTCCACTTCCTGGATCGCCGACAACTCACCGTTGCCGCGCTCTTGGCGATTCAGGGCGATCAGCACACCGGCGGCCTTGGCGCCTTCCTGGGAACCGATGATCTGCATCACTTCACGAATGGCGGTGCCGGCGGTGATCACGTCGTCGATGATCAGCACTTCACCGGTCAGCGGCGCGCCCACCAGGCTGCCCCCTTCACCATGAGCCTTGGCTTCCTTGCGGTTGAAGCACCAGGGCAGGTCGCGGCCGTGGTGTTCGGCCAGGGCGACCGCAGTGGTGGCGGCCAGAGGAATGCCTTTGTAGGCCGGGCCGAACAGCACGTCGAACGGAATGCCGCTCTCGACAATGGCCGCCGCATAGAAACGGCCCAGTTGCGCCAGGGCGGCACCGGTGTTGAACAGGCCGGCATTGAAGAAGTACGGGCTCGTGCGGCCGGACTTGAGGGTGAACTCACCGAAGCGCAAAACGCCGCGATCGATGGCAAAACGAATGAAATCGCGCTGATACGCCTGCATGAAAAAAGCCCCAAATACCACGGATTTAGCTAAATAGGTACACGCCGTGTATCATACACGCACGTGATTTTTGGGGCCATTTATGCGGATCATCAGTGTGAACGTCAATGGTATTCAGGCTGCAGTGGAGCGAGGGTTGCTCAGTTGGCTGCAAGCACAGAATGCCGACGTCATCTGCCTGCAGGACACCCGCGCCTCCGCCTTTGAACTGGACGATGCAGCCTTCCAACTGGATGGTTACTTCCTTTATGCCTGCGATGCCGAAGTCCCCGCCCAGGGTGGCGTGGCTTTGTACTCGCGGCTGCAACCGAAGGCTGTCATCAACGGTCTCGGTTTCGAGACGGCGGACCGCTACGGGCGCTACCTGCAGGCCGATTTCGACAAGGTCAGCATCGCGACCTTACTGCTCCCTTCGGGGCAGAACGGCGATGAAGATTTGAATCAGAAATTCAAGTTGATGGACGACTTCGCCCGTTATCTGGATAAACAGCGGCGCAAACGTCGCGAGTACATCTATTGTGGCTCGCTGTACGTGGCGCAACAGAAGCTGGATATCAAGAACTGGCGCGACAGCCAGCAATCCCCGGGTTTCCTGGCGCCGGAACGGGCCTGGATGGACGAGATTGTCGGCAACATGGGCTATGTTGACGCCCTGCGGGAAGTCAGCCGTGAAGGCGACCAATACAGCTGGTGGCCAGACAACGAACAGGCCGAGATGCTCAACCTCGGCTGGCGTTTCGACTACCAGTTGCTGACGCCTGGTCTGCGCCGCTTCGTGCGCAGCGCTCGCCTGCCGCGCCAGCCACGCTTCTCGCAGCATGCGCCACTGATCGTGGATTACGACTGGACGCTGACGATCTGAGTGTCGTTTCGCAGCCACAAAAAAACCGACAGCCATGTCGGTTTTTTTGTGAGCAACCCTTTCTACTGTGGGAGCGAGCCTGCTCGCGATGGCGGTGGGTCAGCCAACATTTGTGTTGAATGATGAACCGCTATCGCGAGCAGGCTCGCTCCCACAAGTGGTTACTCGTTGATCGTTATTTGACCAGCCGCCAGGTAAACGGATACCGATACGGCTGCCCTTCATTGGCCTTCACCCCACCGATGATGGTCAGCACCAGCGCACCGATAGCCACCAACCCGAACAGGAAGAAGCCGATCACCACGATCATCAGAAGCAGACTGATCGCTGAGGCAATTGCCACAGTGATCTGGAAGTTCAGCGCTTCCTTGCCTTGTGCATCGATGAACGGGTCAGTCTCGCGCTTGAGCTGCCAGAGCACCAGCGGGCCGATCAACGTACCGAACGGAATCCAGATGCCCAACAAGGCGGACAAGTGACAGAACATCGCCCATTGGCGCGCCTCCTTGCTGGGCTGGGGCAGTAGGGTTTGCTCATCACTCATGACGTTCTCCTTGTCTGAAGCGCGAAACGATCAGTCAGCCAGTGCGGCTTTTTGCAGTTCGAAAATCTCGTTCATGCCTTTCTTTGCCAATTCCAGCATAGCGCTCAATTCTTCCGGCTGGAACGGCGCGCCTTCGGCGGTGCCCTGGATTTCGATGAAGCCGCCAGCGCTGGTCATGACCACGTTCAGGTCGGTCTCGGCGGCGGAGTCTTCCAGGTAGTCCAGGTCCAGCACCGGCTCGCCCTGGTACATGCCCACGGAGACCGCAGCGATCATCTGCTTGAGCGGATCGCCGCCCTTGAGGCCGCCACGCTTCTTGATCACTTTCAAGGCATCGGCCAGTGCGACCATGGCGCCGGTGATGGACGCGGTGCGAGTGCCGCCGTCAGCCTGGATCACGTCGCAATCGACATACAACGTCACGTCACCGAGCTTGGACATGTCCAGCGCGGCGCGCAGCGAACGGCCGATCAGACGCTGGATTTCCAGGGTACGTCCGCCCTGCTTGCCGCGGCTGGCCTCGCGCTGGTTGCGCTCACCGGTGGAGCGCGGCAGCATGCCGTATTCGGCGGTCAGCCAGCCTTGACCCTGGCCCTTGAGGAACCGTGGCACACCGTTTTCGACGCTGACGGTGCAGATGACTTTGGTATCACCGAATTCGACCAGTACAGATCCCTCGGCGTGTTTGGTGTAGTTGCGGGTAATGCGGATCGAGCGAAGCTGATCGGCAGCGCGACCACTTGGACGTTTCATAGGGAACACCTGTACAGAGGACGGAAAACTGCCGAGCATTATAGAGCCGTGGGCCGCCATAGGGCAGTTTAAACGTCGCGCGGTTCCAAAAAACCGCTGCAACGAGCCAAGCCCCTTTGACCTCTGACCGACGAGCCGCAGCGCTTTGTCACATGCACGGTTTGGGGGCATGCACCTCACTGCGCTACAATCCTGCGCCTTTGCTGCCCTTCGGCTTTTATCCACAGATACCAGGCGCTACGACTAACCGTTGCGTCCGCCTGCATTGCGAGGAATCTCCATGGTGCACAGCATGACCGCCTTCGCCCGCGTCGAGAAAGCCGGCATCCAAGGCACGCTGAGCTGGGAACTGCGCTCGGTCAACAGCCGCTACCTGGAGCCGCACCTGCGCCTGCCCGAATCCTTTCGCGACCTTGAAGGCAGCGTGCGTGAAGCCCTGCGCCAGGGCCTGTCCCGGGGCAAGCTGGAATGCACCCTGCGCTTCACCGAAGAAAGCACCGGCAAGGCCTTGCAGGTGGACCGCGAGCGCGCCGCGCAACTGGTGGCTGCCGCCGAAACCGTCGCCAGCCTGATCAAGCACCCCGCGCCTCTGAACCCGCTGGAAGTCCTGGCCTGGCCCGGCGTGCTGGTTGGTGATGCGAGCGACCCGCAGGCCCTGAATGCCGAAGCGCTGGCGTTGTTCAATCAAGGCCTGAAAGAACTCAAGGCCGGCCGCGAGCGCGAAGGCGCGGAACTGGCCCGGTTGATCGACGAGCGCCTGACTTCCATAGAGGAAGACGTCGTCACCCTGCGCGAACTGGTCCCGCAAATGCTCGCCACCCAACGTCAGAAAGTGCTCGACCGCTTCGTCGACATGAAGGCCGAGCTGGACCCGCAGCGCCTGGAACAGGAAATGGTCATGCTCGCGCAAAAAAGCGACGTGGCCGAAGAACTGGATCGCCTGAGCACCCACATCATTGAAGTTCGCCGGGTACTCAAATCCGGTGGGGCGGCCGGTCGCCGCCTGGACTTCCTGATGCAGGAACTCAACCGCGAAGCCAACACACTGGGCTCCAAAGCCTTCGACCCGCGCAGCACCCAGGCTGCGGTCAACCTCAAGGTGTTGATCGAGCAAATGCGCGAACAAGTGCAGAACATTGAGTAAGGCTAACCCGACATGACCCACAGCACCGGCACTCTCTACATCATTTCCGCGCCCTCTGGGGCCGGCAAGACCAGCCTGGTCAAGGCGCTGATCGACGCCGAGCCGCAGATCCGCGTCTCGGTCTCGCACACCACCCGCGCCATGCGCCCGGGCGAAGTGGACGGGGTGAACTATCACTTCGTCGACCGCGAACAGTTCGTGAAAATGGCCGAGCACGGGGACTTCCTCGAGCGCGCCGAAGTCTTCGGCAACCTCTATGGCACCTCGCAAAGCTATCTGCAGCAAACCCTGGACGAAGGCCACGACCTGATCCTGGAAATCGACTGGCAGGGTGCCGAGCAGGTCCGCAAGCTGATGCCCCAGGCCCGTTCGATCTTTATCCTGCCACCGAGCCAGCAGGCCTTGCGCCAGCGCCTGACCAATCGCGGCCAGGACAGCGACGACATCATCGAAGGCCGGATGCGCGAAGCGGTCAGCGAAATGAGCCACTACGTCGACTACGATTACCTGATCATCAACGACGATTTCGCCCATGCGCTAGACGATCTGAAGGCGATTTTCCGCGCCAGCCAGCTGCAGCAGAAACGCCAGCAGCAACGTTTCGGTAAATTATTGGCCGAACTGCTGGGCTGAACAGCCCTTCCCAAAACCGCTGCGACGGCTTTACATTGGAGCTTGTAGCGGGTCGAGGGGCTGGTCAAAAAATCAGCGCTTCCCTAAACGCTGGCGTTTTTTTAAACTGTTGAGTCCGCTCGCCCAACCGGGCAGCGCGCATATTGCATTCGCTCCGAGGAATACCATGGCCCGCGTAACCGTTGAAGACTGCCTAGAACACGTGGAAAACCGCTTTGAGCTGGTCATGCTCTCTACCAAGCGTGCCCGTCAACTGGCCACCGGTGGCAAAGAGCCGTTGGTCCAGTGGGAAAACGACAAGCCTACCGTGGTAGCGCTGCGTGAAATCGCCGAAGGCCTGATGAGCTACGAGTTCATCGCCAACGCTGAAATCGTTGAAGACGAACCGCTGTTCGCAGCGTTCGAGGACGAGTCCAACGAGGCGGTCTAAGCCTATGCCTGGTCGACGTAGCACGGCGCGGGGTCACAGCAAACGGCAGGAGTCATTATCATGCCGAGCATAGACGCCCTCGCCGATCGCTTATCGGCCTACCTCGGCACGGACCAGGTCAACCTGGTCCGCCGAGCCTATTTCTACGCCGAACAAGCCCACGACGGCCAGCGCCGCCGCAGCGGCGAGGCGTACGTCACGCACCCGCTTGCGGTGGCGAACATTCTTGCCGACATGCACATGGACCATCAGAGCCTGATGGCGGCGATGCTGCATGACGTGATCGAAGACACCGGCATCGCCAAGGAAGCGCTGCAGGCGCAGTTCGGCGAAACCGTGGCCGAACTGGTCGACGGGGTCAGCAAACTGACCCAGATGAACTTCGAGACCAAGGCCGAGGCCCAGGCCGAAAACTTCCAGAAAATGGCCATGGCCATGGCGCGCGACATTCGCGTGATCCTGGTCAAGCTCGCCGACCGCCTGCACAACATGCGAACACTGGAAGTGTTGTCCGGTGAAAAACGCCGGCGAATCGCCAAGGAAACCCTGGAAATCTATGCGCCCATCGCCAATCGCCTGGGCATGCACGCGATCCGCATCGAGTTCGAAGACCTCGGTTTCAAGGCCATGCACCCGATGCGTTCGGCGCGGATCAACCAGGCCGTCAAGCGCGCCCGGGGCAACCGCAAGGAAATCGTCAACAAGATCGAAGAATCCTTGAGCCACTGCCTGACCATCGACGGCATCGAAGGCGAGGTCAGCGGCCGACAGAAACACCTCTACGGCATCTACAAGAAGATGCGCGGCAAGCGTCGGGCCTTCAACGAGATCATGGACGTCTACGCGTTCCGGATCATCGTCGACAAGGTCGATACCTGCTACCGCGTACTGGGCGCTGTACATAATTTGTACAAACCATTGCCTGGGCGCTTCAAGGACTACATCGCGATTCCCAAGGCCAACGGCTACCAGTCGCTGCACACCACGCTCTTCGGCATGCACGGCGTACCGATCGAAATCCAGATCCGCACCCGCGAAATGGAAGAGATGGCCAACAATGGCATCGCTGCGCACTGGCTGTACAAGTCCAGCGGCGACGAACAACCCAAGAGCACCCACGCCCGGGCCCGCCAGTGGGTCAAAGGCGTGCTGGAAATGCAGCAGCGGGCCGGCAACTCCCTGGAATTCATCGAAAGCGTGAAGATCGACCTGTTTCCGGACGAGGTCTACGTTTTCACGCCCAAAGGCCGGATCATGGAGCTGCCCAAAGGCTCCACGGCGGTGGACTTTGCCTATGCAGTACACACCGACGTCGGCAACAGCTGCATCGCGTGCCGGATCAACCGCCGCCTGGCACCGTTGTCCGAACCGCTGCAAAGCGGCTCCACGGTGGAAATCGTCAGCGCCGCCGGCGCGCGGCCAAATCCGGCATGGCTCAATTTCGTGGTCACCGGCAAAGCCCGCACACACATCCGCCATGCCTTGAAGCTACAACGCCGCTCTGAATCCATCAGCCTGGGCGAACGCTTGCTCAACAAAGTCCTCAACGGTTTCGACAGCTCCCTGGACAAGATCCCGGCTGAACGCGTGCAGATCATGCTCAGCGAGTACCGCCTGGAACTGATCGAAGACCTGCTGGAAGACATCGGCCTGGGCAATCGCATGGCCTACGTCGTCGCCCGCCGCCTGCTCGGCGAAGGCGAACAGCTGCCTAGCCCCGAAGGTCCCCTGGCCATTCGTGGTACCGAAGGCCTGGTGCTCAGCTATGCCAAGTGCTGCACGCCGATTCCTGGCGATCCGATTGTCGGCCATCTGTCCGCAGGCAAAGGGATGGTGGTGCACCTGGATAACTGCCGCAACATCAGCGAAATCCGCCACAACCCGGAAAAATGCATCCAGCTCTCCTGGGCCAAGGATGTCACCGGCGAATTCAATGTCGAGCTGCGGGTCGAACTGGAGCACCAGCGTGGCCTGATCGCCTTGCTGGCCAGCAGCGTCAACGCCGCCGACGGCAATATCGAAAAAATCAGCATGGACGAGCGCGATGGCCGCATCAGCGTCGTCCAACTGGTGGTCAGCGTGCACGACCGCGTGCACCTGGCCCGCGTGATCAAGAAGCTGCGCGCCCTGACTGGCGTCATCCGTATCACTCGTATGCGTGCATAGCTCCCCATCCATTACAAGGAGTCATAAATGACCAAGACCGTTATCACCAGCGACAAAGCCCCGGCCGCCATCGGTACGTATTCCCAGGCAATCAAGGCGGGCAACACCGTGTACATGTCGGGCCAGATCCCGCTGGACCCGAAAACCATGGAACTGGTAGAAGGCTTCGAAGCCCAGACCGTGCAGGTGTTCGAGAACCTCAAGGCCGTGGCCGAGGCTGCCGGCGGTTCGTTCAAGGACATCGTCAAGCTCAACATCTTCCTCACCGACCTGAGCCACTTCGCCAAGGTCAACGAGATCATGGGCAAGTACTTCGACCAGCCTTACCCTGCCCGCGCCGCCATCGGCGTAGCAGCCCTGCCGAAGGGTTCGCAGGTTGAGATGGACGCCATCCTGGTCATCGAGTAACACGCCCGGCGCAGCCTCCCCCGGCTGCGCCGTTTTCGTTTAAGGATTCCACCATGCGCAAAGCGCTTGCTCTTTCGCTGGCTGCCCTGCTGTTGGGCGGCTGCGCCAGCGACCCTGCCGACCGTGATATCAGCGGCACCTGGATCAACCAGGCGGCAATCGACGCCGCCGCCAAGGGCGGCCCGCTGCGCGAGGCGCTGCAGGCCTATGGCCCGAACCTGGAATGGGACGTCAACACCCGGGCCGGCCAGGCGCGTTACACCAACGGTTTCGAGAATGTCGAAGGCAAGCTGCTGGGCGAAGAAGACGGTGCGTGGAAAGTCGATTTCTACGGCAGCTCCGCCAGCGAACTGCAACGCGACGGCGACCAGTTGAACCAATCCGCCACCGAGAACGAGCCGCAGCAAGTGTTCGAGCGCGCCCAGGTCCAGGTGCCCGAGGGGGCGCCGCTGGGCGCCAGTTTCGAACGGGCGCTGTATACCGCTTATCTGGGCGGCACCTGGAACATCGTCAACGGCCCTGGCCAGGGCGCCAGCGTGCAGTTCCAACTCGACGGCCAGGTCAGCGGACTACCAGGCGCCGACCGCTACGCCCTGTGCCTGGCCGGCGACTGCGCGTCCATGAGCGGCGGCAACGACAACATCTGGCTGCAACAGAACGGCCAGGGCAATACCTGGATCTTCTCTCGCGACGGCAAGAAGCTGGAAATTTTCCAGACCGTGAATGCGGCACTGGCGGATGAAATGCCTTCGTTCACGCCGGGTGACCGGCAGTGGGTGTTGGAGAAGCAGTAACTCGGACTCCCTGTGGGATCGAGCCTGTGGGAGCAAAGCTTGCTCGCGATGACGTCGTCACAGACAACACCTCTGTTGGCTGTAAAACCGCTATCGCGAGCAAGCTTTGCTCCCACCGTTTGTTTTTGGGGTGCTTAAAAGATCAGCAGCGCCCCTCCAGAATAGCCGCATACCCCTCACGAAAACTCGGATACCTCGGTGTCCAGCCCAGGGCCTTCGCCCGTGCATTGCTGCAGCGCTTGCTGCCGGCGCGGCGGACGCTGGCGTTTTCGGCCCATTGGGTGACGCCCATGTAATCACGCAGCCAACCCACCACCTCGGCCAGCGCGGCGGGAGTGTCGTCGACGCCGATGTAGCAGTCTTCCAGGGGCTTGCCCTGGCGGTCGGCTTCCAGCAGGAAGGCCAGCAGGCCCGCCGCGTCGTCGGCATGGATGCGGTTGGCGTAGAGGGGCGGGTCCTCCACCACGCTATAGCCCTGGCGCACCTGGCTCAGCAACCATTCACGGCCCGGACCATAGATACCGGTCAGACGCACGCGGCTGGCCGGGATGCTGCTGTCGAGCGCCACCTGTTCGGCTTCGAGCATCAGTCGACCGGAATAGCCACCGGCCACGGTGGGCGAGCTTTCATCGACCCACTCACCACCCTTCTGTCCGTAGACGCTGCTGCTGGAGACAAAAAGCAGTCGTTTTGGCTGCTGTCCATGCTGCTTCAGCCAGCTCAACACATGCTGTAAGCCTTGGACATAAGCCGCGCGGTAACCCGCCTCGTCATGCTCGGTGGCGGCGACGCTGTACACCACGTAATCCAGTGGACCGGTGGGCCAATCAGCGGGACATTGCTCGTTGAACAAGTCCCCCGCTACCCCGACAACCCCGGCCGGCAGCTGCGAAACCGTACGGCGCAAGCCGTAGACCTGCCACTGCTCGGCCCGCAACTGACTCGCCAGGCGGCCACCGATATCACCGCAGCCGGCGATCAAAACAGAAGGCGCGGACATCAAAATCTCCTCTCGTAAAGCCGCAGACTAGCTGCCAGAGGGGACGAGCGGCTAGCAATGCAGGAAAAAAAGATACTGTATTACTTTTGTTAACAAGAATTACTTGCAATAATGCGAGCCAGTATTGTTCTCGGCCCACGAGGCCTGGAAGAACATCAACCTTCTTTTTCTCTCAGGTCCGGCCAGCATGACACGCTATCTCCCCTCCGCTTCGCCAACCAACCGACCTCGCGCCTGGAGTGCCATGGCAGCCCTGCTGCTCAGCCTGCTGCTAGCACCCGCCGCCGCGTTCGCCGATGCCCAAGCGCCAGCCACGACCCCGGCCACCGCACCCGCCGCCAGCCAGGCGCCGGTCGATGCAGCCGAGCCTGTAGCGGCTCCTCAGGCCAGCGAGCCGGCCCAGGCCGTCGAAGCCGACGCCGCAGACGCACCTCAAATGCTCGAAGCCGACAATACCTTGGGCATGGCCCACGATCTGTCGCCATGGGGCATGTACCAGAACGCCGACATTATCGTGAAGATCGTCATGATCGGCCTGGCCATCGCCTCGATCATCACCTGGACCATCTGGATCGCCAAGGGCTTCGAGCTGATGGGCGCCAAGCGCCGCTTGCGCGGTGAAATCGCCAACCTGAAAAAAGCCACCACCCTCAAAGAGGCCAGCGCCTCTGCGGCCAAAGAGGGCACCCTGGCCAATCTGCTGGTTCACGACGCCCTCGAAGAGATGCGCCTGTCGGCCAACAGTCGTGAGAAGGAAGGCATCAAGGAGCGCGTGAGTTTCCGCCTCGAGCGCCTGGTCGCAGCCTGCGGTCGCAACATGAGCAGCGGTACCGGCGTGCTCGCCACCATCGGTTCCACCGCGCCGTTCGTCGGCCTGTTCGGCACCGTGTGGGGCATCATGAACAGCTTCATCGGCATCGCCAAGACCCAGACCACCAACCTCGCTGTCGTGGCGCCTGGCATCGCCGAAGCCCTGCTCGCGACGGCTCTGGGTCTGGTCGCAGCGATCCCGGCGGTGGTCATCTACAACGTGTTCGCCCGCTCCATTGCCGGTTACAAGGCCCAGGTCTCGGACGCTTCGGCCGAAGTCCTGTTGCTGGTCAGCCGCGACCTCGACCACCTGCCACCCGAGCGTGGCTCGCAACCGCACATGGTGAAAGTGGGGTAATCGGCCATGGGCCTGCATTTGAAAGAAGGCGCAGACGACGATCTGGCCGAGAACCACGAAATCAACGTCACGCCGTTCATCGACGTGATGCTGGTGCTGTTGATCATCTTCATGGTGGCCGCTCCGCTCGCCACCGTGGACATCAAGGTCGACCTTCCGGCTTCGACGGCCAAGCCTTCGCCGCGGCCGGAAAAACCGGTATTCCTCAGCGTCAAGGCTGACCAACGCCTGTTCTTGGGCGAAGACGAGGTCAAGGCCGATAGCCTCGGCGCGACCCTCGACGCCAAGACCCAAGGCAAAAAGGACACGACGATCTTCTTCCAGGCGGATAAAGGCGTGGATTACGGCGACTTGATGAGCGTGATGGACGCCCTGCGCGCCGCCGGATACCTGAAGGTCGGCCTGGTCGGACTTGAGACGGCGCCCAAGAAATGATCACGACGCGCCAAAAGCTGACGCGTTACAGCGGTAGCCTGGCCGTGGTGCTGGGCGTGCATGCGCTCGCCATTGCCCTGGCCCTGAACTGGACGTCAAACCCGCCCATTGAATTGCCGCCCCAGGCAATGATGGTCGAGCTGGCGCCGGTTCCGGCCCCACCACCGCCCGCACCGCCTAAAGTCGTCACGCCACCGCAGCCTCCGGAGCCGGTCGAAGAACTGCCGCTGCCTAAAATCGCCGAAGCCGAGAAACCGGAGATTTCGGTGCCCAAGCCGGTCAAGCCCAAGCCTAAACCGCCCAAGCCCAAACCCAAGCCCGTGGAGAAAAAACCGGAACCGCCCAAGGAAGAACCGTCGGAGCAAAAGCCCAGCGATACTCAACCGACCAAGGCACCGACCGAGAAATCCGCGCAACCGGCGCCTGGCCCATCCCCCGCGCAAATGGCGGCCAAGGCCAGTTGGCAAGGCACCTTGCTTGCGCACTTGGGCAAGTACAAGAAATACCCCGCCAGCGCCCAGTCGCGCGGCAAGGAAGGCTTGAACCGTTTACGGTTCGTGGTGGACGCCGAAGGCAATGTGTTGTCCTTCGAGCTGGTGAGCAAGTCCGGCAACGCCGCCCTGGACCGGGCGACCCTGGAAATGATTCGCCGCGCCCAACCGCTGCCCAAGCCTCCGGCCGACATGCTGGTTAACGGCTCCATCGAAATCGTCGCGCCGTTCGTGTACTCCATCGACAAGCGTCGGCGTTAACCCATTGGCAAGCCCCTGTTACAGGGGCTTATTGTTTCTGGTGAAGGGAATGTATCTGTAGAGCAAGGGGGCCTGTGGGAGCAAAACTTGCTCGCGATACAGGCACCTCGGTTCCGGAGAGGACCGCGTTAGCTTCATCGCGGGCAAGCCTTGCTCCCACAAATAATCCATATGCGTCGTTAAATCCCCTCACCATACCCACATTAGGCAGTGTCACACCGCGCCCCCAGTCTGATAACGTGCGTCTATCGATTGCAGCCGGTATGCTTGGCTCGCAACTTCACGGACGCTCGCCATGACCCTCACAGAATTACGCTACATCGTCACCCTCGCCCAGGAGCAACATTTCGGCCACGCCGCCGAGCGTTGCCATGTCAGCCAGCCGACGCTTTCGGTGGGCGTGAAAAAGCTTGAAGACGAACTCGGCGTGCTGATTTTCGAGCGCAGCAAAAGCGCCGTGCGCCTGACCCCAGTGGGCGAAGGCATCGTTGCCCAGGCACAGAAAGTCCTGGAACAGGCTCAGGGCATCCGTGAACTGGCCCAGGCCGGCAAAAACCAGCTGACCGCCCCACTGAAAGTCGGCGCCATCTACACCGTCGGCCCGTACCTGTTCCCGCACCTGATTCCGCAACTGCACCGGGTCGCCCCGCAGATGCCGTTGTACATCGAAGAAAACTTCACCCATGTGCTGCGCGACAAACTGCGCAACGGCGAACTGGACGCGATCATCATCGCCCTGCCGTTCAACGAAGCCGATGTCCTGACCCTGCCGCTCTACGACGAGCCGTTCTACGTGTTGATGCCGGCCCAGCATCCGTGGACCCAGAAAAAATCCATCGACGCCGGCCTGCTCAACGACAAGAGCCTGCTGCTGCTCGGCGAAGGCCACTGCTTCCGCGACCAGGTGCTGGAAGCCTGCCCGACCCTGACCAAAGGCAGCGAAGGCGCCAAGCACACCACGGTGGAATCCAGCTCCCTGGAAACCATTCGCCACATGGTCGCCTCGGGCCTGGGCATTTCGATTTTGCCGCTCTCGGCGGTGGACAGCCATCATTACGCCCCTGGCGTGATCGAGGTTCGCCCACTGACGCCGCCCGTGCCGTTCCGCACCGTTGCCATCGCCTGGCGCGCCAGCTTTCCGCGACCCAAGGCCATCGAGATCCTCGCTGACTCGATCCGCCTGTGTTCCGTGGCCAAGCCGCCCACTGCCAAGTAAGCCCCGGCCATGACTGAGCTGTCGAAAGTGCCGGTCACGGCACTCAAGGGTGTCGGTGAAGCCATGGCCGAGAAGCTGGCCAAGGTTGGCCTGGAAAACCTTCAGGACGTGCTGTTCCACCTGCCGCTGCGTTACCAGGACCGCACCCGCGTCGTGCCCATCGGGCATTTACGTCCGGGCCAGGACGCCGTGATCGAAGGCACCGTCAGCGGCGCCGATGTGGTCATGGGGCGGCGCCGTAGCCTGGTGGTGCGCCTGCAGGACGGCACCGGCGGGCTGAGCCTGCGCTTCTATCACTTCAGCAATGCGCAAAAGGAGGGCCTCAAGCGTGGCACCCGCGTGCGTTGCTACGGTGAAGCGCGGCCCGGTGCATCCGGGCTGGAGATCTATCACCCGGAATACCGCGCCATCACCGGCGACGAGCCGCCCCCGGTGGATGAAACCCTGACCCCGGTCTACCCGCTCACCGAAGGCCTGACCCAACAGCGTCTGCGCCAGCTCTGCCAGCAAACCCTGACCCTGCTCGGCCCCAGCAGCCTGCCCGACTGGCTGCCCAACGAACTGGCCCGGGATTATCAACTGGCGCCGCTGGCTGATGCGATTCGCTACCTGCACCATCCGCCAGCCGACGCCGATGTCGACGAACTGGCCCTGGGGCATCACTGGGCCCAGCACCGGCTGGCCTTTGAAGAGCTGCTGACCCATCAACTGTCCCAGCAACGCCTGCGCGAAAGCCTGCGTTCCCTGCGCGCCCCGGCCATGCCCAAGGCCAAGGATCTGCCCGCCCGTTACCTGGCTAACCTCGGCTTTAAACCCACAGGGGCCCAGCAGCGGGTCGGCAACGAAATCGCCTACGACCTGAGCCAGCCCGAGCCGATGCTGCGGCTGATCCAGGGCGATGTGGGTGCCGGCAAGACCGTGGTCGCCGCCCTCGCCGCGCTCCAGGCCCTGGAAGCCGGCTATCAAGTGGCGTTAATGGCGCCCACCGAAATTCTCGCCGAACAACATTTCATCACCTTCCAGCGCTGGCTCGAACCCTTGGGGATCGAAGTCGCCTGGCTGGCCGGCAAGCTCAAGGGAAAGAATCGCGCAGCCGCCCTGGCGCAGATCGCCGAAGGCGCACCGATGGTGGTCGGCACCCATGCGTTGTTCCAGGACGAAGTGCAGTTCAAGAACCTGGCGCTGGTGATCATCGACGAACAGCACCGCTTCGGCGTGCAGCAGCGCCTGGCGCTGCGGCAGAAAGGCGTGGGCGGGCGGATGTGCCCTCACCAATTGATCATGACCGCCACGCCGATTCCGCGGACCCTGGCCATGAGCGCCTATGCCGACCTCGACACCTCGATCCTCGACGAACTGCCTCCCGGACGCACACCAGTCAATACCGTGCTGGTCACCGACACCCGGCGCGTCGAAGTGATCGAGCGCGTGCGCGGTGCCTGCGCCGAAGGGCGACAGGCCTATTGGGTGTGCACGCTGATTGAAGAATCGGAAGAGCTGACCTGCCAGGCGGCCGAAACCACCTATGAAGACCTCACCGCCGCCCTCGGCGAACTGAAAGTCGGGCTGATCCACGGGCGCATGAAACCCGCCGAGAAAGCCGCCGTCATGGCCGAATTCAAGGCCGGGGCGCTGCAATTGCTGGTCGCCACCACGGTGATCGAAGTCGGGGTCGATGTGCCCAATGCCAGCTTGATGATCATCGAGAACCCCGAGCGCCTGGGTCTGGCACAGTTGCACCAGCTACGCGGCCGCGTCGGCCGGGGCAGTGCCGCCAGCCATTGCGTCTTGCTGTATCACCCGCCGCTGTCGCAGATTGGTCGCCAGCGCCTGGGCATCATGCGCGAAACCAACGATGGTTTTGTCATCGCCGAAAAAGACCTGGAATTGCGCGGACCCGGTGAAATGCTCGGCACGCGCCAGACCGGCCTGCTTCAATTCAAGGTAGCCGACCTGATGCGCGACGCCGATCTGCTCCCCGCCGTACGCGACGCCGCCCAGGCGCTGCTGGAGCGCTGGCCGGAGCATGTCAGCCCGCTGCTGGATCGCTGGTTGCGTCACGGGCAGCAATACGGCCAAGTGTGAGCACGCTCTCAGTTTCTGGGCGCGCCTGCCCGGCAAGCTGGTTATACTGCTGAACTTGTAGGAAAACGGATACAGACCATGACAGAAGCTGCCCTCGTCCCCGAAACCCCGCACGCTCCGTCTGTTATTCGGCTGTTGCTCGAGAAACTGGGCATCGGCTTTGACGAAGTAATCGAACGACCAGGCCTGAATCCCGCCCGTAAAGTGCAGGCTGTTTTGTTGCACGATGCCGTTGGCGCCCTCATGGTGCTGTTTCCGCAAAGCCAACTGCTGGACCTCAACCGCTTGGCCGAACTCACCGGTCGCAAACTCACGGCGGTACCTACTGACCGTCTGGAGCGCATGCTCGGCAAACATAGCCTGAGCCTGCTGCCCGGCCTGCCGGCGCTGACCAGCTCCCCTTGCCTGTATGAAGAAAGCCTGCTGCGCGAGCCGAAGCTGCTGATCAACTCAGGCGAACCAGGGCTGCTGCTGGAAGTGACCAGCGAAGCCTTCAAGAGCATGCTCACCAAGGCCAGTGCCGCGACCTTCGGCGAAGCCGTGAGCAACATCACCCCCAACCTTGATCGCCCGCACGACGACCGCGCGGAAATCACTCAGGCTGTGCAGGCGTTCACCGCCCGACGTATCCAGCAACGGCTGGAAGAAACCATCGAAATTCCACCACTGGCCGAAACGGCGCAGAAGATCATCAAGCTGCGGGTCGACCCGGACGCCACCATCGATGACATCACCGGCGTCGTGGAAACCGATCCGGCCCTGGCCGCGCAAGTGGTGAGCTGGGCTGCCTCGCCGTATTACGCCTCGCCCGGCAAGATCCGTTCGGTGGAAGACGCCATCGTCCGGGTACTGGGCTTCGATCTGGTGATCAACCTGGCACTGGGCCTGGCCTTGGGCAAGACCCTGAGCCTGCCTAAGGACCACCCGCAACACACCACGCCGTACTGGCATCAGTCGATCTACACCGCCGCCGTCATCGAGGGCCTGACCCGTGCCATGCCGCGCGCCCAGCGCCCAGAAGGCGGCCTGACCTACCTGTCCGGCCTGCTGCACAACTTCGGCTATCTGTTGCTGGCCCACGTCTTCCCGCCGCACTTCTCGTTGATCTGCCGGCACCTGGAGGTCAACCCGCACCTGTGCCACAGCTACGTGGAGCAGCACCTCTTGGGCATCAGTCGCGAGCAGATCGGTTCATGGCTGATGCGCTACTGGGACATGCCCGACGAACTGGCCACCGCCCTGCGCTTCCAGCACGACCCACATTACGACGGCGAATACGCCGCCTACCCGAACCTGGTGTGCCTGGCCGTACGCCTGCTGCGCGCCCGTGGCATTGGCTCGGGTCCCGACGAGGAGATTCCCGACGCACTGCTCGAACGCGTCGGCCTGAGTCGCGACAAAGCCAATGAAGTGGTCAGCAAAGTGCTGGAGGCTGAGGTGTTGTTGCGCGAACTGGCTTCGCAGTTCAGCCACTGACCGCTGACGCAGGCCGCTGAGCTTTGATCGTTCCCACGCTCTGCGTGGGAATGCATCCCGTGACGCTCTGCGTCACATCCCAGAAGCGGAACGCGGAGCGTCCCTGGCGACGTTCCCACGCAGAGCGTGGGAACGATCGAGCGTATCCTGGCTGATTCGCCACAGGGTTCTCGACTAAACCTTCTTGGCCTTCTTCGGCTTCAAATACCGCATCAACCCCTGAAACCAGATCACCAACGCCGGGTTGCCCTTGATCTGGATCGACTTGTCCTGAATCCCGGTCATGAACGCCAACTGCTTGTTCTTCGCCTGCATCGTGGCAAAGCCATAAGCCGCGTCCTTGAAGGCGATGGCGAACGCAGGCGTCGGGTAAGTGCCGGACTGGCTGGTGATGCGCTGGTCTTTCACCGTGAAGTGCCGGGCGACCTTGCCGTCCAGGGTTTGCAGTTGAAACACCAACTCCTTATCGCCCAACTGCTGCTGGAACGCCGGATTGGTCCGGCTGGCCCTGCCCATCAACAACCCCAGCATCCACAGCAGAAAGCGAAACTTCATGGGCACGGCCTCGTAAAAAAGATGAATGGCGGGAGCAGTTTAGCGATTCCACAGCGGAACGCCATCATCGGATCGCTTTAACGGGAGATGGATGAGTTTTCTCGCATGATGACTGCCAAGTCAACTTTTCACGTTTTTCGTTTCCTCTCAGGTTCCTCGGAGATTTCCTTCAAAACACCGGGCTGTTCATGAACTAGGCAGTGCTTCCGAGCGCCGCTAACCTTTGTCCGTCATCGCAAAAACGGTGATACGGACGTGCAAGTCCGGACTGGTACCCAATCGGTTATAGCTATTGACCGAGCATTTTTTATGCTCGCGTCCGTTATGGCGATTGTGCGTGGGAGACCTTCGGGTCTGCCGGCGGTACCGGACCGGTCTTGCACACCTACGCACAGTTGCCGCCTCTTCGAATGCAAGAGAAAGGATGCCAACCCCAACTCTGGTACATGAATATGGTCAAGCCTTCACCGAATCCCCCACATTGACACCGAAACCCTGCTCGCCAATGCCTCCGAAGACCTGCTGTCCATCAGCACCATCGCCGCCGACCTGGCTGACGATGTCGATGACTCACGCCGCTGCGTAGCCCTGGCGATCAGCCGCATGGCCGATGGGGTTCAGTTGTTGGTTGAACGGGCGTTGGACCATCTGGAAACAAAAGAAATGGCGGCGCCTGGGGCCAAGGGGTAGAGCTTTGCTTTGATGCAAACGGTGCCGACGCCATCGCGAGCAGGCTCGCTCCCACAATTGGATTGGAGTACACCCGCAAGAGCCAGATCGGCTATAAGGCCGCCTCGCGAGCAAGCTTTGCTCCCACAGGTCCTGCTCAAACAAGTCTGATGGGTGTACACCCGCTAAAGCCAGGCCGGCTGTCAGGCCGCCTCGTTTCGGCTTTTGATCTAGGGGCCCCGTTAACCACGCTGGCCGAACGCAGGTATTGTGGAGTGGGCATCCCGGCATGGATGCCGGGATAGCCGCGCTGGGCCATGGATGGCCCTTCGCGGCGGGCCCACGGAGCAATGCCTGCGTTCGGGCATGCCGAGCCTAGGCGAGGCACCGAGTGGTGGGGCAAGACCTTTTGGTTACTTTTGGGGCGTTTGCCAAAAGTGACCCGCCGTAAGGGCGGAACCGCCAGCAGCCGCTACCGCAGCAACGGATATGTACCCAGTCAACCAAATCCTGGCCGGCTATCAGGCCGCCATCGCGAGCAGGCTCGCTCCCACAGTTTGATCGACGTACAACCGAGAGAGCCAGGTCGGCTGTCAGGCCGCCTTCGCGAGCAAGCTCGCTCCCACAGTTTGATCGACGTACAACCGGGAGAGCCAGGCCGGCTGTCAGGCCGCCTCGCGAGCAAGCTTTGCTCCCACAGGGGATTGAGGGTAGTCGCGGATACTCAAACCAGCACAAAACAAATGTGGGAGCGAGCCTGCTCGCGATTGCGCAGGGTCAGTCAACATTGATGCCGGCCAACGCGCCAGGTTTCGAGCGCCTCATAGGACCCCTGCGCCCAATGCATCACCTGATCGCGCAGCCGTGACGAAGCCTCCCGACGCTTGTCCTCGCTATCACCGGCAAACGCCTGCCCCGGCTGCTTGGCATGCTGCCCCGTCATGGCAAACACTTGCCGGCGCTGGGCGTCATTCAGCCCGAAAAACACCGCCAGCCGCCCTGCCATCGCATCAGGCAACTCAGCGTAATTAACCGCCAGCCCGGCAAACTCATGGCAGTGCTCCAACCCCGCCTGCAACAACCGCCCCAGCCGGCGCGCGATGAAATCTTCCTGGCCGCCGAAGGGCAATCCGTCGTCCAACACGCTTGTCCCGATCATCCCCGGCACCATGTGCATGCCGGGACGACGCCAATGGGAAACGGCGATTTCCAAAGGGTCGCGGTACACGAACAACCAAGGCGTGTCGGGAAAACATTCGCGCAGCAGCGCCAGTTCACCGATGTTCCAGGCGTCAAGCTTGATCACCAGCCGCTGTTCCACGCCTCGGCGGCGCTGCCCATAGGCCGACATCAGCCCCCTGAGTGCCACGCAGCGGTCAGCGTGCACCATATCGCTGCGCAGCAGAGTATCCAGAGGCGGCGGTTCTGAAATGACGATGTGGTCGTCCAGTTGCGCCAGCATCTGGCTGATCAATGTCGAGCCACAGCGGGAGGCATGGAAAATAAATGCACTCGGGGGCAGGCCTGGGCTTTGTTGTCTCCACTGGTCCAGGGCGCTCAAGGCTGTCTGGCGGCGGAACGCCTGATTGAAGGGCAACCGCAGGGCGTGTTCCACCGCGTCGCCGAAGAACGGTTGCGACAATCGCTCCTCCCCGAACCAGCACCAGTCAACCCGCCACTGCCCCGCCGCTTGCCACACGCGGATCGGCAGCCAGCCGTCCAGGTTCAGGCCTTCCACTGATCACTCCACTGCCGGCGACCGTTGCGCATGGTCGCCTGCAATTGCTCCCGGGTAACGTGTAAATCGCGTGCGGCAGCCATCGCGATTGCGCACTCAATGAAAGCGTCTACGTCATGCAGGCTCTGCAAAGTCCGGGCAAGGTGAGGGTCGGTTTCAACGAGCTGCTCAAAGCACACCAGATCACTTCGCTCAGCCACGATTGCCGGTGTGCTGAGCAGCCCGGCGGCGACCTGCCGTTGCAGCCATGGGCTGGGGCGGCAATCGAGCACCAGATGAATCCGCGGCTGACTGCTGTGGTTATCGACGCGATGAGGCAGCGACAGATCAAGAAACCAGCATTCGCCCGCCGTCATCGGAATGCGTTGCCCATCCAGCCAGAAATCCACGCCAGACGGGCTGAGCAGCGGCACATGCAGGCGCAGATCGGCGTTCGCGCCACCCAGGTCATAATCGCGATGCTCGTGGATACACCCGCCGGGACCGAGTCGCAGCAAGCGGGCCGAGACGATCTCCAACGGCCAGTCGCGCAACGCCTCGTGCCACCGGTCATCCTCTGACCAGAGCGCGCGCTGCACGGGCTGACCGCGCCCGGGAGACAACGGGGTCAAGGCATCGACCGCCGAAATCAGCGCCACGCCACTCCAGTCACCACTGTAGTACGCGCTGTTGAAGTGGCCTTGCCAATGATCGTCCTCAACGGCTGCCAGTGCCTGCAACAGCAAAGGCAGGTTCACCGTTACCGGCAGCCGGGAAAACGCCGGGCGCACCATGCGTACGGCCTGTTACTGGGTCACCGCCGCGGTCGGCACCGCGATATCGCCCTGGGCCCACGCCGCTTCGCGGTTGGCCAACGCCGTGGCAATGGACTGCACTTGGGTCGATTGCACTTCATCGGGCAACGGGTCGAGGCCAGCGCTGGCAAAGATCTGGCCATAGGCGTTGCGCAGGTCGGCATAGGCCAGATCCCGCCGCAAGTCAGCCTGCAGCGTATTGAGTTCGCCCTGGATCAGGTCCAGCTCACCCAAGCCGGCGGCCTGATGGCGGTTGCGCAGTTGACCCACGATCTGCCCATCGATCTCCGACAGCTGCTGGCTGGTCTTGAACTGGCGCAGCGCCTCGCGGTAATTGGCATTGGCCACGTACAGCTGCGCCAGCACGGCGATCGACATCGCCTGGCGCCGCGCCGCCGCGACCTCTTCACCGGCCTTGGCCACGTTGATGGCCGCCGGGGCGGAGATCACGTTGAACAGATTCCAGGTGACCTTCACGCCATAGTCAGCCCAGCCCTGCTCCACCAGGAACGAGTTGCTGTCGTAATGCCCCCCAGCGGAGAACTCCAGCCCAGGTAACAGGCGCAGCATGGCCTTGCGGGTTTCAGCGGCGGTAATGCGCGTCTGGTAGTCCTGCTCGCGCAGTTCCGGGCGACTGGTCAGGGCTTCCTGTTCCAGGCGCGCGAGGTCGACCTTGAGTTCCGGGATGACGTACTCATCCTGGGTGGCCAAGGTCAGCTCGGTGCCCAGGGGCAGGTTGATCAGCGTCGCCAGTTCCGTCTTGGCCAGGGACAACGCCCGGCGCTGCTCTTCGAGCTGGCGGGTGGCCTGGATCAGCGAACGCTGGTAACCCAGTGCCTGCACTGGGTCGCCAATGCGTTGCTCGCTCATGCTCTGACTGTTGCCGCGGGCCGTATCGACTCGGACCATCAGGCTGTCGATCTGCTTGAGCAGGCGCTCGGCGGCCATGGCTCGCCAGTAAGCCGAACGCACATCCTGGACGATGGTGTTGATGACTTTGCGCCGACGCTCCTGCACGATCAGCCGCTGGTCCCCGGCCTGCTTGGCGCTGATGTAACTCACGCCGAAATCGAGCACGTTCCAGACCATGGTCAGGTCGGCTACTTCGCGATCGCGGTCCTGGGAGGTCGACGGTTCCAGAGACTGGGTACCGGTTTCCACACTCTGGCTGCTGGAAGCGCTGACGTTGTTGCGGCCCACGTAGCCGGCGTCCAGGGCCATGCGCGGCAGCATGTCGAAACTGGCCAGGTCCAGCTGACGCTTGGCCAGGGCTTCTTCCATGATCTTCAAACGGCCTTCAAGGTTGTACTTCACCGCACGGGCCATGGCCTGGTGCAGGGTCAGCGGGCCGCTGAGGGGCTCCTGATCCTTGTACATATTCTGCAGGTCGGTCCGGGCGCGCTGTTCGCTGACGCTACGCTCGATCGGCTCGCTGGTGACCGCACATCCGCTGACCGTCAACGCCAGCACACTCATTGCGAATAACTTCTGACTTCTATTCATTCCCTGGATTGCCCCTTGCTGCCCCAATTTTTTTAGTTGTTCAGGCCTGCGCCTGGCTCATGCCGACCTGTTGCAATGCCATTGCCAGGCTGTCGACCTGACGCTGCTCGGTGTCTTTGAGTTGTTGAAGTTGCTGGCCCAGGGTTGGTGCGCCGAATACCCCTTGAGACCCATCACCGCCCTGCATCGACTGGCTGTCGAAGGCGTCCAGCGATTCACCATCGGAACCGGCATCCTGGCTGAACAGACCGGCGATCGTGCTGCTGCCGAACACCCCGCCATCGCCACCCCCGAAGCCCAGGAAGCCCTGGCCGGAGCCATCGCCCGCAGCGTCGGAGCTGAATACCTGGGCGATATAGCTCGGCGCCAGTGCACCACGGTTGATGAAAATGTCGCCGATCGGCCGAATGCCGCCGCCCACGTCGCGTTGTTCAAACAGCGGTGGAAAGCCCAGCGGCGAGCCGAGGTCACCGGTTGGCGGCGTAAAGACAATCGGCTGCAACGGCACCTCGGAGGGCGGCACGACCGTGACAGGGTCGGACGTCAGGAACTCCGGCGGTGGCTTCACATCGTTGGCCACCACGGTGTCGATGGCGTAATTGTTGGACACCGCCACGCTTGCTCCGGCGTTGCCTGTCAGGTCGCTGACGTTACTGGTGTCCAGAGCGATGAAGTTGCTCGGGTCCGTGAGGTTCACCGTGGGCGTGAACGTTGCCGTCCAGGTCCTACCGCCGTCGCTGGTGGTCAGGTTGGTCAGTTCACCGTTGGTGACGCTGAGGTCTGACAGATCGAAATCAGTCACCGGTTCGCTGAAGGTGAACGTCACCAGAGTCGTCTCGCCCGCCGTCAGGTTCGGGTCGGCGACCACGATGGTGGCCGTCGGCCGGGTGGCGTCGAGTGCGTAGTTGCTGGAAATCGCGATGCCCACGCCGGCGTTGCCGGCCAGGTCCTGCACATTGCTGGCGTCGAGCAGGATCAGGTTGGTGGCATCGTTGACGCCCGCGGTAGGCGTCAGGGTCGCCGTCCAGGTCAGGCCGCCGTCACTGCTGGTGAGGTTGGACAACACACCATTGGCGACGCTGAGATCCGACAAGTCAAAACCGGACACTGCCTCGGTGAAGCTGATGGTCACAGTAGTGCTCTGGCCGATGCCCAGGCTGGTGTCGCCCACTGTGATGGTGGCGCCGGGGCGAACCGTGTCGATGGCGTAGTTGTTGGAGTTCACCACGCCGACACCGTTGTTGCCCGACACGTTGACCACACCGCTGGTGTCCAGGCTGATCAGGTTGCTGGTATCGGTGATATTGCTCGTCGGGGTGAACGTGGCTGTCCAGGTCACGCCGCCGTCGGTGGACGAGACGTTGCTCAGTGTGCCGTTGCTCACGCTCAGGTCGGCATTGTCAAAACCGCTGACGGCCTCCGAGAAGGTGATGGTCACCAACGAGGTTTCCCCCACGCTGAGGGCGTTATCAGCCACCACGACGGTGGCCGTTGGCACCCGCGTCTCCACGGCATAATTGGCCGAGTTGGTGGTGCCTGTTCCGGTATTGCCCGCCGCATCGCTCACACCGGTATTGTCCAGCACGATCAGGTTGGTGGCGTCGGTCACGCCCAGGTCCGGCGTGAAAGTGGCGGTCCAGGTCAAGCCGCCGTCGCTGCTGCTCACCGCGCTCAATGTGCCATTTGCCACGCTCAGGTCGGCGTTGGTGAAGCCGGTCACCGCCTCGCTGAAGGTAATGGTCACTTGAGCGGTTTCGCCCGGTCTCAGCGCAGAGTCGCTCAGCACAATGGTCGCGGTCGGACGCTGGCTGTCGATGCTGTAGTTATTGGAGTCGGTCGTGCCGACGTTGACGTTGCCCGCCAGGTCGACGATACCGCCGCTATTGAGCGAAATGACGTTGCTGGTGTCGGTGACGCCAGCGGTCGGCGTGAAGGTCGCGGTCCAGGTGATGCCGCCGTCGCTGCTGCTCAGGCCGGAAATCACGCCGTTGGCAACCGTCAGGTCGGCACTGGTGAACGCGGTCACCGCCTCGCTGAAGGTGATGGTTACCAGCGAGGTCTCGCCGGCGGCAATGGCGGTGTCGGCCACGACGATAGTCGCCGTTGGGCGCACCGTGTCGACGGTGTAGTTGTTGGAGTCGGTAGTACCGACACCGGCGTTGCCCGCGCCATTGATCAGGCCGGTATTGTCCAACGTGATCACGTTGCTGGTGTCGGAAATACTGGCGCTCGGCGTGAAGGTGGCCGTCCAGGTGACGCCGCCGTCGGTGCTGCTCATGGTGCTGAGCGTGCCGTTGCTGACGGTCAGGTCCGAATTGTCGAACCCGCTGACCGCCGAGTTGAAGGTCACGGTGACCAATGACGTCTCGCCGATGCTCAGGGTGGTATCGGCAATCACGATGGTCGCCGTCGGTACGTTGGTGTCGACCTGGTAATTGTTGGAGTTGGTAGTGCCGGTGCCGGAGTTACCCGCCGCGTCACTGACCCCGGTGTTGTTCAGGGTGATGACGTTGGAGGTGTCGGTGACGCCGAGGGCCGGAGTGAAGGTGGCGGTCCAGGTAAGGCCGCCATCACTGCTGCTGACCGCACTCAGCGTACCGTTGGCGACGCTCAGGTCCGAATTGTCGAACCCGCTGACCGCCTCGCTGAAGGTAATGGTCACCAGCGAGGTTTCGCCGACGCTCAGCGCCGTATCGGCGACCACGATGGTGGCGGTCGGACGCAGGGTGTCGACGGCGTAGTTGTTCGAATCGGTGGTGCCGCTGCCGGTGTTGCCCGCGCCGTCCACCACGCCCGTGTTATTGAGCGTGACCAGGTTGGTGCTATCGCTGACGCCCGCGCTCGGCGTGAAAGTCGCGGTGTAGGTGATGTTATCGCTGGTGCTCAGCCCGCTCAGGCTGCCGTTGGCAACGGTAAGGTCGGCCAGGGTGAAACCGGTCACCGCCTCGCTGAAGGTAATTGTCACCAGCGAGGTTTCGCCGACGCCAAGGGTCGAGTCGGCGACCACGATGGTCGCGGTCGGACGCGCGGTGTCGATGGCGTAGTTGTTCGAATCAGTGGTGCCCGTACCGACGTTGCCCGCCGCATCCGCCACACCAGTGTTATCCAGGGTGATGAGGTTGCTGGTGTCGCTGACGCTAGCGCTTGGTGTCAACGTGCCGGTCCAGGTGATGCCGCCGTCGCCACTGCTCAGGCCGGTGATCGTACCGTTGGCGACCGTCAGGTCGGCGGCGGTAAAGCCTGTTACCGCTTCGTTGAAGGTGATGGTCACCAGGGATGTTTCGCCAACGCTCAGCGCGGTGTCGGCCACAACGATGCTAGCGGTGGGTCGCTGGGTGTCGACTGCATAGTTGTTGGAGCTGGTGGTGCCGCTGCCGGTGTTACCGGCCGCGTCCGCCACACCGGTATTGGCCAGGATGATCAGATTGGTGGCGTCGCTGATGCTGGCGCTCGGGGTGAGCGTCGCGGTCCAGGTGATGCCGCCGTCGCTGCTGCTCAGCCCGCTCAAGGAGCCATTGGCCACAGTCAGGTCTGCCAGGGTAAAGCCCGTGACAGCTTCGCTGAAAGTGATCGTCACCAGCGATGTTTCGCCGATATTTAGCGCAGTATCGGCCACCACGATGGTGGCGGTGGGACGCAGCGTGTCGATTGCATAGTTGTTCGAATCGGTGGTGCCGGTGCCAACGTTCCCGGACAGATCGGCAATGCCGGTGTTGTTCAGTGTGATCAGGTTGGTGGTGTCGCTGATGCTGGCGCTCGGGGTCAGTGTCCCGGTCCAGGTGATACCGCCGTCGCTGCTGCTCAACCCGGTAACCGAACCGTTGGCAACCGTCAGGTCAGCGGTGGTAAAACCGCTCACCGCCTCGTTGAAGGTGATGGTCACCACCGAGGTTTCACCGACCCTGAGGGCAGTGTCGCTGACCACGATGGTCGCTGTCGGACGCAGGGTGTCGATAGCGTAGTTGTTGGAGTTGGTCGTCCCCACGCCGGCGTTGCCATTGAGGTCCGCCACGCCGGTGTTATTCAGGACAATGAGATTGGAAGTGTCGGTGATCGCAGCGTCCGGTGTGAAGGTGGCCGTCCAGGTGATGCCACCGTCGCTGGAGCTCAGGCCGCTGATCGAGCCGTTGGCCACCGTCAGGTCCGCTGCGGTAAAACCACTGACCGCTTCGGAGAAAGTGATGGTCACCAACGAGGTTTCACCGACCCGAAGGGCAGTATCGCTGACCACGATGGACGCCGTGGGCGCCACGGTGTCGTTGACCACGTAGTTGTTCGAGTCGGTGGTGCCCACGCCGGCATTGCCGGCCAGGTCGGCAACCCCGGTGTTGTTCAGGGTGATGATGTTGGTGGTGTCGGCGATGTTGCTGGCCGCGGTCAGAGTGCCGGTCCAGGTGATGCCACCGTCGCCGCTGGTCAAGGTGCCGATGGTGCCGTTCTGCACCGTCAGGTCGGCCGCAGTGAGGCCGGTGACAGCTTCGGAGAAGGTGATGGTCACCAGCGACGTGCCACCGGAGTTCAGGTTGGTATTGGCCACCACGACGGTCGCGGTGGGCGGCGTCTCGTCCGGCACATAGTTGGTGTTGATGGTGCCGCCATCGCCGTAGACGTTGGCCACCGACGCCGGCGAAACACCCGCGGTGCCGGCACTGGTCCCACCCACGCCGCTGCCACCGACGTTGCCGGCCAGGGCGGCGAAGTTGGCGGCGGTAATCAGGATCGAGCCTTTGTTCCAGATGGCCCCGACACCGACGCCGCCGGCACCGCCCGTGTGGTTGTAACCACCGCCAGCGCCACCGCCACCACCGCCGCCGCCCGCGCCGACGTTGTTGGAAATGACCGAGTTGCCGATGATTCGCAGGGTCGCGCCGGTGTCGTTGTAGATACCACCGACCGCTCCGCCACCGGCGCCGCCAATATCGTTATAGCCGTCGCCACCGCCACCGCCACCGATGGATAGCCCACCGCTGACGGCCGTACCGCCTGCGGAGCCGGTGCTGTAGCCCGGATACGCGGAACCGCCAGCCCCGCCGGTGGAGGAACCACCACGCCCGCCCATGTTGAAGAAGCCACCCCCGGCGCCGCCCTGGCCGGCCGAGCCGTTGGAGCCAGTGGCGTTGAGGGTATCGCCGCCCTTGCCACCGGTACCGCCAGTGATCGCGCCACCGCCGCCGCCACCGCCGCCGGCGTATTGCGGCGTGACACCACCACCGCCGCCGCCACCCGAAGCGGCGTTCGCGGTGACGGTGACGTTCCTCAGGGTCAGGGTGCCGGCGTTATAGATCCCGCCGCCCTTTGACACCAGCGCATCGTCGCCGCCATTACCGCCGTTACCCGCCACCATACCGCGAGTAATCACCAGGCCATCGAGGGTCGCCGTGGTGCCGGCCGTCACGTTGATAATCTGGGTGCGGTACTGCCCGTCGAGGGTGACGTCGGCCACGTTGTCATTGTTGAGATCGCCATCGATGGTGACGTTGCTGTCGACCACCAGCACCTGGGTCAATGCGACAGTCATGCCGGCATTGAACGTAACAATGTCACCATTCTGCGCAGAATCCAAAGCGGCGCGCAGAGAACCAATACCGGAATTGAGGTTGTTGGTAGCGGTCCAGGTGGCCAGGCCCCATTGGTACTCGCTCATGGCAGTGGCCGAGAGCACGTTGGCACTTTCGATGTTGCCGGTGGCGATTTCCAGGTCCCAGTCGCCGCCAAGGCCCGTGCGATCGATGGACGCCGCCACGTCGCGGCCGGTCAACTGCGCCAGTGAATTGACCAGGCTCAGGCCACGGTCACCTTCAGCGGTGTAGCAGCCATAGATCAGAATATCGCCACCGGCGTTCATGTCCTGGCCGATCTGCGCCAGCACCTCGCTGCGGGCCTCAACGTTGTCCGCCGACAGGTAGCTGCTGCCCAACCAGAGATCGCCGGCGTTGCCGTGGGCGATGATCTGCACCGAGCTGATGCCTTGGTGGGTGTCCAGGTAATCGGCGATCTGTTGCAGGCCGTCCTTGGTGGCATCCAGTTGCACCACCTGGGTACCGGGCGCGACGCCTTCGAGCAGGCTGGCCGAGTCTTTGACCCGGGAATCGACAAACACCACGGCCTTGCCGGGCACAGCGGCCTGGGTGGCATCGGTCTGCCCTTGAGGCGCGTGGCTGTCTGAAGCCTGGTCAGCCGCAGGCGTCTTGGCCGCGTCTGCAGTGGGTTGGGCGTCCGCCTGTGCGGCATCGGCCACGGTCGCCGCCACCGCGCCGTCGAACAGCATTCGCGGCTCCAGGGACATGATCATTGGCGATGCCAGGGCCTGTGCGCCCTCGGTTACCCGCGATTTGCCTTTGCTCCACCACATGACGTTCACCTGGACTCGAACTTTTTAAACACGCAAATGAAAAAACCGCGAATCAGTTGACCGCGGCGTCGGTTTTCATACGAATGACATTGGCAGCGCTGGCGGACCCATCGCGCCAGAACGACAACTCGGCATACTTTTCAAACAGATCCGGCGGCAACAAGGTCCGCCGGGCTTGCGGCGCGACCTTGGGCTTGACCTTGTGCAGGCCGGCAACGCCCAAGGCCTGGTCGAAGGCCGGTGCGTCATAGGTCAAGTGATTGAAGTCGTGTTCGAACCAGGGCTCACCGATGAACTCGTACACCAGGCGCATCACCCGCTCCGGGGCCTGGCTCAACAGGTCATAGTCGACGATCAACATGGACTCGGCGTTTTCGCCGTAATACGCCTCTTTGAGCGCTGTCCAGGCAAAGCCAACCAGGCGGTTGCGCTGGGCCAGGGTTTCGCAGCGGCTGTAGACGGTGTTGCGCTCGTCATCGTCATTGAACAGCTTGGTGTTCTCGAACGGATTGGCGCGGTAAAGCCGCTCCAGGCTGTCCAGCACCCAGGCGACGTTGCGCACGCAGGCGATGGTCTTGGCCTGGGGGAACAGGTCCTGCAACGCAGGCAAGCGGGCGCACCACTGGCGATTTGTATCGAAGATGACGGGTTTGTCGGCCTTGTCGGCGTAGTAGGAGTCGAACAGCCCGCGCAACAGGCGACGGCGCAGGTCGGTGTCGATCACCGAGCCAAACTCACTGCCGGCGCTGCATTGCTGCAGGACGCTGCTGAACAGCGAACCGACGGGGCTGGTCATGCCGGCATGAAAGCGCGGGTTCTGCAGCAAAATGGCAGAAAGCAGGGTCGAGCCCGAGCGCGGTAAACCGGAGATAAAGTGAAACTGCGGCAATCCCTTCACCTTGTTTGTATTCCATTTGTAGCGCAAAGCGTAGCTGAGGAAATAATCCGCGACTAGTACTACTTTGATATCAAACCCAGCCAGATCTGTAAAAAAGATGGACGGTATAGGCGCCATGCGAACCTGAATCGATTAAGCCACTGGACAACATTTTTCCTCCCTTCCAGCCCAGCAGAATGAAATATCTCGGTCTACGCTCAGCCGTGCGTGACGAGTCGCCATACCAATAACCTGATGGATGAGGATTCTATGGAAGTATTCATCGGCACTATCCAGTCGTTCGCCTTTAACTTCGCGCCCAGAGATTGGGCCCTGTGCAACGGGCAGACGCTTGCCCTTTCCCAGTACCAAACCTTATTCGCCCTGATCGGCGTGACGTACGGGGGCAACGGCCAGACCACCTTCATGCTCCCCAACCTGCAGGGTCGCCTGCCCATGGGCATGGGCAACGGTTTGGGCCTGACGCCGCGTGTCATCGGCGAAATCTCCGGCACCGAAAACGTCACCGCGACGCAGGCCAACCTGCCCGCGCACACTCACGCCCTCACAGGGGCTACCGCCGCGACCGCTTTGCAGCTGGCGAACCCGGCCAGCAATCCGGTGAATACTCCAACGGCCACCAACTCGTTCATCGGCACCTCGGGCACCGGACCGGGCGCAGCGAATATCTATTCCGACCAGCTCGGCGCTTCACCGGTAGCGCTGCAAGGCGTGACCACCACCATCAGCGGCACGGTGTCCCCAGCGGGAAGCAGTACACCGATGGCGATCATGAACCCGTTCCTGGCGATCAACTTCAGCATCGCCCTGCAAGGCTTTTTCCCCTCCCGTAACTGATCACCCGCCGGAGGGCTGCGGTCCTCCGGCCTTTTGGAGCGCCGAGATGCTGCTGCAAGTCCAAAGCCGTCATTTCCAGCCGCTGCTGGGCCAGGTCAGCAACCTGACCCTACCCGATGGAAGTACCCTGCCCGTGCGGTTCGAAACCCTCGAGCAAGCACCTCGGGCGAAGATGCCGAACGCTGAGCGCATGCCGTTCAGCGTGGAGTTCAACAGCCTGCAGAACACGGACTTCGTGGACGGGCCCTGTGGCCTGGAGGTGCCAGAACTGGGAAGACTCGAAGGGGTGTTTGTGTCGCGGATACCGCCCATGGGACGGGATCCGGCGCTGGGGTATTTCTACATTGCGTTTAACTGAAGACTGATGATCCCTTGTGGGAGCGAGCCTGCTCGCGATGACGGTGGCATAGCCAACATCACTTCAAACTGAACCACCGCTATCGCGAGCAGGCTCGCTCCCACACGAGCCAGAAGCAGCTCAGTTCCCCTTCGGATACCAAACCAGCCGCTCCGCCGCCGGGTTGCGCTCCTGCACTTCAAAGCCCAATGCCAGGTAATGCTGGCGTGCGTGCGGGTTACTGCTCCAGACCACGGTCGCCACCGGGCAGCGGATCTGTTGTGCGGCTTTCTGTACCCCTTGCAGCACGGCCCGACCGTAACCTTGCCCGCGCGCCTGGGGGATGAACGCCAGGTACAGCACACGGATTTCATTGGGGCCAAAATCAGTGCTCAAGGCGCCAATGGCGGTGCCGAGCTTTTCCACGACGTAATGCATGGCGTTGGGGAAGTTATCCCCAAGCCCTTGCTCCTGCACCTGGAACTGCTGTGCGATCACCTGCTGTACTTGCTCGTGCTCGCCGTCGATCCATTGCAGATCCGCTCGCGCCGTCTGGTAAAGACTCTGCAGAAACGGCCCATCGCTGACCTGCGATGGCCGTACCACCAACCCCTCCGCCGCCACTGAATTCATGCTCGCTCCTTAAAACCCGCTTTCCCTGACACCCAGCGCCGCCAGCCGACGCCAGGTCGCTCCCAACACCGACTCACCGTGCCCCTGCAACACCACTACGCCACGCAGCGGTTGCGCCGGCGCAGGCGTGTTATCAACAGCACTTAAACGCACGCCATATTGCGCCTGCACCGGCTCCGCCCGTTGCTGCGAGTCACGCCGTACCGCGATCGGCCCGTGGTGATCCGACGTCAACGCCTGTTGCTCGACCCAGGCCACGCCATTGGTGTCGATCTCGTTCAATTGCACGGCAATCGAGGGGTGCATCGGATCGTCAGCAATGAAACGCCCCGTGGCCCCGGGTTCGACCCGCCAAAGCTCGGCTTCGGTCAGGTAGCCGCGTAAGCGGGAGTCGGCCTGTACCACCCGCGCCAGCGGCTGTGTGGGCGACAACCAGCGCCCCACCGACAACTGTGGTAACAGATCACGCACCTGTCCGGCATGGGGCGCGCGTAACAGCAGGCGCTCACGCTGGGCGACCAGGCCCCGGTATTCGGCCACCGCTTCGGCCAGTTGTTGTTCGACGATACCGGCATCGGCGGCGGTTTCGCTGCGTCCGGCCTGGCGACGCATCTGCAACTGCTGGATCTCGATTTCCCGACGCACAATCGCCAGGCGCGAGGCCATGTCCGGCGACTCCAGCTCGATCAACACATCGCCCTGGGCCACGGTCTGGCCGTCATGCACATTCACTTGTTTGATCCGCGCCGCCACCGGCGCATGCAAGGCACTGGCGCGACCGGCCTCGAGCATGACCGGCACCTCCACGGCGCTACGCCAGGGCAACAGCAGCACCAACGCCAACGCCAGTAACACCAGGCCACTGAGCAGCACTCGCGGACCATGGGCCTGCTCGCGCCGGCTCCACCACTGCCGCCATTCGTTCACGATGGGCATAAAAATGAACCACACCAATTCCACCAACATCAGGAAAATGCCCAGCACCTTGAAGAACAGGTGATAGACCGCCAGGGCAATACCCAAAAACAACGCCGCGCGCCATAGCCAGGCGCCGTATCCCCACACCAGTAAGCGACGACGCATTGTCGGCGTCCAGGGTTCCGGAGCCGGCGCGCCATAACCGAACAAGGCTTCACGCAAACGCCAGCGGCACAACGCAAACGCTCGCCCCTGGAGGTTATCCACTGCCCAGAAATCACTGAGCAGAAAATAACCGTCGAAGCGCATGAAGGGGTTAAGGTTGATGATCAACGTGGTGATCCAGGTGGCGCTGGCCAACATGAACGCTGCGGTGCGGGCCGGTCCGTCGGGCAACAGCGACCAGGCCAGCAACGCGATGCACGCCAGCAGCAATTCGGCCAGTACACCGCCGGCGCCGATCAGCAGCCGGGCACGACGATCATTGACCCGCCAGGCGTCGCTGACGTCGGTGTAGAACATCGGCAACAGCACCATGAATGCCACGCCCATGCTCTGCACACGGCAACCGGCGCGCTTGGCCATGAAGGCATGACCGAACTCGTGGCACAACTTGGCGAAGAACAACGCCACCGCGAACGCCAGCGCGCCACCCAGGCTGAACAGGTGCGGAAACGTCGCCACGAAGCGCTGCCAGTCCCGCGACACCAGAAAAATACCCACGCCCAGGGTCAGCGGCATGCCATACCGCAGGATGGCGGGCCCGTACCGTGCGAGAAACGGCCAGGCGCGATTGAGAAAAGCATCCGGGCGCCACAACGGAATGCGAAAAAACAGATACTGGTGCAGCAGGATCTGCCACAGGCTCTGGCGCTGGGCGGCCGTCTTGAACTGATAGCTGTCGCGCTGTTGCGGGTCCATGGCGCTGATCAGATCGTGACCTCGCAAAAAGCCCAGCAATTGCTCCAGCGACTCATTATTGAGCGGAAGGCCCGGCTCACGGTTCGCGGCTTGCAGCACCTGTTCCGGCTCACCAAGGGACCAGTGCCGCAGCATGCGCATCGCCGCCGCGCCAAGCTTGAAATAGCGCCCGCGTACCGGATCGGCCAGGGTCCATTGAGGGGAGCCGTCCGGGTCCGGGGCCGCCGGGGACAATTGCAGGTCTGGCCGCAGGCTCGGCAGTCCCATGCTACAGACCCACGCTCTGGCGCAAGCCGGCCAGTGGTCGACGCAACAGGTACAGCGCCAGCGGGGCGCGATCGCCGAAAATTTTCGCCGTGCCCCGCAGGCCGATGCGCGGCGCCGCGTCATCGAAACGCGCGTCCAGGCGATACGCCAGTTGCCCGGCAGCTGTGGGTTGCGCCTCGTAGGCCGAACGTTCGAGCCTGGCCAGGTGTCGCTGCAACGGGTCGCTGTCGAGGAACAACGCCACCTGGGCACCGGGGGCCAGGTCAATCGCGTCGCCCACCGCCAGCTCAATACGCAATTCGGCCTGGTTCGGGTCGGCGATTTCCATCAACCGCTCCCCCGTCTGCACCGGCTTGCCGAGCCAACGTTCTGCATCGGCAAATACCGCAATACCGTCCCGTTCGGCGCGCACTTCACTGCGCTTGAGCAACTCGATTGCATAGTCGCGTTCGGCGCGTTTCTGCTCGACGCGAGCGGCCAACAGATCAATCTTCGAACTCGACTCGGCATCGGCAAACGCGCGCTGAGCGTTAGCCTTGAGTTCCGCCTCGGCCACGCCCAACACGCGCTCGGCCACATCGGCCTGGGCCTTGAGACTGGTGCTTTCGAAGCGCAACAGCAAGTCGCCGCTCTTGACGCTCTGGTTGGGTTTGACCAGGAATTGGGCGATCACCCCGTCCAAAGGCGCCGCCACCACCTGCCCGCCCAGCGGCACCACTTCGGCCGGGGCCAATACCGACTGACGGACAGGAACCAGCAAGCCCAACAGCAGCACCGCCACCAAGGCGACCTGACGCTTGCGGGTCCAGCGCAAGCGCCACGGTTTGCGCGGTTGCAGCGTCAGCCAGGCGTGGCTATAGGTGTCGCCCAGTTGCGACAGCAGCACTTGTTCAGAGGGGGGCCATGGCAGGTCACGGGCCAGCCACAAACCGCCGAACACCTGCCCCTGATGATCGATCAACGGCAGCCAGAACACCTGCCCCGCCGACAGGCTTCGCCAGTCCGCCTGAATGGAGTCGCTCACCCCATCGGCGGCAATAACCCGGGCCTGGTTCAGCAAGCCTTTTTTGAACAGCTGCGCCACCGCCTGCTCGACAAACGCCACGAACGGTGCGTTCGGATCCACGGCACTGACGCCGGTCACCGCCTGGACCTTGCCGGCGATCAACAACGCGGCATGTCGGAACCCGAACAGGGCCTGACCATCGTTGACCAGGCTGTAACTCAGTTGCGCCGGGGTACGCGCAGCCCGCGTCTGGCGCTCCAGGTCGAGGAATCGGGCAAATACCTGTTCGGCGCTGCCCGTGATCGGCGCGTTCACTTGAACTCCGCGAAACGCGCCGTACCGCTCATGCCGGACAACAGCCCCTTGGCGTCAGGCAGCGTCGCCACCAGCAGCAAAGTCTGGCTGCCCTCGTCGATGCGCGCGCCAAGGCGTTTGACCGTCGCTTGCAGCGGCTGGCCGGTTTCATCGGGGACAAAGGTGAAGGACTGGCCCGGCTTGAGCCTGCCCATCCAGCGCGAAGGCACCAGCAGATGGATTTCCAGGGTGCGGTTGTCCACCACGTCCAGCAACGGCGCGCCGGCGGCCACGCTTTCATAGCGCTGCACCTCGCGCGCCACCACCTGTCCATCGAACGGCGCGATCACGCTGCAGCGCTTGACCTGGACCTGATAAACCTGGGATTGCGCCTGCGCTTCGCTGAGCCTGGCCTCGGCGCGTGCCACTTCGAAACGCCCGACCGATTTCAACGCCGCCAATTGCTTGTTATGAGCCAGTTCTTCACTGGCACCACGGCTCGCGGCCCGAGCTGCATTGAGCTGAGCCTGGTACGCTGAACAATCGAAACGCGCCAGGGTATCGCCCTGCTTGAACGACTCCCCCTCACTGAACGGCAACTCGACAATTCGTCCAGCCAACTCACTGGCAAGCACCGCCTGATCCCGTGCCCGAAGCACCCCACGCGCCTCATTGCCGCTCGGTGCACTGGCCCTGACGCCGCTCTCGAGCAGCGGATCATCGGAAACAGGCGTCTGCGCCTGCACCCAGCACGTTACAAAGACCAACCCCCAAACCCAACTACCTGAACGCCGCATAACCGTTACTCCCTGACGGATGGGCGGAGTCTACGACAGCGGTGGGGGGCGTCAAGGGAGTAGCAGGGAGGAGGAAGCAATCTCTTGTTTCAAAAAGACCAAAGAGGAGATCAAAAAGCGCTCGGTTTTTGCTGGGATGAGTCGGTATCAAATCCCACAGAATCTTGAGAGCTTCCACTCATACAAAACGGCTTTCGGTGATGGATCTCTCGTATTCTCCGCAGGAGCCCTCAATTTCGTAATAAACACTGACAGATCAAACAAAGAATGAGTTTGACCTCCCACCGCGCATACGCTCAACACTGATCTGCCGGTGAAAAAAGGTAAACCAAACAGCAGTTGACGCCATGTCACGCTCAACTTAGGATGGCTTTACTCAACCCCGTACGCAGAGATTCAATTTTCTGGCTGTTGGGGTGAAAAAACCGGCTTAGGCCGGTTTTTTCGTTTCTGGGGATTGAGCTTGTGCGAACCGCATTTTTTGTAGATGGCTACAACCTGTTCTATGGGCTGCTCGCGGACACACCTTACAAGTGGCTGGATCTGCGAAGTCTGTTGTCGCATATCGCGCATATCGAAAATCCGCAGAGCACCACTTCCTCGGTTGATTACTTCACCTCCTCGGTCAAACCGTCATTGGCCACCCGGGGTCAAGCATCAAAAGAAGCGCAAGACACTTATATTCGCGCCCTGAAGAGCACCCATATCTGTGTCCATTACGGTCACCATCAACTTGAACCTGCCAAGGTCCCTCGCTTTATTGATAGAAAGACGAAAGCGTCTCGCAACGACAAAGTCGACATCTGGAAGCTGGAGGAGAAAGAAACGGACGTTCACATGGCAATCAGCATGTATCGAACCGCTGCCAAGCAAACGAAACTGAAGCATCATGAACGGTTGGAGCAGTTGGTGCTTGTATCCAGCGATACCGACATGACGCCGGCCTTGAGAGCCGTACGAGAAGACTTTCCTGAAATAACCGTCGGCGTCATTCTTCCCCACAGAGCCGAGCTGAATCGCCCGTCTCCAGGTTCGCTAAAGCAGCACGCCCACTGGACACGCCGCGTTGTCACCTGCGAGGAACTCCAATCCCACCAGTTCCCCACCCGAGTACCCACCCACAAAGCCCCCGCTATCAAACCGGATTACTGGTAAACCCCTGCAGCCGGATATACCGACGCCCAGCTCCGATACCTCTAGTCCTACCGTGGCAAAGCACTATCGCGACACAGCCAGTCACCCTGTGGGAGCGAGCCTGCTCGCGACGACGTCAGCCCAGACAACTCAGCATTTGTGACGAGGAGGCCCGCTCAAACACTACCGCTCGTGCAACGCCTCGGCCCGGGCCTTGATGATGGGTTTGAGCAGGTAACTGAGTACGGTTTTCTTGCCGGTGATGATGTCCACCGAGGCCACCATGCCCGGGATGATCAACAGGGGTTTTTCAGGGGTGCCCAGATGACTGCGCTCGGTGCGCAGCTTGATGATGTAGTAAGTGGTTTTCTTGTCTTCGTCGGTGATGGTGTCGGCGCCGATCTGCTCCAGCTTGGCTTTCAGCCCACCGTAAATGGTGTAGTCGTACGCGGTGAATTTCACCGTGGCGTCCTGGCCGGGGTGCAGGAAGGCGATGTCCTGGGGACGGATTTTCGCTTCCACCAGAAGCGTGTCATCCAGGGGCACGATTTCCACCAGGTCACTGCCGGGCTGGATGACCCCGCCGATGGTGTTCACCAGCAACTTGTTGACGATACCCCGCACCGGCGAGGTGACCAGTGTACGGCTTACCCTATCCTCCAAAGCCTTGCCGGTGGCCTGGGCCTTGTTCAGGTCGGTACGCGCCTCATTGAGTTGGGTCAGGGCTTCGCTGCGGAACTTGCCACGCGTCTCATCGATCTTGCGCTGCACTTCCTTGATCGCCGATTCAGCGCGGGGAATCGCCAGTGTCGTGGCGTCGAGTTGCCCACGGGTTTCGACTTCAGCCCGCTTGAGCCGCAGCACTTCCACCGGTGACACCGCACCCTGGGCTACCAGCGGTTCGGACATGTTGATCTCCTGGCGTTGCAACGACAGGGCGGAGCGGTACTGCGACTGCTTGGAAACAAACTCGCGCAACTCCTGCTGACGCTGGATCAACTGCTCCTGCAACCCGCCGATTTCATCGTGCAGTTGCTGGCGGCGGCTGATGTACAGCGACTCTTCGCTGGCGGCCTGGCGCGGAACCGCCTTGAGCACGTCCTCCGGGAAGTTCAGCGGCCGGTCATCGACTTCGGCACTCAGCCGCTCGACCCGCAACAACATGGACAAACGATCAGCCTCGGTCTCCCCAACGTTGGAGACAAACCGAGTGTCATCCAGGCGAATCAACGGCGCGCCGGCCTCGACGATCTGCCCTTCGCTGACAAACAGCTCGGCAACGATCCCGCCTTCCAGGTTCTGGATCTTCTGGATCTTGGACGACGGAATCGCCTTGCCGTCGCCCTTGGTCACTTCGTCGACCTGCGCGAAGTTGGCCCACAGCAACAGGAAGACAAAGAAGCCGATGATCCCCCAGATCGTCAGCCGCACCACTCGCGGAGCGTCTTCGATCAGGGCTTTGTTGACCTCAGGCAGAGGCTGGCCATGCAGCGAGTCCGAGCCCTTGAAATAGCGGCCCACGGCATTTTTCAAACCCGACTTAAGCAACACTGATCTGCCCCTTCTTCAACGCTTCCATCACCGCGGCTTTCGGGCCGTCGGCGAGGATCTGCCCACGGTCGATCACCAACAGGCGGTCCACCAGCGACAGCAAGGATGCCCGATGCGTCACCAGCAGCACGGTCTTGTTTTCCACCACGGCGGCCAGGCGCTGTTTCAAGCGTTCCTCACCGGTGTTGTCCATGGCGCTGGTGGGTTCATCCAACAGCAGGATGGGCGGGTTGAGCAGCAGCGCGCGGGCCAGGGCGACGTTCTGTCGCTGGCCGCCGGACAGGTTCTGCCCGCGCTCGCCAACTTGCAGTTCATAGCCTTGCGGGTGCAAGCGCGCGAACTCATGCACACCGGCAAGTTCGGCGGCCTGGAGCACCAGTTCGTCCTCGACGTAACGGGCGCCGGAGGTCAGGTTGTCCCGCAGGGTACCGGCCAGCAGCTGGATATCCTGCGGCACATAACCGATGTTGTAGCGCAGCTCGCTGACGTCGATCTGGCGAATGTCCACGCCATCCACCAACAGCGCTCCGTCGTCCGGTTGATACAGACCCACCAGCAACTTGGCCAGGGAGCTCTTGCCCGAGCCGCTACGACCGATGATGCCGATTTTTTCCCCGGGCTTGATCACCAGGTTGATGTTCTTCAGCGCAGCGTTCTGCTGGTTCGGGTAGGTGAAATTCAACTGACGGCATTCGATGGCACCCTGCAAGACCTTACGGCTCAACGGGCGCTCTTCGAAGTTGCGCTCCTGGGGCAGCTCCATCATCTGATCGACCGAAACCATGGTCACCCGCGCCTGCTGATAGCGAGTCAACAGACCCGACAGCGACGCCAATGGGCTGAGGGCGCGGCCACTGAGCATGTAGCAAGCGATCAACCCACCCATGCTCAGGTTGCCGGCAATGATCTGATAGACGCCGAAGACAATCATGATCACCCCGGCCAACTGCTGGATCAGCAAGGTGATGTTCATCGCCAGGCCGGACAGCATCTTGACCCGCAGCTCGAGGCGGCTGAGGGTGCCGATGGTTTGTTCCCACTGATACTGGCGCTCGCTCTCGGCGTTGTTGACCTTCACCGCATCCAGACCGGCCAGGGTTTCGATCAGGCTGGATTGACGCTCGGCGCCCAGGGCCATGGTTCGCTCCATGGTCGCCACCAGGGGCTTTTGCAAGGCGTAGCCGATCAGCAGGGCAATCGGAAAGGCCAGCACCGGAATCCATACCAGATGCCCACCGAGGATCGCGATGACCATGAAAATCAGCAAGGTGAACGGCAGGTCAATCAGGCTGGTAAGGGTCAGCGAGGCGAGAAAGTCCCGCAGGCTTTGGAATTCATGGATGTTCTGGGCAAAGCTGCCCACCCGTGCCGGGCGATACTTCATGGCCATGCCAACGATGCGCTCGAACAGCGTCGCCGAAATGATCAGGTCGGTTTTCTTGCCGGCCAGGTCCAGGCACAGGCTGCGCAACATCTTGAGGATCAGGTCGAACACATAGGCGCCGGTAATACCGATCGCCAGCACCCACAGGGTGGACTCGGCCTGGTTCGGCACCACGCGATCGTAAACGTTCATCACGAACAGCGGCGCCGCCATGGCGATAATGTTGATCAGCAAGCTGGCAGCGATGGCGTCGGCGTACAGCCAGCGCGAGCGCTTGAGCGTGTCGCGGAACCACGAACGCGCCCGAGGAATGAGCGTGCCGTGGTTCACGTCGAATTTGTGTTGCGGTTGAGCGAAGAACACTTTGCCGCTGTAGTCGTCGGCCAGCAGTTCACGGCTGACCGTCACTTCGCCGCCATCACTTTCGCTGAGCAGCAGACGCGCCTGGTCATCGCCGACCCAGCCGAGCAACACCGCGCTACGACCCTCCTTGAGCAACAGCAGGGCCGGCATGGCGATGGTCGGTATCTGCTCGAGCTTGCGTTGCAGCACCCGGCCTTGCAGACCGGCACGTGCTGCCGCTCGCGACAATAATTCGACGCTCAGCCGTTGCTTGGGCAACGGCAGGCCGGTGGTGAGCATCGCCGCGCTGGCCGGCTTCTGATGGAGCATGCAAAGCGCCAGCAAGCCGTCCAGCAATGGGTCGTCGTGCAGCGTGCGTGGATCATGGATGAGTTCGGCTCGACTGACTTCTGATTCCACGCTGGGCACTCTTTGCTGATCAAAACGGGATGGATGACTCAATTCATCCCAGGCAACTGGACCCTGGGCTTGACGTCATTCTGCACAACGGATGCCAACGGCGCGACAACCCCCTGACTTTTGAGCAACTGCCCCATGGTTGCCTTGATCCGATATTGGCTGAACAACTGCACGTTCTTGATCTCCGCCAGACGGCGGGAGGCGCTGAACAGCTCGTTTTCGCTGTCGAGCAAGTCGAGCAGGGTCCGCTCGCCGAGACCGAACTGCCGCTGGTAGGCGGTGCGTACGTTGGCGCTGTGATCGACGTACTGCTGGGCAATCGGTACCTGGGCGTTGGCGTTGTTGAGGGCGTTCCAGGCCAGGCCCAACTCTTCAGTCAGTTGACGCAGGGCGTTGTTGCGGATGTCCAGGGCCTGGTTCGACAGATACGACTTGGACTCCAGATCCGCCTTGTTGCTACCACCGGCGTACAGGTTGAAACGCATGCGCAGCATGGCTTGCCATTCGTTGTTGTGACCGTTCTGACCATCCAGATCGTTGTCGGCGGTACGGCCCAACTCGGCGTCGAAGCGGGGGTAGAAGCTCGACTTGGCGGCTTCGTACTGTTGCTCGGCGGCCGCGATGTCGGCTTCGGCGGAACGCAACACCGGGCTGTTCTCCAGCATCTGGGCACGGGCTTCGTTCAGGTTGGCCGGCAACAGCGCCAGAAAATCGGCGGGACGTTCCAGCTGGTCGGGCATCTGGCCCACGGCGCTGAGGTAGTTGGTCTCGGCGTCGGCCAGATTGGTCTGCTCGGTGATCAGGTTGTTGCGGGCCTGGGCCATGCGCGCCTCAGCCTGATCCAGATCGGCGCCGCTGCCCACGCCACGGTCTGTGCGCAGCTTGATTTGATCGAAGATGCGCTCGTGACTCTTGAGGTTTTCCTCGGCCAGACGTACGAACTCGCGTCGGGTCAGCACGTCCAGATAAACCTGGGCCACGGTCAATCCGGTGCGCTCGGACGCGTCCAGCAAGGAATAGGCACGGGCATTCACGGTGGCTTGTTGACGCCCCACTTCGCTGGACGTCGCAAAACCGTCAAAAACCATTTGCGTCAGGCGCAGGCTGGACTCGCTACGGTTCAAGGTTTCCCAATGATTATTGCTGCCCGAGCGGGTCGTCACACTGTCAGTACCTTCGCGACCGTACCCCGCCGCAAGGTCCACTCTAGGCAGGTAGCCGCCTTTAGCGGCCTTGAGTTGGTAGTCCGCCGCCAGTCGGCTGTTCACACCGGCCTGAATCTCAGGATGGACATCCAGCGCCTGTTGCATAGCCTGCGGCAAGGTTTGTGCTTGTACGAAACTGGCGGCGAGGGCGAAAGGTAAAGCCTTGAACAGGTGCAAACGCATGGTTGGATTATTCCCGAAACTCTTGTCTTGAATCACAGCGAAAGGTGGCGCTGCATCGGATGATGGCAACCGGGATGACCGTATGTCGGAAAGTTCGAAACAGGCAGTGAATCATGCACCGAAAGAACAGGTCGCCGCTTAAATATCAATGTGACATTACTGAAGCGATTGTTTAGGATGGCCAGCAGAAGGTCAATAGTTTGGCATAAACAAAAAAATCAAAAAAACCAAGCCAAAATATTGACGTCATGAAGCGTCAAAACAACCTTATTTAGCGAAGCAAGAGCGTCCAGACCGGCGCAGCCAGAGGCTGTTCGGTACATGGAAGTCTACTGAACGTGGCACCCGGAGAGTCTTCAATGAGCAGTGTTATTGCCGTCGTCAAAAGCATTGTTGGTCAGGTTTTCGTCGTATCCCCCGAAGGCATCCGGCGTGTGCTCATTGAAGGTGACCGCCTGTCCACAGGCGATCAATTGGACACCGGCGCTGCTGGCGCCGTTACATTGGAACTGGCCGATGGGCGCACGCTGGACCTGGGTCGCGACACCCAGTGGAGCGCCACTGCCCCGGACTCCTCCACCGATCTCGCCCAGGCCACTGCCCAGGCTGCGCCGTCGGTAGAAGAACTGCAGCAGGCCATTGCCGCCGGCGTCGACCCGACGACCGCCCTTGAAGCCACCGCCGCTGGCGCCACTGCTGCAGGTACGGGTGGGGCCGCCGGTGGCGGCCACAGCGTTGTGATGCTGGATGCCACCGCTGGCAGCGTCGACCCGACCATCGGGTTCCCGACTGAGGGTTTGAGCGCAGCCGTGGCCGCTGACGATGACATCACCGGCGGCGACACCGACGCCGATACCACTGCCAACGCGGTGCTTGATTCGACGTTGACCCTGAGCGCCACCCCGACCCTGACCGAGGCCGGCGGCGTGCTGGTCTACACCGCGACCGTCACCCAGGCGCCTCAGACCAACCTGATCGTGACCTTGTCCAACGGCGCAGTGATCGTGATTCCCGCCGGGCAACTGACCGGCAGCGTCAACGTCCCCCTGGCGCCGAACGACACTGTCTATAACGACCCTAGCCAGATCAGCGTCACCGTCACCGGCACTACTGGCGGCACCGGCATTGCCGTGACCTTGCCCACCACACCGGCAGTGACCCAGATCACCGACACCGTGGACACCACCACCGTCACTTTGACGGCCGGCAACACCGTCACCGAAGGCGGCCAGATCACCTACACCGCCACCCTGACCAACCCGGCCCAGACGCCAGTGACCGTAACCTTGAGCAATGGCTCGGTCATCACCATCGCTGCGGGCCAGACCACCGGCACCGTCAACGTCGARACCCCGGCCAARGACGTCTACAACAACGGCAGCACCGTCAGCACCACTATTASCGGTGCSACMGGCGGCAACTTTGAAAACCTGGTGCCGAGCACCACGCCTGCCGTGACGACGATCACCGATTCGGTGGACGCCACCGGCCTGACCTTGACCGCCAGCAACACCGTCACCGAAGGCGGCCAGATCACCTACACCGCCACCCTGACCAACCCGGCCCAGACGCCGGTGACCGTGACCTTGAGCAATGGCTCGGTCATCACCATCGCRGCCGGYCAAACCACCGGCACCGTCAARGTCGATACCCCGGCCAACGACGTRTACAACAARGGCAGCACCGTCAGRACCACRATTASCGGTGCSACMGGCGGCAACTTTGAAAACCTGGTGCCGAGCACCACGCCTGCCGTGACGACGATCACCGATTCCGTGGACGCCACCGGCCTGACRRTGACCGCCAGCGARACCATCACRGAAGGCGGRCAGATCACCTACACCGCCACCCTGACCAACCCGGCCCAGACGCCGGTYACCGTGACCTTGAGCAATGGCTCGGTCATCACCATCGCRGCCGGYCAAACCACCGGCWCCGTCAACGTCGATACCCCGGCCAACGACGTCTACAACAARGGCAGCACCGTCAGCACCACRATTASCGGTGCSACMGGCGGCAACTTTGAAAACCTGGTGCCAAGCACTACACCTGCCGTGACGACGATTACCGACTCGGTGGACGCCACCGGCCTGAGTTTGTCAGCTTCCACTGAAGTGGCCGAAGGCGGTTCGATTGTCTACACCGCGACCCTGACCAACCCCGCTGGCACTCCGGTCACCGTGACCCTGAGCAACGGCGCTGTAATCAACATCGCCGCCGGTGCCACCACCGGCACTGTGACCGTCAATGCGCCGACTGACGACGTCTACAAAGACGCTGGCAAAGTCGAAGTCAGCATCGATAACGCAACGGGCGGTAACTTCGAGAACCTCGTTCCGAGCACGACTCCGGCAGTGACTGATGTCACCGATACCATCGATACGTCGACTGTCAGCCTGACCGCGACTTCCTCCGTGGCTGAAGGCGGAACCGTCGTTTACACCGCTTCGGTCAACGCACCGGTCACCGGCGCTCCGTTGGTCGTAACGTTGAGCAACGGCCAGAGCATCACCATTCCAGTCGGTTCCAGCAGCGGTTCGGTCAACTTGGTGACCCAGAACGATGCCCTTGCCGGCGGCGACAACCTGAGCGTCAAGATTGATGATGCTCAGGGCGGCAACTACGAAAAACTGGACATCGACGCGACTCCCGCTGATACCACCGTTACCGATGTGCAGGACACGACTGGCCTGACACTCTCGGCCACTGACACCGTTGCCGAAGGCGGTTCGATTGTTTACACCGCAACCCTGACCAACCCCGCTGGTTCACCAGTGACCGTGACTCTGAGCAACGGCGCCGTAATCAACATCGCTGCCGGCGCTACCACCGGCACTGTGACCGTCGATGCGCCAAAAGACGACGTCTACAAAGACGCCGGTAAAGTCGAAGTCAGCATCGACAACGCCACGGGCGGCAACTTTGAGAACCTGGTGCCGAGCACCACGCCAGCCGTCACCGACGTGACCGACACCATCGATACGTCGACTGTCAGCCTGACCGCGACTTCCTCCGTGGCTGAAGGCGGCACCGTGGTTTACACCGCCTCGGTCAACGCACCGGTCACCGGCGCTCCGTTGGTCATCAACCTGTCGAACGGCCAGAGCATCACTATCCCGGTTGGCTCCAGCTCCGGTTCGGTCAACTTCGTTACCCAGAACGATGCTTTGTCAGGTGGTGATTCGCTGAGCGTCAAGATTGATGATGCTCAGGGCGGCAACTACGAAAAACTGGACATCGATGCCACTCCGGCTGACACCACCGTTACAGATGTGCAGGACACGACTGGCCTGACCTTGAGTGCTACCGATTCGGTTGCTGAAGGTGGTCAAATCACCTACACCGCAACCCTGACCAACGCCGCTGGCTCGCCGGTCACCGTGACCTTGAGCAATGGCGCAGTGATCAACATCGCTGCCGGCGCCACAACTGGCACCGTCACCGTCGATGCTCCAAAAGACGACGTCTACAAAGACGCCGGCAAGGTCGAAGTCAGCATCGATAACGCCACGGGCGGCAACTTCGAGAACCTGGTACCGAGCACCACTCCAGCCGTCACCGATGTCACTGACACCATCGATACGTCGACTGTCAGCCTGACCGCGACTTCCTCCGTGGCTGAAGGCGGCACCGTCGTTTACACCGCTTCGGTTAACGCTCCGGTCACCGGCGCTCCGCTGGTGATCACCCTGTCGAACGGTCAGAGCATTACCATTCCAGTCGGCTCCAGCTCCGGCTCGGTCAACTTCGTTACCCAGAACGATGCTTTGTCAGGTGGTGATTCGCTGAGCGTCAAGATTGATGATGCTCAGGGCGGCAACTACGAAAAACTGGACATCGATGCCACTCCGGCTGACACCACCGTTACAGATGTGCAGGACACGACTGGCCTGACCTTGAGTGCTACCGATTCGGTTGCCGAAGGTGGTCAAATCACCTACACCGCAACCCTAACCAACGCCGCTGGCTCGCCGGTCACCGTGACCTTGAGCAATGGCGCAGTGATCAACATCGCTGCCGGCGCTACTACCGGCACTGTGACCGTCGACGCGCCGACTGATGATGTCTACAAAGACGCTGGCAAAGTCGAAGTCAGCATCGACAACGCCACCGGCGGCAACTTCGAGAACCTGGTGCCAAGCACCACTCCAGCCGTCACCGACGTGACCGACACCATCGACACCAGCACGGTTTCGCTCACTGCGACCGCGAATGTAGCTGAAGGCGGCACCGTGGTTTACACCGCCTCGGTCAACGCACCGGTCACCGGCGCTCCGTTGGTCATCAACCTGTCGAACGGCCAGAGCATCACTATCCCGGTTGGCTCCAGCTCCGGTTCGGTGAACTTCGTGACCCAGAACGACGCCCTTGCTGGCGGCGATAACCTGAGCGTCAAGATCGACGACGCTCAGGGCGGCAACTACGAAAAACTGGACATTGATGCCACTCCAGCGGACACCACCGTTACCGATGTGCAGGACACGACCGGTCTGACCTTAAGTGCAACCGATACCGTTGCTGAAGGTGGTTCGATCGTTTACACCGCCACATTGACCAACGCCGCTGGCTCGCCAGTGACCGTAACCCTGAGCAATGGCGCCGTAATCAACATCGCTGCCGGCGCCACCACCGGCACTGTCACTGTCGATGCGCCAAAAGACGACGTCTACAAAGACGCCGGCAAAGTCGAAGTCAGCATCGACAACGCCACCGGCGGTAACTTCGAGAATTTGGTGCCGAGCACCACTCTAGCCGTCACCGACGTGACCGATACCATCGACACCAGCACGGTTTCGCTCACCGCGACCGCAAATGTGGCCGAAGGCGGCACCGTGGTTTACACCGCTTCCGTCAACGCGCCAGTCACCGGCGCTCCGTTGGTCGTGACGTTGAGCAACGGCCAAAGCATCACCATCCCGGTTGGCTCCAGCAGCGGTTCGGTGAACTTCGTTACGCAGAACGACGCTCTTGCCGGCGGCGATAACCTGAGCGTCAAGATTGATGATGCTCAAGGCGGCAACTACGAAAAACTGGACATCGACGCCACTCCGGCTGACACCACCGTTACCGACGTTCAGGACACGACTGGCCTGACGCTCTCGGCCACTGACACTGTTGCTGAAGGCGGTTCGATTGTTTACACAGCGACATTGACCAATGCCGCTGGCTCGCCAGTGACGGTGACCTTGAGCAACGGCGCTGTAATCAACATCGCTGCCGGCGCCACAACTGGCACCGTCACCGTCGATGCTCCAAAAGACGACGTCTACAAAGACGCCGGCAAGGTCGAAGTCAGCATCGACAACGCCACGGGCGGCAACTTTGAGAACCTGGTGCCGAGCACCACTCCAGCCGTCACCGATGTCACTGACACCATTGATACTTCGACTGTCAGCCTGACCGCGACTTCCTCCGTGGCTGAAGGCGGCACCGTGGTTTACACCGCTTCGGTTAACGCCCCGGTGACCGGCGCTCCGCTGGTGATCACCCTGTCGAATGGTCAGAGCATCACCATTCCAGTCG